>CAXBEV010000003.1:0-221961 GCA_963974935.1 uncultured Rhodospirillales bacterium | reverse complement strand
CTCCTTTATCGACGGACTCTACCAGAAACTGGAGGAAGATTAGGGGCTCAGGTCACCTCGTGAAGGCTTGAGAGATAGGTCCACCGTACTGCTCTGAAGAGTCGCGGGGACCAAGGCCAAAGAGCAGCTGATCGGGTATGTGATCGCTGGTATATCGTTTGTGACCTTCATACTCTGCCAGTTCAGGCCTGCAACGCGTTGAAACGGGTTGGTATTGGGGGCGATAAGAAATCTGTTACAGGTGAACTAACGAATTTTGATTATTTTGGTTCTGCTAAATTGCGAATATCAAAATTTAGTATAGAAATTCTCGGTATAGCTCTCTCCTTAATATAAGGGGTGGGGCAAGCCCCCCTTGCCCCCCTCATTTTTGCATCCACGCAAACTTAAGCAAGTAGACCAATGTAGAGGGGATAATCGCCCAAGAAATGGGTCGATACGCAATGTTTCTGCTACGATTTTGATACGAAATCTGATATAATTTTGCTGATTCGAGCGAGAGAGCTAGGCTTATAGCCAAGCACATCTGTCACCAAAAAGATTGGCGTCCCCTACGGGACTCGAACCCGTGTTTCCGCCGTGAAAGGGCAGCGTCCTAGACCGCTAGACGAAGGGGACGCGGTCGGCGATGTTGGTAGCCATTCAGGTCGGGGAAATCAAGCGGGAAATCACGAAAAAATCAATGATATGCCGGATGCGGCATATTAATTTCATCATAAGCCCTGGTAACCCCCAAATTCTCCCGAAATCGGGCTCAACACCGATCCGTTAATTTTCGTCTTTGACCTGCTTGATCAGCGCGTCCAGGCCGCTGACCGGTTTGCGACTGGCCATGTGTTTGTCGAAGTAATACGCATAGGTCTGCAGAAATTCTTCGGCGAACACAGTGGGATCGACATCTTCGGGGTTTTCCACGTGGGCCATCGCAAAGGCGGAGAAGTTGGCGGCAGCATGACGCAAGCCCATGGCAATGTCGCCGGGCTCCAGGCCTTCCTGCAGACGGCTATTCGCCATATTGATCACCTGATTGGCGAGTTGGATGGAGAGGGTATGTTGGTCTTCGTTCTCGCTCATGATACGCTCTTACCTGATTTTTAGGTTGAATGACGGCAAAGAATGGCACCTGCCTTAGAGTGCACGTGCACTTTAGCGAAGCCACCGTTGCCGCGAAAGTGCCGAATGTTTTGGGTTTAACGTTGCTCCCATCGCGCAGCTTCGTATTGTACCCGCATTCGGAGGTAAGTATTCTTTGCTCGTGTTAGGAGTGCACCAATGGCCGAACAAAAATTCAATCTGATTACCCGCGCCGATTTCGATGGCGTGGTCTGCGGCGCGCTTTTTATGGAACTCGGTCTCATTAATAAGGTCGATTTCGCGGAGCCGGCGGACATGCAGCATGGCCGCGTTGCCGTCGATGCCGGCAACATCACGACCAACCTGCCGTATACGCCCGATGTGCACCTCTGCTTCGACCACCATTGGAGCGAGCTTGAGCGCGTCGGCCAGCACGACAACTTCATCATTGATCCGAACGCGCCGTCGGCGGCGCGGGTGGTGTACGAATATTACGGTGGCGAGCACGGCTTTCCGAACATTGATCCGGCCCTGTTGCGCGCGGTCGACAAAGCCGACTCCGCGCAGTTCAACGAAACCGAGGTCTTGGCCCCCGAAGGCTGGACGCTGTTAAATTTCGTACTGGATGGCCGCACCGGCCTCGGCAACCTGCAAGACTTCGCAATTTCCAACGACCAGATGATGCGCGATCTGATGACGTACTGCCGCCACAACCCAGTGCACGAAATTCTGGCGCTACCCGACATCCAAGAACGTGTGATCGCCTACAATTACCATAAAGAATTTGCCGAGCGTCAACTGATCGAATGCAGCCGCACCGTGGGGCGCACCGTCGTGTGCGACCTTCGCAACGTTGATCATATTTATGCGGTGGATCGGTTTTTGATTTATGCGCTGTTTTCGGACGCTGACCTGTCGCTGACACTGCGCCCGTCGCAAAAAGACGGGATTACCGAAATTTCGTGTGGCAAATCGATCTTCTTACGCACTTCGCAGGTCAACGTCGGCAAGCTGATGCTTGCGCACGGCGGTGGCGGGCACACAGCGGCAGGGACGTGCCGCGTGCCGGATGGCGAGGCTGAAGATGTGCTCAACGACATTCTAGCCAGCATCGCCGCCGAAGCCGCTTAATATCTATGATTGTCCAAGTTTCTCGTCTCGCGGTATTCTAAACCGTGCCGGCGCACGAAATGAGGACGAGAGCATGGATTTAAGCGACGATGACACAGCCAAGCCAACCGCCGGCCCAGGCGTCACCGCATGGCTTGCGGATATTATCGGCGCATCCGGTTCGCTTAATTCAATCAACATACATGGCCCGGTCGCATTGCCGGATGGCTTTCAAGGCGCCGCCCCGGCGCTGCAACGCTTTCTGGTTTTAATGCCACTCGCACTCGATGAAAGCGATGATGCCGTCTTGGCTTCTGTCGAAATTCGCGATCTGCCGAAAGGCGTGCAGCTGACCGCGGGCAGCATTGATGCCACTGGTGTATGGCAGGTCCCGAGCGACGCCCTTTCAGGGTTGCTCGCGATGGTGCCGGCATCACAGCCGGTGCCGTTCGGCGTTGTGCTGAAGGCGACGTTTGCGTCACCCGATGATCGCGACGACACGTGGACCGAAATGCTCAACATCGATATCGACACCCCTGCCAACGATGTTGACGCCGCAGACGCACCTGGAGCCCCCGATTTCAACACGCATATATCATCTGTTGCCATCGGCCCGGAATTATCGGTGATCGACTTGGATGTATCGGTCGGCACGGATGATCCTGCAGCACTCGCCAAGCTGAAAGTGTCATTCAGCGTCTTGCCCGACGGCGCCTTTCTAACAGCGGGCACCGAAGACCCGGATGGCACGTGGTGCGTTCCGGCAGACATGCTGGCAACGCTCAGCGTCGTGATGCCGTTGGATACACCGGATTTCGATTTGCGCGTCACCATGGAAAGCGACGGCGCGCCGCCGCAGTCAGCGGAAATCCATGTCGCCAACGACGACACGTCTTTGCGGGCAATAGGCGCAATGCTCAGCGTCGATATTGCACCTCCGCCGGACGGCGGGCCGTGCCGTTTAATGATTTTCGCCGATGCAAAGGCGGTCTATGACCGGGTGCTGACATGGTCAACTTCAGGCGCCCAAAGCATCATCATTGATATAGCTTTGGGCGATCTGTTGCCCGATGAGATCGTGCTGCGTCACAGTTCATTAGCCGGAAAAGGGACCGATGGGCCGGCACTACAATGGCTGGTGATCGACGGTGTCCGCACCGGGCCTGAAGACGCTGCTGTGATACGATGCGCGGGCGAAGCACCTGGATCGTGGGTCGGTGATTTGGTGATCGACGTGCAGGCGGCGCGGCGGCCAGCGCCGAACCTTGTTTCAGCAGGCGACAGCACAAACAGCGAAACGGCAGCAACGACGCTGCCGCCGACAGCCCCCATTGACGAATCAGCTGAGACCGACGCCCTGATCATCAACGTATCCCAAGAGGACATCCGTAAACCCACCGTGCTGGCCGAACTGGCGCGGCTCCGCGATTTCATCTGCGCTAGCGCCGATGACAACAATAAAAGCATTTACGGACGACTCGGTCTGGATGTGGGTAAGTGGCGCGACATGCTCGTGCTTGGGCCGACCGGGGCCGAGGTCGAGTTGCGCGCAACATTACCGGTCATCGCCCGCCTGTCCGTGCCGGGCGGGCGCGACAACACCCGCACGCCGGAACCATTGCATCTGTCGATGCCGGACGGCGATGAAACGACCTATCACGTTTCCGGTTTGGCGGCCGGCGCCTTGTTGACCGCAGGCACCAACCTGGGCAAAGGCGTTTGGGCCTTGCGACCTGAAGACCGTCCGCATGCGGCTTATCTGCCACCTGTGCAGGGTGGGGGTACTGCGGTCATTCGCATCGAAGACGCCGCCCCCGATGCAGATACCAACACGCAATTAACGCGGCTGGTCGGCAATACAATCGCCAAGCTGAGGCCCACCAGGGACGCCCCGCTGACGCTGTCGCTCACACTGCCCAGCGAGATATTTGATCCGAATGGTTACAATTCGTTATCACTGACCATGGGCGATGTGCCCCCGGGCGTTTTGATCATGAACGGCACCAATCATGGGGGTGGGGTGTGGACTGCAGAAGTCAAAGCCGGGCACGGTATCGGCTTTTGCACGCGTGCAGGGGCCGCATCATTTTCGCTGACCATTACCTGCATTGCGATGCGATCCGAAACCGGCGAAAGTACCGTAGTCACCCAACGCATCAATATCTCACCGGCACTGAAAAAATGCACCCTCGCCGAGGGTCTGGCAGCATAAAAGTTAAGAGGGCGAGACCGCATCATAGCGACTGCTAAAGTATGCCTGCCCTGAGTCTTTCTTTGATAGCGTTCCTTTTCATCATCGTAGCCGCACCGGCGTATGCAAACGACATGATTTAAATCAGCATTACCAATAACACGGAAAGTGGCACCCGCATCGTCATCTTCATTCCCGTCGCATAGGCAATAAATAGGGTAGGCCACCAACTTTCGGTTCCCCCTTTAATCCATCGTTTACGATTAGCTTTATAAGATGCATATCGGTCCAGAATGGGTTTTAGGAGATGTCAGATGGCAATACTTTTAGCGACGATTGCATTTGTCCTTTCCATGGTTGCGCTTTGGTTCACCAGTGAACTGGCACGACGCACGGACGGGGGGGCGAAATTGGCCTTAAAGCCGCATTTGGCCTCCCTTAACCAAGCGCTCAATCGCGCCGAGGCGCAGATCCGTGACTTGTCCCGTGACCTTGAGATTGCGCAGCGCGAAATCAAGATTCTACACGCTGAGCAAGGTATGCCTTCAAAGATGCCAAACGCGAATTCCGCATCAAAGATGGGTACACACTCCATGGACCACGCCGCGGCGTTCGCCCCCAGCACGACCTATAACGCCTAAACTTGAAATAGAATTTTGCATTTCGAAGCCGGAATTGCACTTTTTGATGCAACTAGCCTTTACCATGTTCGAGGAAAGCACCCCCTCAGAACTGGCGGGATCAAGCCGTTTTTCTTGACCTTTGACAGCCAGGGGCCTAGACTTTCATTAACCATTCATAGATTTTGCTATGTGTGCCCGTTTTCTGCGGGGGCGCGTAGCAGGATTTGCATGGGAAATGAACGTTAACTAGGAAGCTAGATCGCGTAAATTATGGCCAGTGTTCCGAAACCAACGGCTATCGCATCAGCAGCCCCGGCGACCACGTCGCGCGCTGTCGGGCCGGCTGCGCGCGCCGCCTCGGTATCGACGGGACAGGTTGACGCGCCGGACCTCAGCGCGAATATCTCATTCGACTCAGCGGCGTCCGGATTCCAGGAAGATCAGCTTCGCCAGCAGCTTGGCGACCCTCGTGGTCGTGGCCAACAGCGCTACTCGGAGCCCGGCGTCAATCGTCTGTTCACCGCCGATAGCCAAGACTTCGCACGCATTTTCCAAATCGACAGCGATACCGGAAGTGGCCGCCAAAATCGCGACGAAATTTCCCGTCGAGTAGATGCCCCCAGATCGAAGATTATTTCGACCTACGAAACCAATGCGCTTGTGGTATCCGGCCAACAGCCGGTGCGCGGCACGTCGATGAACTTCAGCTTGTAAGCATACATAACACCGTTCGAGATGACGCAGCCGCTCAACGAGCGGCTTTTTTTAGGACCTATTCTTTTTTCGAGTCGGGTGATTTGCATCACTTCGCTGCTTCGCCCCTATTGCTATGGTGGCGGATAGTAAGGGGATATGAGTATGGCGATTAATTCGGTTTTAACGACCGCAACTTCGGGCCTCAGGGCCGCGTCGGTCCGTGCAGAAAGCGCTGCCGGCAACATCGCCAACCTCAACACCAAAGGCTATCAGGCGACCCGCATCAGCCAAACGACACTGGTCAGCGCAGATCCGGTCAACCCGGCAACCGCCGTTTTCGCCCAACTGCAAAGAAGCGATAATCCGCCCGATCTCGCCAGTGAAATCATTCGCCTGATTGAAGCCGAAACAACCTATCGTGCGAACGCCGAAGTGATCCGAACCGCCGAAGATATCGCTGAACAAACCGTCAATCTTCGCGCCTAAACGCGATCTGAGTGCGGCCTTAGCGCTCCAGCTCAGAGATCATGTTATTTGCATGGCGCAGTCTGTGCGCAAATTGTCGCGCGACATTGTGCATCAAAATCAACGCCACATCGGGGATCTCATTTTGAAGCTTGGAAAAACTCTCCGCATCAATGGAGAAGCAGGCGGATGAGCGAACGGCTCTGACGGTTGCCGAACGGGCTCCGCCGTCAATGAGTCCCATTTCGGCGAACAGCGTACCTTCGGTCAGCGCACTGACCCGCCGTTTGCGGACCGAGCCCGGAATATCGATCAGGACGTCCATACGACCGCTCACCAGAAAATATGCACGGTCTCCGAAGTCACCCTGTTCAAAAACGACGTCATATAAATTGAACCGGTGACGTTGCGCATAACGGCCCAGAACCATGATCTGCGCGCGCGACAGCCCATGGAATAGATCGCTGGACGCAATGATACCCCGGCTTTCGCGATTGCCCGCATACCCAAGTCGTTTGAGAAGGATTTCCTCGCACGCCGCTAAGGCCGTATCGGTATCATCGAAAACGCCGTCTTCACCGATACGCTCCATCACGTTATTGGCCTCAAGGTTCAACCATATCCAACGGAGTTGAGAGCGCGATATATTTGCGGACTTTGAAGCGCTGCCGTTGTGACGACGGCGCTTTGACGGATCAACCCGACGTTCTCGCTCAACACAACTGATCAACAAGCGACCGCCGGCCTCGGCGCAGTTGACGGCGATTGTGCGCAGCAGCGCGCACCCGGTGCTATCGATGGATGTCAAATGTCGGAAATCGAGCACAATGAACTCGGCACCTTTCGCACTCATGGCGCGTGCCTGAGATTGCAATCTGGCGCAGGCGCCGAAAAAAAGCGCGCCTTGCACTTCGATGATACCGATGCGGTGACCTTCGCGTTCTAAAATTTGCATTTCAGACTGCGGTCGCTGGACTTTCGAATGGATCTTTTCGGCCGTGAAGGTTCGACGCACCGGATCCCGGCCCATACCGAGCACGAACAGAATCACGGCCAGAATAATTCCGGTGCCGACGGCGACGATCAAATTCAGCGCCATCGCCGTGATCACGACGGTAAACGTCACCGTGATGTCGCCGATCAATACCCGCGGATACGGCAGCGTGCGCGTGACGATGCCGCGGAGTTTATCGACGGTCGGCTTGTCGATGGCTTGAATGGCAGTCGCCAACAACATACCTGACGTCGCCCATAATGGCAGTGTCGCCACCACCGGCGCCAACAGCACGAGCAATAGAAAAAACAGGACGCTGGCCCCGATATTAGCAGTCCGTGTCGTTGCCCCAGAATTGATGATTGCCATCGAACGGCTGAGCGCGCCCGAAGCTGGCAAAAAGCCGAGGATACCCATCAGTGCATTCACGACCCCGTGTGCCCGCAAATCTTTATTCACGTTACCTGCGTTGTTGGTTCGCATATCGAGAGCAGCGCCCGTCAACACCGTGTTGAAGGACCCAAGTAAGCCAATGGAGAGACCTGTAAAAAGCGGGATGTCGATTTCACGCAGCAACATTGGCACCGACAGCTCCGTACGAAACAACTCGGGCATTTTGATTAGCGCCAACAGGTCGATGTGTCCGACCTCTGGGCCCAACGGCACATCACCGACATTGATCCCCACATGATAAGCGATTGTACCGGCAGCCAGTCCGATAAGTGCGGCCGGCAAAATACGTATGCGGCCATCGAACAGAAAATTGCAGGTAATCGTAAGACCGCTGATACAGATAGCCCACAAACTCGCATCACGAATTCCACCGTGCAAAAAGATGTCGGTAATGGAACTTTCTGGAATACCGAGCACCATCGGCAACGAGCTGAGTAAAACCAATATCGCAGAGGCGTTGACGAAGCCGGCAAGCACCGGCACTGGAATATATGAGACCGCGTGCCCCAAGCGGGCTAACCCGGCGACCAGCTGAAACAGCCCCGATATAACAATACCGACAAATGCCAGTTGCAGCGCCTGCTCGGGCGCGTATCCGCGTGAGACGGCAACTTCAAGGCCCGTCGCAAGCACGAGTGCCGTGAGCGCACTTGGCCCAGATATCATAAATGGATTCGATGAAACGAAGCCTGAAATGATACCGAACGCAATTGCCGAGCCGACGCTCGCTAAAATCCCAAAAGCGGCCCATTCCGGACCGAGGGGGGAAAAGGCGATCAGGCCATATGCCACCGCTTGCGGCAACGTGGCTAACGCGCCGACGCACGATGCGGCGATCTCAGTCTTTAAAGATTTGATCTGCAAAATTATTTCTTTTCTTTAGAGAACATAGAAAGCGTTACAGATGTTATACGCGCACGCAATAGACAGGACATAGCTACTTTTGAAAAATCGCATAAAGGATCGCTTTACCATTACTGTCTATCGTATGATCTTGGTTGTGCGCCCTGGAGAGGTACCGAAGCTCATGCCGAGCGATGTGAACAATGCCTTTGACGTTGCGTTCTGGTTTGCCGACACCGCGCTGAACGAGAACGAGTACCTGCAGCAGCAAAAGCTGCAACGGCTGCTGTACATTGCGCAAGGCTACTATGCGATCATCCACAAAGGCCGCAAACTTATGCCGGCGGTTTTTGTCGCCGACGCAGCCGGTCCGATTGAACCAAATATCTTCATGGCATTTTCGCGAGGCCGTCCCGACATCGAAGCAGAATTATTTTTGCCACACGAAGTCCAAGAATTTTTATCACAGCTTTGGCGGCGCTTTGGTCACATGCCGATTGATCGGCTGAATGCAATCACCAAAGAAACGTCTGCGTATAAAGATGCACTTGAGCGCGGGCCGCGCGCGGAAATTCCGCTGCGCGAGATCAGCCGTTCGTTCATCGAAAGCAGAGAAGGGCCGGGGGCCACGCAAGTCTCGAAGCAAAAAGTTTATCGTACACAAGACGGTCGTCCTGTGCAGGTGAAGGCATGGATGCCGGGTGCGGTTTCGAATTTTAAATCGGGTGTGAAGTGAGTATGCATTTTTTTTGCGTATCCGAATCGAATACATGCAACGCGTAAACAGGGACGTTTATCAACAAGCCCTTTGACTTCGTGACACGAAGCGTTGCACCTTAACTTGGCGAACGAACGAACGTAGAGAACGGAAAGCAAAAACGTTTTTCAAATTCGGCGGCATAAACGCGTAAAACTTTTTCTACCTGTGACGTGTGGCACTTCCGAATTTATCCACATACTGATATATAGATTCATGCTGATTATCGACGGGAGGTCTTATTGATGGCGAAAGCAGCAACGAAGGCCCCGGCCAAAAAGCCGGCGGCAAAGAAATCCACGAAACCTGCAGCGGCGAAAAAACCGACTGCAAAGAAACCAGTCGCAAAAAAACCTGCGGCGAAAAAACCAGTGGCAGCAAAGAAGCCTGCCGCTAAAAAACCTGTGGCAAGAAAGCCTGCAGTAAAGAAGCCTGCGGCGAAAAAGCCGGTGGCGAAAAAAACCGTGGCTAAAAAACCTGCGGCTAAAAAACCTGCAGCTAAAAAAACCGTAGCGAAAAAGCCGGCGGCAAAGAAACCTGCAGCGCGTAAGCCTGCTGCCAAAAAAACCGTAGCAAAGAAGCCCGCAGCGAAAAAACCTGCGGCCAAGAAAACCGTAGCGAAGAAGCCCGCGGCAAAGAAACCTGCAGCACGTAAGCCTGCAACTAAAAAACCTGCAGCCAAGAAAACCGTGGCGAAAAAGCCGGCGGTAAAGAAGCCTGCAGCGCGCAAGCCTGCGGCGAAAAAACCGGCAGCACGCAAGCCCGCCGCAAAGAAGTAAGTTTATATCGCAGACGCCGGCACCGGGGGTTGGTGCAGGCACATCGTGATGTTACTTCGATGAATAGTGAGAGGCGTTGCCGTTTGGCAGCGCCTCTCACATATTTGCGCCATGACTTTTGTTTAAATTCAATCGCACGGTGGAGTCCGCATTATGACAACGAACGCATTTCAGATTGCCGTGATGGCGGGAGATGGCATCGGCCCCGAAGTGATGGACGCTTGTCTTCAAGTCGTGAATGCCGCGGTCGAAAAAATCGGCGGACCTGGACTTCGTTTCATCGACGCGCCAGGCGGGGCACAATACTACCGCGATCACGGCACCGATTTGCCCGACAGCAGTTTTGAGATTGCCAAAAATGCCGACGCGATTTTATTCGGCGCGATGGGATTGCCGGATGTGCGCAAGACTGACGGCACAGAAATCAATCCGCAATTGGACCTTCGGTTTGGTTTAGAGCTTTACGCCGGTGTTAGGCCGGTACGCGTTTTGCCAGGCGCGCCGACGCCGCTTAAAGATTCGCGTGCTGCCGACATCGACTTGGTGCTCATTCGCGAAAATACCGAAGGTATGTTTGCGGACATTCGCAAACCGCGCGTCACTGATCCCGATCAAGCCGAAGACCGATGCTTGATCACGCGCGCGGGCGCGACACGGGTGATCGAATACGCATTCCAACTTGCTGCGACCCGTGTACGCACGCGCACCGATGCGTGCCGTGTGACGTGCGTCGACAAAGCCAATGTTTTGCATTCGATGGCATTCTGGCGACAGGTCTTCGAAGACGTGCACACCCGCCATCCAAACATTGACGCCGATTACGCTTATGTCGATGCGATGGCCCTGAATCTGGTCAAGCATCCGTGGGATTACGACGTGATGGTCATGGAAAATTTGTTCGGTGATATCTTGTCGGACTTAACGGCGGGCATCGTCGGTGGACTCGGCATGGCGCCATCGGGAGACATCGGTGATGTGCATGGGTTGTTCCAACCATCCCACGGCAGCGCGCCGGACATTGCCGGCAAAGGCTTAGCCAATCCGGTTGCGATGTTTTTGTCAGCGTCGATGATGTTGAACTGGCTCGGCCATCGCCACGGTGACTCACACGCCACCGAAGCCGCCGCCCTGATTGATAATGCCGTCGCCAGAGCGTTTGCAAGGGGTGCCGTGCAGCCCGTGGAGTTCGGTGGGCAACACGGCACAGCGGCGATTACCAAGGCTGTGCTGGCGGAAATTTAGTCAATTTCATCTTTTGATTATTTCAACGGCATTCCCTTTCAAAACCAGGTCCGAGTGCTTAAGGTAAAAGCAAGCGGGGAGATAACGCCGATCATATTTGGCGACGTCGACTTGAAAGGCCGCATGGTCCAAGCAATAAAAAAGACAGGGATTTACTAGGTTGTCGACGACACCAAATGACGGAAATGATGGGCCATTGCGACCCTTTGACGAGATGCTTGAACCCGACGGCACGGTCCGTATGGCCTATGCGCAGTTCGGTGAATGGCTTGAAGGCGCGTCAAAAGAATTTCTAACTCGAAAGAACAGCGAAGCGGACATGATGTTCCGCAGGCTCGGCATCACGTTTACCGTCTATGGTGACGCGGCGCAGACCGAACGCATGATTCCGTTCGACATTATTCCACGCATCCTTGATCCGCAGGAATGGGATTATCTCGCCCGCGGCACGATACAGCGGGTCGATGCGCTGAACGCATTTTTGGATGACGTCTATCACGACCAAGCGATCTTGAAAGCCGGGCGCATTCCGCCGGAACTGGTGTTGAACAACGACGCCTTCCGTCCCGAAATGCTGGATATGGATTTACCGCGGCACATCTACGCGCATATCGCAGGGGTCGATGTGGTACGCACGGGGCCTCGCGATTTCTTCGTTTTGGAAGACAACGTGCGGACACCGTCAGGGGTTTCCTACATGTTGGAAAACCGACAAACGATGATGCGTCTGTTCCCGGAACTTTTCGCGACCAATCATGTCGCGCCGGTGGAACGCTACCCGTCTGAACTACGCGCCAACTTACGCTCCGTCGCGCCCATTGGAGTTGATGATCCGACGGTGGTATTGCTGACACCCGGCCAACATAATAGTGCGTTTTTCGAACATGCGTTCTTAGCCACCGAAATGGGCATTGAATTGGTCGAAGGCCAAGACTTGTTTGTCGACGACGGCTTAGTCTTCATGCGGACGACCGAGGGGCCGAAGCGCGTCGACGTGATCTATCGTCGCGTCGACGATGACTACATCGATCCGCTCGCCTTCAGAAGTGATTCCATGTTGGGCGTTCCGGGATTGTTGTCTGTGATCCGACGAGGCCGCGTGACGCTGACAAACGCGATTGGCACCGGCGTTGCCGACGACAAGGCGATGTATGTCTATGTGCCCGAGATGATTCGTTTTTATCTGGGCGAAGAACCGATCCTTCAAAACGTGCCGACCTACAGCCTGCGTAATAAAGACGACTACAAATACGTTCTGGAAAATCTGGAAAGCTTGGTCGTCAAAGAAGTGCACGGCTCGGGCGGCTACGGCATGCTGGTCGGCCCGAAAAGCACAAAGAAAGAGCGTGAGGAATATGCCAAGCGCTTAAAGGCGGATCCGGACGCGTTCATCGCGCAGCCAACGTTGGCGCTGTCCACGTGCCCAACCTACGTAGACGAGGGCGTCGCCCCGCGCCACGTCGACCTCAGGCCGTTTGTGCTGTCGGGTCAGCGCACCACGGTGGTGCCGGGTGGCCTGACACGGGTTGCCCTCAAAGAAGGCTCGCTGGTGGTCAACTCGTCACAAGGTGGCGGTACCAAAGATACCTGGGTGTTGGAGCGGTGAGGGGAATGTCATGCTGAGCCGTACCGCCGACAACTTATATTGGCTAGGTCGCTACGTAGAGCGGGCTGAGAACACCGCGCGACTTTTAAGTGGCACGCAACGCCTGAGCTTGATGCCAATTCCGACCGACGAGGCTGGCAACTTGTGGCGCAACCTGTTTCAGAGCGAAGTTGAAGAAAACGCCTTCCTCGCCAAGCACAGTAAATTTTCCGAAGCGCCAGTGATGGAATACATGGCGTTGGATCCGGAAAACCCGTCCAGCATCTATTCCTGTGTCCATGGTGCCCGCGAAAACGTCCGCGCAGCACGCCATGTGTTGACCACGGAAATCTCGCAGTGCATCAACGAAACTTGGATGGAAGTCCGCAACTGCGGCCCGCAAGACGTCATTGATCGCGGCACGCAGAACTATTTAGACAGCATCAAAGAACGCGCACACTTATTTCGAGGCGTCGTGCACGGCACCATGCGCCGAGGTGAGCCGTTTATGTTTTGGGAACTCGGCGCGGCGTTGGAGCGCGCGGAAAACACGTCACGCCTGATGCTCGCTCGCTCGGCCGCGTTCCACCGCGCCGCCAAACGCGACGACGGCTTTGATTTTTATCGCTGGGGCACGTTCCTGCGTACCGCTAATGCGTACAGCGCGTATCGGCAATTATACCGCGATATCGATCCGGTCTCGGTCGCCGATCTTTTGATTTTGAATACGCAAATTCCACGTTCGCTGTTGTCATGCATCGAAGATACAGCCGAAGTGCTGCGCAGCTTAAAGCGCGAAGCGCAGTGCGCAGCGATGGCTGAACGTTTAGCATCTGAACTGCGCACGATGCGGCTCGATACCATTTTGCGCTCTGGCCTTGAAGGCTTTTTGCACGACTTCCGCAAACAAGTGCACGTGCTTAGCGATCAAATTCGCGTCGACTTCATCATGGTTCGGTAACCGGAGAACCCCATGCGCCTGACCATTGTCCATGAAACCCATTACCGATTTGCCGAACAGGCCAATCATTCAATCCAGTATCTGCGCCTGACCCCGCGCCAGGACGCAGGGCAGCGCGTGCTGTCATGGTCGGTAACAACGCCCGGCACGATGACCCCTTGGGTAGATGGTTTCGGCAACAACATTCACGTGTCGACCGTCGACGGCCCCCACGATGAAATCAAAGTCGTCGTCGAAGGCGTGGTCGAGACCATTGATACCGTCGGCATCCTGCCGGCCCGCGACGGTTTGCCGCCGCTGTTGTTCATGCGCGATACCAAATTCACCGAAGCTGGGCCCGGTGCGATCGCGCTGGCGAACGAAGCAAAGCCTGCTATGGATGGCGGCGCACTGCCCGGGATGCATGCGCTAACCAACCTGATCGCCGACAAGATCGGCTATTACCCAGGTGCTACGACGACGGAGACCCTGGCCGAGCAGGCCATCAAATCGGGCGCCGGGGTTTGTCAGGACCATGCACACATCCTTATCGCCTGCGCGCGCGTGCTGGGGCTGCCGGCGCGCTATGTCAGCGGCTACATTCTCGCCGGCCAAGACAACGACAGCCACGTGGCATCTCACGCCTGGGCGGAAGTCTTTATCGAAGGGCTGGGCTGGGTCAGTTTTGATCCCACAAACCGGCAATCCGCGACCGAAGAATACGTACGACTCGCCATCGGTTTCGATTATCCGAGTGCGGCCCCGATCCGTGGATCGCGCTATGGTGGCGGTATGGAAGAAATGACCGTCCGTGTCCAACTAGAACAAACGCAAAACTAATCAATAACTTACAGATCAACGTGATACTATTGCGTAAACACCACCAGGCGCCGTTAGGTGATGCTTGATTGACGCTCCGAATCATGTGCAATGATACCCATTCGCAATCATTGCGGATGACCATACGGACGGGAATTTAATGACCTATTGCCTGGGAATTCGACTGAACGAAGGCCTTGTGTTCGCAGCCGACTCGCGCACCAACGCCGGCGTCGACAACATTTCTAAGTTCCGCAAGCTGTTCGTGTTTGAAAACCCGGGCGAGCGCATCATTTGCGTGCTGACGGCGGGCAACCTTGCCGTCACGCAAGCCGTGATCTCGCAGTTGGAAGAGGGGCTAGACGGCGGCACCGAAGACGATACGCTGTACAAGGTCGATTCACTCTCGGCGGCCGCAAGGATGGTCGGCGATGCACTCCGCAACGTGCGTGCCCGTGACGAATCGTACTTAAAATCCGAAGTTGCCGACTCGACGTCGACGTTCATCATCGGCGGACAAATCGCCGGACGCCGGATGCGCTTGTTTCAAGTCTACAGCGCCGGAAACTACATCGAAGCGACCGAAGACACGCCGTATATGCAGATTGGTGAGTCCAAGTATGGCAAACCGATCTTGGAACGTGTCGTCACACCGCAGATGGATCTTTTGCAGGCCGCCAAATGCGCGCTGGTGTCAATCGACTCAACGATCCGCTCCAACGTTGCCGTCGCACCCCCGATCGATATGCTGATTGTGCGCGTCGATGATTGTAAGGTGGGGGTCGAACATCGCATCATGGTTGATGATTCATATTATACAAACATCTCGCGCTTGTGGGGTGAAGGCTTAAAGAATCTGTTTGAAAGCCTGCCTGATCCGCATTGGTTCGACGACGTCTGCTGAATTCGACGGGAAATGCATGAATCGCGCCGACAAGCGCCGCCAACAAAAGGTGGCCGCGAAGACTACCAACCGCAGCCTTCCCGGACACGCGCGCGTTTGAAGCGGGGGATACGACCGGGTTCTCGCACCTGTCGGACTTTAACCGGATCGTGCAATCGATGCAGATCGACACCCCCGATGGGTATGCGGATATGCCCACGTTCAACACCGTGCTCGGCGACTTTGTGCTGAACAATCCGACGTTGATCATGGCGCCCGCGTCCATGAACGGTCGCCAACGTCTGAATTGATGGCATCACCCGAGGCCTGATGCGGGGTTTTGTGCGCGTGATCGGTGCCGCAGTGGATCGTTACCGCGACGCTGTGCCGGTTGATCCGGGCCACTCTTGACTCGCCCCACGTAGGCTAGATCGAATTCGGGCGTACCACAGACCACTCTTTCGGATCACAGGCACTTGGAAGTGCATCTGATCAAGCCCCGCGAAGGCTTGATAGCGCTGTTCCCGTCGTATTTCTATCATCGCATGATCCCGTTCACGTCAGATCAGCACAGGATATCTTTGTCGCGTTTGACGTGGTGCCAGTGCGGTAAAAGCGAGAGCGGTAAAAGCGAGAGCGGTAAAAGCGAGAGCGGTAAAAGCGAGAGCGGTAAAAGCCTGTGCGCGCTAAAATAACGACACCAACAAGAATAACAGCAAGACCCCGGCAACGATCAACACCATGGTGCCGACCTGCACCGTGCCCGACAGGCTTGAACGTGCACCGTATTGCCGCTCAATCGACGTAATCACGTCGCGCAGCACGCTTAAGGCCTCAACCCGCACCATCCGGTCGAAAGCGTCGATCCAACGCCCGAGTACACCGATCACAGCAGGCGCCAAGCGACGATAGAACCAATCCGTATCTAAATTGATGGACTTTATGGGTGTCGGGTAGATTTTGTAGATGATCAGCACGATGAACGCCAAGGCGGAGAACATCAGCATCTGCATTTGCTTGATGACGTGCGCGACCGTGTAGGGGGCGTAATCGACCGGGAACGGCAAGATGTCATAAAGCGACTTCGGATAGACGCCGATGAAAATACACATGCCGGCGGTGATCGCCATCGCCGCCAACATATTCCACGGCGCTTCTTGGACCCGGCGTCCGCTGTCTTTGGCGAAAAAGGCGAAGTAGGGGACCTTGATACCGGCGTAGTGAAACACGCTGGCCGATGCGAACAGCAAAACGCCCCAGACGAACCAGCGACCGTCGCCCGCGACCGCCGACAGGATCATCGATTTCGACACGAACCCGGCAAACAGCGGAAATCCCGAGATCGACGCCGCGCCGATCACGCAAAACCCGGTTGTCCAAGGCATCGACTTATACAGCCCCCCCAGGTCAGAGGCTTTACAGGTGCCGGTCCGGTACAACACGGCGCCAATCGACATGTACAACAGCGCTTTATAGAGAATATGGTTGAACGCATGTGCCGCCGCGCCGTTCAGCGCCAGTTCGGTGCCGACGCCGATGCCGACGACCATAAAACCAAGCTGATTGTTCAGCGAATACGCCAATACCCTGCGTAGATCGTTTTCAATCACCGCATAAAAAATCGGAAACGCGGCCATTGTCGCGCCGATATAAATCAAGATTTCGGTGCCGGCGTAACCACGTGCCAGCGCATACACGGCGAGTTTGGTGGTGAACGCGCTCAGCACCACAGTGCCGGTGACCGTGGCTTCGGGATATGAATCCTGCAACCAGTTGTGCAGCAGCGGGAACGCACATTTGATACCGAAGGCCAACAAGATCAATTTACCGGCCAAGCTCTCGATTCCGATGTGACCGAACGAAATCGACCCGGTATCATGATACCACACCAACACACCCGATAGCAGAATAACGCCAGAGCCTACCTGAATGATCAAATAGCGCATACCGGTCTTGAAAGCGCGCTCGGTCCGCGTCGCCCAGATCAGAAACACCGACGATAGGGCTGTCAGTTCCCAATAGACGAACAACGTCACCAAATCGCCGGCGAACACGGCACCAATGGCCGCACCGGCGTAAATCGGCGCCGATACCTGTTGCATGGTGTCCTTGTCATGCCAGGCGAACAGCATCGCCAGGAAAGCCGCAATGTTGAAGATATAGCCCCAAACCTTTGCAAGCGCATCGACACGGAGCAACTCAAGCGTCATCCCAAACGCAGCCATCGTCACCGAGGTGCCGTTTTCCAAGCCGTACACGTGGGCCAAGCCGATAAGCGGCAGTACCAACAGGTACCAGCGTCTGAGCGCATGGGGCATCAACGGCACCAACACGGCACCGATGATGAGTATTAAACCGGGGTTGAGGCTACTCATTTTTGTCGTAGTACTCCTCGTCCCGCATAAGGAAGACACGCATCACTTTGGTGACCAGCACCAAGCCGACGCACGCCACAAAACCATAGATCGCATAAAACCCAAACAGCGACTCGGCGGCAAAATACGGATGCTTTTGATAAAACGCTTCAGCGGCGAACAACGCGATGCACGCTATGACCACGAACCAAATGATCTTTTTGACGTTCTTAGGGTCATCGAGCCAATATTTGCGCGGATCGTGGAACTTGGTTTCATGTTCGCTCATATCAGCCTCCGAAAACCGGTGCCAGGAATAGGCGGATGCGGTCGGCATAGAAAAACAGTGCAAAGCAACCGAATGTGGTCATCACAATCGGCGCCAAACACATCACCGGCGCTTCTTTAACGCCTTTTATGCCGAACGTCAGATGCCGCAGCATCGGATGGTCCGGCGGCGCGTGGTGGTCGTGATGATGCGGGTCAGCCTGTCCATCATGCCCATGCGCGACAGCAGGCTTTTCCTTGCCAAAAAAACCGTACAGCACGACCGGCATAAGATACGCGATATTCAACAGAGACGAAATCATCAGCACGGCAACAAAGATCAACTGATCCGTTTCCACCGCGGCCATTGCCAGATACCACTTCGACCACACGCCGCCCAACGGCGGTAAGCCGATGATCGACAACGAGGCTATGAAGAAACAAAAGAACGTTACCGGCATCTTGCGGCCGAGACCGTGCATATCGGAAATCTCGGTCTTATGCGCAAAAACGATGATCGCACCGGCACAGAAGAACAGGGTGATCTTGCCGAACGCATGCATGACGATGTGCATGGTCGAGCCCATGGCGCCGATGTTCGATGCCAGCATGGCGCCCAGCACGATATAACTAAGCTGACTGACCGTGGAATAGGCGAGCCGGGCTTTCAGGTTGTCTTTGCGCATGGCGACAAAGCTCGACAGCAAAATGGTTGCAGCGGCCACGTAAGCCAGCCAGGTCGAAGCCCCGGTGCTAGCCAATGTGTCGATGCCGAAGATATAGACGCTGACCTTAACCACCGAGAACACACCGGCTTTCACAACGGCAACCGCGTGCAGCAAGGCGCTGACCGGCGTTGGCGCGACCATAGCGGCTGGCAGCCATCGGTGGAACGGCATCAAGGCCGCTTTGCCGATACCATAGACATACAGACCGAACAGTACCGTAATCACACCCGCGGGCGCATTGCCGGCAAGGATGCCGCCGTCCCGGAAATCAAGCGTGCCGGCTTCGACATAAGTCCAAATCACGGCGGTGAGCAGGAACGTGATCGACGTCGACAGCAGAATACCCAGATACACACGCCCCGCGCGCCGCGCTTCGTCGGTGCCGGAATGGACCACCAACGGGAACGTCGAAATCGTCAGGATTTCGTAAAACACGAACAACGTCAGCATGTTACCGGCGAAAGCGATACCGATCGCCGACATGATGGCGATCGCAAAACAGAAGAAAAACCGGGTCTGATTGGTCTCGTGATGGCCACGCATGTAACCGTAAGCGTAGAACGACGTCAAAATCCACAAGAAGCTGGCAATCCCGGCGAACACCATGCCGATGGGCTCAAGCGTAAACGTGATCGAGAGGCCTGGCAGCATTTCCAGCAACGTGACGCTGGGCCTAGCACCACCGTCGACGATGCCGATCAAGGTCCAGACGATGGCAAACAGGATGACGGCGGTGACGACCGTCAGGCCATCGCGCACGTTGGCGGAGCCTGGGCCGGCAAACAGCACACACAGTGCCCCCAACAGCGGCACACCGAGCGACAGGAGGATCAGAGTTTCAGCGCTCATTTTGACCCTCCAAGCAGAGTCTCGGCCGCGGCCATCGCCAGATCACCGGTGAACGTCGCATCGATCCCGAACCAGAACACGGCGGCCAAAAGTACATACGTCGGGATCAGCAGCGTCATCGGCGCTTCGCTGACCTGGCCATGACCGATGGCGGGGCTGCGGAAGTACATCATCTCGACCACCCGCCACACATAAACTATCGCCAGCAGCGACGACAACATGATCAACAACGCAATCGGCCACCAACCGGCTAACAACGCGCCTTGCACCAGATAGAATTTGGACACGAAACCGACCGTCAGCGGTACACCGATCAATGAAAATCCACCGGCGACAAAGGCCGCAGCAGTGAACGGCATTCGCTTGCCGAGCCCGGCCATGTCTTCAAGCTTCACCGAGCCCACAACATACATCACACAGCCTATCGCCATGAACAGCGCGCCCTTCATCAGCGCGTGGTTGAACATGTGAATGATGCCGCCGGCCATCGCCGGCGCGTTGCCGATCGAGATGCCTAAAATTATATAGCCAACCTGTGCCACGCTCGAATATGCCAGCAAGCGCTTTACGTTGGTCTGGAAGATCGCCATCAGCGAGCCCGCGAACATGCCAACGACCGCTAAGATGATCACGGCGAAGCGCACGTTATAGGTCTCAAGCGGCTCGATATCGCCGAACACAGTAAAGATCAAGCGGATCAACGAATAGATCGCCACCTTGGTCGCCGTTGCGGCTAAGAATGCTGTCACGGCGCTCGGCGCAAAAGTGTAGGCATTCGGCAGCCAAAAATGCAGGGGGAACATCGCCAACTTGAGGCCGAAACCGACAAAGATGAACGCCAGCGCCGCATGCACGGTGTGGGTATCCTGCACCGCCGGCAAAAGTGTCGCCAGATCGTTCATGTTGAGCGACCCGGTCATCTGATACAGCATACCAATGCCGATAACATAGAACGTAGCGCCGAGCGTACCCAAAATCAGATAACGAAGCGCCGCTGTCAGCGCGCGGCGGTCTTGCCCCATGCTGATCAACACGTACGTCGATAGCGACGATATTTCCAAGAATACAAACAAGTTAAACGCATCTGCGGTCACCACCATGCCCAACAGGCCGGCAATGCAAAGCAAGATCATACAATAGACGAGATAATGCCGTTCTTTCGGGATCTCGCGCTCAATGCTTGTTTTCGCATATGGTAGCACGATGGCGGCAAGGGATGCGACCAGCAGCACGACGAACGCGCCGAGTTCATCCACCCGATAGACAATGCCCCAAGGCCCGGCCCAGTTGCCGAGTTCGTAAACAATTGTGCCGCCGAGCCAAACTTGCTGCAGCAATTGGACGGCCAACGCTAACGTGGCCAAGCCGACCACGGTCGCCCACGCCCATGTGGCAATGCTGTTGCGCAGCAACACGCAGACCGGCGCCGCCATCAGCGGCACGATCACAACCAGGGCCGAGATATGCGTCTCTATGAAGGTCACGCCTCTTTACTCTCGTATTCTTGTTGGTCTTCGAGTGCGCGAACTTCATCGTCTTCGATGGTGCCGAAGCTCTCTTGAACACGAACCACCAATGCCAGCCCCAACGCCGTAGTGGCGACGCCGACGACAATCGCGGTCAGAATCAATACGTGGGGCAGGGGATTCGAATACACCTCGATCCCATCTGCCAAAATAGGTGCCGTGCCGCCTTTGACCTTGGCGATTGAGATGTAGAACACAAACACCGACACCTGAAACACGTTCAGGCCGACGATCTTTTTAATCAGGTTTTCATGGGCAATAACGATATAGATGCCGATCAGCATCAGCAAAAACACGACCCAATAGTTCAATAGCCCCGGGAAGCCGAATTCAGTCATTGTCGCTCCCCAAATCATCTATGGGATTAACGTCAGCTGCGGCGCGCCCAGCGAAAGCACAAAAAATCGTGATAACAGCGGAAAACACCGTCATGCCGACACCGAATTCAATCAGCAAAATGCCCACAAGCTGGCCGCCTTGGGGCGTTGCACCCAGAACGTTATAATTTAAGAAATTAGCGCCCATCAACATAGTGGCGACGCCGACGCCCGCATACAACAACACGCCCAGCGCCAATATTGAGCGCGTCAGCCAAGCCGGCAACGCCTCGCGGAGTGTGCCGAGGCCGAAAATCAGACCGTACAGCATGAAGGCAGCAGCAAAGATCACGCCCGCCTGAAAGCCGCCGCCGGGCCCGAAATCGCCGTGCCACTGTACGTACAAACCGAACAATAAAATGAACGGTATCAATAGCTTCGAGACGACACGAAGGACGATTTTACGACGCATCCCGATCATGCGTCGTCTCCGTTTTTCTTTTTCAGACGGCGTGGGGCACGCCCGATCAGACAGATCACACCACAAGCCGCCGTAAAGATCACGAACGCTTCGCCCATGGTATCGTAGCCTCGATAGCTCGCCAAAATAGACGTCACCACGTTGGGCACGCCGATCTCGGCCATGGAGTCATTCAGATAGCGGGGGGCCACGTGTTGGTGGGCCGGTGCACTCGGATCGCCAAACAGTGGCATATCAAAGCTGCCGTAGACCAAGGCGGCGCCAACCAAAGCACAGACAATCAGGCCTTTCCAAGAGTTACTGTTAGGTGTCGCCTTTTCGCGCTCCGACGTCAGTGCAAGGGTCCCGATCATCAGCACCGTCGACGCCCCAGCGCCGACTGCGGCTTCGGTAAACGCGACGTCGACCGCATCCAAAATCACATAAAGCGTTGCACCCAATAGACTGTAAATGCCGCTCAGCATCACAACAGCAAACAGGTTGCGGATGCGCGCGATGGCCACCCCGGTCACGCCCATAAACGCCAGCATCAAGACGTTCAGCAGATCGGATGTCAGGATTTCAAGGTTCATCATCCGACCGTCTTTGTATCTGCGGCGAGCTTTTTGCCGTCGTCGTCAACGGCCGGCAAGCTATCGTGATTGATCGCGGCCCGCGCCAACGCGAACGTGGCGGTCGGGCTGGTGAAAAAAATCAACAGCAAGATGATCACCAATTTCGCCAAAACCAAGGTAAAGCCGGCCTGAAACATCAAACCGATAAACACGAAGCCGACGCCCAAGGTATCGATCAGCGACGCCGCATGAAGGCGCGCAAACATGTCGCGCATCTTGAGCAGGCCATACCCGCCGATCAGACAGAACACGAGCCCCGTCACGATGAAAATCCAGCTCAGAACGTCCAACGCGGCGTCCATCAGATATCTCCCGCCGGATCGCCGTCGTCACCATGCCCCATGTCGGCATAGGTAACGTACTTGGTGACGGCAATCGTGCCGATGAAGTTGATCAGCGCGTAAACGATCGACAGATCTAAAAACTCAGGGCGACCATCAACAAAGCCATAGATCGCGATCAACATCACGGCCAGCGTGCCGAACACGTTGACCGCAAGAATGCGGCTGTAGATTGACGGCCCGATCAGGGCGCGGGTAAGCGCCATGGCCATGGTCACGACAACACCGGCGGCGGCAACGGTAAACATCATGCCGAGCCGACCTTCCGGGTTGCATCTGCGGAGATGGGGTCCCCCATCAAATTGCATACGCGCGCATTCATTTCGCCGCCAAGCAACCCGTCCGCGGTTTCGTCCATCAAGGCATGAACTGTAATGATGTCATCATCGACCGAAATCGAGACCGTACCCGGCGTCAGCGTAATCGAGTTCGCATACACGGTGCGGCCCAGCGCATCCGATTGACTGGCGCGGACCTGAAGGACCTGCGGATTGATGTTACCGGTCAAAATCGCCTTGGCGACGGCGATATTGGAAACGACGATTTCTTTCAGCAGCCAAGGGAAGTAGGTGATACCGCGCAGCGTCAGGTGAATCGGATACCCCTCATGATCGCAGACGTCCAAACGCCACGCGATCACCACACACAGCACGATGGAGGCAACCCCAAAAGCAATGATCAACGGCAACCAGTAGCCCGAAAGCAGCACCCAAAACACTGTCAGCGCTGCGGCCAATCCGAGTGTCCGTGTCACGCAATCCCCCTCGACGTCCCTGAAACGTACCAGTCACATTTACGGCAATGCCGAAACCTCTTGTCCCTTTATAGGGTTAGCTTTTTGCTTTACGAGGTTATGTGACCTTCAATTTAAGGAACCGAGCACACTGTGACCAGAATAATTTTTGCATATGTGCGGACAATTTTTGCAAGCGTACTGATCTTCGCATTTCTCCTTATTGAGGCGCAGGCTGATGCCCGCGTTAATGTGACGGTCACAGGGACAAGCGGCCCTCATATCTTTCAGGTTGAGGTGATGCAAAGTGCAGAAGATCGTGCGCGCGGGCTCATGTTTCGACGCGAACTTGATGGGAATGCCGGCATGCTCTTCGACTTTCGCACCGACGGAATTGTGCGAATGTGGATGAAAAACACCTACATTCCGCTCGACATGCTGTTTATTCGAAGCGATGGCATCATTGCCAATGTCGCCAGCGATACCGTACCGCATTCAACGGCGGTAATCGCATCGGACGGGCCGGTCCGCTATGTGCTTGAAATCAACGCAGGCCTTGCGAGACAACTCGGCATAAAAAGGGGCAGCCGGGTATCGCTGCCAAAAGCACCCTAAAACTGCCACGCTTATGAGGCGCACGTGCGCGCTGGTGGGAAATGCATCTTTACTGTGGTGCCGACACCAATTTCACTGGTAATCGTGATTTTGCCGCCATGCAGTTCAACCAATGCATCTACAATCGGCAGGCCGAGGCCCGTGCCCGGAACGTTGCGAGTCAACGGATTCTCGATACGACCAAACGGCGTCATCGCCGTCTTTATTTCGTCTACGGCAAACCCGACCCCGGTATCCAAAACGCACACACAAATACCACCGTCGTCCTGCAAACAAACATCCGTCGTGATCCGGCCGCCGTCGCGATTGAATTTTTCAGCGTTTGAAAGAACATTAAACAACACCTGAGAGATCGCACGACGATCCGCATACAAATACCGCGCCTCGGCTTCAATAGTACCATTGATCGAAATATTTCGATCCTCTATGCGACCAGCGAACAGCTTCTCGGACTGCGCCATAAGCTCTTCCAGATCGAGGCGCTCTTCATGAAGCGTAAACTTGCCGGCCTCGATTTTAGACAGGTCTAAAAGATCATTGATCAAACTGAGCAAATGTTCACCGCTGACATAGATGTCATTGGCGTAATCTATGTAGCTATCACGGCCATCCGGACCAAACGCTTGCTCGCGTATGATATCTGAGAAACCAAGAATTGCATTCAACGGCGTGCGCAATTCATGGCTCATGTGCGCCAGGAATTGCGATTTTGCGCGGCTGGCCTCTTCGGCGCGCTCTTTTTCTTCACGTAGTGCGCGTTCCGCCTTCACCAGTTGGGTGATATCGCGACCGACGCCACGGTAGCCTTGGAAAGCGCCGGCATCGTCAAATATCGGCTTGCCGCTGATGGACATTTCGCATTGGTCGCCATTTGTATGCCAGCGATGATACCGAAAATCTTGAAATGCTTTGCGGCATAGAAGCGCCGCTTCGTGTGCCGCGATCTCTTCTGCGTCAAAATTTTCTGGCAATAAATCAATGCGCGTTCTACCGTACATCTCTGCCGCTGGCATACCGAGTATCTTTTCAATCGTATCCGACATATACGTAAACTGCAGGTCGGTATCCATTTCCCAAAACCAATCCGCGGCGATTGAGCCGAAATCACGCAACCGTTGCTCACTTTGGCGGAGCGCATGCTCAACCTTTTTTTGCGCGGTGATCTCGCTGGCCATGACGATGGTGCTGCCGTCCGCCAACTTCGCTTCATTGATCAATATTGTACGGCCGTCTTGACGCTCAACTTCGAAAGGGCGGCCAGGCGTTTCAAACAGTGACATCCGCTCTGCTAGAAGGTTGGTTTTATGTCCATTGACCGAGCGGATCTGCCCTTTGTTAATCAATTGCTGGAAGTGGTCGACGAACAACACGCCCAAATAAGATGATTCCGATACCGCCACATTCAAGTGACCGAATTCTTCATTAAATAAAATCAATCGGCCATCGCAATCCCACATCGAAAAAAGTGCATTCAATGCATTAATAGCGGCCATCAAGCTTGATTGGGCCGATTCCATCCGCGCCTCGGTCAATATCTGATCGGTAATATCCGCTGCGGTGCCGATGTAGCCTGAAAACGTGCCGTCGGAGTCAAAAACGGGCTCCCCTGTTGTGGTGATGACCCGTTCTGCTCCATTCGGCCAGCTTCGGGTATAACGAAAGCCCTTAAATGGTCGGTATGCGGTCAAATCGTCTATGTGCGCGCGCCATTTCGGCGCGCCAAGATCGTCACATGCTAATTCCATGCGGGTTTTACCGATTTGCGCGGACATTGCGATACCGCCGGCTTTTTCAACAGCCTTCGACATATACGTGAATCGATGCTTAGCATCGGTGCGCCAAATCATTTCTGATGTGGTCTCGGCGATGGTATCGAGCACAAGTTCGCGGTCGCGCAAGGTCGCACGCAACGCATCCATTTCGGCACGAAGCGAAGTTACGTCATCATCCGCAGCCGATGACGTATGGTCTTTTTGCAGGTTGTCTGATCCCATTTTTAAGCGAACTTCAAAGATTTATTGCATCAGTCGAAAAGACTATCAGCATTAATGCTCGCTAAAAATACCTGTTTTAGTTGTGGAGCGGCATCAAGGCGTTTTCGCCTGTATTTTCGCCCACGTGTCACGCAGCGTCATGGTGCGGTTGAACACCGGCTTTGCTGCCGTGCTGTCAGGGTCGGGTGCAAAATAGCCCAATCGTTCAAACTGCAGGGCCTCGCCGATAGGCCAATCGGCCAACGACGGCTCCAGCTTGCAGTTTTCGAGCACGCTGCGGCTTTCCGGATTAAGCGCTTCGATAAAGTCGCGATCTTTGCCGGGGGCGGGGTCTACGAACAGATGCTCGTAAAGTCGGACCTCGGCGTCGACCGCATGCGCGGCAGAAACCCAATGCAGCACGCCTTTGACCTTGCGTCCGTCCGGCGCGTCGCCGCCCTTGGTTTCAGGGTCATAGGTGCAACGCAGTTCGATCACATCTCCGGCGTCATTTTTGATGACCTCGTTGCAGGTCAGGAAATACGCCCAACGCAAACGCACTTCACGCCCAGGGCCCAAGCGGAAGAATTTCTTCGGTGGGTCTTCCATGAAATCATCATGTTCGATGTACAATTCGCGCCCGAACGGCACTTGGCGGGTGCCGGCAGCGTCGTCTTCGGGATTGTTGACCGCGTCCAAAAGCTCAAATTCGCCCTCGGGATAGTTTTCGATCACCACCTTAAGCGGGTGGATCACTGCCATCCGGCGTTCAGCAACTTTATTTAAATATTCCCGCACACAGTGATCAAGCAGGGCAGGGTCAACGACACTTTCAGACTTTGTCACGCCTAGACGGGAAACGAAATCACGCACCGCAACCGCCGGAATCCCGCGTCGGCGCATCCCCGACAACGTCAGCATGCGCGGGTCGTCCCAACCGTCAACATGGCCGTCTTTGACCAACTGTGTCAGCCGCCGCTTCGAGAGCACGGCATATGACAGATTAAGCTTTGCAAACTCGTACTGCCGAGGCCGGGCAGGGGTCGGCAGGTTTTCCACCAGCCAGTCATACAGCGGGCGGTGATCTTCGAATTCAAGCGTACACAACGAATGCGTCACGCCTTCGATGGCATCCGATTGACCGTGCGCAAAGTCGTACGTCGGATAGATGCACCAAGTGTCGCCCGTGCGCGGATGCGGCTTTTTCACGATCCGATAGATCACCGGGTCGCGCATGTTGATGTTGCCGGACGCCATATCGATCTTGGCGCGCAGCACTTTTGCGCCGTCGGCAAATTCGCCGGCCTTCATGCGCCGAAATAGGTCCAAGTTTTCGTCTGCGGCGCGATCCCGGGAAGGGCTGTTACGCCCGGGCTCGGTCAGCGTACCGCGATATTCGCGTATTTCGTCCGCCGTCAGATCATCGACGTAGGCTTTGCCGTTTTCGATCAGGTCCTCGGCCCACGCATACAGCGTGTCGAAGTAATCGGACGCATGCTTCGGTGCCCCCGCCCAGGTGAACCCCATCCAGCGCACATCGGCTTCGATGGCATCAATAAATTCTTGTTCTTCTTTGGCGGGGTTGGTGTCGTCAAAGCGCAGGTTGCATGCACCGTCGAATTCTTCAGCAACGCCGAAATTCAAAAAAATCGACTTGGCGTGGCCGATATGCAGATAGCCGTTCGGCTCGGGCGGGAAGCGGGTGACGACTTTCGACGTGGTGCCGTCGGCCAAATCCTTGCGAATGATCTCGCGAATAAAGTCACGCGGCTCAATTTTTCCGGCGTCGGAATCGTTGGGCGTGTCTGGCGTGGTCGAGGGTATGCTATCGGACATGATGTCTCCGCTGTTGGCCGTGCCGGCTATCTCTGCCAAAATTCGCGGCAAAGGGAAAGGGAAACGCGCGATCGGCCCCCCATAAGCGAAAAACACAAACGAAAAACCCCGGCCAACTTGACCGGGGTTTTAGACGTTCGAAAACATGGGATGTCCTTAGATGAATTGCATTGCAATCGCGAGAATGGCAACGGCACCGACGAACGAACCCATGACGGTATTGAAGATTTGATAGTCCATGACGTTTCTCCGTCAAAAGGGTGAAGTGTGTCTTAGGACGTCTCTTTACGCCGCGTTTAACACATGCACCAACGCTGTTTTAGCATCCCCTGCATGCAAGAACGGCATAGCTCCGGAGAAAGCCATGCCGTTCTTTTTTGGCGTGGGTCGGCGCTTCTGTGTGGCAGTGGCGCCAAAGCTCAGCGTCGGAATATTATTTATGTCTGCGTTTAGATATTGTCTACCGGGTGCTTACCTTTGAGCCTGCTCGGTGGATTGTTCGGTGTCCGCGCGCGTCGTCGCGATCAGGGCCAACACGAACAAACCAAAGGCGGCATATTGCAAAGATAGAACGGTCATATCAGCGCCTCCCTCGCACTCGATATTAGGTTTATGCAGCGCGCGTCCGATCAGTTCACATTTAAAACGCCGTGTTTTCGGCGCACGCAAAAAGTTACGGGTGGGTCGTGATCTGCGCTTGCTAATGATCTCATCAAACCGTAAGTTCCGCGCGGATCGGGGAGTGGCGCAGCCTGGTAGCGCATCTGGTTTGGGACCAGAGGGTCGCAGGTTCGAATCCTGTCTCCCCGACCATTTTTCCCAAGCAACGCACGTGATACACAAAATTCCCACCAACGTGACGTAGGGACCCCTTTCTGATGACCGAAGATGACTACCGCGCCGATCTGGCGAAGAAAGAGTATCGCGAGCCCGCTTCTAAAACGTGGGAGGCGGATCGCTTCAACGAATCTCATACCCACGACTATGCGCTGTATCTGTTGATTACCGAGGGTGAAATGACCCTCGAAGTCGAAGGTTCAGATGGAGTCGAGACAACCAAATGCGCGTCGGGTGAGACCATTGAAGTCCCGGCACATGTGGTGCATACGGAACGCGCCGGCATCGAAGGCGTAACGTTCTGGGTTGCCCGCAAATAAAGCGCGATCCTGAGACGAACCTCAGCCCGCTAACAGCATCTGCCCAAGCATCCCCATCATAAACCCAAAGACCGCGCCCAACGGTGGGCCCCAGCGGTTGCGCACGCGGGCTTCCGGCGCGATATCTTGAAACGTCAGATAAATAATCCCGCCCGCCGCGAACAGCATCAACGCCCCCAACATGGCAGGCTGATCCCCCAGCAGCGCGTCACCACTGAATGCTGCCAGCGGCCCCAGTAATACCAGCGCACAAAACAGCCAAAGTGTCGGCCTGCGCCGTGCCGGATGGCCGTGGATGATCTCGTGGAACGCGTTAAAGCCCTCGGGCAAGTTCTGCATCGCGATCAACAGCGCCAACAGCAGCCCGACACTGTGCCCACTTTCAGACGCCAGCATTGCTCCCATGGCCATGGCTTCGGGGATGAAATCCAACAGCATCGCCATAAACTGCGCCAAGCTGCCGCCCTTGAATTTGAGCCGCACCAAACGATCCATATAAAAGAATACGAGACCGCCAGCGCCGAACGCCAACGTAGCGGGCAGGGGGCTCAACGCTGCCGTGCCTTCGGGCACCAACACCAAGGCGACGGCGGCCAGCAAAATGCCACCGCCGAACGCGATAATAGCATGTCTGAGCTCGGTTTCCAGCCAGCGCCGACGCAGCGGCGGAAACGTCGCCAAATACCCACCCACCGGAATCGTCGCGCCGGCCAACGTCGCATACAGCAGGGATTGGAACAGTGGGCTCATCGGTGTTTAGGCGCCTTTGAAACGAGGTTCCTCAGTCTTAAACAGGAATCGCCATGCCGCCACAAGTGAAGAAAATCGCTTAAACATTTCATATCCACCCCGGAACAGTTAATCTTAATTGGTGTTAATACGCTCCGGGGGCCGGCATTCGTGACGTATTTATTGTTGAAATACCTGCACGTCCTCGGGGGCATCATCATTCTCGGGACCGGGACCGGCATCGCATTTTTTATGTTGATAGCGCATCGGAGCGGTGACCCTAGTTTCATCGCGCGAACGGCAGGGGTCGTCGTGCTGGCCGATTATCTTTTTACCACAACCGCCATTATCGCCCAGCCGGTCACAGGCTACCTACTGATGCGCGAATTGGAAATACCGCTGTCCGAAACTTGGGTCGCCATGTCATTGGCGCTGTATTTGACCGCAGGCGTATTTTGGTTGCCAGTCGTCTGGGTGCAACGTCGCATGCGTGACTTGGCAGTTCATGCATCAGCTTCAGATGAAGCGTTGCCAACGAGCTATTATCGACTATTTCGACTTTGGTTCATCTTCGGGGTTCCTAGTTTCGGTGCCATACTTGCGATCATCTGGTTGATGATCGCCAAACCGTCTTGGTGATCCCAATGACTAACCACAAGCCCGTTATCGCTATATTAGGGGCATCCGGCTTGATCGGACATGCCATTGCGGTTTGGCTTCGACGGCACGGTTACCGGGTTATCGGCATCGCGCGCAAGTTTACATCATCGCAGCGTGCTGCACTTGGCAGCGAGACCCTGGAATGTCCGATTGTTGCCGCGACGACCGACGAACTTTCGGGGGTACTCGCTGATGCTGACATTGTGGTGAACTGCATTGGCGTGCTGCAGGATGGGCCGCGGGGCAGCACCGCTGAGGTGCACGAAGCGTTTGTCTCTCGCATTTTGTCTGTGATGAAAACGCGAAGCGAGCCTAACTTATATATTCACATTTCTGTGCCAGGCCGCCCGGCAGATGACCGCACCGCATTTAGCCAAAGCAAACGCAGCGCCGAGCAATTGATTGCAGCTTCTCCGGTTCCCTATGTCATTTTGCGACCAGGCTTCGTCATGGCGCCGGTCGCATATGGCGGCAGTGCACTTTTCCGCGCCCTCGCAACGTTACCTGTGACCTTGCCAGATGCAGACGCAAGACAACCGTTTGCGGCGACGGACATCGATGACCTCACGTTGACGATTGAACACCTGATCAAGCGGTGGCCCAAGAGCGATCACGCGTGGCGGCGCAATTGGGACGTTCTGACGTCAGCGCCATTAACACTGGGTGAAACACTTGAGACCCTCCGTCACCATTTGGGAGGTCCACCCGCGCGGTGGCAGTTGCCAGGATGGTTGTTGAGGCTGGGGGCACGCGCCGGGGATGCCGTCTCGTTTCTAGGCTGGTCGCCGCCTATTCGCAGCACATCGCTTCGCGAACTTCAACGGGGCGTCGCAGGTGATCCCGGTCCCTGGATCGCGGCGACAGGTATAACGCCGGGCTCAATAGCGACGGCGCTTGCCAAACGACCCGCCGGTGTGCAGGAACGTTGGTTTGCGCAGCTTTACCTCCTGAAAGCGCTCATCATCGGAACGCTGGTGGTGTTCTGGTCGCTTTCGGGCCTCATCGCCTTATTCCCCGCATTCAATGATGCAACGGCGATTCTCACGGCACACGGATTTCCGCTGCGGACAGCCCAAGCGGTCACCGTTGTCAGCAGCATGACGGATATCGCCATCGGTGCTGCCATTGCCGTGAAACGAACATGCCGACCGGCGCTTTTCAGCGGCATCGTCGTATCAATTTTCTATATGGTCGGTGCTGCCGTCATTACACCCGAAATGTGGATCGAGCCACTCGGCGCGCTCGTCAAAACAGGCCCGGCCATTGTGCTGATGATGGTCGCACTGGCGACCTTGGATGACCGATGAGTACGGACACGCCCTTTCTAAGCGAGCCTTCCAATCAATCCCCCGACCTAATCCAGATCAGCAACCTCAATCAAGCACACCCCTTGGATGGCCGACGCTTCAATCGTCTCGTGGGCCTCGATCACGCCGTCCAGGGTGAACGGGCAGGTTTTGGAGACCATGTGCGTCAGCTGGTCCGCCGCCAACAACGCGTTGATGCCATCGAACGTGGTTTTTTTGACAAGCTCGGTCAGGGAATAAATCGTGTACGGGCGAATCGTGATGTTTTTGAACATGATCGGCCAATACGGCAGCACCGGTTCGGGCACCGCATCCGAGCTATAGGTGGTGATTACGCCGTTCGGCGCCATGATGTCGGCGAACAAATCGATGTTGGCGCCGAACGCGACCTCGGACAGGCGATCCAAACCGGCGCCGTCGGTGATGTCGAGAACGCGGGCGCGCACATCTTCAGTTTTGTAGTTGATGACATGATCGGCACCGGCATCTTTAGCGATTTTGGCGTTAGCCTCGTTGCCGACGCTGGCGATCACGTTGGCACCTGCGAGCTTGGCCATCTGCACCGCATACCGCCCGACGCGCCCGGCGCCGCCCGATACCATCACCCAAAGTCCTTCGACAGCGCCGTCCGAGAACACACCATAGTGCGCGGTCACCGCCGGCACACCCAGGCACGCGCCTTCGGCCAGCGAGACGCCGTCCGGCAGCCTCGGCGCCATCCAGGTAGGCAGGGTGCAATATTCAGCCTCAGTACCTTTGGCGCGACCCGCCTGCGCACCGAAGATCCAAACGCGCTCGCCGATACGCGAAGCCTCAACGCCGTCCCCCACCGCCGAGATAATCCCGGCGCCATCATTACCGCTGGTGATCGGCGAGAAATTCGGCAACTCGCGGCCGGACTCGCGGCGCTTCACATCGGTCGGGTTGACGGCGGAATAGGCGATTTGCACCTGCACCTCGCCGGCAGCCGGGGGCACGGGGGCGATGTCCACCATCTCGAGCACATCTTTCGCGGCGCCGGCTTTGCTGAATTGAATGGCTTTCATCATGTCTCTCCTGAATTTGTGAGTCTTTGAGCTGTTGCGCTATGACATATCGCATTCAGGGCAGCGTTGACAGGGGACGCGTGCTCGAGTCCTCGGCGTCTGCCGAAAACCCGTTGCTATCGGCGCAATCTTGCGTATCTTCATCGAATATCTTACGCCGCGCGACAACACCGTTACGGAGGCACGCCATGCCAGACGTTCGCATCTACCAACCCACCAAGACGGCCATGCAATCGGGCCGCGCCAACCTTAAAAAGTGGGTGCTTGAGTTCGAACCCGGTTCCCGCAAGGAAACCGACACCTTGATGGGCTGGACCGGGTCGCGCGATACCAACGGCCAGATCCGTATGCGCTTTGCCAGCAAAGAAGACGCCGTCGCGTTCGCGCAAAAGCACAAGCTGACCTATCAGGTCTCAGACCCGAAAAAGCGCCGCATCAAGCCGAAAGCCTATTCCGACAACTTCGCGTTTGGCCGCAAAACCCTGTGGACCCATTGATGCGTCCACAACGCCTCGTGATCATCGCCGGCGCGATGGCGTTGATACTTGGCGCAACGGTCGCGCAGGCAAGCTTTTTCGATAAACTGAAAGACGCAGCGAAAGAAGCTACCAGCGGGACAACCGGCGGGTCAGGAAGCGCATCCCCCGCCGCCGCATCGCTCAGCCAATCGCAGATTATCGAAGGTCTCAAAGAAGCACTCCGCGTCGGGGCTGAACGGGTGGTCGCACAATTGGGCGCCCCAGACGGCTTCAACGCCGACCCGGCGATTCATATTCCGCTGCCAGGCAGCCTCAAGAATGCACAAAGCATGCTCCGCAAAGCCGGGCTTTCCAGCTTGGCCGACGATGTTGAGCTGAAAATCAACCGCGCCGCCGAAGAAGCCACGCCGAAAGCCAAAGAGCTGCTTTGGAAGGCCGTCGAAGGGATGACCGTCGACGATGCCAAGGCGATCTACAACGGTCCCGAAGACGCCGCGACACAGTACTTTCGCCGGGTCACCGGAAACGATCTGAAATCCACGATCACGCCGGTCATGGAGCGCGCGCTCAACGAAGTCGGTGCGGTCACCAGCTATGACACTTTGATCAGCAAATACAAAGCGCTGCCGTTTGTGCCTGATGTGAAAAGCGACCTTAAAGAACACGCCACCACAAAGGCCTTGGACGGAATTTTTCACTATCTCGCCAGTGAAGAAGCATCGATCCGTGCCGATCCTGCCGCGCGGACCACGGATATCTTGAAAACCGTCTTCGGCGCAAAATAATCACACCCGGCATCATGTTCCGGTCATTGCACCCATGGCGAAGCGGCGCTAGGTTTCGGCGCGCTTAAACGCATCACGCCACAACAACGACCCCGTAGCTCAACTGGATAGAGCAGTTGCCTTCTAAGCATCAGGTTGCAGGTTCAAGTCCTGCCGGGGTCGCCATTTTTTTGAAATTTATAAGCGTTCAGAATCGATATCCAACGCGTACACCGAGCGTGTCCATACCTTCGTTGGCATCTGCAAGGTAGGCGTTCGACACGTGGTCGAAATAAAGCGACACGGACGTGTGGGCATCGAAGCGATATCCGGCTTCTAATGGGATATGAAACAAAACGCGTGAGCCCAAGGCTTTCTTGTCTGCGCGCACAAGCCGCGTTTCGCCGTTATGCACGGCAGCACCCACACCGATACCAACGAAGATATCGTTTTCAAAATCGTAACGCCAACGGGCATCGAGATAAGCCTTTGAGGTGTCGCCGGACGTGTTGATCGAGACGCCGAGGGCGGGGCGCAAATCGCCGCCGAAAACAACGATGGAGGGGCTAAAGAGTGCTTCGACGTTGAGATCGACACCGCTTTCACGGCGAAAACCACTCCAAAGATGATCGGTGTCGTGGTGTAAAACGCCGATGCTGATCTCATGAAAAATACTTGCAAAGGACCCAGACGCTTCGTCAGCCGAAAGCGTCGAAGGGATCGCCAGCAAACCGCAAAATGTGACGCCAAAAATCGAAAGGCTTTTTCGCGTAATCGACATCATTTTTCCCCGGAACAAAGGCACATAATACAATCGTCTTTATAGTGTAGTTCAGTTTAAGCAATCTAAATTTGGCAATCCATATGGCAAAGCGTGACACTGACAATTACACAGCCGTGTTCTTCATCACTTCCGTGATCGGGCGTTTTGCGCTATAAAGGCGTCATGATGAAGCAGAACGCTTTCATAATCGCCCCGTATGCGGGCCTGATGGCTTTGGCCATGGTGCTGGTCAGCGCAGACGTTGCGACCGCGGGCAACCGCGTCAAAGGCGAGTATGCGCAATCGCGCCAGCCGCTGTATCGGGTCGGCAACCTCGACGTCAAATTATCGAAGTTATGCCGCCAAGGCCTGTTCAAGCAGCGCAAAATTTTGCGTCTGTCCATCGGCTATCTGGGCAAGAACGGGAAGGGTGTTACCGGCATCGCGCTGAAGGGGTGGAATCTGCATGATCCGACCGGCGTCGCCGAAGATCAACGAACCTATCACTTCTTCAATCAGGGCTATTCCAACTGCCGGGTTTACGTCGCCGTGACGCCGCCGCCGCGCCGCCAGTGATTCCCAGTAATTCATTGAGTGATACCCCTTCGATGACCGAATTTCTGGATTTATTTCCGACCAAACTGGTGCGCCGACACCTCAACAATTTCGAAGAACCGACCCGCGACCTGATCAAACTGATCCGCGAGATGGAGAAGGCCAACAAAAGCCTGACCACGGATTATCGGGAAAACAATCCGCTCGAATATGACCGCGCTGGGCCGAATTGGCTGCGCGGCGAGATCAACCAAACGGTCATCGAATACCTACAAAGCATCGGTATCAATTACGCCGTGAACTGGCAGATCCACGCTTGGGCGAATATCAACCGCCTGGGCGATTACCATGATCCGCACAATCATCCGCATGCGTACTTAAGTGGCACCTATTATTTGAAAATGCCGAGCACCACCCAAAAGCCCACGCGGCAGCGCAGCGACGTACGGCCCGGTTGCATCACATTTTATGACCCGCGTACTGGATTCAACATGTCATCCATCCGCAACGATCCATACGTGGACCCGGAATTCACGGTTTTACCCGAGCCCGGTTTGTTGATGATGTGGCCAGGGTCGTTGATGCATTTCGTCCACCCGAACCTCGCTGACGAAACACGCATATCGCTCAGTTTCAACATCGTCTTGAAATGGTCGGACGATTATCTCCCTCGACAATAATACAGAGCCAAGACTGGTAAGACCGCAGACCTAATTGTGATTGCCGCGCGCGACGGCACATGGGTAATGTGGTCAAATTTTATGGTACAGGCGGGCCGGCTTTGCCGTTAAGTCTCGCAAAGGATCGCAGGTACGTGCGCAACAGTATAATCACAAAGGCGATCGACCGAGTGCGCGAGGTTGTTCGGCGGCAACTGTTTTGGGTCTTCGTGGCGGCGCAAGTAGCGATCCTGGCGCCTATCACCTATATCCATTTCGCGTTGGAAACCTCAATCGCCAAAGAACAGGTAACGGCGCATGTTATCAATGTCAGCGGCCGCCAGCGCATGCTGTCACAACGGATAACACTATTTGCCAATCGCATGGTTTATGAAACCGAAGCGGGCAAGAACATTGAGCCGTTGCGCGAAACCATGTTCGCCGCGATTGATTTGATGGACGAATCTCATACGGCCCTGTCCTATGGCTCTGAGACCTTCGCCTTCACCGCCGAAAAAGTGAAGGCCGTTGAGGAGATTTATTTTTCGCCGCCACACAACCTGAACCTTGAACTCCAAATATTCCTCGACGCTGCCCGCAAAATCGCCTCGGCACCGATCAAAAAGCTATCACGCGACATGCCGGCGCTGGCGCACATCAATAAAGTTGGACCGAACTCGCTGCTACAAAGTTTGGACGCCGGCACCAACGCGTTCGAGAACGCCGGACGTGATGCCATTGCCCGTATTCGCGGACTCGAAGAACAACTTTGGTTGCTGACGATTATAATTTTGTTGGCAGAACTGGCGTTCGTGTATCTGCCCGTGCACCGAGTCATCCAAAATCAGGTCGCTAGGCTGCGTACCAACGAAGGCCTATTTCGCGCGATTTATGAAACCTCTCCAATCATGCTGCACTCGATTGACAGCGAGACCAAAATTCAACGAGTCAGCCAATACTGGCTCAATCACTTGGGTTACACACGCGACGAAGTCATCGGCAAATCGATCCTCGACTTTTTAACCGAGACCTCAGCGAAAGCGGCCAAATTGGTATATTTACCCATGTTCCTGGCCGAAGGGCGCATCGCCGACGTTCCCTATCAAATGCGTTGCAAGGACGGCACGATTATTGATGTCTTGCTGGCTTCAGAAGGGCAGTTTGACGGCAAAAAGCTGGTTCAGTCGTTTGCCGCATTGATCGACGTTACCGCACAAAAAGCCCTTCAGGAAGAACTCGAAAAGAACTCATCCGCGCTTGAGCAATTCCATCGCGCTGCTTCGAAACCTGGGCAATCATATGCTGAGCGGATCCGCAACGTCTTGCGCTTCGGCAACACGTTCTTTGACACCTCGCTCGGCGTGGTCAGCCGGGTCGACGGCGACGACTATGAAATCCAATACGTCGCCGGTTCGGATACGCCGCCCCCCGAAGGCACCGTGTTGGATATCTCCAACAGCTACTGTGTGCATGTATTGGAGAGCGAGCAACCGGTCTGCATCGAAGACATGCGGCAAAACAAGTTGGTGACCCACCCGTGCTATGAAGCGTTCGGGTTGAATACCTACATCGGCGTCCGCCTGAAGGTAAACGGCGCCCCCTATGGTACGCTGAATTTCACCGCCGCAAACGCACGGCCAGAGCCGTTCGATACCGTCGACATCGCATTTATGCGCATGCTCGGCCAATGGATTTCAACGACCATTGAACAGGATATCGCGAGCCAAGAACTGCAACGCGCCCGCGAAGCCGCCGAGGTTGCAAACGCCACAAAATCGTCCTTCCTGGCTAACATGAGTCACGAAATCAGAACACCGCTCAATGCGATCATCGGCCTCACCGACTTAGTCTTGAAAACAGAATTAACCGAACATCAACAAAGCCACCTGAATCGTGTCTCTATGGCCGGCAAAAACCTGTTAGGCCTGATCAACGACATTCTCGATTTCTCGAAGATCGAGGCCGGCAAAATGAACATCGAAATCGTTAACTTTAAACTCAGCGATATATTGCAGAACCTCGCCTCGGTAATTTCCAAACGGGCTGACGAACGCGACCTTGAAGTTTTGATTCAGGTCGACCCGACATTGCCTACGTCCTTTCGTGGCGATCCGCTCCGGATTGGGCAAGTTCTGATTAATCTGGCTGGCAATGCCATCAAATTCACAGAACACGGCAGCGTGATTATCCGCGTCACCCAGCAGGATTTCGACGGCAACCAAGCGACGCTTTTGGTGCGCGTTACCGACACCGGAATCGGCATGACCCAGACGCAATGCGAAAAGTTGTTTTCACCGTTCGTACAGGCCGATGTGTCGACGACACGCACACACGGCGGCACAGGGCTTGGACTCAGTATCTCCAAGCAGTTGGTCGAAGCCATGGGTGGCGAAATCTGGCTGGACAGTAAAGTAGGCAAAGGCTCTACTTTCAGCTTTACGCTGCCGTTACTGATCCCCGAAGATCAATCGCAGCCAGGTCGCCCCCATAACATTGATCCCAATGCAACACGTGTGCTTGTCGTCGACGATAACGAGGATGCCCGCGACATTCTTCGCGATGCGCTTGAAAGTATGGGCTTCCCGGTCACCGAAGCCGACAGCGGCGAGGCTGCGATTAAGGCGTTTCGCAATGCTGCAGCGGTTGCGATGCCGTTCAATCTTGTGTTGTTGGACTGGCAAATGCCAGGACTAAACGGCATTGAGACCGCGGAAAAACTGATGCAAGAAAAGGGTGGCAGCAAAATACCAAAAATATTCATGATCTCGGCGCACAAATTGGATGATGTCCGAGACGATATGGAACGCTTAAACGTCACGGACTTTGTCAGCAAACCAATCAATACGTCATTACTTTTCGACCGAATAATGACCGCGATGCAAGATGACCTGCCTGTTGATTTGATCAGCATCAACGCGTCCGGCGCTGCGATAACGGGTGAAAGTATCAAAGCGGTGCGACGCGGCATCCGCCTGTTGCTCGCCGAAGATAATGAAATCAACCAGATGGTCGCACAGGGCATTCTCGAAGACGCCGGCTTTGAATTGGATATCGTCGGCGACGGCAAGCAGGCCATCCAAGCCCTGCAATCCAAAGACCCAAGCTATTACGGAGCGGTGTTGATGGATATCCAAATGCCTGAACTAGACGGCTTGAATGCAACCAAGATTCTTCGCGCCAAGGACCAGTTCAAAAATTTGCCGATCCTCGCCATGACCGCGCACGCACTGGCCGAAGAACGAGATCGCTGTCGAGCCGCCGGCATGGATGACCACATCTCCAAGCCGGTTGATCCGCGAGAACTTATCTCGAAACTAAACAGTTGGATCGTACAGCATGACGACACCATGCCACCGGCCGAGACGACAGCACCATCAGATAATGCTCAAGACGATACCCAAGATAACACCCAAGACAATACAAAGGGCCCGGCACCGTTCGACTTTGATGCCCTTTGTCAGCGTCTGATGATGCCGCCCGAAAAAATCAAACCGATGATTACCAAGTTCATCGCCTCCTACGAGGCCGCCGATGAAAAACTAGCCGAACTGATCGCGGCTGGGAATTTAAAGGAAGCGGCAGACTATGCGCATTCGGTCAAAGGCGTGTCGGCAACGTTCGGCGCCGCGCGCATCAGCGCCAAAGCCGGCGCGCTTGAAGTCGCCTTAAAGCAAGGAACCAACGACGATCTGGATACCTTGCAAATGGCGTTTTCAGCAGCCCTTAAAAGCACCATCCCGCATATGCGGAACGTCTCAAGCACCTAACCTCCCCGGCGGCGCCCAAGGCCCAGGCTTTGACGATCAATCGCCGACGTTTTGATCGACACGAAAACTTTCATCCCGTTTTTCAGTCCGAGGTATTCGAGCGCTCGGCGCGTGATCCGCGCAATTACGGGCGCCCCGATGTTGACCAACACATCAACGTGCGGGCTAACATCGGGGGCCACATGTTCGATGTCGACGATATTGCCTTCGAAGGTATTTAGCGTGGCACTTTGCGCTGGGCGTTGTAGGGCTAAGGACACGTCACGCGCCCGCAGCCGCAGCCGCAAGGGCGTGCCGCGATCAAACTCCAACTTCGGCACCCAGATGGACCCAGCACCAAACCCAAGCTCGGTCAGCATGTGCGCAGGATCATGACCAACAACCCAGACATGGATCACCGCACCCGCTTCAAACCTGCCGGTATGGGGGCGCAAATCAAGACGGCTCATGATGTCTTCGACGTCGCCGACGGCGATTGTCTGACCGTCGGCCAACACCACCATATCGTCGGCAAGCCGGACGACCTCTTCGACGGCGTGACTAACGAACACAATCGGCACACCCGCCTGGTCGCGCAGGCGTTCGATAAACGGCATAATCTCGGCTTTGCGATCATTGTCCAATGACGCCAACGGCTCGTCCATCAGCAACAGGTTCGGGCTCGCCAACAACGCACGCCCGATCGCAACACGCTGTGTCTCACCACCGGACAAAGCAGCCGTATGGCGGTCCAACAGTTGCTCAATGCCGAGCATATCGGTGACTTCATCCAGCGTGTGCCTGCGCTGCGACTCCGGTAAAAGCCGCATGCCGTAGGTGAGGTTCGCACGCACACGCAGGTGCGGGAACAATCGGGCGTCTTGGAACACATAGCCGACGCGGCGCTTCTCGGGTGCTTTATGGATACCCCGCGTGCTGTCAAAAAGTGCTTCACCGTTGATGCGGATATGTCCCTGATCCGGTCGGATCAGCCCGGCTAGGCAATCGATGATGCTGGTCTTGCCGGCGCCCGAACGCCCGAACAACGCGGTCAAGCCGCCGTCCGTCGTGAATTTCGCATGCAATGTAAACGCATCCCCACGTCGCACACGGATATCGACATCGAGCACCGGCGGCGCATCTGCAAGGGCAGGGGGCTGAACGTCGCTCATGTGCCCAATCTCGCTTTGAGGCGGCGCGCCATGATTTCCGAGACCAGCAAGGCTGCGAACGCGACAGCGATTGAAATCAGCACAAGTCGAAACGCGCCGTCTTCGCCACCCGGAATTTGCGTCAACGTATACAATGCAATCGGCAAAGTACGGGTCTCGCCCGGGATGTTGGAAACAAACGTGATGGTCGCCCCGAACTCGCCGAGCGCGCGAGCAAACCCCAACACCGCCCCGCTGAGCACACCCGGACTCGCCAGCGGCAGGGTTACGGTGGCAAACACGCGGACGGGCGATGCGCCGAGCGTGCGTGCGGCATCTTCGAGCCCAGCATCCACGGCTTCGAGGGACAAACGGATCGCGCGCACCATCAACGGGAACGCCATCACCGCAGCCGCCACCGCTGCGCCTTTCCAGGTGAAGGCGAGGGTGATGTCGAAGGTTTCAAACAGCCAACGCCCAAGCGTACCGTTCCGACCGAGGGTCACCAACAAAACGTAGCCGACGACGACGGGCGGCAAAATCAGCGGCAGATGCACAATCCCATCCAGCACAGATTTACCCGGAAACGTCTTTCGCGCCAAAAGCCATGCGATAAAAATCGCCAAGGGAAGGCTAACACCGATGGCGGTCAAGGCGACCTGCAGGCTCAACAACAGAGCTTCAATTTCAAGCGGGCTCATTTCAGCACCTGAAATCCGGCGTCTCGAAACGCGCTGCGCCCGGTCTCGCCCGTGAACAATGCAGCCACGTCTTCTGTGCCCGGTGTGGTGCGCCCGGCGACTTGGCCCATCGAATATAAAATCGGCGCGTGGAGGGAATCCGGAATCGTATAAACCGCGACCACATCATCGCTGACCCGCGCATCGGTTGCATAGACGATGCCGGCAAATGCTTCGCCGCGTGCAACAACGGCAAGCGCCGCGCGCACATTTGGTAATGCCAAGATACGCCCTTGCAGCCTGTCCCACGCCTGCATTGATGTCAGTGCTTCGGCGGCGTAGATACCCGCCGGCACATGCGCCGGATCGCCAAGGGCAACTCGGTCCGCAGCCAGCCAGTCGAGCAGCATCGCCGTGCTGTCGATTTTCGGCGCCCGCATGCGGGGCGCAATCGCCACCAATTGATTGCGTGCAATAATATGGCGCGTGTTCGGCACGATTACGCCGCTCTCGGTGGCATAATCCATCCAAGTCAAATTGGCGGAAATAAAAATATCAGCCGGCGCCCCGTTCTTGATCTGCCGCGCCAACGTCGAGCTTGCGGCATACACGCCCCGGCAGGTTACCCCAACTTGTTCAGGACATGCACGGATCACCACCTCGACGGCTTGCTGGGTACTGGCAGCAGCAAAAATCGTCACCGACTCAGCCGCATGCAGGGCACGGCCCGGCAACATCGCAAACAAGCAAAAAGCGGCGAAAATAAAGCGCAACATGAGCGGACTATAAACCGCACCAGATGTTTGCGCATCCCCTCTGTGGAGGCCTGCAAACAATGCAACCTCTCGCAATCATTAAGGCCTTATTAATCTGCACACCCTAGGATTCATCATGGCAGAAAGCCAAACAAGGAGCCTTCGATCACATGTCCGCATTGCACGCATGGCCCGATGACGACAGCGCCGAGATCGGCCTAAAGCTCGGCTACCGTCCGCGCAGCCCCTCACGCATCAACACCCCAAACCTCGCCGTGACGTTTCGCGGCAAGTCATACCAGACCCTCAATTGGAGTCTGAGCGGAATGCTGATCTGCGGCTATGGCGGGGTTCTTGCCCCGGGTGACGTATTCGAAATCGACATGATAGGCATGCCCGGACGAACAGCCTGGCCGGTGTTGATTCACGCCCGCGTTATCCGCGTCGGCGGCATTGACGGTATGGAAATGGCAGCACAGTTCGTAACCCTCAACGCGCCGGCCTATGACATCTTAGAAGGCATCGCGATGCGTCGTCCTGGTTTCCGCGGTGCGGCCTAACGTTTATTTTTGATACAGCGTTGCTGGGTCCATTTCTACGTCGGCAATGACGTGGATTGCGCCGTCGCGTACCGCATTAAAAAAGCAATTATGGCGCCCGGTATGACACGCGACGCCGGTTTGGTCGACCTGCACCAAGATCGTGTCCGCATCGCAGTCCCAACGGAATTCTTTCAACATCTGCACTTGGCCGGACTGTTCGCCTTTGCGCCACAGCGATTTGCGTTATTAGGGCGCGATCACTTTTACTTCAGGCGTCTTGTTTCTCCATATCTTACCCCGCACAACACGAGAGCTTGGAAACATCTTTGTCGAAGGTTTGAGCGGCGAGTTTTAGGCCTTCAACCGTCGTCAGATACGGAAATATAGTCTCGGCAAGATCGGTGACGGTCAGTCCGTGTTTGATCGCAAGAACGGCCGTTTGGATGCTGTCCGCGCCTTCGGGGGAGAGTATTTGCGCGCCAAGTAGTTTGTTGGTTTGGGCATCTGCAACCAACTTGATAAGACCTCGCGTATCCTGTGCCGCCAGCGCACGCGGCACATGATCGAGGGTAATCGTTGATGTTTTTACCTCAAAGCCTTGGTCCTTGGCTGACGCTTCTGATAACCCGACACCGGCCACCTGTGGGTCGGTGAACACGACCCACGGCATGGCCGAATTATCGTAGATCAAACTGTCGCTGTTGAGGGCATTCTTCGCCGCCAATTTTGCACCGTATGCGGCCATGTAAACAAACTGGTCGGTGCCCGTAACGTCACCGGCTGCATAGATGCCCGGTTTCGATGTTCGCATCCGCTCGTCCACTTTGATGCCGCCGTTGGCGGTCTGTGCCACACCGGCATCGTCCAAGCCAAGACCGGAAACATTCGCCGCACGCCCTGTGGTAACAAGCACTTGTTCGGCAAAAATTGATGCCGCTTGGCCTGCCTCCAAGACATCGAGTGCGACGCCATTGTCGGCTTCTTTGATCCCTTTATAGGTCAGGCCGTCTCTGACCGTGATCCCCTCGTTTCGAAGATAGGTTGTCAGCGCTTCACTGATTTCCGGCTCTGCTTCCGGAAGGAGCCGCGTCCGACAGGCGATGGTAACGGCAACACCCGCACGCGCGAACATCTGTGCCAGTTCGCAACCTATATAGCCGCCACCAATGACAAGCATAGATGACGGCAAGGCTTCAATATCCAAAGCCTCGGTGCTCGTGAGATAGGAAACGGTTTCGATGCCCGCGATATCGGGGGCCACGGCGGTTGAGCCCGTGGCGATAATTACCTTGTCTGCACGGATCAGATCGCCATCGACCCGGACACCTCCTTCGGTAAGTTCGGCGGCGCCCTCAATGTAGGCGACATTATTGTAGGAAGGCAGAATATCCATGTATTTGGCCTGCCGAAGGGACGATATAAGATCGTCCTTCTGCGCCATAAGCGCCTGCCAATTGTCAATTCGTGCGTTGGCCTCAATGCCGGCGAAACGCGATGCCGCCTTGGCCTGATGCAGTGTTTCGACTGCACGGATCATTGCTTTGGACGGCACACAGCCGACGTTGACGCAGGTACCGCCAATAGTGCCACGACCGATTAAGGCGACCTGTGCGCCTTGTTCAGCCGCCGTAATCGCGGCGGAGAACCCGGCCGATCCGGCACCGATAACAGCCACGTCGTAATGATTGGGTTTCGCTTCTGAAGACGCACAACAGTCAGACATATCTTCTCTTTCTCAAATAAAAAGATTAAGCGGCGGCGCGACGACGCCAAACAGCGTAAGCCGCCATCGCGATAAAAATGGCAAGCGCTGGAAACAAAACATAATCCAGCCAACCAAGCCACGCGCTGAGCCCCACCACCCCGAAGAGCACAACCAAAATTGGCGTGAAACAACAAATCGCCGTAATCACCGTGCCGATGATCCCGGTCTTAAGCAGTGTTGTATCTTTCATGCGTTGATCTCATAACGCTGGTTGCGCCGGATACCCGGCATTGGTCGATGCCGCTGCAATCGCCGCTTCGGAAGCGATAGAAGGATCAAACGTGACGGTCGCCGTTTTGGCATCAAAATCGATCTCGACGGTTTTTACGCCCTCGACTCCAGCCATCGCCGTTTTGACCGTGATCGGGCATGCCGCACAGAACATTTTATCGACCATGAATGTCGTGGTTTTCTCAGTGACGGCTTGCGTTGAAGCGGATTGCGCGTGTGCGAATATCGGCGTGACGCTGACGGCACCGACAATCAGACTTATGGCGAGCATCATTGTCGCAATGAAGTGTTTCATTTTTTTGCTCCTAAGGTCATTGGCTTAGTAAAAGAAAGGCGCCCACCAAGTGATGGTGGCCGAGAGCGTTACAAGAAGCGTCGCCGCCCAAAGGACAGTTTTCGTTAAGAGGGACGATTGTGGGCGTGCACAAAATGAGTCTTCTTCGCACACAGGCTTTTGCCGAAAATAAACATACCAAAAGCCTAGTCCGATAAAGCCCAACGAGATCGCCGTAAAGATCGGCTTGTAAGGCAGTAAAGCCGTCAGGTTGCCGATCCAGGCGCCAGAGACGCCAACGATAACGAGCATTAGTGGCACAATGCAGCACGACGATGCCAAAACAGCGCCTATCAACCCGCCCGCTGCCAACCATCCTTGTTTATCGTTACGTATCTTATTGGCAGCTATGCCGGCGCCATCCAATTCTGATGTAGTCTCACTCATGTATGTCGTCCTCGATAATTCAATCAGAAAATGCTACACTCTGTACCAACTACAGGTTCAAGGTATTTTTTGTCACAACTCTGTGAATGCGGAGATCAATGATGAAACGAGGCGAACTCGCCAAGCGGACAGGCTGCAATATTGAGACAATCCGCTACTATGAAAATGTCGGCATTTTACCGGAGCCACCGCGTACTGGAGCTGGTCATCGGGTCTATGATGAGGTCCATGCGACCCAACTAAGGTTCGTCATCCGAGCACGAGAGTTAGGTTTTTCGATAGAGGATATTCGGGGCTTGCTTGGCCTTGGCACGGACAAACGCCTGACCTGTGCTGTGGTTAAGGAAAGAACGGAACGGCATCTCGCCGACGTGCGCACGAAAATATCAGACTTAAAACGGATTGAGGCCGTACTCGCCGAAACCGCGTCAAAATGTTCCGGTGATGATGTGCCGGAGTGTCCAGTGCTTAATACCTTGTCGCTTTGAAGGCCCAAATTTGATCGGGCGCCGTGCAAGGCCAAGAAGCAGTTTTAGTTATGCCTTCAGTTCGAAGAGGGCCGTATATCGATGCGCTCAGTATACGTATAAAACTTGGGCTGTCGGTTTTCTGGAGAACGCAGTCTTACTTTATAGGTGAAGTTACACTGACGCTTATTTCTGATACAGCTTTGCCGGATCAATCTCGATGTCGGCAATGACGTGGATTGCGCCGTCGCGTACCGCATTGAAAAAGCAATTACGGCGCCCGGTGTGACACGCGACGCCGGTTTGGTCGACCTGCACCAAGATCGTGTCCGCATCGCAGTCCCAACGGAATTCTTTCAACATCTGCACTTGGCCGGACTGTTCGCCTTTGCGCCACAGCGATTTGCGTGAGCGCGACCAATAGCAGACCCGCCCGGTCATGAGCGTTTCACGCACAGCGTCCGCATTCATCCACGCCACCATCAGCACTTCGCCGGTGTCGGCTTGCTGCGCAATCGCCGGAATCAATCCATGCGCATCGAAGCTGAGCGCATCGATCACGGCATCAATATTTTTATTATCGGGCGCTGTCATTCGGAACGTACCTTGTTAAAGCGTTCAAATCCGGCGCTGAGTTCGTCGATCAAATCCGCCGGATCTTCGAGGCCGATGTGATAGCGCACGCAGGGACCGGGCGCATCCCAACCGGTCGCGGTGCGCAGCTTGCCGGGATACGCCGGCAACACCAGACTTTCGTAGCCGCCCCAACTGGCGCCGATCCCGAACAAGGTGTAGCCATCCAGCATCGCCGCGACGGCAGTCTTCGGCGCTTCCACCAAGACCACACCGAACAGACCCGACGCCCCGCTGCAATCCCGCTTCCAGAGCGCGTGGCTCGGGTCGTCGGGCAGGGCAGGGTACATGACGCGCGCGACCTCGGGCCGACCTTGCAGCCACGTCGCAACTTCGAGCGCATTTTTTTGATGCCGCTCGAGGCGCACACCGATGGTGCGAAGGCCGCGCTGGCCCAGATAACAATCATCAGGCGCCGCGTGATAGCCGTAACTGTTGGCCATACCTTTCAACGCCTGAAAGTGTTCTTCAGTGGCAACCGTGACCGTGCCCAGCATGGCATCGGAATGGCCAACGACATATTTCGTCGCCGCCTCGACAACCACATCGACGCCGAGTGCCAACGGCTTCATGAAATACCCGGACGCCCAGGTATTATCGATCATGCTGATTACGTTGCTGCCGACCAGCGCACTGGTGATCGCCGGCACGTCTTGCATATCAAATGTTAACGAGCCCGGGCTTTCCATATAAACGACCGCCGTATTCGGACGTAGCAGGTCCTTGATACCGGCGCCGATGGCGGGGTCGTAGAATTCAACATCAACCCCCATGCGCTGCAAAATCACACCGCTGATCCGCGCACGAGTCGGCCCATACACATTGTCGGACACCAGAATATGATCGCCGTTTTTGACGAACGTCGTCACCGCACCGGCAATCGCGGCCAGGCCCGACGGATATGAAACCGTTTTGTGGCCGCCATGCAGTGCCGTGATCGCCGCCTCAAACGCAAACTGCGTCGGCGTGCCGCTGCGACCGTACTGCGGCCCGACATAAGGCGGACGGTCCCGTGTCTCGAACTCTTCCAAGGTCGGAAAAGTGATCGTCGACGCGTGATAGACAGGCGGGTTCACAACACCATGATTGGCACGAGCATCACGTCCGGCGTGCGCAATGATCGTATCTTGGCGATGTGTAGATGATGGCTTGGCGGTTGTTTTATCGGTCATTGTTTCCTCATTGGACGATTTTTTTGACCATAAACGACGCAGGCAGGCTTGGCGATAGCGAGGACGTGAAGGGCTGCGCACGTTGCTGAGCATGGTGCGCTGCATCATTTCGCCGACAAATGGAGCGCGACTCGTTAACGACTAAGGGTTTTCGAATGTGACCGAAACATTCCGTTTCGTCTTGAGGGTTTGTTAAGAAACGTGTTACGGATTCATGTCCTTCAAAAATGAAACCAATTTTTTCGAAGGGGCCTAAACCTAAAATCAAGTCTTCAGGGAGCTATTTATAATGAAAAAATCAACCCTCTTTTCGGCTGCCGCTGCTGCCGTTTTCGCGTTCGGTTCGACCGTCGCGACTGCAGCAACGCTGGACGAAGTCAAAGCGAACGGCGAGCTTCGCTGCATCGTCTCGACCGGTCTTCCGGGCTTTGCCTACACCGACGCCAACGGCGTTTATCAAGGTTTTGATGCCGACTTCTGCCGTGCGACTGCAGCCGCTGTTCTCGGCGATGCCAGCAAAGTAAAATTCGTGCCGGCTACCGGCAAGACGCGTTTCACCCTTTTGAACTCTAAAGAAGGTGACGTTATTTGGCGGAACACCACGTGGACCTTCGTGCGTGACGTTGACGTGAAAACCACGTTTGTCGGCGTGAACTACTATGATGGTCAGGGCTTCATGGTGCCGAAGGCATTGGGTGTGAAGTCGGCCAAAGAACTCAATGGCGCGACCGTCTGCATCCAGACCGGTACCACCACCGAGCTGAACCTTGCGGACTTCTTCCGCAAAAACAAGATCAGCTACGAGCCAGTGCCGATTGAAGACAGTGAAGAAGCACGCAAAAACTATCTTGCCGGTCGTTGCGACGCCTACACAACGGACGCTTCCGGTCTTGCTGCTTCACGTGCGGTCTTCGATAATCCGAAAGACCACATCATTCTGCCAGAAATCATCTCCAAAGAGCCGCTTGGTCCTGTGGTCCGTCACGGCGACGACCAGTGGAGCGATATTATCCGCTGGACGTACAACGCGATTGTGGCAGCTGAAGAGCTCGGCATTACGCAAGCAAACGTCATGGAATTAGCCAAAGGCACGAATAACCCGGAAATCAACCGGATGCTCGGCGCCGAAGGCGACCTCGGCGCAATGCTCGGCCTGAACAAAGATTGGGTCGTGAAGATTATTTCGTCGGTAGGCAACTACAGCGAAATCTTTGACCGTCACATCGGTCCCGACACCGAAATCGGCCTTTCACGCGGTCTAAATGCGCTGTGGACCGATGGCGGTCTGCAATACACGCCGCCTTTCCGTTGATCCGGAAGGCGACATCCGGCCACGTTACGTGATCGGATGATGTGAGCTTTAAGGACGGGTGGGCGCTTTGGTGTCCATCCGTCCCGAAGCTCACGTTTCGAGAGCCGCGCGCCACGTTCAAGGCACCAAAGCGGCATCGAAACACGGGAGGTTTGGTATTGCGGGACGGCGCCTTTAGGCTTTGTTTATAGCCAGAGAATGGGCGCGTCCTCCACGCAACGGGGGATGAACAGTTAATGAGCACAACCACCGCGGATATGGACGCTGATAGCCGATCAGCAATCAGCAAACTCTGGCATAATCGTGAAGCCAGATCGGTCATTTTACAGATTCTGACAATGGCGATCCTTATCGGATTTTTCGCCTTCATTATTAGCAACGCGGTTTCTAATTTGGCGGCCGTCGGCAAGACCTTCAGCTACGACTTCCTAAGCGAACCCGCCAGTTACGATATCAACCAAACTTTGATCGATTACACGTCGCGCGACACGCACTTCCGCGCCGGCCTCGTCGGGCTGCTCAATACCGGCCTTGTCGCCATTTGCGGTATCATTCTGGCGACCATACTCGGTTTTATTTTAGGTGTGTTCAGGCTCTCGCCGAACTACCTGTTGAACCGCATCAGCTATGTGTTCATCGAATTCACGCGGAACGTGCCGGTGCTGCTGCACATCCTATTGATCCATGGCATCGTCGTGCATTCACTTCCGCATCCGAAAATCGCGAAAGATGATTTCAACATCGGAGACATGTTCTTCCTCTCTAATCGCGGCGTTTACGCGCCGAAGCCGATCATGGAAGATCTATTCTGGTTCGTGATTATCGCATTTTTCGTCGGCATCGCATTCACCGTTTGGTTTCGGAAATATGCCCGCAAAGTGCAGGATGCGACGGGCAAGATTTATCCGGTTTTCTGGATCGGGATGGCGGCCATCCTCGGCCTTCCAATAATCGTCTTTTTCGTGACCGGCACGCCGCTCACATGGGACGCACCTGTATTCGGGCGATTTAACTTCCAGGGCGGCATGGTAATCCTGCCCGAATTCATGGCACTTTGGCTGGCGCTATCGCTATACACTGCTGCCTTTATCGCCGAGATCGTGCGCGCCGGCATTTTGTCGGTCAGTCATGGTCAGTGGGAAGCTGCCTCGGCATTGGGTATCAGTCGCGGTCGTATTTTAAACTTGGTAATCATCCCGCAGGCTCTGCGTGTCATCGTGCCGCCGCTGACAAGTATGTATCTCAACCTCACCAAGAACTCGTCTCTGGCTATTGCCATCGGCTACATGGACATCGTCGCCACACTCGGTGGCATCTCGCTCATGCAGACCGGCAAAGAAATGGAAACGATGCTTCTGGTGATCGCGATTTACCTGGTCATCTCGCTGGCGATCTCAGCGTTTATGAACTGGTACAACCAACGTATCAAATTGGTCGAGCGGTGAGGGAGCAGGGACATGAGTGACACAGTGCAAAACTACGTCCCGGGCGAATACCCGGATCAACCGCCACCAGTCGGCCAACGCGGCATTATGCTTTGGCTCAGGACGAACCTATTCTCGTCTTGGATCAACACCCTAATGACGCTGGTGTCGATTTACTTGCTGTACCTGATCATTCCGCCATTGCTCAATTGGGCTGTGCTGGATGCGGTAATCAACGCGGCAAGCCGCGCAGAATGCCGGGCCATTGATGACGGTGCTTGTTGGGCATTCATCGTCAACCGGATCAACATTTTAACGTACGGTTTCTATCCGGACGAATCACAATGGCGCGTCAACTTATCGTTCGTCTTGTTGATTGTCGCTTTAATACCAGTGCTATTCGATAACGCACCATTCCGTAAAGTCGGTCTGTTATACGCGCTTGCGTATCCGTTCATTGCAGGATGGCTGTTGCTGGGTGGCCTTGGACTTGAGCCAGTTGGCACCGACGAGTTCGGCGGCATGATGCTGAACACCATCGTCGGCGTTACGGGGATCGCATTCTCGCTACCTTTGGGGATCGCCCTTGCGCTCGGTCGACAATCACACCTGCCGATCGTCAGAACGGTCTCTATCTGTTTCATCGAGTTCATCCGCGGCGTGCCGTTGATCACGCTGTTGTTCGTGGCATCCACCATGCTCAACTACTTTCTGCCGCCGGGCACCACGTTCGACCTGCTGTTAAGGGTGTTGATCATGGTGACGCTGTTTGCCAGCGGCTACATCGCCGAGGTTGTTCGGGGCGGCTTACAGTCGATTCCGAACGGGCAATACGAGGCGGCCAACAGCATGGGTCTTAAATATTGGCAGTCGATGCGTCTTATCGTTCTGCCGCAAGCCCTTAAAGTGTCGATCCCCGGTATCGTGAATACATTCATTGGTCTGTTTAAGGACACCACGTTGGTGCTCATTATCGGCCTGTTGGATGTACTCGGCATCGGTCGGTCATCGCTCGCGGATACGAAATGGAATGGCCTCTCCAACGAGGTTTATATCTCCATTGCGATCTTCTTCTTCATCGCTTGCTTCGGTATGTCGCGTTACTCGATCTATCTCGAAGGCAAGCTCGAAAAAGGCCACAAGCGCTAAGGCGCTGGTCAGAAAGGACAGAATCATGGGTGAAACTGAAACCGTTCAACACACCCCGGTCGCATCAGCCGCCGGCGACGACGACTTGATTGAAATCGTAGACATGCACAAGTGGTATGGCGATTTCCATGTGCTCAAAAACATCAACCTGACCGTCAAACAGGGTGAGCGGATTGTCGTCTGCGGCCCGTCGGGTTCCGGTAAATCGACATTGATCCGCTGCATCAACCGGCTGGAAGAACACCAGAAGGGGCAAATTAGGGTCGATGGAATCGAACTGACCAACGACCTCAAACAGATCGACGCCATCCGCCGCGAAGTCGGTATGGTATTCCAGCACTTCAATCTTTTCCCGCACTTAACGGTGTTGGAGAACTGCACGTTGGGCCCGATCTGGGTGCGTCAGACGCCCCGTAAAGACGCTGAAGAAGCGGCCATGGAGTATCTGGCAAAGGTCAAAATCCCCGAGCAGGCCCTGAAGTATCCGGGGCAACTTTCCGGTGGTCAGCAACAGCGCGTCGCGATTGCACGTTCGTTGTGCATGAACCCGCGCATCATGTTGTTTGACGAGCCGACCTCGGCGCTTGACCCCGAGATGATCAAAGAGGTGCTCGACACCATGGTTTCGCTGGCCTCGACCGGCATGACCATGCTGTGCGTGACGCACGAGATGGGCTTTGCCCGCACCGTCGCCGACCGCGTCATCTTCATGGACGAAGGTGAGATTATCGAAGAAAATGTACCAGAAGAGTTCTTCGGTAATCCGCAGCACGAGCGGACGAAGCTGTTCCTGAGCCAGATTCTCGGACACTAAAATCACGCAGCTACACGTTCACCATCCTGATCAGGTGACCTGATCCAGAGGGGGGATGGAGAGGCGGTCCGCATTCCGAAAGGGGCGGGCCGCCTTTTTTATGAGATCAAAAAACCCCGAGCACGCGGGGATCGTCGACGGTGCGGGTCTTTTGGTCGACCGGCGCAAACCCGGCACGTTGATAGTTTTGCAACGCGTTCGGGTGATCCAGGTCGCAGGTGTTGACCGTCACCTTTTCCGGCCCGCGCCGCCACGCTTCATCCAAGGCACAGCGCAACATATAGGCGCCCAGCCCACGACCGATGAAGTCCGGCAACAGACCGAAGTACGCAACTTCAATAGTGTCGCTACCGGCAGCTTGAAACAATTCGTAATAGCCCGCCGGTGTGCCCTGCATGTACAGCACGAACACATCGACGTCTTCGGTCTGCACCAGCGCCCCTAAGTCTTCGTCGGAAAGGACGCGACGTTCCCACCACAGGTTATCGGCACCGACAGTGTTGTAGAGATAGCGATAAAACGACACCGTGATCGGCTTCGCCAGCATGATGGCGTGCGTCTCCATCGGCGGTGGCGGCGGCGGCATATGTGGCGCGTGCGTCATCTCCAGATATGTGATGACGGATTTTATTTTACCGGGCTTTTTGGTCAAAGCACCCTCAGTCCGTGGTAATGGGGGTGTCGTGACGGCTACCCCATTCGGTCCACGAGCCGTCATAGACGGCGATGTCTTCCTTACCGACCAAATAGCCTGCGAGCGCGATCACGCATGCGGTGACACCGGACCCGCAACTGGCCGAAATCGGCTTACTGAGATCAACGCCAACGTCGTTAAATATCTTTTTGATCTCGTCTGCCGAACGCATGGTAAAGTTGTTGCTCTTATCCAACAACATGCCGGTGGGTAGATTGACACTGCCCGGAATATGCCCTTTGCGAAGTCCGGCGCGGGGCTCGTCAGCGGTGCCGGCAAAACGGTCAGCAGCACGCGCGTCGATCACTTGTTCGCGTGCCGTGTCGACGTTGCCAATCATTTGCTCGACCGTACGCAGCAATAGATTATTGGTCCGCGCCGTGAAGTGGCGTTCAGGCGGGACAGGAGGCATATCGTCGGTCGGGCGATCTTCGGCAAGCCATTTCGGCAAACCGCCGTTCAGCACGGCAACATCTTCGTGGCCGAACAGGCGGAACATCCACCACACCCGGCACGCCGCCATAGCGCCGCCGTTGGCGTCATAGACGACGATTCGATTGCCGTCGCCGAGCCCCAGGCGACGCACGCGGGATGCAAACTTTTCCGGTGACGGCACCATGTGCGGCAGGTCTTCGCGATCATCGGCGACATCATCGATATCAAAAAAAATCGCACCCGGAATATGACAAGCACGGAATTCAGTTTTTGCATTACGACCGGTGCCGGGCAAAAACGATGTCGCGTCGACGATGCGAATATCAGGCGCACTCATATGCTCGGCAAGCCACTCGGTGCTGACCAGGGCGTCGGGGTTCGTGTATTCCATCTGCGCTACTCCAACCAAGCCGGTACCGGCAAATTTTTACCCCGAAGGAACGCCGGGTTAAACAATTTTGACTGATAACGATTACCTGAGTCACACAAGATCGTGACAATGGTATGACCGGGCCCCATGTCTTTCGCCATACGGATCGCACCGGCGACGTTGATCGCACTCGACCCGCCCAGGCAAAGGCCTTCGTGTTGCAACAAATCGAACACCACGGGCAGCGCTTCGGTATCGGGGATCATATAAGGGTATTCCACCGTGATGTCTTCGACGATCACCGTGGAACGGCCAAGGCCGATCCCTTCGGCGATCGAACCGCCTTCGGACGCCTTCGCTTCACCGGTCTTGAACAAACTATACATCGCCGCCCCCAACGGGTCGGCGCAGCCAATTTGAACGCCGGGCTTTTGTTCTTTGAGATACGTCGACGTGCCGGCCAGCGTGCCGCCAGTGCCGACGGCGCAGATAAAGCCGTCGACCTTACCGTCGGTCTGCGCCCAGATCTCGGGGCCGGTCGAGGTGTAGTGCGCTTTCCGGTTCGACAGGTTGTTCCATTGGTCAGCGAACAAGCAGCCGCCCTCAGCCTTGTTGGCGGTTTCTTCGGCCAAGCGTCGCGCAATGTGCTGATAGTTGTCCGGATTGGAAAACGGCAGGGCAGGGACTTCCATTACTTCGGCGCCACACAGCCGCAGCATATCTTTCTTTTCCTGGCTTTGCGTGTCGGGCATGACGATCTTGCATTTGTAGCCGCGCGTGTTGGCCATTAGCGCCAAGCCGATCCCAGTATTGCCCGCCGTGCCTTCAACGATCACGCCGCCCGGGCGCAAGATGCCGGCTTCTTCGGCATCTAAGACCATTTGCCGTGCCGCGCGATCTTTCACCGACTGGCCGGGGTTCAAAAACTCGGCTTTGCCATAGATTTCACATCCTGTCGCTTCGGACGGGCCTTTCAGGCGAATTAATGGGGTATTGCCGACGGCCTCGACGAAACCGTTTTTGATATCCATGAATAGTTTTCCCAATCCCAAGTGTGTTTATTTATTTCACTGCAGAATATCTGTGTGTTTTACGGCAATCAAGCAATCCGGCAAAGGCCGTCGTCAAGAAATCCACTTATGACCAGCGTTCACGGACCGCCGCACGGTTCAACATCAAATATTGCAGCGCAATGATTGTCATTGCATTGTTGACGCGCCCACTTTCGATTCCGCCATAAGCGTCATCCAAAGACACTGTGAACGGGCGGATGTCCTCACCTTCATGATCCACGCCGTGCAGGCCTTTGACGTCGCCGGTATCCACCCGCCCGATGAAGCAAAACACCGATTCCGTCGATCCGCCCGGCGTCGCCAGATAGTGCGAAATCGAGATCAAATCCGTGATCTGCGTACCGGTTTCCTCGAGTGCCTCGCGATATGCGACGTCTTCAGGGCGCTCGCCGTCTTCGATAATGCCGGCCACGGCTTCCAATAACCAAGGCGAAGCGTCACCTTCAAACCAAGGATCATCAACCATCGCAATGTGCGCGCCGGGGCGGAACTGTTCGATCAGCAGCACTTCGTCGCGGGCCGGATCATAAGGCAACACGGCAACAGCGTGTCCGCGCTCGAAGATCTCGCGCGTCAGCGGCGCACTCCAGCCGCCCTTGAACAAGCGGTGGCGCAAGGTGAAGATGTTGAGATCGAAGTACCCGTCGTGGCTGTTGGTCTTGTCCAACACCTCGACATCATGTTTTGTGAATTTTGATTTTTCCATGCGTCTTTTATTCGCGACAGCGCAGGCTTTGTCCAGGGAGCCGGACGCACAATAAGAGATACCATATGACGGAGGATACGATGACCGAGACCGAACAACCGAGCGTACTTGCAGAAATCGACGATGCCGGCGTTGCCTGGGTGACACTGAACCGACCGCACCTCAACAACGCCTATGACGGCGACATGGTGCAGCGCCTATTGGACGGTGTCGGCGCACTGGCGGCAAACGATGCGGTTCGGGTGATCGTGATCCGTGGTGCGGGCAAACATTTCCAAGCGGGCGCAGACTTAGCCTGGCTCAATCGGGTGCGTACCGGCACGCCCGAAGAAAACCTCGCCGTTTCTGAACGCACCACGGACGCCGTGCGCGCGCTGGACGCATGCCCAAAGCCGACCGTCGCGTTGGTACACGGTGCATGTTTTGGCGGCGGCACCGGCATCATTGCGGCCTGCGACGTGGTGATCGCCGCAGACAATGCGATCTTCTCCATTGCCGAAGTCCGTTGGGGCCTGCACGCAGGCCCGATCATTCCGCAATTGGCCACAGCCATGGGGGCCCGACATGTACGCCGCTATGCGATCACGGCCGAACGCTTTGATGCAAAAGTCGCCTGCGAACTGGGCTTGGTGCACATCACCTGCGCGCATGAGCAACTCGAAAGCGAAGGCGCACGCGTCATCGACGCGATCCTGCAAAACGGCCCAAGCGCGGTTGCGGCCACAAAGCGTATTTTGTTCGAAAGCCAAGGTCTGTATATCGACGATGCCACCGCACATCGGCTTGCCGCAGATCATTCAGCACAACGCCAAACGGTCGAGGCAGAGGAGGGACTTTTAAGTTTCGCCGAAAAGCGTGCAGCGAAGTGGTACACGAAAAATACATCTGTCATACTGAGTTAATGTTTATGATGTTACGTTGAAGTTATGGACACAAATCATTGCGATCTCGTTGATATAAAAACGCCTCTACCTGCATCCTTTCGCGAATTACACTCGCTTTGGGATACATGGCGTGATGGCGCAGCGATGCCGCACATTAAGCAATTTTACATAGACCAAGTGCCGACCTCGCTGCTGCCTTGGTCGGTGATGGTCGAGATCGTCGACAACGACGGCGCACGTGATTATTTGTTTCGATTTTGGGGCACGGAGCGGGTCACGTTGATCGGCGCCGAAATGACCGGTCGTCTGCTCTCCGAAATCGAAGACAAGTCGATGCGTGAAGGCAATTTTGCGGAATACGAAGACGTCTGTGCCCGCGGAACACCCTTGCTGTGTACAACGCCCGTGACGGTGTCTTTGGGGCGACCGATGTCAATCGTATCGTTACGGCTACCGATTGCCGATGCAGCGGGCAACATTGCGCGCATCTTCTCAACCACCGATCCGAGCACCATCTCCGCGATGCACTACGATCACTTCGGCACTCATCCGTCGTACCTTTGATTTAAGATATCACATCGCGATCACGAAGCATTCATTAGCCTCATTGCGCGGACGCGGTTATGTTCGCGCAACTTCATGACGCATTGACGGAGACAATGATGACCGGTTCCAGCGAAAAGATCACCTTCCCGGGCGCGCTCGGCGATCCTTTGGCAGCGCGACTCGATAAACCGTCCGGCGAGATCAAAGCCTACGCCTTGTTTGCACATTGCTTCACTTGCACCAAAGATATCTTCGCCGCCAGTCGCATCGCGGAAGGCCTGGTCGCCCAAGGTATCGCCGTGTTGCGCTTCGACTTCACCGGGCTCGGCGCCAGCGAAGGTGAATTCGCCAACACCAACTTTTCATCCAACGTCGGCGATCTGGTCGCCGCCGCCGATTACATGCGCGACAATCTGGATGCACCAAAAATCCTTATCGGCCACTCACTGGGCGGTGCGGCCGTGTTGGTCGCGGCTGGGAAGATCGACGAAGTCGACGCCGTCTGCACCATCGGCGCGCCATCCGATCCAGGCCATGTGACGAACAATTTTAAAGACGACATCACCCGCATCGAAGCCGACGGGGAGGCCGACGTCACGCTCGTCGGGCGCCCGTTCAAAATTAAAAAGCAATTTTTGGATGACATTCGCGGTCAACGCCTGACCGACGAACTTGGACATTTAGGCAAAGCATTGCTGGTGTTTCACTCGCCTGTCGACAACGTCGTCGGCATCGAAAACGCGCAAGAAATTTATCTGGCCGCGAAGCACCCGAAAAGTTTCGTGTCGTTGGATGACGCCGACCACCTGTTGTCAAAGCGCGCCGACGCGGTTTATTGCGCCAACGTGATTGCAGCATGGGCAGATCGCTACATCGGCACCGGCACGGAAACCAACACCGGCGACGACGTGCCATCCATTGAAGACGGCGTCGTCGTGCAGGAAACCGGCAAAGGCAGGTTCGGCAACGTGATCTCGGTCGGCGGTCGGCATTTGCTGCACGCCGACGAGCCGGTCAGTGTCGGCGGCAACGACACCGGCCCGTCCCCCTACGATCTTTTACTGGCCGCATTGGGGGCCTGCAAATCCATGACGTTACGGATGTATGCTGAGCGCAAAAATTGGCCGCTCGACCAAGCGCGCGTCACCCTGCGCCACGAAAGAATTCACGCCGAAGACTGCAGCGAATGCGAAACGAAAACCGGGCATGTGGACCGCATTAGTACCGAGGTGCACATCACCGGCGACCTCAGCGATGAACAACGCCAACGCCTCTTTGAAATTGCTGACCGCTGCCCGGTTCACCAAACCCTGAAGCATGAAGTAAATATTGCCTCGAAATTGGTGTAGAGGGAGGTCCCGGGTCTCGCGTTGTTCGCCCGGGATGACGAGTTTATTTTTTAATCGTCATCCCGGAAAGTGCGCAGAACTTATCCGGGACCTCCCCGCAAATCACATATCGATGTTTAACACCCATAAGCGCCCGGCGGAGCCGAGCAGCACAGTGATCAGACCGAGCACTAAGTTGATCGCGACGATTTTGCGGATGCGTTCCAGATTGGTTTTAGCGACGTCCCAGTTTTGTTCGGCGACGGCGGCTTTAAACAGCTTGTACGGTTTCATATACAAATACACGAACAGCAAGATCATCAACCAGCCGGTGCCGTGCATCCAGTGAATGTGCAAGCCCGCACCTGCGAAACCACCGAAGTCGCCGAACACTTGCAAATAGCCCGTGAGCGGCAAGATGATCACCGCCAGCCAAACCCAATTAAAGAATTTACCGAACACCCGGTCCCAAAGTTTCAAACGTTCGGGCGGCGGGTCGATGCCGGGCACGCTTGGGCGCAGAATAACGTAAGCGAAGAACATACCGCCGACCCAGACCGTTGCGGCCAGGGCGTGAAGACCGAGCATAAGAGGAGAAATCAACATCAGGATGCAGCCTTTTTCAGTTCTTGGGCGAGCGCGCGAATTTCGTTGGCGGCTTGGCTGGACGGCTCGCTCTCGCTGACGCCCATACCTTCAATCAACGATGCCGCAAAAGCGACCCGGTTGCCGAGCGCATGTGTTGCGACCTTAAGTTTTTGATCTTTCAACATGCCCTGCACGGTCTCAACCAAACGCGAACGCGGCGGCACGCGGTTCAACACAAGACGCACCGGCGTATTCTGCTGACTGGCGAATTCAGCCGTCGGCGCCGTCGCCCATACGTCCATCGGCGACGGCTGCACCGGGATCACCACCAGAGCGGCGGCGCGCATAGCGTTCTTAGTTTCGGTTTCGGCGTGCGGCGGGCAATCAATCAGCACCAGATCAAAGTCATTTTTTAAACGATCCAATTCGGTGCCGACGCGCCAGCCGGACACGCTGGATAAATGGATCGCGCCCAGCTTGCGTGGGCTCTCGGCACGAATCCCATGCCAAGCAGTCAGGCTGCCTTGCGGGTCAATGTCCATAATCGCAACGCGATTATTGGCGGACCAAAATGCGGCCAATTGAGCCGTCAACGTTGTCTTGCCGGCGCCGCCTTTTTGTTGCGCGACGGCGATGATTCGTGCGGGCATATGCCTATCCTATTGCGTTAGAAGATCACAAAAAGATCATTGGGCGGGCAACATACCGCGCTTGGTCGCCATGTCGGTAAATTTGTTCAGCGCGCCGGTTATTTTTTGAAACACCGGGTCTTTATCGGTGATGCCATATCGCGTCGCCATCCACGCCGGATCGTTATAGGCTAAGTACGTCTTCCCGTCTTCGGCCTGCCAAGCAACCGCCTTCAACGGCAGATCAAGACCGATCGCAGCGTTCGACTGCATCAGCGGTGTACCGAGTTTCGGGTTGCCGAAAATAATCACTTCGGTCGGGCGTAGCGTGAGGCCTACTTTTTCTGCGCCACGATGGTGTTTAATGCGGCTGAATACCGTAATGCCCGCACGCTCAAGCGCAATGCCGAGTCGGTCCACAGTCTTGGTCACATCAAAATCGGATGTTTTGACGATCATACCAGCCACCTCCGCATGCGCACTGGGCGCTGCAACTATTAAGCTGATCGCGATACCAAGCACGGCACAGGTACGTGTAAATAATCGAAGCATGCTTTGCTCTCCAAAATGCCAAAACGATTGATCTGAGTCACCACTGTAACCCCCGAACCCTTTAGCCTCAATGAAAGTTCCGAGACGGAATATCGATGAGACTTCAAGGCTCTGGATACCGCTACGCGGTTCCGGGGAGTCGCAGGTGGTTAAAGCCTCGCTTAGAACATCTCTCATCACTAAAAGCGTCATCCTGAACTTGATTCAGGATCCACCGCTGTGCAAACGCTCCAGCTTCCGAGTCGACATAACCGTGGATCCTGAATCAAGTTCAGGATGACGCTTCCCGCGCCGAGGCTGTATACTTACCCCCATGACCGAAAACGCTCTCCTAAGCACAGACGAAATGGCGCGTGCCGATGCGGCGGCGATCCAGAACGGAACATCCGGCATGGCACTCATGGAACATGCCGGGCGGGCGGTGGCGGATGTGGCGGGGCGGATGGCGCGAAAGCTCGGTGGCCATCGGCCTTTCGTGGTGCTGTCCGGCCCAGGCAACAACGGCGGCGACGGCTACGTGGCGGCGCGCTACTTGCGCCAGCGCGGCCACCGAGTGCGGATTGCCGTACTCGGCGACCCTTACAAACTTAAAGGCGACGCCAAAAGCAACTTTGAACGCTGGCATCAACCGACCGAGCCGCTCGCGCCAATGGCGCTGGAAGAGCACAGCATCGTCATCGACGCGCTGTTCGGCGCAGGTCTGACCCGCGACATCGACGGTACGGCTGCCACCGTCCTCGAAGCGGCCCGCGTGCTGGCATTGCCCTGCATTGCCGTTGATCTGCCGAGCGGGCTGAACGGCAACACCGGCGTGGTCATGGGCACAGCCCTACAAGCCACGGAGACCGTCACGTTCTTCCGCAAAAAACCGGGTCATCTTTTGTATCCCGGACGCGCGCTGTGCGGTGATATCCACGTCGTCGACATCGGTATCCCGAACACTGTACTGGGCGACATCGCCCCGACCACCTTTGAAAACACGCCGGCACTTTGGCGAGATACCGTGTTCGACGTATCAAATGCCACCGATCACAAATATCATCGCGGCCATGTGGTCGTCGCCGGCGGGGCGCGGATGACCGGTGCGGCGCGCTTGGCCGCCTTGGCTGCTCGGCGTGCAGGTGCCGGCTTGGTGACACTTGCCGTGCCAATCGACGCCTGGCCGATCTATGCCGCAGCCGAGCCCGGCAACCTTGTAGAAGCCACGGACGATCTCAGAAGTGCGCTCGAAGACCCGAGGCGCTCAGCGGTCGTGATCGGCCCCGGGCTCGGTGCCGACGCCGCGACCCGAACCGCCGTCCACGCGGCTCTGCACGGCGGCGCACGTAGCGTCGTCTTGGACGCCGATGCGCTTTCCAGCTTCGAAGAAACCCCACAAGCCCTGTTCGATGCGATCCAGGGACCGGTCGTGATGACGCCGCACGAAGGCGAGTTCAAACGCCTATTCGACAGCAAAGGTGACAAGCTGACCCGGGCGCGGGCCGCCGCAAAACTCAGCGGCGCCGTGATCGTCCTCAAAGGGGCGGACACCGTGATCGCCGCACCGGATGGACGCGCTGCAATCAATGCCTCGGCCCCACCTTGGTTGGCGACGGCGGGCGCGGGCGATGTTTTGGCAGGCATCATCGGCGCCTTCGTAGGGCAGGGGTGTGCGCCGTTCGACGCCGCCGCAGCCGGAGTCTGGTGTCATGGGCAAGCCGCCCAATCCATCGGCCTGGGCTTGATCGCCGAAGACCTGCCGGCGGCACTGATAAATGTCTTCAAGGGTCCACTTGATCTGAAACCATAACCAGTCCAATTTAAGTGCTATGGATGGTGAACCGACAAACTTTATCGATCGCACGATGCGCAACCTTCGTGAGGGGTGGCGCTCGATTGCCGGCAGCAACTATGACGTAAGCGCTGCCACCGCCAGACCCGACCTGCCGGACGGCGATCTGCAGAACCTGCGCGCGCAGATGAAAGCCTGCCTGGAAAACAAAGGCGGCGAGGTTTCAGCCCGTGCCGAAGCGGCAAAGCTCGGCCAGGTCTATTTGGCATTGGACGAAAAAGGGCGGCGGCGGTTCTTGAATGTTATGGCGCGCGAATTCGACACCGACCCGGGTCGGATCGACGCCGCTATCGATGCCGTACAACTCGCCGACGACGAAGACGACCGGCGCGATGCGGAATATTTGCTGCGCAAAGCCCTTGAAGCGCCCCGCAATCGGCTTTTGACGCAGTTCAACGCGTTGCCCGACGGGGTGAAGTTCTTGGTCGATATGCGCGCGGAAATCCTGCGCTTTGCCAAAGAAGACCAAGCGTTGAAATCACTCGAACGCGACCTTCGCACCATCTTGGTGTCGTGGTTCGACGTCGATTTTTTGGAACTTAGACAAATTTCCTGGGAGAAAACGCCGGCCTCAATTTTGGAAAAGTTGATCGCGTATGAAGCCGTGCATGCGATTGCCGGCTGGGAAGACCTCAAGAACCGTCTGGATTCCGATCGACGCTGTTTTGCATTTTTTCATCCGCGCATGCCAGACGAACCTTTGATCTTCGTCGAGGTCGCCTTGGTCAACGGCATTGCCGACAACGTGCAAGAACTTTTGGACGAAAACGCCCCGGTGCAAGATCCCAGCAAGGCTGATACAGCGGTCTTTTATTCGATCTCAAACGCGCAAAAAGGTTTGGCCGGCATCAGCTTCGGCAACTTCCTGATCAAGCGTGTGGTCTCGCAGTTGAAAGACGAATTCGATAACCTCAAGACGTTTTCGACGCTGTCGCCGATTCCGGGCTTTAACAGGTGGCTTGATCATCTATTTGCCGCAGGCGACCCGAAAATCCTGCTGTCTGCAGAACGCAAGGCGATTAAAGACGTCACCGGCAAGTCGACAGGGTTGAAAGGCGTGATCAAAGAATTGCTGCAAGACCCGCATTGGCACCACGATGATACGATCAGCAATGCGTTGAAAGCGCCACTCATGCGGCTGTGCGCGCGCTATCTGCTGGAAGAAAAACGCCGCGAAGGTACGGCGCGCGATCCGGTGGCACACTTCCACCTCTCGAACGGTGCCGGGATCGAGCGCATCAACTGGCTCGGCGACACGTCCGAAAACGGTTTTCGCCAGTCGGCAGGGATGATGGTCAACTATCTGTATAACCTAAACCGGATCGAAGAGAACCACGAAGCCTATAGCGCGCGTGGCAAGGTCGCCGCATCAAGTGGCACACGAAACCTGTTGAAGGGCTAAAACCACCCTTGGCACCGTTGAAACCCCTGATAAACGCCCCAATAACGCCCTGATTGACAGGCATCGCGAAATAAGTAGAGTGTCGCACCGCTTTGGGCCGAAGCAGGTCCGGCACCGTTTTGCCTGACGCATCAGCCCATAAGCTTACGGCGGGATGGATAAGCGGGCGTGGTGGAATTGGTAGACACGCAGGTTTTAGGTACCTGTGACGTAAGTCGTGTGGGTTCAAGTCCCTCCGCCCGCACCATCCCCGGCAAACGACCTAAAAGCGAGCCTAGATAGACGACGAGAAGCCGAATTGAACCATTTGTACGTATCCACTTGATTGAGTGTCTGGAATTCCGATGCAGGTTACCGAAGTTAAATCCGAAGGTCTGAGCCGCGAATACAAAATCGCGCTGCCCGCCAAAGAAATCGAAGAGAAGGTCTCGCTGAAACTGCAAGAGATCGCGAGAACCGCAAGCCTGCCGGGCTTCCGCCCTGGCAAAGTGCCGGTCTCGTTGCTGCGCAAGCGCTACGGCCCGTCGGTGATGGGCGAAGTGCTGGAAAGCGCCGTGTCTACATCTGCAGAACAAGCGATGACAGAAAAGGGCATTCGTCCCGCCGGTCAGCCGGAGTTCGAAGTGACCTCGTTCGAAGACGGCAAAGATCTGGAATACACAATCAAACTCGACATCCTGCCCGACGTTACGGTGCCGGACCTGAGCAAGATCAAAGTTGAGCGCATGGTCCCGAAGATCGATGAAAAAGACATCGAGGAAACCCTTCAGCGCATCGCCGATGCCAACAAAACGTCCGAGCCGATCACCACCAAGCGCAAGACCAAGGGTGGCGACATCATCTCCATCGACTTCGTCGGCAAAATCGGTGGTGAGCCGTTCGCCGGTGGTGCCGCTGAGGGCTATGAACTTGAGCTCGGCTCCAACAGCTTCATTCCCGGCTTCGAAGATCAGCTGACTGGTGTGAACGTTGGCGACGACATCGAAGTGAAGGTGAACTTCCCAGACGAGTACGGCGCTGAAGAACTGGCCGGTAAAGAAGCCGTGTTCGAGGTTAAGCTGCACGAAATTCGTGAAGGCAAGCCGTCACCGATCGATGATGATCTGGCGAAAAAAGCCGGTGCCGAGAACCTTGAAAAACTGCGCGAAATGATCACCGAAGAACAAGGCCGTGAATTCAAGCAATACGGCCGGATGATCTTGAAACGTCAGCTTTTGGATCAGTTGGCCGACATGGTCGACTTCGATGTGCCGCCGAAACTGGCCGATCAAGAATACAATTCCATCATTCACCAGTGGCAGCATGAGCAGCATGGTTCTGACGCCCAGAATGCCGACGAAAAAGCCCACGAAGAAGCGCACGAGTTTGAGCCCGATGCCGATCAGGCTGAAGAGTTCAAAGGCATTGCCGCCCGTCGTGTCCGCCTCGGCTTGCTACTGTCGGAAATCGGCCGCAACAACAACATCCAGATCGCACAAGAAGACCTGAACCGCGCGATGATGGAAGAAGCCCGCAAATATCCGGGTCAAGAGCAGCAAGTGCTTGAGTTCTTCAAGAGCAACCCGCAAGCGCTTGAGCAAATCTCGGCTCCCGTGTTCGAAGACAAAATCATCGATTTCGTTCTCGAAATGGCAAAGGTGACGGATAAGCCCGCCACCATGGAAGAGCTGGTCGCCGCTTTGCAGGAAGACAACGAAGCTCAGCAGGACGCCACCGGCAAGCCGGCGAAAAAGAAAGCCGCACCCAAAAAGAAAGCTGCTGCGAAAAAAGACGATGACGATGCAGCCCCAAAGAAAAAGCCGGCTGCGAAAAAGAAGCCCGCGAAAAAAGACGCCGAGTAAGGTAGCCTTGTCCATCTAACGGGTGGGCGCTGGCGATGCGCGAAGATCCCGGATACCGCTGCGCGGTTCCGGGAAATCGCCTACTTTATTATTCTTGAAAACCTCTGCGATTTCCCGGAATGGCCGCAGGCGATGAGTGGGCACGCTGAAAGCGGTCAATTCGCCTAAAGGTGAACTCCGCCCTTGCATGCCGAGGGCTGGCGGCTTATCTCGGAACGACGCATTTAACGAGGAGATACGCAGTATGTCGCACGGCCTGGACGTTCACATGAATACGCTTGTACCGATGGTGGTCGAGACGACCAACCGGGGGGAGCGCGCCTACGACATCTATTCGCGCCTTTTGAAGGAGCGGATCGTCTTTCTGACCGGCGCCGTGCATGACGAGGTTGCCAGCCTTATCTGTGCGCAGCTGCTGTTCTTGGAATCCGAGAACCCCGATAAGGACATCTCATTATACATCAACTCACCGGGTGGTGTGGTGACGGCAGGTCTCGCGATCTATGATACCATGCGCTACATCCGTCCGCACGTTTCGACCGTGTGTATCGGCCAAGCGGCCTCGATGGGCTCGTTCCTGTTGGCCGCCGGCGAAAAAGGTAAGCGCTACGCGCTGCCGAACGCACGGGTCATGATCCACCAGCCCTCGGGCGGGGCACAGGGTCAGGCATCGGACATCGAAATCCAAGCCCGTGAGATCATCAAGATTCGCGCACGGCTCAACCAAATGTACGTTGAACACACGGGCCAGTCGCTCGAGACGGTGGAAAAAGCGGTCGACCGCGACACCTTCATGGACGCCGAGGAAGCCAAGACATTCGGCATCGTCGACGAGGTTGTGGCCGAGCGTCCGCGCCCTGAAGGCGAATAATACACAGATTTTAGCGGCCGCTTTCCACCCGATACGGATTGCGGACCATGATCAGCAGCGGGTTACACCGCTTGCATAAAAGAAATCGGGGATTGTGTGGGGCGCCCCCCGGCGGCTAACATACCAATTCTCAGTTTAAGTTACGGCTCAAGGAGTCCTTATGAGCAGCAAATCCGGCAGCGGCGATTCCAAGAACACGCTTTATTGCTCGTTCTGCGGCAAAAGCCAGCACGAGGTCCGTAAGCTCATCGCGGGTCCCACCGTATTCATCTGTGATGAATGCGTTGAACTCTGCATGGACATTATTCGTGAAGAACATAAGACCAATTTGGTGAAGTCCGGCGAGGGTGTGCCGACGCCGATCGACATCTGCAACGTGTTGGACGATTACGTGATCGGCCAAAAGCGCGCGAAGCGGGTTTTGTCGGTTGCCGTGCACAACCACTACAAGCGCCTGAGCCACAGCGGCAAAACCAACGACGTTGAGTTGGCGAAGTCGAACATCCTGCTGATCGGCCCGACCGGCTGCGGCAAGACGCTGCTGGCGCAAACCCTGGCGCGCATCTTGGATGTGCCGTTCACCATGGCCGACGCGACGACGCTGACCGAAGCCGGTTATGTCGGCGAAGATGTCGAGAACATCATCCTCAAGCTGTTGCAGTCCGCCGACTATAACGTCGAGCGTGCACAGCGCGGCATCGTCTACATCGACGAGGTCGACAAGATCAGCCGCAAGTCCGACAACCCGTCGATCACGCGTGACGTGTCGGGTGAGGGCGTGCAGCAGGCGCTGCTGAAGATCATGGAAGGCACCGTCGCCTCCGTGCCGCCGCAGGGCGGGCGCAAGCATCCACAGCAGGAATTCCTGCAGGTCGACACCACGAACATCTTGTTCATTTGTGGTGGCGCATTTGCCGGCCTTGAAAAAATCATCGCCGGGCGCGGGCGCGGCACGCACATCGGCTTTGGTGCCGACGTGCGCGGCCAAGAAGATCGCCAGACCGGCGAAATCCTGGCCGAGGTCGAACCGGAAGATCTGTTAAAGTTCGGTCTGATCCCTGAATTCGTCGGCCGCTTGCCTGTGCTTGCTACCCTCGAAGATTTGGACCAGGACGCGCTGATCGAAATCCTCACCAAGCCGAAGAACGCGTTGGTGAAGCAGTATCAGCGTCTTTTCGATATGGAAAATGTCGGCCTGACGTTCCGTGAAGCAGCGCTCGAATCGATTGCGGAAAAGGCGGTTGAACGCAAAACCGGGGCACGTGGCCTGCGCTCGATCATGGAAAATATCCTGCTGGATACGATGTTTGATCTGCCGGGCCTGGATGGCGTCGAGGAAGTGGTGATTAACGAGGACACCGTCAACGACGGCGCACCGCCGCTGTTCATCTATGCCGACCGCAAGGACGAGGTGGAATCCTCGGCCTCTTAAAGAAAATCGTGTCATTTCAGATTGTTATCGACACATCTTTAGATGCTTTTATAAATTCGATGCGGCGTCGCCTTTACGGTGACGCCGTTATCGTCCGGGGACCACAATGCCGCCCTGGCCTTGCATCAGCCTCATTCCGCGCTCCGCGCATGAAATGACAGCTTAAATGCCCAAAAATACAGGTTTCCCGCCGAACCCGTTAGCACTTGCACATACCAACTAAACAACCCACTTTTGCTATAACATGTCTCATCCGGTGCGCCCCAAAACAACCTGTGTGGCGCACCTGGCTTCATCGGAGTGATTGAATGACAACCAACGAACAAAAAGAACTCTTCCCGGTCCTCCCGCTACGCGACATCGTTGTGTTCCCACACATGATCGTGCCGCTGTTCGTGGGTCGCGAGAAGTCCGTACGCGCCCTGGAAGACGTAATGAAAGACGACAAGCAAATCCTGCTGGTCGCTCAAAAGAACGCCGCAGACGACGATCCGGGGCCAGACGAGATTTACGAGATCGGCACCGTATCGACCGTGCTGCAACTGCTGAAGTTGCCCGACGGCACCGTTAAGGTGTTGGTCGAAGGCATCCAGCGCGCGCGCATCGAAGAATTCACCGAGACCGAAAAGTTCTTCATGGTCGAAGCCGGCCGTATCGACGAAGACACCGGCGATGAGCGTGAGCTCGAAGCGGTATCGCGCTCGGTCGTCAACCAGTTCGAGAGCTATATCAAGCTCAACAAAAAAATTCCGCCTGAAGTCTTGGTTTCGGTCAACCAGATCGACGATCCGTCGAAGCTTGCCGACACCGTGGCCTCGCATCTGGCGATCAAGATTTCCGAAAAGCAGGAACTGCTGGAAGTCGACAGCGTAATTGAGCGTCTTGAGCGCGTGCTCGGCTTCATGGAAGCCGAAATCGGCGTGTTGCAAGTGGAAAAGAAAATCCGCAATCGCGTCAAACGCCAGATGGAGAAGACGCAGCGCGAGTATTATCTGAACGAACAGATGAAAGCGATCCAGAAGGAGCTCGGCGAGGGCGAAGACGGCCGTGACGAGTTGGCTGAGCTGGAAGAAAAAATCAAAAAAACCAAACTGAGCAAAGAAGCCGAAGAAAAATCGATGGCCGAGCTGAAGAAGCTCAAGAGCATGTCACCGATGTCGGCCGAAGCGACGGTGGTGCGCAACTATTTGGATTGGATGCTGTCTATTCCTTGGAAAAAGCGGACCCGCGTCAAAAAAGACATCAAGAAAGCCGAAGAAATCCTGGATAAGGATCACTACGGTCTGGAAAAGGTCAAAGAGCGGATCATCGAATACCTTGCCGTGCAGCAACGCACCAACAAGGTAACCGGGCCGATCTTGTGCCTGGTCGGACCTCCAGGCGTCGGCAAAACGTCGTTGGGCAAATCAATTGCAGCATCGACGGGGCGGAACTTCGTGCGGATGTCGCTGGGCGGCGTGCGGGACGAATCTGAAATCCGTGGCCATCGCCGGACCTACATCGGCTCGATGCCGGGCAAGATTCTGCAGTCCATGAAAAAAGCCAAATCGTCGAACCCGTTGTTCCTGTTGGACGAGGTCGACAAAATGGGCAACGACTGGCGCGGTGATCCGGCCTCCGCTTTACTTGAGGTTTTGGACCCCGAACAAAACGGCACGTTCAACGATCACTACCTTGAGGTCGACTATGACCTGTCGGACGTGATGTTCGTGACCACGGCCAACACACTCAACATGCCGGGCCCGCTTTTGGACCGGATGGAAATCATCCGCCTGTCCGGCTATACCGAACATGAAAAGGTCGAAATCGCAAAACGCCACCTGATCACCAAGCAAATCGAAAAGCATGGTGTGAAGGATAAGGAATGGTCAATCACCGATGACGGCTTAGTTGACCTGATCCGCTATTACACCAAAGAGAGCGGTGTGCGGAACCTGGAACGCGAACTTGCCAACTTGGTGCGTAAAGCGCTCAAGGAAATCCTCATGGGTGAGACCAAATCGGTCAAAATCACACCGGACAACCTTGAGAAATATGCAGGCATCAAAAAGTACCGCTATGGCGAAATGGAAGCCGAAGACCTGGTCGGTGTCGTGACCGGTTTGGCATGGACCGAAGTCGGCGGCGAGTTGCTGTCGATCGAATCCGTGATGGTGCCGGGTAAGGGCCGCATGATCATTACCGGCAAGCTCGGTGACGTAATGCAGGAGAGCATCCAAGCCGCAAAGTCTTACGTGCAGTCTCGCGCACACACGTTCGGCATTCGCCCACCGCTGTTCAACCAGCGCGACATTCACGTGCACGTGCCGGAGGGGGCGACCCCGAAAGACGGTCCGTCCGCAGGTGTCGGCATGACGACGTCCATCGTTTCGGTGCTGACCGGTATTCCGGTGCGGCGCGAAGTGGCGATGACCGGCGAAGTGACGTTGCGTGGTCGCGTTCTGGCCATCGGCGGCCTAAAGGAAAAACTGCTGGCGGCCCTTCGTGGCGGCATCAAAACGGTCCTGATCCCGCAAGAAAACATGAAGGATCTGGCGGAAATTCCAGACATCGTCAAAGAGGGCCTGGAGATCATTCCAGTGTCTACCGTCGACGAAGTTCTGGAACGCGCGTTGTCCAAACCGATGACGCCAATCGAATGGAGTGAAGCCGATCAGGCCGAAGCCACCGCATTGGCATCGCAGAGCAACGAGCCGACCGGCGATCTGGTAAAACACTAATTTTGAATAACCCTTAGCGAATACACCTCTACACAAAACGGCGCGCCCCGGGATGTCTCGGCGGCGCGCCTTTTTTGTTTATGACGTACCCAGCAGCGCAACGCGGTAATTGATAAAATGCAAAGAATTCGAATCGACACGCCGATTCAGGTATTTTTCCCAGAAATCCGCGCGTTTCTTCGGTTTTCACTCCCTCACCAAAAAATCATCGATTCGGCTCAAGCTAAATAGTCTTTTGTTTTCCGTAGGTTACGGCTACCTGTGGACAAAAGCCCGGAAATCTGCCGTTTTTTGAGGGGGATTGTTTGACCGTTTCAGCGCTTCGGCACTAGATTCATCGCGATTTCGGTGCCCACAAAAACCACGAGGTAACCAAATGGTTTCGACGGGTGCTCGATTAAACGTAACAACCTTAACCTTGTGAAAAGGGGGCATTTGCCATGAATAAGAATGATCTCGTAGCAGCCGTCGCAGACGCGTCCGGCCTGACCAAAGCCGACGCAGCTAAAGCATGTGATGCGGTATTCGACACCATCACGTCTTCCATGAAGGGCGGCGCTGAAGTCCGTCTTGTCGGTTTTGGCACCTTCTCGGTGGTGCAGCGTAAAGCGACCACGGGCCGCAACCCGCGCACCGGCGAAACCATCCAAATCCCAGCTTCGAAGCAGCCTAAGTTCAAAGCTGGTAAGGGTCTCAAGGACGCCGTCAACTAAGCTGACGTCGATCTGACTTTTGGAAACGCCGGCCCTCGTGGCCGGCGTTTTCGTTTATGCACGACTTTCATTTACAGCGCCGCCGCGACGCAGTATATCACCTCCTTAAGGGCGGTTAGCTCAGCTGGTAGAGCATCTCGTTTACACCGAGAGGGTCAGCGGTTCGAACCCGTTACCGCCCACCATTTTCAATAAACATGTCGGCGAGCAGGGCGAAAATGCCGCAAATGCATTTTTAATCAGTTTTAATCAGTTTTAATCTGGGCCTGCTCTCTACATCGCTTGACACCCCCCAAGGGGTGCTTTAGATCATCGCTTCCGCTGCCGAGACGATCCGGTGCGGCCCCATCTTGGGGGGTGTAGCTCAGTTGGTTAGAGCGCCGGCCTGTCACGCCGGAGGCCGCGGGTTCGAGTCCCGTCACTCCCGCCATTTCCCCCATTTTGATCTGCATCGCAACCACCTTCGACGGGGTGGCGTTCGTAACAATCCCATACCACCAGCCGCGACTTCCCGGAAATGCCGAAGGCATTATCCGGAACCTTTGCGTGCGATCTACGACCTGGCTCCAAGCCCCCGGATACCGCTGCGCGATTCCGGGGAGTCGCTGGGATGGGGAGCGGGCAACACTGGAGGTAGGGGGCGAGGCAACAGAGGTAAGGTAAATCGGGGCTATCGCTCGGTCTCGCTGCACCTGCGAAAAAAAGCTCATTTGGATGCGCCTTTGCATTGAAAAATAGACCCTTGTGGGGCATACCTTAAATGCCTACCGTTGTTGAAAAGGGGTTGCGATGCGCTTCCAGTGGATGCGCTCGCCGACGTCGAGGGCCGGCGCAAGCCGGGGAGAGGGAAGCGTTGGAAGGCTTATTGAGCGAATACCTGCCGATCCTGATTTTTATTGGGATCGCTACCGCCATCGCATGCGTCGCCGTGCTGGGTTCCTACATCGTTGCGCCGCAACGGCCGGATGTGGAAAAGAACTCGGCCTACGAATGCGGCTTTGAAGCGTTCGAGGATGCACGTCACAAATTCGATGTGCGGTTTTACCTGGTTGCCATCCTTTTCATTATTTTTGACCTTGAAGTCGCGTTCTTGTTCCCATGGGCAATCTCGCTGGGCAACATCGGCGTGTTCGGCTTTTGGTCGATGATGGTGTTCCTTGGGATTCTCACCATCGGATTCGTCTACGAATGGCGTAAAGGAGCCCTGGAATGGGAGTAAGTAACGCACCAGAGCCAATCGGCATGCCGTTACCGCCGGGCGCCGAGCAAGATAAAATCCTGCGCCAAGTCACCGGCGAGCTGCAGGACAAAGGCTTTGTCATCGCATCCGTTGACAAGCTGGCCAACTGGGCCCGCACCGGATCGCTGTGGCCAATGACCTTCGGCCTCGCGTGCTGCGCGATTGAGATGATGCACGCTTATGTCAGCCGCTACGATTTGGATCGCTTCGGCGTCGTACCGCGCCCGAGCCCACGTCAATCCGACGTGATCATCGTCGCCGGTACGCTGACCAACAAGATGGCCCCGGCATTCCGCAAAGTATACGACCAGATGGCCGAGCCACGCTATGTGATCTCAATGGGATCATGCGCCAACGGCGGCGGGTATTATCACTATTCATATTCGGTGGTGCGCGGTTGTGACCGCGTGGTGCCGGTTGATATCTATGTACCCGGCTGCCCACCAACTGCCGAGGCACTAGTGTACGGTATCTTGCAACTTCAAAAGAAAATTCGCCGCACCGGCGTGCTGTTCCGCTAAGCGATCAAGCACCAGAACGTATTGAAAACGGACTGACATGGATACTGCGCTCAAAGAATTAGGCGATTTCATTCGCGACGAACTTGGCGACGCGGTCAAGGACGCACACGTGCGCCTGGGCGAATTATGCCTTGAGGTCGAGCGCGACGAAATTTTGAACGTCATCAAATATCTACGCGATGGTGCGAACTGCCAGTTCTCGACATTGCTGGATATCTGCGCTGTGGATTACCCTGAGCGCACGGAACGCTTTGAGGTCGTCTATAACCTGTTGTCGATGACCCACAACACGCGCATCCGCGTCAAACTGTCGACCGACGAAGATACGCCTGTCGCCAGTGTCACCAGCATCTTCAATTCTGCCAACTGGTGGGAGCGGGAGGTTTGGGACATGTTCGGGATCGGCTTTATCGATCATCCGGACCTGCGCCGCATTCTCACCGACTATGGCTTTGAAGGCCATCCGCTGCGCAAAGACTTCCCGCTGACCGGTTATGTCGAACTGCGCTACGACGATGAACAAAAGCGCGTCGTCTACGAGCCGGTTAAACTGACCCAAGAATTCCGGACCTTCGACTTCCTGAGCCCGTGGGAAGGCGTGCAGCGCATGCTACCGGGCGACGAGAAAGCCGAAACCGAGGCCGATGCCGCCAAGCAGGAGGCGAAATAATGGCCGAAACTCAGATCAAGAACTACAACATCAACTTCGGCCCGCAGCACCCAGCCGCACACGGCGTGCTGCGCTTGGTCCTGGAAATGGACGGCGAGGTGATTGAGCGCGCCGATCCGCACATCGGCTTGCTGCACCGGGGCACGGAAAAACTGATTGAACACAAAACCTATGTGCAGGCCGTCGGCTATTTCGACCGGCTCGACTATTCATCGCCGCAAAACCAAGAACACGCGTTTGCGTTGGCGACCGAGAAGCTGTTGGGCCTTGAGGCGCCGGCCCGCGCCCAGGCGATCCGCGTGTTGTACGCCGAAATCGGGCGTTTGCTGAACCATCTGATGAACGTCTGCGCGTTTGCCATGGACGTCGGCGCCATGACGCCGATGTTGTGGTGCTTCGAACACCGCGAAAAACTGATGGAATTCTGCGAACGGGCGTCCGGTGCGCGTATGCACATGCACTATTTTCGCCCCGGCGGCGTCGCTTTCGATGTGCCGCAATCGTTGCTTGACGACATCTACGCATGGTGCCCGGATTTCCTGCAAATCTGCGACGACACCGAATCCTTGCTGACGGAAAACCGCATCTTCAAGCAGCGCACCGTCGATATCGGCGTAATCACCGCCGAACAGTGCCAGGATTGGGGCATCACCGGCGCCAACTTGCGCGCATCGGGGGTCGCTTGGGATCTGCGCAAGTCGCAGCCCTATGACGGCTACGAAAAGTACGATTTTCAGATTCCCGTCGGCAAAAACGGCGACTGTTATGATCGTTATCTGGTGCGCATACTTGAGATGAGAGAAAGCGTTAAGATCATACGTCAAGCCATTGAAAACATGCCAGGCGGCCCGTCTAAGTCTATCGACCACAAGATCACGCCGCCGAGCCGGGGCGAAATGAAACATTCGATGGAAGCGCTGATCCACCATTTCAAATTGTATACCGAAGGCTACCGGGTACCGGCCGGTGAAACCTATTGTGCCGTCGAAGCACCGAAGGGCGAATTCGCGGTGTATTTGATTTCCGACGGCACCAACAAGCCATACCGCTGCAAAATCCGCGCACCAGGATTTGCCTCGTTGCAGGCAACCGAGCTGATCTCGAAAGGGCATATGTTGGCCGACATCGTCGCCAACATCGGCTCCGTCGACGTGGTGTTCGGGGAGATTGACCGATGAGCCAACACGAAATCATTGAAACGTTTGAGTTTTCCGCCGAGAACAAAGTCTTGGCGGATGCGGCGATTGCCAAGTATCCCGAAGGTAAGCAACGCTCGGCGGTGATGCCGTTGCTCGATATCGCACAGCGCCAGTGCGGTGGTTGGTTGCCGATGCCGGCGATTGAGCATATCGCGACGTACTTGGATATGCCGGCGATTCGCGTCCTCGAAGTTGTGTCGTTCTATACGATGTATAGCCTCAAGCCGGTGGGCAAAAATTTCATCCAGTTGTGCGGCACCACGCCCTGCATGCTGCGCGGCTCTGAGAACATCATGAAAGTGATCACCGACAAGCTCGGCATCAAAAATGGCGAAACCACCAAAGACGGCATGTTTTCGCTGCTGGAAGTCGAATGCTTAGGTGCCTGCGTCAACGCGCCGATGGTGCAGATCAACGATGATTTCTACGAAGACCTGGACAGCGACTCCATGGCGAGAATCATCGATCAATTGCAAGCGGGTGAGACGCCGACAACCGGCTCGCAACAACCCGGTCGCTTTACTTGCGAGCCGCAGGGCGCGATGACCACGCTGCTGGATCAAGAACCGCTACGCGCCCAAAAGGCCGGCAAGGAAAACGCCTGATGCTTAAAGACCAGGACCGCATTTTCACCAACATCTACGGCCTACAGGACACCGGCCTGGAGGGCGCGAAGGCGCGCGGCGATTGGGACGGCACCAAGCAGATCCTTGATCTGGGTCGTGAAAAAATCATCGAGATGGTCAAAGCGTCCGGCCTGCGTGGTCGCGGCGGCGCCGGTTTCTCAACCGGCATGAAATGGTCGTTTATGCCCAAAGAAGTGGGTGAGCGGCCGCACTATCTGATCATCAACGCCGACGAAAGCGAGCCCGGCACCTGCAAAGACCGCGAAATCATGCGTCACGACAGCCAAAAGCTGATCGAAGGTGCGCTGATCGCGGCTTTCTCGATGCAGGCGCACGCCGCATATTGCTATATTCGCGGTGAATTCTTCCGCGAAGCCGAAGCCCTGCAACGCGCCGTCGATGAAGCTTACGCCAACGGCCTGATCGGCAAAAATGCCTGTGGCAGCGGTTGGGATTTCGATTTCTTTATTCACCGGGGTGCCGGCGCCTATATCTGCGGCGAAGAATCCGCGTTGATCGAAAGCCTGGAAGGCAAAAAAGGCCAGCCGCGCCTGAAGCCGCCGTTCCCGGCCAACGTCGGTGTCTGGGGCTGCCCCTCGACCGTGAACAACGTCGAGAGCATTGCTGTGGTGCCGACGATCATGCGCCGCGGCCCGGAATGGTTCGCTGGCATCGGACGCCCAAACAATACTGGCACAAAACTTTTCAACATCTCCGGTCACGTCAACAAGCCGTGCACCGTCGAAGAAGAAATGGGTATTCCGCTCAAAGAACTGATTGAAAAACATGCCGGCGGCGTGCGCGGCGGCTGGGATAATTTGCTGGCCGTCATTCCGGGCGGCTCGTCGGTGCCGTTGATGCCGAAAGAAACCTGCGAAACCGTGCTGATGGATTTTGATTCGCTGAAAGAAGTCCGCTCGGGCCTGGGGACCGCGGCTGTGATCGTGATGGATAAGTCCACCGACGTGATCAAGGCAATCCACCGGTTGTCGAAATTCTACATGCACGAAAGCTGCGGCCAATGCACGCCGTGCCGTGAAGGTACCGGTTGGATGTGGCGTATGCTCGGTCGGATTCACGCAGGCAACGCAACGTCGGCGGAAATCGATCTTTTGCAAGAAGTCACGAAACAAGTTGAAGGCCATACGATCTGTGCGCTCGGCGATGCCGCCGCGTGGCCGATTCAGGGCCTGATCAGACACTTCCGCCCGCTGATGGAAGAGCGCGTCGGCAATGGACGCCAGCCATCTTCGGCAGCGGCGGAGTAGGGCGTTAAGCCCAAACGGACAGATGAGGGACGGCAATGCCTAAACTGACCATCGACGGCCAGGAAATCGAAGTCCAAGACGGTATCACCGTGTTGCAGGCCTGTGAGCAAATCGGTGTGGAAATTCCCCGCTTTTGCTATCACGAGCGGCTGTCGATTGCCGGCAACTGCCGCATGTGCCTGGTCGAGATGGAACGCTCGCCAAAGCCGGTGGCATCCTGCGCGATGCCGGTCGGCGAAGGCATGGTGATCCGCACCAACACCCCCGAAGTGCAGAAAATGCGCAAAGGTGTGATGGAATTCCTGCTGATCAACCACCCGCTGGATTGTCCGATTTGCGACCAAGGCGGCGAATGTGATCTTCAAGACCAAGCTATGGGCTATGGCCTTGATCACACGCGCTATATCGAAAACAAGCGCGCCGTCGAAGACAAAGAAATGGGGCCGCTGGTCAAAACCATCATGACCCGCTGCATCCATTGCACGCGCTGTGTCCGCTTCACGACCGAGGTTGCAGGCGTCACCGACATGGGCATGTTAAACCGAGGCGAGCACGCGGAAATCACCACCTACCTTGAAAAAGCCCTGGATTCCGAACTTTCCGGTAACGTCATCGACTTGTGCCCGGTCGGCGCGTTGACATCCAAGCCGTACGCCTTTGTGGCGCGCTCATGGGAGCTTAAGAAGACCGAAACCGTCGATGTGATGGATGCGCTGGGCTCCAACATCCGGGTTGATTCGCGCGGCTCGGAAGTGATGCGCGTGTTGCCGCGCCTCAACGAAGACATCAACGAAGAATGGATTTCCGATAAAACTCGGTTCGCCTGTGACGGCCTGCGCCGCCAGCGCCTGGACCGTCCTTATATTCGCCAAGACGGTAAATTGCAGCCTGCCACGTGGGACGAAGCGTTCGCGCTGATCAAGCAGCGCCTGGGCGGCATGTCGGGCGCCAAGATTGCCGCGATTGCCGGTGATCAAGCCGATTGCGAATCTATGGTGGCTTTAAAAGCGCTGATGACCGGTTTGGGCTCTGCGAACATCGATTGCCGCCAAGACGGCGCCAAGACCGACCCGAGCCTGCGGGCCGGGTATCTGTTCAACAGCACCATCGCCGGGATCGAGAATACCGACGCGTTGCTGATCGTCGGCGCCAATCCGCGCGTCGAAGCGGCCGTGCTGAATGCCCGCATCCGCAAGCGCTTCTTGATGGGGAACTTCCCGATTGCCGTGGTAGGCGAAGCCCCGGACCTGCGCTACGACTACGAGCACCTAGGCACCGGTCCTGCAGACCTGCAGGCCGTGCTGGACGGCACCTCACCGTTTGCCGATGTGCTCAAAAAAGCCAACCGCCCAATGATCATCGTCGGCCAAGGCGCGTTGGCGCGTCCGGACGGTGCCGCAATCCACGCCATGACCTATGAAATCGCCGAAGCTTTCGGCATGATCGACAAACCTTCGGGTTGGAACGGCTATAACGTCTTGCATACGGCCGCTGCCCGCGCCGGCGGCCTTGATCTCGGTTTCGTGCCGGGCGAGGGCGGGCTGGACACCGACGGCATCATCGCCGCAGCAGGGTCTGGCGCCGTTGAAGCCGTCTACTTGTTGGGTGCCGACGAAATCGATACCGATGCACTCGGCAAGGCGTTCGTGATTTATCAAGGCCACCACGGCGACGCCGGCGCGCACCGCGCCGATGTGATCTTGCCGGGCGCTGCGTATACCGAAAAGAACGCGACGTGGGTCAATACCGAAGGCCGCGCCCAACTGGGCCGCTTGGCGGCGTTCCCGCCAGGCGATGCACGCGAAGACTGGACCATTGTTCGAGCACTTTCCGAGGTGTTGGGCAAAACGCTGCCGTGCAATGATCTTAAGGGCGTACGCAGCATGCTGGTCGATGCCAATCCCGCATTCTTGGGAATCGACAGCGTATCGGCGGCACCTTGGGGTAAATTCGGCACGCCGGGCGCGGTTGATGTAGCACCATTCGTCTCACCGATTACGAACTTTTACATGACCGATCCAATCAGCCGTGCGTCCGAGACCATGGCCAAATGCACCGATACGTTCCAGCAGGCTGAGCAGAAGAAGACGGGTACCGATGGCTGAGATGTTTGAAACACAGATCTGGCCGGCTGTTTGGCTGGTCATTAAGATCCTCATGATCATCATCCCGATCATGTTGTCGGTCGCTTATCTTACGTACTTCGAGCGTAAGGTGATCGGCGCCATGCAGCTGCGTAAGGGCCCGAACGTGGTCGGTCCATTCGGTTTGCTGCAGCCGATTGCCGACGGCGTTAAGCTGTTCCTCAAAGAAACCGTGATTCCGACCGGCGCCAACCGCGTTGTGTTCGTTTTGGCGCCGATGATCACCTTTATTTTGGCGCTGGTGGCGTGGGCAGTGATTCCGTTCGACGCCGGTATGGTCCTGGCCGATATCAACGTCGGCATTTTGTTTCTGTTCGCGATCTCGTCGCTCGGCGTATACGGCATCTTGATGGCCGGCTGGGCGTCGAACTCGAAATACGCGTTCTTGGGCGCGATGCGGTCCGCGGCGCAGATGGTATCTTACGAAGTCTCGATGGGGTTGATCATTATCACCGTGCTGTTGTGTGCGGGCTCGTTGAACCTATCGGCGATCGTCGAAGCGCAGCGCACGGTTTGGTTTGTGATCCCGCTGTTCCCGATGGCAGTGATCTTTTTCATCTCGACCTTGGCTGAAACCAACCGCCACCCGTTCGACTTGCCGGAAGCTGAAGCGGAATTGGTCGCAGGCTACAACGTCGAATATTCAGCGATGACGTTCGCACTGTTCTTCTTGGGCGAATACGCCAACATGATCCTGATGTCGGCGATGACGTCGGTGCTGTTCTTAGGTGGCTGGCTGGCGCCGTTTGATATCGCGCCGTTCAACTGGATTCCGGGGCCGATCTGGCTGGCGATCAAGATTTCGTTCTGTCTGTTTATTTTCGTGTGGGTGCGCGCGACGTTCCCACGTTATCGCTACGACCAGTTGATGCGGCTGGGCTGGAAAGTGTTCCTGCCGTTGTCGTTGCTGGCTGTCGTGCTCGTGTCCGGGTTCCTGGTCGCGTTCGACATGGCACCGGTTATCGGTCAGGGCTGAGGATAGGATGACGCTATGAGCTTTATCGGACGCGGCGCGCGGGCACTCTTCCTCTCCGAACTGGTTTCGGGGATGTCGCTGACGTTGCGCTATTTTTTCCGCAAAAAAGTGACGGTCAACTATCCGTATGAAAAGGGGCCGCTGTCGGCACGGTTCCGGGGCGAGCATGCGCTGCGTCGCTACCCGAACGGCGAAGAGCGCTGCATCGCATGCAAACTGTGCGAAGCGATCTGCCCGGCCCAAGCGATTACGATTGAGGCCGAGCCTCGCGACGACGGCTCGCGTCGCACCACGCGCTACGACATCGACATGGTGAAATGCATCTATTGCGGGCTCTGCCAAGAAGCCTGCCCGGTAGACGCCATTGTCGAGGGTCCGAACTTTGAATTCGCAACGGAAACCCGCGAAGAGCTGCTGTACGACAAAGACAAATTGTTGGCCAACGGCGACCGCTGGGAAACTGAGTTGGCCGAACGGCTGAAAATTGAAGCACCGTATCGTTGAGCATAACGGTTCATGACGACTTTGGGGCTTTTGGGGGATAGATGATACACGCGCTGGCTTTTTATCTGTTTGCGTTCGTCGCCGTCGCCGCCGGTGTGCTGGTGATTGCGTCACGCAACCCTGTGCATTCGGTGCTGTTCCTGATTCTCGCGTTTTTTAACGCGGCAGGGCTGTTCGTGCTGATGGGCGCTGAATTCCTCGCCATGATCCTGGTCGTCGTCTACGTCGGCGCAGTGGCTGTGTTGTTTATGTTCGTGGTCATGATGCTCGACATCAACTTCGTCGAAATGCGCCAGGGTTTTTTGCAGTATTTGCCGACCGGTGCGCTGATCGGCTTGGTGGTGCTGGTTGAATTGCTGGTGATGATCGGCGGCTGGCAGTTCGCGCCGGAAGCTGCCGGACTTGCCGCGTCGCCGATGCCGGACGGAATCAGCAACACACACGCCATCGGCCAAGTCCTGTACACCAAATATATCTATCTGTTCCAAGCCTCCGGCATGGTGCTGTTGGTGGCCATGATCGGCGCCATCGTGCTCACACACCGCCGCCGTCCGGGTGTGCGCAAACAAGTCATCGCCAATCAGATCGCGCGCGACGCTAAGGATGCAGTCAAGCTGCGCGACGTTGAGATAGGGAAGGGTATCTGATGTTGGAAATCGGTCTCGGTCACTATCTGACGGTCGCAGCGATTCTGTTTACGCTCGGCATCTTCGGGATTTTCCTGAACCGCAAGAACGTCATCATCATCTTGATGTCGGTGGAATTGATGCTGTTGGCGGTGAACATCAACTTGGTGGCGTTTTCGACGCACCAAGGCGATCTGATGGGACAAATTTTTGCGATGTTGGTACTTACCGTGGCGGCTGCCGAAGCGGCCATCGGCCTTGCCATCCTCGTGGTGTTCTTCCGTAACCGCGGCTCGATCGCGGTCGAAGACGTCAACATGATGAAGGGCTGACGGCATGATCGAGACACTCCTCGTATTTCTGCCGCTGGCAGGCGCTGCCATTGCCGGCGTAATCACGTTCATGGCGATTGATGCGCCAAAAGAGCGCAAGCATCGGCTTGATCTTGCCGCCCAGGTCGTCACCTGCGGCTTCTTGATCTTGGCTGCGATCTTAGCGGTGGTGATCTTTTACGATGTCGGCATCAACGGCAACGCACGGACGACCGAGTTGTTCACCTGGATCCAATCCGGCGCGTTTGAGTTTTCATGGGCACTGAAGGTCGACACGCTGACGGCCGTAATGATGATCGTGGTCTGCGTGGTATCCGCGATGGTGCACGTGTATTCCATCGGCTACATGCATCACGATCCGTCTGTGCCGCGCTTTATGGCGTATCTCAGCTTGTTCACCTTCATGATGCTGATGCTGATCACCGCCGACAACCTGGTGCAGATGTTCTTCGGTTGGGAAGGGGTCGGCCTTGCCAGTTACCTGCTGATCGGGTTTTGGTACAAAAAGCCAAGCGCGAACGCAGCTGCAATCAAAGCGTTCGTCGTCAACCGGGTCGGTGACTTCGGCTTCGGCCTTGGTATTTTTGCCACGTTTTTGTTGTTCGATACCGTGCATCTCGATACCATTTTTGCCGCCGTGCCGGATCAGGCGGACACCATGCTGAACGTGTTCGGCTTCGATTTCCACGCCATCACCGTGATCTGCTTGCTGCTGTTCATCGGCGCGATGGGCAAGTCGGCGCAGTTGGGCCTGCACACGTGGCTGCCCGACGCCATGGAAGGCCCGACGCCTGTGTCGGCGCTGATCCATGCCGCGACGATGGTGACGGCGGGCGTATTCATGGTCGCACGCTTGTCGCCGATGTTTGAATATTCCGACGTCGCGCTCGCCGTCGTCACCATCGTTGGTGGCTCGACCGCGATCTTTGCCGCGACCATCGGCTGCGTGCAGAACGACATCAAACGCGTGATCGCATATTCGACCTGCTCGCAGCTCGGCTACATGTTCTTTGCCTGCGGCGTGTCGGCCTATTCAGCAGGCATTTTTCACCTGATGACGCACGGCTTTTTCAAGGCGCTTTTATTCTTGGGCGCAGGCTCGGTCATCCATGCCATGTCCGACGAACAAGACATGCGCAAGATGGGCGGTATCTGGAAAATGGTGCCGGTCACCTACGCCTTAATGTGGATCGGGTCGCTGGCGTTGGCAGGCGTGCCGCCATTTGCGGGTTATTTCTCGAAAGATATTGTGCTCGAAGCCGCCTATGCGGCGCAGTCAAGCTTCGGCTATTACGCATTTGCGATGGGCTTACTGGCGGCGCTGCTGACCGCGTTCTATTCGTGGCGCCTGTTGTTCATGACATTCCACGGTGCGCCGCGCTGTGACGAGACCACGCTGGGGCACGTGCATGAAAGCCCGAAGGTGATGATCCTGCCGCTGCTGGTCTTGGCATTGGGGGCGGTCGGTGCCGGCTATGTCGGCTATGATCTATTCGTCGGCGAGGGCGCGCCTGCGTTCTGGGGCGATGCGATCTTGATCTTGCCGACGCACACAGCCCTCGTTGATGCGCATCACGTGCCGGCGTTGGTGAAGTATTCACCGCTGATCGTCGGCGTCATCGGCATTGCGACGGCCTATCTGTTCTATGTGAAGCGTACTGACATTCCGGGCATGATCGCCAACAAAATTCAGCCTGTGTATCAGTTTGTGCTCAACAAATGGTACTTCGACGAGCTGTACGACAAAATTTTCGTCCGCCCGGCATTCGCGCTCGGTCGCAGCCTTTGGAAGGGCGGTGACGGCGCGTTGATCGACGGTGTCGGCCCGGACGGGGTGTCGAGTGCGGTGAAGATCGTGGCGCGTCGCGTCGCTGCGCTGCAATCTGGTTATCTCTATCACTATGCCTTCGCCATGTTGATCGGCATCGCCGTGCTGATCAGCTGGTACATGTTCACGAAGGGAGCGTAAGGCTTCATGGTCGACTTTCCGCTGCTTTCGATCCTGACGTTTGCGCCGCTTGTCGGCGTGGTGGCGATCTTGATTATCCGTCATGATGACGAGAACGTCGTCGCGTCCAATGCACGCAATGTTGCGCTGTTTGTGTCCAGCGGCATCTTCTTGATGTCGTTGACGCTGTGGTTCGGCTTTGACCAAACCACCGCCGATTTCCAATTCGTCGAAAACGTGCCGTGGATGGAAGATTTCGGCATCGCATATCACATGGGCGTGGACGGCATCTCGGTACTGTTCGTGCTGTTGACGACGCTGCTGGTACCGATCTGCATTTTGGCCAGTTGGACCGCGATCAAAGACCGCGTAAAGGAATACATGATCGCGTTCTTGATCTTGGAAACCTTCATGATCGGTATGTTCTCCGCGCTCGATCTGATGCTGTTCTACATTTTCTTCGAAGCGGTACTGATTCCGATGTTTATCATCATTGGCATCTGGGGCGGCGTGCGGCGCGTCTATGCCGCGTTCAAGCTGTTCTTGTACACGCTTTTGGGCTCGGTGCTGATGCTGGTCGCGATGTTGACCATGTACCACTACGCCGGCACCACCGACATCACCGTGCTGCTGACCTACGACTTCCCGATTGATGTGCAAAAGTGGATGTGGCTAGCGTTCTTCGCATCGTTTGCGGTCAAAGTGCCGATGTGGCCGGTGCACACGTGGCTGCCCGACGCCCACGTCGAAGCGCCGACGGCGGGTTCTGTGATCTTGGCCGGCGTGCTGTTGAAGTTCGGCGGCTATGGTTTCTTGCGCTTTTCGTTGCCGATGATGCCCGAAGCCAGTCTGTATTTCACCCCGCTGGTGTACACGCTGTCGGTGATCGCCGTGATCTATACGTCTTTGGTCGCGCTCGCCCAAGAAGACATGAAAAAGCTGATCGCGTATTCGTCGGTCGCGCATATGGGCTTTGTGACCATCGGCACCTTCACCATGACGGTGCAGGGGATCGAAGGTGCGATTTATCAAATGCTGTCGCACGGTATCGTCTCGGCGGCCTTGTTCTTGGTCGTCGGCGTCGTCTATGACCGTATCCACACCCGCGAGATCGCGGCCTATGGCGGCCTCGTGAACCGAATGCCGGCGTATGCGCTGGTGTTCATGGTGTTCATGATGGCGTCTATCGGCCTGCCGGGCACTGGCGGCTTCGTCGGTGAGGTTTTGGTTTTAGTGGGCGCGTTTAAGTCCAACACCATCGTCGCCGCACTGGCGATGCTGGGTGTGATTTTGAGCGCGGCCTATATGTTGTATCTCTACCGTCGCATCATTTTCGGCGAACTGACCAAGGACAATTTGATGAGCATCCTCGACATGAACCGGCGCGAGATGGCGATTTTCGCCCCGTTGCTGCTGGTCACTTTGTGGATGGGTATCTATCCGGTGTCGTTCTTGGACTTCATGCATGTTTCGGTGGAAAACCTTTTGCAAAACGTCGAAGCCTCGCTGATCCAAAACGGCATGCTCGCCGTTTCCGGTCGATAGGGAAGAGTGGAAATGACCATGGCCACCATGCCCAATATCATCCCCGCACTGCCTGAGCTTTTCTTGGCCGGCGTCATCATGCTGTTGCTGATGTTCGGCGTGTTCCAAAAAGGCGGCCTCAAGGACAACGACGTCGCCGCGTTCAACATCGTGTCTATGCTGTCGATGGTGTCGCTGATTTTGGCGGTCTTTCTGCTGATCCCGATCACCGGCCCCCGCATTACCACGTTTGCCGATATGTTCGTCATCGATCTGTTCGCGGTGTTCTGTAAAAGCTTGGTTCTGGTCGCAGCCGCGTTCGGCATCCTAATGTCCCGCGACTTTATGGAACGCCACCATATCGCGCGCTTTGAATTCCCGATCCTGATCCTGTTCGCGGCGCTCGGCATGATGCTGATGATCTCGGCCAACGACCTGATCAGCTTGTATGTCGGGCTCGAAATGCAATCGCTGTCGCTGTACGTGATGGCGGCGATTCAACGCGATGATGAACGCGCGACCGAAGCCGGTCTGAAGTATTTCGTGCTGGGCGCGGTGGCGTCCGGCCTGCTGCTGTACGGCGCCTCGTTGGTCTACGGTTTTGCCGGTACCACCAACTTCGATGCCTTGGCTACACTGTTCAGTGGCGGCGGCGAGACGTCGACCGGGGTCGTGATCGGCATCGTGTTCATCTTGGCGGGCCTGTCGTTCAAAGTGTCCGCCGTACCGTTCCATATGTGGACGCCCGACGTCTACGAAGGTGCGCCGACGCCGGTCACCGCGTTCTTTGCCGTGGCCCCGAAGATCGCAGCCCTTGCGCTTTTCTTGCGCGTCATGATCGGCCCGTTTGGTGGTTTGATCGAACACTGGCAACAGATCATCGTTCTGGTGTCGATCCTGTCGATGGCACTGGGCGCATTCGCTGCGATCAACCAGCGCAACATCAAACGCTTGATGGCGTATAGCTCCATCGGCCATGTCGGCTATGCCCTGGTGGGCTTAGCGGCAGGGACGGAAATTGGGGTGCGCGGTGTGCTGATTTATCTCTCGATTTATCTGGTGATGAACATCGGCACGTTTGCCTGCATTCTTTGCATGCGCCGGGGTGGCCGGATGGTTGAAGAGATCGACGACCTCGCCGGGCTCGGCAAAACCCATCCGTTGCTGGCCGCGACGATGGTGGTGTTCATGTTCTCGCTCGCCGGCATTCCACCGCTGGCCGGCTTCTTCGGTAAGCTGTATGTGTTCTTGGCAGCGATTGAATCCGGGCTGTATCTGTTGGCGATTTTAGGCGTGATCGCCAGCGTGGTCGGTGCATTCTATTATCTGCGAATCATCAAGATCATGTACTTTGATGAAGCGAGCGATGCGTTGGACAAGCCCATCGGGCGCGACTTGTCGGCGATCATCGGCGTTTCCGCTTTGATCATCGTCTTGTTCTTCGCGTATCCGGGGCCGGTTATTCATAGTGCCCAGGCCGCAGCCAAGGCGCTGTTCGCGGGATGACGATGGACACCGGCAAGCTGCCTAGGCTGCCGGCGGTCTACTCCCTGATCGCCAAGGAAAGCGTCACCAGCACGATGGACGAAGCACGTGCCTTGGCCGAGCTGGGCGAAGAGCAGACCCCCGACGGCACGCTGATTTGGGCCAAGGAACAAACCGCCGGACATGGCCGCCGCGGCAACCCGTGGGACAGCCCGCGCGGTAACTTCTATGCATCACTGATCGTGCGCCCCGACGTGCCCGCCCGCCAAGCGGCAGAGCTTGGCTTCGTTACCGGCTGTGCCGTGTTCGACACCATCGGCGAGGTCTGCGAACCCGGCTTCGAATGCCGACTCAAATGGCCCAACGACATCCTGGTCAACGACTGCAAGATCGGTGGCTTGCTTTTGGAAGCCAAGGCCGAGGCCGGCAAGCCGGTGGACTATGTGATCATCGGACTCGGCATTAATCTGAAGTCGCATCCGAAAGACACGCCGTACCCGGCAACCAACTTCGCCGCAGAAGGGCAGATCATCCCGGACGACGTGTTTTTGGAGGCCTTTGCCCGACATTTCATCGAATGGGCGAGTCGCTGGGTCGACGACGGCTTTGCGCCGATCCGTGAACATTGGAAATGGCGCGCCAAAGGCATCGGTAAAGACATCACCGTGCGGCTTGGCGACAAAACGCTTGAAGGTGTATTCGAAGACATCGGCGATGACGGTAGCCTGGTTTTGTCCGTCGACGGCTCCACGCAGCACATCCAAGCGGGCGACGTATTCTTCCCGGCGGCCATGGCGGCGGAGGGCTGAGCGATGCTGCTCGCCATCGACAGCGGCAACACCAACACGGTGTTCGCAGTGTTCGACACCGACGGCAGCCTGAAAGGGCAATGGCGCGCGGCGGCCAAGACCGCCAAGACTGCCGACGAGCTGGCAGTCTGGCTACGGCAATTGATGGCGCTCGAACACATAGATCGCAACGATATCGATCAGGTGATCATCGCCACCGTGGTGCCGGGCAATCTGTTCGACCTCCGCACGCTCAGCGAAAAATACTTTCATTGCAAAGCATTGGTTGTCGGCGATGCGGACGTATCGCTGGGCATTGAAGTGCGGGTCGACCGTCCGGATGAAGCCGGCGCGGACCGCTTGGTCAACGCCGTGTCCGCCCATGCGACTTATGGCGGGCCGTTGATGGTGCTGGATTTCGGCACCGCGACGACATTTGATCTGGTCGCTGCTGACGGTGCCTACGAAGGCGGCGTCATTGCACCCGGCGTGAACTTGTCGCTGGAAGCACTGCAGAACGCCGCCGCACGTTTACCTCGGATCGATATCGGCCGACCGGCAAAAGTGATCGGCAAGAATACCGTCAGTGCCATGCAGTCGGGCATTTTCTATGGTTATGCCTCTTTGATCGAGGGTCTGATCCAGCGTATCCGGGATGAACAGGGCTTACCCACGCTGCGCGCGATTGCCACCGGTGGCCTTGCGCCCTTGTTCGCAAGCGCCTGTCCGTCTATTGAGTGCACCGATGCTGATCTAACACTGCGCGGTCTATTCGCGATCAACGCACGTAACAGAATTTAGGGTCTGAGCCCAATTTAACTTATTGAGTTACTCTAAACGGCTGTAAGCAAGGACCTTTCGCGTATGTCAGACCTGTTGTTGGCGAACGAACCGCTCATCCGCGTCGCCTTCTTTCTCGGCATCCTTGTCATAATGGCGGTATGGGAGGTGGCGGCTCCCCGGCGGCGGAACGAAATCCCCCGGCGTCTGCGCTGGACCAATAATCTTTGTGTAGTCATAGTCAACACGATCCTCCTTCGCCTCACCTTCCCGATTGTGGCAGTTGGACTTGCGCTGCTGGCCGAGGAACGTGGCTGGGGATTGTTCAATGTGTTCGAGATGGCCACCTGGCTCACCTTCCTAATATCGCTGCTGGCGCTCGATCTCGCAATTTACCTCCAGCATATAATGTTCCATGCGGTACCCGCCCTGTGGAGGCTTCACCGCATGCACCATGCCGATCTAGAGTTTGATGTGACGACGGGACTGCGCTTTCATCCCATCGAGATATTGCTCTCAATGGGCATTAAGCTTGCCGTGGTCGCCGCGCTCGGACCGCCGGCCATCGCGGTACTCGTCTTCGAAGTGCTACTTAACGTAACCGCGATGTTCAATCACGGTAACGTGCGCATTCCGTTTGATACAGATCGTATCCTGCGCTGGATCATCGTTACGCCGGACATGCACCGCGTCCATCATTCCATCTATCCGAACGAGACCAACAGCAATTTCGGCTTCAATCTACCTTGGTGGGATAGGTTGCTCGGAACTTACCGCGCGCAGCCGAGGGAAGGCCACGAGGGCATGAGCATCGGCATCGAACAGTTCCGGACGCCCCGAGATCTCTGGTTAGACCGAATGCTGATCCAACCCGTACGTGGTCCAGCTAGCGGTTATCCCATCAATCGAGGGGAGGACGTGCAATGAATTGCAGCCGTCTCATCACCTTTGTTCGGCTGGGCCTCTGCAGGAAGCGATAGATACAGAATCGCAAGTCGGACCAGAAAAGGTAAAAGATAGGAGGCTGGACGGTTACGACGATTGGCAACACAATATGAAAAACTCAGCGAAAACTTCCTCGCTATGGTACATATCTTCGCAATAAAATTATGGATCAATTGAGTCCACACCCTAATAACACGCCGTCATCTTGGCGCACGCATCCAGGATCGCCGCCCATGCGGGGAGGTCCGGGGTCTCCGAGCATTTGCCCGTCGCCCGGGATGACAAGAAAAGACAACACGCCAAAGGACTTTTATGAGCTCGCAAAAAGACGAACTGATTTTTCTGCCATTAGGCGGCGCCGGCGAGATCGGCATGAACCTGAACCTCTATGGCCTCGGCGACCCAAAGGACCCGACATGGCTAATGGTCGATTTCGGCATCACGTTTGGCGACGGCTCGCCGCCGGGCGTCGACCTTATTACGCCCGACCCGACGTTCATTGAAAAGCGCCGCGACCGGCTTGCCGGCCTGGTGCTGACCCACGCCCACGAAGACCATCTAGGTGCCGTGCCTTATCTGTGGGAGCGTATCCGCTGCCCGATCTATGCAACACCGTTCACCATGGAAATCCTCAAGCGCAAACTGAGCGAAACCAAATTCGGTGATCAGGTTGAACTGCACGAGATTGCCCTCGATGGCGCTTTCACCGTCGGCCCGTTTGAGTTGGATCTGATCACGCTGACCCATTCAATCCCCGAGCCCAACGGTATCGCCATCAAAACACCGCTCGGCACCGTGCTGCACACGGGCGACTGGAAGTTCGATCCGGACCCGGTAATCGGCGAGGTGTCCGATGAAGCTGCCCTCAAACGCCTGGGCGACGGCGGCGTGCTGGCAATTGTGTGCGACAGCACCAACGTCTTCAATCCGGGCCACTCGGGCTCCGAAGCCGACTTGCTGCCAGCGCTGACCGACATCATCGGCAAGGCCGAGGGCAGGGTGGCGGTTGCGTGCTTTGCCACCAACGTCGCCCGGCTCGAAACCATCGCTATGGCCGCACAGACCTGCGGCCGCGACGTGGTACTGGCCGGACGCTCGCTTCAACGCAGCACCACGGCGGCACGTAAATGTGGTTATCTGCAAAACGTGCCCGCATTTTTGGACGAAGACGCCGCCGGCCATTTGCCTAACGACAAAACCCTGATCATTTGCACTGGCTCGCAAGGCGAGTCCCGCGCCGCGCTCGCGCGCATCGCGTTAGACCGACATCCGCGTATTACGCTCGGCAAGGGCGACACGGTGATCTTCTCCAGCCGCATTATCCCGGGCAACGAAGTTGGCATCGGCATTATGAAGAACAACTTGGTGCGACGCGGCGTGAAGATTGTCGAAGACTCCGATGCGCATATCCACGTGTCTGGTCACCCAAACCGCGAAGAATTGGTCGAGATGTACCAGCACGTGCGCCCGAATATCTCGATCCCGGTGCACGGCGAACGCCGTCACTTGGAAGCCCACGCCGCGCTGGCGCGCGAATGCCAGGTGCCGCACACCATCGTCAACGAAAACGGCGGCATGATCCGCTTGGCCCCCGGCGATCCGCAAGTGATTGATCAGGTGCCGTCCGGTCGTTTGGTCTATGACGGCAATCGCATGATCCCTTACAATGGCGAGGCAATCCGGTCGCGGGTGCAAACGCTGTGGAACGGCACCGCCGTGGTCAGCATGGTCGTCGACGCTGATGGCAAGCCGGCGGCAGACTTGATGATCACCACGACCGGCATGTTGGAGCCCGAAGACGAAGATGCGGTCTTAGATGCGGTCACGGATGATATCTTCGATGCGCTTGAGCGGATGAAGGTTCGTGATCTAAAATCTGACGACGCGATTTCCGAAACCGTGCGCATTGCCGCCCGCAAATCGTTCCGCCGCTTACTTGACAAAAAGCCGGTGACGGATGTTCATCTCATTCGGATTTGATCCTTCGAGACGGCCTTCGGCCTCCTCAGGATGAAAGACCAGAAAGACCAGAGTAGGGAGTACACCATGATCGGGCGATTGAACCACATTGCCATTGCCGTCCCGGATTTGGAAAAAGCCACCGCGATGTACCGCGACACCTTAGGTGCCAAGGTCTCTGATCCGATTGATGAGCCCGATCACGGCGTCACCGTAGTGTTCGTAGAATTGCCCAACACCAAGGTCGAGCTTTTACATCCACTCGGCGACAAATCACCGATCCAGGGCTACCTGGACAAAAACCCAGGTGGCGGCATGCACCACGTGTGCTACGAAGTCGACGATATCATGATGGCCCGTGACCGCATGAGAGCCGAGGGCGCACGCGTGCTGGGCGATGGCGAGCCGAAAATCGGCGCGCACGGCAAGCCGGTTCTATTTCTGCACCCGAAAGATTTTTGCGGTACCTTGGTCGAACTCGAGCAAGCGTAAGTCATTTTGATACGTTATTTTAAACTGGCCTAGGAGCCGCTGACACCATGGATAACTGGGTAACCATCATCGCCATCTACGTCGTCGTCTGGTGGCTGATTTTGTTCATGGTGCTGCCGTTCGGCGTGCGCCCACCGACCGACGAAGAGATGGAGCCCGGCCAAGAAGCGGGTGCGCCCGTCAAACCGATGTTATGGCGGAAGATGGCCATAACATCCGTGATCGCCGCCGTGGTCTGCGTGATCTTCTATTACCTGAGCGCATCCGGCCTGATCAGTTTTCGCCCGGATTAAGCCGTGTCGATTGACCTGTCACAGATCATCGCCATCAATCGAGGCCGTCTCGACCTTGATCCGATAGACACTGCGCGCGATCAAAAGTTCTCTCTGCAAAGCGGGGCTTCGCATCGGCTTTGTGTGTATGGTCTGATGGGGCCGGACGGTCCCGATGCGCATGTGCTGAAACCTTATGGCGGCACCTGGGCCGACGTCACGTTTCCGGGTTACATTCAAAATGCCGGCGCGTGCCTGATCAACGGAGAATGCCCCGGACTGGCGTGGACGCCGACGGGTGAACAAAACAGCGGCCACGTGTTGGACGCCGCTGCCTTAGCTGACGCTTGGTCGACCCTGGACGCGCACGAAGGCAACGACTTGGTACGATTGCTGACGCCAGTACAAATGAGCTCAGGCGGGGCATCGTTCGCAGCCAACATCTATGCGTCGCGCGATGCCAGCCGCGCGCAATTACTGATGCTGGACGGCATGAACGTGCATGACGATGCGGATTTCAGGCTATGAGCAGCTATTGCGATTACGCCCCGGACGACCCGGTGCATGCGTCCTATCACGATACCGAGTACGGCTTTCCTGTGGCCGAAGAATCCACACTGATGGAACGCTTGGCCATGGAGATATTTCAGGCGGGTCTGTCTTGGGGCCTGATCCTCAAAAAACGTGACGGCATGAATGCTGCGTTTCGGGGCTTTAACGTCGATGCTGTTGCTGCATTTGGTGACGATGATGTTGCACGGCTATTGGCCGATGCCGGTATCATTCGAAATCGCCTCAAAGTCGCTGCGATCATCGAAAATGCCAAGCGCATTCAGGCGATGCGGGACAGCCACGGCGGATTTGCAGACTGGCTAAAAGCACAGCATCCGCTGCACAAAAATGACTGGGTGAAGTTGTTCAAGAAGACCTTCAAATTTACCGGCGGTGAAATCACCGGTGAATTTTTGATGAGCACGGGCTATCTGCCCGGCACGCACCGCGAGAGTTGCCCTGTCTATACGAAAATTGCTGCGCTCTCGCCGCCCTGGCTGTTGGCCGAAAGCGCGATACCTAGCTTCTATCGCACCGAAAAATAGGCAAAAAAATGGCAAGGCTTAGTGCCTTGCCTTTAATTTTTTATTTTTGTTTCCTCCCGCACTCGGGCCGAAACGAGATTGTAACTCTCGCTCCCGAAAGCGTTCAGATTGTATACAGGACCATTACTGAGATGTCATCATAAAAATCGACATATTCGTACGGTTTTTACATCTTTCACGAATTTTTGTTGCACCTGCTAAATCAACGCGAACTTAACGACAAACAAAGCCGCAATCACATACACCGCGACTGGCACATCCGATGCTTTGCCCGCCAGCGGCTTAATCACCGCATACGCGATAAACCCAAGCCCAAGGCCCGTCGCAATCGAGAACGTCAGCGGCATCGCAATCGCAGTGAGCACCGCCGGTACAGTCTCGGTGATGTCATCCCAGTCGATCTCGGCCAAGCCGCGCGTCATGATGCACGCAACAAACAATAACGCCGGTGCCGTCGCATACGCAGGCACCGTGCCTGCGAGCGGCGAGAAAAATAGTGCCAGCAAAAACAACACACCTACGGTTACCGCGGTCAGCCCGGTACGCCCACCGGCTTTGATGCCCGCAGCGCTCTCGATGTAGCTGGTCGTGGTCGAGGTGCCCAGCGCAGCACCGGCAATCGTCGCCGTGGAGTCTGCCATCAACGCGCGCTTGAGCCGCGGCAGGCGACCGTCTTTGTCCAACAGGTTGCCCCGATGCGCGAGGCCGACCAGCGTGCCTGCGGTATCAAACAAATCGACGAACAAGAACGCAAAGATGATGGACACAAGCCCGATGCTGAACGCGCCCGCGATATCCATCTGCATAAACGTCGGCATCAACGACGGCGGCATCGATATAAATCCGCCGGCCGGTGACACGCCGAGCGCAACGCCACCTGCAGTGACCGCCAGGATCGAAAGAATGATCGCGCCCGGAATGCGGCGTGCGTCCAACACGGCGATCAGCAAAAAGCCGGCCGCCGCCAGCAACGCCGACGCGGAGCCGATATCGCCCAACGTCACCAGTGTCGCCGGGTGATCGACGACCCAGCCTGCGTTCTTCAATGCGATGATCGCCAAGAATAAACCAATGCCCGCTGAAATTGCACGTTTCAAGCCGTCAGGGATCGCATTGATGATCCACTCACGGACCGGCAGCAGGCTCAAAATCAAAAAGATCACACCCGAGATAAACACAGCCCCCAAACCAACCTGCCACGTGTAACCCATGCCGAGCACGACCCCGAACGCAAAATACGCATTCAGGCCCATGCCAGGGGCGAGGGCGACCGGATAGTTGGCAAGCACCCCCATAATCAAGGTACCGATGGCGGCTGCCAAACAGGTCGCGACAAACACAGCGCCCTGATCCATGCCGGCCTCAGCCAAGATCGACGGATTTACGAAAATGATATACGCCATTGTCAAAAACGTCGTGACACCGGCGATGATCTCGGTGCGCACACTGGTGCCGTGCGCCTGCAACTGAAAGAATTTATCGAGCATTTCAAAATCCCCCTGACAGAGCCATTTAACAAAGTGTCGCCCACTGTGACGCGCGCTGACAAGAAGTCCGAAAGCGCCGCCGCACATTTGTCTGCAAAGCGTTAGCGTTTGGGCGCATTTCGCTGATAGTCTCCGCCTTATGACGCGCTCTGATATAACCGCTCAACCGGATCCGCCACGTGGATTCGCAGATGACGAGTTTGAAGCTCGCACCAGCCGTGCGCAGAAACTTATGCGAGATGGCGGCGTCGATGCCCTGTTGCTGATGACCGAGCCCGAGGTGCGTTATTTCACCGGGTTTTTAACACCGTTCTGGCAAAGCCCGACCCGGCCTTGGTTTGTCGTCGTCCCGCGCGAGGGCAAGCCGATTGCGGTCATCCCCGAAATCGGCGCGGTGTGCATGCAAAACACCTGGATAGACGACATCCGCACGTGGCCGTCGCCACGGCCTGACGACGAGGGTGTCTCGCTCCTGGTCGATCTGTTCCGCACGCTGCTGCCGACGGGGCAGGGTGACGTCGGCGTGCCGATGGGCCCCGAGACATCCCTGCGCATGCCGCTCAATGATTTCGAGCGTCTGCGGGATGCCTTTGCGCCCGCACGCGTTGTCGATGCAGGAGCGATCATCCGCACCCTGCGCATGGTCAAGTCTGAAGCCGAGATCGCAAAAATTCGCCACATCTGCACCATCGCCGCTGATGTGTTCGAAGCCTTGCCGCAGCACCTGCACATCGGCATGACCGAGGTCGAAATTTTCCGCACGTTCAAGACCGCGATGCTGAACGCCGGTGCCGACGATACGGCGTATCTGGTCGGCGGCGCCGGGCCCGGGGGCTACGGCGATATCATTTCGCCGCCCAGCACCCGACCGACGCAAGCGGGCGATGTCTTGATCTTGGATACCGGCGCCGTGTTCGACGGCTATTTCTGCGACTTTGACCGCAACTTCGCATTCGGCGACGTCGATGACGCGGTAAAGCGGGCCCATACTACCGTCTATGCGGCGACCGAGGCCGGGCTGGCCGCAGCCCGACCCGGCACCACCTGCGCTGAGCTATTCCATGCCATGAATGCAGTGCTGGAAGCCGGCGGCGCCATGGGCAATGCGGTCGGGCGCCTCGGCCACGGACTCGGTATGCAGTTGACCGAATGGCCCTCGAACGCAGCCCATGACATGACGGTACTGGCACCGGGTATGGTCTTAACCCTTGAACCCGGCATGACATTCACGGACGGTAAGGTCATGGTGCATGAAGAAAACATCATTATTCGTGACGGTGCACCGGAATTGCTGAGCCGCCGCGCGCCCGCCGACATGCCGATCATCATTTAAGGTACGATAATGGCACTGAATTTTAATTTTGCTCCAGACCGCGCCCCGGCATTCGGCCTGATCATGTTGCAGACCGACTCGCTGGTTGAGCCGGAGCTTGGGCCGCTGTTTCACGGTCTAGGATATCGCACTTATCACAATCGCATCCGATGCATGCCCGAAGTGCATCCGGAAACGTTGATGGCTATGGGCGAGGTTATGACAGAGACCGCCGCGATGTTTCCGGCTGACATCGGCATGGCCGCGATCGGCTATGCGTGCACATCGGGGGCGACGATTTTGGGCGAGGCACGGGTCGCCGAATTGATCGGCGCCGCACACCCTGGGATGCCGGTCAGCAATCCGTTGAGCGGGCTCAAAGCCGCATGCCGCGCCCTCGGCATTACCAAACTCGGGCTGTTGTCGCCGTACGTCGCCAATGTCGCCGACGCCATGATTGCCTCGTTGAAAAACGACGGTGTCGACGTCGGCGCCTTTGCCTCGTTCGAGCAAGCTGAAGACCACACCGTCGGTCGGATCGACCCGCGCTCCGTCTTGGAAGCGATGATCGAAGTCGGGAAGGGCGATTGCGAGGCGGTGTTCGCATCGTGCACGAATCTCCGTGCCTTCGAGGTCGTCGAAGAAGCCGAAGCCGCCATCGGCAAGCCTGTGCTGTGCTCCAACCAAGTGATGGCATGGCATATGCTGCAGATCGCAGGCCTCAGTGCCACGCTGCCCGGCCGCGGGCGTATCTTTACCAACAACCTTATGCCGTAATGATCAACGCCGATGCGCGGTTGATGGTGCCGCCGGCATCGCTTAAAAGGGGCGCGTAACGCCGTTACGTCGGCGTTCCCCAATCCAAGGAGCTTCTCCGGCCTATGTTCTCAGCTTTTGAATGGATGATGGCGATGCGCTACCTCCGCGCCCGGCGCCAGGAGGGGTTCATCTCAGTAATCGCCTGGTTCTCGCTGGTCGGGATCGCGCTCGGCGTCGCCACGCTGATCATCGTCATGTCGGTGATGAACGGGTTCCGCCAGGAACTGCTGGACCGGATTCTCGGTATCAATGGGCACCTCAGCGTCTATGGCCCGATACAGGGCAAAATGACAGACTACCAGCCGATCATGGAAAAGCTGGCGAGCCTAGACGGCGTGGTCTCGGTCAACGCGCTGATCGAAGGCCAGGTGATGGCATCGGCCAACGCGGTCGCCAAGGGCGCGCTGGTGCGCGGCATCCGCGCCGAAGATTTGGCGAAGCGCAAGATCGTCGCCGACAACATCGTCAGCGGCTCGCTTGCCGCGTTCAAGGGTGATGACGTGGTGCTGATCGGATCGCGCCTCGCACAAAGCATGGGGCTGAGCATCGGCGAGAAACTGACGCTGATCTCACCCAAGGGCAACGTGACGGCGTTTGGCACCGTGCCACGGATGCGCGCGTTTACCGTCGTCGGTACGTTTGAAATCGGCATGTACGAATACGATTCCGGTTTTATCTTCATGCCGCTCGAAGCCGCACAAATATATTTCAAGCTGCCGGATGCGGTCTCCAACCTGGAAGTATTCTTAGACAAACCCAACGATGCGCCCTCAATCGGGCTTGAGGTCGCCCGTGCGCTGCGCGGTCAAGCGAATGTGCACGATTGGCAGCGCGCCAACGCCAGCTTCTTCAATGCAATTCAGGTCGAACGCAACGTGATGTTCCTGATCTTGACGCTGATCATTCTGGTCGCCGCATTCAATATCGTTTCCAGCCTGATCATGCTGGTCAAAGACAAAGGCCGCGACATCGCCATCCTGCGTACCATGGGGGCGACCAAAGGTATGATCATGCGCATCTTCCTGATTGCGGGCGCCAGCGTCGGCGTGATCGGCACCATGGCAGGATTTGGCCTCGGGCTCGCGTTCGCCTCCAATATTGAGACCATCCGCCGCTGGATCGAAGGCATGACCGGCAGCGACTTGTTTGCGGCTGAAATCTATTTCCTCTCGCAACTGCCCGCCGTTGTCGATCCGGGCGAAGTGACCGCCGTGGTGCTGATGGGCTTAGGGCTCTCGTTCCTCGCCACAATCTATCCAAGCTGGCGCGCCGCCCGCATCGATCCGGCGGAGGCGCTCCGCTATGAATGAGGCCGCACCGACGATCTTAGAGCTCAAAAACATTGTCCGCACCTTCGGCGAAGGCAAACGCACGCTGGATGTGTTACGGGGGGCTAACCTCAGTGTCAAAGCGGGCGAAGTGGTGGCGTTGGTCGGCCCGTCCGGCGCCGGCAAGTCGACGCTGTTGCATATTGCGGGTCTGCTTGAAGCACCCAACAGCGGCGACATCGCGATCGACGGCCAGTCTTGCGTCGGACTCGGCGATGATGACCGCACACTGGTGCGGCGTTACAACATCGGCTTCGTCTACCAATATCATCATCTGTTGCCGGAATTCTCGGCACTTGAAAACATCATCATCCCGCAGATCATCGCCGGGATCGATAAATCGATGGCGAAAAGCCGAGCCTATGAACTGCTCGACTGGATGGGTTTGACCGAACGCGCCGATCACCGCCCCGGCAAGCTATCCGGCGGCGAACAACAACGCGTCGCCATCGCCCGCGCGTTGGCCGCATCGCCGCGCGTGCTGTTGGCCGATGAGCCGACCGGCAACCTTGATCCCGATACCGCCGACGGCGTGTTCAACGTGCTGATGCATCTTGCCCGCGGCGCCGGTCTGGCCGCCCTTGTCGCCACCCACAACCCCGACCTCGCCAAACGCATGGACCGTATTGTGCGTGTCGAGAATGGGGTTCTGGTCGAGGGGTGAGGGGCACTGCGTTTATCGCTTCCTCAACCCACCGTCATTCCCGCGAAGGGTAGGTAAATCTAATCCGTCCACTTTCTTGTGGATAACTCCAAAAACCACCCCAACATGTGGTGACTTTACCATCAAGTTGTGAAATCCTGACGGCATGTCTAATCACGCTGATTTTGTTCACCTTCGCGCGCACAGTGCCTATTCGCTTTGCGAAGGGGCGATACCGGCGAAACAGTTGGTGAAACTGGCCGCCGAGATGCACATGCCGGCGGTGGCGCTGACCGACACCGACAATCTGTTCGGTGGTTTGGAATTTTCGTTCGCAGCCCTGGATGCCGGTGTGCAGCCGATCATCGGCGCGCAACTGACCATCAAATTGGACGGCGGTGAACAGGGCCGTGCGCGGGCGATGTTCGATGACGGCGGATTGGTGGTGCTGGCGCAGAACGACGCCGGATACCGCAACCTGCTGACGATGCTGAAAATCGCCTACATGGACTCCGAAGACGCGCTGCGTCCAGGGGTCACGCCGGAAGAATTGTGCGCACACGCGGACGGCCTGATCTTGCTCAGCGGCGGCGCCGACGGGGCGCTCGGCCGACTGTTGCGGATGGGTCGCCGCGACGAAGCCGCGGGTTTTCTGGACGCGCTCCGCGTCGCCTTCGACGGGCGGCTCTACATCGAAATCCAACGTCACGGCATGCCCGAAGAACGCGCGACCGAGCCGCAGTTCATCGATTGGGCCTATGCGCATAACCTGCCGCTTGTCGCCACCAATGAGCCGTTCTTTGTCGGGCCCGAATTTCATCGTGCGCACGATGCGCTGTTGTGCATTCATGACAGTGCAACCTTATCGGATGATGAGCGGCGCAAGCTGACATCGGATCACTATTTCAAATCCGCCGCCGAAATGCGGGCACTGTTTGCGGACCTGCCGGAAGCCATCGAAAACACGTTGGTGATCGCGCAGCGCTGCGCCTTCATGATCAACAAAGTCGCCCCGATCCTGCCGCCGTATAAAACCGACGGCGGCATGACCGAAGCCGACGCGCTGAAAGCACAAGCCCACGACGGCCTGACCGGACGGCTGAGCGCACACGTGTTCACCGACGATATGAACGCTGCCGCCCGCGACACCGCCGAAAAACCATACCGCGAACGCTTGGATTACGAGCTTGGCGTGATCGAACAAATGGGCTTTCCGGGTTACTTCCTGATCGTTGCCGATTTCATCAAGTGGGCCAAAGAAAACGGTATTCCGGTGGGGCCGGGACGTGGGTCGGGTGCGGGCTCAGTGGTGGCATGGTCGTTGTTGATCACCGACTTGGACCCGCTGCGTTGGGGCCTGCTGTTCGAGCGGTTCTTGAACCCCGAACGTGTGTCCATGCCCGACTTCGATATCGACTTCTGCCAGGATCGCCGCGACGAGGTGATCCGCTATGTGCAGCAAAAATACGGCCGCGATCACGTCGCCCAGATCATCACGTTTGGTAAGTTGCAGGCCCGCGCCGTGCTGCGCCATGTCGGCCGCGTTTTGGAAATGCCGTACGGCTTTGTCGACCGCATCTGTAAAATGGTACCGAACAATCCGGCCAACCCGGTCACGCTGGAACAAGCGATCACCAGCGAAGACGGCCTGCGTGAACTGATCCGCGAAGACGGCCAAGTCCGCGAGATGGTCGAGATCGCACGCAAACTCGAAGGCCTGTATCACCACGCGTCGACCCACGCTGCCGGCGTCGTGATCGGCGACCGTCCGCTGGAACAACTGATCCCGCTATACCGCGACCCTCGGTCCGACATGCCGGTGACCGGCTTCAATATGAAGTTTGTCGAACAGGCCGGCCTCGTAAAATTCGACTTCTTGGGCCTGAAAACCTTGTCGGTTTTGGTGAAGGCCGAAGGTTTCGTGAATTCGAAGCTGCCCAAAGATCAACAGCTTGAGCTGTTAAAGATTCCCCTGGATGACCCGAAGACGTTTGAGATGATCTCGCGTGGCGAAACCACCGGCGTTTTCCAGTTGGAAAGTGCCGGCATGCGCGACGTGCTGCGCGGCCTCAAGCCCGATACCTTCGAAGACATCATCGCCGTCGTGGCGTTGTACCGCCCGGGCCCCATGGATAACATCCCCAGCTATATCGAGCGTAAACACGGCCGCGAAGAACCCGACTATCTGCATCCAACGCTTGAGCCTGTGCTGAAAGAAACCTTCGGCATTCCGATCTACCAAGAACAAGTGATGCAGATCGCCCAGGTGCTTTCGGGCTACACGCTCGGCAACGCTGATTTGCTGCGCCGTGCCATGGGTAAAAAAGTCCAAGCCGAAATGGACGCACAGCGCAAAAACTTCGTCGAAGGCGCCAAGGCGCGCGGCGTACCCGAGAAACAAGCCGACGATATCTTTAACGTGGTCGATAAATTCGCGGGCTACGGTTTCAACAAGTCGCACGCCGCCGCCTATGCGCTGGTCGCGTATCAAACGGCTTACATGAAGGCTAACCATCCGGTCGAATTCATGGCCGCGTCGATGGCCTTCGATATGAACAACACCGACAAGCTGAATGTATTCCGCCAGGAACTGGACCGGCTCAAGGTGCCGCTGCTGCCGCCGGATATCAACAGGTCTGACGTTTCGTTCGCGGTCGAACAAGTCACCGATGCCGACGGTGAACGGGCAGGGGTCCGCTATGCACTCGCGGCGGTAAAAAACGTCGGCGCGCAGGCAATGCAGGCGCTGGTCGATGCCCGCAATGCGGACGGTCCGTTTAAGTCGCTGACCGATTTTGCCGGTCGCGTTGATCCGCGCGACATCAACAAACGACAACTTGAAAACCTGACCCGCGCCGGCGCGTTTGACCATTTGGACGCCAACCGTCGCCGTGTGCTGCAAGGACTGGAAGCGGTGGTCGCCACGGCCAGTGCTGCGGCCAATGACCGCAACTCAAACCAGATCAGTTTGTTTGGCGGTGAGGCTGAAGAAACACCGGAAATTCGGCTGCCCAACATCGACGACTGGGCGCCGATGGATCGGCTGCGCGAAGAATTCGATGCGGTCGGGTTTTATCTATCGGCACACCCGCTCGACGCTTACGAACGCGTGCTTGAGAAAAAGCGCGTGCGCAGTTCTGCCGAAGCCTTGGCCGCCGCCCGCGAGGGCGCATTGCGGCTTGCGGGCACGTTTATCTCGAAAAAGGAAATGACGTCCAAGACAGGTAAACGGTTTGCCTTCATCACGTTTTCTGATGCCTCAGGCGTGTTCGAAGCGACGGCGTTTTCAGAAATCCTCGCCCAGCATGCCGAATTGCTGGTGCCCGGTAATTCGATGATCGTCGACTGCGCCTTGTCGATGTTCGGCGAGCAAATTCGCCTGACCATCCAGGGCCTGCAAAGCATCGACATCGCCGCCAAGCAAGCCGCCGCATCTGCCAAAGAACTCCGCGTCTATCTGGATAGCGCCGACGCGCTGGCCCCGCTCAGCGACGTGCTGGCCCGGGGTCGCAACGGCGGCAGCGGCAAAAGCAAGGTGCTGATCACCATGCGGCTCCGCGACTGCGATGAAGAAGTCGATATCGACCTCAAAGAAAACTTTGCCCTGACTCACGAAATGTCGTTGGCGGTCCGCTCATTACCGGGCGTGTTGGATGTGCGAGAGGTTTGACCCCTTACGTCATTCCCGCCTGCGCGGGAATGACGGCGTTTTGATATTATAAATTGCGCAACTCCGCCAATGATCGCTTTTGCTTCCCAGCAGCATCGAAATTCGACAAATCTAAATAAGCTTCGAACGCAGCCTTAATCTGCGGCCATTCGCTGTCGATGATCGAGAACCAAGCGGTGTCACGATTACGGCCCTTGTAGATCGTGCACTGGCGGAACACGCCTTCAAACGTAAACCCTAAGCGCGCTGCGGCATTTCTGGATTTTTCGTTGGCATTGTCGCATTTCCATTCATAGCGGCGATAGCCCAACTCATCGAACGCACGCGCCATCATCATGTACATGGCTTCGGTGGCGGCCACGGTGCGCTGCAGGGCAGGGGCATAGTTGATGTGGCCAACCTCGATCGAGCCGATGTCTGGAGAAATGCGCAAATAGCTGGCGACACCGACGGCTTTATCGGTGGCAGCATCGATGATCGCGTGAAACAGCGGATCGTCGCCGGATGCGTCTTTGGTGACCCATGCCCGATAGTCGTCTTCGCTGCTAAACGGACCATACCCCATATAGGTCCAGATCCGTCCGTCCGCGTCTTCCATGTTCGCGGCATGCAGGTCGGCAGCATGACGGGCAGCGTCCAACACCTCCAACCGGCAGGTGCGGCCTTGCATGGGAGTGCGCGGCGGCAGGGGTCGTGGCGTCCAATTAGGAAGGGGATCACCGATAGGCTGGCCGAGAAGATTGGTCTGTGTCATGTCATGCTCCATTGTAAGTGGTCGAAGTTTTGACACTTTTATGTACTTTATAAAGGGCCATTTTACGGCGCTGTTTATACGGATTGGTCCTTCGAAACGCGCTTCGCGCTCCTCAGGATGTGGGTATATAGCCTTAACCTCATCCTGAGGAGGCCGAAAGCCGTCTCGAAGGGTGTCAGAACAACAAACTGGCTTGCATTCCCAGCCTGCAAGGGCTAAACGTCACGCGATTTCGCACGCGGGTTTGCGGCAGTCTGTGCAAATTCACAGACAACGTCGTTCCGGTGCCAAGAGCATACGAGATTTCTTGGCCACGCCCGCGGAGGATTAACCGGAAAAGGAGTAGGCCTGATGGCACTTCCCGATTTTACCATGCGTCAGCTATTGGAAGCTGGTGTTCACTTTGGTCACAATACCCGTCGTTGGAACCCGAAAATGGCGCCGTACATCTTCGGCGACCGTAATGGTATCCACATCATCGATCTCCAGCAGACCGTACCGCTTTTGCACCAAGCCATGTTGGCCGTGCGGGGCGTGGTTTCGTCGGGCGGTCGCGTGCTGTTCGTCGGCACCAAGCGTCAGGCGCAAAAGCGCGTCGCTGAAGCCGCAAAGCGTTGTGGTCAGTACTACGTGAACCACCGTTGGCTCGGCGGTATGCTGACCAACTGGCGCACCATTTCGCACTCGATCAAACGTCTCAAGGAACTTGAGACAATGTTTGCCAACGAGACCGACGTCCAGGGCCTGACCAAGAAAGAGCTTCTGATGTTGACGCGCGAGCGCGACAAGCTTGAGCGCGCCCTTGGCGGCATCAAAGACATGGGCGGTCTGCCGGACATTCTGGTGATCATTGACACCATTAAAGAAGACATCGCCATCGCAGAAGCCACCAAACTTGGCATTCCGGTCGTCGGCGTTATCGACTCCAACGCCAATCCTGAAGGCATTACCTATCCAGTGCCTGGCAACGACGACGCAATCCGCGCCATTTCGCTGTATTGCGACCTGATGGTCGGTACCGTGCTCGACGGTCTGCAAGCCGAAGTCGGCGCTAAGGGCGGCGACATCGGCGAAAGTGAAGCCCCTGTTGAGGTTGCGCTGGCCGAAGCCGAAGCTGTGGTTGTTGCTGAAGCTGCGCCTGAAGCGCCTGCTGAGGCCGTTGCAGAAGCACCGGCGACCGCTGTTGCTGAAGCCGTTGCTGAAGCGACCGAGAAAAAAGACGGCGAAACCGTCTAAAGCTGACATGCATTCGGGGTTGGCAGCAATGCCGACCCCGCGCTGTCTCACACCGATTTACATGATGAGGATGGATTATGGCTGAAATCACCGCAGCACTGGTCAAAGAACTGCGCGAAAAAACCGGCGCGGGCATGATGGACTGCAAAAAAGCGCTCGCTGAGAACAACGGCGATTTGGAAGCGGCGGTCGATTGGCTGCGCACCAAAGGCTTGGCGGCTGCCGCTAAGAAAGCCGGTCGTGTCGCCGCTGAAGGCCTCGTCGGCGTCGTCATCGACGGCAACAAAGGCGCAGTTTGCGAAGTGAACGCAGAAACAGACTTCGTGGCACGCAACGAGGGCTTCCAAGATCTGGTCGAAAGCATCACCAAGCTGGCCATTGATGCCGGCGACGATGTCGACGCGCTGAAAGCAATGGCGTTCCCGGGCACCGGTCGCACAGTCGAAGAAGAAGTCACCCACGCGATTGCCACCATCGGCGAAAACATGTCGATCCGTCGCAACGCAGCATTGTCCGTTTCCAAAGGCGTTTTGGCACATTATGTGCACAACGCATTAAAGCCGGGTCTGGGCAAAATTGCCGTGCTGGTGGCGCTGGAAAGCGACGGCGGCACCGATGGCCTCGAAGAGGTCGGCAAACAGCTTGCCATGCACATCGCAGCCGCCCGTCCGCAGTCGGTCAGCCGTGACGACCTGGATCAAAGCTCTGTCGAGCGTGAGCGTCAGGTGCTGATTGAGCAGGCCCGCGAATCGGGTCGCCCGGAAAACATCATCGAGAAAATGGTCGAAGGTCGTTTGCGCAAGTTCTATGAAGAAGTTTGCCTGCTTGAGCAGACCTTCGTGATTGATGGCGAAAGCAAGGTCGAAACGATCGTCGAGAACGCCGGCAAAGCCGCCGGCGGCACCGTGAAAGTCACGGATTTCAAGCTTTTCGTGCTGGGTGAAGGCATCGAGAAGAAAGAAGACGACTTCGCGGCCGAGGTTGCAGCCGCAGCCGGCACAGCCTAATCGAACGCACTCGGCGCGGTGCCTTTGCGCATCGCGCCGATTTGCGGTCGTACGACCGGGCGTGCCTGTTATAGTGTAAGGTGCTGCCTGTTGCGGGTACGGTTTCTAAGTGCCCTTCACCTATCGCGGGCCGGCATTGGCCTTGTGCCCGTGACGGACACCGCATCGCCGAGCCGAGGTCACCCGATGGATACGCCCTACACACCCATGTACAAACGCGTACTTCTAAAGCTGTCCGGCGAAGCTTTGATGGGCGAGCAGGGGTTTGGCCTGGACTCTGAAACCGTCGCGCGGATCGCCGACGAAATCAAATCTGTCCACGAAAACGGCGTTGAAATCTGCTTGGTCATCGGTGCCGGTAACATTTTTCGCGGCGTCAAACTGGCGCAGGCGAATATTGAGCGCACCACCGGCGACTACATGGGCATGCTGGCGACCGTGCTGAACGCACTGGCAATGCAGAGCATGCTTGAGAGCAAGGGCGTGATTACCCGCGTGATGTCAGCCATTCCGATGTCGACGGTGTGTGAGCCGTATATCCGCCGCCGCGCCATCCGGCACATGGAAAAAGGCCGTGTCGTGATCTTTGCGGCCGGCACCGGCAATCCATTTTTCACCACCGACACCGCCGCCGCCTTGCGCGCCGTCGAAATGAATTGTGATGCCCTTTTAAAGGGAACACAGGTCGATGGCGTCTATTCTGCTGACCCGAAAACCACGCCGGACGCCGAACGCTATGACAGTTTGACGTATCAGGACGTGCTGTCTCGGGATTTGCGCGTCATGGATACGGCAGCAATTGCACTTGCACGCGAAAACGCTGTTCCCATCTTGGTTTTTTCCATTCACAATCCGGGCGCGTTCGCGGATGTGGTGGCCGGAAAGGGTGTGTTCACCATCGTCTCGGACACGGACAAATGAGGAGACTACCATGAGCGATATCAACGGTATGCGAAAAGACATCGATCATAAAATGTCGCGCGCCGTCGAAGTTCTGCACGAAGAGTTCGGCGGATTACGTACCGGTCGTGCCGCGAGCAGCCTGCTTGATCCGGTGCAAGTCATCGCCTACGGCGCCGCCATGCCACTCAATCAGGTCGGCAGTGTCTCCGTACCCGAGCCCCGCATGCTGGCGGTGCAGGTCTGGGACAAGGTGAACGTCAAAGCGGTCGAAAAAGCAATCATCGACTCAGGCCTCGGCCTTAATCCCGCGGTCGACGGCACCATGGTGCGGATTCCAATCCCGGCCCTGACCGAAGAACGTCGCCAAGAATTGGTCAAAATCGCAGGCAAATACGCGGAAGACGCCAAAATCGCGGTCCGCAACGTGCGCCGCAATGCCTTGGACGACTTGAAAAAAGCCGAAAAAGACGGCGACATCCCACAAGACGCGCTGCGTGGCTTCTCCGACGAAGTGCAGGCGCTGACGGATCAATACACCAACGCCATCGACGAAACGTTCTCCCACAAAGAACAGGAGATCATGCAAGTTTAATGAGCGCAGCTCCGCTTCCCAAAATTGCTAACGGCGCACCGGCGCCGCTACATGTCGCCATCATCATGGACGGCAATGGGCGCTGGGCGAATGCGCGTGGCAAACCGCGTACCGCCGGCCATCGGGCCGGTGCCGAAGCGGTGCGCCGGACCATCGAAGCTGCCGCCGAACTTGACGTTAAGTACCTGACATTGTTTAGTTTTTCTTCGGAAAATTGGAAGCGTCCGGCAACCGAAGTTTCTGATCTGATGGGCTTGTTGCGGCTTTATCTGCGCAAAGAAGTGACCACCATGGTCGACAAGAACGTGCGTCTAAAAGTCATCGGTGAGCGCAGCCGCTTGTCGGCCGATATCGTCAATGCGGTGGAAGAAGCCGAAGCACGCACGGCACACTGCAACGGATTGATTCTGGTGTTGGCCTTGAATTACGGTGGGCGGGACGAAATCGTCCAGGCATCCCGCGCGCTTGCCAAAGCCGCCGCAGACGGTGATATCGACCCGGACGCCATCGACGAAACGATGTTCGCCGGCGCGCTTGAGACGGCGGGCATGCCCGATCCCGATCTGCTGATCCGCACGTCCGGCGAGCAGCGCATCAGCAACTTTCTGTTGTGGCAGCTCGCGTATGCGGAGTTCGTGTTCATTGATAAGCACTGGCCGGACTTCGGCAGCGACGACTTGGCCGCCGCAATAAAGGAGTTCGGCAAACGTGAACGCCGCTTCGGCACCAGTTCCGCCTAATCCTCGTTGGCGTGGCCTTGGGCCGCGTGTGATCTCGGCGCTTGCTTTGGCTGTGCCGGTGATTGCTGCCGTCTATTTCGGGCCGCCCTGGTTCACTGCACTGATCATCATTGCCGCCGCCTTGATGGGGTGGGAGTGGGTGCGCATGTCCCGTGCGCAGCCGCTTTGGCTAATCATTGGCGCCATTTACATTGCACTGCCGTGCGGTGCGCTCATCTGGCTGCGGGGGACCGACGATGCCGGCATGGTCACGGTCGCCTGGCTGCTTGCCGTGGTTTGGAGCGCCGACATCGGCGCCTTTATCGCCGGGCGCACACTGGGTGGGCCGAAGCTTGCGCCCCGTATCAGTCCTAAGAAAACGTGGTCGGGCTTTATTGGCGGCGTAACTTTGGCCGCCGCCGTGGCTGCAGGCGCGGCGCTGATTTGGGAAGGCGGAGACGCCATCACCTTAGCGCTTTGGGGCTTAGTGATCGCGGTCGCGAGTCAAATCGGTGATCTTATCGAAAGTGCGGCGAAGCGGCATTTTGACGTCAAAGACAGTTCCAACCTGATTCCGGGCCATGGCGGCGTACTGGACCGGGTCGATGCCTTGATCTTGGCCGCAATGGCGTTAGCAGCCTTGAAACTCACGCTTGGGCGGGCGGCCTTACCATGGCTGTGAGTGATACCGTCCGAAAATCTTCACCGATAGCTGAGGCAGATAACGTCCGCACTGTCACGATCTTGGGCAGCACCGGGTCAGTCGGCACCAATACCATCGATTTGATCAAACGTTCTCCGGAACGCTTCAGCGTCGAGTCGTTGACCGGCAACAGCAATGTCGCGCTGTTGGCACAACAAGCGGTTGAGGTCGGCGCCCGCCACGCCGTGGTCGCCGACGAAAACCTTTATGGGGCCTTGAAAGATGCGCTTTCCGGAACCGGGATTGAGGCGGCTGCCGGACGCGACGCGCTGATTGCGGCTGCACAACGGCCGAGCGACTGGGTGATGGCCTCCATTGTCGGCGCCGCCGGCTTAGCGCCGACCTTAGAGGCGGTACGCCGGGGCGCGATTGTCGGGCTCGCCAACAAAGAATGCCTGGTGTCCGCCGGCGCCGTGTTCTCGGGCGAGGTGAGCGCGGCAGGCGCGCGCTTGGTGCCCGTGGATTCCGAGCACAGCGCAATCTATCAGGTGTTTGACTTTGAACGGCCGGAGCGGATCGAGCGGATCGTGCTGACGGCATCCGGCGGGCCGTTCCGTAAGCGCAGCCGAGACAGCCTGACCAAGATCACCCCCGAAGAAGCCGTCGCCCACCCAAACTGGTCGATGGGCGCAAAAATATCTGTAGATTCGGCAACAATGATGAACAAAGGGCTCGAATTGATCGAGGCCTATCATCTGTTCCCGGTCCCGGGCGACAAGATCGATATTCTGGTGCACCCGCAATCGGTGATCCACAGCATGGTCGAATATGTCGACGCATCGGTGTTGGCGCAGTTGGGTACGCCGGATATGCGGACCCCCATCGCGTATGCGTTGGCATGGCCCGACCGGATGCCGGCACCGTCTCCAAGATTGAAGCTCGAAGACATTGCGACATTGACCTTCGAAGCCCCGGATCCCGAGCGTTTTCCGGCGCTCCGCTTAGCGCGCGATGCCCTGAATGCGGGCGGCTCCGCGCCGACAGTGCTGAACGCGGCCAACGAAATCGCGGTATTTGCGTTCTTACAACACAAGCTCGGATTTTTGGAAATCACCCGGGTCGTCGAGGAATGTATCGCAACTCTCGGCCGGCAAAACCTCGACAGCTTGGACGATGTCATCGCCGTCGATGCCGACGCGCGACGTCATGCACAGACACTATGCGATAAAATCGCGCTGTAACAAATGGATGGCGCAGCCTGCTGCCATTGACGTCAGGGCAACGCTTGCACATATTCTTATTGTCGTCTGTCGCATCTTTTTGCGCAGCCGGCCCAATGATAAACAGACCGCTTCGGTCAGCTTAAAAGGCGCATTATGGAATTTGATACCCTCAGCACCGTACTTTGGTTTTTGGTCGTACTTTCAGTCATCGTGTTCGTGCACGAATACGGCCATTACTGGGTCGCGCGGCGCAACGGCGTCAAGGTTGAGGTGTTCTCCATCGGCTTTGGGCCTGAAATTTTCGGCTGGTATGCCAAAAACGGCACACGCTGGCGGATCAGTGCGGTGCCGCTCGGCGGCTACGTGAAAATGTACGGCATGGCGGAAGACGGCGAGAGCAGCGCCGTCAACGCGCTGGAAAGTGGTGCGGACGACACCGAAAGCAGTAGTCCGATGACCGACGAAGACAAAAAAGTCTCGTTCGCGCATAAAACCGTCGGCCAGCGTGCCGCGATTGTGGCCGCAGGTCCGGCCATCAACTTCTTGTTCGCGATCTTGGTTTTGGCCGGGATCGCACTCAGCGTCGGCGTGCCGCAGGTCAAAGTCGCGGTCGGCGAAGTGTTCCAAGGCTCAGCGGCTGAAACCGCCGGCATGAGCAAGGGCGACACAATCGTGTCGTTGAACGGCGCCGAAATCGACAACCCCCAACTTGTCCAAGAAATCATCTCCACGAGCCCGGGTCTACGGTTACCGATGGTCGTGCTGCGTGACGGCGAAGAAGTCGCTCTTGAGGTGACACCGCTTGAGGCCGAGCAAGAGGGCACCACGGTAGGACGCCTCGGCATCAGCATGCAAGGCGTGATCGGCGACCATGAGCGGCTGAATCCTTTAGCCGCCGCATGGTTCGGCGTAGAAAAAACATTTTCGATCACCGGCCAAGCGCTGACCAACATCGGCAAGCTGTTGATCGGCGAGGGCAACTTCAAAGACTTGGGTGGTCCTATCGCTATTGCACAGATGTCCGGCCAAGCGGCAGAGCAGGGTGCGCTGCAGTTGGTGTTCTTTATGGCGGTGCTGTCGATCAACCTGGGCCTGATCAATTTGTTCCCCATCCCGATTTTGGACGGCGGACATCTGTTGTTCATGGGAATCGAGGCATTGCGCGGTCGACCGCTGGGGGATCGGGCGCAAGAATACGGTTTCCGAATCGGGCTGGCTTTAGTATTGCTTCTCATGGTATCTGTTACGTGGAATGATATCGTTCGGGTGTTAGGCTTGTAGCGAAAAGTTATCGGAATCCGAGGGCATTAACGCTTTAACCGGTGGTTTTTGACATCTTAGAGCATCCGGGGGGAGACAGCGTGATAAGACACGCCGCAATAAAATTATTGGTATGTATGACAGCGGCCTTGGGGCCGCTTTCGTCGTTAACCATCCCAGCATTCGCCGCATCCCCCATCGAAGTCGCCCAAGCAGGCACCATTGATTTGATCGAAGTGCGCGGCGCACAACGCGTCGACCCGGGCACGGTGCGCTCGTATATGGTCATCCAAGAAGGCGACCCGTTCGATCCCCGTCGCATCGACCGCTCACTGAAAAGCTTGTTTGCGACCGGCTTATTCGCCGATATCGCTCTGCGCCGTGAAGGCTCTACACTGGTCGTCGACATTGTCGAAAATCCGGTCATCAACAGGATTGCCTTTGAGGGTAACTTTACGTTCGAAGACGAAACCCTGCAGACCGAAGTCTCGCTGCGCCCACGTGTCATCTATACCCGCACCAAAGTGCAAGACGATGTGAAGCGGGTTTTGACGCTTTACCGCCAAAGCGGCCTGTTTGCCGTCGCGGTTGAGCCGAAGATCATCCAGCTTGAGCAAAACCGTGTCGATCTCGTGTTTGAAATCACCGAGGGCGACGAAACGGCGATCAAATCCATCCGCGTGATCGGCAACAAAGAATTCAGCGACAGCCGTCTACGTGAAGTCATCCAGACGAAGGAAAGCGCCTGGTGGCGGTTCTTCTCGACCGACGATGTCTATGACCCGGACCGCATCAACTTGGACCGCGAACTGCTGCGCCGGTTCTATCTGACCAACGGCTACGCCGACTTCAAGGTGACGTCGGCGGTCGCAGAACTGACGCCGGATCGCAAAGACTTTTTCATCACCTTCTCGGTCGATGAAGGGGAACGCTATAAATTCGGCACCATCGAGGTCGATGCCCGCCTGAAAGACCTGAATACTACCAGTCTTAAGAAAAAAATCGAAGTCGAATCCGGCGACTGGTACAGCGCCGAAGGCATCGAAAAGACCATTGATCTATTGACCGAAAGTGTCGGCACCTTCGGCTATGCCTTTGTCGAGGTGCGCCCGCGTATCAACCGTGACCGCGACGCCAAGACGATCAACGTCACCTACGTCATCAACGAAGGCCCGCGTGTGTTTGTGGAGCGGATCAACATCGCCGGCAACATTCGCACCCTCGACAAAGTCATTCGCCGCGAGTTCCAACTGGTCGAAGGCGATGCGTTTAACGCCTCCAAACTGCGCCGCTCCCGGACCCGTATCCGAAACCTGGGCTTCTTCGAAAAAATCGATATCGAGCAAGTGCCGGGCACCGCGCCGGACAGAACAGTGATCAACGCAACGGTCGAAGAAAAGCCGACCGGACAAATTTCGCTGGGTGCGGGTTTCTCGTCCACGGTCGGTATCTTAGGGGATATACAACTGCGCGAGACCAACTTCCTTGGACGTGGCCAGGATGTGAAAGTGCAAATGCAAATCGCTTCCCAAGCCTCGCAAATTGATCTGTCGTTCACCGAGCCGTACTTCCTCGATAAGGATCTGCGCGCCGGTTTTGATCTGTTCCGCTTCACCCGCGATCTGCAGGACACCAGCTCGTTCGATATCGCGCGTACCGGGGGCTCGTTGCGGGCAGGCTACGACATCACCGAACAATTATCCGAATCCTGGCGTTATACAATTCGCCAAACCTCCATCGAGAACGTGAACACAGATGCTTCTTCACTAGTCCGCGCGCAAGAAGGGGACTCGTTGCTGTCGGAGATTGGCCATGTCGTCGCGTATGACCGCCGCGATAAGCGCATCAAACCAACCAGCGGGTATCTTTTACGCTTGGCGACCGATGTCGCCGGCTTGGGTGGCGATATTCAGCATTTGCGCAACGTCGCCGACGGCGCCGTCTATTATTCACCGCGCGATCAGTGGATATTCTCGGTCACCGGCAAAACCGGCTTCATCGCCGGCCTCGGCAATGATGTCGTGCTGGCAGAACGCTTCTTCGTCGGTGGTGACGATGTACGCGGCTTCGCAACCTCCGGCATTGGCCCGCGCGATACGGCAACCAAGGACTCACTCGGCGGTGAATGGATGTACGCGGGCTCGGTAGCGCTTAAGTTCCCGAGCGGCTTGCCCGAAGAATTCGGCGTCAGCGGTCGTATCTTCACCGACATCGGCTCAAGCTGGGATTTGACACCGGTCAATGCAACGACCGTCGATCAAGGGTCGTTGCGCATGGGCATCGGCACCGGCATCAGCTGGGATTCGCCGTTTGGGCCTTTGGGCATTGACTTTGCTTACCCCATCCTCAAAGAAGAGTTTGATGAAGAAGAATTTGTCCGGATCAACTTCGGCACCCGTTTTTAGGAGGCATCTTTGTTCGCTCGATCATTCTCGACTCTTTGTGTCATTTTAGGCTTAGCCCTTGCCACCACAAACCCGGCGTGGGCGCAAGGCGCGGGCACAGCCGTACTACCGACGATTACCGTCCTTGATGTCGGCCAAATTCGCCGTGACGCCGCGTCCGTGAAGTCGATCCGCGATCAAATCGTCAATTATCAAAACAACTTCCAAAGCGAAATTCAAAAAGAACAAGAACAGCTTCGCGTCGCGCAACAGGAACTCGCCAAAAAGCAATCTCTGCTCGCGCCCGAAGCTTTTGCTGACGAGCGCCGCAAATTTGAACAAAAAGTCGTCAGCGTTCAGCAACTTGTCCAAGAAAAGCGCCGTGCGCTCGACGAAGTGCAACAAAACGCCATGCTGCAGGTCGAAAAGACCTTGAACGAGATCGTTGCCAACATGGCGTCCAAGAACGGTTACGCGGTGGTTTTGCGCCGCTCGCAGGTGGTCATCGTCGACTCGTCTTTGGACATCACCGCAAGCGTGCTCGCCGAGCTCGATAAAAAACTCCCGACCGTCAAGGTCGACCTACCGGCAAAGTAGCTCAGTTATGGCAGACCCCCGGTTCTTCGATAACGCCGGGCCTTTCGATTTGGCACGGCTGGCAGAGGTCGCCGATGCCGAGTTGCGTGGCGACGGCGCGCGTCAATTCGATGACGTGATGCCCCTTGATCAGGCAGGGCAAAAACACCTGAGCTTTTTCGACAACCGCAAATATCTGGATGCCTTCAAAGCTTCCAATGCCGGTGCCTGCGTGGTCACGCCGGACGCCGCCGACGTCGCGCCGGATGGCATGCAGTTGTTGGTGACCAAAACGCCTTACCACGGCTACGCGCGGATCGCCGCGCTATTTTATCCCCGCGCTGGCGCCGAGCCCGGCATCGCCTCAGGGGCGTTCATTGATCCGACCGCGACGGTTGATCCAAGTGCGGAAATCGCACCCGGCGCCGTGATCGATGCGGGCGCAGAGATCAAAGCCCGGTGCCGTATCGGCGCCAACGCAGTGATCGGGCGTGGCGTGATCATTGGGGCTGGGACCGAAATCGGCCCGGGTGCCGGCATTGCCAACGCGATTATTGGTGCGCGGTGCATCATTCATACGGGCGTACGCCTCGGTCAAGACGGCTTCGGCTTTGCGATGGGACTTGGCGGGCACGAAAAAGTGCCGCAGCTTGGGCGCGTGATTGTCGGCGATGATGTCGAAATAGGTGCCAACACGACCATTGATCGAGGCACCGGCCCGGATACCGTCATCGGATCAGGCACGAAGATCGACAATCTGGTGCAAATTGGCCATAACGTTCAGCTCGGTCAACATTGTGTTATCGTCAGCCATGTCGGCATTTCCGGATCGACGACGTTGGGTGATTTTGTTGTGATCGGGGGCCAAGTCGGCATCGCAGGACACCTCAAGATTGGAAGTGGTGTTCAGGTCGCCGCGCAAAGCGGTATTATGCGCGATGTGCCGGCAGGTGCAAAAATTGGTGGGTCACCAGCGAAGCCCATGCGCGAGTGGATGCGCGAAATTGCGACTTTGGAACGCATGTCAAAACAAAAGGGGAAATAACACATGGATGCAGAAAGCACATCCGGACACGCTGTCGACATTACCGGCATTATCGCGCGAATTCCGCATCGCTATCCGTTTTTGCTGATCGATGCCGTCACGGACATTATTCCGGGCGAAAGCGCGATCGGCCTCAAAAATGTCACCGTGAACGAAAATTTCTTTCAGGGCCATTTCCCTGATCACCCGATCATGCCCGGCGTTTTGATTATCGAAGCCATGGCGCAAACGGCGGCCATCGTCGTTATTGAGTCCCTTGGCAATGCCAACAGCGACAAACTGGTGTATTTTATGTCGATTGATAACGCCCGCTTCCGCAAGCCCGTGCTTCCAGGCCACACCGTGCGCTTACATGTTGAAAAACAACAAGGCCGCGGCAAAGTCTGGCGTTTTAAGGGTGAAGCCCGCGTCGACGGCACGCTGATGGCTGAAGCGGTGTTCACCGCGATGATCGTCGATAAAACGGAATAGGGAACGATATGAGCAATATTCATCCGACGGCTATTGTCGATTCCAAGGCCGAAATCGGGAACGATGTGAAGATCGGCCCGTATTCGGTTATCGGGCCCGATGTTAAACTCGCCGCCGGTGTCGAAATCATGTCGCACGTGGTTGTCGCCGGACGTACCAGCATCGGCGAAGCGACACGCATCTTTCCGTTCACCTCACTCGGTCACCAACCGCAAGACCTGAAATATGGCGGCGAGCCCTCGCGCCTGGAGATCGGCGCACGCAACGTGATCCGCGAGCATGTGACGATGAACCCTGGCACCGAGGGCGGTGGCATGCTGACCCGGGTCGGCAACGATTGCTTGTTTATGGTCGGCAGCCACGTCGCCCATGACTGCATGATCGGCGATCATGTGATCCTTGTGAACAGCGCCACGCTGGGCGGACATGTGTCGATCGACGAATGGGCGATCATCGGCGGCTTAGCGGCGGTGCACCAGTTCGTGCGCATCGGCAAGCATTCGATGGTCGGCGGCAAAACCGGTGTCGAACACGACGTTATTCCCTACGGCACCGTGATGGGCAACCGTGCCAGACTCGAAGGACTGAACTTGGTCGGCCTCAAGCGTCGCGGTTTTTCGCGTGAACTGATCCACGATATCCGCAAAGCCTATCGCATGATCTTCGCCGTCGAAGGCACCATGGCTGAACGATTACAGGACGTGATCGAAGACTTCTCAGAGAACGAGCCGGTGATGGACATCGTCAGCTTCATCCAAAGCGACTCATCGCGTCGTATCTGCCAGCCGCATCTGGAAGATGCCGCCTAGCGCCGAGCCCAAAGGCAAATTGGGGCTCCTCGCCGGCGGCGGCGCGCTGCCGCTTCGCATTCGTGATGCCTGCGACCAGAGCGCCCGCGCGCTGCATGTGATCGTGCTTGAAGGGCAGGGCGATCCTGCAGATTTCAAGAACGTGGATCACACCGTGACGCGCCTGGGCGCAGCCGGCGCTATCATCAAAACGCTCAAAGCCGCTGGCTGCACGGAATTGGTGTTCGCCGGTACCGTGCGTCGTCCCTCTCTCAAAGACCTGCGTCCCGATTGGTGGGCAGCTAAGTTTTTTGCCACATCCGGCGCGGCGGCGCTAGGCGACGATGGCCTTCTGTCCGCGCTCATCAACGCCCTTGAGCGAGAAGGCTTCACCGTGATCGGTGCCGATACATTGGTGCCGGAATGCCTGATGCCGCGCGGCCTGATCGGGCGGCACGGTGCCGATGTCTTCGCCGGCGACATACAAGCCGCCCTCACTGCCGCCAAGGCCCTGGGCGCACGCGATGCCGGCCAAGCCGCCGTAGTACGAGACGGCGCGATCATCGCCGAAGAATCCGCAGACGGCACCGACGCCATGTTGAAGCGCTTGGCCGACGTCGGCAATCAAGGCGGCGTCTTGGCGAAAACCTTGAAGCCCGACCAGGAACGGCGCGCCGACCTACCGACAATTGGTCTCAACACCCTGCAGAATGCTCATGCGGCGGGTCTGAACGGCGTCGTCGTCGAAGCCGGCAACGCCTTTTTGATGGACCGCGAAGACGCAGCCGCAAAGGCCGATGCACTGGGTCTATTCTTAGTCGGCATTGATGCCGATGGTGGGTGGACATGACAAAAATATACCTGATTGCCGGTGAGCCGTCGGGCGACATTTTAGGCGGGCGGCTGATCTCGGCACTCAAAGACTTGGCCCCATCGGTGCCCACGTTCCACGGCGTCGGCGGCGATCATATGCAGGCCGCCGGGCTACAGAGCCTGTTCCCGATGCACGAACTCAGCGTCATGGGCTTGGCCGAGGTGGTGCCGCAGATTCCGAAAATCCTGCGCCGGGTTGCTGAAACGGCTGCCGACATCCGCGCCACAAAGCCCGACGTCGTGGTCACCATCGATGCGCCGGATTTTTGCCTCCGTGTCGCCAAAAAACTTAAGGGTGCCGGCATCCCGATTGTACATTACGTGGCGCCCTCGGTATGGGCGTGGCGGCCGGGCCGGGCGCAGAAGCTCGCCGGTCTTTGCGATCATGTGATGTGCTTGTTGCCGTTTGAGCCGCCGTATTTTGAGCGCGCCGGTATGCGCGCAACATTCGTCGGCCATTCGATCTTGGAAAGCGGCGCCGGCAACGGCGATGGGCCCGGATTTCGACAACGCCACGGCATTCCTGCCGACGCCCCCTTGCTCGCCGTGCTGCCCGGCAGCCGCATGGGGGAAGTCAGTCGCCATCTGCCGATATTTGCAGACACCTTGGCCCGCGTGCGTGCAGACATCGTCGGCCCCCTGCACATTGTCTTACCGACGCTCTCCAGGCTTAAAAACACCGTGCAAGGTGCGTTGGACTCACAACCGACCGCATGGGCCAATACCCGCATCATTGAGGGTGAGACTGAAAAGTACGACGCCTTCGCCGCCGCCAACGCCGCCCTTGCCGCCAGCGGCACCGTGTCATTGGAACTCGCCATGGCCGGTACACCGAGCCTGATCGCCTATAAGGTCGCACCGCTCAGCGCATGGCTGGCGCGGCGCCTGCTGACCATCAAATACGCCTCCATCGTCAACCTGATCTTGAACAAATCGGCGATGCCGGAGTTCATTCAGGAAAACTGCACCGCCGATAAATTGGCACCAGCGCTCAGTGATCTGCTGCAGAACGGCGGCCAAGACGCCGACATCAAAGATGCCCTCGCCAAACTCCGCGCCGGCAACGACGCGCCGTCTACCAACGCGGCCCGCGTGGTGCTCGCCGAGGCGGCTAGAGGCGCCAACTAAGCCTCGTCGTCACACCGTCCCGGCGCTCCAGCCTACACCCTGCGTCATCCTGAACTTGATTCAGGATCATGTCAGCGCGATCCATCCGACCGATCGGCGTTTGTAAGGCGGTAGATCCTGAATCAAGTTCAGGATGACGCGGGGAGGAGGGGCCGCACGGCGGATCACTCGGAGGCAGGACGACGCCGGCGAGGACCGGCGGCACAAAAGAAAACGGCGCGCAGCCGAGGCCACGCGCCGTTTTAACAGAGGAAGATCGCGCGTCTTAGCGCTTGTCGACGTGTACGTATTCGCGCTGCTCGGCACCGGTGAACAGCTGACGCGGACGACCGATCTTTTGGCTCGGATCCTCAATCATCTCGTTCCATTGGGCGATCCAGCCAACGGTACGCGCCACGGCAAACAGAGCCGTGAACATGGTCGTCGGAATCCCCATCGCCTTAAAGATGATGCCCGAATAGAAGTCGACGTTCGGGTACAGCTTTTTCTCGATGAAGTACTCGTCTTCGAGCGCAATTTTTTCGAGCTGCAGCGCGATTTCGAGCAGCGGCTCGTCATGTACGCCCAGCGCATCCAGCACCTTGTGGCACTGGGTACGCATCACACGCGAGCGAGGGTCAAAGTTTTTGTAGACGCGGTGACCAAAGCCCATCAGGCGGAACGGATCGTCTTTGTCTTTGGCTTTTTCGACGTACTTGTCGATCTGTGAGGCATCACCGATCTCTTCGAGCATATTCAACACGGCTTCGTTGGCGCCGCCGTGCGCCGGGCCCCACAACGAGGCGATACCCGCCGAAATACACGCAAACGGGTTGGCACCGGACGAGCCGGCAAGGCGCACCGTCGAGGTCGATGCGTTCTGTTCGTGATCGGCATGCAAAATCAAGATCACGTCCATGGCACGGGCCAAAACCGGATCCATCTCGTATTCTTCGCACGGGTTCGAGAACAACATGTGCAGGAAGTTTTCAGCGTAACGCAGCTTGTTTTTCGGATAAACATATGGCTGACCCAGGTTGTACTTATAGGCCAGCGCCGCGATCGTCGGCATCTTTGCGATCATCCGATACGACGAAATCATGCGGTGCTTCGGATCGCTGATGTCGGTGGAATCGTGATAGAACGCCGACAACGCACCAACCATACCGCATATCACCGCCATCGGGTGGGCGTCACGACGGAAACCGCGCAGAAACGTCTGCATCTGCTCGTGGATCATGGTGTGGTAGGTGATGTCGTGCTCGAACTTTACTTTCTCGCCGCCGGTCGGCAGGTTCCCGTACAGCAACAGATAGCAGACTTCCATAAAGTCCGAGTGCTCGGCCAACTGCTCAATCGGATAGCCGCGATACAGCAACACACCGTTATCACCGTCAATATAGGTGATCTTGGACTCGCAGCTGCCAGTCGACGTGAATCCCGGGTCATAGGTGAAACAACCGGTCTGGGCGTAAAGTTTACGCACGTCGATGACGTCCGGGCCCATGCTGCCATGCATAACCGGCAAATCCCAACTGTCGCCGGACTGGTTATCGGTCAGCGTAAAGGTTCTTTCGTTACTCATGTCTTCATCTCTCCTCTGTTCCGCAGCCGTGTCCTTCGAACACCGACATGCGCGCGGCCTTTATGACCACTTCATTGCTAAGCCAGCCGCACGCTTACAGCGCGTCTTTCAGGCGGGCGAGTGTCTCCTCGCGGCCGAGTACGGCCATAACGTCGAATATACTGGGCGATACGTTGGTGCCCGTGAGTGCGGCTCTGAGTGGTAACGCAACTTTCCCCAGCTTAAGGCCCTGTGCCTCGGCGAAGGCCTTGGCGGTGTCTTGCAGGGGTTCTGCGCGCCAATCCTCGACGGAAGCGAGGTCGCTGCTGAGCGTCGTCAAAGCACGGCGCGCGTCATCATCCAGAATTTCTTCGGCCTTTTCGTTTAGCCGAAGCGGGCGCGGAATAGCATAAAACATAGCATTTTCAGCTAGTTCGTTTAAGTTCTTCGCGCGCTCTTTTAACCCAGGCATCCCCATTTTTACCCGACCGGCGGCCCCCTCGGCAAGCTTTCCGTCGAGCAAAGTTGTCAGTCGCGGCAAGACCAAATCCGTGAGCGTCGCATCGTCCGTCTGGCGGATGTAATGGCTATTCACGGATTCCAGCTTTTGCACATCGAAACGCGCAGCCGCACGCCCGACGGCATCCAGCCCGAACCATTCGATGGCTTGCTCGGTCGAGATGATCTCGTCGTCGCCGTGCCCCCAACTCAGTCGCATCAAATAATTTCTGAGCGCTTCGGGCAAATACCCCATGTCCCGATAAGCATCGACGCCGAGCGCACCGTGGCGCTTCGACAGCTTCGCACCGTCGGCACCGTGGATCAGCGGAATGTGTGCGAATTCAGGCAGATCCCAGTCCATCGCTTTGAACAATTGCACCTGGCGAAACGCATTGACCAAGTGATCATCACCTCGGATCACGTGGGTAATGCCCATGTCGTGGTCATCAACCACGACCGCGAGCATATACGTCGGCGTGCCGTCCGCACGTAGCAGCACCATATCATCTAGTTGCTCGTTGGCGACTTCGACGGTGCCTTGCACCAAATCTTCGATGATCGTCGAGCCTTCTTGAGGCGCACGCAGGCGGATCGCCGGCTTGATGCCGGCGGGCGCTTCGCTCGGATCGCGGTCACGCCAGGTGCCGTCGTACATCCGCTTATCGCCGTTGGCGCGCGCCTTTTCACGCATGACGGCCAGTTCTTCTTGGCTGCAATAGCATTTGTAGGCCATGCCTTTGGCCAACAACGCGTCGACCACAGCGACGTGGCGGTCCCGGCGTTCAAACTGAGAGATCGCCTCGCCATCCCAATCCAACCCGAGCCACGACAGCCCGTCAAAAATCGCCGCGACCGCCGCATCGGTCGAGCGCGCGCGGTCGGTGTCTTCGATCCGAAGCAAAAACGTGCCGCCGTCGCCATACTGTTCATGGTGCTTTGCAAACAACCAATTAAACAGCGCCGTGCGGGCACCGCCGATGTGCAGAAATCCAGTGGGCGAGGGCGCAAAACGGGTAACGACGGGCATTGTGTCTCCAGTCCGAGGGGGTGCCGACGACACGTCGACGCGCCCTATCTATCATATATATTTCGCGAGTGCAGCATCATCCTTTGCGTGGCTGCGTTACATCTTCCCGAAGGATTGTTGGACGGTCGGATAAGCGATACAAACACCACCCGTCACCCCCGCGAAGGCGGGGGCCCATCCCAGTCATGGATTCCCGCCTTCGCGGGAATGACGACCAAGCGGTCAAAAAAGCCACTGAAACCTCGCATAAGCGCCGCCATGCGCATCCAAAACATACTTCTGGCAGAACGGGGCCAATGGGCCTTGTGGTTGCCGGTGGCGTTTGCCAGCGGGATTGCGGCGTATTTTGCGCTGCCGATTGAGCCGCCGCTGAGATGGGGGCTGGGCGCCGCCGGATCGCTGCTGATCCTTCGTCTGCTCAGCAGAAATGACGCCGTCCGCGCGCTCATGCTCGGTTTGATGGCGGCATCGCTCGGCTTCACGGCGGCAACGCTGAGAACGGAGACCGTCCGCGCGCCGGTCTTAACGCACAAATTGGGTCCGCTCACATTGGAAGGCACCGTTCGGCATGCGACGCCGGCGCCGGGCGCGGTGAAACTGGTTTTGATTGATGTCGCGGCGCCCGACCTCTTGTCGGAAGCGACGCCTGAGCGCATCCGCATCACCGTGCGTGTGGCGGGCGACGCAGCAGCGCTGCCGAAACCAGGGGATCGCTTGTCGATGCTGGCCATATTGCGTCCGCCGCCGCCGCCGGTGATGCCGGGCGCGTTCGATTTTCAGCGGCATGCATATTTCCTCAAAATCGGCGCGTATGGCTTTTCATTGCGGGCGCCGAGGCGGATCGGGCATATACCGGCCAAAACCTTTGCGGAAGCGATTTCGCGCCGCGTTGAAGCGTTGCGTCTATCCATTGCGACGCGCGTGCTTGTCCGCGACCGAGGACCGCCAGGTGCAGTTGCAGCCGCATTGCTAACCGGCCTTCGGGGCGCCATTGACGCCACGACCCTGCAAGCGATGCGAGATGCTGGGATCGCACATCTGTTGGCGATTTCGGGCTTACACATCGGGCTCGTTGCAGGGTTGGTGTTCGGTGGGATCAGGCTGTTGATCGCCGCCATGCCCTGGTTGGGGCTCAGGCTACATGCCAAAAAAGTTGCAGCGGCAGCCGCCATCCCGGCCGCGTTCAGCTATGCCATGCTGGCAGGTTTCACGGTGCCGACGGAGCGTGCGTTCTTAATGACCGGGCTGTTCCTCGCCGGCATTTTGATGGACCGGCGCACGCTGACGCTTCGCACCGTCGCCTGGGCAGCGATGGTTGTGCTGGCGCTGGCGCCGGAAAGCCTAATGTCGCCGGGCTTTCAAATGTCGTTTGCTGCCGTGACCGCGCTGATATCGGCCTATGCATGGTTGGCACAGCGACGACGTCTGCACGGTCCACCCCCAAAGGGCGAGGGGACGCTCGCTCTGCTAAGTTCGAACACAGTCCGCTATGTCGGCAGCGTCGTGCTGACGACCCTCATTGCCAGTGCCGCGACCGGGCCGTTCGCGGTACATCACTTTCAACACGTCGCCGTGCTCGGCATCGTCGCCAACACACTGGCCGTGCCTTTAGCGGCGTTCTGGGTGATGCCGAGCGGACTATTGTCAGTGCTGGCAATGCCGTTTGGCTTAGAAGAGCTCCCGTTGGCGCTGATGTTCCTGGGGCTCCGATGGATTCTCGCCAGCGCGACATGGGTCTCGGGCTTGCCTGGCGGCACCGCGGATATAACCGCCCCGCCGGCGTGGTCGATGCTGCCGTTGGTGTTTGGCGGCCTTTGGTTGACGCTATGGCAGACTCGGTGGCGGCTTCTCGGCGTGCCCGTATTCATCTTCGGCATCTTGGGCCCGGTGTTCGCGCAAACGCCACACATCATCATCGACGGCGAAGCGCGCGTTGTCGCGATTGACGAACCGGGGCAGGGGTTATTGGTCTCGACTCGCCGGGCCGGACGGTTTGAGGCCGCGCGCTGGACGCAACGGCTCGGCTACGGCGATGTGGCGGACCGCTGGCCGGTCGATGTGGAGGTCACGACAGGCGGGCTCAGGTGTGAAGCCGCAGGCTGTATCATGCGCAGGACCGGTGCCGTGATTGCGGTATCCAAATTTACGGACGCGCTGCTCGAAGACTGCCGTCACGCCGACATGGTGATCGCCCTTGTGCCGGTGCGCACACTGTGCCGGCCACCTTGGGGCGTAATTGATCGTTTTGATTTATGGCGATACGGCACGCATACGGTCACGTTCAATGAAAACGGACCAAGCATACTGACCGTCAACGGAACGCGCGGACGTAGGCCTTGGGTTCTGCGACCCAACCCTCAATAATGGCGATAAAGGGCTTTTAGGACACCCTGCACCTTGACCTGATCGGGACCAAAAATGCGGGTTTCATAGTCTTTATTCGCAGGCTCAAGCGCAATGGAATCGCCGCGGCGGCGCAAGCGCTTCAGGGTCACTTCACCGTCATCGACCAGCGCCACGACAATGGCACCGTTTTCAGCGGTTTCGGTTTCGCGAATGATCACCGTGTCACCGTCCAGAATGCCGGCTTCGATCATGGAATCGCCATCGACCTCAAGCGCGTAATGATCGCCGCCGGAAATCATCGCCGCCGGTACATCGATAAAGTTGCTGGGGTCACGCAACGCTTCGATAGGGGTGCCCGCAGCAATCCGCCCATACAACGGCAGTTGTACGGATTCTGCCGCCTCGGCGTCTGCCCGTGGCCGGGCACCTGCGAGCGCAAAATCACCCTTGATCACTTCGGGCTGGAACGTTGATGCCTTAGGCGCCGGTTTTGCGACACCTGACGCCGCCGAGTTTTCTGGCAATTTCATGACTTCGAGGGCGCGCGCACGGTGTGGCAGGCGACGGATAAAACCACGTTCCTCAAGCCCGGTGATCAAGCGGTGGATGCCGGACTTGGATTTTAAGCCCAGCGCTTCCTTCATTTCATCGAACGAGGGCGATACGCCGTCTTTTTTCAAAGACTCGTCAATGAACATCAGAAGTTCATACTGCTTGCGGGTGAGCATATAGCGGTTCCTTTGGTCGACATCCCCAAATATAGTGGTTCATTTCGGGATCAGAATAAGAACAAAGACAAAACAATCGTTAATTGTTCTACTTAAGTTCTATTTTCATGTCAAGTAGGATGGTGCGGCATCAACGTCATTTTGAGGCCTCAGCGTCATCCTCTCCTTGCGTCATCCTGAACTTGATTCAGGATCTACGTCAGCGCGAAACCACCGACCCCCGGGCGTTTGCACAGCGGTTGATTCTGAATCAAGTTCAGGATGACGCGCGGGGGCGGAGAGGCGGGGGCGGGAAGGTGTCGCGGATGGGCCGAACGCAACCCTCTAAAACTTCAGCGACGAAAATCCGAGCGGAACGATTTTGACGACATCGCCTTGGGTCGCCGGCCCAGCGCCGATCTCGCGCATGATCAGGCAATCGGCGTCGGCAAAGGCGGCGAGCATGGCGCTGTCTTGGCGATCAAACGGAGTCGCGGTGGGCAAATCCGTATCCGACGGCGTAAGTCTGGCGCGCATAAAGTCCAAACGCTTACCGTTCGGTCCCAAATCACTGCCGAGACGGGCCGCTTGATACAAAGGCTGCGGCGGCAGGCCCAACATGCACTCAATGGCGGCACGCATGAAAATCGCCGCACAAACCCCGGTCGAGACCGGATTACCCGGCAGGCCCAATAAATGCATGCCGCCGATATTGCCGAAAATCAGCGGCTTTCCTGGGCGCATAGCAATTTTGTAAAAACCTAAGTCCAAGCCTTCATCCCCGAAGACAGACTGGATCAGATCATGATCGCCGACACTGGCACCGCCCGACGTCACCAGCATATCGAATCCCGCCGCGTCTTTGAGCTTGGCGCGCAGGCTTTCCGGGCGATCTTCGGCAACGCCCAACGAAACAGCTTCGGCACCCAGCACTTGCGCATACGCCATTAACGCCACAGAGTTCGAGCTGACAATCTGATCGGACCGATGCGGCGCGCCCGGCATTACCACCTCGTCGCCGGTCGACAACACGGCGATGCGCGGTTTGCGGCGCACACGGAACCATGTGGCGCCTGCGGCAGAAGCCAAACCGAGATCCCGCGCCGTCAACAATGTGTCGGCAGCGAGCAGGGTCTTTCCGGCCGCAAAATCGAGCCCTTCAGGGCGTACCCAAGCGCCAGGTTTCGGGGCCTCGTTGATGGTGATCTTGTCACCGTCCATCGTCGTGTCTTCTTGAATGACAATGCTGTCGGCACCATCGGGCAGGGCGCCGCCTGTGAAGATGCGCGCACATTCGCCGTTGCCGACAGTGCCGGTAAACGCATGGCCCGCCGCCGCTTCGCCGATCTGCGTCAGCACGGTAGGGGCAGTGGGAATGTCGGCGGCGCGCACCGCATAGCCGTCCATCGCCGACACCGCCTGAGGCGGATGCGAAACGTCAGCAATGATGTCGTCTGCGAGCACGCGGCCCAGTGCATCTGCGACGAAGATTTCCTCGCCGGCCAGCGGCTGAATCGCTTTGCGAATTTTGTCGAGCGCGTCATCGATGCTCAGCATCACGGGGCCTCGAAGTCGCCAGATTTACCGCCCGCTTTATGGGTCAGGCGCACGTCGGTGATGCGCATGCCCCGATCGACGGCCTTGCACATGTCGTACACGGTCAGCGCAGCAACTGAAACAGCGGTCAGGGCTTCCATCTCGACACCGGTCTGGCCGTTTAGTTTGCACGTCGCCTCAATGTCGACGGCATGCCGGTCCGGATCGCAAATGAGGTCGACTTTAACGGACGTCAACGCCAACGGATGACAGAGCGGGATCAAATCAGGGGTGCGCTTGGCGCCCATAATACCGGCCAATTGCGCGACGCTGAGCACGTCGCCTTTTTTGAAACCGCCGGCCATAATTTTGGCCAAGGTTTCCGGCGCCATCAGGATGCTGCCTTTGGCGGTCGCAGTGCGCTCGGTCGCGGCTTTGTCGCCGACGTCAACCATGACGGCGTTGCCGTCTGCGTCCAAATGCGTGAATTCAGCCATGACGTTGCCTTTGTCTGGAGCGGGGAAGGTCCCGGATCGCTACGCGTCCGGGATGACGCTCTATTTTACAACACCCCATCTTACGCGGCCATTTCGGGGGACAGCAGGGCGCGGGTGGCAGCTGCCACGTCGTCTTGACGCATCAGGCTCTCGCCGATCAAGAAGCACTTGGCGCCGACTTTTGCCATCCGGTCCAAGTCGCTGCGCACGAACAAGCCGCTTTCGCAGACCATAATCTTGTCAGCCGGCACATCGGCGGCCAACGCCTCGGTCGTCGCGATGTCGACATCAAGGGTCTTGAGGTTGCGGTTGTTAATGCCCAACAGCAAGGTTTCCAACGCCAGTGCGCGCTGAAGTTCTTCAGCGTCATGCACTTCGACCAACACGTCCATGCCGTAGGCCAGCGCGGCGGCTTCGAGTTCAGCCGCCTGCTTATCGGATAGTGCCGCCATAATCAGCAAGATCGCGTCGGCGCCGAGCGCGCGGCTTTCAGCGATTTGATAGGGATCGAGCATGAAGTCCTTGCGCAGCACCGGCAGGGAAACGGCGGCCCGTGCGGCCACCAAGTATGCATCGTCGCCCTGGAAATAGGGCACATCGGTCAGTACGCTCAAACATGCAGCGCCCCCGGCCTCATATGCTTGCGCCAAACTCGGCGGGTCGAAGTCATCGCGAATCAGCCCCTTAGACGGCGAAGCCTTTTTAAGCTCGGCAATCAAACCGTAGCCGCCGGCAGCAAGCTTAGCTTTCAGCGCACGCGCAAAGCCGCGCACCGGGCTTGCTGCGCGCACCGCATCCTCAATCTCGGCCCAGGAGCGTTCGGCGCGGGCAGCGTCAATGTGTGCGAGTTTGTCCGAACAGATTTTGGTGAGAACGTCACTCATCGATTACTCAAGCGTCTGCGGGGGTGGCGTTGGTGATCGCGACGAGCTTATCTAAGGCGGCTTGCGCGGCGCCCTCATCAATCGATTTCGCGGCCAAGGCGACGCCTTGCTTCAGGTCATCCGTCTTACCGGCGACCATGAGCGATGCCGCCGCATTCAATAAAACGATATCCCGATACGGGCCAGGCTCGCCTTGCAGAAGGCTGCGGATGGCTTCGGCATTCGCCATCGGATCGCCCCCCTTGAGGTCATCTAGCGTCGCGCGCGGCAGACCGGCATCTTCGGGCGTGACTTCGAAGTCACGGATTTTCCCGGCTTCGAGGGCAACCACCTGCGTCGCGCCTGTGGTCGACATTTCGTCTAGACCATCGGCGCCATGCACCACCCAAGCCGCTTCGCAGCCAAGGTTAGCCAAGGTTTCCGCCATCGGTCGCAACCATGCCGGCGAGAACACACCGGTAAACTGGCGCTTCACGTTGGCCGGGTTCGACATCGGACCCAAGATATTAAAGATCGTGCGCACGCCCATTTCGACCCGAACCGGACCGACAAACCGCATCGCACTATGGTGGCGGGGCGCCATCATAAAGCCGATTCCGGCCTCACGAATGGATTGTTCGATTTGCGGGAACGGCGCATCTAAATTGACGCCCAGCGACGACAACACATCCGCCGCACCCGACTTTGACGACAGTGCTCGGTTGCCGTGCTTGGCGACCGGCACGCCGGCGCCTGCGACCACAAACGCGGTGCCGGTTGAAATATTATAGGTGCCCGACCCGTCACCGCCGGTGCCGACCACGTCCATGGCGCCTGCGGGTGCTTCGATGGTGTCCATTTTCGCGCGCATGGTACGGACGGCGCCTGTGATCTCGTCAACGGTCTCACCACGCACGCGCAGCGCCATCAAAAATCCGGCGATCTGCGCCGGCGTCGCTTCGCCTGACATGATGATACCGAACGCGGCCTCTGCCTCATCGGCGCTGAGCGCCCGACCGTCGGCGACTTTGTTGAGGATCGGCTTCATCTCGTCGCTCATCAAGCTGCCTCCTTACCGCGCGTCATATCGATAAAGTTTCTCAAAATATCGTGGCCGTGCTGAGACGCGATACTTTCCGGATGGAACTGCACGCCGTGGATCGGCAGATCGACATGGCGCAGGCCTTGGATCACGCCGTCTTCACTGTGCGCAATCGCAATCAAGCTATTCGGCATGCTGGCCGGGTCAATCGCCAACGAATGGTAGCGCGTCGCCTCGAACGGCGAGGGGAGGCCAACAAACACGCCGGTGCCGTCATGTGTAATTTGCGAGAGCTTGCCGTGCATCGGCTTGGGCGCACGCACGATATCGCCGCCGAACGCCTGGCCGATCGACTGAAAGCCAAGGCAGACGCCGAACACCGGCACAACCTTATCAGCGCAGGCGGCGACCAGATCCAGGCAAATACCGGCTTTATCCGGGTCACACGGGCCCGGCGATATCACGATCCCCTCGGCGCCCATCGCCATGGCGTCGGCAACCGAAATTTCGTCGTTGCGCTTCACCATCACCTCGGCACCTAATTCGCCTAGGTAGTGCAAGAGGTTATAGGTAAAACTGTCGTAATTATCGATGAGCAGAAACATCGTCCCAGCCTTGTACGGATGCGGTCGCGAACAATGCCGCGCCGGTCTCCAAGGGTCAAGCAACAGACGTCGTAAAAAACGGCGGGGATTTGGCCTTACATTGCCTTTCGGCGTTCGCCGCGGCCCAGAGCCTCGGCCTTGCGGCGGCGGCGGTCGGGACCGAAGAAGTCGCCGACGCGCACAAACGGGCGCGGGTTTTCGATAACACAGCAAAGTCGGCTGTAAATGGTTTTCGCGGATACCGGCTTTGCCAGGAACTCGGTCATACCATTGTCACGGGCAATGCAGACATGACGGAGTTCCGTATTCGCCGTCACGACAACGATGGGAACATAGGGATTCGGACTATCGTCCGACATCCGAACTTTACGGATGAAATCAATGCCGTTCAGGTCCGGCGTCCAATCGCAAAGGATGATGTCCGGTTCCATTTCAGTGAAAAATTTGTAGGCCTCATAGATTTCCGGCGTCGAATAGACATTTGCGACCCCGAACTCGGAGAACACATCGGTCAAAATGCGTCGCACCAGGAGATGTTTCTCCAAGACGAGAATGTTCAACGCGGACAGATCGTATGACTTCAAAGCGACCCCCAACCCAAGCTTGCACTCCGGAAACCATCCAGTGACGCAGATTGGTATAGCGTTGAACATACATTAAGCGGGCAAAATATTCCAGCATTCTATGGTTAATAAAATGCGAATGGTTGGCCGGTCGCGATTGACCCTACGGCAGACCTGCGTTACGCAGGCGCACGACCTCTTAACGCAAGGATGGATCGCCGAACGTGGCCGATTTCCCACCAGCCCCTGGCGCGCGCCGCGCCCGTATGCGAACAGCCGATCGCGATGGTAAGCTGACAGGATGGCCGCGCCCAGCGATCGCGTTCGGCGAGCGTGTCGGCCTTAGTCCTCAGCGGATAGCGGTGTTGTTGGTGATGGGCATCGGCGGCATTCTGGCAGGTTATTTTGTCGGCAAGTACCTGGCCCCCGCCGAAAAATCCGCAACGCCGCCACCGCCTGCACAAACGCAAACCCGCAGCGAACCAACCTACGAAGAACAGTTGCCGGGTGACATCGTCATCCAGTCGAACGGCGCGATCACCCGAATCCAACTGCCGACGCCCGACGCCGAGATCGATTTCGGCAGCTACGAGCGCGACGCGGCGCCACTATCTGCGCCGCACGTCGAAAACACCTCGACAAAAACTGAAGAAGAATCGGGCGAGCCAGAAACGGCTGCTCTGCCGCCGCAATCCGACGCCCCTATCATCCAGCCCAAACCTAAATTGGTCGATAAACCCGTGCAATTGGTGCGCGCCATGCCCGACGACATTGCCGCCTTGCAGGCCTCAGACGCCGCAGCACTGCCCGCGTGGCAGCGCTTTGCCGTCCCGGCATCGCTCGATACCCGCCCCAAGGTTGTCATCGTCATGGACGATTTAGGCCTCGATCGCCGCCGCACGCGGCGCACGTGGCAATTACCCGGGCCGCTGACGTTGTCGTTCATGGCCTACGCCGAAGACCTAGGTGATCAGACCAAAACCGCAAAAAAGGCCGGTCATGAATTGATGCTGCACGTGCCGATGGAGCCAAGCTCATCGGACATCGACCCAGGCCCAAACGTCTTACTAAGCGGCATGGCGACGACGGAACTGCAAAAGAATATCACCTGGAACCTGGATCAGGCCAGCGGCTACGTCGGCATCAACAATCACATGGGCAGCCGCTTTACCGCCGATACGGACGGCATGCGCACCGTCGCTGACGTGCTCAAACAGCGTGGCCTGTTATTTTTGGATTCCGTGACCGCCGGCAACACCGTCGCCCACGATGTGGCCCGCGATGCCGGCATCCCGTTTGCTGTACGTAACGTGTTCATCGATCACGAAGACGACGTGAAAGCGATTGAGCGTCAGCTCCGCCGCGTCAAGGAAATCGCTCGCGAAACCGGTCTCGCCATCGCCATCGGCCACCCCCGCGAACACACCTTGGCCGTGCTCAAGCCATGGCTCAAAGGCTTGGATGCAGCCGGGTTCCAACTCGTCCCAATTTCTGCGGTGGCGCGGATCGCGCCCTAATCACATCACCCATGCGTTATCTTGAATGCGTCATCCTGAACTTGATCAGGACCCACGTTGGCGCGAACCTCTCAACCGCCCGGCGTTCGCACAGCAGTAGATCCTGAATCAAGTTCAGGATGACGCGGCGGGTGGCGGAGATGGTGGGAGGGGAAGCCCGCGCAGGTCAGCTGTCGCGGAACTGGCTGGCGTCTTCGGCGGCGCGGATCAGGGCGCGGGCTTTGTTGATGGTTTCTTGGTATTCCATCTCGGGGTCGCTGTCGGTGACCACACCGCAGCCGGCCTGGACGTGCAAGCGCCCCCCCTTAATCACACCTGTGCGGAGCGCAATCGCCGTGTCCATATCGCCGTTGGCACCGAAGTAGCCGATGCAGCCGGCATAAATGCCACGGCGCACCGATTCCAACTCGTCAATGATTTCCATGGCCCGAATTTTCGGCGCGCCCGAGACAGTGCCGGCGGGAAAGCCTGCGAATAAAGCATCCAGCGCATCTTTGTCGTCGGCCAAATCCCCTTCGACGTTCGACGAGATGTGCATGACGTGGGAATAATATTCGACGGTGAATTTTTCCGTCGGCGTGACGGTGCCGACTTTGGCGACACGGCCGACGTCGTTGCGGCCCAAGTCCAGCAGCATCAAATGTTCAGCCAATTCCTTCGGATCGCTAAGCAGGTCTTCGGCCAAGGCTTTATCTTCAGCGGGCGTGGCACCGCGCTTACGGGTACCGGCAAGGGGGCGCAAGGTGATGCGGCCATCGCGGACACGCACCAAAATCTCGGGGCTGGAGCCGACCACCTGAAAATCGCCGAAATTCAAATAGAACAAATACGGCGACGGGTTGAGCCGCCGCAATGAGCGATAAAACGCAAACGACGGCAACGTGAACGGCACGCTAAAGCGCTGCGACGGCACAATCTGAAACGCATCCCCAGCGTTGATGTAATCGACACACGCGCGCACCACATCGTGAAAGCCTTCGCGAGTCATGTTGGAATCGGGCTCAAGCGGGTGCGACGGCGGGTCCATGTCTGCGCGGGGCAGGGGTACGTCCCGGTTCAAGTTATCGACCACGTCTTTGATGCGCGCACGCGCGCCGTCGAGTGCTTGGCGGGCATCGACGGTGTTGGTCGGCCACACCGGTGTGACCACGAAAACAGAGTCCTTCAACGCATCGAAAATCGCCATCACCGTAGGACGCAATAAAACGCTGTCAGGCACGCCTAGAGGATCGGGATTGTCGTCCGGCAAATCTTCGGCAAGGCGCACCATGTCATAGGCCATATAACCGACCAGCCCCGACGCCATCGGCGGCAGGGTATCGGGCACCTCAAACCGGCTCATTTTCACCAGCGCACGGAGTGATTCCAAGGCGTCCGATTCACTGCCCGTGGGCGCTGGGCCGAACGCACCTTGGTCGGCGGTCGGATCGCGCTCGATCTCGACCACGCCCCGGTAACAGCGCCAAATCAAATCCGGCTTAAAGCCGATGATCGAATAGCGGCCCCGGGTCTCACCGGCCTCAACGGACTCCAGCAAGAAACTGTTCGGCATGCCCCGACAAAGCTTGAGCATAGCCGACACCGGCGTTTCCAAATCGCTGACGAGTTCGGTCCACACCACCTGCGCTTTGCCGGCTTCATAGGTGCGGCGGAAATCGTTGGTGCTCGGGTTCAGGTTCATGTGTTGGCGCCGGTTTAGATGGGCTGGCGGGGGTCGAACGTGCCGGGCCGCATCACCGCATCCAAGATGCGCTGATTGACGGTGACGCCGTAATCATTACGGATCGCTTCGACCGCTTGCGCGGCCAAGTCATTGCCGACCGCTTCGTCCAATTGCTTTTCATAATCGGCAACGCTGGGAACATCGCCGCCTGCCGTCGGTGCGGTCACGCTAAGCACGTGCACCACCTGATAGCCGCCGGTGACTCGCGCAATACCGGCTGCCCCTTCGTTGATTTCAAACATCCGGGCCAGCACGGCTTGTGCGGCGACATTCTGATCGCCGCGGGTCGCCGGGCCAATCTTCACCACATCGACACCAAGGGTTTTAGCGGCGTCAACCATCGACGTGCCGGTTTGGACCTTTTCGGCAAGCGCTTCGGCTTGTTTCTGCGCCATCTCGGTGCGTTGCACTTCGGCCCAGACGGCGGCGACCTCGGCCTTCACGTCCGCCAACGGGCGGAGTGCCGGCGGGATGATTTCGTCAACTCGGACCATGAAAAAGCCTTTCTCGCCGACTTCCGTGAGCGGGCTTTCAATGCCACGTTCAGATGCAAATGCGACCGGCAAAAGGCTGGCGAGGTCAGGCAAGCCGGCAGCACGCGCACCGCTCGGTGCCATACTTTGGCGGTCGACTGCCTCCAGCGTCACGGCATCAAAGCCGACGCTTTTGCCGGCTTCTTCCAGAGTCGCGCCGCCGCCGATGGCATCTTCAAACCGGACCGAAAGGTCATACAGCGCCGTCACCGCTTTTTCACGCTTCACGATGTCCGTCACTTCGTCGCGGACATCGTCAAGGGTCTTACTGACTCCCGTCAGCACCTTTATCGCGCGCATAACATGGAAACCCAACGGGGTCGTCACCGTCCCAGTCACAGCACCTTCATCAATCGCAAACACGGCATCGGCCAAATCCGGCAGCAAGCCATTACGGGTCACGGTGCCAAGATCAACGGCAGCCGCTTCCATCTCACCGACCTCGGTAGCGACGGTCAGAAAATCGACACCCTCGGCCAATTTCTGCTGCACTTTTTCTGCCGTTGCTTCGTCGTTAACGACGATTTGCTGCACCGTACGTTGCTCGGCTTTTTGAAAACGGGCGGCATTGGCCTCAAAGGCTTGTTGCAGTTCTTCATCGCTTGCCGTGACCTCACTGGTCAAATTGGCTGGATCAAGATGTACAAAGGTCAGCTTGCGATATTCAGGGGCCGTAAAGCGTTCTTTTTGTGCATCGTGGATTGCCTGTAGGTCCGCATCTGTCGGCGTGCCCGGATCAGCTTGCGCGGCTGCGCTGACCAATACCGTGTCTGCGCTGCGGGCTTCGAAACGATAGCGATGCAGAAGCTTGCTGAACCTCGACGGCGTCACCGCCGTGCCGCTGACGACCTGCAAAATCTGTGTGTTCGCGATATCTTTACGGACTTGTTGAATGTAGCCGAACTCGGTCAGACCGGCAGCGCGCATAACCTCGTTAAAGCGTTGACGGCTGAACGCGCCGTCAAAACCGTTAAACGACGGGTCGGTATGGATCGCTTGCGTCACTTTAGCATCCGAAACACGCAAGCCCAGGTCTGCGGCTTCCTGTGCCAACGCCGCATCGTTGATCATCCGCTGCAACACGGCCTGGCCAATGCCGAGTTGTGCCAACTGCGCCTCGTTTAGCTGTCCGCCAAACATTTGCCGTAGCCGCGCCGTTTCACGGCTGAGCTCATACTCCAAATCCAGCGGATCGATATCGCGATCACCCACGCTGGCGACCACGGTATCAGTCGCACGCGCGCTGATGAAATCTTCAACGCCCCACGCCGCGAAGCTGACAATCAAAAGGCCAGCCAGCAATTTGACGACGATAGAGGCGGTTTTACCGCGGATCGCTTGGAGCATGCGAGAAGTTCCCAGTTCATTTAACGGTTATCTATGAAATCGGCGGCATATTAGGCAACCCACCCCGGCGCGGCAATAGCAGGAAAGGATTGGGGCAAAGATCGGAGAAATTATCCGCCCGACATCCTTCGAGACGCCGCTTCGCGGCTCCTCAGGATAAAGGTATATTTATCATCGTCCTCATCCTGAGGAGGCCCGAAGGGCCGTCTCGAAGGGTGGCTGCCACCCACACATGACACACGTCGACCAGTCTGATATCAAAGGTGCAAATCATCTATCATCACGAAAAATCAAGCAGGGATTACTCGCATGAGCGCACGCACGATTTTGATCGCCGGAAATTGGAAAATGAATGCCAGCATCGGCATGGCTGAACAGTTAACGGGCGCGCTCACCGCGTGGGCGGCCAGGGACGGCGTCGAGTTGCTGATTTGCCCGCCATTTCCATATCTGGTGCCGGTCAACGCATCAATCGCCAACAGCGGCATTAAGCTGGGCGCGCAGACCTGCCACGCGGCGGTGTCCGGTGCACACACCGGCGATACCAGCGCCGAAATGCTGGCCGAAGTCGGCTGCACGTACGTGATCGTCGGCCACTCCGAGCGTCGCACCGACCACGCCGAAGACGACGCGACCGTGAAGGGGCAGGGCGACGCGGCACACCGTGCCGGACTGACGGCCATTGTCTGCGTCGGCGAGACCGAGGCTGAACGCGACGCGGACAAGACGTTAGAGGTTGTCGCAACACAGCTTGCAGGCTCCGTGCCCGATGGCGCAACCGCGGCTAATACCGTCATCGCCTACGAGCCGGTCTGGGCCATCGGCACCGGTCGCACGCCGACGGAAGCCGAAGTGCAAGACGTGCACGCGGCGATCCGCGCCAACTTGGCCGAGCGCTTCGGCAATGAGATGGCCGACGGCACCCGTATTCTTTACGGCGGCTCGATGAAGCCCGGCAACGCCGCCGGTTTGCTGGCTCTGGCCGACGTCGACGGCGGCCTGATCGGCGGGGCGAGTCTTAAAGCCGAAGACTTTACCGCGATTGCAGATGCGGCGAGGTGAGTTTCGTTAGCAACCGGGAGGTCCCGGATAAGCGCTGCGCACTTTCCGGGATGACGAACTTATTGATACATCGTCATCCTGGACAGCGCATTGCACCGATCCGGGACCGCCCCCTTCATCACTGTGACAAAATCCGGGCTGGTCAAAGCGCTTCATAGCCGTTAGAACACGCGGAAATTGGTCGCCCAAACTTATAGGTTTGCTATGGAAACGATTATTCTTGTCGTCCACCTGATTATTGCCATCGCGCTCGTCGGCGTGGTGCTTATGCAGCGTTCCGAAGGGGGCGCGCTGGGCATGGGCGGTAGCGGCGGTGGTGTCGGCGGCGGATTCATGAGCGGACGCGCTGCAGCCGACGTGCTGACGCGCACCACCGCGATCTTGGCGGCTAGCTTCATCGCGACCAGCATCATCCTTGGTGTGATGGCAGGATCGGGCCGCGAATCGGGATCGATTTTAGATCAGGCACCCCCTGTATCAAGCACACCTTCAGCCCCTTCGGCGACCCCGACGGTACCACAGCCGACCACGTCTGATCCGCAAAACTGATGGATTTTCAACGCCTCAACGGCGCCGCTGGCGATCAGCGGCGAGACGACACGTGTGCGCAAAACATGCCGGGTTGGCGTAGCGGATTTTTCTTGTATGGTGTCCGCCCATGACGCGGTTTATTTTCATCACCGGCGGCGTGGTTTCCTCTCTCGGAAAAGGGCTCGCCTCCGCAGCTTTGGGCGCATTGCTCCAGGCGCGCGGCTTCAAGGTCCGTTTGCGCAAGCTGGACCCCTATATCAACGTCGATCCGGGCACCATGAGTCCGTATCAGCACGGCGAGGTGTACGTCACCGACGACGGGGCGGAAACGGACCTCGACCTTGGGCACTACGAACGCTTTACCGGCGTCAGCGCCCGCAAATCCGACAACGTAACGACCGGGCGGATTTATTCCGACGTGATCGCCCGGGAACGGCGCGGCGACTACCTGGGCGCCACCATCCAAGTGATTCCGCACATCACTGATGCCATCAAAAACTTTGTCGTCTCAGATCTTGAGGACGAAGACTTCGTGCTCTGCGAGATCGGCGGCACCGTGGGTGACATCGAAGGCCTGCCGTTCTTGGAAGCGATCCGCCAACTCGGCAACGAGCTGGGCCGTGAGCGCACCATGTTCGTGCACCTGACCTTAGTCCCGTTCATCGCGGCGGCCGGCGAGCTTAAAACCAAACCGACACAGCACTCGGTCAAAGAACTACTGTCATTGGGCATTCAGCCGGACATGCTGGTGTGCCGGTCCGAGCATCCGCTGCCGGACGGCGAACGCCGTAAAATCGCGCAGTTCTGCAATGTACGTCATGATTCCGTGATCCCGGCGCTGGATGCGGAAAGCATCTATGAAGTGCCGCTCCGCTATCATCACGAAGGCATGGACGACGCCGTATTCCGCCATTTCGGCATCAACGCGCCCGAACCTGACCTGACCACGTGGAAAGACATCCACGTGCGCAAAACCAAGCCGGAAGGCGAGGTCTCGATTGCGGTCGTCGGCAAATACACGGGTTTGCTGGATGCCTATAAATCGCTTTCAGAAGCCTTGGACCACGGCGGCATCGCCAACAATGTGCGGGTCAAGCTGAACTGGATCGACAGTCAGATTTTCGAAGGCGACACGCCTTTGGAATACCTTGAAGACACGCACGGTATTTTGGTCCCCGGCGGCTTTGGGGAACGTGGCGCGGAAGGTAAAATCGCCGCCGCCCGTTTTGCCCGCGAACGCGGTATCCCGTATTTCGGGATCTGCTTTGGGATGCAGATGGCGGTGATTGAAGCGGCCCGGAACATGGCCGGCATCGCCGATGCCAATTCCACCGAATTCGGCACAACAGACGAGCCCGTGGTCGGCTTGATGACCGAATGGCTCAAAGGCAATGCCTTGGAGAAGCGCCGCAACGACGGCGACCTCGGCGGCACCATGCGCTTGGGTGCGTTCCCATGTGTCCTGAGCGAGGGCAGCCGCGTGCAGGGCATATACGGTAGCGCCAAAATCTCCGAGCGCCATCGCCACCGCTACGAGGTCAACACCGACTACAAAGACCGCCTCGAAGCGGCAGGGCTCAAATTCTCGGGCATGTCACCGGACGGCGTACTGCCGGAAATCGTCGAAATTCCCGAGCACCCTTGGTACATCGGCGTGCAGTTCCACCCGGAACTGAAATCTAAACCTTTCGACTCACACCCGCTGTTCACGTCGTTCATTCGCGCTGCGGTCAACCAGTCCAGGTTGGTTTAAGATCAACCTGAAGCCAGCGTCAGGAACGTCCGGTCTTCACGCAGCAAAAACTTTTCCCGTTGCGCGAATTCATAATTTTCCCGGCCCAAAGGGTCTTCCGAAAGACGCTTCCGATACGCTTCATACGCGGCCAGGCTTTCGATATTGTAGACACCGTAAGCCAACGTCGAAGAGCCTTCATGCGGCGCGAAGTAGCCGATCAGATCGGCACCGCAGCGGGGGATCGCTTCACCCCAGTTGCGGGCATACTGAACGAACTCAGCCTTTTTCGTCGGGTCGATATGGTAGCGGATAAAGCACGTGATCATGGGTATCTCCTGTTTTGCTGAACGGAGAATGCCACATCATCAAACCGTTATGTTTCGCTTACGATCGAAATATGACCGTTAGGCGCAGCCCCCACTTTTCACCTCATTTATCCGCGCCGCTGTGAACCAGTCGCGATTGGTGTAGGCGCGACACGATCTTTCGAGACGGCCTTCAGCCTCCTCAAGATGAGGTCTGTATTTTCATTTAGTCGCACACCAACGTTGCCCCACACCCCCCGCGTCATCCTGAATCAAGTTCAGGATGACGCGGAGAGATAGGGGGGGCCTTCAATCGTAACAAAGGCACCCCCGCCCAAAAGCCCTTTAATCGAGGGGCGGAAGGCGCTATCACCAAGGCCTCACTTTTTGGAGCTTTAAATGACCGCGCAACGCACTGTCCGCATCGGCGCTCTCGACTTCGCCAATACGTTACCGCTCGGCATCATCGCCGGGCCGTGCCAGTTGGAAACCCGAGAGCATGCGTTGATGATGGCGGGCGCACTGAAAGAATTGGGCGAAAAACTCGACATCGGCGTGATCTATAAGACATCCTACGACAAAGCCAACCGCACCAGTCTAGGCGGCAAGCGCGGGATCGGTCTTGAAGAGGCGCTGCCGATCTTTAAAGAAATCCGCGAAACCTTCGATATGCCGGTCCTCACCGACGTGCACGAGCGGGCGCATTGTGCCGCCGTCGCCGACGCCGTCGATGTGTTGCAAATTCCGGCGTTTTTGTGCCGCCAGACCGATCTGCTGCTGGCCGCTGGCGAGACCGGCAAGGCGATCAACATCAAAAAAGGCCAATTCTTGGCACCTTGGGATATGAAAAACGTCGTCGCCAAGGTTGAAAGCACCGGCAACATGAACGTCACCGTGACCGAGCGCGGCGCCAGCTTCGGCTATAACACGCTGGTGACCGATTTCCGCGGTCTACCGACCATGGCCAACGAAACCGGCTGCCCGGTCGTATTCGATGCCACCCATTCCGTGCAGCAGCCGGGCGGGCAGGGCGGGTCATCGGGCGGACAGCGCGAATTCGCACCGGTGCTGGCACGCTGCGCCGTGTCCCTGGGTATCGCGGCTGTGTTCATGGAAACCCACGAAGACCCTGACAACGCGCCGTCAGACGGGCCAAACATGATTCCCCTCAAGAACTTACAGCGCGTTCTTGAGGATTTGATGGCCTTCGACGCCGTCGCCAAATCGCGCCCGCGCCCTGAGACACTCGCAAACGGCTGAACCCAACTCATTCATCTGCATTAAAGCAAAATAGAGGTACATCATGACCGCAATCATCGACATCAACGCCCGCGAAATTCTCGATAGCCGGGGCAACCCGACGGTCGAAGTCGACGTCTTGCTGGAAACCGGTGTTATGGGCCGGGCTGCAGTGCCATCGGGTGCGTCTACCGGCGCGCACGAAGCGGCCGAGTTGCGCGATGGCGACAAGAAGCGCTACGGCGGCAAGGGTGTCCTGAAAGCCGTCGAATCGGTGAATGCCGAGATTTATGAAACCCTGGTCGGCCTGGATGTTGAAGAACAAGTGCTTATCGACCGGGTAATGATCGACATGGACGGCACACCGAACAAAGCGCGCCTCGGCGCCAACGCGATCTTGGGTGTCTCGCTGGCCTGCGCGAAAGCCGCCGCCGAAGAGTCCGGAATGCCGCTATACCGCTCAATCGGCGGGTCCTACGCGCACATGTTGCCGGTGCCGATGATGAACATCGTCAACGGCGGCGCACATGCCGACAACCCGATCGACATTCAAGAATTCATGATCATGCCGGTGGGCGCCAAGACCTGCACCGATGCCATCCGCATGGGCGCTGAAATCTTCCAGCGCCTCAAGAAAGACTTGGCCGACGCCGGTCACAACACCAACGTTGGTGACGAGGGCGGCTTCGCACCGGCCCTGCAATCCACCACCGAGGCCTTGGATTTCGTCATGAAGGCCATCAAGGGCGCCAAGTACAAGCCCGGCAAAGACGTCATGCTGGCCATCGATGCGGCATCGACGGAGTTTTATAAAAAGGGTAAATACGTGCTCGAAGGCGAGGGCAAAACCCTGGATGCCAAAGGCATGGTAAAATACTGGGCCGATTTGGTCGGCAAATACCCGATCATCTCTCTTGAAGACCCCATGGCCGAAGACGACTGGGACGGCTGGAAAGCTTTAACCGATGCTATCGGCGACAAGGTCCAGCTGGTCGGCGACGATCTATTCGTGACCAACCCGGTACGCTTGCGCGAAGGCATCAAAAAAGGCGTCGCCAACTCGATTCTGATCAAGGTCAACCAGATCGGCACCCTGACCGAGACTTTGGAAGCCGTGCAGACCGCGCACCGCGCCGGCTATACGACGGTGATCTCGCACCGCTCCGGCGAAACCGAAGACGCGACCATCGCCGACATCGCCGTTGCCACCAACGCCGGCCAAATCAAAACCGGCTCGCTGTCGCGCTCGGATCGCTTGGCGAAGTACAACCAACTGATCCGAATCGAAGAAGAGCTCGGCCTTATGGCCGCGTACCCCGGCATGGATGCGTTTAACATCTGACGGTTAAATCGTCGCGGTCATCAAAAAAACTTCGTCACCCCCGCGAAAGCGGGGACCCATCCCGACCATGGATTCCCGCCGACGCGGGAATGACGAGGTGGCGTTGGTTAAATCGGCGCCCGCATCATATCCCACAACGAAAAAAGCCCGCTCGAAAGCGGGCCTTTTCCATCAGGATCGGTAAAGCGTGATGCTTAGGCGGCAGCCGCCGTTTGCACCCGCTTAATGCGGCGTTTGATCTTCATCGCGGTCGGGCTGAGTTTGCCGTTCGCGGTATTCAACAAGAAGGCATCAAGCCCACCTTTGTGCTCGACCGTGCGCAGGCCATAAACCGAAACACGGAGCGAAATGCTCGTGTTCAAGGTTTCCGACCACAACGAGGCGGCTTGAAGGTTAGGCAAAAAGCGCCGACGCGTACGGTTGATGGCGTGGCTGACGTTGTTGCCGCTTTGTACGGTCCGGCCGGTCAGATCGCAACGTTTGGCCATGGCTCTATTCCTTGTCTCAAAAAAACGGGGGTCGCGCTCGTGCACGACCCGTTGGCCGGTGTTTTAGTGGGTGTGTCATAGGTCGTCAAGCCGCTTCGTAAGGCATTATCGCCATATTTGGCCATCACGCTTGTGCCGGTACGCCTCAAGCGCCAAATTAGAGGCATGCGAAAACGTAAACAACCGCATCCATCGTTGAGTATCCCCGACAGCCTTGCCGAGGATGTACGGCTGTGTGCATGGCCTACGTGCCGTATGACAGCAGAGCACCGGGCTCCGGCCTCGCGAGAGAATCTACGGGAATACCGCTGGTTCTGCCTGGATCATGTGCGTGAATACAATAAACGCTGGAATTACTTCGACGGCATGAGCGACGAAGAGGTCGAAGCCGACCTCAGGCACGACATCGTCTGGAACCGGCCCAGCTGGCCGATTGGCGACCGCGATCTGCCGCCCGGCAAGAGTCCCCGCAAAGGACCGAAGCCCGGCATCGGGCCGTTCGGCATTGATCCAGCCTATTTTCACGATGATTTCGAGCTGTTCGATAAACCGCTCGGTCGTGACGGTGGCGCAGGAGTCGTCCGGCCGGACCCAACGATTCGCGACGCCTTGGCGATTTTCGGGCTCGATCTCCCCATCGCGTCGGACACCCTGAAATCGCGCTACAAAGAGCTCGTGAAAAAGCATCACCCCGACGCCAACGGGGGCACCAAAGCGTCCGAAGAGAAGTTCAAAGAAATTCGTCGAGCCTATGAAGCGTTGAAGCAATTTCTCGTTGCGTGATCATCGCAAAGATTAGCCAACGAAACAAAAGTCCTTGCCCTGATCGCATTCCGGGCAGAGAATCACCTTATAGTTGATTCTTGTGGTTGATTCTTATTGAGCGGAGCACTTAAGTGAACAGCAACGAGCATCTGATTTTTTTGCCAGGCCACTGGCAAATCATTTACGCTGACATAATCCTGCTCTGTATCGCAACCATTGGTACCGCAATTATTTTACGGCATTGGCGCACCCTGAAAAAGGCCAACGCACATATTGGCTTTGCACTGATGCTGGCAGGTCTTTGGTCAATCATGGGCCCGTACATCTACGATCTCACCTTACAAATGATTGCGCCTTATTGGGTCGACACACAGACGTTATCGCAGTTTTCTGAGCGGGTGCATGAACAATTCCGTTGGTATTTGACCACGCTCGGCACCGTGCTCATCCTGGGCGGGCTTATGAAGGCCACGATCAATCTTAACGATCAATTGCGTAAAACCTCATCGGACGCGCAGATCATTCGCAGCAACGAAAACCTTTTGAACGCGATTTTTCAAAGCGTCCCGGTCGCGCTGTTGATCAAGAACAAAGATCACGTTATCGAACGCGTCAACGACACCTATCTGGAATGGTATGATCTTGACCGTGATATCGTCGTCGGGTCTCGGTCGGAATTTTTGAGGCATTTCCGCCAAGAAGACGACGCAAACCTGATGAACGCACAAGAAGACCAAGTCCTGCGCACCGGCATCACACAACGGCGACGCGTGCAGCGCCCAAAAATCGACAGCGATGAGGACCGCTATATCGAGATCACCAAATTCCCAATTTTTGATGTCGACGGCAGCACGGTCGGCATCGGGTCCGTAAGCCTCGACATCACTGAGCAATTGATGGCGCAGCGGACGATCAGCGCGGCGCTTCACGAAGCAAGGCTGGCCAACAAAGCCAAGTCCGAATTCCTGGCAACTATGAGCCACGAATTCCGCACCCCCCTCAATGCGATCTTGGGTTTCAGTGAATTTTTGCAGACGGAATCGCATGGCCCTCTCGGTGCGGCTAAATATAAAGAGTACGTGAACGACATATTTTCCAGCGGCAATCATATGCTGAGCCTCGTCAATGATGCACTCGACATCTCGGCGATTGAAGCCGGCAAACGGGAAATCGTTAAGGAATCAATTGATCTCGCGACGCTGTTTCGTGAATGCACCGACCAGCTTGCGCCATCTGCTGAGGTAAAATCTTTAAATCTCGGCATTGAGATTCCAGATAATTTCCAACCGCTGAATGCCGATCATCGTGCGTTGACGCAGATTATGCTCAACCTTTTGTCTAATGCCATTAAGTTCACGCCTATCTTCGGAACGATAACCATCAAGGCAGTGGCCCTGGATAAAGAGATCGAAATCAGCGTTATCGATACCGGGCAGGGCATTCCCGATGACAAAATCGACTTGGTGTCAGAGCCGTTCGCAAAGATCGAGACCGACCCCCACATCACGCAGGATGGCTCCGGGCTCGGCTTATCAATCGTGAAGTCACTCGTAAGCCTGCACAACGGACGTTTTGAAATCGAGAGTTCATTGGGCGTCGGCACCAGGGTCAGCGTGATATTCCCCGCCATATGAAGCGCATTGTTAAGAGCCAACTCTTGACGCATCGCCAGATTGCCCCTAACACCGAAGCTCACTAATCCCTATATCGTTAGGCACGTAAGAATTAACCGGCCTATGACCCGGCTGCCGGTCTCCGGTGGCGATAAAAACGGAACTGTGTGTATGACCTCAAGCCACCAATCTCAGCCGCTTTTGATGCAAGAACCCGATATCAAGATTTCGGTCCGCCAAGCGTTCGGCATCGACAGCGACATGGAAGTCCCTGCGTTCTCTGAAGCAGACAGCCACGTCCCGGACATCGATGAGACGTACCGCTTTGACCGCGAAACCACGATGGCCATCTTGGCGGGCTTTGCCTACAACCGCCGCGTGATGATCCAGGGCTATCACGGCACCGGCAAGTCGACGCATATCGAACAGGTTGCGGCACGCCTGAATTGGCCCTGTATCCGGATCAACCTGGACAGCCACATTTCCCGGATCGACCTTGTCGGCAAAGACGCCATCGTCTTGAAAGACGGCAAGCAGGTCACCGAATTCCGCGAGGGTATTTTGCCGTGGGCGTTGCAAAACCCGACGGCGATGGTGTTTGACGAATATGATGCAGGTCGTCCGGACGTAATGTTCGTGATCCAGCGTGTGCTCGAGCTTGAAGGTAAGCTGACGTTGCTCGACCAGAATCGCGTTATACGCCCGCACAAATATTTCCGCCTGTTCGCGACCACCAACACCATCGGCTTGGGCGACACCACGGGCCTGTATCACGGCACGCAGCAGATCAACCAAGGTCAAATGGACCGTTGGAACATCGTTGCCACGTTGAACTATCTGCCGCACGACGCCGAAGTCGAAATCGCCCTCGCCAAGTGTCCAGACTATGGCGATGCCGAAGGAACCTCGCGTCTGAACGCCATGGTCGAATTGGCCGACATGACGCGCGCCGGATTTATGAACGGCGATATCTCGACCGTGATGTCACCTAGGACCGTGATCACCTGGGCACAGAACGCGGAAATCTTCAAAGATTTCGGCTACGCGTTCCGCGTCACATTCCTCAATAAGTGTGACGAGCTGGAACGTCCGGTGGTCGCCGAATACTATCAACGCGCAATGGGCGAAGAACTGCCGGACTCGGCGGCCAACGCCGTCCTGCAATAGGCCTGGGCGCTTGTCCAAAGAGCATCCAACCGAAATTTGGAAGCGCGTAACGTCGTCGACGCTCCGCGCCATGGGCCATGCCCGTGAGCTTGAGGTCAACTTTGGACAAAATGCGCCTGGCCTGACCGCCGAAGCCGCGCACATGCCGGCCCCACAGGCGAATATGAGCGGAGACGCCATGGCGCAGTATCGCGGCATGAGCGATGCGCTCGCACTAAGGCTCCGCCACCACGACGCCGACACCCACCGCGCCAATATGCCCGTCGGCGGCGATGCCCGGCGTATCTATGACGCGGTCGAACAGGTGCGCTGCGAGGTGCTGGGCGCACGGCGACTTTCTGGGGCCTCGCAAAACCTCAACGCGCTGCTCGAAGAACGCTGCCGGGCCAAAGGCCTGAATGCCGTCAAAGAAGCCGAAGACGGGATGCTGCCCGAAGCCCTTGGGCTTTTGGTGCGCGAACACATGACCGGTGAGCCGGTGCCGTCGTCGGCGCGTGCGTTCGTCGACCTGTATCGCAAAGACGTCGAAGCCAAAATCGGCACCGAACTCGACAGCTTGATGGACAGCGCCCCCGATCAACAGGCGTTCTGCCAAGCCATCAACGAGATGCTGCGCACGCTCGATCTGCTGCAAGACGATCCTGCTGACGAGACCAACGAGGACGACGACGAAAGCGAAAGCGAAGACGGTGAAGACGGCAGCCAGGACGCGGACTCGTCTGAGTCTGAATTGGAGCAAGACGGCTCCATGGCCGGCGAAAGCGAAGATGCCGACAGCACCGAGGGCATGGACTTCGATCAGGAATTCTCGGACGAAGACATGAACCCGGGCGAGGGCGAAGAAGACCCCGCCGGCCCGAGTGATTACGATCCCGATTGGCGCCGCAACGACTCCGGTGAAAACCGTCCGTATCGCGCCTACACCACCGAATTCGACGAAGTGATCAACGCCAACGACCTGTGCGATGCCGAAGAGCTGAACCGCTTGCGCCACCAATTGGACCAGCAGTTGTCGCACCTGCAAGGCGTCGTCGCAAAACTCGCCAACCGCCTGCAACGCCGCTTGATGGCGCAGCAAACCCGATCTTGGGAGTTCGACCTCGAAGAAGGGATGTTGGACGCAGGCCGACTTTCCCGCGTCGTCATCGATCCGGTCGCACCGCTGTCGTTCAAGTATGAAACCGATACCGATTTCCGCGATACCGTGGTCAGCCTGCTGATCGACAATTCGGGCTCGATGCGGGGCCGTCCGATCACGGTTGCAGCTATGAGCGCCGACATCTTGGCCCGCACCCTTGAGCGCTGTGGTGTGAAGGTGGAAATCCTTGGCTTCACTACACGGTCGTGGAAGGGCGGGTCTGCGCGCGAACAATGGGTCGGTGCCGGCAAGCCGAAGTCACCGGGTCGCCTCAACGATCTCCGCCACATCGTCTACAAAGACGCCGACATGCCGTGGCGCCGGGCGCGCAAAAACCTAGGCCTGATGCTGCGCGAGGGTTTGCTCAAAGAAAACATCGATGGCGAGGCCTTGATGTGGGCGCACAATCGCTTGCTGGGCCGGCCCGAACAACGCCGCATCATGATGGTGATCTCCGACGGTGCACCGGTCGACGACGCGACTCTATCGGCCAACCCCGGCAACTATTTGGAACGTCATTTACGCGACGTCATCCACTTTATCGAAAATAAATCCAGTGTAGAGCTGACGGCGATCGGCATCGGCCACGACGTGACCCGCTACTACCGCAAAGCGGTGACCATCGTCGACGCCGAAGAATTGGGCGGCACCATGATGACCCGCTTGGCCGAGCTTTTCGACGAACAAACCGGCCGCCAACTCCGCACCGCCGGCAAACGGATGATGCGCTAAAATAGCACCAACACCGCGCTACGGCGCATGCGGGAAGTCACAGGAAGACACTGCGTCAACGACTCCCTGCGTCATTCTCTTCCCGTGCGCCATCCTCCCCCCTACGTCATCCCCCCTGCGTCATCCTGACCTTGATTCAGGATCTATCGCCGTGCAAACGCCAAACGGTCCATTGGTCGCGCCGACGTGGATCCTGAATCGAGTTCAGAATGACGCGGTTGGTGGGCCACCTTAAAGGATGCTTTAGCGCCCAAACAGCGACTTGGTTTTCCAGCGCAGGTGCTCGGGCACCAGAGCATGTTCGTCGGGGCCGAGTTCGCGGCAGGTCGCGCTGGTGATCTCGCCTTCACGCACAGATCCGTCGGCGAATCGTTCACAAAACGGTTTTTCGGTGAATTTCTCAATCGCGAACGTACAATAGGATTCTTTCGAGAACCACATCCGCACCTCGATATCGCTGCCGATCTACGGCAAGGATAAAACGGCGGTCAACAGCCAGCCCATGGGCGCCTCATGCGCTTGGTTTACCCCGCCCACCGAATTCGCGGGCATCATCAAAGGTGGTGTCTTCTTCGAGAAAACTGATGTCGTGAATAGCCACCGAGTCTGCCGTGATCATCGCCACCGCATAGCCCGGCATCTCACTAGACGACCTTAGTTTCACGCCGGTCCCGAAAATAGGGGCGGTTTGATGCGCGGTCGATTTGGCACTGGAAAACGGTACGCCCCGCCACGCCCCATGGAACGGACGATGCATGTGACCGAAAAACATGTGCCGGACCTTGCCTGGATTGCGCGCGAAAACGCCGGCGAGCGCGTCTGCGTTCATTAACCGAATGGTATCCAACCCTTCGAGTCCACAATCCAGCGGCGGGTGGTGCATGAACACAAAGGCATTTCCTTGGACAGCCGCTAATGCATCTTCGAGCCATCCCTGCTGCGCCGCATCAAGCAGGCCGCCGTGGGAGCCTTCACACGTGGTGTCGAGCATCAAGAACGTGCCTGCGGACGTATCCACTTTATAATATGCCCGTCCATCCGGTGCCCGCGGCGTCGCCGGCAAGCCGTCATAAAACGCGCCTAAAACATCGTGATTACCCATCAGCGGATACCAAGGCATTGCGAGATCGGTTAACGCCGTCGCTACGCGCTGATACGCGCCGGGCTCTCCCCAATGAGCGATGTCGCCGGTGATCACCGCAAGCTCGGCATCGCCATGGTGTGCGTTGATCGACGCCACCGCAGCCTGCAGCCGGGCATCGATATCGATCTCGAATAAACTGCCGGATGCCGTCAAATGCGGATCGGTAAGATGAATAAATTTCATACGGTAATCCTAGCGCAACTGAGGCCGCGCGAATAATAAATTCCTATGACAGAGAGGATGAATGTTTCGAAAATTGTGCTTACATTGACGTATGGACATTTTCAGAAAATTACTGATCGCTGCGGTTCTTTTACCGATCTCGGCAATGGCCGAGCCGGTGGAAGTCACAGCAACACCCGTGCCTTTGTATGCCGACAGCCCAGACCGGATCACCGTCGGGGCGCTGACCTACAAAGGTGGGCTGCAGTTGCGTGCAGGTAATCCGCGCTTCGGTGGGTTCTCCGGGTTAGGCGTCAGTGCCGATGGCGCGCGCATGGTCAGCATTTCTGATCGTGGCATGTCGCTTTCAGCAAACCTTAGCTACGACGACCGCGGCAATTTAAACGGGATCACGGATACGGACATCGGCGCGCTGGCGGACCTAGACGGTGAAGGCTTGGTCGGTAAGCGGTGGTCCGATGCGGAGGCCATGAGCCCCGGCGTCGAAGGTGAAATCATCGTCGCCTTTGAACGCGATCACCGTCTTTGGCGTTACGATCCAGGCGCCATCAACGCCCGCGCGCTTCGCCCACCTGACGAGCTATCAGGGCTGCCGGGCAACGGCGGCATTGAAGCGTTGACGCTGTTGAACGATGGCCGCCTGTTCGCCATCGCTGAAGGCTCAACCGACGAAGACGGCAGCGTCGCCTGGGTCAGCAAGCCCGATGGCTGGGAGGTATTGATTTACCTCGCCGACAACGGCTTCCGCCCAACCGGCGCAGCGACCTTGCCCAATGGCGACGTGCTGGTGTTGGAACGTTTTTACACACCACGCGCCGGCGTGCGTATCCGCATCAAACGGGTCACTGCGCGCGCGATCTTTGCCGGCGCCGAAGTCACAGGCGAGATCATAGCCGACTTACGCCCACCGATGAGCATCGACAACTTCGAAGGCATTGATGTCCGCCAAGGATCCGATGGTGAAACACTGGTCTATCTGATCTCAGACGACAATTTCAACGATGATCAACGCACATTGCTACTGATGTTTTCGCTGGGCGGGTAGAGGCTGGATTTTTTTAAACACCGCGTCATCCCGTCATCCTGAGAAGCCGCAAAGCGGCGTCTCGAAGGATCTCTGCGCGTCCGCAACATCGGCGTCGCAATACAACAAACAGCGTCACCCCCGCGCAGGCGGGGGTCCATACTCACCATGGATTCCCGCCTGCGCGGGAATGACGGCATGGAGTGGTAGGTGCGCGCATGCGGGGATGAATATTGCCCTGAAAACACTTACATTAGCGTATGCATCTTTTGAACCTCACGCTGGGCCTGTTGATCGCGGCCACCGTCGCCATCGCGTCGGCGCAGGCGGCGCCGGTCGAATTCACGCATCGGGGCGTCAAGATTATCGGTAAAGACCTGCCGACGGATGCGCGCTATGACATCGCGATTACCCCGGCGGCGGCGGGGGCGGCCCGGGTCAAAGAGGCGCTCGATATTCTCTATGACCGTTCAGCGTTTAATGCCGCTGCGATTGATCGCCTGAAGGCCAACGGCAACGTCATCATCATTTACGATCCGACGTTTCCAAAGCACGAGCTGACACAGGTCACGATTGCCGCATTCTTGCCGGATTTTTATCAGGCCGATGGCAAGATCAAGGATTTCGTCTCCGTCGTCGGGCGCTTCGGCGCCAAATGGTCGGCGCGCGATCTCGCCGCCGTATTGGCGCACGAGTTGACCGGGCACGGCATTCAGCATCTGCGTGGCCGACTTGAGCATGTGCGCGAAGTCGATTTGGAATGCGAGGCTTATCTGTACCAGGAAAACGCCTACCAGGATTTAGGCTTCAATAAACAAAGCCGCGACATGATCAACTTTCGCCAAGTGCTGGAACGGCATTGGTGCGCAGACTTTCGGCGCTGGCAACGGGACAGCCAAGCGCCCGCGCTGGCGCGTTGGGACCGACTCAATCCGGATGTCCCGAAAATCCTCAACGACTATTTGAGCTACATTGATGCACTCGGCAAAAGCGTTGTCGCCGGTCGCGCCATTGATCGCGCGTCCGCCGAGAAAGATCGCAACAGCCGCCAACGACTGGCGAAACTCGCTGCCAGCGATGACCCTGAAAAACACTTTCAGCTTGCGCTGATCTACCGGGCCGGCATCGGCATCAACGTCGATCCGAAGGCATCCCTTGCATGGATGACGAAAGCCGCCGACGCCGGCCACGCGAAAGCGCAGTTTGAATTGGGTATAATGTATTGGCGGGGGCAGGGCGCCACGCTCGACAAGCCGACCGCCGTCGCCTGGACCCGCAAAGCGGCTGAAGCCGGGATTATACCGGCGGCCTATACCTATGGGGCCATGTTGGTCAACGGTGACGGCGTCGCCAAAGATCGCGACGCCGGGATCACATGGATCAAAAAGGCTGCCGACAAAGATTTTGCGCCGGCAACGGCGGCACTGAAAAAACTCAAGGTAAACTGATCGATCATGTCATTTCGTACGTTGATATTTTTTGCCGTCGCACTCGGCCTTGCGGCTCTGCTGTGGTTTTTAAGCGCCCAATTCCCGGGCGCGCTCGATAGTGACGTTGAACAGGCGCACCTGGTCCGCGCGCTCTTAATTCTGACTCTCATCGGCTCCGGTATTTTGTTTGTGCCGCGCAGCAACCTCAAAGGGGCGACTAAAAACATTGCGATCTGGATTTTACTCGGCGCCGGCGTGCTGGCGATCTATACGCTCCGCGACGATTTCGCACAGTTGGCGGCACGTATGGGCGGCGAGATCGTGCCGTCCGACGGACAACAAATCGGCGACAACGCAATCACAGTGCAGCGAAGCCGGGACGGGCACTTCAAAATCTCAGTCGACGTGAACGGCACACCGGTGCGGTTCTTGATCGATACCGGCGCCAGTATCGTCACGCTCAGCCCAGAGGATGCGGCCAGGGTCGGCTTTGATCCGAACGGACTTGATTACGTGCAGCGCTTTTCAACAGCGAACGGCACCACGTTCGGCGCCCTCGTGCGCCTCGAACGGCTGCAGGTCGGCCCGATCCGCGCCGAGGATGTGCGCGGCGCCGTGCTGTCGGACGGCAGTTCGTCATTGCTCGGCATGAGTTTTCTGAGCCGCCTGTCGTCTTACCGCGTCGACGGCGACACCATGACGCTGGTGAAGTAGGACTTTATTTCTAGATCCCGGATTGCTTCGACGTCCTGTCTCCCTCACGTCATCTTGCCCCTCCGCGTCATCCTGAATCAAGTTCAGGATGACGCGGGGTGGGGGCGAGTTAGGGGCCGGGGTGGGGAGTGTGGACAAGGGGTGCCGTGCAACACCTCGCGCAAAATTCCAAGGCAATTTTACCCAAACCATAACGCCTTATTAACAAATTACTGCCAAGATGCACTCTTGGTTGGGACTGTGGTCACACAGAACGTGGTAGAAGGATACCCGCGGTCCATGGGATTGTTCGATGAATTAAAGCGGCGTGCGCGTCACGTGTTGGGTCCTTTTCTTGGGATCGTGGTCGTTGCGTACTTTGTATATCACACCGTGCATGGTGAGCGCGGTGTGCTTGCGTATGTACAAATGCGTGAACACGTCACCGATGCCCGTGCCAACCTGAATCGCCTTCAAGCCGAACAGAAATTTTGGGAACACCGTGTCAAGCTGCTGTATCCCGCCAGCATTGATCGCGACATGCTAGATGAGCGTGTCCGCCTGATGCTGGGTTACGCCCGCGCCGATGACATCGTCATCATTGTCGACGCCATTCACACATCCGAGCAGATAGAAGGAGAACCCCGATGAGCTCGCTTGCAGATACCCTAGAGACCCCATACTACGCCGCGATTATCGAATCCACGCCGCAGGCAGATTTTACCGCATCGGAAACCATCACCACTGCCGACCAGTTGGTCTCGTTGGCCGTGCGCCGTCCGGGCTTTTTAGGCCTTGAGACCGCACGCGGTGTCGATGGCCGTGCCTTAACCGTCGCGTATTGGCGCGAACTTGCCGACGTCGAAGGTTGGACCATGGCCGGCCAAGCGACGGCTCAGGGTGAATTGAACCTCGAAGTCAAACGGGTCGCCAATGCCGCCGACAATGCGGTGCGCGCACTTTACGTCGTCCCCGAAGAAAGCCGCGCCGTTTAGCGGTACACTTGATAGGAGGCCGTGATGGCTCGATTTGATCCAAGACGCGATCCGCCGTACTTCGCCGTGATCGGACGCACAGCACCGCCCGGCATCGATGCCGGTCAATATATGGATGCGGGCGAGCGCAGCATCGGACGCGCCGCCGCCGAACCGGGCTTCTTAGGTATCGAAGAGGTCATTGATCCACACGACCAAGCCTTTACCGTATGCTATTGGCGAAAGCCCGAGTCATTGCGTCGCTGGCGTGAAGAGTTGCCGGATCATCTGCCGCCGAAAATTTCCGCCGACAGTTTGGTACATTTTGAAGGCTGTTTTTGGCATTGGCTGGACAATGTTTTTGAGGCCGTGGCGCGGGTTGAGCGCGATAATATCGTACAGATACCACTCGGCGAACGGGCTGCTTAACATTATTTAAGTTAACTTTAGAATACAGAAAAAGAACAAACGGCTATTTATGACAGCTTTCCTTGATACGCTTATCGAAAGCCTTTAATCTCCTGTGATTAGAGCGGTGTTAACCGCCGCGCCAACACATTAGGGGAGGGAACGATGGCTAGGACTGCTAAGTCCGGTGCGTCTAAATCCAGCACCGCATCGAAATCCAAATCAGCAAGCAGTAAAAAGCCCAAGGCCTCGAGTGAACAGTTGATGTCTTTTTATAAAGACATGCTGATGATCCGACGCTTTGAAGAAAAAGCCGGTCAATTATATGGCATGGGCCTGATCGGTGGATTCTGTCACCTCTATATTGGTCAAGAAGCGGTGGTCGTCGGCATGACACAAGCCGGTAAGGCCGTCGATACTGTGATCACCGCGTATCGCGATCACGGCCACATGTTGGCGTGCGGTATGGACCCCAAGGGTGTGATGGCCGAGTTGACCGGCCGGCGCGGCGGTTATTCGCGCGGCAAGGGCGGCTCCATGCACATGTTTTCGCGCGAGAAGAACTTCTTCGGCGGCCACGGGATCGTCGGCGCGCAGGTGCCGCTCGGCACCGGACTCGCGTTCGCGCATAAATACAAAGAAGACGGTGGCGTCTGCCACACGTATTCCGGTGACGGCGCGATCAACCAGGGCCAAGTTTACGAAAGCTTCAACATGGCGGCGCTCTGGAAGCTTCCCATCGTTTATGTGATCGAAAACAACAAGTATGCGATGGGCACCTCAGTTGAGCGCGGCTCGTCGAACGTTGAACTGGCGCAACGGGGCGCCGCGCACGGCATACCGGGCGAACAGGTCAACGGCATGGACGTCATCGAAGTCGCGGAAAAAGGCGCCAAGGCGCTTGAGCACGCACGCTCCGGCAAAGGGCCGTTCATTCTCGAAATGAAGACCTATCGGTACCGTGGCCATTCAATGTCGGATCCGGCGAAATACCGCTCTAAAGACGAAGTGCAGAAAATGCGCAAAGAGCGAGACCCGATCGATAACTTGCGGCACACGATTTTAGAAGCGAAGCACGCCGACGAAGAGGCCCTGAAGGACCTTGATAAAGAGATCAAGTCCATTGTCACGGCGGCTGCAGAATTCGCGCAACAAAGCCCCGAGCCTGATCCGGAAGAACTCTACACAGACGTTCTCCGCGAGGCTTGAGCTTAAATTTTTCAAAGAAAAGGTTATCATCATGGCCACACAGGTATTGATGCCCGCGCTCTCGCCGACCATGACGGAAGGCAAGATCGCTAAATGGACCAAAGCCGTCGGCGACACCGTCGAAAGCGGCGACGTCCTATGCGAAATTGAAACCGACAAGGCGACCATGGAAGTGGAAGCCGTCGACGAAGGTACGCTCGGTAAAATCCTTATTGAAGAAGGCACGGACGGCGTTGCCGTAAACACGCCGATTGCAGTGTTACTCGAAGAGGGTGATGACGAGTCTGCGATGGACAATCTCGAATCGTCCGACGCAAGCAGTGCCGCCAAAAGCAAAGACGATGGCGACGACGATAAAAAGGAAGTCGCAAAAGAAAAAGACGACGAAGACAATAAAGACAGCAACGAAAAATCCGATAAAAAACCAGCCGAAGCCATTGATGCGACGCCAGCGCCCGAGCCTGAATACGATGGCCCGATGAAGTCGATGTCGGTGCGCGAAGCGCTCCGCGATGCCATGGCCGAAGAAATGCGCAACGACGAGAACGTGTTCCTGATGGGCGAGGAAGTCGCCGAGTATCAGGGCGCGTACAAAGTCAGCCAAGGCCTGTTGGACGAGTTCGGCGGTAAGCGCGTCGTCGACACACCGATTACCGAGCAGGGCTTTGCCGGCCTCGGCGTCGGTGCGGCGTTCCACGGCCTGCGCCCGATTGTCGAATTCATGACGTTCAACTTCGCCATGCAGGCGATTGACCAGATCATCAACTCGGCTGCCAAGACATTGTATATGTCGGGTGGCCAGATGGGGTGTCCGATTGTGTTCCGTGGCCCGAACGGCGCCGCATCTCGCGTCGGTGCTCAGCACTCGCAGTGTTATGCATCTTGGTACGCGCACTGCCCGGGCCTGAAGGTGGTGGCGCCTTGGTCGGCGTCGGATGCCAAAGGCCTGATGAAAAGTGCGATCCGTGACCCGAACCCGGTCATCGTATTGGAAAACGAAATGCTGTACGGGCAAAGCTTTGACGTGCCGGACAGCACCGATTTCGTCGTGCCGATCGGCAAAGCCAAGATCGAGCGGCCCGGCAAGGACGTGACCATCGTCGCGTATTCCATCGCCGTCTCGATCGCGCTTGAAGCCGCTGAAAAGCTGGCTGCCGAGGGTATCGATGCTGAGGTGATCAACCTTCGCACCATTCGCCCGATGGACACCGAGACGATTATCAAGTCGGTGAAAAAGACCAACCGCGTGGTCACCGTCGGCGAAGGCTGGCCGACCTGCGGGATCGGCTCGGAAGTCAGCGCCGTGGTGATCGAACAAGCGTTCGATTATCTGGATGCGCCGCCGGCCCGGGTCTCAGGCGTCGATGTGCCGATGCCATATGCTGCGAACCTCGAAAAATTGGCGCTGCCGAAAGCGAGCCATGTTTTCGAGGCCGTTAAATCTGTTTGCTACGCCTAGGGGGGGCTGCACCATGCCGATCAAGGTTCTGATGCCCGCACTTTCGCCCACCATGACGGAAGGCAAGCTGGCAAAATGGGTCGTCAAAGAAGGCGACACGGTCGAGAGCGGCGACGTAATGGCCGAGATCGAGACCGATAAGGCGACCATGGAAGTGGAAGCTGTCGACGAAGGCAAAATCGGGAAAATCCTGGTGGCCGAAGGCACCGACGGTGTCGCGGTCAACGCGGTGATCGCGCTGTTGCTGGAAGACGGCGAAGACGCGAGCGCGCTTGACGGTGCCGATACGTCTTCGGGCGGCGGTGCTGCACCGAAACAAGAAGAGCAAGAGGCCGAAGCGAAATCGCCGCCTGCTGATGACAAAAAACCGGAAAAGACACCTGAAAAATCAGATGATAAATCGGACGATAAACAATCTGCTGGTCCGGCAACGAAGACCGACGATGGGGATCGTATTTTCGCGAGCCCGCTGGCCAGGCGCATCGCCAAGCAAGAAGGCCTCGACCTTGCACAGATCAGCGGCTCCGGCCCGCATGGTCGGATCGTGCAGCGTGACGTCGAAGACGCCTTGGCATCGGGAACCGGCAAAGCAAAACCGGCGTCGAAAGACGCACCGGCAGGCGCACCGAAGACCAGCGAAGCCGCTGCTGCCGTACCGCCTGCGGGGATCGATGCCGGCATGCTCAGCATGTTGCCGGAATACGATTCCGTACCCAACGCAGGCATGCGCAAAACCATCGCCAAGCGCCTGACGGCGTCGGCGCGCGACATTCCGCACTTCAACGTATCTGCGGATATCGAGATCGATCAGCTGATGAAATTGCGCGCCGAATTGAATGGCCGCGAAGGGGCGGATTATAAAATCTCGGTCAACGACTTCGTGATTAAGGCCGTCGCACTGGCGCTGAAACGTAAGCCCGATTGCAATGCGGCGTATACCGATGATGCGATCTTGAAGTTCAAGCGCGCCGATATTTCGATGGCGGTTGCCGTCGAAGGCGGGTTGATCACGCCGATCATCAAAGACGCAGGTTCCAAGGGCTTGGCCACGATCTCGGCAGAAGCTAAAGAACTGGCCGCAAAAGCGCGGGATGGGAAATTGCAGCCGAACGAATTCCAGGGTGGCACGTTCTCGATCTCGAACTTAGGCATGTTCGGCGTCAAGACCTTCAACTCCATCATCAATTCGCCGCAGGGCGGCATCTTATCGGTGGGTGCGGGCGAACAGCGCCCGGTGGTCAAAGACGGCAAACTGGCAATTGCGACGATCATGTCGCTGACGCTCGCCGTCGATCACCGTTGCATCGATGGTGCTGCCGCAGCGGACTTTATGAAGGAACTCCGCACCATTCTCGAAGATCCGCTGCAGTTGATGCTGTAGGGGCGGAAGGAGACATCACATGGCCGATACTAAATACGACGTCATCATCATCGGCGGCGGACCCGGCGGGTACGTCACCGCGATCCGCGCCGCACAGTTGGGCTTCAAAACCTGCGTCGTCGAAAAGCAGCACATGGGCGGCATTTGCCTGAACTGGGGCTGCATCCCGACCAAGGCGCTTTTGCGCTCGGCTGAAGTTTACCACAACATGCAGCACGCCGATGCCTACGGCTTGTCGGCGGACAACGTTTCGTTTTCGCTGAAAGCCGTGGTTGAGCGTTCGCGCGGTATCTCGAAGCGATTGTCGGGCGGCGTCGAGCATTTAATGAAAAAGAACAAGGTGACCGTCGTCGACGGCACCGGCAAGCTGAACGGTCCGGGCAAGGTCGACGTCACCGACAAAGACGGCAAAGCTGTCGGCACGCTCACCGCCCCCAACATCATCGTCGCCACCGGCGCACGCCCGCGTGCGCTGCCGGGGATCGAGCCGGATAAGAAACTGATCTGGACCTACTTCGAAGCGATGGTCCCGGAAAAGACGCCGAAAAGCCTGTTGGTGATCGGCTCGGGCGCCATCGGTATCGAGTTTGCGAGCTTCTACAACACCATGGGCGTCGACGTCACCGTGGTCGAAGTGATGAAGCAGATCATGCCGGTCGAAGACGAGGAAATCTCCAAATTCGCACGCAAGCAGATGGAGAAACAAGGCCTCAAAATCATCACCGAAGCCAAGGTCACCGGCGTCAAAAAGGGCACTGACAACGTCACCGTAAGCATCGAAGACGCCAAGGGCAAAACCCAGGAAATGACCGTGGATCGCGTGATCTCGGCGGTCGGCGTGCAAGGCAATATCGAAGACATAGGCCTTGAGACCACGAAGATCAAAACCGACCGCGGTTGCATTGTCGCCGACGGGTATGGACGCACCGACGAGCCCGGTGTCTTTGCCATCGGCGACGTCGCCGGCCCACCGATGCTGGCCCACAAGGCCGAGCATGAGGGCGTGATCTGCATCGAAAAAATCAAAGGTTTGGACGGCGTTCACCCGATGGACAAAGCAAGAATTCCGGGCTGCACGTACTGCAACCCGCAAGTTGCGTCGGTCGGCCTTACCGAAGCGAAAGCGAAAGAGAAGGGACTTGATGTTCGCGTCGGCCGGTTCTCGTTCGTCGGCAACGGCAAGGCGATCGCGCTCGGCGAAGATCAGGGCATGGTGAAAACCATCTTCGACAAAAAAACCGGGCAGCTTTTGGGCGCGCACATGGTCGGCGCCGAGGTCACCGAACTGATCCAAGGCTTCGTCGTCGCGATGAACCTAGAGACCACCGAAGAAGACCTCATGCACACCGTCTTCCCGCACCCGACGCTGTCAGAAATGATGCATGAAAGCGTCTTGGATGCGTATGACCGTGTGATCCATATGTAAGGGGGAGTGCCGGCGTGCCCCTGACCATCAAGCCGCTCGACCGGGAAGATAAAGAAGCCTGGCTCGATCTATGGCAGGGGTATCTGGAGCATTACGGTGAGAACGCGTCGGCGCACCTGACCTTTACCACGTTTGATCGCTTGGTGACCCGCGAGCATCCGTTGCGCGCCCGGGTCGCGCTGAATGAAGCGCGCAAGATCGTCGGCTTCGTGCATTACTTCCTGCACGAATCCACATGGTATACGCGCGAAGTCTGTTTTATCGAAGACGTGTTCGTCACGCCATCCGCACGCCGCCAACGTGTCGGACGCGAGTTGATCGAAGATGTGGCGCGCGTTGCCGGCATCAACAATTGGGGGCGGCTGTATATGTCGGTTCCCGGCACAGATACCGCCGCGTTGGCATTTTTCGGGTCTATCGCCGACGACACCGACTGGGTGGTTTTTGAGCGGAAACTTTGACTTTCAGGCCCATAATGACCAAATACGAGCAGAGTTTAATTAATCTGTCATTCCCGCGCAGGCGAGAATCCATCGCAACCATGGATCCCCGCCTTCGCGGGGATGACGCGATAAGAAACGGGACCACTCTATGGACCTAACGAACGCACTCCATACCGCCGGCCCCTCCCGTCATTCCCGCGCAGGCGGGAATCCAGTCGAAAGCATAAAAGCATGAGCAACGTCGAGAATTTGGCCGAAAAGAAAGAACGCATCCGGCATCCGGAAAAGACCAATAAGCCCGAGCATCAGCCGATGCGCAAACCGGACTGGATTCGTGTCAAAGCACCGACATCCGACGGCTATCACGAGACCCGCAAGTTGATGCGCGACCGCAACCTGCACACGGTTTGTGAAGAGGCGGCGTGCCCGAACATCGGCGAGTGCTGGTCGAAAAAGCACGCCACCGTGATGATCTTGGGCGACATCTGCACGCGCGCCTGTGCGTTCTGCAACGTCGCCACCGGTAAGCCGGGTGCAGTCGATGTGATGGAGCCTGAAAACCTCGCGATCTCGGTCGCTGAGCTCGGCATGAAACACCTAGTGATCACATCGGTGGACCGGGACGACCTTGCCGACGGCGGGGCCAATCAATTCGTGAAATGCATCGAACGCATCCGCGAGACGACGCCGGCCACCACCATCGAAATCCTCACCCCCGATTTCCGCGATAAGCCGGGCGCGATTGAAGCCGTCATCAAAGCCAAACCCGACGTCTTCAATCACAATCTTGAGACCGTACCCCGGCTGTACCCGACGATCCGACCGGGTGCGCGGTATTTCCACTCGCTAAAATTGCTGGATACCGTGAAGCGTATTGATCCGTCGATCTTCACCAAGTCCGGCATTATGGTCGGACTCGGCGAAGAACGCACCGAAGTGATGCAGGTGATGGATGATCTGCGTTCAGCCGACGTCGACTTCCTGACCATCGGCCAATACCTGGCGCCGACCAAACGGCACGCGCCGATTGATCGCTTCGTGACGCCGGACGAGTTTGCGGATTACAAACGTATTGCGGAATCGAAAGGCTTTTTGATGGTCTCGGCGACGCCGCTGACGCGGTCCAGCTATCACGCGGACAGCGATTTTGTCGAACTTCGCAAAAACCGTGAAGCCCGACTCGCCGCCGGCGCCTAGCGTAAAATTATCACCTGATGCCCACACACGCCGAAAAACGGGTCCTGCCGTATTCCCAAGAAAAGCTGTTTGAACTGGTGCTCGATGTCGAGCGGTATCCGGAATTTCTACCGTGGTGCCTCGGCTGCCGGGTGCGCAAAAGCACCGATACGCAAGTCGTCGCCGACACCATCATCGGCTTCAAGGTTTTCCGGGAAAGCTTCACGTCGCGCATCACCCACGACCGCCCCAATCGCATCGACGTGTCGTACGAAAACGGTCCCTTCAAATACTTAAATAATCATTGGATTTTCAATGATTTAGGTGACGGCAAGACCGAGATCGATTTCTTTGTCGATTTCGAGTTTCGCTCGCGCATGCTACAGGCCGCCATCGGCGCCGTATTCAACGAAGCCGTCCGCCGCATGATCGCGGCCTTCGAGGCCCGCGCCAACGACTTGTATGGCTGAGTTCGGCTTCCAACCAAGCTACGCCCCTGTGCGCCATCTCCCTCTATCCTTCGCGTCATCCTGAACTTGATTCAGGATATATGATCGCGCCAATAAGGACGCTTCGGTGCGCGCATCAAAATGGATCCTAAATCAAGTTCAGGATGACGCGAAGGGTGAGGCGGCTCTCTTCCCCTCAGCGACTTCCCGGAAATGCCGGAGGCATTATCCGGGAGCTTGGCGAGCGGCACTCAAAGGTCCCGGATTGCTACGCGTCCGGGAAATCGCAGAGAGGAGAGGAAATCGGTTAATCCGTTCTTGCCAATCCCAGCATCATCTCAAGCGCTTTAAGTGCCGACGCCAAGCGCACAGCGTGACGATCACCAGGGAAGTCGCAGCGGGCGTGGATTGTCGTACCCGGGGCGGTGGCGGCGATGTGCACCAATCCGACGGGCTTATCTGCGGTCCCGCCGCCTGGGCCGGCGACGCCGGTGACACCACAGGCCAAGTGCACGCCGGCGGCCCGACAGGCACCCTCGGCCATGGCGCGGGCAACTTCTTCGGAGACCGCACCGACGCGATTGATCAAACTCATCGGCACGCCCAAAAGCTCGTTCTTGGCATTGTTTGAATAGGTCACAAACCCCCGATCAACGACATCGGACGAGCCCGCGATCTCGGTCAGTGCGGCAGCAACCATGCCGCCGGTACAGCTTTCGGCGGTCGCCAACTGCCATCCCCGCGCGCGGGCGGCTTGCAAGACAGCGTCAGCGGCGCGGATCAGTTCAGGCTCCATCACAGCAATCCTAATAGCCGGGGCGCGCCCAACACCAGCCCCCATAGGCATGCAGCCGCAGCAAGGCCGGCCAGAATGTCATCGGCCATAACGCCGACGCCCCCCTCAATATGTGCATCCACCCACGAAATCGGCCACGGCTTCCAAATATCAAAGGCACGAAACAGCACAAAGCCGACGATCAGAACCTGCCACGTCACACTGCCGAGCACGGCGGCGGGCAGCAACGTCAACCATTGCCCCGCGACCTCGTCGATGACGACCGGACCGGGATCATGTTCACCGGCGACGGCCATGTACGCATTTGCCGCCCAAACCCCGATCAGCGTCACCACAAGCGTGGCCCCCAACAGCGCTCCCCATCCACCCTCGTGCGCCAGCGCCCAGCCGATCGGCAGCGCGAACAACGAGCCCATCGTGCCCGGCGCCACCGGTGCGTAGCCGGCGCCAAACCATGTCGCCAGAAGAATCCGCGTGTCAGATAGGGAAGGGCGCCGGGCCATCGCTTTGGTCTTTCCAAGAATTCATCAAGCCATCGGCTGCAAGCAATAGAGGAGGACCGCCAAAATGTCGACTGCGAACCTCTAAAAATCGCTGAAATCCAGGCTTTTTCATAAAAAGTGATGGAATCATAATCGGATTAAAAACTTGCATGAAAATCAGCGAATGGATACGTTTTGATTGTTGGCAGTAACTGGGCTTCGGCGTTGTAGCATAGTCATAGATGCTGCCGTCCAAATAGTACGGCACCTAGTATCGGGCGCATGTGCATAAAATGCTTAGACGGAGTGCGCATACTGCGCAAAATCGTCGACACGGGGCCCAAAAGGGACCGTTGTGCTTATGGGGGTTATGCATGCGTGAATGGGATGAACCTGTAGCCTATGGAACGCGGTTGAAAAATCTTATCAACCGGGCCTTTCCTGAACGGCAGATTCACCTAAGAACGCGCGCCCGCATTCGTTTTTTCCGCATTCCTCAATGGTTCCAAGTCGCCACCGTCAGCGGTCTGATCATCAGCACCGGCTGGGTTAGTTTTTCGACGTTCAGTTATATTGAACATGACGAAATCGTCGGCGCCAAAGACACCCAGATCGCCGATGCGCGTCGCGCCTACGATAACCTGTTGAGCGAAGTCTCGGCGTATCAGCGGCGCTTTACCGAGCTGACTCGTGATCTTGAAGATAACCACAACTTAATGCTCAGCCTTGTTGAGCGAAACGCGACCTTGCAGCGCAGCCTGACCACGGTGGAAAAACGCCTGCGTTACACGGAAAGTGACCGCAAAGACGTCGCGGATGCGCGAGAATCTCTCCGCAACAAATTAAGCAGCCTCGAAGACGAAATGCGCGCTTTGTCGGGCAAAAACTTCTCGCTCCGCGACAATTTGATGAGCGTGGAAACAGACCTGCAGAAAGTCATCCGCGAGCGTGATGAAGCGCGCTCAAAGGGTGGCCATCTCTCAACACAGGTTGCCGCCCTCGAAGATCGCTTGAACAGCCTTCAGACCGCGCAAGACGTCGCCGTCGAAAAAATGACCGAACGCACCATGGCGTATATCGGTTCGCTCGAAAAAGTTGTCGAGATCACCGGCATCGGCGTCGACAAGTTGCTGGCATCATCCGACGGAGTCGAATCTCAAGACGCACAGGGCGGCCCGTTTATTCCGGTGAAGCCTGACGAAGCCGGCGGTATGCTGATGCAAAAACTGGCCCGCTTGGACACCCGCCTCGGCCAATGGGAAACCTTGCAAGCCGTGATGGCGCGCCTGCCGTTGGCAGCGCCTTTGAACACCTATTACGTCACCAGCTCGTTCGGCAAACGACGCGATCCGGTCAACAAACGCTGGTCCGCACATTACGGCACCGACTTCGGTGGCCCCATGCGCTCAGCTATTTATGCGCCGGCGCCGGGCATTGTTAAGCAAGCCGGCACTAAGGGCCGCTACGGCCGATTTATCGAGATTGATCATGGGTCGGGAATCATCACGCGCTATGGCCACCTCAATCGAATTTCGGTAAAACGTGGCGATAAGGTTGAGTTCCGTCAAGAAATCGGCAAACTTGGAAGCTCAGGACGTAGCACAGGGCCACACCTGCATTACGAAATTGTCTTCAACGGCAAGCCACAAGACCCCATGCGTTTTATCAAGGCTGGCAGACATGTTTTCCAAGAGCAGTAAAAAAGCCACCAGTGCGATCACCACGCCGCCGGCTCCGCCAGCGCCGCCGTCTATCATCAGCCGCGACTTAAAGATCGTTGGTGATATGCTGAGCGAAGGTGAGATTCAGGTCGACGGCACCGTCAACGGTGACATCCGGACGCGCATCCTGGTCGTTGGTGAATCCGCCAAGATCAAAGGTGAAATCGTCGCTGAAACCGTAAGAGTCCTTGGCTCGATTGATGGCCAGATCAAAGCCAAGGTGGTCATTCTTGCTGCGACCGCGCACGTTGTCGGTGACATCATGCACGAAGACCTATCGATTGAAACCGGCGCCTTCTTGGAAGGCCACTGCAAGCGCATGGCACTGCCGGACAATCTGCACAAAGCCGAAAAGGCGAAGCCAACGAGTGCACCGCAGGCAAGCTCGCCTTCAAATAATCAGCAAAGCACTAGCAACGCACCGGTGAACAAGCCGGTTGCTCCGGTCGCAGCTAAGTAACGATCTTCGCAACTGCGCATCCTTCCCGTCCTGCTTCACTCCAGCCTGCAGCGTCATCCTGAACTTGATTCAGGATATCTTGGCAATTAAACGCCCGATGGCCACGTGATCGTACGGACGTGAATCCTGCATCAAGTTCAGGATGACGCAGAAGAGGAGGAGGGACGATGCACGAAGGAGAGCGTTAAGCGGTGCTCAGCGCCCGGGCCAGCATATCGACATCGACGTTGCCGCCTGAGCACACAACGACCACGGTTTTGCCGGCGACATCGATTTTACCGCTGAGCACACTCGCCAGCGCCACCGCGCCGCCAGGCTCGACGACGATCTTCAGCGACGTCATAGCGGTTTTCATGGCGCTCAGTGCCTCGTCGTCGCTGACGGAAAGTCCGCCGGCCAGCAAGCGTCCGTTAATTGAAAACGTGATTTCACCCGGTGTCGGCGCGAGCAGGGAGTCGCAAATTGAACGTGCATCATCCGGCACCGTTTGCCGCGCACCTGACTCCAGCGAGCGTTTATGGTCATCGAACGCGTCAGGTTCGGCGGCATATACGGGGCAGCCGAGGGTGCCGTCAATCGCCAGCGCGGTGCCGGAAATTAAGCCACCACCACCAGCCGGTACGATCACCATATCAGGCGTCACATCAAGTGCTGCGGTTTGCACGGCAATCTCAAGGCCGACCGTGCCTTGGCCGGCGATCACGAACGGGTCGTCATAGGGTTTCACCAGCATCGCCCCGGTCTCAGCTTGTAGTTTCAGGCCGATCTCTTCACGGCTTTGCGTATAGCGGTCGTACAGCACGACGTTGCCGCCCAGCGCACGGGTATTGTCGATCTTCGCCTTCGGCGCGTCTTCGGGCATGATAATCGTCGCTTTGAGACCCATAAGGGCAGCGGCGTGGGCGACGCCTTGCGCATGATTGCCCGACGAATACGCGACCACACCTGCCGCCTTATCGGCATCGGGAATCCGCGATATTTTATTGAAAGCACCGCGAAACTTGAACGAGCCTGTGCGTTGCAAGCATTCGGGCTTCACCAACAAGCGACACCCCAAGGTCTCATTCAAAACCGGGTTTTCCAAAATCGGTGTCAGCCGTGCCCAGCCATTGAGTTGCCGCGCAGCGTCTTCAACATCAGCGAAGACAGGGGGCTCAGAACTGTTTAAGGAATCCATTCAGCGCCTCCACGCTTTCGGGCTCGGCAAGACCGGGCGCATGCCCGACACCGGCCACCGTTACGGTCCGCATATTCGGATGCAGCACCGTCATTTGATCCATTTGGGTCACGTCCAAAATATTCGATTTAGCACCCCGCACCGTCAAGACAGGGATGCGCCCGCAGGCCGTGAACAGGTGCCAAAAATCATGGGTCTCGGTATCGTCGGCCAAAATCGGTTTCACTAGGTCCGGGTCCCAATCAAAAGTGATGATGCCGTCAGCGCGCTCGACATAGCTAAGCCGGGCAGCGCGCGTCCAGCCGTCATCACTGGCAATCGGATAGACACCGTCGAACCATTTTTTTAAATGTTGGCCCGCATCATCCCATGACGCCAATGTCGGCGGCGATTTCATGTAGTCAACGATGACGTCCAGGTCTTTGCGCCGCACGATGGGGCCGACGTCGTTCAGCACCAATCCCTTGAGGGCACCCGGCAACGCCGCCGCCATCCCCATCCCCATGAGCCCGCCCATCGAAGTGCCGAGCACGACAACACCATGAATGCCGAGCGCACACAGAATGTGCCGAACGTCGCCGATGTAAACGGCAGGGTCATAATTGCGCCAGTTAGAGTCATACTCGGAAAAGCCACGACCGCGGGTGTCCGGGCAAATCACCCGACGCTGGCGACTGTGAAATTTCGCCACGCCGGCGAAGTCATTAGAGTTTCGCGTCAATCCGCCCAGGCACAACAATGGCGTGCCGGCCCCCCCCGCAGGCCCTGGATAGTCACGCACATATAGGCTTAAGCCGTCTTGCGAAGTCACCCGGCGAACAATAAATCCGTCGTCGGCCACCCGTTAGCCGAGCCCCAACAACGCAGGTAGACCGGCAAGGTCCTTGATGATCTCGCGCGGCGCGCCCGGCAAACGTTCCGGCTGCTGGTCGAAGCGATTGACCCACACGACCTGGAAGCCGAAGTTCGCCGCCGCCCATGCATCCCACGCGTTCGACGACATAAAGCAGATACGCTCTTTTGGCACACCCAAATCATCAACGGCGAGTTGATAAATTCGCCCGTCCGGTTTGAAGATCCCGACACGGTCGACAGAAATCACCGCGTCTAAATCCAGTTTCGCATTGGTGACCGCAGATTCCAGCATGTCCGTCGAGCCGTTCGAGAGCGTGGCGACTTTCTGGCCGCCGGCTTTCAAGGTCTGCATGACGCCCGCCACTTCGGGGTAGGCATCCAATTTAAAATACACATCCAACAAACGCTGGCGCAGCGCATCGTCATGGATGTTGAGCGTGCTCATGGCATAATCTAGGCCGTCTTGGGTGATCTGCCAAAACGGCACGTATTCATCCATCAAGCTGCGCAGCCAGGTGTACTGCAACTGTTTTTCACGCCATAATTGTGCTAAGGGCGCCCATTGCTCACCCAACTCGTCTTGGCAGTGCGACGCTGCGGCGGCAACATCAAACAAGGTGCCATAGGCATCAAAGACACAGGCCTCGATATTTTCGATCACAGGCATTGGTTGCTTCTCCCCATATTGATTTGTCACACAGTCTGAAACCGCACCCGCGCCCGGTCAAGGTAACAGACCGGCACATCACATGATCGTCAACACGCCCCCGCGTCAGGCCCCCCGCGTCATCCTGAACTTGATTCAGGATCAACGGTCGCACCCGCACGGAATCTTGGGTGCGCACACAGCGGTAGATCCTGAATCAAGTTCAGGATGACGCCGTGGGGGCGAGGGAGCCTAGACAGATGCCTGCGTGGAAGCGACGATACAAGGAGATGGAACGTCTACTTGGATATCTGATCGGCGGCACGCTCGCGGTCGCAGCGTTGATTGCGATTGCGCTGCTGTTTGGCAGCGCAATCATCGCCGGTCTCAGCGCGGCGCTAACGTTTCCGATCGCCGCGCCGATGACAACATTGGCTTTGATCGTCGTGATCTTGCTGGCTTTTCTCGCATCGCGACGCGGACGTTAATCCGCGCTAGTCATCCAACATGCGGACCCAGCCTTGGGGGGTGACGCGTTCGAGCGGTTTGAAGCGGGCCTTGTAGGCCATGTTGGAACAGCCATCGATCCAAAAGCCCAAATACACATAAGGCAATTCCTGGCTGAAAGATTCCCCGATCAACCACAAGATCATCTGTGTGCCTAAGCTGCGCTTCGACTCCTCCGGGTCAAAGAAGCTGTAGACCGCCGACAGGCCATCGCTTAAGCGATCAATCAAACAGACCGCGATCAAGGTGCCGTTAGGGCGGCGGAATTCGGCCGCAAACGTGCTGACGGGGGTATCTTCGATCAGCGCCTGATAATCCAGGAAATCCATCTTTGCCATATCGCCGCCGCGATGGCGTGAACGTTGGTACTCATAAAACAAAGCGTACTGTTCGTGTGTCGCGATAGGCTCGACGATCTCAACGATAAGATCGTTATTTTGCTTTAATATGCGCTTTAGCGAGGCGCTGGCCTCAAACGCGTCGACGACGACGCGGACTGCCACACAAGCATCGCAACTGGGGCAGGCCGGCACATAGCAAATGCCGTGCGAGCGGCGAAATCCGGCGAGAGAGAGTTGATCATGAAACGCATCCGCGTCACGACCGACCAATTCCGTCACAACACGACGCTCAACCCGCCCGGCGATATACGGACACGGCAGCGGGGCCGTCGAAAAGAAAAAATGCGTTCCCGGCAGTGCTTGATGCCGCATTGGTTATGGAGCCTCTCAACCAAAACTTCGGCGATAACGATACGTCATTTTTCGTGCCGGATGCAACGGTCCCGAGAAACGATTCGCCTATACGACGATACTTTAATTCGGCGGTCTTAATTAGAATTAGAGAGGGACGGGTCGATTTCGATGCCGAGGCTTGGTAGCCCAGGGTTCGCGTTTTCGTTCGCCGGTTTAGGCGGCGCGGCAGGCTCGCTTCTGATCTTGTTTAAACCAGGCAATGCCTCAGGCTCTTCCTTTTTCGGCTTTCCGCTGCCAGCTTGTGTCACCGGATTATCTTTACCCGTGCCGCGCAGCAAGATGATCGACAAGCGACGGTTTGACGGATGGTTTGGGTTGTCCAACACCAGCGGCTCCGTCGCGGCTCTGCCCACCACGCGATCGATGCGGTCTTCTTTGACGCCGATAACTTCAAGCCAGCGTCTGGCTGCGTTGGCACGGTCCGCCGACAATTCCCAGTTTGAATACTCCCCACCGTTGCCAAATTTCGTTGCGTCGGTATGACCTGAGATGGAGATGTTTTGGGGCAGGGCTTTGATGATCTCGGCCGCCACCTCAATCAGCTTTTTGGTGTGCAAAAACAGCTCAGATCCGCCACTCTGGAACATCGACAGCCCGTCTTTGTCGACAAGTTGGATGCGCAGTCCGTCGGGCGTGTTATCGATCAGCAGGCTGTCTTTCAATTTCTTCAACTGCGGAATGCTGTCGAGCGTCGCTTCGAGTTGCGCTTTTGCGTCCTCGAATTGTTCTTGTTCTTTTTTCTTGAGGACTTCGGCAGCCGTTTCCTCGTCCGGCGAGGCACCGGCTTGGGTATCCGTATTGTCCTCGCCACCGGTGCCCGCTTTTGGCGGCGGCAAATCTACGGTGACGCTGTCGCGCGATGTGGTGTTCTGCGCAGCGCCTTCTTCGGAGATGGTTTTGCCGCCCAAGATATCGCCGGCACCGCTGGTCGATTGCGAGGCCGTCACCGGTGCGAAATAATTGGAAATACCCTCAAGCTGTTCTTGGGTCACCGAGTTCAACAGCCACAACAGCAAGAAGAACGCCATCATCGCGGTCACGAAGTCGGCGTAGGCAATCTTCCACGCACCGCCGTGATGGCCGTGCGCGGCCTTGTTGATCTTCTTGATGATGATCGGGCTTTTAGCGCCGCTTTCTTCGGCCATGCTGGCCTCCGCTAGCTCACTGCTGGTAAGTTCTGAGTGATTTCTTCCAACTCAGCAAACGACGGGCGATATTCATCCGGAAGCACTTTACGTGCGAACTCAACCGAAACCTGCGGCGCATAGCCTTGCATGTGGCCTATCAGCCCCGCCTTGATGCACATAAAATAATGATGTTCCGCGTTATAGATCGATTCTAGATTCGATGCCGCCGGCGCGACAAAGCCATACGCAATAAAAATACCAGAAAACGTGCCGACCAGCGCCGCACCAATCAAGCCACCCAGCACTTCCGGCGGCTCGGTAATCGAGCTCATGGTGACGATCACACCCAACACGGCGGCAACAATACCGAGCGCCGGGATCGCCTCACCGATGGTCCGGATCGCGCCCGACACCATCAGCTTGTTGTGATGATGCACTTCGAGTTCTGCGTCCATAATCGCTTCGATCTCATGCGGGTTGGATGCACCCAACGTCAACAAACGCAAGTAATCGCACAAAAAGTCCACCGCGTGATGATCGTTTTGCAACTTTGGAAAGGTGCCGAACAATGAGCTTTCAGCGGGCTTTTCTACGTGCTGTTCCAGCGCAAGGTCGCCTTTCGACTTGGCGAGACGGAAAATCGTGTACAGGCAACTCAACAACTCGACATACGCGTCTTTTTTGTATTTGGGCCCTTTGACCAGAGTGCCGCCGCTTTTGAACGCCCCGATAACAACAGCTTTCGGATTGCCTGCCAAAAACGCGCCCAAGGCGCCGCCCATGATGATCACGTATTCAATCGGCTGCCACAGAATCCGCATATCACCGTGGACCGAATAGCCCCCGAACACAGATCCCAAGACGACCACAAAACCAATGATCACAAACATATTGGGTGGTTCTCAATCCGTTGACGATTAATCGAAAAATCCTGCGGTGACACCGCAGCCCCTACCGCAGCCCCTAATGGTGACTCAATAGAGGGATTTTGTTTGAAACTCAAGCATTTGGCATAAGACAGTACAGACCTGTCATAATGCTTACAGATCGCAAGGTAGCATTTCACAGCCGCGCGTCTCATGCTAAACAGCCGTTATGACCGTAAACCCTGAAAGCTTTCGCCAAACAATGTCACGATTCGCAAGCGGTATCACCGTTGTGACCGCCAAAACCCGGGACGGCGCGCCCGTTGGCGTCACGGTGAGTGCGTTTTCATCGCTCTCGCTCACACCACCGCTGATCTTGGCATGCCTCGACAATGCAACCGCGAATCTGGACGCCTACACCGAGGGGCCGGGGTTTTGCGTCAACATCCTGGCCGCCGGCCAAGAAGAGGCCTCCAATGCCTTTGCGTTCCCAGGCCCGGTGTCCCCGTTTGAGCGAATCGACAACGTCGATGGCGCGCTCGGCATCCCGATCCTGACCGGCACGGTCGCCACGCTAGAATGCACGCGCTTTGCCGTGTACCCGGGTGGCGACCATCAAATTCTGATCGGCCAGGTCGAGCATGCGGCATGGCGCACGGATGCGGCGCCGCTGTTGTATGCCGCCGGCGGCTATCGGGCACTGGCCGGACCGTCCGCAGGGCCGGACGTGCCGGCGTGAGCCGAGAAGCCCACAACCCCGTTTTCAAAACCATTGCGATCTCGGTCGTGTTTGCCGGCTGCGCCATCGTCGCCTGGGGCATCGCCCCCGAGACCTTGCCGCGTACCCATTGGAGCCTCATTGCCCTGGCACTGGCCGCCGCACTTGGTGCCGTAGTGACGGGCAGGGCGGCCCACCTGGGCCCTGCATGGTTGGTGTTGATGGCCATCGCCACACCGGCATTGGTGTTGGTACCGGTCTACCGTCCGCCGATCTGGCTGTTTCCGCTGGCGGCATTGCTGTTGGCCGGGTTTTATAGCAATGGCGCGTTGGAAAAAGTGCCGCTCTACCTGACCAACACTCGGACCCGCCAGCAATTGGCGGCGTTGCTGCCAAAAGCAAACGGCACAAAACCTGTATTCATTGATCTCGGCTGCGGACTTGGTGGTGTCGTCAGTGCCGTTGCCCATGCTAGACCCGATGCAGACGTGATCGGCGTCGAGACCGCGCCGCTGTCGTTCGCCTTAGCATGGCTGCGCCTAACGCTGTTCGGCCCTAGGAATGCGCGGATACGTTTCCAAAGCATCTGGCATACCGATGTCAGCCAAGCCGACACCGTTTATGCGTTCTTGTCGCCAGCGCCGATGGCGCGCTTGAACGATAAACTCAGGACCGAAATGAAGTCCGGATCGATTTTCATCTCCAACTCATTCGCCGTCCCAGGCGCTGCGCCAGATACCATCATCCCCATCGATGACAGTCGGCAAACGCAACTGCTGATCTGGCAGATGTAGGCTCAGAACTCGCGTCATCCCACCCAAAGGGCGTGATTCCCTCTGCGTCATCCCACCCCACGGCGTCATCCTGAATCAAGTTCAGGATGACGCTGTGAGAAGGAGAGGCAGATCGCTAAAATGCCGCAGCAAAGAAGGAAAACCGAAACCTAGCCCTTATCCCGCAGCAGACGCGCTTTTTGGCGGTCCCAGTCACGGGTTTTGACGGTCTCGCGTTTGTCGTAGCTCTTTTTACCTTCACCCAGCGCAAGTTCCAGCTTGGCGATGCCGCGGTTGTTGAAATAAATCTTCAACGGTACCAGGGCCATACCCTTTTGCCGTTGCGCGCCGATCAGATGCGCCATCTGCTTGCGATGCAGCAACAACTTGCGATCACGATTCGGCTCATGGTTGAAGATGTTCGCCGCGCCCTCATAAACCGGGATGTGCGCGTTCAGTAAATAGAGTTCACCATGTTTTTCACCGGCGAACGCCTCGTTGAGGCTGGCGCGACCGGCGCGCAGCGACTTTACCTCGGTGCCGGTCAATTGCAGACCGGCCTCCATGGTTTCGGTTATCTGATAGTCGCGACGCGCCTTGCGGTTTTGCGCGACGGCGTTGCCGCCTTTTTTCTTTTTATTTTTGCCGGCCATGGCGTCACCGATCCATCACCCTTCAGTTCAACAGACCAGCGGACTGCATCGCTTTACGGACCTGCACCTTCGATAACTCGGCGATCTCACAAAGTGGCAGCCGCGTATCGGGCGTGCACTTGCCGAGCAAGCTGGCGGCGTATTTGACCGGCCCTGGGCTCGCTTCGCAGAACATGGCGACGTTCAGCGGCAACAAGCGCGCTTGAATTTCCATCACCGTATCCAGATCGCGATTCTGCCACGCCAAGTGCAGTTCCGAACATGCCCGCGGCGCGACATTCGCCGTCACCGAAATGCAGCCGTGCCCGCCACCGGCCAAAAACGGCACGATGGTGCCGTCTTCACCCGACAGCTGACAGAATTCGGCGCCGAGCGCCAACGTCGTTTTCATTGGGCGCATCGGGTCGGCCGAGGCATCTTTGACGCCGATGATGTTGGCAATTTTTGACAGACGCGCCATGGTCTCGACCGACATATCAACGATGCTGCGACCTGGTATGTTGTAAATCACAATCGGAATGTCGACGGCGTCGGCGATCGCCGCGTAATGGCGGTACAGGCCTTCTTGCGTTGGCTTGTTGTAATAAGGCGTGACGATCAACGCCGCATCGGCACCGGCCTGCTTAGCATGCTTGGTCAGCCGGATCGCTTCGGCGGTCGAGTTCGACCCCGTACCGGCAACTACCGGCACCCGGCCGTTCGCGACGTCGATGCACAATTCAATGACTTCGTCGTGCTCGTCATGGCTGAGCGTCGGCGATTCACCGGTGGTCCCAACCGGTACGAGTCCGTGGGTGCCTTCACCGATCTGCCATTCGACGAAGTCTTTAAACGCAGCTTTATCCACCTCACCATTTTTGAAAGGTGTGATCAGCGCGACAAAAGAACCCTTAAACATCGTCCCCTCCTGGAACATGAGTTGAAACAAGCCCGGCACCATATAGCCGCGACCCGCGCGGGGCAAGGGATCGGCTTTCAGTGAGCCAAAAACAGTGTGTTGTCGATCCCCTTGCTCGCCCTATCTCACTCTCGCTCCCCCCACACGGCGTCATCCTGAACTTGATTCAGGATGACGCGGGGGAGGAGGAGCGGCAACTTGGACCGACGATTTCCTTAACGGGTTCGTGACAAATATGTGGCCATATTGTCTCTGATGCCTTGCAGGCGCTATGATGTCAGCGTCGGCACGCTTGGCCTTTAATATAGGTAGCAGAGTTGAACTCCGTCATGAGACCCCGCGTTTATGTATTGCGTCGCTTGGCGATGGTCGGCCTTTGTATGGGGCTGTTCTTTTCACCAGCCGGCAATGTCGCCCGTGCCGACGCGCTCTCGGTAAGCGAAGCGCAGGTGTTTTCCAATGCACTTAAAGAAGTCGAGCGCGGCAAGAAAAAGCGGCTTGAGCATTATGCCCGACAACTTAACGACCCGCTGGCACGCAAGATCGTGTCTTGGTACGTGCTTTTCCAAGGTGGATTCGGCACTGAGTTCGAGGCGATCAACGAATTCATCCGCCGCAATCCGGATTGGCCACGCTCGACACGGCTGATGTCGCGTGCCGAAGAAGCCCTGGATACATACGCAAACGCGGACTTCATCATCGATTGGTTTGGTACCCGCGAACCGATCACCGAGCTTGGCTTCGAGAAGCTTGCCGGTGCCTTACTCCGTGCCGGGCGTACCAAAGAAGGCATCGCTTTGGTGCGGCGCGCCTGGTTCGACGGTGATTTCTCGAAAGGGCACGAGCGGGCGTTTTACAAAAAGTTCCGCAAATACCTGACGCTCGCCGACAACCGGCTGCGCGCAGATCGCTTGTTGTGGGACGGCAAGTATTGGCCGTCACAAAGGATGATTTACCGGGTCGATGCGAAATATGCAAAACTGATCCAGGCCCGCAGTTCACTCCGCCATATGCGCGGCAATGTCGATTATTTGGTCTCACAGGTGCCGAAAAACCTGCAAAACGACCCGGGCTTGATCTATGAACGGCTCCGGTGGCGCCGTAAAAAGGGCTTGGACAGTGCGCTCAATCTGTTTCACGGCCTGCCAGAAGGAGTACCTTATCCGTACCGCTGGTGGGATGAACGCGCGATCATCGCCCGCGACCTATTGCAAAAAGGTCATATTTCCGAAGCCTATCGGATCGCCGCGCAGCACGGCTTGACCCCTGAACACGCTGCCGACCATGCTGAGGCCGAGTGGTTCTCGGGTTGGATTGCACTTCGCTTCTTGAACGAGCCGAAGGTCGCACTGGCACACTTCAAGCGGATGTATGACGGCGTCAGTTTTCCGGTCAGCTTGTCACGCGGCGCCTATTGGGCGGGTCGCGCCGCCAAGGCGTTGAAAGCCGAAAAAGCCGCTAAAGATTGGTACACCACCGCCGCCCAGCATCCGACGACCTATTACGGGCAACTGGCGGCGGCAATAGTGACGCCCGGCAAGGCGCTAAAACTGCCGCCAGATACCGGCGCCGGTGCAGAAATGCGCAAGCGCTTCGATAGCAACGAATTGGTGCGCGCAGTCCGCATGCTGGCCGGTGCCGGTGAGAACGATCGGCTGTATTCGCTAATCACGCACATCGCGACGCTCAACAACGATCCAAGTTGGTTGGCCCTGACGGCGCGCCTAGCACGGCTCAGCGGGCGTCCGGACCTAGCGATCCGCGTCGCCAAACAAGCTGCCCAAAATCACAAGCGCTTCGTTTCCGGTGGTTACCCTGAGCTTGTGCCGCCCCGGATGCCGTCCAGGATTAACGCCGCGAAGCCGGAAACGTCATTGGTGTTGGCATTGGTGCGCCAAGAAAGCGAATACGATAGCGCAGCGATCAGCCACGCCGGTGCGCGCGGTCTGATGCAGTTGATGCCGGCGACCGCAAAGGTCGTCGCGAAACAAGCCGGGCTCCGCTATTCAAAACAAAAGCTGATCACTGATCCGGACTACAACCTGACGCTCGGCCAAGCGTACATCGCGGATTTAATCAAAGATTACGACGGCTATCTGCCGCTCGCTATTGCCAGCTATAACGCCGGCCCGCACCGGGTGCGGCAGTGGATCCGCGAAAACGGCGACCCGCGTCAGCCCGATGTCGATGCCATCGACTGGATCGAACTGATCCCGTTTAAGGAAACTCGTAACTACGTGCAGCGCGTGTTGGAAAACGTCCAAGTGTACCGCCGCAAGCTCGCCGATACGGAAGTCGCGTTGGGGCTTGAGCGCGACCTCGGCCGATAGCCATGCCTATCTTAAAATCCGGTGACGGCCGCTTTGATGCCATGTTCTCGGGCCAAAAGGGCTCGGTATTAGGCGATCATGCTGCCACCGATGATATCATGGGCTCGACCGCGGCTATCATAAATAATGGCAAACGGTGGCTAAAGGAACGCTGCAAATGACGGTGCTCCGCTCCATCAACAATCCTGACGGTAGCCTTTGCGTGGATGTATTTTCCAGGGACGACGGCTCCATCGGCTTTGAAGAATTCCGCCGCGACGTCGAAGACACATCCGGCTGGTTCGCCATTGGCGGTTATGCCGAGCGCCGGTTTACAACGGTCGAAGACGCGCTCCGGGCCGCCACTCAGGCTGTGGTGTGGTTTGAAGGGTGAAGATGATAGACGCTTTTCACCCTGCCACCCCAGTGCGTCACCCTGAACTTGATTCAGGATCTACCACTGTGCCAACACATCAACTTCCGAGCGGGCTCAACTATGGATCCTGAATCAAGTTCAGGATGACGCGGGAGGCGGATGACGCTAGGGGAGGGAGGATGCCGCAGCGATCCGGGACATCGGTGCGCCTCCAGCAAAAAAACTAAACCACGCCGCCGTTTGATCCGTAGAACGATAGAGCTAAACAACGCAGGGTGTCCCATGTTACGACTTATCTCAGCCGCGCTGGCCATCGTCTTCGCCTTAAGCGCCCCCACAGTTGCCGGAGCTTCGCAAATGTCATTTCACGACTTCGATTTCACCGCCATTGAAGGCGATCCGCTGCCTGCGAAAAGCTTTCAGGGAAAGGCGGTTCTGGTGGTGAATACGGCATCTTTCTGTGGCTTCACGAAGCAATACGAAGCGCTGCAATCCGTGTGGTCGCGTTACCGCGAACGGGGCTTGGTCGTGTTGGGCGTGCCGTCCAACGACTTCGGTAGCCAAGAGCCCGGCAAAGCCGAAGAGATCAAAGAGTTTTGCGAGACCACGTTTAACGTGGATTTCCCGCTGACGTCGAAAGAACATGTGAAGGGCGACGATGCGCACCCGTTTTACAAGTGGGCGAAATCGCAGGTCGGCGTGATCGGATCGCCGAAATGGAATTTCCACAAGTACCTGATTGCGCCCGACGGCACGTTGACCGATTGGTTTTCGACGCCGACCGCACCGGACTCTGCCAAAATCATCAAGGCCATCGAAGCGGTGCTGCCGCAATAACGACAAAACCGGATTTGTGAGGGCGTGGCGTCTCCGCTAAGGTCAAAAAAACCGACCCCTCATTCGGAGATAACACGATGCCTGATAAAGCGTTATTGCACCTGGTCTTCGGTGGTGAAGTCAAAGACCCGACCGGCACTGATTTCATCGACACCAAAAGTCTCGATATCGTCGGTATCTTCCCCGACTACCAATCCGCGCTGACGGCTTGGCGCGGCAAGGCGCAAGGCAGCGTCGACTCGTCGCACACCAAGTACGTGATCGTCCACATGCACCGCTTGCTCGACCCGGAAAGCGACGAGGACGGGCATAGTCACTAAGTGAGGTGATCATCGCCTGCGCAACCTCTTCCCCTGGCGTCATCCTGAATCAAGTTCAGAATGACGCGGTATTGGAGAGCAGAGAAGCAAAAGGGCAATGTGCGTTAAGCCGGTGTCCCCGACGTATCATCATCGGCGTTATCGACGAATTGTTTGCCTTTAAGCTGCGTTTCCGCATCGTCGCGGGTTTTGTCGTCGACCTTGCGCTCGGCTTTGGTTCGACCATGCTTGCGGCGGTTTTCGGCAGCTTGGTCGACTTTATCGTGCTTCTGCCGCGCCTTGCGATATTGGTTCAAATTAATGATTTCTGCGCTCACGGGTCGCCTCGTGTTATGTCACTGAATTTTCAATATAATACCGCGTTCCGCCGATGACGCAAATGGGTTGCGCGCTAAGGCGCCGCAATAAAATGGCGTATATCAGAAAATACGTCTTCGAACATCGCTTCGGTGAGGCGCCCGGTGTTCGTGTTGTAGCGCGAACAGTGGTAGCTGTTGAATAATGTCGGCAAGAAATCGTCGCCGGGCAGGGCATGACGTGCGCGGTGGCCGAACTTGACCAGCGACTTCCGCACGCCAAGCGCCGTCAGCACGGCCCCGTGTGACAACGTGCCCAACGCCAAAATCGCACGCAAATCGGGCATCGCGTCGATTTCATTTTTGAGGAATGGGTTGCAAGTCCGGGTTTCAGGCCCGGTCGGCTTGTTTTCAGGCGGCACACAGCGCACCGCATTGGTCACCCGGCAATCAATCAATTCAAGACCGTCATCGCTGGTCTTACCATAGGTGCCCGACGCAAAACCGAACTTCAGCAACGTCGCATACAATAAATCACCGGCCCAGTCGCCTGTGAACGGTCGGCTGGTGCGGTTCGCGCCGCGCAGCCCCGGTGCCAAACCGACCACCAACACCTTCGCCGACAGCGGCCCGAACGCGTCGACGGGGCCGTTGTGCCAGTCTGGGTAGGCAGCCGCATTGGCATCGCGAAACGACTTGAGACGCGGGCACAGCGGGCAATCGTGGTCGGGGTTTTTAAACATTAAATGACATTATAATCAGTTGCTTAGCACGCCGTCACCGATGATCATGGCTGATCTTGCGCGTTATCTGCAACATCATAATCGGCATCCTCCAACTCGTCGTATTCGTCATCATCCAACGGCGGCAGATCATCCTCAATAGGGCCAACGTCATCGCGGGGCGGGCGTTTTTGGCCACCGGTGCGTTGAATGTCTTTTTGAATGTCGGCCAATTCGATGAACGTATCCGCTTGGCGCCGGAGTTCGTCGGCGATCATCGGCGGCTGGCTCTCAATGGTGGAGACCACGCTGACACGCACGCCTTTGCGCTGCACCGCTTCGACCAAGCGACGAAAATCCCCGTCACCTGAGAAAATGATGATGTGGTCCAAATGCTCGGCCATCTCCATCACGTCGATGGCGAGCTCGATGTCCATATTGCCTTTAATTTTACGGCGCCCGGCGGCATCGGTGAATTCCTTGGTCGGCTTGGTGACCATGGTGTAACCGTTGTAATCGAGCCAGTCGACGAGCGGACGGATCGGTGAATATTCCTGATCTTCCATCAGCGCCGTGTAATAGAACGCACGGGTCAGCCGACCGTTCTTCTGGAACACATCCAGTAGCCGCCGGTAATCAATATCAAAGCCCAACGCCCGGGCAGCCGCATATAAATTTGAGCCGTCGATAAAGAGCGCGACGCGCTCTTGCGCGTAAATTTGCATAATAAACCTCATTTTTTTTCAAAACGGCGTTTTGGTGACCTAATGGTCCCGAACGCGATACAATAAAAGCCGCAATCGCCGCAAAATAGGTCGACGAGTGGCACCCACATCCTTTACGTAATCCCTGATTCATAAATCGACAAGGGTCAGACGGCGTGAAATTAATCGGTATCGGCGGCAATTTGCCGTGCGCAACATTTGGCCCACCCCGGCGTACCTGCGGGGCTGCATTATCATTATTGGCAGCTCGTGGCGTGGAGATTGTCGCCAGATCGCGCTGGTTCGAAAGCGCCCCGGTACCGACCAGCGACCAGCCCTGGTATATCAACGGCGTCGCTGCGGTCGCGACAACATTGGACGCCGAAGCCCTCGTCGCCGAAGTTCTGCACGTTGAAGCCGAACTCGGCCGCCAACGCAGCATCCCAAATGCGCCGCGCACCATTGATATCGATGTTTTGGCCTATGACGATGTGATCATTACCGCCGACCACCCCGGCGCCGTCGAAATCCCACACCCACGCCTGCACGTTCGGGCATTTGTGCTTATGCCGTTGCACGACATCGCCCCCGATTGGCGCCATCCGGTCAGCGGGGCCGCGCTGTCTACGCTGATCGAAGCTCTCCCCAAAGACCAGACCTGCCGTCCGATTCTCGATGCAGAAGGGGCTTATGGGACGGAATGGGGGATAAATTAACCCCACGTCAAGCTGCGCTCTATAAACGCCGCGTCATCCTGAAAGCGAACTCAGCGTCATCCTGAAAACCACACACCGCGTCATCCTGAACTTGATTCAGGACCCACGGTCGCCCCGGCACGTACGCTTCGGTGTTTGCACAACGGTGGATCCTGAATCAAGTTCAGGATGACGCAATGGGAGGGGATGGGGGATAAGGCAGATAAGTAACATCAAACTCCTTGCACCATCGGCTTGAACCCCATATAAACCGCGCAAATCCCATTTACCGATCCGGAGAACGCCTTATGGCCCGCGTCACCGTTGAAGACTGCGTCGAACAGATTCCGAACCGTTTTGAGCTGGTTGCCATCGCAGCCCAGCGTGCACGCCACATTTCGGCAGGTGCCGAGTTGACGATTGACCGCGACAACGACAAAAACCCTGTCGTTGCACTCCGCGAAATCGCCGACAAAACCGTCAATCTGCGCGAACTTGAAGAAGACCTGATCAAAAGCCTGCAGCACCATGTCGAGCAGGACGAGCCTGAAGAAGATGTCGTCGACGACATGGCGATTCGCCAAGAACTGTCGGGGATGGTACCGGGCATGAGTGGTAACGATAACGAAGTTGAAGAACTCGCCAAAACCATGTCGATTGAAGACGGCGCCGCCGAGTCCGATAGCGCCGGTGAAGTGCTGTTTGAAGACGTGGTAGACGTCGAAGATTGATTTTGGTCACATACGACCAATCATAAACGGGAGCCTTAAGGCTCCCGTTTTTTGTTGCATTGCATCAATTTATTGGGTGCCGACGAAATCGCGTGATAGGCTTGCACTATTATGATGCGCCAGTTCGAATTGGTGGAGACGATCAAGGCCTACGATCCGAACGCGGACGAGGATGCGATCAACCGCGCCTATGTGTTTGCGATGCGTGCGCATGGTGCTCAAAAGCGGGCGTCCGGCGATCCGTACTTCTCACATCCTATCGAAGTTGCCGGCATCCTGACCCACTACAAGGTCGATACCGCGACCATCGTGACGGCGCTTTTGCACGACACCATCGAAGATACCGATGCCACATTTGCCGACTTGGAAAAGATGTTCGGTAACGACGTCGCGCGTTTGGTCGACGGGGTCACCAAACTGACCCGGATCAACTTTGATTCCGACCAAGCGAAACAGGCGGAAAACTTCCGGAAATTTCTGCTCGCGATGTCCGAAGACATCCGCGTGTTGTTGGTCAAACTGGCCGACCGCCTGCACAATATGCGCACCCTGCAATACATTAAAAAGCCCGAAAGCCGGGCACGGATTGCGCGCGAAACCATGGAAATCTATGCGCCGCTAGCAGAACGCATCGGCATTGACGAAATCAAATCCGAACTTGAAGACCTGGCGTTCGCGGAACTCAATCCCGACGCCCGCAATTCCGTGGTTCGCCGCTTAGACTTCCTGCGTAACCAAGGCGGCAATCTGGTCGACCGAATCCTCAGCGAATTGAACCATCTGATGCTCGAAAACGACATCAAAGCCGACATTCAGGGCCGCGAAAAGTCGCCGTATTCGATCTGGCAAAAGATGCAACAACACGATGTCGGGTTCGAGCAATTATCGGACATCATGGCGTTTCGTATCATCGTTGACGATATCGACTCATGCTATCGGACGCTGGGCATCGTGCACGGCACCTATCGGACCGTGCCGGGCCGCTTTAAAGATTATATCTCGACGCCCAAGCCAAATGGCTATCGGTCGCTGCACACCGGTGTCTTCGGCCCGGAAAACCAACGGATCGAGCTGCAAATCCGTACCCGCGAGATGCACGAAGTCGCCGAAAACGGCGTCGCCGCGCATTGGAACTACAAAGACGGCGGCCAACCCGACGCGGCCCACAAAGACGGCCCGCAATATCGCTGGCTGCGCGAACTTTTAGAAATTCTCGATCACGCATCCGACCCCGAAGAATTCCTCGAGCACACCAAGCTTGAGATGTTCAAAGACCAGGTCTTTGCATTTACGCCCAGGGGCGACCTGATCAGCTTGCCGACGGGTGCGACGCCGGTCGACTTTGCATATGCCGTGCACTCCGAGATTGGCGACCGCTGCGTCGGTGCCAAAATCAACGGCCGCATGATGCCACTGCGCACCGCGCTCAGGAACGGCGATCAGGTGCAAATCGTGACGTCCAAGGCGCAGACTCCGTCGCCGACCTGGGAACGCTTTGTGGTCAGCGGCAAGGCCCGGGCGCGCATCCGTCGTTACATTCGCATGCAGGAACGCGACCAGTACATGGCGCTCGGCAGATCGATGCTGCAACGCGCGTTCACAGAATCTGGAAATAAGTTTTCAGACAAAGCCTTAAATGCCGTTCTTAAATTATTTAGTCAACCGACTATCGAAGATCTTTGCGCGCAAGTCGGTGCCGGGCACATCGGTGCCAGGGCTGTGGTCGAGGCGGTGTACCCGCGCCTCAAAAATACCGACAACACCGACAAGGTGGTCTCAATCACCAACAATCGCGCCGGCAACAGCAAGCGTGGCGAGGGCGTGTCGATCAAGGGCCTGATCCCGGGGATGGCGATGCATTTCGCCGGTTGCTGCCATCCGCTGCCGGGTGATCGCATCGTCGGCATCGTCACCACCGGTCGCGGCGTCACGATCCACACCATCGACTGCGAAAAACTCAAGCAATTCCAAGACGAGCCGGAGCGTTGGCTCGATGTGGCATGGGAAAACACCGACTCCCAGCAAGCGCATGTGGCGCGGGTCACGCTGACGGTCAGCAACACACCCGGCGCGCTTGGTGATCTGTCGACGGTGATCGCCAAAAACGGCGGCAACATCACCAATCTGAAGATTCTCGACCGGCAAATCGACTTTTTCGACATGCTGATCGATATCGAAGTGAAAAACGTCAAACACCTGTCCGACATCATCGCCGCATTGCGCGCTTCCGAAGCCGTCAACACCATCGAGCGGGCAAGAGGGTGATTTCCCGATATCTCGAAGACACCTCCGCGATGAAAAACCCAGAAAAACCTTAATCTCTGCCCTTTCCAAGGGGCGTTACAGTCGCTACGTACAAGCATGTTCCAACGTCGCGCCCCTTTGACCCGCTTACAACGTCTCCGCACCTCCCTCTGGCCGCAGATGGGATGGAAGCGGGCCTATCGCTATTTACTTTATCGGATTGGGCGCTTGCCGGGCTCGGCGTATGCGATTGCCGGGGGGGTTGCGTGGGGCGCGGCGATGTCGTTCACGCCCTTGATCGGGCTGCATATTTTGCTCTCCGCAATGGCGGCTTGGATAACCCGGTGTTCGGTTGTCGCCGCCGTAATCGGCACCGTGATCGGCAATCCGTGGACATTTCCGTTTATCTGGATTTGGCTTTATGAAGCCGGCGTCACCATGGGATTCGGCCAAACCGGGGTCGACGCCGAAGCGATGGATTTTTCAGCCCTGTTCGCACAGGTCACCCACGCCACACTGATGGGTGATTGGAGTTATCTGTTGGAAGGCGCCTTGCCGCTGCTGACCCCGATGCTGGTAGCGTCGATTCCCAGCGCGGCAATTGTATGGGTGACATGCTTCTTGTTGCTGAAACCGGTGATTCAGCGCTACAAAAACGGTGCCGTCATACGCCGGGAGCAGCGCGCAGCCCAGATCATTCGTCAGATCGGGACCGAGCAGGAGAGCACCACATGAGCCAATTCGGTCCGTTACGCCTTGGCGTCAACATCGACCACGTGGCCACCATCCGCAATGCGCGCGGCGGCGTCCACCCGGACCCGGTGAAAGCCGCCAAGCAAGCCGAAGCCGCCGGCGCGGACGGCATTACCGCACACCTCCGCGAAGATCGCCGGCATATTTCCGATACCGATATCGCGCGCTTGATGGATGAATTGACGTTGCCGCTCAATCTGGAAATGGCGGCGACCGACGAAATGCTGGCGATCGCGCTGCGCCATAAGCCGAATGCGGCCTGCATCGTACCGGAAAAGCGCGAAGAACGGACCACCGAAGGCGGCCTCGATGTGATCGGGGGTTCGGCGCAGCTGAAACCAGTGATCGCCGCGCTCAAAAACGCCGGCATCCGCGTGTCGTTGTTTATCGAGCCCGATCCCAAACAACTTGAAACCGCCGCCGCCCTGGGTGCCGACATCATCGAATTGCATACCGGTCGCTATTGTGAATTGGACGGCAGCGCACGGGAAACCGAGCTTACCCGGATCATCGCCGCCGCCGAACGCGCCCCGACGTTGGGCCTTGAATGCCATGCGGGCCACGGACTCACCTACGACACCGTGATGCCGATTGCCGCCATCGACCAAGTGGTCGAACTCAACATCGGCCATTTTCTGATCGGTGAAGCGATCTTCAGCGGCCTCGACAGCGCCATGCAGCGGATGCGCGTGTTGATGAATCAAGCGCGCGAAAATAAAGGCGCCGCATGATCATCGGCATCGGCACCGATCTTTGCGACATTCGACGCATCGAAAAAACCCTGGCACGCTTCGACGACCGGTTTATCAAGCGCTTGTTCGACGACTACGAAATCAAAAAGGCCATGCGCCGACAAAACCCAGCGTCCAGCTTCGCCCAAAGCTTCGCTGCCAAAGAAGCGTGCTCAAAGGCGCTCGGCACCGGTTTTCGCCAAGGCGTTTTCTGGCGCGACATGGTGGTCCGCAACCTGCCCACTGGCCAACCGATCATGGACCTTACCGGCGGCGCACTGGCGCGCCTCAACAAACTCACCCCCGCCGACATGGTCGCCAAAGTCGACGTCTCACAAACCGACGAATACCCGATGGCGCATGCCATGGTGATCATTTCCGCCGATCCGGCTTAAGCCCCTCAAGACCCCCCAATGCTATAAACATACCCCTGCGTCATCCTGAACTTGATTCAGGATCTACCTCTGAGCGCACACCCAAACATCTGTGCCAAGGCAACCGTGGATCCTGAATCAAGTTCAGGATAACGCCACCGGGTGGGCGCGTGGCGATCTGGGAAATCCCCTCACTGCCCCAGCGCCTGATCCAGATCGTCGAGCAGGTCCTGGGCGTTCTCCAAACCGACTGAAAGCCGCAGCAGATCTTGCGGGGTCGGGCTGTCCGGGCCTTCGATGGGGCCGCGGTGTTCGATCAGGCTTTCAACGCCGCCGAGCGACGTGGCGTCGAAAAACAGCTTTGTGCGTTTCGCCGTCTGCGCCGCCGCGTCGGGGCCGCCTTTGACCCGGATCGACATCATACCGCCGAAGCCGCCGCACATTTGTTTGCGGGCCACGGCGTGCCCCGGATCGCCGGGTAGGCCCGGATACATGACGTGCGAGACGCGCGGGTGATCGCTTAAGCGATCGGCCAGCCACAGCGCATTTTCCGAATGCCGCTGCATGCGCACATCCAGCGTGCGCAGGCCGCGCAACAGCAACCACGCTTCAAATGCGCCGAGCGTCGCGCCGAGGCCGGTCCGCATGGCGTGCACTTGATCCCAAAAATCGTCGGCATCGCGGGTGATCAGCGCGCCTGCGAGCACGTCGGAATGGCCGTTCAGGTACTTGGTCGCTGAATGCATCACCACGTCGGCGCCCAGCGTCAGCGGGCGGCTTAGGATCGGCGTGGCACAAGTGGAATCGACAAACAACTTGGCACCGGCATCGTGCGCGATTTCAGCCGCCGCCGCGATGTCGGTGACCGCCCAGTCCGGATTGGCCGGGGTTTCGACCCACACCGCCTTGGTTTTGCCAGGCCGAATACCGGTGCGGATCGCGTCCAGATCGGTGTTCGCATAGAACGACACCTCCAACCCCATCGCCGGCGCAGTTTTTTTCAACCAGTCACGCATAAACCAGTACATGCCTTCGGGCGCTAAAATGTGCGCACCAGGGCCAAGCGCCAGCAACAGGTGCGTCGCCGCCGCCATGCCGGACGAAAACAGCAACGCCCCGGCGCCGCCTTCGAGGGTGTTCAGCACCGCTTCCGCGTCGGCCAGACCGGGCCCGCTGTTGCGGTAATACATATGCGCGTTGCCTTTTTCGTAGGTCGTGGCCGGATTGATGATCGGCACGACACCACCGCCTTCGGGCCGACTCGCCCCCAGGGCGGCGGCGGTAATGGTGGCGGGATGCTGAAACGCTTTATGGTCGTCTGCACTCATCAAGAAACTCCTTCTCTTCGGCCAGCCTAACGGTCGCGCCCCTGCCAGCAATGCAAAAATTTATGCGACGTGCCTGTGCGCGCCGGGTTGGTTAAACTCAGCGCATGGAATGGCAAGACGACGGTATTATTCTGAGTGTGCGCAAGCATGGCGAAAGTTCGGCCATCATCAACGTGATGACGCCGAGCGTCGGGCGCCATGCGGGCTTGGTGCGGGGCGGCAGCGGTAAGCGGCTGAGCGGTATTCTGCAGCCCGGCAACAAAGTCCGGGCGACGTGGCGTGCCAGACTGCCCGAGCATCTCGGCAACTTCACCGTAGAGCCGGTGCATGCGTATGCCGCAAGCGCGCTGAATGACGGCGGCAAGCTGGCGGCATTGACGTCGGCGTGTGCGCTGATCGAAGCCACATTGCCGGAACGCCAAGCGCACCCGGAAATTTTGCGCGGCCTGGAAATTCTGCTGCAATCCCTGGACGACGACACGGTATGGCCGACGATTTATGTGAAATGGGAATTGGGCTTACTGCAGGAACTGGGCTTTGGCCTTGATCTCACACACTGCGCCGCGACCGGGGCGACCGACGATTTGACGCACGTCTCGCCGAAGTCGGGCAGGGCGGTTTCCGCCGGGGCGGCTGCGCCCTACAAGGCAAAGCTGCTGGCGTTACCAAAATTCCTGATCGCCTCTCCTAATTCCTCTGGCGACGCCCCCGACATCGACGCCGGGCTCAAGCTCACCGGCTATTTTCTGGAAACCCACGTATTCCATCAACGCGAACTGGAACTGCCTGCCGCACGGCGTCGCTTAGGCGATCGCTTTCGTGCCAAAGCGGGTGCACCTGACTAAGTTTTTGGATAACGCCGCCGCGCCCAACGGAAATAAGCGATGGTATAAAGCAGCGCGAAACAGAACCACACCACACCCCACCACAACACAATCAACCCCATCACCAAGACCACCGCCCAGGTCGCCAAGATCGGCAGCACCAGCCAACCGATGAACGATACCCAGCGTATCCAGAACGGCGGGCCGGTGTTCGGCGTCTGCTTGATTTCAATGTTCATGTGCGTGCACTCGTAAATTGATGCGAACCGATAGGGGGTGTAGTCTGTTGCAATTCGTAGGCGCCCAAGGAGATACCTTTTATGCCAAGTAACGTGCTTTCAACGCTTTTCAAGATTTTGTTGGCCTCGTTAATCCTTGGGTTCTTGCTCAAATTTTTCGAGATCGACCCTAAAGACCTGTTGCTGAACTTCGGCCAAACGCTGCGCAGCATGTTTGCCTGGGCCGGAGACTTCGTCGCCGGCAGCGTTGAATACGTGCTGATCGGCGCCATCATCGTCGTACCGGTCTGGCTGATCGTGTTTTTCGCCGGCAAACTGCGCGGTAAATAAACGACGCGTTTCTGCCCGCTTATTCGCCGGCCATACGCTTCGCTTCACCGGTGAAGGACGGCGCCACGGATTTCGCGACGCTGTCGTCCAGCGCTTCGAAATCGTGATAGCCGATGGCCTCGTAGCTTTCGTTACGGGTCAGCATCCGATCTTCGAAGCCTTCGGTGCCATCGTGTTCGCGAATGTGGCGGTATAGATCGCGCATCGCATAACCGGCCACACGCATCGACGTCGCCGGCCAAATGATGATCTTGTAGCCGAAATCCTGGAACTGATCCGCCGTGAAGTGCGGCGTGCGCCCAAACTCGGTCATGTTGGCCAAGCACGGTCCCGTGGTCTGGGACGCGAAGGCGCGAAATTCCGCTTCTGACGTTAAGCCGTCCGGGAACAGCACGTCGGCGCCGGCTTCTTTGTACAAATTCGCGCGCCGGATCGCGGCGTCTAAGCCTTCGACGCCCGCCGCATCGGTGCGTGCAATCACCACCATGTCGCGGGCCGCCTTTTTCGCCGCCGCGATCTTTGCGGCGGCTTCTTCCGCCGGCACCAAACGCTTGTCGTTCAAGTGCCCGCATTTTTTCGGCAACAGTTGATCTTCGATATGCACCGCCGCCGCGCCGCACATTTCCAGTTCCTGGACGGTGCGCATGGCGTTCAAGGTGCCGCCATAGCCGACGTCACCATCGACGATCAGCGGCAGGTCGGTGGCGCGGGCCACCATCTTGGTGATGAAGCAAAGCTCATCCAACATCATCACGCCCAAGTCCGGCAGGCCTAAGCTCGACGTCACGGCACCGCCCGAAATGTACAACGCCTCAAACCCTTCGCGCATCGCAAGACGTGCCGCAAGGGGGTTGTGGGTGCCTGGGACGCGCAGAATTTCATCGCGCTCCAACATCGCGCGCAATCGTTTTCCCGCCGGCACTTCGTTCCGCGTTGACCCTTCGAGCCACGTATTCATGATGTCCTCCCTTGAAATTGGTTGGATAATTTATAACCGCTCCGCCGAGGCGTGGCAAAAGCCGATATACCCCCGGCGTCATCCCACACACCACACACCACACACCACACACCACACACGGCGTCATCCTGAACTTGATTCAGGATCTACCATTGTGCGCGCTCTCATGCGTCAGTACCGAGGTGACTATGGATCCTGAATCAAGTTCAGGATGACGCGGTGGGGGAAGATGCACGCCGCCTCAGTCCGCCAACGTGGTCTTCCCAGCGGCGGCACGCTCAATAATCAGAGGCGCCGGTGAAAATGCCGGACCGTGGGCGGTTTCGAGGCGTTCAAGCGTGGCCAAAACATCGGCCAAGCCGATCTCGTCGGCCATGAACATCGGGCCACCGCGCCACACCGGGAAGCCGTAGCCGTAGCGCCAGACCACGTCGATGTCGCCGGGGCGCACCGCGACACCCGTGCCCAAAAGCCGCGCACCTTCGTTGATCAAGGCAAACAGGCAACGTTCGCGGATTTCATCGGCGCTGATCGCGCGACGTTCAATCCCGAGTTCCACCGAGACCGCTTCGATCAGCGCCGTCACTTCGGCATCCGGCGCCGGTTTGCCGTCGGCGTAATCATACCAGCCGCGCCCGGTCTTGCGCCCGAACCAACCTTTTTCGCAAATCCGATCCGCGACCACGGGGTAGAGGGCATCGGGGTCAAGATCGCCCGCCGCACGCTGCGCCTTGCGCACCTGCCAGGCGACGTCCAACCCGGAAATATCGCCGACCGCGAGACAGCCGAGCGGAAAGCCGAAATCCTGCATCGCCGCGTCGACATCGCTGGGCAGTGCACCTTCTTGCAGCAAGAAATACGCCTGCCAGGTATAGCGGTGATACATCCGGTTGCCGACGAAACCGAACGCGTTGCCGACGGCGACGCCGACCTTACCGATGCGTTTGGCGAGCGTCATCAGCGCGGCGGCGGTCGCACCGGAGGTCGCCGAGCCGCGCACGATTTCGAGCAGTTTCATCACCTGAGCCGGGGCAAAAAAGTGCGCGCCAGCGACTTTGTCAGGCCGGGTCGTGGCGGCAGCGATGGTGTCCAAATCCAGGCTCGACGTGTTGGTCGCCAAGATCGCGCCCGGCTGGCAGATGCCGTCCAGGCTGCGGAAAATCTCGGTCTTCACGTCCATATTTTCGAGAGCCGCTTCGATGACCAAATCCACGTCCGCGAGGTCCGACATCGCCGTTGTACCGGCGATCAAATCAAGCTCGGCCTGCATTTGCGGCGCGCTCATACGTCCACGGTCGACGCGGTCTTGCAGGCCTTTTTTCAAGCTCGCCAAGCCGGCATCGAGCCGCGCCGGACCAATTTCGACCGCCGTCACCTGAATGCCGGCGCGCGCCAACACCAGCGCGATGCCTTGGCCCATGGTGCCGAAGCCGACGACGCCGGCTTTGTGGATTTCTGCGGGCGGATCGGTAGGCGCGTCGTAGATTTTTTGTGCCGCGCGCTCGGCCTTGAACAAATGCCGCATAGCGCGGGCTTCGGTGCCGTCGCGGAGTTCCAAAAAGATCGCGCGCTCGGTGGCCATGCCGGCGGCAAAATCACCCCCGGCAGCGGCAGCCAAGGCATCCAGGGCGCGCAGAGGTGCGACGCGTCCTTTTGCTTTTTTGGTAATGCCGGTCCTGACCTCGTCTAAAATCGCAGCGGCATCTTTGGCATCTTCGATACGATCATTGCGGGCCGAGGTCGGGCGCGGCCCGGCACCTTCGGCCACCAAGCGCACGGCGAAGGCGACGCTGGCTTCTGCAAAATTATCCGTTTCGGATACTTCGTCGATCAATCCAAGGTCGTGCGCACGGGCGGTATCAATCCGGGTGCCGTTGACGATCATGTCGGCAGCGGCCTTCATCCCGATCAAACGAGGTAGGCGCTGCGTGCCGCCGGCGCCCGGGATGATCCCGATATCGACCTCGGGCAGGCCAAGCTTGGTGCCGGCTGCCGCGATCCGATAATGCGCGCCCATCGCCAATTCCAAGGCCCCGCCGAACGCGAAGCTGTGCAAAGCCGCAACCACTGGAACTTTGAGCTCTTCGAGGGCGGCAATGGTTTTGGGCAAGGTCGGCGTGCCTGGAGGCGGCTCCGTGCCGAATTCCGAGATATCGGCGCCCGCAGAAAAACACCGACCATCCCCCAACAGCACAACAGCTTTGACGTCGGCGCCCGAAATGGATTTTGCGGCCTCGACCAAGGCTTTGCGCACCGGGGCGCCGAGCGCGTTGACCGGCGGGTTACAAAGCCGGACGATGGCGATGTCGTTTTCTATCTTGAATGCCAAAGGATCTCGCATAATGTTTCTATAGTCCGGCGGCACGATGGATTGCAAACACGGGCTGCCGACCAAGAATTAAGAATCAAAGAAACGCACAGATCAAACTGAAAAAAGTGGGGAGACGGAATGTCCAAGGCATATAAGCTTGCCATTCTCGACGATTATCAAAATGCAGCGCTCAGTGCGGCCGACTGGTCAAACTTGAGCGACGATGTCGAGATCACGGTTTTCGATAAACATTTAGGCTGGGACGAGGACGTTATCGCTGCCGCGCTGGCGCCATATGATATTCTCGTCTGCATGCGCGAACGCACGCGCTTTCCGGCCTCGCAGATCGACAAGCTGCCGAATCTGAAGCTGATCGTCACCACCGGCATGCGCAACCTGGCCATCGATATGGATCACGCCAAGACCAAAGGCATCGTGGTGTCGGGCACACAAATGCTGCCGTATCCAGCTGCCGAGCATGCGGTCGGGCTGATCATGGATCTGGTCAAAAAGATTTCTAAAGAAAGCCAAGTCATGCGGGACGGCGGCTGGCAGGGCTATGTGTCTGAAAGCCTGAACGGTCGGACGCTCGGGATTCTCGGACTCGGCAAGTTGGGCGCCAGGGTCGCCAAGTTCGGCTTAGCCATGGAAATGAACGTCATCGCGTGGTCGGAAAACCTCACCGATGAACGCTGCGCCGAAATCGGCGTGACGCGCGTCGACAAGGAAACGTTGTTCAAACAATCCGACATCATCTCGATCCATCTGATTTTGAGCGAACGCTCGACCGGTTTGGTGGGCGCGGACGAATTCCAGATGATGAAGCCGGCCAGCTATTTGGTGAACACATCCCGGGGCCCGATTGTCGACGAAGCCGCGATGGTCCAGGCCTTGCAAAACGGCGACATCGGCGGTGCCGGCATCGACGTTTACGATGTCGAGCCGCTGCCGACGGATCACCCACTGCGCAGCTTAGAAAACGCGGTGCTGACCGGACACACCGGCTATGTGGTCAAAGAGCTTTATGAAATTGTTTATACCGAAGCCGCAGAAAACGTACGCACCTGGATCGACGGCGCGCCAACACGGGGGTTGAACGTATGATGGACACAATGGAGCCCTTGGATACACAACCGGTTTTGCTTGAGCGCGACGGCATGATCGCCATCGTCACCCTCAACAATCCGAAAAAACGCAACGCGCTGACATTGGACGCATGGCGCGCCCTGATCGAAACCATCGAACTTTTGAATGACGATGACGCGGTGCGCTGCATCGTTATCAAGGGTGCCGGCGACAAGGCGTTTGCGGCGGGTGCCGATATCTCGGAATTCCCCACCGTGCGCGCCAATGCCGAGCAGGCCTACGAATATGGCCTCGTCACCGACAAAGCGCTTGAGGTGCTGCTGAATTGCAAGCACCCGACCATCGCCATGATCCAAGGGGCCTGCACCGGCGGTGGGCTCGAAATCGCGGCGTGTTGCGATATCCGCATCGCCGCCGAAAGTGCCCGCTTCGGCGTGCCGATCAAACGCATCGGTCACGCTTTCGCGCCCTCGGAAATGAAGCCGGTCGTCGAATTGGTCGGTAAGGCACTGGTCCTCGAACTGCTGCTCGAAGGCCGCATCATGGACGCCGACGAAGCGCTCGTGCGAGGCCTCGTCAACCGAGTCGTAGCCGATGCGAACTTAGGCGTTGAAGCAGGAGAGACTGCGGATCGCATTGCCGAGGGGGCACCTTTAGCAGCGCGTATGACGAAACGCTTCGTCAACCGCTTGGTCGCGGACCCCACACCGGTCTCGGACGCCGAGCTCCGCGAGAGCTATGCACCCTGTGATTCTGAAGACTACCGTGAGGGCTTCACCGCATTCCTGGAAAAACGACCGCCGACGTTCAAGGGGCGCTGAAGTGCCCACCCCTGCGTCATCCTGAACTTGATTCAGGATCTTATGGTACGGCTGCCTCGGCTCGTTGGGTGTTCGCACAGCAATGAATCCTGAATCAAGTTCAGGATGACGCAAGGGGAACGGTGGGCGTTCGGACCTACGTCAGCGACGTTTCCGACAGCAGACGGGCAGCAAAACCTTCGGCTTCGAGGGCGGCCATGATTTCGCGAACGTGATCAGAATCAATCGTCTCGACAGCAATGTCGACGTCGGCTTGTTTGACCGGCACATCGCAGAACAGGCGCTGGTGCATGACGTCGACGATGTTGCCGCCCTTCAGCCCGATGATCCCAGTCACGATACCGAGCGCGCCCGGCACATCGATGACGGCGACCCGCAACTTGGCGAGCCTGCCGTCGCGCACCAGACCTCGCATCATCACCGACGCCAAAAGTCTGGAATCAATATTGCCGCCGGACACCATTAGGCCAACACGGCGGCCCTGAAACCTGGATGCATCGCGCATCAACAACGCCAGCGGCACGGCGCCGGAGCCTTCGACAATCAAGCGTTGTGAGTCGACGAAGACCTGTACGGCGCGTTCAATCTCGGACTCGGTGACGACCTCGACGATGTCCATGTGCGCTTTCAAAATCGGTGTGGTGATCTCGCCGGGCTCTTTCACGGCAATGCCGTCGGCGATGGTCGCGCCGCGCCCGTGCGGCGGTTGACCATTGAAGGCTTGGCGCATGGACGGATAGGCATCCGCCTGCACGCCGATAACCTCAAGGCCCGGCTTCATCGCGTGCGCTGCCAAACAGCAGCCCGCTGCCAAACCGCCGCCGCCGATCGGCACGATGATGACATCCAGGTCCGCAACATCTTCGATAAACTCGACCGTCGCCGTCGCTTGGCCGGCGATCACGTAGGGATCGTCATAAGGATGAATAAATACGCGGCCATCATTGGCGGCGGTTTCGGCGGCAAGCGCGCGACTTTCGGCAACGCTCTCGCCACTCAAGATCACCTCGGCGCCAAGCGCTTCGGTGCGCGCGACCTTTGTAAAAGGCGTGTTCGCAGGCATGTAAATGGTGGCCGGAATCCCGAGTCGTTCCGCATGGTAGCCGACGCCTTGTGCGTGATTGCCTGCAGATGCCGCGACCACGCCGGCGCGCCGTTCGGCATCTGACAGCGCGTTCATCCGCACCAGCGATCCGCGGGTTTTGAAGGACCCCGTGACCTGCTGGTTTTCCAACTTTAAAAAGACATCCACACCGGTGAGTTTCGATATCGCCGGTACCGCGATAGAAGGCGTGCGCAACACGTGACCGCTGAGTACATCGCGGGCCGCAGAAATATCATCCATCGAAATCGGTTTTACGTCAGTCATGGTGCGCGGGTCTTACACCTGAAGCGCCCGGCTGTCATTTATTTTGCGGCAAAATCCGCAACGTCGAGACGACCGGCGCATCAAAGCCGACATAGGTTTGATCCCGCCACAATTCCATCAAATCCGAATAATGATCGGAAAAGGGATTGCCCGATTGTCCGGGTACGGCGATGTAACGCGACGGCGCGCCCGCCATATCATGCACGGCCCGAAAGCCCGCGCCATGGACATGGGGGAATGCGCCGTTGAATCCGGCGTTCCGCGGGCTGGCGCCCCGGTTAAGCGTACGGTCGCCGCCGGGGGTCTCGATCCGCAGATCAAACAAGCCGCCAACAAACGGCAAACGCCCCAAAAGTTTATGATCGAAATACGCCACGTGTGCGTCACCCCAACGCCAATCGTCAACATCGCCGCCATGGCTTTCGACCAAGATCATCACCGCATCCGAGAACGCGGATTGTGCCAGCGGTCGGCAGCTTTCCCGGCGCAGCTGGGTCTTTGCCTGATCGCACCAGATGTTTTCGTCGGCCAGCATTTTGCGGAGTTCGTCCGGCCCCGGCAGCTTGAGCACGCCGAACGCCCCCTTCAATTCATCGGCAAAAATCGCGCGCTTCAGCGCCGCCAAAAACGTCGCATAGATCAGCGGTGCTGCGGCATCCCGGTTCATGCTGCCATCCCACGCCAACAGTTTTTCACGCGCTTTGAACGCGGCCCCGCTTAGCGACAGGCCTTGTAAGGTCGGTGTCCACGCGGTGGCCGTGATATCGACAACGTCGCCCTGCATGGTTTGAAGATCGTCCATGCTGAATGTCTCGGCGGCACCCAATAGTTGATTGAGGCGATCTGCGCGCACCGGCGCCGGCCAATCACCGTCGAGCGGAAACCTCAAATCATCCAGGCCCAACGTCCGCTCGTTCGCATTGCTCAGCACGCCGCCGGACGGATTACGGATCGCAGACAAACGGTTCGCTGCATTGACGGCCAGCCAGCGCACATCACCCGGCTGCAACGGCAATCGTCCGCTGTAACCGTCGCGTCTCGGCACATCGCCTGCATGCACCGCTGCGATGCCGCCTTGGGTGTCGGCTAAAAATACATTCATGAAAGGTGCCCGAAACCGGGCGAGGGCATCGATGCCGCCAGCGATGGTCCGGGCACGGTTCAACCGGGCCAGCGCGTCCGGCGAAGTATCATCGACACTGAGCGCGGTCGCCAACAACGCGATGCCGTCGTCACCGATGCCGTCCAATACCGTACCAGCGATCACAGGGGCAGCTTTTGAAAACATCAACGTGATGTCTTGGGGCGTGCCGTCTTTGACACGGACTGTTTGCGGGATGCGGCGGTCCACGTTAGCAGCCTTGATGCGCACCACGTCCTGCAGGTCGGCCTCGTTCGAGGTCATGCTCCAAGCCAGCGATTGCGTACGGCCTAACACCACGAAAGGCACGCCCGGTGCGGTCGCGCCTTCGACCCACTCCGTACCGACCTCAAGCCGCGCCATGTACCATGTGCCGGGCAGGCTCAGTCCCAGATGCGGATCGCCAGCCAGCAACGCGCCACCAGATGTACTTTTGCCGGGCGCCAACGCCCACGCATTGGACGCCCCCTTGGGGTGCGGCAAGGTGCGGGGCGGTAACGCGCTGAAGCGGGTGGCGTTGGGCGCAACATCAGACCGTGCAGCCGCTTCCTTCGCCAACGCCGGCCAGAGGACGCGGAGCTTTTCTATATCGATTGAGTCCAAATAAGATTCCCGCGCTAGGTCGTCCCGCCAACGACCGCTCAGTTGGTACGCCATCAGGCGACCCCACAGCAGGCCATGATGCGGCGCCCAGGGCGCCGGGCGAAATTGCAGCACGAGGAACTCCGGCGGCAGCGGGGTATCGTGATTGTTGACGAACGCATTGATGCCATCGGCATAGGCCCTTAACGCCGTTTGTGTGCCGGCATCCAGCACCTCAAATTGAGCCCGCGCCAACGCGTCCAAATTTAAACGTCGTTGCGCAATATCAAGATCCAGGGTGGCCTCACCAATCACTTCAGATAGCGTGCCGAGCGCAAACCGGCGCAAACTTTCCACCTGCCACAGGCGATCTTGCGCGTGCGCAAAGCCGATCCCGAACCAGGCGTCTCGCCAATTGTCGGCCTGCACTGTGACCAGCCCGTGCTCGGTACGTTTGATGTTCAAGGGCGCATCGATGCCTGTCATCTGCACCTCGCCATCGGTGCGGGGCAGGGACTGCACCAACCACCCCCACACTCCAACAAGTCCTAGGGCGACGACGGCGATGATAATCAAGCTGGCTTTATTGAGGGCACGGCGCATGGCGCTATAAAGCCCATTCGAGGGATCGGGTGCAAGGCAAACACCACCCCCATCGGCAGACGGGGAGGTCCCGGGTCTCGCGCTGCTCGCCCGGGATGACGATTGTGTTTTATGCCGTCATCCCGGAACCGCGCAGCGGTATCCGGGACCTCCCCATTACCGTGTGACCTCGCTCTATGGTTCCGGATAAGCTTCACAGCTTTCCGGGAAGTCGCAAATTGTTTGATCGACATGAAACAATGCGTCTTCCTTGATCGAACGCGATGTGGCAGCTAAGACTGACCCACCCATAACGAAGCAATCCACGGAGAAACGATCCATGCCCGGTCCGCTAGAAGGTATTCGCGTATTTGACCTCACCCGTATTTTGGCGGGGCCAAGCTGCACGCAAATATTGGGCGACCTTGGGGCGGATGTGATCAAGATCGAGCGCGCGGGCGCCGGTGACGACACGCGTTATTTCGCGCCACCGTATATCAAAGGTGAAGACGGCGAAGACACGTCCGAAAGCGCCTACTTCTGTGCCGCCAACCGCAACAAACGTTCGATCACGCTCGACATCGCCAAGCCCGAAGGTCAGGCGCTGGCGAAAAAGCTGATCGGCCAGTCGCAGGTGCTGGTGGAAAACTTCAAGACCGGCGGGTTGAAGAAATACGGACTTTCCTATGACGACCTGAAAGATGAATTTCCAGGGCTGATTTACTGCTCGATCACCGGGTTTGGGCAGACCGGGCCGTATGCGAAGCGACCCGGCTATGACGTTTTGATCCAAGGCATGAGCGGGCTGATGAGCCTGACCGGTGAGCCCGATGGCGAGCCCATGAAAACGGCGGTCCCGGTCGGTGACCTGATGGCCGGCATGTACGCCGCCGTCTCGATCAACGCAGCATTGCGACACCGCGAAGTGACCGGCGAAGGCCAGCACATCGACATCGGTATGCTGGACGTGATGGTCGGCTTCTCGACGATCATGGGCATGAATTATCTGGCCACCGGCAACAACCCGAAGCGCCTCGGCAACGCGCACCCGAACATCGTACCCTACCAGGCGTTCGAAACATCGGACGGCGCGATCATCCTAGCGGTCGGCAACGACGGGCAGTTCGAGCGTCTGTGCAAAGTTGCAGGCCGCGAAGACTTGTCGGCGGACGAGAAATTCAAAACGAACAGAGCGCGTCTTTCAAACCGCGAAGAGTTGATCCCTATGTTGCGCGAAATCATTGCCGCCAAGACCATGGATTTTTGGCTCAAAGAACTGGAAGCCAACTCGGTCAGCTGCGGGCCGATCTATAAAATGGATCAGGTATTCTCGAACGAACACGTGATCGCCCGCGACATGAAGATTGAGATGGAGCAGCCGACCACCGGCGCCAAAGTGCCGCTCATCAATTCACCGATCAAAATGTCCGGCACACCGACCGAAGCCCGCTTGGCGCCGCCGACGCTGGGTGAGCACACAGACGGTGTGCTCAGCGACCTGTTGGGAATGAGCGCCGAAGAAATTCAAACGCTCCGTGACCAGGATGTGATTTAACGTGATCCCGAAACCACACCGCGCCGGTAGTTGTCTCTCGCTCGGCCTTCACGGCTTTCATCGCATCGCGTTCACCGATTGGGGTGACTCGGCGCCATCCAGAAAGGCCACCGTCTGCGTACATGGCCTGACCCGTACCGGCCGGGATTTCGATGTCTTGGCCGATGCGCTATCCAAATACATGCGCGTTGTCTGCCCGGACATCCCAGGGCGTGGCGCCAGCGATTGGCTGACCCATCCGAACGACTATATCTATCCAACGTATCTAAACGACATCGCCGCCGTGCTTGCGCACATCGGTGCCGAGCGTGTGGACTGGGTCGGCACATCGATGGGCGGCATCATCGGCATGATGTTGGCCGCGATGCCGAACACGCCGATCCGGCGCTTGGTGATCAACGACATCGGCCCGATGATCCCGAAAGAAGCGCTGCTGCGCATTTCCCGCTATTTAGGCGGCGCGCCGTCGTTTCAGGACATTGAGGCGCTGGAATCGTATCTACGCGACGTGCACGCCCCCTTCGGCGACCTGACCGACGAACAATGGCGCCACCTCGCCGAGACCTCGTCCGAGCGAAACGGGGAAGGGGGCCTACGCCTACATTACGATCCCACCATCGCCCAGGTGTTCAGCGCGGGCCCGATTGAAGATATCGACCTATGGCCGATTTGGGACGCGATCACATGCCCGGTGTTGGTGCTGCGCGGCGCCGAGTCTGATTTACTCAGCACCGAGACCGCGGCGGAGATGGCAAAACGCGGTCCTGGCGCCGAGATCGTCACCATCGACGGCTGCGGCCACGCTCCGGCGCTGATGGCCGATGATCAGGTGCAAACCGTGGTCAACTGGCTGCATAAATCGGCTCAATCCTGAACCCTTTTCTCCTTAACGTGGCCTGTGTTCGGCCCTATAGTCGGTTCAATTAATGAACCCTTGATCCCGAACCGGAGCTCAAATCCATGTCTACCGCCGTTGCAGAAAGACCAGGAACCGACGTTGTCGCCCAGGGCGTCGAAAACCTTGAGCAGTTCGTCACGTTTACCGTCGCCGGACAGATGTTCGGGGTGCCGGTATTACGGGTTCAAGATATTCTGCAAACCCATAAGATCGCCTCAATCCCACTGGCACCCGCCGAAGTGCGGGGTTCGATTAATCTACGCGGACGAATCGTCACCGTGATCGACGTGCGCGCGCGCCTCGGGCTTGAGCCTGCGGACGAAAACGCCCCCAATCAAATGGGTGTCACTGTCGAAATGGGCATGGACCTTTATACTTTACTGGCCGACAGCATCGGTGACGTGGTCAGCTTGTCGAACGACAACTACGAAAAAACCCCAGGTACCCTCGACCCGAAGTGGCGCGATTTCGCAACCGGTGTCTACCGCCTGGAAGGCTCACTGATGGTGGTCCTGGAAATTGACCGTCTGCTCGACATCGGCAATGACCCGATCTGAGCCGCCGTTTTCTTAGGGTGCCGCTCCAATATCCCGGATCTCTCCGCGTCAGGGACCTTAAAAAAGCCGCAGCCTAGTCGTTCAGCAGCTTTGCCGCGTCCACCGCGTGATAGGTCAAAATGCCGTCGCAACCGGCGCGCTTGAAGCTGACCAGCATTTCCATCATCACGGTGTTGTAATCCAGCCACCCCGCATCGCCGGCGCCGCGCAGCATGGCGTATTCACCCGACACGTTGTAGGCAAAGGTCGGCATGGCGAAGGTATCCTTCACGCGGCGCACCACGTCCAAATACGGCAGGCCGGGCTTCACCATCACCATGTCTGCGCCTTCGGAAATATCCAGCGACACCTCGCGCATCGCTTCATCAGAATTGCCCGGATTCATCTGATAGGTTTTTTTGTTACCCTGCAGCGCCCCGCCAGAGCCCACGGCATCGCGGAACGGACCATAGAAGCCCGACGCGTACTTCGCCGCATAGGACATGATTGCAACATCCGTGTGACCACTTTCGTCGAGACCTTTACGAATCGCCGCGACGCGCCCGTCCATCATATCCGACGGTGCGATAATGTCGCAGCCGGCGGCAGCCTGGCAGATGCTTTGATGGACCAAGCATTCAATGGTTTCATCATTCAAAATGATGCCGTCTTTGACCAACCCGTCATGGCCGTCGGAATTGAACGGATCCAGCGCAACGTCACACATCACGCCGATTTCCGGCGACGATGCTTTGATCGCCTGCACCGCCCGGCACACCAAATTATCCGGATTCCACGCTTCCGCCGCGTCCGGCGTTTTGCGCCCAGGCTCGATGAACGGAAACAGCGCAATCGCCGGAATCCCGAGTGCAGACGCGTCGGCAACCGCTTTTACGAGCAGATCAATCGACAACCGCTCAACCCCCGGCATGGACGTGATCTGCTCGCGCACGCCGGAACCTTCGACCACGAACACCGGCCAAATTAAATCCGCCGTCGTCAAAATGTTTTCAGCCGTGAGCGCGCGCAGCCAAGGAGCGCGGCGGACCCGCCGCATGCGTGTCGAAGGGAAACTGGGGGTCGGAAACGTCATTAATGGATGTCCAGTAAGGTTTTTGATATTTGTGGTCATTTTCGCGATGCTAAACCCTTAGGGCAAGCTCCATATATAGGGCAGAAGAGACGCTTGATGATGAAAAAACTTTTATACTTTGCAGACCCCATGTGTTCGTGGTGCTGGGGATTCCAACCGGTGATGGACGAAATCGTCGATCATATGGGCGATGACGCCGAGTTGCAGATATTCGTCGGCGGCCTGCGCCCGTTCACCGATCATCCAATGTCCGAGCAAGACAAAGCCTCTGTACGCGACCACTGGGACCATGTCGCCGAAGCATCGGGCCAGCCGTTCGACTATGCGATGTTTGAACGGGACGGCTTTGTCTACGACACCGAGCCCGCCTGCCGCGCCATAGTTGCGGCCCGCTATATCGACCCTACCGCCGCGCATCCGATGCTAAACCGCCTGCACCGGGCATTTTATGCGGAAAACCTGGATGTCACCGATCCAGGCGTGCTCACTGAACTCGCCACCGAAATCGGCCTGCCGGGCGGTGACTTTGAGATCGCGCACGGCTCTGACGAAGCCAAGCAAGCGACGCTGGGCGAATTTCAATACGCGCAACGCTCGCACATTACCGGTTTCCCGACCCTGGTCGGCATCACCGAAGGCGAAACGCCCGTGATGCTCACCATGGGATTTCAGCCTTGGGAAGGCATCGCGCCGGCGATTGAAGACTGGCTGGCAGGGGAGACCTGAGCTAATTTCATCCCCCATCCCCTTGCGTCATCCTGAACTTGATTCAGGATGACGCAAGGGGATGGGCAGAGGGCAAGGGGCGGCGCAAAGAGCGACACCTTAAGATCACATCAAAAACGCCCAACACCTTGACAGCCGGGGGCTTGGCTGGCTCTATCCGCTCGCAACCGGAAAACGGTCATTTTTAATATTGGAACACCAGGGAACAGCGATGAAAGATACCTTCAAGACTGTCTTGTACGCGCTTTTGATCGCGCTGACGGTCCGCGTCGCTGCGTTTGAGCCGTTCTCAATCCCGTCCGGGTCCATGGTGCCGACGTTGTTGGTCGGTGATTATCTGTTCGTGTCTAAAATGACCTACGGCTACAGCCGCTATTCGCTACCGTTCGGCCTGCCGTTACTGCCGTCGGACCGTGTCTTTTTCGATGAGCCTGAGCGGGGCGACATTGCGGTATTCAAATATCCGCAAGACAACTCCACCAACTTCATCAAGCGCGTGATCGGCCTGCCGGGTGACCGCATTCAGGTCAAAGGCGGGATCGTGCATATCAACGGTCAAGCCGTAGAGCGGCGCAAAGTCGACGACTTCATTCACGAAGCCTCCCCAGGTGATTTCCGCCGCCTCAATCAATACATTGAGATTTTGCCGAACGGCCGCGAGCACCTGATCGTCGAAAAAAGCGACTCCGAGCCAAATAGTGACGACACCCGCGTCTATGCCGTGCCCGCCGATCACTATTTCATGATGGGTGACAACCGCGACGATTCCAACGATTCCCGCTTTGGCGGCGTCGGCTTCGTGCCGCGCGAGAACTTGGTCGGCAAGGCGCAGTTCATCTTCTTCTCCATCGACGGGCAAGCCTGGAAGCTCTGGACCTGGCTCGACAAGATGCGCCCATCGCGCAGCTTTACCTTCCTGCAATGAGCGATGATCTGGCCCGCTTGCAGGCCGAGCTCGGCTACACCTTTAAAGATGCCGATTTGTTGCGCCATGCGTTGGTGCACTCCAGTGCCGCCCACAAGCGCTTAAAATCAAACGAGCGGATGGAATTTCTCGGTGACCGCGTCTTAGGCTTGGTGGTCGCTGAATTGCTTTTGAACACATTTCCCGACGAAGACGAGGGCGAGATCGGCTATCGCTTCACAGCGCTTGCGCAGCGCGACGCCCTTGCCAAAGTCGCCAACGATATCGGGCTCGCAGACTGCCTGACGCTGTCCAACGGCGAACACCTGATGGGCGGGCGCGAAAATCCCGGCGTCGTCGCGGATGCCATGGAAGCGGTGATCGCAGCGATCTATCATGACGGCGGGCTCGAATCCGCACGCACCATGATCCATACGCATTGGACGCCGATTATGCGCGAAAACCTGCGCCCACCGAAGGACCCGAAGACGACGCTGCAGGAATGGGCGCAGGGCAGGGGGCTTGGCCTGCCGCAATATAAAATTCTGGGCCGCCACGGCCCCGATCATCAGCCGATCTTTTCAGTTGAAGTCACACTTTCAACCCTTTCACCAGCAACCGGCGAGGGCAGCAACAAGCGCGCTGCCGAACAAGCCGCCGCAGAAATCATGCTGGCAACCATTGATGAGGCCAAGTAGCCATGAGCAGCACATGAGTGACGACGTCCAAACCCGCGCCGGCTTTGTCGCCGTGGTCGGCGCGCCGAACGCGGGTAAATCCACGTTCGTCAATAAAGCCGTCGGCACCAAAGTTTCCATCGTGTCGCCGAAGGTGCAGACGACGCGAACCCGCGTGCTCGGCATCGCCATCGAAGGCAATGCGCAGATCGTTTTCATGGACACGCCCGGCATTTTCGAGCCGCGCCGCCGTCTCGACCGCGCCATGGTTGCCAGTGCCTGGGGCAGCGCACAAGACGCCGACATCATCATGCTGATGGTCGACACCGTGAAAGGCATCTGCGACGACACCAAACGCATCCTCAAAGGCTTGGAAAAGCGCAAGGCCGAACGCCCGAAATCACCGGCGCCGGTGTTGCTGTTGAATAAAGTCGACAAGGTCGACAAAGGCCGCTTGCTTGAAATTGCCGCCAAGCTCGCGGAAACCGGCTTGTTCGAAGACACCTTCATGATTTCGGCGCTGAACGGCGATGGCCTCGCCGACGTGTTGGCGTACCTCGGCGAGCGCATGCAGATCGGCCCATGGCTGTTCCCCGAAGATCAGATCACCGACATGCCGGCGCGCCTGCTGGCCGCTGAAATCACCCGCGAGAAACTGTATTTCCACCTGCGCCAGGAATTGCCCTACGCCACCACGGTCGAGACTGAGACTTGGGAAAATTTCGACGACGGCTCGATCAAAATCGAACAGGTGATCTTCGTCGAACGCGACAGCCAAAAATCCATCGTGCTTGGCAAAGGCGGCTCAATGATCAAAGAGATCGGCGCCCAGTCGCGGAAAGAGCTTCAACAAATCCTCGACACCAAGGTGCACCTGTTCTTATTCGTCAAAGTCCGCGATTCCTGGGGCGAAGACCCGGAACGCTTCAGCCACTGGGGCCTGGATTACAACGCTTAAAAGCGGAATACCCCCGTCATCCCGGAAGCGGGGGTTCCCGGACCGTCAGCGAGGTTGGGAAAGCCAGCCATCCGGGACCATCACCAACGCGGGTTGATTGGAGCAAAAATTCGTGCTCTTGATTCTACTTTGGCGAGGAATTAAAAAATAGGATCGCCATGATGGTTGAGGATCGAGAAATATGAGAGCTCTTGTTTCCAGTATATTTTACCCAATGCCACGCCGTGGGTGCGCGAACGCGATACCCAAAAAGATGTTCTTGGTTTTGGTGATTTTCGCTTTGGGTGGATGCAACATCGCCCCCGACACATCCATGAGCTTTGATGGTAAGAGCGCGCAATCGTTGGTCATTGGTGGTATTGATACGTCGGGGAACTCAAGCATCGCCGGCATAATCATGACATTTCGCGCCTACGACAAAGAGAAACAGCGGCTGATCCCAGGGGCCGACCAATTCACCGTCTTTCACACGTCAATTCATGACGGCCTCTCGGCTAAACCTATCGCGCCAGGACATTACGCGTTTACCAATAGCCAGACTTTTTATTCAGACGGGCCAATTTACGGGCGGATACGCGATTCCTTTATTAAAACCCCCGACAAGGGCGTTTTTCTTGGCTTCACGGATGATGCGCGCATCGGTGGCTCGGAGGTGTACCGTTTTGAGGTGAAGCCAGGTGAAGCGGTGTATTTAGGAGAATATGAAATCGGAGTTTTCAAACCGAGATGGGTCAGCCGTGAGGACGAACTGAGAGAACTCATGGCTCAAATGAAGAACGTTTCAGTGATCCCAACGTTTCGGCCACCGCAACTTCGGACCGAATAAGTCATCGCCGGGCGAAAATCGAGGGTCATCAATGTTCTAATAGTTAAGAGCGCACGACTTGTAGGGAATATTCGAAGTGAAAAAGTTTTGGACGAAACTGGCCTCCGTACGCACTCTTACTGCGTTGATAACCATCTTTTTGATCTCAGGGTGCGGCACCGTGCATCCACCAGAACCGGGCGATGACGGAGGTCCAAAGCCGACTGATCTGCGAAAGCACGTCATGGAGGTACTCAAACCGGATTCGTTATTTCGGATGAACTGGTCCAGCCAAATTGGCGAAGTCAACGAACAGACCCAAATGATTATGTCTGAGGTCAGTTCGACAAAATTCTATATTGGCAGTCTCAACATCCGGACATACATCGCATGGAAATACTGCGTCACCTTGATCAATCCACCATACAAGACCAAAGAAAATGCGCGTGTCGGCGTTATGACGGTCATCGTTCGCAATGATGAGGGGTATATCGGCCAGAATTCTTGTCTGTGGTATGATCCGACTGACCAATACAAGGAATCCGTCAAACTCGCGATAGCTTCGGCGGAGGAGCGATAAATTGAGCGTTGTCGCTCTAAGGGGCTCAACTTCGACGCTTAGGCATTCGTGTTATCCTTCGAGACGTCGCGCCGCAGCTCCTCAGGATAAGGTGATAAAACGCAAACCCCTGCGTCATCCTGAACGTGATTCAGGATCCATCGCCGTGCGCACGCCCAAACCAGCCAAGCCGCCGCGCCATTGATCCTGAATCACGTTCAGGATGACGCGACGGGCGAGGGAAGGAGAGCCGGTCGGGCAGATCGAAAGCTGCTTAGACTTTATCCAGCGCCTGACCGATATCGGCCAAGATATCGTCGATATGCTCAAGCCCGATCGACAGCCGCACGTAGCCCGGCGTCACGCCCGAGGCGGCTTGGTCTTCAACCGACAACTGAGAATGCGTTGTCGATGCCGGGTGGATCGCCAGGGACCGCGCATCGCCGATGTTGGCGACATGGTATAGCAGCGCCAAACTGTCGATGAATTTTCGGCCCGCATCCTTGCCGTCTTTCAGCTCAAACCCGCACAATCCGCCAAAGCACAGCGGCATGCCGGTCATGTAGGCATCGCGGCGACGCGCAGCTTCACCTGTCTGTAGCGACGGATGGATCACGCTTTTCACCTTGTCATGGCCATTCAGGTACGCCGCCACTTTGCTGGCGTTTTCACCATGTTTGGCCATCCGCAGCGAGACGGTTTCGACCCCTTGGATAAACTGAAACGCGTTCATCGGGCTCATCGACGAGCCCAAATCGCGCAACAGAATAACCCGGGCGCGAATGATATAGGCAATCGGGCCAAGCGGTTTAACGGCCTCGGTCCAGACGGCGCCATGATAGCTGGGGTCGGGGTCATTGAGGGTCGGGAAGCGGTCGCCGCCGGCTTCCCAATCGAAGTTGCCGCCATCGACCATAATCCCGCCGATCGACGTGCCGTGTCCGCCCAAATACTTGGTCGCCGAATACACAACAATGGCCGCGCCATGGTCGAACGGACGGCAGAGTAGGGGGCATGCCGTGTTGTCCATGATCAGTGGCACGCCGAGTTCACGGCCAATATCCGCGACTTCCTTGATCGGAAACACGTTGAGCTTTGGGTTCGGCAGGGTTTCCGCGTAATAGCAGCGGGTTTTGTCGTCGGTCACCGCGCGGAACCCTTCGGGGTCGGTCGGATCCACGAAGCGGCATTCGATGCCAAGGTTTTTCAAGGTGTTGGCGAATAAGTTCCAGGTGCCGCCGTAAATATCGGTCGAGCAGACAAAGTTATCGCCGGCACGGCATAGGTTGAGGATCGCGTACGTCGACGCCGCCTGTCCCGACGCCACGGCCAGCGCAGCAACGCCGCCCTCCATCGCCGCAATGCGCTTTTCCAGCACGTCGCAGGTCGGGTTCATAATGCGAGAATAAATGTTGCCGAATTCCTTCAGCGCGAACAGATTTTCCGCGTGTTCTGTACTGTCAAACTGATAGGACGTGGTTTGATGGATCGGCACCGCCACGGCATTGGTCTCGTCTTTGCGGTATCCGGCATGCAGCGCCAGGGTTTCCGGGTGCATTTTGCTTTCGTCCACGGGTCATCTCCAGTTTGTCAAAATCGGGACCGCGAAGGTCTTAAACGGCGCGGGGTTTGTCAAATGCGAATGCTTGCGCATAGAGGCGACAGCGCGTGGGATCAAAAAACCATATCAACAATGAGTCAAATTGACGTTTACGTTAACGTAAAGTATAATTGACCAAGATTGCGCCGCCGCCGTCATCGCGCGGCGAATGCTATACTTAATAGCGAGAGTTCTCGGGAGGACACCATGCCAGACGACGGAAAACGGGCTGCCGATAACCAATCGCAAAAAACGGCTGCCGCCAAAGCATACACACCCAAAAATCCGATCCGCTTTGTGACCGCGGCCAGCCTGTTCGACGGGCACGATGCGTCGATCAACATCATGCGCCGGATTTTGCAGGGTGCGGGCGCCGAGGTCATTCACCTGGGCCATAACCGCGCCGTCGCCGATGTCGTCAACGCGGCGATCCAAGAAGACGTCCAAGGCATTGCGATTTCGTCCTACCAGGGCGGACATGTGGAATACTTCAAATACATGGTCGACCTGCTGAAAGAGGCCGGGCGGCCCGACATTAAAATTTTCGGCGGCGGTGGCGGCGTGATCGTCGCGCCGGAAATCAAAGACCTGCATGCCTATGGCGTGACGCGGATTTTCTCGCCCGAAGACGGCCAATCCATGGGCCTGCCGGGCATGATCGCAATGATGATGGAAGTCACCGACTTCGATCCGACCGCGGATATGCCAAAAGGCCTCGGCAAACTGACCGAGGGCGACCACAAAGACTTAGCGCGGATCATTTCGGCGATTGAGTTGGGTAAGTTGCCTGACGCCGACTTGAAATCGATCCGTGATGCCGCCGCGAAGGCCGACAAAACGCCCGTGCTCGGCATCACTGGCACCGGCGGCGCCGGCAAGTCATCGCTGACCGACGAGTTGATCCGCCGCTTCCGCCTGTATTCGAACGAGCCGAAGATCGCCGTCATCGCCATCGACCCGACGCGCCGCAAAACCAAGGGCGCGTTGCTGGGCGACCGCATCCGCATGAACGCCATCGACGGCGGCGGCAACTGCAACGTCTACTTCCGCTCCATCGCAACGCGGGGCGCAAAATCTGAAGTGCCGGATTACCTCGCCGACATCGTCGCTGCGACCAAAGCCGCCGGCTTTGATATGGTGATCGTCGAGACACCGGGCATCGGGCAGGGCGACGGCGCCATCGTCGATGTGACCGATGTGTCGCTGTATGTGATGACGCCGGAATTCGGCGCGCAAAGTCAGCTCGAAAAAATCGATATGTTGGATTACGCCGACTGTGTCGCGATCAACAAAATGGACCGCAAGGGCGCGCTCGATGCCGTGCGCGATGTACGCAAGCAAGTGCAGCGCAACCGCGAAGCCTTCGGCACCAGCCCCGAAGACATGCCGGTGTACGGCTGCATGGCGTCTAAATTCGCAGATCCAGGCGTCACCGCGCTGTATCAAGGCTTGCTGAACGCGTTCGTCGACAAGGGCTTTCGCGATCTCGGGTGCAGCATCGATGCGGTGGAAACCCGTGTCTCCGAGCCCGGCCAAACCATCGTGCCGCCGGACCGCGCGCGTTACCTATCGGAAATTTCCGACACCGTGCGCGGCTACCACAAGACCATCGAAAAAGAGGCGACGCTGGCCCGCGAACGCCAGCAGTTGCGCGAAACCAAACGCATGCTGACGGACGCCGGCAAAAGTGCCAATGACCTGAGTGATCTGGATGCGCTGATCGCCGAGCGCGACGACGCCATGGACCCGCGCGCGAAAAAACTGATCGAGATTTGGCCGCGCGTGGTCGAAAGCTATTCCGGCGACGATTACGTCGTCAAAATCCGCGACAAAGAAGTCCGCTACGACCTGAAACGGATGACGCTTTCGGGCAATCGCGTTTCACGCGTCGCGCTGCCGAAAACCAAAGACGAAGGCGAGTTGCTGACGTTTTTGCTGAAAGAAAACCTGCCGGGCAGCTTCCCGTACACCGCCGGCGTGTTCGCGTTCAAACGCGAAGGCGAAGACCCGACGCGGATGTTCGCAGGCGAAGGCGATCCGAAACGCACCAACGAGCGCTTCAAATTCCTGTCCCGCGATAACGACGCCAAGCGATTGTCGACGGCGTTCGACAGCGTCACACTGTACGGCTTCGACCCGGACGAGCGACCGGACATTTACGGCAAAGTCGGTAACTCCGGCGTGTCGATTGCGACGCTGGATGACATGCACGATCTGTACGACGGCTTTGATCTGTGCAGTCCGTCGACGTCGGTATCGATGACCATCAACGGCCCGGCGCCGACGATTTTGGCGATGTTCATGAATACCGCGATGGACCAGCAGATGACCAAGTTCGAGGTCGACAACAACCGTCCGCCGACCGACGAGGAAATCGAAAAAATCAAAGCCTGGACGCTATCAACCGTGCGCGGCACCGTGCAGGCCGACATCCTCAAAGAAGATCAGGGCCAAAATACCTGCATTTTCTCGACCGAATTTGCGCTCAAAATGATGGCCGACATTCAGGAATATTTCGTGCATCACAAGGTGCGGAATTTCTATTCGGTGTCGATCTCGGGCTACCACATCGCCGAAGCCGGCGCGAACCCGATCAGCCAATTGGCGTTCACGTTGTCGAACGGCTTTACGTTCGTCGAAGCGTATCTGGCGCGCGGCATGGATATCGATGATTTCGCGCCCAACCTGTCGTTCTTTTTCTCCAACGGCATGGACCCGGAATACACCGTCATGGGCCGCGTTGCGCGGCGCATTTGGGCCAGTGCCATGCGCTTCAAATACGGCGCCGGTGAGCGGGCGCAAAAGTTGAAGTATCATATCCAGACGTCCGGCCGTTCGTTGCACGCCCAGGAAATGGATTTCAACGATATCCGCACCACGTTGCAGGCGTTGATCGCGATTTACGACAACTGCAATTCGCTGCACACCAACGCCTATGACGAGGCGATCACGACGCCGACCGAAGACAGCCTGCGCCGGGCCATCGCCATTCAGATGATCATCAACAAAGAATGGGGCTTAGCGAAAAACGAAAATCCGATCCAAGGATCGTTCATCATCGACGAGCTGACCGACCTGGTCGAAGAAGCCGTGCTGATGGAATTCGACCGCATCACCGAGCGCGGTGGCGTGTTGGGCGCGATGGAGACCGGCTACCAGCGCGGCAAAATCCAAGAAGAAAGCATGCACTACGAAACCTTGAAGCACACCGGCGAGCTGCCGATTGTCGGCGTCAACACGTACCGAAACCCGAACCCGCCAAGCGACGTGCTGCCCGAACTCCGACGCTCGACCGACGAAGAAAAACAAAGCCAGATCAAACGCTTGCGCGACTTCCAAAGCCGCAATGCCGACGCCGCGCCGGACGTTTTAAAACGCCTGCAGGAAGCCGCCATCAACGACGACAACGTCTTCGCCGTGTTGATGGATGCAGTCCGCGTGTGCTCACTCGGCCAGATCACCGACGCGTTGTTTGAGGCCGGTGGGCAGTATCGACGGAATATGTGACACAGGCGGGCAGGTCCCGGATACCGCTGCGCGGTTCCGGGATGACGGCATAAAACAATCGTCATCCCGGGCGAGCAACGCGAGACCCGAGACCTCCCCGGCAGCGCAAATAAACGGCAACAACCGCAGCCTCTATTTTCATCACCGCAAAAGAAATTTATACTGCCTGCATGCGCCCAGAAGATGTGCCCCTACGCCAAGTGTATTTTGAGTTTCACCAGATCGGCAGCTATGTCCGAGTCTCAGCGATTGATGCGCGCACCAATATCGAAGTGACGTTGGTCGGCGATGCAAATTACAGCGATGAACATCTCAAGCGCGCCGCCATCCGCAAGCTGCGCTACGTCATCGCCAAGAAATACTCATCATCGGATGATGGCTCCATCATCGCTTAAAAATCAAACAACGCTTTTAAGGAAACGACACCATGAAGATGCAAGGCGCGGTCATCTATGAGACCGGCAAACCCAGACCGTATGCACAGAGCACACCGCTGATCATCGAAACCCTCGACCTGGACGGCCCGCAGCAAAACGAAGTGCTGGTGGAAATTCGCGCCGCCGGTCTGTGCCATTCCGACCTGTCGACGATTGAGGGCATCCGCGCGCGGCCGCTGCCGACCGTCCTCGGCCACGAAGCCGCCGGGATCGTCCGCGAGGTGGGGCCGGGGGTGACCGACCTCAAAGAAGGCGATCACGTGGTGCTGGTGTTCGTGATGAGCTGCGGCAAGTGCTACGAGTGCACCACCGGGCGTTCGCACCTATGCGGCGCCAGCTTCGAGAGCAAAATGAAGGGCGAGTTGATCGGCGGCGGGCGTCGACTGAGCCTCAACGGCAAGCCGATCAACCATGCCGGCGGGGTGTCTTGCTTTGCGCAATACGCGGTGTTGGATCGCGCCTCTATGGTAAAACTGCCGAGCGACATCAGTTTTGACGATGCGGCGCTGTTCGGCTGCGCGGTGATCACCGGCGTCGGTGCGATCATCAATACCGCAAAGGTCAAACCGGGCGAAGCCGTCGCCGTGTTCGGCCTGGGGGGTGTAGGCTTAAGCGCGGTGATGGGCGCAAAACTGGCCGGCGCCGATCCGATTATTGGCGTCGATCTGCGCCAAGACAAAATGACGCTCGCCAAAAGCGTCGGTGCGACTGCAACGGTCGACGCCTCCGGCGGCACCGAAAACACCGCCGCAGCGGTCAAAGACCTCAGCCACGGCGGCGTTTTGCACGCGATTGAGCTGTCCGGCACCGTCAAGGGCTTGGAAGCCGCCTATGCATCGCTGCGTCCGGGCGGCACGGTAACGCTTGCCGGCCTCGCCCCTGCAGACGCCACGTTCGAGATCGCGCCTTACATGATGGCGGCCAAGGAATTTAAGCTGCAGGGCTGCTACATGGGGTCATGCTCGGCGCCCGACGACATGCCGAAATTCGTGGACTTTTACCGCCAAGGTAAACTCCCGGTCAACAAACTGCGCACCGGCGAATTGCCGCTCAGCGAGATCAACGAAGGCTTTGATCGCCTCGCCGACGGCTCGGCCGTGCGCCAGATATTGAAGCCGCACGGGTAGGGCTTCTTACCTCTAGCCTCTCCCCGCCCCGGCGTCATCCTGAACTTGATTCAGGATCAACGGTCGGACACGCGCCCAAGCTGCTGAGCCCGCCGCAGCGGTGATCCTGAATCAAGTTCAGGATGACGCGGGGGAAGAGAACTTTCACCCTTCGAGCTGCGCAACGCCGTCTCGAAGGATGGCATCAAGCACCCAAACCGGCAAAAATTGCCGAGCTAAAACTGCCGGGAAACCGTTTCGACAGCCGTTAACCTTCCGTAAACCTTTGACTCATAACGACCCTTAAAGTGGCACGGCGCTTGCTCTGTTATTGGCACGCGTCAACCGATAAGGAGCCACTGCCATGGTCGCAGCGCTGAATAAACCAATCGCCGACAACGGAAATATCTCGCCTATTGAGCGCGCCCGTATTCCTAAACGCGCCCATGTGCGCCATGCGGTGAAAATGCTCGCCAACGCCTTGCAGTCGGTCACCGACACGACGGTCCGCGAACGCTTAGCGCGGGCCGAAGATGAAGCACTGTTGGCGGAAATCCGCATCACGCAGTTGGAAAATCGGATCAGTGAAATGATCCGTGAACGGCGGCACGTATGACCAATGTGCGCGCACTCCCCGTCACCAAGGCCCTCGATCTCCATAGCCTGGACCTAGGCCCGCCCATCGACGACGCCGCGCACGCGGATAGCCGGGCGCTGGTGGCATACAGGGAAGACCGGCTCGCGCCGCTGCCGGACATTACCGCGCACAATACGTCCTACGCCTTAGCCGCACCAAAACACCTACCGCCGCCCAGGGGTGGCGACAATGTCCCTGACGTGCGCCACCTGACGCCACGCGAGATGCAGGAATATAGCCAAGACCTGTATGCCGCCGCCGTCATTTGCTTTGAAGACTACGAAGCGTTGGCGTTTCAGCCCGATCTACATCCGGATTTCAACCGCACCATCGGCGCACTGACCGGCGAAAAAGCGGCGCCGGACCGGCCCCGCGATTTTATTCAGCGTTGGCAGGAACGCTTATCTTTCACACAACGCTACTATCCCTCCAACGCCACCGAAGTGCGCCAAGCGCATCGGATTTTAGAGGCGCTGAAGGCGTTTCCAAAATTGACGGATGTGTTTGAATAGCGCGTCCCAATATCCCGGATAAGCCCTACGAGCTTTCCGGGAAATCGCAGATTATTCAAATTAAAACTAGATAGCGACTTCCCGGAATCGCACAGCGGTATCCGGAACCTTGAAACGACACCTCCCACATTAATTCCTGCCCGAGCGATAGGGTTTTATTGGCAGTGGTGCGCAAGATATGGTATTTAAACCGTTCTGATCAGGAACGCGTGCACCAGGCGCACGAGATAAACGGGAAAATACGGATTATGTCGGCAAAAACCGTGGCCATCGCCAGCGATCATGCGGGATTCCAGCTCAAAGACGTGCTTGCGGGCGACCTTAAGGATCTAGGCTATACGGTGCTTGATCTCGGCACCAATGGGCCGGAAAGTGTCGACTACCCGGATTTCGGCTATGCGGTCGGCAATGCGATTGCCACCGGACAGGCGGAAATGGGCGTTTTGGTCTGCGGATCAGGCATCGGCATCTCGATTGCCGCGAACCGAAATCCTGCCGTCCGCGCCGCTGTCGTCACCGACAATTTGACCGCACGCCTTGCCCGCCAGCACAACGACGCCAATGTTGTCTGTTTTGGGGAGCGATTGGTCGGCAGCGAAATAGCCCGCGACGCCATGAAGGCGTTTCTTGAGACCGATTTCGAAGGTGGCCGCCACGCAAGGCGGGTCGACAAGCTGACCAATCCAACCCTGTAGAGCCCACTCAAAGCCAATTCCAGCAAGAAAGCCTTAGCGCAATGTCCAACGCCAACACAAACACCGCCGCCGATTATCCGAGCGATTATCATCAGCGCTTTTTCAATCAGCCGCTGGCTGAACGCGATCCGGACCTGTTTAAGTCGATGACCGACGAATTGGCCCGCCAACAGGAACAGATCGAGTTGATCGCATCGGAAAACATCGTCTCACGTGCGGTGATGGAAGCCCAAGGCGGCGTGATGACCAACAAGTACGCCGAAGGCTATCCGGGCAAGCGCTACTATGGCGGCTGCGAATTCGTCGATGTCGCGGAAACGCTGGCGATTGAGCGCGCGAAAAAGCTTTTTGACTGCGCTTACGTCAACGTGCAGCCGCATTCCGGCGCACAGGCCAACGGTGCGGTGTTCCAAGCACTTCTCAAGCCGGGCGACACCATTTTGGGGATGTCGTTGGCCGCGGGTGGTCACCTGACCCACGGCGCGCCGCCGGCACAGTCGGGCAAGTGGTTCAACGCCATTCAATACGGCGTGCGCAAAGACGATCATCTGGTCGATTTCGATCAAGTCGAAGCGCTGGCCAAAGAACATAAGCCGAAGCTGATCATCTGCGGCGGCTCGGCCTATCCGCGAATTCTCGATTTCAAGCGCTTCCGCGAGATTGCCGACAGCGTCGGCGCACTGCTTTTGTGCGACATGGCGCACTTTGCGGGTCTGGTCGCCGCCGGCGTGCACCCATCGCCGCTGCCGTATGCCGACGTCTGCACGACCACCACCCACAAAACTTTGCGCGGGCCCCGTGGCGGCATGATCTTGTCGAACAACGAAGACCTCGGCAAAAAATTCAATTCCGCGGTGTTCCCGGGCCTGCAAGGCGGGCCTTTAATGCATGTGATCGCGGCAAAGGCCGTGGCCTTCGGCGAAGCGCTGACGCCGGAATTCAAAAGCTATTCAAAATCTGTCGCAGAAAACGCCAAAGTTTTGGCGGCAACGCTGATGGAGCGGGGCTTTGACATCGTCGCCGGGGGCACCGACACGCACTTGATGCTGGTCGATTTGCGCCCAAAAGACGTGAAGGGCAACGCAGCCGAGCAAAGCCTCGAACATGCGGGGATGACGTGCAACAAAAACGGCATTCCGTTTGATCCGGAAAAGCCGATGGTGACGTCCGGTATTCGTTTGGGTACGCCTGCCGCCACCACGCGCGGCTTCGGGCCCGAGGAATTCCGCAAGGTCGGCCACCTGATCAGCGACGTGCTCGAAGCGTTGGCGAAATCGAACGGTGACAATAGCGCCGCCGAAAAAGCGGCAAACGCCGACGTGAAAGCAATGTGCGCGCGGTTCCCGATCTATACGGAGCTTTAAGGCTTTTCGCGCTATTTAGGCGTCATAGTTTAGACTTTTAGGGGGTAGATACCGATGCGCTGTCCGTTTTGCGGCAATGACGATTCTCAAGTAAAGGACTCGCGTCCGACAGAAGACAACGCCGCGATCCGACGGCGTCGGTTCTGCCCGGCCTGCGGTGCGCGTTGGACAACCTTCGAGCGGGTGCAGTTGCGCGAGTTGACCGTGGTCAAAAAAGACGGCGACAAATCGCCGTTTGACCGCGATAAGCTGGCGCGATCGCTGCAAATTGCGCTGCGTAAACGCAACATCGCCGAAGAGCGGATCGACCGCATCGTAAACTCCATCCAGCGTCGCCTGGAAACCTTGGGCGAGACCGAAATCCCCACCAAAGTGGTCGGCGAAATGGTCATGGAAAACCTCCGCGAGCTGGATCAAGTGGCCTACGTACGCTTTGCCTCCGTTTATAAAAATTTCCGTGAAGCCAAAGACTTCGAGGAATTTGTTGAGCAAATAGGTGATGGCACATCTGACTGATCCTGTGCCCCCATCGCCGGCCTTCGGGCCTGCTGATCATGCCTGGATGCGGGCCGCCTTGGCCCTTGCCAAACGCGGCCTCGGGCGTGTGGCGCCGAACCCGGCTGTCGGCTGTATTCTCGTCCGTCCTGACCTTGGGGACCCCCTATGCGGTGGCCGCGTGGTCGGGCGCGGCTGGACCCAGCCCGGCGGTCGTCCGCATGCCGAAGCCGAAACCTTGGCCCAAGCCGGTGCGCTGTCCAAAGGGGCACACGCCTATGTCACGCTGGAGCCCTGCAGCCACCAAGGCAAAACAGCCCCCTGTGCCGACGCCCTGATCAGCGCCGGCGTCACCCATGTTACGGTCGCGATGATTGATCCCGATCCCCGCGTGTCCGGCAGTGGCGTGGCACGGCTGAAAGACGCCGGCATCAATGTGCGTACAGGCTTGCTGTCTGACGCAGCCCGCGTCGTAAATGCAGGCTTTTTGAGCACGATTGAGCGCGCGCGCCCTTGGTTGACGATGAAAACCGCAACCGCACTCGACGGCACGATTGCGGCCAGAACCGGTGAAAGCCAATGGATCACAGGCCCCGCGGCGCGGCGGCGCGGGCATCTGCTGCGGGCTGAAAACGATGTGATTTTGACCGGTATCGGCACGGTTTTAGCCGACAATCCGACGCTGACGTGCCGCTTGGCCGGACTCGAAGACCGAAGCCCGATCCGCGTTGTCGTCGATCCCCGCGCCGAAACTCCGGTGCCCAGCAAGCTGACCGAAAGCATCGACATGGCGCCGCTGTGGGTTGTCACCGGCCCGGACGCCCCCGAAGGCAAGCGCAACGACTTGCGCAGCGTAGGAGCTGAGGTGATCAGCCTGCCGGGGAGTACGGGCGGCAGACTTAACCCAGGCGTGATCCTGCAAACCCTCGCTGAGCGCGGCATCACCCGCGTGTTGCTGGAAGCGGGTGGCAGCCTGAATGCGTCGTTCATGGCGGCAGACCTGGTTGACGAACTCGCTTGGTTCCGCGCGCCCAGCGTGATCGGTGCCGACGGCACACCCGCCATTGCGCCGATGGCCGTCAACAGCCCTGCCACAGCACCCCGTTTTCACCGTGTCGCCACAATTGACCTTGATGATGACGTGTTGGAGCGCTACCTCCGGGGTTGAAGCCTCGACCCAGCGATATCAGGGATACGTACGCAAACATGTTTACCGGCATCATCACCGACATTGGGTCTGTCAAAAGCATCACCCAAAAGGGGGATACGCGCTTTGAGATCACGACCGCGCTGGATTTGAGCGACGCCGCCATCGGTGCCTCGATTGCGTGCGGCGGCGCTTGCCTGACGGTGATCGAAAAAGGCGCGGACTGGTTCGCGGTTGAAGCATCCGGCGAAACCTTATCCAAAACCACGCTCAGCGCGTGGCAGCCCGGCACACGCCTGAACCTCGAGCGCGCCTTGAAAATGGGTGACGAGCTCGGCGGGCATATCGTGACCGGGCACGTGGACGGCGTCGGCAACGTGGTGGCGACGACACCGGTCGGCGACTCGCTGAAAATCGACGTCGAAGCGCCGCTGCAGGTCGCCAAATTCATCGCCACCAAAGGCTCGGTCACCATCGATGGCGTGTCGTTGACGGTCAACGAGACCGACGGCGCCAAATTCTCCGTCAACATCATCCCGCACACTCAAGTCGAAACCACGCTCGGCAGCCTCACGCCTGGCAGCGCGGTAAATCTGGAAATAGACGTGCTGGCGCGCTATGTTGCGCGTCTGCATGAAATGAACGGATAATTCTTTGTCTTCGAATTCAAAAACTGCCCAAGAATCGACGCTGAACGCCGAGCCGGAAAACTTCCTGTCGCCGATTGAGGACATCATCGAAGATGCCCGCAACGGTCGTATGTTCATCATGGTCGATGACGAAGAGCGCGAGAACGAGGGAGATCTGATCATCCCCGCGCAAATGGCGACGCCCGACGCGATCAACTTTATGGCCAAATTCGGGCGCGGCCTGATCTGCCTGGCGTTGACCGGCGAGCGGGTGAACACGTTGGAATTGCCGGCCATGTCCCGGCGCAACGGTTCGCGCCATCAGACCGCGTTCACGATTTCCATCGAAGCGCGGGAAGGCGTCACCACCGGTATTTCCGCGTCCGACCGGGCGCGCACGATCTCGGTCGCCATTGATCCGTCAAAAGGGCCCGCAGATATCGCATCGCCGGGCCACGTGTTTCCGCTCGAAGCCCGCGCCGGCGGCACCCTTGTGCGCGCAGGCCACACTGAAGCTGCGGTCGATTTGGCGCGGATCGCCGGGCTCAACCCGTCCGGTGTGATCTGCGAGATCATGAACGAAGACGGCACCATGTCGCGACTGCCGGACTTGATTGCGTTCGCGCAACATCACGGGCTCAAAATCGGCACCATCGCCGACCTGATCGCGTACCGCCTGAAAAACGACCGGGTGGTCGAACGCGTCGCCGAGATGCCGTTCGAAAGCCGTTTCGGCGGCGACTGGAAGATGTGCGTCTACGTCAACACCGTCGCTTATGCCGAGCATATTGCACTGGTCAAAGGCGACATCACGGTAGCCGGCGACGATCCGGTGATGGTGCGGATGCACGCGCTGAATGTATTGGACGACGTGTTAGGCGATGCGGCCAGTGGCAAAAGCGGCGACCTGCAGCAAGCGATGCAGATGATTTCAGATGTCGGCCGCGGCGTTGTGGTGTTGATCCGCGAGCCTTATGCCCGCGCATTGTCAGATCGGGTCAAGACCCGCATCGGCGAGACGCCTGAAGGGCAGGGGGAGTTGCGCGACTACGGTGTCGGCGCACAAATCCTGCTGGACCTCGGCGTGTCGGAGATGATTTTGCTGTCCAATACAAAACGCACCATCGTCGGCCTCGATGGCTATGATCTAAGCGTGACCGAGCAGCGCGCGATCCCTAAGGTTAAGGACTGATCCGATGGCCGCGACCTCCACCAATAACAATCAGAAAATCCTGATCGTCGAAGCCACGTACTACGACAAGATCACCGACCATATGGTCGAGGGGGCTACGCCGCTGTTCCGCGATGCCGGCTATGAAATTGAGCGGTTGCCTGTCACTGGCGTGTTTGAAGTGCCTGCTGCCTGTGAAATGGCGATCCAGGCCGGCCTTAAGGACCCGCACCGCAAATACGCCGGCATCATGGCGATGGGCTGCGTGATCCGGGGCGAGACCGATCACTACGACCACATTTGCCGCGAAGCGAGCCGGGCCATCATGGGCATGACAATGACACACCGCATGCCCCTCGGCTTTGCCGTGCTGACGTGTGAAAACATGAAGCAAGCCGAAGTCCGTGCCGATCCCGCGCAAAAGAACAAGGGCGCCGAAGCGGCCAAAGCGGTACTCCGCATGATCGAGGTGCGCCGTCACTTTTTAGGCCGTGAGAATGACTGATAAAACTTCCTCCTCGTCAAAAGACGACCCACGCATGGCCGCCACCCGTTTGGCTGCCGTACAGGCGGTGTACGAGCTCGATATGATGGACGTTGCCGTCGATGACGTGCTCGCCGACTTCACAGAAGACCGCTGGCGCGCCGCCGATGAAGACATCGTCGACGAAATGGCACGCCCACGTCCGGAACTACTCAAAACGCTAATTCTTGGTGTGAACGAACGCCGCGCGGACATTGACGCCCAGTTGATTCCGGCGCTCACCGGCGCGCATACGCTAAATGAGCTCGAAGCCCTGCTGCGCGCCATCCTGCGCACGGCAGGCTATGAGTTGATGGTCCGCGACAACGTCCCGGCGCGCACCGTGATCTCGGCGTACATGGCGCTCGGCGATGCGTTTTACGATGACGGCGGCCAGATCAAACTGATCGGCGGCATTCTCAACGCCATCGCCCGCACGCTGCGCCCAGCGGAGTTCAAGGCAGCGTCTTAGATCGGGCTTTGAATGTATCCTTCGAGACGGCCTTCGGCCTCCTCAGGATGAGGATGTCGTAAAAAACCTCATCCTGAGGAACGCGAAGCGCGTCTCGAAGGGTGACATTCAAAGCGACGCTCGCAACACGCACATCCGACTGCTAGTCTCCGCGCATGGCTGACGAGTTCGATATCATCCGCACCTATTTCGCACCCTTGGCGAAGACGCCGGGCGCGCTTGGGCTGACCGATGATGCTGCGATCTTTGCGACCGCGCCGGGCTTTGAGCACGTGGTGACGACGGACGCCATCGTCCAAGGGGTGCACTTCTTGGACGACGAGGCGCCTGAGAACATCGCCGCGAAGCTGGTCGGCAGCAATCTTTCCGATCTGGCCGCCATGGGTGCCACCCCCGTCGGCTTTACGCTTGCCTGTGCGTGGCCGAAAGCAACGACGGAGGCGTTCATCAAAGGCTTTGCCGACGGCCTCAAACCTTGGGTCGAAGATTACCGGTTTCCGTTGTTGGGCGGCGACACGGTATCGACGCCGGGGCCATTGGTTTTTTCGCTGACCGCCATCGGCACGGTCAAAGCAGGAACGGCGCTGACCCGCGGTGGCGCCAAGCCGGGTGATACGGTTTATGTCACCGGCACGATTGGCGACAGCGCGCTGGGACTGAAAGCAGCGCGGGGTGCGCTTGCAAACTTGTCCCAAACAGATCGGGCGTTTCTTGCCGATCGCTATCGCGTGCCCAAGCCGCGCGTGCAAGCCGGGCAGGGGCTTGTCGGCCAGGCGCATGCGGCCATCGATATCTCGGACGGCCTTATGCAGGACCTCGGCCATATCGCAGAGGTTTCCGGGGTCAGTATCGAGATCGACGTGGATGCGGTGCCGCTGTCCCCAGCAGCAACGTCGGCGCTAGCGCGGGATAAATCGTTGATCACGCGCGTGCTCGGCGGTGGCGATGATTACGAATTGGCATTCACGGCGGATACGATGCCTTTGGGCTTGGATGTGCCGATCACGGCGATTGGCCAGGTGCGGGCCGGGCCGGCTTCGGTGCAGGTCACGAAGAACGGCACCCCGCTAGAACTGGAATCGCTGGGGTTCCGGCATTTCGCATAACCGGCATTTCGCATAATCAGATGGTGTCGCTCAAAGATCCCGGATCGCTACGCGTCCGAGAAAGCGCCGTTTTTTAGATTTTAAAAATTCGGCGACTTCCCGGAAACGCCGCAGGCGTTACCCGAGATATTCGAGCGACCCGCAAAACCCGTTTTCCGTTGCGCCGCGAATCAAGGGCGTGATAATGGCGCGGGGTTGGACGAAAACCTTAAATTCGTCGGGAGACACCACGTTTTATGAAAAAACTCGTTATCATTTTTATGCTCGTCCTTTTGATCGCCGGCATCACCATCGGTTTAATGAAATGGTTCGGGCTGGGCCCGTTTGAGCAGCCGGAAATCGCCAAAGAGATGGAGCAAGAGCGCAAGATCGAAGCGCCCGACGCGCTGTTCGTCGATGTCGAGCCGGTGATGATCAACGTCGTCCAGGAAGGCGCGATCGTACTAACCATTCAGATGGAGCTTAAAATCGAAACGGCCGGCAACGATAACATCATTAGAATCAAGAGGATGCTGCCGATCTACAAGGATGCGTTCATGCGCGACATGCATTCATTCATCCCGCGAATGCTGAGTGAACTCGGGCGCCTCGACCTACCCACCGTGAAGCGCCGGTTGCAGATTACCGCCGACCGCGTCGCCGGCGAGCCCGGCATCGTCAAAAGTGTTTTGATCCAATCCATCGTCGACACGCCACAATAATACGCATGCGCTAGGCGGAAAAAGTAGGGCGCCGAACGCACCCAAAATATCCGAGTGCGCCCAATGCACTTGAAGAATCGCGCCCGACAACCCTTGTGTTGCTTTATCGGGGGCGTTCTGGCATTTTCCGGGCGCTTTTAGAGTGGGGTAAATCCGTCATGCGAATTTGATCACCGATCTTGCAATCGGCCAAAATTCGCACTGAGAGGATTCGTTTATATCAAGGGGAGATAGGATGTCATCCATCTACATGTTGGTAATTGCATGCGCCTTAGTGGCGTTGCTTTACGGGGCGTATGCCGTCCGCGCGGTGCTTTCGGCACCGGCCGGTAACGAGCGTATGCAGGAAATCGCAGCCGCCATTCAAGAAGGCGCTGCCGCTTATTTGAACCGTCAGTATCTGACCATCGGCGTCGTCGGCATCGTTGTCGGCATCGGCCTCGGCTTCTTGCTGGGCATTCCGGTCGCCATCGGTTTCTTCATCGGTGCGATTTTGTCGGGTGTTGCCGGTTACATCGGCATGAACGTCTCGGTCCGCGCCAACGTGCGCACCACCGAAGCGGCGCGCACCCAAGGTTTGGCGGGTGGTCTTGAAATTGCCTTCAAATCCGGTGCCGTGACCGGCATGTTGGTCGTCGGCTTGGCCCTGTTGGGTGTCGCCGGCTACTACATGGTGCTCCGCGACATGTACGACCCGAACAACGAACAAGAGATGCGCCACATCCTGGAAGCGCTGATCGCACTGGGCTTTGGTGCCTCGCTGATCTCGATCTTCGCGCGTCTCGGCGGCGGCATCTTCACCAAGGGCGCCGACGTCGGCTCCGACTTGGTCGGTAAAATCGAAGCCGGTATCCCCGAAGACGACCCCCGCAACGCCGGTGTGATCGCCGACAACGTGGGCGACAACGTCGGTGACTGCGCCGGTATGGCAGCCGACTTGTTCGAAACCTATGCGGTGACCGTGGTCGCCACCATGCTGTTGGCGGCGATCTTCTTCACCGGCGAAGCACAAGAGCAAATGATGCTGTTCCCGCTATTGATCGGCGGCGTCTGCATCATAGGCTCGGTGGTCGCGACTTGGTTCGTGAAGTTGGGTGCCAGCCAGTCGATCATGGGCGCGCTGTACAAAGGCTTCATCGCCTCTGCCGTGATCTCCGCCATCCTGATCGGCGGTACGGTGTCGATGTTCATCGGCTGGGGGACGGAATTCACCCTCAACGAAGGCCTCGTCATTACCGGTGCCGATCTATTCATCTGTGCGGTCGTCGGTCTTGCCGTCACCGGCCTGATCGTGTGGATCACCGAGTACTACACCGGTGTTGATTACCGTCCGGTCAAATCGGTCGCTGCGGCGTCCGAAACCGGTCATGGCACGAACATCATCCAGGGCCTTGCGGTGTCGATGGAAGCCACCGCCTTGCCGGTGATCGTGATCTCGGCGGGTATCATCGTGTCGTTCCTGTATGCCGGTCTGTTCGGCATCGCGATTGCGGCCACCACCATGTTGGCCTTGGCCGGTATGGTTGTCGCCCTCGACGCGTTCGGTCCCGTGACCGACAACGCCGGCGGTATTGCCGAAATGGCAGACCTGCCGGAAGACGTGCGGAACACCACGGACGCCTTGGACGCGGTCGGTAACACCACCAAAGCCGTCACTAAGGGCTATGCCATCGGTTCCGCCGGTCTGGCCGCCCTGGTGCTGTTCGCCGCGTTCACCTACGACCTTGGGTACTACTTCCCGAGCGTCGAAGTGACGTTCAGCCTGAAAGACCCGTTCGTCGTCATCGGCCTGTTCATCGGTGGCATGCTGCCGTACCTATTCGGCTCGATGGGGATGATGGCTGTCGGTCGTGCCGGCGGTGCCGTGGTCGTCGAAGTGCGCCGTCAGTTCCGGGAAATCCCGGGTATCATGGAAGGGACAACCAAGCCGGAATACGGCAAGTGCGTCGACATTCTGACGAAAGCCGCGATCAAGGAGATGATCCTGCCGTCGCTGCTGCCGTTGCTGGCGCCGTTCGTGATGTATTTCGTGATCGAAGCGGTTGCAGATCAGTCCGCTGCCTTCACGTCACTGGGCGCGATGCTGCTCGGCACCATCGTCACCGGCCTGTTCGTCGCTTTGTCGATGACCGCAGGTGGTGGCGCTTGGGACAACGCCAAGAAGTACATCGAAGACGGCCATCACGGCGGCAAGGGCTCTGACGCCCATCACGCTGCGATAACCGGCGACACGGTCGGTGATCCCTACAAGGATACCGCCGGTCCGGCCATCAACCCGATGATCAAGATCATCAACATCGTCGCGATCCTGCTGTTGGCGATCCTCGCCTAAGCAAGATCACGGCTCGAACGAAAACGGCCTCGGGGCAACCCGGGGCCGTTTTTTTAAGCGATCCTTCGAGACGGCCTGCGGCCTCCTCAGGATGAGGAAATAAATTGATATCCTCATCCTGAGGAGCGCGTAGCGCGTCTCGAAGGATCGAGGCCGGGAATTACTATTTTTGCTGGCCGATTTTGCCGAAGCGGTTGAGGTTGCCCATCAAC
>CAXBEV010000002.1:0-237466 GCA_963974935.1 uncultured Rhodospirillales bacterium | reverse complement strand
TTGAGCAGGCGCTGACGCGCGTCTGCGGAAAATTTTACTTCTTTAGCAGCCATTTGGAATTGTCCTCTTGGTATTAGAAATTTTACCGATCAAGCAGCGCTCGTTTATTCAACGATGCCCAGAATGTCGGATTCTTTCATGATCAGAAGGTCTTTACCGTCAACCTTCACTTCGCTGCCCGACCATTTGCCGAACAGAATTTTGTCACCTTTTTTCACGTCGAGCGGCGTTACTTTGCCGTCTTCGTTTTTTTGACCCGCGCCGACGGCAAGGACTTTGCCTTCCATCGGTTTTTCCTGGGCGGTGTCGGGAATGATGATCCCCCCTTTGGTTTTTTCTTCCTGCTCGACGCGTTCGACGAGCACACGGTCATGTAATGGCCGGAACTTCATGGATTATTCTCCGAAACGGTGTGAATTTCTTGAATGGTTGAATGTATTAGCACTCAGCTTGAGTGAGTGCCAACGCGAGGGTGTGAATTAATAAAAAATGCACAGGCTGTCAACCCGCAGCAGGGCTACAGACGCTGAAGCGGTTATGATCTGTTGCCGAGTTCTGGGTGGCGTTGTAGATCTTTTCCTTGCCAAAACACCACTTTGAAGTCGCGAAAGCGGAATGTTTCAAGCGGCGTGATATCGCCCGGTACCGGCTGCGGCTCATCTATATAATAGTAGGCGACGATGATCGCGTCAGGATGCGCATCGACAAAAACTGTTGTCGATTGATCCACCCCCAGCACGGTCATCGGTTTTTGCAATCTGCCCAAGAATTGATACTGACCATGGTAATAGCCGAAATTGGCAAGCGGCCTGCCAGCGTCTTCGTACTTTTTCAGGCTCATCGCAATCGGGCGAAGATCATACGCAAATGACAGTGAGTCTTTTGCACTTAAATGAATGACCAGTACGAGCATGGACATCGCCACGGCGAGGGCACCGGCTGCCGTTTGTGCTGGCTTACGTCCCAAGAACCCCAAGGCAGCGCCTGTCAGGATCAACAAAAAGCCCCAAAAAGTGTCGATGCGGTCAAACCAAGCGGGTGCTTCAAAAAATGTCGGATCGTCGGGCAGTAACATGAGAATCGCGCCGACGATCACGAAGAATATGGCCACAACAACTGAATCAAAGCGCCGCCCGGGCTCACCTGCATTGCGAGACAGAGCGCGCGCGAAGAATAGCGCAAAGGCTGCGAATTCCGGCAAAAGATAGTGTAATTGCTTGCCCGAGATGATGGAGAAAATGACCAGCGCCGGGAGCGCCCACGTCACCAGTATGCGAAGTCCGCCATCCGCAAAGGTGATGATACGGCCTTTGCCGAGGCTTCGCCAAACCCGGGGCCAGACCACCCACGGCAGCAGCAACGGCGGCAACAGCACCAGATACCACCAGATCGGCCGTGCGTGATCAAAGCTCTCGACAATGCGGCCTGCGGATTGTCCCCAAAAAATCATCTCACGGTATTCAGGCCCGCCGCGAATGCCGGCGGGGATCGCCCAGGCGAGGGCAATCGCCGCACCCAATAGCACCGCAACCCCAAGCCGCGCATACCAAGCCCGCCACGATACCAGCGGGCGGTCCGGGCCAGCGGACAACGCCGGCCCCCACCACGGCGCGAACAAAGCGACCGGCAGGATATGCAATAAGATCGCAGGGCCTTTGGCGAGCACGCCTACGCCGATCGCCAAGGCGACGCCCAACCAGGGCAGCCAAGATCCTGTGCGCCACGCCGCGACCGTGCCATGGATGCCGGCCAGCGCGCAGGCGGCCAGCATCATGTCGAACATTGTCAGCGTTTGGAACACCGACCAAAAAGCGGCACCGACCAAAATCACCGGTGCCAATGTGCGCGTCATCTCGTCGTCGGGCCAGATTGCGCGGGCTAGGCGTGCAGTCCACCAAAGCGAGGCCAGCGCGAACAGCGGCGCCACCAAGCGGGGCCACCAGTCGTTGACGCCGAACACGGACCATCCGGCGTTCATCAGCCAGAACAGCAACGGAGGTTTGTGGTGATAAGCTTCGCCATTTAGGTGCGGCACCAAGAAGTCGCCGCGTTGCCACATTTCCCACGCGACGGCGAGATAGCGGGTCTCGTCAACCGGTAACGGTGGTCGGAAGAGCAGCGCGGCTGCGACCGCGATCAACCAGGACAGCAACCAAACAGGTACGCGTGACAGAGCACCTGGCATGTTCTTCAGGACTCCTTAGCCTGATTGCTGGCACCGACATCCTCAGCATCGATCACGCCGGCATTGCGGAGTTTGTGATTGTCCCGATAGCGCCGATAAAGCCAAAGGCTGAGCACGCCGGACGACGCAAACAGCACAATACTGATCGCGAGACGGATGTTTGGCTCAACGGCGAAACCGGAACCGGCGATGGCGAAAATCAGCATCTGCGGCGCGTAGCCGACAGTTGAGCCGGCGAAAAAAGGTAGTGCGCTAACCTTGGATACACCGGCCAAAAGGTTTGTCAGCACGTTTGAGCCGACCGGCAGAAAGCGGATCAGTAGGGTCGTCGTGAATGTGTTCTCGCTTAAAAACCGGTCTAACCGTTGCAGGCGGTCTGGAAACTTATGGGCCACCAGGTCGCGCGCCAAGAATCGCGCGATGGTGAACGCTAAGATGCAGCCGCCGAGCGCGGCCGCGATGCTGATCAACGTGCCGAACCCGAGACCGAATGCGTAACCGGCCAAAAACGCGACGGCTTGGCGGGGCAGGCCGACGGCGGTGAACAATGCACCGACGGCCAGGAACAAGGCTTCGCCGCGGAAACCTTGACCGCGCACAGACGCGTCAATCCAGTCTTTGTCCAGCATTTCGCCAAGCGGCGTGGTCTTGATGGCGACGCCGACGGCGATCAGCAAAGCAAACAGCAGAATGCTGCGAATGACGATACGTGGCGTCATCGCGGCCCCTGTTGGGGTGCTTTTGTGGGTGTTTCCGTCGTGCTTGGCTCTATGATTTGCACACGTATCCGGATGGGACGGCTATTCAGCCACATCACGCCGAAAATATCGACAATGCCGACCCAAAGCCGATTAAACAGCCCGTACTTGGACTGACCCCGTTCGCGAGGCCGATGGTTGACGGCGACGGAGACAACGCGGCCACCAGCGCGGATCGTTAATGCGGGTAAAAACCGGTGCATATGATTGAAGGCTGGAAAACCCATAAACATGCCGCGTGAGAACACCTTTAAGCCGCAGCCGGTGTCCGGCGTTTGATCGCTGAGTAAGCCGCCGCGCACCCGGTTAGCGACTTTCGAGGAGATCCGCTTCAGCCAGGTATCTTTACGTTTGGCACGCCAGCCGGCAATCATCAGCGGTGCGTCTGCGGACCCGCCTTCAGCCTGAAAACGTTCCAGCAATGCCGGAATGTCTGCGGGGTCGTTCTGACCGTCCCCGTCAAGGGTTGCGATCAACGGCGCCGATGCATGGCGCACGCCGGTGTGGATGGCGGCGGATTGACCGTAGCATTCGGCATGGCAGATGACCCTGAGTGTCGGAAAATCAGTCTTTGCGGCTTGTAAGCACGCTTGTGTGCCGTCGCTGCTGCCGTCATCGACATAGACGATTTCAAAAGGCACGCGCCCATCTAACGCAGCGGTGATCTCGCGCATCAACGGCAGCACGTTCTCGGCCTCGTCTTTCACGGGGACGACAACGGAAAGGGTAGCCAGCGGGTTATCTCGACCGGCGTCAGCCATTACGGCGCGGTCTCCTTGGAATCTCAGCTTTAATGTCGATGGCTTTTACAACGCCGTTCCGTCCGGGGCCAACAAAAACCGGTCTAAATGCAGTATTTTTAGAGTTTATCGGCACGTATTTGCGCCTTATTTGCCGCGTAGGCGGTCGAGGCGCAGGCGTTGGCGCGGATCTGTCAGCCGCTTCAAGGCGAGCATCACGGCGGCGAAAACCCCAAGCGCGGTGCCACCTGCGATCAAAAACATCACCAAAAGCTGATATTTGACCGCTTGTACCGGTTCGACACCGGCCAAAATCTGCCCGGTCATCATGCCTGGTAACGACACTAAACCCGCCGCCGCCATCCCGTTGACGGTCGGGATCAGGCCGGCGCGCATGGCGTTCCTGAGCGGCATCTGCAGGGCTTCGCGAAAGGTATGACCAAGTGCCAAGCGGGCTTCGATGCGTGCACGTCCGTCATCGGCGTCGGCCAAAAGTCGATCCAGCGCCAGACTGACGCCGGTCATGGTGTTGCCGAGAATCATGCCTAAAATAGGGATCGCATAGCGAGGATCATACCAGGGGTCTGCGTGAAACTGCGTCGCCAGTGCAAAAAACGTCACCGTACCGGCGGCGGCGAACATCGAGCCAGTGCCAAGGCCGTAGCCCCAAAATCCCTTGAAGCGGCGTTCTTGCCGGGCCATTGCCTCGCGCCCGGCGAAGCCGACCATGACGATGGCAGCCAGCAGCGTGAGCCAGGGCGAGACGGCGGCAAATAACGCCTTTAAAATCAAGCCGACCAAAGTCAGCTGTACGACCATCCGGATCGCTGCGATCGCCAAGCGCTTTTCAGTGCCGAGCTTATAATACACTGACAACATCGCATTGACGCCGAGCAACATGCCGGCAAGTGCGATGTCCATATAGCTCAGTTCGATATAGCTGTTCATGACGCGGCCTCGGCCATGAGTGCCCCGGCGGTCATCACAAAACGATGCTCGGCCATGCGGGCGGCTTGTGCTTTGTCGTGGGTGACCATGATGATGACGGCACCCGCGGCGCGCTTTTCGTGCAAGATGCTCTCGACCTTGGCGGTGGCTTCCGGGTCCAGCGCCGAGGTAGGTTCGTCCAATAACATGACCTCTGGCGTCAGTACGATGGCCCGCAACAATGCCAGACGTTGCCGCTCTCCTGTGGAAAGTCGGCTCACCGGCCACGACATTGCATCATCGGCGAAACCCAATCGCACTAAATAGCCGGCGGCAATAGCCGAGTTTTCAAAATGATCGCCGACGGTGACATCCCACCATCCGCTTTCAGCCGCGACATATATGACACGCTTGCGCCAAGTGGGTGCGGGCATGTCAACGCGGCTCACACCCTTGAGCGACACCTCGCCGTCCGCAGGGTCCAAGTCGGCGATGGCGCGGAGCAGCAGGGACTTTCCGGCACCGGAACTGCCACGTATGGCAATGCATGTACCAGCGTCGACATCGAGATCGACGCGCTGCAATCCAGGCCGGGTCAGTCCTTGAATATGGAGCATGCGCGATCGTGACCCAACGCGGACGCGTCGACAAGCGCGTTGCCATGGGCTACGAAATGCAAAGAAATTTTGTAATGCCAAACGCCGGAGTGTTTTGATGACCGAAAGCGCGCTGCTTCGCCTGCACACCGAGACCGTGCAACCGGACTGGGTCGACTATAACGGACACATGAACGTCGCTTATTATGTGTTGGTCTTCGATCATGCGACGGACGCTTTTCTTGACCAAGTGGGGATGAATGCAGCATTGCGCGAAACCACCGGCAGTTCGGTTTTCGTCGCCGAAGCGCATATTACCTATGATCAAGAAGTGATGAAAGGCGAGCGGGTCTATATCACAACTCAATTGTTGGCTCACGACGAAAAGCGCCTGCATATTTTCCATCGCATGCATCGTGCCGAAGATGATGCTTTGGTGGCGACCAATGAATTGATGATTTTGCAGGTAAATTTGAATGATCGCCGTGTCGGCCCGTTTCATGAAAGTGTGCGGGAACGCATTGCTGTAGTCGCCGAGCAGCAGGTAGGCTTAGCCGTGCCTGATGCGGCTGGGCGGCAGATTGGCATTCGCCGCAAGTAGGCCGAGACGAATAGGACTTATTCAGCTTGGCGTGCCATGGTTGGTTTGAGACAATCATTATAGAGTGCAGGCACTTGGTTGAGTTTTTTAGTTTAAGCGCGTCGGCGCATCAAGGAGAGGCTTGTGGAGTTCGCGGATAGCCCGGCCCAGGCGGCAGAGTTTGCCGCAGAAGCGATAGCACAACTTAAGCGTCGCGCCATAAAGCCGACGCCAAATAACTTTATGGTCTGGTATGTGTACGCGTCGGGGCAGATGCCTGACTTGAACAAAGCGATCGATGTTCTAGATAGCAATCATCAGGACTTCTCCGAAGCTCGGAATGTGGAAGTTTTTGAGCGCTTTTTCTCAACCGCTGACGAGGAAGCGGCGGTCGCTGACGTCACGGGAAAACTGACAGATCAAGTGAATACGGTGTTGGGTAATATTTCGTCCGCACAGGGCGATGCGGATGCCTATGCGGACGCGTTGGCCGAAGCCGCGTCCTCGTTGGAGGGGCTTGATGGGAACGAAGCCGCCAAGTCGACCATCGCCGACATGGTTGAGTCGACGCATGAAATGGTAAAGAAAAACCATGCCTTGGAAGCGCAGTTGCAAAGTTCAACAGCAGAGATCGAGCGTTTGCGCGAAGATATGGAATCGTTGCGCCAAGAAGCTTACACGGATGGCCTGACCGGCATCGGCAATCGCAAGAAATTTGACCAATCGCTGCGCTTAGGCGCCATCGCGGCAATGGAGAGTGGTGAGCCGTTGTGCCTGCTGATGATTGATATCGATCACTTTAAAAAATTCAACGATATGTATGGTCACCAGGTGGGCGATAAGGTGTTGCGACTTTTGGCGGAGACGCTCAAAGAAAACATTAAAGGTCAGGACACAACTGCTCGGTATGGGGGGGAAGAATTCTCTATCGTGTTGCCGCGGACCGGATTAAAGGACGCCGTTGTGCTTGCCGATAACATCCGAAAGGCGATCAGTTCTAAAAGTGTTCGTGATCGACGCACCGGCGAAGATTTGGGAAAAATAACGATTTCCATTGGAGTCAGTCTTTTTGCCTTTGGTGAGCCTATCGGGGTTTTTATCAAACGCGCAGACCAAGCACTGTACCATGCGAAAGAAAGCGGGCGTGACCAGGTTTGTTCAGAAAATGATCTCGCGGTCACAACGTTGTCGTTTAGTGCGTAGCTTACAATGCCGATGAAGCCTGTGCCGCATGCGGTCTTCGACAGTGTGCCGACGGCAATCATCGTCGTGGATCAACGGCGCCGCGTTGTCCATGCCAATCGTGCCGCCTTAGACTTACTTGGCAGTGCGGCGATGGGGCGGGATCTGGCGCTCAGTCTCCGCCATCCCATGGTATTGGACAGTTTGGATTCGGTTTTGCGCGGTGTGCCGGAAAAATCCGGCGAAATTACCATGCCTGTGCCGGTGTCGCGGACATTGTCGTTCCGGATAGAGACATTGGCGGGCGCACCGCTCGAGGATAACTCGGTGGCGACCATCGTGCTCAACGACGTCACATCGGCGCGAAAGACCGAAGAAATGCGTGCTGATTTCGTCGCCAATGTGTCACATGAACTGCGCTCGCCATTAACCGCTTTGATCGGTTTTATCGAGACGCTGCGCGGGCCTGCCAGCGATGATACCGAGGCGCGGATTCGTTTTCTTGATATTATGCATCGCGAATCGCAGCGTATGTCACGATTGATTGAAGACTTGTTGTCGTTGTCGCGGGTCGAGATCAACGAGCATGTACGACCCCGCCATAAAATCGACGTCGAACAGGTTATCATAAATGTGATCGAAGTGTTGGAGCAGCAGGCCGAGCAACGCGGCATGGTGCTGGACTTACGGGTTGAGACTGGATTGCCGGATGTGTTGGGTGATGCCGATCAGCTCAATCAGGTATTTCGTAATTTGATTGAAAATGCTTTGAAATACGGCGGCCAGGGAAATCCGGTGACGATCACCGCAAAGCCTGTTGACCGGATACCAGGCAGTGCATGCGCCGGCATTGCCGTCAGCGTTGCGGATAAAGGGCCTGGAATCCCAAAGGAATTGCTGCCGCGGCTTACGGAACGGTTCTTTCGAGTCGATAAAGCGCGTTCAAGTACAGCGGAAACCGGTATCGGTAGCACCGGACTCGGTCTTGCAATCGTGAAACATATTGTCAGCCGTCACCGCGGGTATCTGGCGGTCGACAGTGGCGTTGATCAGGGTAGTATGTTTACCGTTTATTTGCCGACCGAATAGCGGCGGAAGCTCTCGGATTTTCGGGGATTTTTGAGTTATCCACAAAATTCTGAGCGAATGACTTATTTCTGTAACAAAACCGAAATAATAGTGACGCTGCTTGCGGGATAAGTTCCGCCTGCATCGCATGAGGCACCATGTTGGGTCTTTTGAGGGGTGTTGAAAAAAGTCTCCATTTTGCAAAAAGCAGGAGTAACCAATGTATCGTAAGTTTCTTGGGATCGCAGTTGCCGCCGGTGTTATCGCCGCCGGGTCGGCCGCAGAGGCCCGCGACCAAATCCGCATCGTCGGTTCGTCAACCGTTTATCCGTTCGCGACCGTTGTCGCTGAAGAATTCGGTAAGACCACAAAATTCAAAACCCCAGTGATCGAATCCACCGGTTCGGGCGGTGGCCTGAAGTTGTTCTGCTCAGGTGTTGGTGTCGAGTACCCGGACATCACCAACGCATCGCGTCGTATCAAGAAATCCGAAGTTGAAAAGTGTGCCAAAAACGGCGTTGGCGCTGTGACCGAAATTAAGATCGGTTATGACGGTATCGTCATGGCCAATTCCAAAGCCGCTGGTCAGATGAAGATCACCAAGCAGCAGATTTTCTTGGCGCTGGCGAAGACCATTCCCGACGGCAAGGGCGGTCTGAAGGACAACGATAACATGATGTGGTCTGACGTTGACCCATCGCTGCCGAAAAAGACCATTGAAGTTCTCGGCCCACCGCCGACCTCGGGTACCCGTGACGCATTTGCTGAACTGGCCCTCGAAGGCGGCTGCAAGACGTTCGATTTCATCAAAGCGATGAAGAAATCGGATAAGAATAAGTACAAGGCTGTTTGTCACGGCATCCGTGAAGACGGCAAGTACGTTGAAGCCGGCGAGAACGACGTGCTGATCATCCGTAAGTTGGAAGCCAACAGCAACGCCTTCGGCGTGTTCGGCTATTCGTTCTTAGAACAGAACGCCGATAAGGTTCAGGGCTCGGTAATCGAAGGCGTTTCGCCGACGTTCGAAACCATCGCTGACAGCTCGTATCCTGTCTCTCGTCCGTTATTCTTCTACGTGAAAGGTGCCCACGTCGGCACAGTGCCTGGCATCAAAGAGTATGTTGCTGAGTTCACGTCTGAGAAGGCTTTCGGTGAGGGCGGCTACCTGTCCGACCGTGGATTGATCCCGATGCCGGATGCAGAGCGTGAGCAGTTCCGCAAAGACGGTGAGATGATGGTGTCAAATATCTCAATGTAAGCTGATTGCATATCCCCGGGGCTACGGCCTCGGGGTGTTGCTTTAGTTAAAGACTATTTCGAATTCATTTATTACGCGATCGCGTCTTTATCTATAGAGCTCAAGGTCCGCATAAATACCTAAGCGATACTGAAAGACCTGAGGAAACATTTTAAGATGTCATTTTATTTCATCCTGATCGCGCTCATCGGCCTGACGGTTTTTGGTTTTTATCTGGGTCGCTCTCGCTCGTTAGCTACGGTTGGTGGACATGCCAACAAACTCCATTCCCGTCCGCATTACTACGGCTACTTCGTCGCACTTTGGTGCGGTGTGCCGGCATTGCTGGTTATGGGGGCCTGGTTGGTCTTTCAAACGCCGATTGTTGAGATGGTGGTACAAGCTGACTTAGCGAATTCGCTGGTCATCGAAGATGCGGCCAGGATGTCGCTGGTGATGAACGATATTCGCAACCTGGCGTCTGGCAATATTACGTCGGGCGACATCACCGCCGATGTTCAGGCGGCCGCTGATCATTATGTAAGTTTGATGAATATCAGTCAGTTGGCGCAGATGGTCGTGGTGCTTTCCTTGGGGATTGCTGCGCTGGCGTATGCACGTCAGCGGATATCGCCGAACATGCGGGCTCGAAATCGGGTCGAACGGGCTGTGATGGTGTTTTTGATTATCTGCTCAAGCATCGCGATTTTGACGACCATCGGAATCGTGTTGTCGCTGGTGTTCGAATCGTATCGGTTTTTTGAAAAAGTCTCACCGACCGAATTCCTGTTCGGCCTTGAATGGAGTCCGCAGACCGCTTTGCGTTCTGATCAAGTCGGCTCTTCCGGTGCGTTCGGCGCAATTCCATTGTTCGCCGGCACGCTGTTTATATCGTTGATCGCGATGTGTATTGCCGGGCCCATCGGCCTGTTGTCAGCGATCTATATGGCGGAATATGCGCCGCCGAAAGTGCGTGGCACGGTGAAGCCGTTGCTGGAAATCCTGGCCGGTATTCCGACTGTTGTGTACGGCTTTTTTGCAGCCTTAACCGTCGCACCGTTTTTTCGTGATAGCGGCAGCCTGATGGGCTTGGACATATCGTCTGAAAGCGCCATGGCAGCGGGCATTGTGATGGGTGTGATGATTATCCCGTTTGTCTCGTCGCTCTCTGACGACGTCATCAACGCGGTGCCGCAAAGCCTCCGTGAAGGCTCTTATGGTCTTGGTGCGACACGCTCTGAAACCATTAAGAAGGTGATTTTGCCCGCCGCCCTGCCTGGTGTGGTCGGCGCGTTTATGTTGGCGATATCGCGCGCCATTGGTGAGACCATGATCGTCGTCATGGCGGCAGGGCTGGGCGCAAATTTAACGGCAAACCCGTTTGAAGCGGTGACCACCGTTACCGTGCAGATCGTCACCTTGTTGGTCGGCGATCAGGAATTCGATAGCGCAAAAACATTGGCAGCGTTCGCGCTCGGTCTGGTGCTGTTCTGCGTTACTTTGTGCTTGAACATTATCGCATTGACGGTGGTCAACAAGTACCGCGAGCAGTATGACTGATATCGTCATGAATGATATAACACCCACAGAAAACTCGGGCCGTCGCGGCACCAAAGCTGCTGAGGCCGTCAGGCGCGGCCTGAAGCGTCGCTATGCTGCCGAAGCACGTTTTAAGGCCTATGGTATTATCGCAATCGGGTTGGCATTGGCGGCGATTTTGACGCTGTTCACCACGATTATCTCCAGCGGCTTGCCAACGTTCACGGAAACTAAAATCCAATTGACGGTCAATATCGACGAGCAGGTAATCGACCCCAGCGGCGAACGTGATCCAGAGATTTTAGCCCGCGCGAACTATCGCAAGCTCGTGTTGGGTGCGATGTCGGATTTATTCCCAGATGTTACCGGCCGTCGCGATAAACGCGAGCTGACCGGCATGTTGAGCCGGGGCGCCAGCTATCAAATGCAACAAGCCGTCACCGCCGACCCCAGTTTGATCGGGCAAACGGTCACGTTTGATTTTCCGCTCGCATCGGTGATGGATTTGTACAGCAAGGGCATCTTTGATCGTTCCGTTGCCGAAGCAGATCGGCCTGTTTCCGATCAGCAAATGGCGTGGTTCGACGAGCTGCGTGAACGTGGTGTGATCTTCACCACGTTCAACACCACATTCTTTACCAATGCGGACTCGCGTGAACCCGAGCTTGCCGGGATCTGGGGTGCTGCCGTCGGCTCGCTGCTTACGATGATGGTGACGTTGATGCTGTCGTTCCCCATCGGTGTTTCGGCGGCGGTGTATCTTGAAGAGTTCGCACCGAAAAATCGCCTCACCCAGATTATTGAGGTGAATATCAACAACCTGGCCGCTGTCCCGTCCATCGTGTTCGGCTTGTTGGGCTTGGCGGTGTTTATCAACTTCTTTGGGGTGCCGCGCTCAGCGCCGTTGTTGGGTGGTATGGTACTGGCCTTGATGACGTTGCCGACCATCATTATTGCCAGTCGCGCTGCGCTGAAGGCTGTGCCGCCGTCGATCCGCGAAGCGGCCATGGGCTTGGGCGCATCCCGTATGCAGGTCGTTGCCCACCATGTGTTACCGTTGGCGATGCCAGGAATTCTGACCGGCACGATCATCGGCATGGCCCAGGCTTTGGGCGAGACGGCACCGCTTTTGATGATCGGTATGGTCGCGTTTATCGTCGATATTCCGGGCAGCTTCACGGACCCTGCAACGGTGCTGCCGGTGCAGGTGTACTTGTGGGCGGATAGTCCTGAACGCGCGTTTGTCGCCCGGACATCGGCGGCGATTATGGTCTTGTTGAGTTTCCTCATCATGATGAATGCGTTTGCCGTGATCTTGCGTAAAAAATTCGAAAGACGTTGGTAGGAGTGACCCCCATGGGTGACGTGATGAACAGTATTGTCGAAGAAACCAAAGGGCGCCCCGATGCGCTGGCGAAGGATGACCGTGAGCCTAAGATCGTGACCGAAGGCGTAAATGTTTTTTACGGTGAAAAACAGGCGCTGTTCGATGTCAATTTGAACATTTTCGAAAACGAAGTGACGGCGTTGATTGGTCCGTCGGGCTGCGGCAAGTCGACATATCTTCGCACTCTTAATCGAATGAACGACACCATCGATATTTGCCGCGTAAACGGGCGTATCGAATTGGACGGCACCGATGTGTATTCGAACGTCATCGATGTGGTTCACCTGCGTGCCCGCGTCGGCATGGTGTTTCAAAAGCCAAATCCGTTTCCGAAATCGATTTACGACAACGTCGCCTATGGACCGCGTATCCACGGCATCGCCGCCGGCCAACAAGAGGTCGATGCGATTGTCGAAGAAAGCCTACAGCGCGCCGGTCTTTGGAAGGAAGTCAAAGACCGCCTTCATGAACCTGGAACCGGTCTGTCGGGTGGGCAGCAGCAGCGACTTTGTATCGCCCGCGCCATTGCGGTCCAACCTGAAGTGATCTTGATGGACGAGCCGTGCTCGGCATTGGATCCGATTGCGACGGCGCGTATCGAAGAGCTGATCGACGAGCTTCGGCAAAACTTTACGATCGTCATCGTGACTCATTCCATGCAGCAAGCGGCCCGCGTATCGCAGCGCACCGCATTCTTTCACATGGGCTATTTGGTCGAGGTCGGTGATACCGAAAAAATCTTCACCACGCCCAACGATCAACGCACCAAAGATTACATTACCGGCCGGTTCGGTTGAGTAGGAGACGTACGTCATGACGACCGATCACGATCATATTGTTACTAAGTTCGACGAAGACCTTCGCCAACTCGACAACTATATCGCCGAGATGGGCGGCCTCGCCGAGCATCAGTTTGCCGATAGCATCAAGGCATTGGTGCGTCGCGACAGCGAGTTGGCCGAACAGGTGATTGCCGGTGACAAGCGCATCGACGATATTGAGCACGAAGTCGATATGCACACGATTTCGATGTTGGCCCTGCGTCAACCGATGGCGGACGACCTGCGCGTTGTGATTACCGCGCTCCGCATCGCCAGCGTGATCGAGCGGATCGGTGACTACGCGAAGAATATTTCAAAGCGTACCGTTGCTATCACCCAGACACCGCCCGTGGGCCCGAGCCGAACCATCGCTCGGATGGGCAATGTGGTCCAAGAGATGATCAAGACAGTGCTGGATTCTTATCTGCAGCGCGACGCCGATCTTGCTCAGGATGTGCGACTTCGCGATGAAGAAGTCGATGCGCTGCACACCAGCCTGTTTCGTGAGCTGTTGACCTATATGATGGAAGACCCACGCAGCATATCCGCCTGCACACATCTGTTGTTCGTCGCCAAAAACATTGAACGCATTGGCGACCATGCGACCAACATTGCCGAGAACGTGCACTTCCTCGTTCACGGTGTGATGCCCGATGACAACCGTCCAAAGGGTGACCAATCCAGTTACACCGTTATCGGCGGTGAGGACTAGAGCAACCGGAGCTAAGACGTGAAATGTCCGAAATGTCGCGCATCTTGATCATTGAAGACGATCCATCGCTTGTCGAACTTCTGAAATATAATCTTGAGATTGAGGGATTTGACGTCAGTGTCGCCCGTGACGGTGAAGGGGGACTTGAGGCGATAGATACGCAAGACCCGGATCTTGTCGTATTGGATTGGATGCTGCCGAATATGTCGGGGATAGAAATCTGTCGGCAGATGCGCCAACGCACTGCAACCCGTTCAACGCCGGTCATCATGCTGACGGCCAAAGGCGAGGAAACGGACCGTATTCGAGGCCTGGAAACCGGCGCTGACGATTACATCGTGAAGCCGTTCTCGCCGGCCGAGTTGACGGCGCGTATCAAAGCGGTGTTGCGCCGCGCGCATCCGGAACAAGCCGGCAATGAATTGCGCTACGAAGACATCTTCATGGATTTGGAAACGCATCGGGTCATGCGAGATGAGCGTGCGGTTAGGCTCGGCCCGACGGAATTTCGGTTGCTTAAGACTTTTCTTGAAAAGCCAGGTCGGGTTTTCTCGCGCGAACAGTTGCTGGATAAAGTCTGGGGGCGCGATATTTATGTCGAGCTTCGTACCGTGGATGTGCATATCCGTCGCTTGCGCAAAGCGCTCAACGATCAAGGCGGGACGGATTTGATCCGTACCGTGCGTTCTGCTGGCTACTCGTTGGATGCGGAAAAATTTTGATTGGTCGGTAAAACCGCACGGTTTTCCGTGGGTTATCCTTTTCATTAAGAAATGCACCGTTATGCTGTGTCCGATCTTCGAGGACACTGATGCCGAATTCGCGTTTTACATACGGACATCTTCAGTCCGCGCTTAACAAAGCTATCCGCAACGAGCACTTGTTGCTCGTTGGCTTAGGCTTGGTCGTCGGCTGCTTATCGGGCTTAGCTGTGCTCGCCTTGCGTGAAGCCATTTCGTGGATCGAAATCATGCTATACGGTGTCGAAATCGACATGTTTTCCCGCTACGAAATCGCCGTCGTACCATGGATGGTTATGCTCTATCCAACGTTGGGCGGCCTTGTCGTCGGTCTGATTACCTGGAAATGGATGCCTGAGCAACGCAACCAAGGGGTTGCGGATGTGGTCGAAGCATCGGCGATGCGGGCCGGGCAGATGTCGTCTCGGGTAGGCCTCGTGTCGGCAATCAATAGTGCTATTTCTGCGGGCGCGGGCGCGTCGGTAGGTCGCGAAGGACCGGCGGTGCATTTGGGGGCTTCACTTGCGGGCTGGATCGCACGGCGGTTGCATTTGTCACGCTCGCTGTCGCGGACTGTACTCGGCTGCGGCGTCGCCGCCGCCGTCTCCGCCTCATTTAACGCGCCGATTGCCGGCGCCTTGTTCGCCACCGAAGTCGTTGTCGGCCAGTACGCGCTCAAGACCTTTGCTCCCATCGTTGTCGCCAGCGTCGCCGGCACGGCGCTTTCGCATATTCATTTTGGTGAGGCGTCGGCATTTTTGTTGGGTGGCAACCATATCGCGTCGTTCTGGGAATTTCCCGCCTTTATCGGCCTGGGCGTGGTTGCTGCCGTCGCCGCCATCGTCTTGATGCGGAGCATTTTCTTGGCTCAGCAAGTGGCGGCAAAGCTGCCGGTGCCGATTTGGTTCAAGCCTGCCATCGCAGGCCTGATTGTCGGCATCATTGCGATTTGGCTACCGCAGGTGATGGGGATCGGCTACGGCTTTACGGAATGGGCAATCCTCGGGCAATTTGATCTGAAGCTATTGATTTTGATCGGCCTCGCAAAGATTCTTGCGACAGCGCTTTGTCTGGGTTTCGGATTTTCGGGCGGGGTGTTCTCACCCGCATTGGTGCTGGGTGCGACGGTTGGTGCGAGTTATGGTTTGATCGCCGCCGATGTGTTCCCGTTGCTGGCGTCGGACGTCGGTGTTTATACGGTGGTGGGGATGGGGGCGGTGGCGGCGGCGGTGCTCGGTGCGCCGATCTCGACAACGCTGATCATCTTTGAAATCACCGGCGATTATAAGCTTTCGCTTGCCGTGATGTTGGCGATCGTTATTGCGACCGAGATTACGCACCATTTCTTCGGTGCTTCGTTCTTTGCCGAGCAATTGAAAAGACGTAACGTCGATCTCCGCGATGGCTTTGAGCGCGAAGTCTTGAACAACATCAAGGTTCGGCAGGTCTTGGATCATGGTAAAAGCACCGAGGCCGATACCATCAGCACCGAAACCCCGATGCATGAAATCCGAGAAAAAATGAGCATGTCGACGACCGGAGAATTATTCGTCGTTAAACCGGATGGTGAGTTGCACGGCACGATCACCATGCACGACTGCGGCAGTGTGTTGTTTGACAATGACTGTGGTGAAAATACTACCGCATCGGATGTTGCCCGGCTGCATCCACCGATTCTTAACGAGGGTGATTCCCTGGCCCGTGCGATCCAGGTGATGCGCGACAGCGGCGAAGACCACATCGCTGTGCTGCGCGACCCGCACACCAAGGTTTTTACAGGCTGCGTGCACCACCGTGATGTGATTAACGCCTACAATAGAGCGCTGCTACGCGTGCGCCACGAAGAACATAATCAAGAACCGGCATAGCCGACGTTTGCGGTGACACGTGGCATCGGCATGTTATAACCGAAGCTATGTCAGATCCCTTTGAACTTGAAGATGCGCCCGCGCCTGCGCCTGCTCGAAATCCGAGTTATTTTGACGGCTTAAATGACAGTCAGCGCGAAGCCGTCGAGGCGGTCGAAGGCCCGGTCTTGGTGCTGGCTGGCGCCGGTACAGGTAAAACCCGGGTGCTGACGACACGGCTTGCACACATTTTGATGCAAAACCGTGCAGGCCCGGGCGAAGTGCTGGCCGTGACATTCACCAACAAAGCGGCGCGCGAGATGAAGGAACGGGTTTCGCGCTTGGTGGGCCGTCCGGTCGAAGGCTGGTGGGTCGGCACTTTTCATGCCATCGGTGCGCGGTTGTTGCGGGCGCACGCCGAGGCGGTAGGGCTCAGCCCGCAGTTCACGATTTTGGATGCCGATGATCAGGTTCGCTTGATCAAGCAGTTAACCGATATTCATGAAATTGATTCAAAGCGTCTGCCGCCACGTGCCATCTCCGGTATCATTCAGCGCTGGAAAGATCGGGGCTATATGCCCGACAAGGTGCCGACCAGCGAAGCCGAGACCGGCGAAGGCAAAGTGCTCTCGTTGTACAAAGAATATCAAGCGAGGCTATCGACGCTGAACGCCGCCGATTTTGGCGATTTGCTTTTGCTGTGTTTGGAGTTGTTCCGTAAACGCCCGGAAATATTGAAAGAGTACCAGCACCGCTTTCGCTACGTCATGGTTGACGAGTATCAGGACACCAACGTGTCGCAGTATTTGTGGCTCAGACTGTTAGCGCAAGAGCACCGTAACATCTGTTGTGTTGGCGATGATGACCAGTCGATCTACTCATGGCGGGGCGCTGAGGTTGGTAACATCTTGCGCTTCGAAGAAGATTTTCCGGGTGCCCGCGTTGTGCGCTTGGAGCGCAATTACCGCTCGACCCCGCATATTCTGGCCGCCGCGTCCGGGCTGATTGCGTTTAATGAAGGTCGCCTTGGCAAGACGCTTTGGACCGACGTTAACGAGGGCGAAAAAGTCCGGGTGCGCGGCGTCTGGGATGGCGAGGCCGAAGCCCGGATGGTCGGTGACGAAATCGAAAGTCTTCAACACAAAGGACAAAAACTGAACCAAGTGGCAATCTTGGTGCGGGCCGGTTTCCAGACCCGGGAATTCGAAGAGCGCCTGATCACCATCGGCATCCCCTATCGCGTGATCGGTGGCCCCCGATTTTATGAGCGCCAAGAAATCCGGGACGCCGTCGCCTATTTGCGTGTGGTCGCGCAGCCTGATGATGACTTGGCGTTTGAGCGGATCGTTAATCTGCCATCGCGCGGTATCGGCAAGACGACGCTGCAAATCATCCACACCTATGCTCGTGCCGAGCAGACATCTTTGACACGCGCGATTGCAACGCTGTTGGAGACCGACGAGCTCCGCCCGCAGGCTAAAAAAGCCCTGGCCGAAGTGATGGCAACGTTTGATCTGTGGCGCACTTTTGCCGGCACCATGGCGCCCGCCGAGTTATGTGCGCAGATATTGGACGAAAGCGGTTACGTCGATATGTGGCGCATGAAAAAGGAACCTGATGCACCAGGTCGGATCGATAACCTCAAGGAATTGGTTGCTGCTCTTGAAGATTTTGAAACCATGGGTCAGTTCTTGGAACACGTCAGCTTGGTAATGGAGAACGAAGAACGGTCCGACCATGACAAGGTCAACATCATGACCCTTCATGGCGCCAAGGGTTTGGAATTCGAAAGTGTATTCCTGCCCGGCTGGGAGGAGGGGCTGTTCCCGAACCAGCGCTCGTTAGACGAAGGCGGCAACGCATCTTTGGAAGAAGAACGTCGCTTGGCGTATGTCGGCATTACCCGGGCTCGGGTGCGCGCGATGATTTCGTTCGCTGCGAACCGACGCATCTATGGGCAGTGGCAAAGCGCGGTGCCGTCCAGATTTGTCGATGAATTGCCTGGTGAGCATATCGATATGATGTCCGAAAGCGGTGTCTATACACGTCGCGACGGTGCGGTGAAGCAGGCAGACGATGCGTATTTGGATGTCGAAGGCATCGGGCGGTCGCGCCGCCGGATGATCCGCAGCGAGCGGCCGCAAAGTTATAAGCCGACTGCTGGTGATGGCGATAAACTGTCCGTCGGCACACGGATATTCCATCAGAAATTCGGCTACGGTCGGGTTGCCTATGTTGACGGCGACAAGTTGGATATTGAGTTCGAAAAAGCCGGTATTAAGCGCGTCATGGCAAGCTTTGTGAGTCCGGCGTGATGATGGGAAGCGATGGAATCCCGCTTTGGCGGCTTGAAGTAACGGTGCCTGAGCATGCCGTACTCGCATTCGAAGGAATACTTGAAGGTATCTGCGGCGCGGTAACGTCGTTCGGCGATGATAATGTACCATGGCGCGTCGAAGGCTATACCGATGTTGCCCCCGATACCGATGCCATCGAAGGCGGATTTGCGATGGCCGCCCAAGCGGTCGGCATCGAAGCCCCGAAGCTGACGGTCGAATTTTTGACACCGCGCGATTGGCTGGCGGAAAACCGCGCCGGGTTTGAGCCGCTTTTGGCCGGTCGCTTCTTTATTCATCCGAGCCATTTTGAAGGTGACGTTCCCGCCGCGACGGTGCCCTTCTGCATTGATGCCGGCACCGCGTTTGGATCGGGCACGCATCCGACGACGGCAACGTGTTTGCTGGCGCTGCAAGCATTGGCGAAGTTTCGCACGGCGCAGACGATTTTAGACCTTGGGTGTGGCACCGGCCTGTTGGCGTTCGCGGCCAGGCATTTGTGGCCGGCGCGGGTGTTGGCCGTGGATATTGACCCGGAAGCCGTGCGCGTTGCTAAGTTGAACGCGCGGCTCAATCAAATCGGCCCCGGCGTGACGATTGTGCGCAGTGTCGGTTATCGAAATTCTGCGATAAATCGGTTTGCGCCGTTCGACATCATCGTTGCCAACGTGTTGGCACGCCCGTTGATCGGCATGGCCGGCGATACGGCCCGGGCGATGCAGCCCGGTGGGCATATCGTGCTTTCCGGCTTGATGGAGCGCGACGTTGCCTGGGTCGCACAGCATCACCGGGCGCGCGGGTTCCGCCTGCAAGAAATTTGGCACCAAGACGGCTGGGCGACGTTGGTACTGCAAAAAGCGGGGTAAGCGGATGGACAGGACCCGGCGGCGGCGATTGGTGCACACGTTGATCGGGATCAACGGCGTCGGATTCGTCGCGGTCGGCATTTTGTTGGTCGATGTGTTCAAGGCCGGCTATATCCCGTGGTTTGCGCTCAGCGCCGAGGCGGTTTTGTTCTTAGGGATCGTTGTGCCGTTTTATCGCGAATTCTTGGCGTTGCGTGAAGGCTTTGAAGAGGTTGAGCGTGAAGCCATGCAAACCATCCGCCGTCGCCGTGGCGAGTTACTCGGGCAAGAAGCCCTGCCCCAAACACGCCCGAAACCGTTCGCCCGGGTCCGTGCGCAGCCGTTGACGGCCTTGGCGCTGACTCTGCTCGGTTGGGGGTTGGCTTTGGCTGAGGTGGCGCGTTGGTGGATGTCCGGGTAAAGCTTACGTGTCGGTCGCGCTGGGCAAGGCCTTAAACGCGCTCAATGCACGCTCGCGGGCTTTTTTGTGATCAATGATCGGGCGGGGGTAGGTTTTGCCCAAGCGCACGTCGGCGTCATGTAAAACGTCATCCGGTGCTTCCCACGGTGTGAATAGATGCTTGTCCGGAAGCGCGGCGATTTCGGGCACGTAGGCGCGGATATATTCGCCGTTCGGATCAAACTTTGATCCTTGCGTAATCGGATTGAAGATACGGAAATACGGTGCCGCATCGGCGCCGCAGCCTGCGACCCACTGCCAGCTGAACGCATTTACCGCCAAGTCCGCATCGACCAGCGTATCCCAGAACCACGCTTCGCCTTGCTGCCAGGGCAGAAGTAGATGTTTGACCAAGAAAGACGCCGTGATCATCCGCACGCGATTGTGCATGTGCCCTGTCTGCCAAAGTTCACGCATCCCGGCATCGACCATGGGATAGCCGGTGCGGCCCCGCTGCCACGCCGTTAACGCGGCGTCATCGTGCTGCCACGGGAAACTTGCAAACTTTTCGTACATCGGTTCTGACGGCAGTTCGGGCAAATAATAAAAAACATGATAGGCGAACTCGCGCCAAACGATCTCTTTCAAAAACGCTTCGCTGGCCTTGGTCCATCCGTGCGCCTTTAGGGTCTTGTGCCAAATTTGGCGCGGACTGATGTCGCCGGTGTGCAGAAACGCAGATAAGTTTGACGTCGCCGGCGTGGCCGGAAAATTTCGCCCGTCGTTATAGCCGTCGATGACGTTTAAGAATGCGTCCAACCGCGCTATGGCGCCGCGCTCACCGGGCGTCCAACGATCCCGCAGGCCACCCGCCCAGTCAGGTGAGGTCGGCAGCAATGCGAGATCTTCCAGCGTATCGCCAGGGATTTTTTTCGATGGCGTTTTTATGTGCTTTGGCGCCGGCAGCGGCTGTGCCGGGTCCCCTTTGTCGCGGCACGCATGCCAAAATCGGGTGTAGACTTTGTAAAACCCGCCGGCTTTGGTCTCAATCGTCCAAGGCTCAAACAAAAGTTCGCCGTTGAAGCTTTTGACGTCAATGCCGCGCGCCGTGAGTGCCGCCTTAATTTCCGTGTCCCGCGCAATCGCATAGGGCTCGTAACAACGGTTCCAGTGCACGCAGTCCGCGCCGGAGTCTTTGAGCACCTCATCTAACACATCCGCCGCTGCACCCTGGCGCAGCACGAGCTTGCCGCCAAGATTCGCAATCTGCTGTTCGAGTTCAGCCAACGAGTGGTGAAGCCACCAGCGGGCCGCGCCGCCGGGTTTCCATTCGCCCGGGGTGCCGTCGTCTAAGATGTAAAGCGCAACGACGGGTCGACCGGACCGGCAGGCTTCAAAAAGCGCCGGGTTGTCGGTGATGCGTAGATCGTTTCGGAAGCAAACGATGATGGGGGGCGTGTCGGTCATAAAATTGAGCGTCTCCTGATAAGCATACGACCCGCAGCACGGCTCGGATCATAGAGACACCTTAAGGATCGACGCAGTCAAATCCCCACATGATTTTATAGGCAGGCGAGCCGAGTTTTATGCCACCCCGCGACACCGCATTACGACCGAATTTTTTACAATGGGCCACCGCGACGTCTGTCGGTTCGGTGAAGCGTGTTGAGGTTATCGTAATTGCGGTCGGTGACGCGGCGACGATGTCGCGCTCGTCCTTGCTCGAACAAGCTGAAACGCCGCCCAGCACAAGGACGCCGAGCGCCATGCATGCGGCGATATGCCGCCATCGATATGTCATAAATTCCTCCAACCTCTATAAGGCCGCGGATTTAATTACTTAAATCAAGGGCTTGGCTTATTTTTTAAAAAACGGTGCAGGCATCAAGATGACGTTCCGCTGGGAAACCAAATAGCCGGCCTCGGCACTGATTTCGAGGAATTCCTGCCATTCCGGGTCCGCCTGCATGGCGGCGCGCTTGATTGCGCGGTCGGCCGCGTCTTCGTAGCACCAGATATGGATAAAAGTGTTCGGATCACCGGTTTCGGTCGCAGCGTACATCAACGGCATGCCCAGATGGCGGGTCTGCGGCACATAGCCGTGCGCTTCGTAAACTGCCAATTGCTTCTTGATGGTGCCTGGGCGGCAGCTGTAAGTGCGGTGATCGTAAATCATGGGTTTCTCCTCGGGTGTTTCAGTTTCGTCAGGCGGTCTGCCCTTGCGTGGGATGGGGCTGCCCCCTTAGGCTTTGCTTAGATCACCTTACGACGGGAAGCCTGGAATATGAACGACGATCATCAACGCCATATTGTTTTTTTAGATCGCGATACCATGCCTGACGCCGTCACCGTGCGTGTGCCTGATTTCCCGCACACCATGGATACGTATGATCGTACCGCATCCGACGAGGTCGCCGCGCGCTGCAAAGACGCAGATATCGTTATCACCAATAAAGTCCCGCTGTGTGCCGATGCTTTGGCCGAGATGAAAAATCTCAAAATGGTCGCCATCGCCGCGACCGGCACGGACAACGTTGATCTGAAAGTCTGTGGTGAACGTGGGGTCGTGGTGTCCAATATTCGCGCCTATGCGATGGCGACGGTGCCCGAGCACACTTTGGGTTTGATGTTATCTCTCAGCCGCTCACTTCGTCCCTACCATAATTCCATTGCTGCCGGACGCTGGAAAGAAGCCGAGCAGTTTTGTTATTTCGACTACCCGGTGTTCAACCTCGAAGGCAAAGTGCTGGGTATCATCGGAGATGGTGTGCTAGGCAAGGCCGTTGCAAAGCGCGCCGAAGCATTTGGGATGGAGGTCCGGTTTTCCGCCTACAAAGGCGCAGACGGCATGGGGCCACTGTACACGTCGTTCGAAAAAATCTTGACCGAAAGCGACGTCATCACGTTGCATTGCCCGTTGATGGACAGCACGCGCAATTTATTAAGCGATGCCGAGTTCGATCAGATGAAGAAAAAGCCGTTAATCATCAATACGGCGCGGGGCGGATTGGTTGACGAGGTTGCCCTCGTCAAAGCGCTTAAGGACGGCAAAATCAGTGGCGCCGGATTTGACGTCGTGACGACTGAGCCTATTCCGGACAATCACCCGTTTCTCAGTATCATGGATCGCCCTGACTTTATTCTCACCCCGCACATGGCGTGGGCGGGAATCGAGGCGATACAGGGTTTGGCCGATCAACTGATCGACAACATTGATGCCTATGTCGCCGGTGCGCCCAGGAACGTCGTCACACCCTGATTTTTTCAGTACCGTCGTCGTAGTTGACGGAATACAGGTCTTTGCGACGGTCAATCCAGTTGCGGACGGTGCCGAAGTGCTTGTGGTGCGACAGCTTGTCCAAATCCAGGTCATGGATCAGCACCATTTCGGCATTCGGCGTACATTCTGCTGCAATCCCTTCACGGTCGAACGAGATATCCGACGGCGTATAAATACCGGATTGGGCATAATGAATTTCTGCGGTTTCAATATGCGGTAAATTGCCGCACGCACCGGCGATAGCGACGTACACGTGATTTTCGATAGCCCGTGCGTGTGCACAATAGCTGACCCGCAGATGACCGGATCGCATGTCCGTGTTGTAAGGCACGAAAATGATGTTGGCGCCTTTCTCGGCGGCGATACGTGCGAGTTCCGGAAACTCGATATCATAACAGATCAAAATCGCGATCTTGCCCCGGTCCGTATCGAAGACCTGAACCCGCTCACCCCCTGTGACACCCCACCATTTTGTTTCGCTGGGCGTGACGTGAATTTTGTATTGTTTTTCCAAGGTGCCGTCGCGGCGGAAAAGATAGGCCACGTTGTACAGCTTGTCGTCTTCGACGGTTAGGTGCGAGCCGCCGATAATATTGACGTTGTAGCGGATCGCGAGTTCGGTAAACATTTCTAAGAACGGCTTGGTGAATTGCTCAAGTGCGCGGGCGGCGTCTTTTGGACGCTCGGCGATCAACATGGAAAACAGTTGCGTGGTCAGAAGCTCCGGAAACACGGCAAAGTCAGAGCGGTATTCCGACGCCGTGCCGACGAAGTACTCGCATTGAGACTTGAATACCTCGAATGATTCAACGCGGCGCATTTGGTATTGGATGATGCAAAGCCGCGCTGACGGCGGATGGTTTCCGCTGCTGTGCTCGGGCTTGTAATCGGGATTTTTCCAATTCATCAGCACCGCATTGCCGCAGCTTTCCTCGTCTTCTTCGAGGTAGCCCTGAATGACGCGGATGATCTCGAACCCGTTGGCAAGTTGTGCGACCAAAACCGGATCATCCAATTCGCGTGCGACGACTTTGTCGACGTATTCGTCAGCCGTCATTTCGTCGGCGTGTTCTTTGTAACCGGGAATGCGGCCGCCGATGACGATCCCTTTGAGGTTCTGGTCGACGACAAGCTCTTTGCGCGCTTCGTATAAGCGCCTCGCCAGCTTGTAGCCTTGAAACTCCCGCGCGACGGCGATGTCGATGCCGTATAAATATTCGCCGTCATTGCGGTGATTGCGGATAAAGCCGTCGTCGGTGACGGTATCAAAGTCGTGTCGGCTTGATGCGACATGGCCTGAAATCAGCAAAGATGATGAAATCGCCACCAACTCGCCATCGACTTCAACGCCAAGTTGACCTTCAGGAAAAGAGCGTAACTGGCTTAGGAACTGCGGTCGCGTCCAGGGCTCGATGGTTTTGAACACATCGGTTTGCACGCGCAGCAGGGCCGGATAATCCGATACACTGAGCCGCCGCACTATGACCTTGCGTTCATATTTTTCGAGATCGCTGGTTTCCATGCCTCATCCTTTGCCGAGAAATTCTGATTGTGGCGGAGCATAGAGGACCGTTGCCTGGGTTCCAAGGCACCGCATATGCTGATGGGGCTGAATTATTTCTCGGGAAGAGGAATAAACTCGTCATCGCCGGGGACGCTCGCGAACTTGCCGGTTTTCCAGTCTATTTTCGCCTGCTCCAGCAGGTCTGGATTAGAGGCAACGAAGTTCCACCAGATGGTTCTGGGGCCGTCCATCGGTTTGCCACCGCATAGCATTACGCGCGAATCGCTGATCGCTGTGATGGTTGGCGTGCTGCCCGGTTTGAGAACAGCCATGGTCAGCGGGGCGATAGCGGCGTCGTCGATTTCAAGGCCACCGTCGACGATATAAAGGGCGCGTTCTTCATGCTCGACAGGTAGGGGGATTGTGCTGTCGGCGGGGGCGTTAATATCGATGTAGAGCGTTGGCCAAAGCACCTCGACATCTGCTTCTAAACCGAATGCGGTGCCGGCGATCAGTTTCATGGACACCCCATCTCGCTCAAATTCCGGGAGTGCGTCGGACGGATGGTGTTTGAAGGCAGGCTCAGTCGTTTCGTGGGTTTTTGGCAGTGCAACCCAGGCCTGGATGCCATGCAACGTTGACGCGCGGGCGCGCTCCGCATCGCCGGTGCGCTCCGAGTGCACGATGCCCCTGCCTGCGGTCATCCAATTGACGGCGCCGGGGCGAATCGCTTGTTCCACGCCCAGCGAATCCCGATGCATGATCTCGCCCTCAAATAAATAGGTCACCGTGGCCAACCCAATGTGCGGGTGCGGGCGCACGTCAATTCCTTCGCCGGGCGGAAAGTCTGCCGGGCCCATATGATCAAAGAAAACAAATGGGCCGACCATGCGCTTGCCCCGAAACGGTAAAACGCGGCGAACGGAAAAATCACCAAGGTCGGTAGGGCGTGGCTCGATGATCATCTCAATGGCGTCGGACATGCTAGGCTCCATAAAAAAACAACATTTGAGCGAAATAATGCCGTAAAAATAGTTTGAGCGCCACCGGTGTGCTGGCGGCGCTCGATCATTAATTCAGTCTCGGCAAATCGGTTTCGAAACCTTGTTGCGAGCTTATATCTGAAAGGTTCAGGTCGCGTCGACGCTGTAAACTAAGGGCTTTCCACAAGTGTACTTGCCGCAGGCATCACGTCGAAAGCGATGGAAATCCGGCGATTCTTACCTGAAAGCGGGACGGTGCGATGATAAAAATGACTTGGGAATAGAATCATTTTACCGGCATTTGGATGAATCAAACGCACCTCCGGTGTGTGCGTAAAATGAAAATCTTCCGGCGCGCGACCGAATTCGATCCAGCCTGCGTGCGTTTCGTCGTCTTCGCGGACACTGTCCGGGACGTCCACATAATATACGCCGGACAACCATGCCGACGGATGAATGTGCGCGACCTGATGGCCGCCTTCTTCCATCACGACCCCCCACACGGATAACCTTGGGTTTGCCGGTATTTGATCTAAAAACGGATGGCTGGCCTCGCCGGTGAAGCGGCGGCGATAGGCATTAAAGGCCTCCATAATGAGGCCCGCAAAATCTTGAAAAGGACCTGTGTCGCTGTCCAGCAATTCCCCGGAATGTCGCCCGGCCCGGGTCGCATGCGCTTTCGGTGACGGCGTCAGAGTCGGGTGTGCCAGAACGTGTTCGCCTAAGGCCCGGTTGAACGCCGCAACATCTGCATAGCCTTCGGGCGCCACGATATCCCGGGTCATGATAAATCGGTCCATATCATCGAGGGCGCGGGCGTCTTTTATTTGTCCTGCATCGCGAAGCGCAATCGCTTTGAACGCAAGCGCGCTCGGATGCCCGGGCGTGCGCGTGAGGAAGCGGTCTATGACGGCCACAGTTGTTTTTGCATGGCCCGCATGCAGCGCCATATCGGCCAGATTGATTGCTGCTTTCGCAAATGTCGGATCAATTTCAAGGGCGCGATTGAACGCGCGTTCGGCCCCAGGTGTATCACCCAACGCCAGATACGCTTCGCCCATGTTCAGAGCGGCGGCGGCATGCCCAGGCTCAAGCGCCAAGGTGCGGCGAAAGCGCTGGGCGGCGTCTGCATGCTGGTTCAATGACTGCATTGCAACGCCGGCATTGTAGTGCGCGGCGGCGAGCCCCGGGTCGATCTCGGCAGCGCGTTCGGCGAGGGTGCGGGCTTCGGCGTCCTGTCCTTGTGCGCTGAGCACGGCGGCGAGATTCGTCAACGCAATCGCGTTACCGCTGTCTCGGGCCAACAAGGTTTGTAGTGCAGCGGCTGCGGCTTCAAGGTTGCCGGCACAACGTGCCGCTTCGCTGTAGCCGATAGCCGCTTGTGCATGTTCTGGATCACGCGAAAGGGCCGCTTCAAAGCGTATGGCTGCCTGCGCATGGTCGCCGATCCGCATCAAAAGAACGCCGGCATTATAGGCGGGTTCAGCATAGCGTGGGCTTGCATTGTGGGCGGCGTCATAGGCGGCAAGCGCGGCTTCGACATCGTTGCTGCCTGCTAAGACGTTGCCCAGGTTCATTTGGATTTCTGCATACAACGGTGCTTCTGGACGCGTCGCCGCTGCGGCATCCCGCAATAACGCATGTGCGGTTTCAACGTCGCCCACATGATAGGCCGCGATACCCGCCAGATTCAGCGTCATGGCGTTGGGGTTATGCCCAGCCAAAAGTTTACGTGCTTCGGCCCACGCGTCGGCGTGTCGGCCTTCGCGTAATGCTTTCTCCAGCCCGCCCAACTGTCCGCTTGATTTTTTAAGCCGTCGTTTTGCCATTCGCGGATCATCGCCAGTTCGCCCGCCAGGGGCAAGCGCACTCTCGGCAGATTGAAGATCCTTAGGTATACTTATGCCATGACGAACGATTCCCTGCCTCAGCGCCTGCAAGATGCGCTTTCCTGCCATCAAGCTGGTGACTTGGCGGCGGCGGAGGCGGGCTATTTTGCGGTGCTTGCCGATGAACCCGGTCACGTCGATGCATTGTATCTGTTGTCGACACTGCGTTTGCAGCAGGGCCGCGCCGAAGATGCATTGGCGCTCAGTGAGCAGGTGATCGCCCATGTGCCTCGTGTCGCCGATGCGCACGCAAACAAAGGCACCGCCCTGCAAAGCCTGCAACGTTTTGAGGATGCCGCCGCCGCGTTTCGGCGCGCGATTCAACTGCTGCCAGATGCTGCGCATCTGCATTTTAATCTGGGTAACGCGCTTCGGGCGGCGGGGGACAAGTCGGGTGCGGTGAAGGCATATCGGGATGCCGTTGCCCTGAAAGGCGATTTCGTGCAGGCGCTGTCAAACTTAGGTGCCACTTTGTCCGAGTTGGGCCTTTTTGACGAAGCCGCAACGGTGTGTGCCGAAGCCTGCCGCCTCGTCCCGGGTTTTGCCGACGCACATTATAATCGCGGCAATGCACACCGCGAGGCCGGACGTTATGCCGACGCCGTCGCCGCCTTTGAAGCGGTCCTTGTTGTCGAGCCTGAACACGCGAACGCGTTGTGCAACTTGGGCCTGACGTTAATGCGTGATGGCGATCTCCAGCCCGCAATAGATACGCTTGCCGACGCCATACAGATTGCCCCCGACCATGCTATGGCGGCGTTCTATCATGCTGTCGCGTCCGAAATGTCGGGCGCGGATGCGGAACCTTTATTTGCACCTATGAACGCCGAAGATCCGACGATTGCGGCTTGGTTGGACAGCTGGACCTACATCAAATCCAATTCCACGTTGGCGAGTGAGATCATTCACGATCCGTTTCGGCTGTTGCGTCATGCGTTTGATGCGGCGCCGGAAACAGGTTTGGTCCTAGAGTTCGGGGTCCGTCACGGCATGTCACTTCGCCACATTGCAGGGCTGACGTCGGCGCCGGTGCACGGATTTGATTCTTTTCAGGGCCTGCCCACAGCCTGGGGTGACGAGCCCAAAGGGGTGTATTCAACCGGAGGCGCGTTGCCAGAAGTGCTGGACAACGTGACCCTGCATCCTGGCTTATTTGAAGATACGCTGGCGGATTTCTTGGCGGCGCATCCGGGTGACATCCGATTTTGCAATATTGATTGCGATATCTATGCGTCCACCGTGACCGTCTTAAATGGTTTGGCGCCACGCATTCAGCCTGGCACCGTATTGGTGTTCGACGAATATTTGGTTAATCCGACATGGCGCGAAGACGAGCACCGCGCGTTTCAAGAAGCCGTGGCCCGGTATGGCTGGACGTATAGCTATATCGCGTTCGGTATCGTCACCAAGCAAGCCGGCGTGGTCATCGAAAGCGTTTAGTCGCCGCTCAGATGAAGCACCACGTTGCGTTGATGCGGGCGGGTACGGTGTTCAAAAAGATAGAGTCCCTGCCATGTGCCAAGCATTGGCTTTCCATCGTTGACGGGGATCGATAGGGATACATCCGTCAGCGCGCTTCGGATATGCGCCGGCATGTCGTCGGGGCCTTCGGCGGTATGACGGTACAATGACGGGTCTTCGGAAACGATCCGTTTGAAGAAATCGTTGAGATCTCGAATGACATCCGGGTCGGCGTTTTCCTGGATCGTCAATGATGCCGAGGTGTGGCGACAAAACACCGTCAAAACGCCGACGCGGACGCTGCTTTCAGCACAAAACCGTATGGCGTCACGGCTGAATTCATACAGACCTTCGCCGGTGGTGTTGATGCGTAAAGTGGTTTGTACATGCGCCATACGCATCTGTTAGCATTCTTAAAGCCAATTGCAAATGCGAGGAAGATCAAACGTGCGCATCCGCCAAGGACCGCTGCCCGGCAGCCCCGCTGATGATATCACCCGAGGTGTCATCCGCCTGATGGGCGATCTGGGGTATGCCCCGCTGACCGAGTTTAAGCTGACCAGTCGGCGCCGCGTCGACGTTGCCGCACTCGACCGTGACGGGCGGTTCGTGGTGGTTGAGGTGAAAAGTTCGCTCGCAGATTTTCGGGCCGACAACAAGTGGCCGGAATACCTGGATTTCTGTGATTTCTTTTATTTTGCCGTGGCCTCGGATTTCCCGAACGATATCTTGCCCAACGATCATGGACTTATTTGCGCCAACACCTATGAGGCGACGATTGTGCGGCCTGCGGCCGAGAGTCCGATGAACGGCAATCGTCGCCGCACGCAAACGCTTCGGTTCGCACGCACCGGCGCGAACAGATTGGCCGGCCGCAGCGACCCTGCGGTTTAGCCGTACCGGTGCAAGCTGCTGCCGTATGCGTTAAGCCATGCCTCGGCCTGTTTTTCATGGGGTGTGAGCGTATCAACCAAGCGGTGAAAATTTGGGCCGTGGTTTCGCTCAATCACATGCGCGACCTCGTGGGCGGTGATGAAATCGAACACGAAGTCGGGCGCCATTACCAAACGCCAGGAATAATTCAGTGAACCGTCGTGCGCGCATGATCCCCAGCGCGACGTGGTATCGCGCACCGTGACGCGTCCAATCGTGACGTCGATTTGCAGTGCTTTTTCTGCCGACAGTTCAGCTAACCGCCGCTTGGCTTCTTTTTTCAGCCAATCTTCGACACGGCGCGAGATGTGTTCAAGTTGACCGGTGACGCATATTTTTTCATTTTCCAGCCACACCCCGCCCCGTGCATCGGGCATGTGGGTGATGACGTGATTGATGCCGAGGATCGGAATTATTTGGCCGTCTTCGAACGGTACGCGCTCTGGAATCTTTGCGAGCCGACGGCGTAACCATGCGGTCTGACTTTGCACAAAGCCGATTCCTTCGGCTTCTGACGTATGCCAGGGCAGCGTCAACTTCACGCCTTCAGTCTTCGGATCGATGCGCAAGATCATCCGCCTGGCCTGGCGGTTCCGGAGCAGGGCAACGGGCACGGCGCGACCGTCTAGCTCGACGCTAAGTTCCTTGCGCCTGCGTGCCGTCATCGGGCGCCTTACGCGGCTGCCGGCATCGGCGTGCCGAGGCCATCGAAGCTGTCATACAGCTTTTGCCGATCCGCATCCGGTAATCGTACCAGCGGTGGGCGGATGTTGAGCCAGCCGTCATTACCGGTGTTGCGCGCCATCAGCGCCTTGAGCCCGGCGGAATACGGGAATGCGGAAAGGGTGGTTTGCAGCGCCGTCAGTTTTTCCTGCGCTGCTTCGAGGGCCGCGCTTTCACCGCTTTCGGTATAGAGGCGATACACTTCTGCATCCACGTGACACCCCACGTTGGCAACGGCGGTGATGCAGCCGACGCCGCCGCGGCGCATCAGCGGCAGCATCAATTTATCGGCGCCCGAAAAACATGCGAAGCCTGGAAAGCGTTCGGCAGCGCCGGCCATATTTTCCAGATCGCCGGAACTGTCTTTCATGCCGACCACGGTTTCCGGGTATGCTTTCAATAGCTTTTCGATGACCCCATAGGTGATCGGCACGCCGGACATCTGCGGGAAGTGATACAGATAAATCTTTAGCCGATCATCGGCGATGGTATCGATGATGCGGGCATAGGCCTGGAACAACCCTTCGTCCGTGTTGTTCTTGTAGAAGAATGGCGGCAGCATCAAAACGCCCTTGGCGCCGGCATTGAGCGCGGCTTGGGTCAGGTTAACGGTATCGATCGCCGCACAGCACCCCGTGCCCGGCATCAGTGTGTCCGCAGGCACGCCACGCTCGATCACACCTTCGATGATCGAGATGCGCTCTTTGAGGCCGAACGAATTCGCTTCACCCGTCGTGCCCAACACCCCGAGCCCGTCACAGCCGTTCGACAGCAGCCATTTGCAATGTGCCGCCAACAAGTCCAAGTCCGCCGAAAGATCGGCCTTCATCGGCGTCAAGACGGCGGCAAACACGCCTTTATAGGGTGAATGTGACATGGGTACTCCCTTCATAAAAAATATTTAGCCACAAATGTTGGCGTTATTTTGGCCAGCTTACCACATGATCCTCAAGGTCCATCGTATCGCGTTCGGAAACGATGCGACCGAATACGGAAATCCCGGCTTCCTGCACGGTGTTGGTGGTGCCGGAAATCAACGGGTGCCACCACTTCAGGTCCTCGCCCTCGGCCAGCAGTCGGTACGCGCATGTCGTCGGCAACCAAGGAATGGTCCCGACATTCTGCGGTGTCAGCCGGCGGCAATCCGGGACGAAACGCTGGCGGTCTTGATAACTGGTGCAGCGGCAGGTCTCAAGATCAAGCAAGCGGCAGGCGACGTCGGTGTATAAAATCTCGCCGGTGTCCTCGTGCTCAAGTTTATTGAGACAGCATTTCCCACAGCCGTCACAGAGCGATTCCCACTCAGGGCCCGACATTTCGTGCAGCGCTTTTTGTTTCCAAAACGGCACCGCATCTTTGTTCTTTTTGGTCTTATTGCGACCGAACATGAAAGCTCCTTATGTGAGGCCACTTTGCTACGCCCAGCTGTCGGCGAGAGCAACCCGGAATTTGCCCGTCAGAGCGGATCTTTCTCAAGATCAATCAAGTGAATGAACGAGCCGACGACGCGGCGGTCTGCGAGCCCGGTCTCGCCAAGTTCATTACCCGATGTGTCTTCGCAGCGAAACAGTGGCAAACCGGGGCCTTCTTCGATGATCGTGGCGAAATGAAATTCATGCCCGCGAAACCGCGTCCTGGCGCCGCCTAGCGGGCCGGCCTTAGCTAAGGTCGCGCGCCGATAGCCGATGTGCATGCGGCGCTTCGCAAACGACGTTTCCAACGGCAAGAGGCCGGCCATCGGATGACGCCGCCCATCGGCATCGGTGAGCCCGTGCCCCAAAACCATATAGCCACCGCATTCGCCATAGATTGCTTTAGAGTCATCTGCGGCTTGTTGAAGACCGTCTAAAAATGCCCAGTTGGCGGCAATGCGCCCTGCGTGAAGCTCGGGATAGCCACCCGGCAGATAAATGGCATCGGCGTTGATGTCGGGTGTTTCATTGGCCAAGGGTGAAAAGAATTTGATATCGGCCCCCGCTCCCCGCCAACCGTCCAAGACGGCGGGGTATGAAAACGCGAACGCGTCGTCGCGGGCCACGGCGATGCGTTGACCCAGGGGTGGCAACAAAAGCGGCGCATCGCTTTTTGGGCGCACCGGCCAAGGCCGCATGGCGCGCCGAAGTGCTGCGATATCAAGATGCTTGCCGATCCAGGCTGCTGCTTTTTCCAAGAACGGCTCAAGGTCTTTGTGCTCAGCTGCTTGCACCAACCCTAAGTGGCGGGACGGCAGTTGTAAGTCTTCGTTGCGGGGCAAGGCGCCGAAGACTTCGAGGTCGGGGGCGATTTTCTTCAGCGCATCCGACAAGAGTTTTGCGTGGCGCTCGCTGCCGACTTTATTAAAGATGACGCCTGCGACATCGACGGCGGGGCGATGGCGGGCGAAGCCTTTGGCCAGTACGGCGGCGCTTGCGGCTTGTTTGCTGGCATCGACGACCAAGACCACCGGCCAGCCGGTGATTTGCGCAAGCGCAGCTGTTGAACCATCGAAGCGATCGTCGCTCAGGGTCGCGCCATCAAACAGGCCCATCACGCCTTCGCAGATGATGTCGTCTGCACTGGCCGCCAAGCCGCCGGCGATTTCGGCGAGCGTAACGTCGCGCATCGCCCAGGAATCAAGGTTGTGACACGCGCGCCCTGTGGCTGCGGCATGAAAGGCTGGATCGATATAATCAGGGCCGGCCTTGGCGGAAATGACGTCGACGCCGCTGTCCCGTAAATGCCGCAAAAGGCCCAAAGTGATCAGCGTTTTCCCGCTGCCCGATGCGGGCGCCGCTATGATCAATCCGCTGCCAGGGACACCGGTCAGCCGCCTGTCGGTCACAGAAGTTGTCCGATCCTCTCGGCCATCGCCTCGGCCGTGGTGCCATGGGAGAAATGGGTCACCAAATTACCTTTAGGTCCGATCAGATAAATGATTGAGGTGTGGTCGACCAGATAATCCTGAGGATCGTCGCCAGTCGGATCGTTGGTGCGGAAATATACTCTGTATTCGCGGGCCACCGCCTTGATCTGCTCTTCTGTGCCGGTCAGGCCGACGGTGCGCGGATGAAAGAAACTGACGTATTCGGCCAGATGTTCAGGCGTGTCGCGATTCGGGTCGACGGAAATAAAAACCGGCGTCACCTGTTTGGCTTTCTCAGGCGGCAGCATATCGAGCGCCGCTGCCATGTCGCTGAGTGCGGTTGGGCAGACGTCCGGACAATAGGTGTAACCGAAAAACACCATCATATAACCGCCCAGGAAGTCTTTGTCGGTAATCGTCTCGCCCTGCTGATTAACCAATTCAAAGGGTCCGCCGACAGAAGGCGTGCTCACCAGCGGTTTCTCGCTGTTGCTAGATTTGCTGAAATATTCGAAGCCTGCCAGGGCAATGATAAAGGCCAGCACCGCGATACCGATCAAAAACGCCAACAGACTTATGCCGGAGCGACGCTTTTTTTCAGGCGCTGTCGCGCGTGAGTCGGCCTTCAAGTCCGGGGAATCTTTGGGAGTCCCGGATTTTTTCTCTGTATCGTCGGTATTTTTGGCATCAGCCATCATGTTCTCATCGGCCAGTTGTAAAGCAGAACAATCATACGTGGACGCGCCATATCATCAAGGCCCACAAAGATGATCAGCATTGGCGATGACGTCATGGCACCATACACTCCAATCTATGGTACTGGCATCTGACGCAGAAAAATCACTTAAATCCGCTAAGGGTGGGCTAGCGCGCAAGCCGGGCGGCCCGCTCCGGCGCGGTTGGACGACCGGTGCGTGTGCGGCGGCGGCAGCAGCAGCGGCGCTGCGCGCGACCTTAACCGATGCGGCACCTGATCGCGTCACCATCCGATTGCCGAAAGGCGAAACCCCGACGTTTGATGTGGCGACTGCTGAGAAAACAGCCGACGGCTGGCGAATCGGCATTATTAAAGATGCCGGCGATGACCCTGACGTGACGCACGGTGCCGAAGTGATCGTGACGCTGACCCCGCGTGCACCTGGGGACGGGATTATCTTCAAGGCAGGCCCGGGCGTCGGCATGGTGACGCTGCCGGGCTTGCCGGTGGCGGTAGGTGAGCCTGCGATCAATCCGGGGCCGCGCGGAATCATCACCGATGCGCTGACGGCGGTCGCCGAAGAGCTGGATGGCGCACCCGACGCCTATGTGACGATATCTATTCCCGGCGGCGAGGAGATTGCACTTAAGACCATGAACCCGAGGCTCGGCATTAAAGGTGGGCTTAGCGTGCTGGGGACGACCGGCGTGGTGATCCCATATTCGTGCGCATCTTGGATCAATTCCATTCATCGTGGCGTCGATGTCGCCAAGAATCAAAATATTGCTCACATTATTGCCGCGACGGGCTCAACGTCGGAAGCGGCCGCCATGAAAGCGTTTCCGGACTTGCCTGAACAAGCGTTCATCGACATGGGCGATTTTGCCGGCGGTTTGTTGAAATACTTGCGTCGTGCGCCCGTCGAAAAGCTCACCTTGGTTGGGGGCGTTGCGAAGCTAAGCAAGCTGGCGCAAGGGCATTTGGACCTGCATTCAAAACGCTCTAGCGTCGATATGATTGCCCTCGCGGCTTTAGCGCGGGGTGTCGGCGCAAATCAGGAAATAGGCCAACAGATCGCTGCCGCTAATACAGCCATGCAGGCATGGCAGATATGCGCAGATGCCGGTGTCTCGCTCGCCGATGCAATTGCCCGAGGGGCGCGGGAAACGGCGATGGCGGCGGTGCCAGGGGACGTTGAGATCGCGGTCCGGGTTTATGACCGCACCGGCATCGAGGTCGGGCGCACAGACAATGCCTAAGCGGACGGTGATGATCTTGGGTGGGACGACCGAGGCCCGTGCGCTGGCCGATCAACTGGTCGAGGTTCATGGAGATGACCTGCGTGTGATCACGTCGCTGGCTGGGCGCACATCTTCGCCGACGCTGCCCAAAGGCGAGGTGCGCGAGGGCGGGTTCGGCGGCGCGGACGGTATGGCGGCGTATATGCGCGACAACGGCATCGACATGCTGGTGGACGCAACGCATCCGTTTGCCGCACAGATTTCTAAGCACGCGGCTGAGGCCGCGGCGGCCACCGGCACACCGCAACTTATGCTCGTACGTCCGGCTTGGGTCCAGAAACCCGGTGATCGATGGATACATGTCGCCAATATGGACGAAGCCGCTGCGCAAATTTCCAGGCGGTCTGATGCGTGCTTGATCACCACCGGTATCAACGATTTGGACGCGTTTATCCCCATCGTGACGACGAAATTGTTTGTGCGTTTGATTGAAAAGCCCAGCAAACCGATTGTGCTGCAAGATGCTGAGATCATCATCGGCACGCCGCCGTACAAGAAAGATGACGAGGTTGCGTTGCTGCAAATGATGGGGATCGACTTGATGGTCACCAAGAATGCCGGCGGAATTGCGACCTATGCAAAAATTGAAGCGGCGCGTCAGTTGGGTATCGAGGTTATTATGATCGACCGTCCACCGCTGCCCAAAGGTGATCGAGTCGAAGATGTTGCAGGCGCGTTGGCCGCCGTAAAACGCACGTTGGCGCTTGAATAAGAGTGTATTAGGCCGGGTGCTGAGATCGTTCGATTGGTAGGGTTTGCTCGTTCAGCATATAGGCGAGCACGGCATCCCGCGCTTGTTCTAACGATAAACTATGGTCTTCGAGGGTTGCAGCTTGCGCCGCAATCACCGCGTCGACGTCTTGCATTAGTTTTAAGCGTTTAAAAATATCCTCACGATGCAAGCCCATGCCCGCACCGATGACATCCATATAATTGACGATCTCGTACGGCCATGCAGCATCGTGAGAGACCAATTCCCGATGGTCGGCATGAAACACGCTGCACAGCATATCGACGCCGGCATTCTCTGCCGCGTTAAATAAATCGGTGAGGGTTTTCTGTGCGTAACCGGGCAGCGTGCTCAACGACGAAAACTGATAGCCTGCCCGCTCAAGCCCGAGATCGACGAGTTCCAACTCGGGGATGCTTTGAAGCAGGGACGTGACGGCTTCGGTCACGCCGCGCGCGCCGGGGAATTCCATCAGCGCGACCTTTTTCGGTACGGGAGTCTGCATCAACGGACGCAATGCGTCGAGTTGGCGTGCTAAATAGACCGGGAACATGTTCATATCGAAGCTGGGCGCAGCGTCGCCCGTTAGGCCAGGCATGGCGACTTCGTTGAACTGAATGTTACAGGTTGGGCACCATGCCAACACTTCGTCGGCACCACTCTGATCAAATCGTTCCATGGTGGTCATGATCTGGCGCCCGGCATTCTCCGTGTCGCCCGGACGAAACTGCAGGATGCCGCAGCAATTACCGGGTCCGCCGTAAACTTCATAGCGGACGCCTAATTTATCCAAAACGTCCAGGCACAGCAGGCCGATGTGCGGGGTCTTCAAAAGATTGCAGCCGGTGTAAAAGACCACGTCCGGCGGCGACTTCGGTGTGTCGCGATTTGATGGCGGGTTGATCCGCGCCAATAGCTCCGGCGGTAATTGCAGGCGGGACAGCATCCGTACACCATGCGACATCGTCTTAAAGTCGTCGCGCCCGTTTTGTTTTGCCGTCGGGTTTGTTGTGTTCAAAGCGCGCCGGCCCATGGTCAGCATGAAGCGCGGATTAATGCCTTCGGGACAAACGTCTAGGCAATGCCCGGTGCCGCAGCATGCTTGCGCCCAACGTGCACTCTCGCCGTCGTTTATGCGTCCAGCGAGGATATCGATAACGCCCTGGGTTAGGCTTTCCGAGCTTTGATCGGTGATACCGATCAAGCCCGGGGTTGGGCAGACATCGGCGCATTTGCCACACGCCGTGCAGGCATCGACGATGTCGACCGTGCGTTGGTCTAAGGTCCGGATAAATGTGTCCGCGTTCTCGCGCATAGTTACACCTCGATTTTCGCAAGGCTAACGCGGGTCGATTAGGCCGACAACAATCAGATTGTTACGGGTGCATTCGCATCGCGGGTGTTACGCCTTGGCGCGCGGGCGTAAAACGTGATGATGATCGGCGGCATATAGACGGGAATCATCGAACGTCTCAGAACTCAGCACGCGACCGACCATGATCAGGGCGGTGCGCGTGATGCCGGCAGCTTTCACTTTTTGACGAATATCGGCGAGGGTACCCTTGATGAACAACTCATCCGGCCACGTCACGCGATAGGCGACGACCACCGGGCAGTCTTCGCCGTAATGTGGGATCAACGTGCGCTGCACGTGTGCCAGATTATTGACAGAAAGGTGGATCGCCAAGGTCGCCCCGGTTGCGCCCAAGGTTTCCAAATCTTCGCCGGGCGGCATGGAGGATGAACGTACGGCGGTCCGTGTCAAGATCACGGTCTGTGCGACGTCGGGTAGCGTAAGCTCGCGCTTCAGCGCAGCGGACGTCGCTGCATACGCGGAAACGCCCGGCGTCACGTCATAGTCGATGTCGAGCGCATCAAGCTTACGCATCTGCTCGGCGACCGCGCCATACAAGGATGGATCACCCGAATGAACCCGTGCCACGTCGAGCCCGGCGTCATCGGCACGCTTCATCTCGTCGATGATTTCGTCCAGATGCATCGGCGCGGTGTCCAGCACACGGGCATCCGTTGGCGCTTCGGCGATCACCGCTTCGGGCACCAACGAGCCTGCGTACAACACCACAGGCGCTGCTTGAATGAGCTTTAGGCCCCGGACCGTTATAAGGTCCGGGGCCCCTGGGCCTGCACCGATAAAATGCACCGTCATTGGTTTCTCAATACACCTTCGATAACATCTAAAATCACACCCGTGCCTTTTTCGATCAGCAGAATATCGGCGTCGATGGCGACGCGTTCAACGTTATCGGGCAACGGCGGCAGCTTGCTTTCAAGTTCCGGCGGCAAGTCGCTTTTCATCAGGCCGCGTGGCAATTGGTTGCCGCGCTTGGCGAGGCCCGGCGGCAGTTGATCGCGCTTGGCTAAGCCCGGCGGCAGGCCATGGCCACGCCCTTCGCCTTTAGCCTTTTTATTTTTTTTGTCTTTGTCTTTGTCCTTGTGTTTCTTTTCTGACTTGTCGTCGTCTCTGTCTCTGTCTCTGTCGTTATCTTCGTCGGTACGTTTTGCGCCCGGTACCTTGTCGTAATAGTCCTCAATGGCGCGGCGTTCGGCTTCTTTGAAAACGATGTCTGCAATGTCACCCAATACTGTGCCGGTGCCACTTTGGACCGGCGGCGTCGACTGAGCGAACGCCGACGTTCCGGCAAGCATGATTGTCATGGCTAAGATTACGGGGCGCATTGGAATTATCCTTCATTTATGCGTTATGACTTTATGGGCGCATCGACTTTGGCAGCATAGCCGCGGGGTGTGTAAACCCATTCGGTCATGCCGCGTTGAATGTGTCGGGTGGCGGACGAGCCGACCAGAACCAGCGTCAACATATCCACCATATCAACTTCAAGTTCTGCGAGCGTGATCACGTGAACGTCTTCTTCATCACGCCCTAAGTTGCGGGCCAGCACAACTGGTGTTTCGGGCGCGCGAGATTGCAGCAAAATTTCGCGCGCCCGAACAAGCTGGGTGCGGCGACGTTTCGAGACCGGGTTATAAAACGCCACCGTAAAGTCGCCTATGGCCACGGCTTGGATCCGGCGTTCAATGACTTCCCAAGGCGTCAGCAGATCAGACAACGAAATAAGGGCAAAATCATGGCCTAATGGTGCACCGATGCGGGCGGCCGCTGCCTGCACCGCCGAAATACCGGGGCTGACCCGGATTTCGACACGGTTCAACGCGCTGACGTCGTCCCGGTCTAAGACTTCGAAGGCGAGGGCGGCCATTGCGTAAATCCCCGCGTCGCCTGAGCTGACGAGCGCCACGTCACGGCCTTCGGCGGCGAGTTCTAAAGACCGGCGCACGCGGGATTCTTCTTCCGACAGCTCAGACATATGGCGATTTTTGCCGGCGATCAGATCTCCTAAAAGATCCAGATACAGGCCATAGCCGACGACATCGCTGACACCTGCAAGCCACGCGGTGACCTCGGGTGTGCGCCAACTCGCTTGACCGGGGCCGATGCCGACGATGGACAGGCGACCGCGACGTTTACCTGTTTGCGTGGGCTGAATGGGGGCAGGCGCACGCGCGATGGCACATGTTGCGCGTTTGGATTTTTGTTTGCTGACGATGAGCGCGCCGTCCGTGCCTGCGGCGGCTAAGGCGGCGCCTTCGGCAACGCCGTGACAGCCAACTTCGGCGAACACCACATCGGAGGGCGTGGCTAGGCGGGGCGATTCTGCTTCCAAGGTGGCCGCGTCAAAAAACCGCGCCGGCACATGATACGCATCGGCCAGTGTATGCACGGCGGGCTCGTCCGACTTCAGATCAAGCGAGACGATGCAGGCAACGGCCCCCGGCGCAAGGTTTGCGGTGGCTAAGGTGTCGCGGACCAGGGTTGTGAGTTCTTCTGCCGCGCACCCACGCTCACAACCGACGCCGATGGCCAACACTTGCGGATGTAACACCAGCGCGTGAGGATCGGATGACGCTTGGTCTGTGATCTGGATCGTCAACGCCGCCGCATCATCAGCATTGATGTCGAGCCAATCGGGTGACGTCAGATGTGCATCACACGCGACCCGTACCTTTTGTCCGGCCAACAGGGCCGCACTTAACGCCTTTGCCGGTGTCGTATCTTTGACTGTCCAACCTTCGGGCGGATCATCGAGCGCAAAACCTATGCCGATATCGCCTGCCGTGGTGATTGCAGGTGTGACGCCCAACATGCCGGCGATCTGTCGCGCCAATCGGTTGCCGCCCCGATGACCGCCTAAGATCGGCACCACCTGTGATCCGTCCTCGGCGACCGCAATCACCGGCGGCTCCGTACGTTTGTCGTTGAGCGCGTCGGCGACAGCCCTGACGAGAATGCCGGCGGCGCAAATGCCGATGACGGCGCGACCGTCTTGGAACAAAGTTTTGATGTGCGCCATGGTTTCGGTGAACGGCACGTCCGGTGCAGTGGTGCGAGACTGCAGACCATGCACTTCGGCGTTCGGCAACGCAGACGCGATGCGGCGCGCCAATGCCTCGCCGTCTTTGGTAAGGGCAATCAATGCGGGGCGTGTGATTGGCATGCTCATGCGTCGACGGCCTCCGGTGTGCGTACCAATATCATAGAGAAATAAGGTGCTGTTGTGTCGCCTACATCAGCCAGGGGCATGATGCGCTCATCCGCCAATGTTGCGCGCTCGACATACACAGCGCCGGCAAGGCGTCCTATGTCTTCGAGTACGCGGCGCACTTTGGCTAGGTGTCGTCCGACCTTCATGATCGCGACTGCGTCTGCCGCTTGGATGCGCTGGCGGAGTTCATCTTCGCCCAAGGGGGCCGGTAAAATCGACATCACTTGGTTGCGTGACACTAACGGCTGACCGGCGCGCGCTGCACAGGCGACGATGGAAGACACCCCCGGCACGACGTCGGTTTCAAACGCGCCGGACAATCGCGCAAAAAGATACATAAACGAGCCGTATAAAAACGGATCCCCCTCGCACAAGACCGCGACATCTCGCCCGGCGCTCAGATGCTCGGCGATCTCGGCGGCGTAGCGGTCATAGACGTCGTCTGCCGGAAAATTTCCCGGAATCATCGGCGTTTCAATGATGATTTCGATTTTGCCATCCGGGATGTGTGGGGCGGCGATGGCGCGTGCCATACTGACCGTGCCGTCGGCGGGGGCCGGATAGGCAAGCACGGGAGACTCTTCGATCAGGCGCACGGCTTTGAGTGTCAGCAGTTCCGGATCGCCTGGGCCAACGCCTAAGCCAAAAAGTTTTCCGCGCGTTTCCATCAGACCGTTACTCGCCATTGCAAAACATCAATAGATGACTTCATCGCCTGCAAAGTGCCGACGGCGTCGGCCCGGGCGATGGCAATGCGCACCAACTCACCGCCGTGCACGGCATGTGCCGTCATCAATCGTGCCTGTGCCTCCAATGTCACCGCGTTGGCGACAACACGCCCGCCGGGCTTCAATGTTTTCAGGCATGTCGCAATTAAGTCATCGTCTGAGGCCAAACCGCCGCCGATGAAAATCGCGTCAGGCTTGGGCTCAATGCCATTGGGGGCGGGTGGAAAATGCTTGGCGACGACCTGCAACGCAGGAACGCCGAGCGCTGCGGCATTGGCGCAAATCCGGTCGGCGCGCACGGAGTCTTTTTCGAATGCCAGCGCGTGGGCGCGAGGCTCAACGCGCAGCCACTCAATAGCGATGGTGCCGTTGCCGGCGCCGATATCCCAAAGTACGTCGCCCGGAAGCGGCGCCAGTGCAGCCAGGGTGATCGCGCGGACTTCGCGCTTGGTGATGGTGCCGTCGTGCTCAAAGGCGTCGTCGGGTAGGCCCGGACTGCGGCTGAGCGGTTGAAGGTCTGCGTTGGCTACACACTGCACGGCGACCGTGTTCAGGTTTTGAAAATCGTCGCCTATGTCATCTTTGGCGACAGCATCTGTACGTTTTTCACGATCACCATTCATGCATTCAAGAATGCTCATGGGGCTGTCGCTGTAGTCCATCGTGCAAAGCATCTTTGCAATCTGTGTTGGCGACTCTTTGTCACGGCTCAAGATAAGCAGTTTAACGTTCGGCTGAATGTGGAGGGCTAAATTTTGCAGTGATAGTCCGTGGATGCTGACACATGACAGCATCGGGTCGCTGAGCGGCCATCCCATGCGCGCGGCGGCCAGTGAAAATGCGCTCGAACCCGGCAGCACTAAAACGTTTTCGGCGCCGAAGTGGGATAACAATCGACTGCCGATCCCGTACATCAACGGGTCGCCCGATGCTAAAACGACGACGTGCTCAGACTGGGTGCGGGGTGCAAGCGCTTCGATGTCGGCGCTCAGGTCTTTGCTCCAGGCGATGCGCTCACGGCTATCGTGCGTAGGCAGCATAGACAGATGCCGGGGGCTGCCGACGATCAACGCGGCGTCGGCCAAGCGGGCGCGCGCGCGCGCGGAGAGGCCATCCATGCCATCATCGCCGATGCCGATCACGGTCAGGCTCATGGCTGGCCTACGATTTGGGTCGGGGCCAAGGCATTGACCGCCGCCGCCGCAATGGCGCTGCCGCCGATGCGCCCTTTGAGGGTGATGAAATCGAGCCCGTGTTGGTCGGCCGCCAACAATTCTTTGGACTCTGCCGCGCCGACAAAGCCGACCGGAAAGCCCAAGACGACAGCCGGTTTAGGGGCACCGTCGGCAATCAGGTCCAACAGCCGGAATAGCGCCGTCGGTGCATTGCCGATGGCGACGACGGCGCCCGCCAGTCGAGGCGTCCAACGTGAGATCGCGGCGGCAGAGCGCGTTGTCCCTTCGGTCTTGGCGTCGTCGGCGACGCCGGGGTCATTCAAGGTGCAGATGACCTCGTTACCCGCCAGTTTGTTGCGGATGATGCCGGCGCCGACCATGGTGGCGTCGACAAAAATCGGTGCACCTTCGTTCAAGGCTTGGCGTGCCCGCGAGACGGCGTTTTTGGTGTACGCAATGTCGGCGGCAATTTCCGGCATACCGCACGCATGGATCAACCGGACGACGACGCTTGCCAGGTCTTCTGAAAAGCGTGCGAGATCAGCCTCGGCGCGCACCGTTGCAAAGGACTGCGCATAGATCGCTGCCGGGTCTCGAAGATACTCAGTCATGGGAGTGATCGTGCGCATGCCCATGGTGATCGTGGTCATGACTATGCTCATGGGTCGGCGATTCCTGACCGAGCACCTGTTCACGGTAGGTGCAAAGCTGGCAGTTCATGGCATTGGCGTTGCCGCCTTCAAGTGCTTCGGCGATCCGTTCGATCAGTACCGCAATCACTTCCGGGTGCGCACCTAACGGGGCTGCTTGGGTAAATTGTAGGTTTGGATGCTGCGAGCGGGCCGATGAAACGGCTGTATTGATTTTTTCCAATTGGGCGCCTGCGGACAATAGGTAGGGCAGAATGACAATATGTCGATATCCCAGCCGTGTTGCCGTCTCCAGCCCTTTGGCGACACTCGGAAACGCAGTGTCGGCGTAGCTGACTTCGGCCCAGGCAAATCCCACGCCTTCCCAAATCATGCGTGTCATTTTGGCAATCCCGGCGTTGGCTTCGGGCTCAAAGGCGCCGGGGCCGACGACCATCAAGACGGCGTTGATGGCGTCTTTCTCGAGGGTCGGCAGTGCGGCTTTCAAGCGTGCTTCGGCGGCCCGCAACATGCGTGGGTCGATGCCGGGATCGCGGCCCAAAATGACGTTTATATCCGGATGCTTGTCGGTAAAAGTTCTGATTTCGACCGGGAGTGCGGTCTTCATGGCGTCCGCCAAAAACGGTGTCACCGGCAGGCAGATGATCCGCTTGGCGCCATCGGCGGCCAGGGTCGCAAGACCATCGGCGATGGCGGGGGTGCCACCGATGCTGGCGGCGAAAACGGTGCCGGTGGCCGGATGGCTTGAAAGCTCGGACGCTAACGCATTCAGCGCAGCAACCTGGACAGCATCAGTGCCGTCCGAACCACATAGTAGAATGGCTGGGCTTTGGGTCATCGCTTGGTCATCGCCTCCGAGCATTGCGGGCTGGTCATTGCCTCCGGCCCAAATTTTGCCGGACTATGCCAGTTTTGACGCGGCCCCGAAAGGCTGGATTGCGGAAAATTTAGGCAGCACTCTCGGTGCGGCTGGGCGGCAAGGACGCGGCGCGGTCTTCAAATTCCTTGGCTTCTTCGGTGCGGCCAAGTGAGCGCAACACCGACGCGTAATTTTTCAAGCCGGTGACCAGCGAGGGGTGGCCCGGATCGAAGGTTCGTTCCTTAATCGACAACGCACGCTTCAATAGCGGCTCTGCCGCATCCAAGTTACCTTGTTTTTTGTGCAACAGCGCCAAATTATTGAGGTCGGTGGCGACGCCTGGATGATCGTAGCCAAGCACACGTTCATCAATCATCAGCGCGCGCCGATATAGCGGCTCTGCCTGATCATATCGGCCTTTCGAATAATGAATCAGCGCCAAATTGTTGAGCGAGGTTGCGACATCCGGATGGTCGGTGCCGATGGTTTTTTCGAGCAACCTGAGGCCACGTGTGAAGGCGCGGACCGCGGCGTCATGATCACCACACTGATAACAGGCGGTTCCCAGCTTGTTTAGCACTTCGGCACGGCGCTCATCGGCGGTGGCAGGGAGTTCTTCTATGGCCTGCTCATAGAGGACGCGGGCGTTTTCCGGTGCAATCAGCACCATATACAGATCGGCTGCGATGACCCGGGCTGCGGCAGACGCCGCCAATAATTTGGCAGAGCGCTCCCGCAGCGCATGACCTTCGCTGCCTTCATCCTTGCCCAGGCCTTCTGTCAGCTTAATTGCGTCTTCAAACTCACCGGCCTCAAGGGCGGCCAGGGCGCGAACGGCGACGTCGGTACGCGCTTCGCCGATGGGCCGAAGGTCGCGCAGCTTGCGGTGAATGATGGCGAATTCGCTGGCGAAATCACGGAGCCGTGTGTCTTGTTCCTTGGCGCCAATCCCTTTGGCACGCAGCACTTCTTGGAGTTGGCGAAACGCCGGGTTTTCGCGGCTGAGCTGCGCATTTGCGGGCGCGTCCAATTGTGGGTCAACGGCCACTTCCGCCGTGCTGGTGCCTCGGTTGCGTGCAAACAGGACGCCGATCAGGCCGCCGACTAAAGCCGCAATGCCTGCGGCGGCGGCAATACTGACCCATTGCGGCAAATCGGCGACGCTTGTTTCCACGCGATGATCCCTCAAATCTGCTCGGGCCGATCTTTCCCGACACCCAAGTCTTCCCCGATACGCAAGGTTCGGCTAAATGTGCCGCAATATCAACTGTTTCCGAGCATTTTTTCGGTGATGTCGTTGACGGCGCGGGGTCCATGTCGTCAACTCGGATCATGGTAACCCTTGGTCTGGCCGGCGCCGAAGCGCGCTTTGATCCGCTGATCCTGCTGTTGCTGGCGTTGGCCATCGAAGGCTATGTCGGCGAAGCGGCGTTTATCTTTCGCAGGGTCAAACACCCCATCGCCATCATCGGTGCGCTGATCGGTTTTTTCGACGATAAACTTAATCGCGACAAACGCCCGGAAATGGACCGTGCCATTCGTGGTGCGATTGTGGTTTTGATCATGGTCAGCTTGGCGGCAGCGCTCGGCATCGGTGTGATTTGGCTGACGCTGAATGTCAGTTATGGCTGGATTGTCGAATTGGCGCTGCTGGTGACCCTGTTGGCCGGGCGCGGGCTTTATGACGCGGTGGCGCGCGTGGCCGCAGGGCTCGAGACCGGTGGCCTTGAAGGCGGGCGCGACGCCGTCCGGCATATCGTCGGGCGTGACCCGAAAAGCTTGGATGCACCCGCCGTTGGTCGCGCCGCGATTGAAAGCTTGGCCGAGAATTTTTCCGACGCCGTGGTGGCGCCTGTATTTTGGTATGTGCTTATGGGCGCGCCGGGCATCTTGGTCTATAAAACCGTCAACACCATGGACAGCATGATCGGTCACAAGACACCAAGGCATCGGGCGTTTGGCTTCACGGCCGCGCGCTTAGATGATGCATTGAACGCGATCCCGGCTAGATTATCTGCGGTGTTCATCGCGTTGGCGGCGCTGTTCGTCCCAAGCACGAATCCAAAAGCGGCACTCCGCACTGCGATACGTGATGCCGGCAAGCATCGCTCGTTCAATGCCGGTTGGCCCGAAGCCGCAATGGCCGGCGCACTCGGCTTGGCGTTGGCAGGGCCACGCACGTATCTGGGCGGTGTCGTCGACGATCATTGGATGGGTGACGGGCGCGCTCGGGTGAATGACCGCGATATCCGCCGGGCACTTTATGTCTACGGAGTCGCGTGCCTGATCACGGCCGGCACGGTGGGCGCGATTGCAGCGGTTCGCTTGCAGCTCTGACGTCAGCGGGCAAGCTTTAACAGTGCATCCAGATCAATGTGTTTTTCCATATGCTCGGCGAGGCCATCCAAGGCGGTGTCAATTCTGCGTTCGTAATCGATGTCGCCGCTGCGCCCGGATTTGAGGCGATCTAAGAATGCGCGTCTGAAATTGTCAGAGGCGAATATGCCGTGCATGTAACCCGCCATGACACGCCCGTCGGCAGAGACCGCGCCGTCACTGAGGTCATCTGATTTTTTCAGCCAGGGCCTTGCCGTGTCCGGGCCCGTCGTGCGGCCCATGTGCATTTCATAGCCGACCACGGATGTACCCGTGATGGTTTCCGTGGCACGCACTTCGATCAGCGATTTGTCACCCCCGATTACGGTTTCCACGTCCAAAAGGCCGAGCCCGTCGACGTCCGCCGGCGCACCCTCGATTCCGTCCGGGTCGGCGACGCGGGTGCCCAGCATTTGATAGCCGCCGCACAGCCCGACGACGAGGCCGCCCCGTCGATGGTGCGCTTTGATATCGATGTCCCAACCGAACGCTTTGAATTGCGCTAAGTCGGCCAACGTCGCCTTGGAGCCCGGCAGCAGCACGACATCTGCGTTCGCCGGAATTGGTGCGCCATGTTCGATGATTTCGACCCGTACATCGGGTTCGGCCATCAGCGGGTCCAAATCGTCGAAATTGGCGATTCGCGGCAGGCGCGGCACGGCGATGATGATCTCACCTTGGTTCGTGGGGGCGTCCCGATTATCCAGCGCCATCGCGTCTTCTTTGGGTAGCCTGTGCGCGTCTTCGAAATACGCCACCAGACCAAGGCCCACTAAGCCGGTGGTGTCTTCGATGATCTTCATGCCGTCGGCAAACAGGCTCGGGTCGCCCCGGAATTTGTTGACGATGAAGCCGACCAAATGCGCCCGGTCCGCGTCCGAGATTACCGCATGCGTGCCGACGATCTGCGCGATCACACCGCCCCGGTCGATGTCGCCGATCAGCACGACCGGCACGTCGGCGGCTTCGGCAAAGCCCATGTTGGCGATGTCGGCGGCGCGCAAGTTGACTTCGGCGGGGCTGCCCGCGCCTTCAACCAAGATCAGATCGGCGCCGTCGCCATTGATCCGGAAACTCTCCAACACTTTTTCTAAAAGCCGGGGCTTCCATTCGTAGTACTCGCGGGCCTTGGCAGCACCGATGACTTTGCCCTGGACCACGACTTGCGCGCCGGTCTCGGACTGCGGCTTAAGGAGCACTGGATTCATGTGTACGCTGAGCGGTACGCCTGCGGCGCGCGCTTGCAGGGCTTGCGCGCGACCGATCTCGCCCCCGTCCGCTGTCACGGCGGCATTGTTGGACATGTTTTGCGGCTTGAACGGGCGCACCTTAAGGCCGCGACGGGCGAACGCTCGACAGAGACCCGCCACCAGCAAAGATTTACCGACGTCGGACCCGGTGCCCTGAAACATCAGGGCCGGGGGCCGTGCCTGCGCGCGCGCGTCAGTTGCCAAGGACGTTCTTAAGCCGCTCTGCTCGCGCCATCTGTGCGGACGGGTCGGAGACAATCTTGTCGGGCGTCATACCGACGCCATAGATTGCTTCGTTGAGATCTTGGCGCCGGGCGATGATCGCACCTTCGACGCTGGCACCGATGTAGCCGCCAAGTTTTGAGTTCGCGAATGCTAGCACATCGACGCCCAGGTTGGTGGTTGTCGATGCTTCGGCGCCAACACCGTAAATGCCGGCGGTGACACCGGCGTCGGCACCGATCTTGGCTTGGTCTTTCAGCACCGCAGCGAGCGCACCTTGGTTGCGAATGATCAAGATGATCTCGGTGTCCTGCGCACCGATCTGCAAGCCGAAGCTGCCGGCACCCATGGTATAGAACGCAGGCGCGCTCCAACCACCATCTGCGGTTCTGGCCATCAGCAATCCGTTCCCGGCTTCGCCGCCAAAGAACAGGCCGGCTTTGATGACGCTCGGAAAGATCATCACGGCTTTGGCGTCGGGGATGAACTGCACGAACTTGTGCAGGCCTTCGATGGTTTTAAAGCGCTCGACCGTGGCGACCGCGCTATCGACCAAATGATCCCCTTTGAGGGCCGGTGAAGATTCCATCTGTGCGCATCCGCCAAGCCCGATAAGGGCAAGCGCCGCGAACGAAAGACTTAGAAACCGGCGTCGCATGGTCATGGTATCGCTCCTTAAAATTCGATGCCGACCTGCGCTTTGACGCCGGATCGGAAGGGATGTTTGATCTGCGTCATCTCGGTGACCAGATCGGCAATCTCAATTAATTCGTCCTTCGCATTGCGTCCGGTGACGACGACGTGAAGCATGTTCGGCTTCGCCTGCAAGGTTTCGATAACCTCGTCCAAAGGCAGGTTTTCATAGCGCAGCACGATGTTTAACTCGTCCAAGATAACGACCTTAAACGATGGATCGTTAATCATTTCTTTCGCTGCTTCCCAGGCTTGCCGCGCGGCGTCGATATCGCGGGCACGATCTTGGGTTTCCCACGAAAAGCCTTCGCCCATGGCCTTCATTACGCAAAGGTCAGGAAAGTGTTCCAAGACTTTGCGTTCGCCGGTTTCCCATTTGCCTTTGACGAACTGAACCATGCCGACCTTCATGCCGTTGCCGATCGCCCGCACGGCCAAGCCCATGGCGGCAGTGGATTTCCCTTTGCCTTTGCCGGTATGCACGATGACCAAGCCCTTTTCGATGGTCTTGGTGGCGAGGATTTTGTCCCGCGCCGCTTTTTTCTTCGCCATTTTCTCGGCGTGGCGCGCGTTCAGTTCTTCCTCGGTCATATCGTCTTTTTTGGCCATATGCTCATCCCCATTCATGTAATCGACTTAGTATACGCGACGCACGATTAACGTCCCAACTGTTCCAGCATATCACGCGTTGTGTTGCGTCGTGGCTGCCAAAGACCGCGGTCTTGGGCTTCCAAAAGCCGGGCTGCGATGTCGTGCAGGGCGTCCGGGTTTTCGCGCTCTAAAAAGTCGCGCACGTGGTCGTCTTCCAGGTACGCCTCATAGACCATATCGAAGTGATGATCTTTGACGCATTTGGCGGTGGCGGCAAAGGCGAACAGGTAATCGACGGTCGCCGCCATCTCGAACGCACCTTTGTAACCGTGCCGCATCACACCTTCGATCCATTTCGGATTGACGACGCGGGCACGGACGATGCGCGCGATCTCGTCATCCAGCGCGCGCACGACCGGGCGTTCAGGGCGAGAATGGTCATTGTGATAAACGCTGGGCTGGGCGCCGGACTGCACGCGGACAGCCGCGGTCAGCCCGCCTTCGAATTGGTAATAGTCATCAGAATCCAACAGATCGTGTTCGCGGTTATCTTGATTCTGAACAACGGCCTGTACTGCGCCCAAGCGCGACTTGAACAGGTCTTGTTCCGCGGCACCTTCGGCACCTGCCCCGTAGGCATAGCCGCCCCAGGTCACATAGGCTTGTGCCAAGTCGGCGTCGCTGTCCCAGCCTTTTTCGTCGATTAAGGCCTGCAGACCAGCGCCGTACGCCCCAGGTTTTGAGCCGAAGACCCGAAAGCCGGCACGTTGGTGTGCTTCGGCCTCGTTCATACCGGCATCCATCATATCTTGGGCATCCCGAGCGACTTTGGCGGCCAGCGGGTTCATGTCGGCGGGCTCGTCAAGCTTTGCGACAGCGCGGGTCGCACTGTCGACCAGATCGATCAGGGCCGGAAAGGCATCGCGGAAGAAACCGGAAATCCGCAGTGTCACGTCGACGCGGGGTCGATCCAAGATATCCAGAGGTAGCACTTCAAAGCCGGTCACGCGCCTGGATGCGCTGTCCCACGTCGGGCGCACGCCCATCAGCGCCAGGGCTTGCGCGATGTCGTCACCACCGGTGCGCATATTCGATGTGCCCCACGCCGAAAGCGCCATCGCGCTCGGCCATTCGCCATGGTCTTGGCGGTAACGCTCCACCAACAAGCCGGCGGAATGCCAGCCAAGCTTCCACGCCGCCGGCGTCGGGACGGTGCGGGTATCGACGGAATAAAAATTGCGTCCGGTCGGCAGCACGTCAGGCCGTCCCCGGGTCGGCGCGCCTGAGGGGCCAGGGGCGACGAAGCGGCCGTCCAGAGCCGTCAAGATGCCGGCGAGTTCCGCCGGGCCCGAAGCTTCGACATTTGCCGCCAAGGTGTCAGTCAGCCAGGCCATCACGGCTTTGCTGGCAGACCAGCTGTCGTCGGGTTGCTGCGCGCCTGAAACCAACGCGCTTGCCAACATTTCAAGCCGCTCCACCGTGTCGCCATAACTGCGCCATGGGCCGTCATCGACCACAGCCAGCGCATTCGGGCGCGGACCTTCCCACGCCATCGCCATGTCGCAATCCAACGGATCGAAATCGAGGTCCATGTCTGCACAAAGTGCGCGGTGAAGTGAGGCATCGCGGCCTTTGCCGTCACCTCTGGGGACGCGGACGAGGGCGACAAGCAAGTCTTCCAGTAAGCGCCCGGTGGGGCTTTCGCCGAACACATGCAAGCCGTCGCGGATTTGCAATTCTTTCAATTCACACAGATAGCCGTCCAATTTGGCCAGCGCATCGTCGCTGTTCTCATTGACGCCGATGCCGATGTCTTCATCCAGGCCGGTGGCCCGGCACAGCGATAGGATGTCTTCGGTGAGCACGCGAATACGGCGGGGGTCGACGCCGGCGGCCTCATAATATTCGTCGACCAGTTGTTCTAGGTCTTTCAGCGGGCCATAGCTTTCAGCTCGAGTCAGCGGCGGTGTTAAGTGATCAATGATCACCGCAGCGGCGCGGCGTTTGGCCTGTGTACCTTCGCCTGGATCGTTGACGATGAACGGATAAATGTTCGGCATCGCGCCGAGCGCGGCTTCCGGAAAACAGTCTTCGGACAATGCCAGCGCTTTACCCGGAAGCCATTCCAAGTTGCCGTGCTTGCCCATGTGGCAGACAGCATGTGCACCGAATGAAATTTGCAGCCAGGCATAGAACGCCAAGTAGCCGTGTGGCGGCACCAGAGCCGGGTCGTGATAGCTTTGCACCGGATCGATGTTGTAGCCACGCGCCGGCTGCAAGCCGATGGCGACGTTGCCGATGCGATAGGCAGAGATCGCGAAACGGCCACAATCAAGTTCACCTGCCAGATAAAATGGGTCTTCTTCGGGCGCGCCCCAACGGTCGCGGACATCATTTTGAACCGTTTCCGGCAGGCTCCCGAACCAGATTTGATAATCTGCAAGCGACAGGCTCTCCGAAATTTCGCGTCCGGCCAGCGCCTTAAAATCATTGGTCGGCCCGGCTTTGAGCCGGCGAATGACCTCGGTACCATCTGCAGGCATGTTGTCGATTCGGTATCCGGCTTCTGCCAACGCCTGCAACACTTTGACCGTGCCGGCGGGGGTATCCAAGCCAACACCGTTGCCGAGCCTGGCGTCTTTGTTTGGATAATTGGCGAGGATCAAGCCGACGCGGCGATCACATGCTGGTGTGTTTCGTAATCTAGCCCAGTTCGCCGCCAGCTTGGCCGTAAAGGCGAGCCGATCCGGAACCGGAGTGTAGGTGACGATATCGCTTTGCGTCGCGTCGTCGCGTCGTGCCCGGTCTTTGAACGAAACTGCGCGGGTAAATATCCGCCCATCGACTTCCGGCAGCGCCACGTTCATGGCGATGTCGCGGGCCGATAGGCCACGGGTGCCGTCGCGCCACCCTTCGACGTTGCCGCCCGAAAAGACGATCTGCAACACAGGGCAATCGGCGCCGTCAAACGGTGTCGGCGTGCGGTCGCGGCCGGGCGCCGACACGGCAAAGCCGGTCGCGTTCAAGATTACGGCGGGCGACGTGTCGGCAAACAACTCAACCACGGTTTCGGCAGAGACCGGGTCTTTGAGGCTTTGTGTAAAGATCGGCAGCGGGTTGAGACCGGCCTGGGTCAGTGCGTCGATCATGCCGTCGACGGCGTGCAGATTACCGGCTTGCACCAGCGCTCGATAGAATGTCAAAGCGGCGGTGGGTTGGTCCGGTTTCCAGTGCGCGCGGACATCGTCCAACGTCGGTGTGTCGATGCCCGGCCAATATAGCCCGGCCCGGACCAGTGGTGCGGGTTCTCGCCAATCGCTATCGGCGTCGAGTCCGCCCAAGAGCGCACTCATATATAGCAGCAGGTTGCGGCTGTTCACCGGGCCGCCGTGTACGCCGTATTGCCAAAGCCGATGCTGTGCTTCGGCCGGTAAGGTTGCATAGCCGGACAGGTCTGGATCTGGTTGATCATCACCCGGCAGCACGGCGAGCATGGCACCGCTGCGCCGGCACGTCTCGGCAATCTGCTCAATGCCATAGGGCCAATAGCCGGCGCCGCCCAAAATGCGGACCACCACCAGCTTGGCCTCGGCGATCACCGACTCGACATACAAATCGACCGACATGTTGTGACCAAGCTGCATTAAATTTGCGAGCCGTAGCGAGGGCAAGGTGCGCCCTTCGGCGGCCAACGCATCACGCGCGTCGGCAAGCAGCGCAAGCTCGGTATCGGCGGCCGACACATACACCATATCGCCGGCACTTTGGCCGAGATCGACGGCTTCTTCGCCATCGGTAACCGCGCCGGGTTGTGCGGCAAGGAGGTGCATTAGAAAAAGGTCCTAGTTTATCGCGCCATCAGCCTTGCAAAGCGCGGACAATGGCGGCGCGATCAAGTCCGGTCTCGCCGATTACGACAAGTCGGCTGAGCCGCGCTTCGCCGTCCTGCCATGCGCGGTCAAAATAACGATCCACGCGCGGGCCGACCGCTTGCACCACATGACGCATCGGCTTGCCCGGTACATTGACGAACCCCTTCACGCGCAAAATATCGTGCGCCACCGTCGCCGCCTTGATGCGGTCTTCGAGGGCGGCTGGATCCGTCACATCATCCAAGGTGACGGAAAAGCTTTCGAAGTCGTCATGGTCATGGTCGTCTTCCCCATCATGATGCGAGGGGCGGGCGTCCAGATCGTCTTCGACGGCTGCGCTCATGGCCAGCAACACGTTTAGGTCAATGTTGCTGTTGGTTGTCTCGACGACTTTTACGCCCGGGCGGATTTCACGCTGGATGGTTGCGCTCAAGCTCGCCTTGTCGGCGTCGGCGACCAAGTCCGCTTTGTTCAGCAGCACGAGGTCTGCACACAGCAGTTGGTCTTCGAAGACTTCTTCAAGCGGCGAGTGATGGTCGATATTGTCGTCGGCTTCGCGGGCTTGTTGCACTTTGTTGGGATCATCGGCGAAACGCCCAGCGGCGACTGCCGGGCCGTCGACCACGGCGACGACGCCGTCGACCGTGACCTTTGCTCGTATTTCCGGCCAGTTAAAGGCTTTAACCAACGGTTTCGGCAGCGCCAGGCCCGAGGTTTCGATGATGATGTGCTCGGGCGGCTCGGCACGGTTCAACAGCTTTTCTATGGTCGGCAGAAAGTCGTCTGCGACGGTGCAGCAGATGCAGCCGTTGGCCAGTTCAATCACGTCGTCTTCGTCGCAGCCTTCGAAGCCGCATCCGTTGACGACGTCCCGGTCGACGCCCATGTCACCGAATTCATTGATGATCAGCGCAATGCGTCGTCCATTGGCGTTGGCTAAAATGTGGCGGATCAACGTGGTTTTTCCGGCGCCCAAAAACCCGGTAATGACGGTGGCTGGAATCTTCATGTTAGTCTTCGTCCTTCATCATCATGGGCAGGCCGGCGGTCACGAATACGACCCGTTTAGCGACGCGCGCGATTTCTTGATGCAAGATCCCGGCGTAATCGCGAAATTGCCGTGCCATGGCGTTCTCCGGCACGATGCCTAAGCCGACCTCGTTGGAAACGAAAACCACCCTGGCGTCAAGGCTTGGTACTGCCGCGCATAGCATGGAAATTTCGCGGGCCACATCGTGGTCATTCATCATCAAGTTGGACACCCAGAGCGTCAGGCAATCCACCAACACCGGTTGGCTTTTGCAGGCGGGCGAGGTCAGGGCCCCCAATAGGTCGGTCGGTGCTTCGATGGTTCGCCATACCTCGCCGCGGCGTTCACGGTGTTTGCCGATTCGGTCCGTCATTTCGCTGTCGAAGGCCTGTGCGGTGGCGATATAGATACCGCCGCCTTCAGCCTCAATCAGACTTTCCGCATAGCGGCTTTTGCCCGAGCGTGCGCCGCCCAGCACCAAAGTCGCTTGTGCTAAGGGGGTAGCCGCTGCCATCAGTGGTCTTCGCGGGCCGGACGGTTGACGTTCAATATCCGCCAGCCGGCCCCTTTGCCACGCAACAATCCACCCGGCACGTGTTCCATCACCGTCACCGAGAGCGTGTGCACGGTCAGGGCCATGCCAGCGGCCGGGTCAAGATTGAGCGCGTGCGAGACCGCGGCACGTACGGTGCCGCCGTGTGACACACAGACGATATCGCGGCCTGCATGCTTTTCCGTGTAATGTTCGATGGCCTCGCCGACACGGTGGATTTGGTCAGCGAAACTCTCCCCGTTGGGAGTGCGGTTGCGCACCGGGTCATCCCAGAACTTGTCATACACGACGGGATCGACGCCGCGCATTTCATCCCAGGTGCGGCCTTGCCAATCGCCAAAAGACTGCTCGCCAAAGCGTTCGTCAATGATCGGATCCGGGGTCTTGAGACCGGCGTCGCGGATCGTTTTGGCCGTCAATTTGGCGCGGCTGAGGTGCGACGTATACCATTCAGCGTCGCCCGGTAGTCGCCGTGCCAATGCCTGAAACGAGGTCAGGTCCGACAAGTCACATTCGACATCGTTGGCACCGTAAATGATGCCTTCGACGCCGACCACAGGGGCATGGCGGACCAGCCACCAACGGGTTGTTTCAGTGCTCATGGATAACTCAAGCTCCATCCTGCAGCGCCGATCAGCACCGCGATTTCGGTCATTTGTTGAAGCGCGCCCAATACGTCGCCGGTTTGGCCGCCCAGTCTGCGCAGCGCCCATAACAAAACAAGGGCGATCAGCGGCGCGCCGATTAAGATTGCGGCGAACGCGGCCTGCACCGTTAGACAGACAAATAAGGTGATGAAGCCGATTCCAAGGGCGATGCAGGCGATTGGCATCGGAGGCCGACCGGCGCTATGGGACAGGCCGTCGGGCCGCGCCGGCGCAACCATCGTCATCACCAGAGGCAACACACCGCGCGACATCGCCGCTGCTGCCAACATCGCGGCCCACGCCATACCTGGTCCGGGTATGCTGGCAAGTGCGGCACTTCTGATTGCGATGCTGAAGACGAGTGCGAGTACGCCGTAACTGCCGATTCGCGAGTCTCGCATGATCTCGAAAATCCGGCTGCGGTCGCGGGCGCCGAAGCCGTCTGCCACATCGGCTAAGCCGTCTTCGTGCAATGCGCCGGTGATCAATGCCTGCAACGCCAGCGCGATCAACGCGCAGAGCAGCGGGTGCAGGCTTTGACCTGCCGCCAGATAGAGTACGCCACCGCTGATCCCGCCGACCAAAACACCCACGACGGGAAATGCCCACGCGGCCCGGGTCAGGTCGCCTGCATGCATATTTTCGATCCAGCCGGCCGGGATTCGCGTCAGGAACGACACGGCGACGCGGAAATCGCGAATCGGGGCGAAACGGGGTGCGATGTCTGACATGGCGGATTTCTAGCGTGCACGGGCTTGTCTGTCACTGAATTCCGCCACCGTTGCCAAGCGCTGGAAATAAGCTTTCAGCACGCCTTCATGCCACTTATGATCCGGCCCATGATCGAAGCACCCAATGATTTGAATGCGTTGTACGCGATCCTCAAGGACTTGCCGGGGCCCGGTGAGACGGCGCGTGCGGCGACTCAAGCCCGCGAAAGCACGCTGACCAAGCCGCCGGGCGCCTTGGGTCGACTGGAAGACATCGCAGCGTGGCTGGCGGCTTGGCAGGATCTCGCACCGCCCGCCGTGCGTGCACCGGCTGTGTTGGTGTTCGCAGGAAACCACGGCGTTGCTGCGCAAGGGGTCTCGGCATTTCCGCCCGAAGTAACGGTGCAGATGGTCGCTAACTTCAATGCCGGCGGAGCCGCAGTCAATCAATTGAGCCTAGATGCCGGGGCAACGTTCAAGGTGGTGCCGCTTGATCTGGATCAGCCGACGGCGGATTTCACGCACCAACCGGCGATGCGTGAAGACGCTTTTATCGCGGCATTCAACATCGGTTGGTCGGCGCTACCTGATGGATGTGATCTGTTGGCGGTCGGAGAGATGGGGATTGCGAACACGACCGCAGCTGCTGCCCTTAGTCATGCGTTGTTCGGTGGCTTAGCGCAGGATTGGACGGGACCCGGCACCGGTGTGGCCGGTGCGGCACTGACGTTGAAAGCCGACGTCGTGGACCGTGCTGTGACATTGCATGGGCCAAAAGCGACAGGTCCCATGGATATGTTGCGGCGTCTAGGTGGGCGTGAACTTGTTGCCATGGCGGGTGCGATTGTCGCGGCCCGCATGCGGCGCGTGCCGGTGTTGTTGGACGGCTACGTCTGCGGCGCGGCGGCAGCGGCGTTGGCGCACGCGGCGCCGGGCGCACTTGATCACACTATGGCCGCCCACGTGTCGGCGGAGCCTGGGCATCAGCGGTTATTGGATGCGCTCGGCCTAAAGCCGATTTTGGATTTGAATATGCGTTTGGGTGAGGCGTCAGGAGCGGCCCTAGCGATCAACATCGTCCGTGCTGCGGCTGCTTGTCATGCTGGGATGGCGACGTTTGCGGACGCCGGGATCAGCGAAAAAGACGCCTGATCAACGCGCTTTACTCCGTCTCCGGCTCGGAACTCCGTTCAATGCGACGTTTTAGGCGCAAAAGCTCGCGGCGGCGATTGTCTTCGGCAATGAGGTTTTCCACGAAGCGCCCTTGGAATCGATTGATGCCGACCGACCGCCCGAAGTCGATGGCTTCGCGGTTATCGCAGCGACATAATATCCACTTCTCCGGCCCGTCGCGCTCAAGCATGCCGCTCAACAGATCGTGCACTTCTTCGCCACCGTCGACCAAATTCGGATGCCAGACCAACTTCACCATGTCGGTGCCCAAACGCTCGCGGTCGATGACCGGCAAGGTTTCAAGAGTGAGCCCATCCAGCAACAAACGGTAGCCTTTGGTCTGAACAAACTCGCGCGCGAACAAAAACGACGAAAGGTCCGAAAAGATATCTTCTTTCTGCAATTCGATGACGATGGCACCTCGGCGCGCTGCCGAAAGGTTATCGTCGAACACTTGAAACTGGCTCGACAACAGGGTTTTGACGTTGATGTTGAAGCTGATGTCGCCAGAGATCGATACTGCGTCGGTTTTCATCAGCATCGACAAAACCCGCCGGTCTAGGGTCTCGGTCAGATGTTGGAACAGCCAACGGTTAGAGACCAAATTGACGCCGGGTAAAATCGTTTCGCGCAAATCTTGGATCGAAATAAATAGTTCGCTGAACAGTTGCTCAGGCACCATTTTTTCATCCACAACACAGATGAACTGACGGCGGACCAAGTTTGAAAGGTCGGCGCGTGATAGTGCGTCTTCGACTTTGGCCAATACGCTGGGCGTCAGCGGCTCGCCCTTTTTCTGTTTCTCTTTTAGGCGTTGGCGCGCGTCCATGCGGCTGCGCACTTCGGTCTGGCGCTTTTCCTCTGCTTCGGCAAGTCCTTGCGCTAGTTGCACAATATCGTCGTACTGTGTCGCAGCGTCGTACCAACTGGCGAAAACGCGCCCGTCCGTGCCTTCGTCTTCGACCAACGGGTCATCGCCGAAAAGAAAGCGGATTTTCTGAACCGTGGTTTCGACCTGCGGTTTTATCTTGTTTTTAAAGATAAAGAACAGATCTGAATTCTTTAGCGTGATCAGCTGGCCGCTCATATCCTTGACCATTTGTTCAAAGTGTCCGCTGGCCGTGCGGATGTGCTGTTCGCGCCGATTGAATGGGCGTAGTTGAGACAGGTGCACCTGCACCACACCGCGCCCGTCTTTGTGCTTCTCGAGCCGATGAATGTAATCGACGAGCAGCTTTTCTTGCGACGGCATTTTATCCGGTGGCGTTGCCATATGCGTTACTGCCCTCGCCGTTTCATGCCGAGCCTGCCTTGGCTGTGGGTGCCTTTGGCTTTGCCTTCGGTTTGACCTTGGACTTCATCATTGCCTGCACAAGCTTATCGATGAAATATCCCTGAAAGCGAGAAACCCCGAGCCCGAGCCCGAATTTAACGGCCTTTTCACTGTCGACCCTGGCCAGCACGATGCTGTCTTTGCCGGCTTGGCGCACGATCTCTTTGAACGTTTTTATGCGTCCGGCATCGTCAGCATCGTCTTCAAACGCCCTATCCCACGCGATTTTGATGAAATCCGGCTTCAGCGTCGAAGGATCAAAGAACTGCATCGCCAAGGGGTTTACGCCATCCACAATCACACGATAGCCGCGGTCGCGCAGCATATCGCGGGCATAGCCGTAGGTGTTCATGTCGGCGAAAATATCGATGACTTGGAACTCAATCAGCATTTTCGATGCATGGTCGCCGACAACCCGATTGAAGTTGGCAAAATCTCTGGAAAGCACGGTGCCGATATTCAGGTTCAGGCTGATCGGCTCTTTCAATTCGGCAAAGTTCTTGCGCCCGATCACGGCGAGCACCCGCTTATCTAGTGTTTCCGTCAGGTATTGAAACAGCCACGGGCTGGTAAACAAATTAACAGCCGGTGCGACGCGCTCTTTAAGCTCACCCATTGCAACAAAATGCTCGCGGAATACCAATTCGCCCGCTTTGCCGGGCGCGATGCGGATGCAGGTCTGCTGGCGGATCAAGTCGGCAATGCGGGTCGACTGTAGTTTTTGGTTGATGGCGGCAAGGTTTCGCGCCGTCAATGGATCGCCGACGTTCTGGCCTTCTTGTTCCGCACGGGTGCGCTTCATCTCGTCGATGATCGCTTCCGCTTTGACGACGAGTTCCGAACTGACGGAGAAAAACGCGGCAAAATCTTCTTTTGACGCAAGATCGTACCAAGTCGACAGCCGGTCCTCGTATTCGTCTTGATCGCTGGCGAGCGGGTCTTCGCTGAAAAGCGTGCGGACTTTTTCAATATACGGGTCGATGTCTTCGACCATGACTTCGCGACACACCAACACGATGTCTTGGTTCATCATCGGATAAAGTATGGCATCGGTGCTGTTGACTAAGTTGTCGAAGGCGCGCGCGGCAATATTAATAAAGTGCGGTTGGCGGTTATTTGGCCTGAGTTGCGAAAGATGTATGTGTACGGCAAAGCAACCCGTCGGATTTTCTTCAATCCGAGTAAGCTTTTCCAGGAGCGCAGCCTCCTGTGTCATAGATTTATCGAGTGCCTCGACCATCGTTACCTTTTAGTGCGACGTGTTTCACAAACCGTTAACGATAACATGGGCGTGAACCCATCATTAACCGCTTAACTATTGTGTCAGCGCAAGGGATAGCACACCAGAGATTACCAAATACATGATGTTTTGATATAGAGACTTCCGTGTTTTTGCGACTTAAGTGTCTGCAATAATGGCCTTTCGCCTTGGCCACACGGGGCGCCGGTGTTAGTTTCCGTGTCCATCAACGGTGGGGTAGTCGACGACATGAGCGTAAGCGCACTTTTAGCAAAAAAAGTCCTGGTGACCGGTGGGGCGGGTTTTATCGGATCACACCTGTGCGAACGCTTGGTGGCGCGCGGTAACGATGTGATTTGCCTTGATAATTTCTTTACCGGCAACAAAGCGAATATTGCGCATCTATTGGATGCGCCGAATTTTGAGCTTATCCGTCACGACGTGACGTTTCCGCTGTATGTTGAAGTTGATGAAATCTTCAATCTGGCATGCCCGGCATCGCCTGTACACTACCAGCACGATCCGGTGCAAACCACAAAAACAAGTGTTCATGGCGCGATCAACGTGCTGGGTCTGGCGAAGCGGACCGGAGCAAAAATTTTACAAGCTTCAACCAGCGAGGTTTACGGCGACCCCGAAGTGCACCCGCAGCCGGAAAGCTATAAAGGTAACGTCAATCCGATTGGGCCGCGTGCATGCTACGACGAAGGCAAGCGCTGCGCCGAGACCTTGTTTTTCGATTACCATCGTCAGCATAATTTGAGTATTCGTGTGTGCCGTATTTTTAATACTTACGGCCCGCGGATGCATCCGAACGATGGGCGCGTGGTGTCCAACTTCATCATCCAAGCGCTGCGAGGCGAGCCAGTGACCCTGTTCGGCGATGGCGCGCAGACCCGCTCGTTCTGTTTCGTCGATGATCTGGTTGACGGTATGATGCGTCTTATGGACGCGGACGACGACGTGATCGGGCCGATGAACCTCGGCAATCCAGGCGAATTCACGATCCGCCAACTGGCCGAGATTGTCATTGAGCTGACCGGTTCGAACTCTGAGATCATATTAAAGCCACTGCCCGAAGACGATCCGATGCAGCGATGCCCGGATATCACATTTGCGAAAGCGACCTTGGATTGGGAGCCGACGATCCAATTGCGCGAAGGACTCGGCCGGACCATTAAATATTTCCAAGACGTGACCTAACCCTAAACAAACGTGGTAAATCAGATTCCATGAAGCAGGTCATTCAATCGCGTCGGACCGGCAAGCTGGCCCTTAAAGATGTGCCGGCACCGGGTGTGCGGGGCGGGCATCTTTTGGTGCGTACGAAAGCGTCGTTGATTTCGGCGGGCACCGAACGGATGGTCGTTGATTTCGCCAAGAAAAACTTGGCGGCCAAAGCGCAAGCGCGCCCGGATTTGGTGAAAAAAGTGCTCGAAAAAGCCAAGAAAGAAGGCCTTTGGAATACATGGAAAGCGGTCATGGCTCGCTTGGACGAGCCCTTGCCGTTGGGCTATTCGGCAGCTGGTGAGGTGGTCGCAATTGGTGCCGGGCTTGAAGGTGAGTTTCGTGTCGGTGACCGGGTCGCGATGGCCGGCGCCGGGATCGCCAATCACGCAGAATTAAATGCCGTGCCGCGCAATTTGGTTGCGCGCATCCCAGATACGGTGACCGATGACGAGGCATGCTATGGCACTGTCGGGGCTATCGCTTTGCACGCGGTACGCAATATGCAGGTCGGGCTTGGTGACGTCGTTGCCGTGATCGGATGCGGCTTGGTCGGGCAGATGGCGATGCGGTTCTTGGCTTTGGCCGGTGCGCGGGTCGTCGCGTTGGATTATGCCGAAGACCGCTTACAATTGGCCCGCGACTTGGGCGCCGAGTTGGCGATTAAGCCGGATGCCGACGCCGCCAGGGCGGTGATGGATTTGAGCGATGGGCGTGGTGCCGACGCGGTACTGAATGCGGCTGCGACCAGTTCCAGTGAGCCACTTTCTCTGGCTGCCGATTTGGCACGGGATCGGGCACGGATTGTTATGGTCGGTCTGACCGGGACTGAGTTTCCGTATCAGACGTTCATGCAAAAAGAGCTCAATCTGACGGTTTCAAGATCTTATGGGCCCGGCCGTTATGACCCGGACTTCGAAGGACGCGGAGTTAAATACCCCGAAGGCTGGGTGCGTTGGACTGAAACCGAAAACTTGGCAGAAGTGCTGCGCTTGATGGTGCCGATGTGCGCGCCCAGGCTCGACGTCGGTGTCTTGACGACGCATACCTTTCCGATTGAAACCGCTGAAAAAGCGTATGACTTGGTGACCGGTGGCACCGAGCGCTGCCTCGGTGTGATTTTGAGTTACAGCGGTGCGTCCGATCCAGCGGCCCGAACGATGACCATGAAGGCGGCAGGGCGTCGGGCAACTTCGGGCGCCGGTGCCTGCGTGATCGGTATGATTGGCGGCGGCAACTTTGCCCGCGCGGTTTTGCTGCCGGCGTTAAAATCCGACGGCGCCGTGCGGCTCAAGACGTTGGCCACGGCGCGAGGCGTGAACGCGGAACATGGTGCTGACACCTATGGCTTCGAAGTTGCGAGCAGCGAGTCAGACAGCATGTTCACCGACGCCGATATCAATGCTGTCGTCATTGCTACCCGTCATGACAGTCATGCCGAGTTGACCGCCGCCGCACTCCGCGCCGGTAAGTCGGTTTTCGTTGAGAAACCGTTGGCGCTTGATTTGGACCAGTTGAACGACGTGATCGCCGCGCTGAACGAAAGTTCGGGCTTTGTGCAGGTCGGCTTCAACCGGCGTTTTGCGCCACAGGTCGCCGAAATGACCGCGCACTTTGCCGATACCAAAGGCCCTCGTGTGGTCACGCTTCGCGTCAACGGGGGTGCCATCGACGGCGTCCATTGGACGCAATCTGCGAGCGAGGGTGGTGGGCGCATATTGGGCGAAATGTGCCATTTCATTGACCTTGCCCGCCATTTGGTCGGGCAGCGGATCGAAAGCGTCGATGCTCAAGCGGCGGCGGTCGCCGGTGGCAGTGGGGATGATGTCGCAGCGCACATCCGGTTTGTCGACGGCAGTCTCGCCAGCATTGTCTACACCGCGCTTGGCGATACCGCGCTCGCAAAAGAACGAATTGAAATGTTCGCAGGCGGACGCGCGGCGGTGCTTGATGACTTTCGGACGTTGACGCTGGTCGCTGACGGAAAATCGTCTGAACGCTCGGCCACGCAAAACAAAGGTCATGCTGCACAATTGGCTGCGTTTGTCGCGGCCGTGCGTGTCGGCGGTGCGCCGCCTATTGATGAAGCCGAATTGATCGAGACGTCGGCGGCAACGATTGCCGTGGTCGAAAGTCTCAGGACCGGCACCCGTATCTCGGTGTAGGATAAATTGATGGATATTGATGCCTTTTTCACGAGCGAATTTGACGAGCATGAAGATGTCGTCGCAAAGACCCGCGCAGCGTGCGGTCCGTCATTTGCGCAGTTGTTAGAACGCACTGCGGAATGCTTGCGCCATGGTGGTAAGTTGATGTTCTTCGGCAACGGCGGCAGCGCGGCCGACTGCCAGCATTTGGCGACGGAACTGACGATCCGCTACAAAACTGACCGCGCACCTTTGGCGGCGATTGCGTTGACCACGGATACCTCGGCGCTGACCGCAGGCGGCAATGATCTTGGCTTTGAGAATATTTTCGCGCGCCAGATCGAAGCCTTGGGCAAGCCGGGCGACGTTGCCATCGGTATTTCGACCTCGGGCAATTCTGAAAACGTTTTGCGTGCATTGCACGTTGCGAAAAGTATGGACATCACACCGGCGGCACTTGGCGGCAAAGACGGCGGTAAGTTGGTTGGTATTGCGATCCCGTTGTTGATCGTGCCGAGTAATACCACGGCGCGCATTCAGGAAATGCATATTACGCTCGGTCAAATGCTGTGCGGCGCATTGGAAATCGAGTTGGGATTGGTATGACGGATCGCTCCAACCTTATTCCGTGGGTTGAAAAACTTAAGGGTGCACACATCCTCGTCGTCGGCGATGCGATGTTGGATCGCTTCGTCAGCGGCGATGTTGAACGGATTTCACCGGAAGCGCCGATCCCAATCCTGCGCGTGCGTCACGAGAACGCAATGCCGGGCGGGGCAGGGAACGTGGTGCGGAACTTGGCGGCACTCGGTGCGTCGGCGACGTTTATCGGGGTTGCCGGTGCGGATGCGGCTGCGGACGAACTGAAAGCGGCATTGGCGCAGCACACCGGAGTTTCTGTTGAATTGATTGCCGATGCGACGCGACCGACGACGATTAAGGTGCGCTATCTCGCGGGCAATCAGCAAATGCTGCGGACCGATTGGGAATCGAGCGAGCCGTTTTCAGATCAGATCGGTGATGCCGTGTTAAACGCGACGCTGGCGGCGATCCCCAACTGCAACGCGGTGGTGCTGTCGGATTACGACAAGGGTGTGTTGGCCGATGGTCGGGCGGCGAAAATCATTGCCGCCGCACGTGATGCCGGCAAGCCGGTGGTCGTGGACCCGAAGGGGGACGACTTCGGTCGTTATCCGGGCGCCAGCCTGATTACGCCCAACCGCAAAGAATTGGAACACGCCGCAAACACGACGGTCGCAGACGATGCAGCGATCACGGCGGCGGCCCTTTCGCTGATTTCGAAACATGGGCTCGGCGGTATGTTGGTGACGCGGAGCGCGGATGGCATGACCTTGATCGATGCCGAAGGCAACGCCCAGCATCTGGCCGCTGAAAGTCGCGAAGTGTTTGACGTGTCCGGCGCAGGCGACACGGTGGTCGCCGCCGTGGCCGCGATGATCGGTGCGGGCGCTGCGGTGATTGATGCTGCGTGTGTCGCTAACACCGCAGCCGGAATTGTGGTGGCGAAGGTCGGCACGGCGGCGGCTTATGCGTCTGAAATTATCGCCGCCTTGCATCATCAAGATATTTCAGATGCTGAGGCAAAAGTGCTGACCGCGACCGAGGCTCTGGATCGTATCGCGCGTTGGCGCCGGCAGGGGCACAAAGTCGGCTTTACCAATGGTTGCTTCGATCTGCTGCACCCGGGCCACGTTGCGCTGTTGGCGCAGGCGCGGGGCGCTTGTGACCGGCTGGTTGTCGGCTTGAATGCCGACGTGTCGGTCAAGCGCCTTAAGGGGGATGAGCGACCCGTTCAAAATGAAGCGGCGCGAAGCGCTGTTCTCGCGTCGCTCGGGTCGGTCGACCTCGTGGTGATCTTTTCTGAAGACACCCCGTATGAGTTGATCGGTGAATTGCGCCCGGACGTTCTGGTGAAGGGCGCTGATTACACGATTGATGAAGTTGTCGGTGCTGACCTCGTGCAGGGGTGGGGCGGGCAGGTCGTGCTTGCCGCGTTGAAGCCCGGGCATTCGACGACCGACACCATTCGCCGTATGAACGCCGCCCCCAAAGAAACATAAGGCCAATTGATGTCGACGCCGCTGCCGCTTATTGACGTCGCCGTATATGGGGCGATGTGGGCGGTGTTCGGTCTGGCTCATTCGTTGTTGGCTAGTGAGAGTATGAAAGCACGGCTTCATGGCTGGCTTGGGGCGGGCTATCGATTGGCATACAACGGGTTTGCCATCGTCACGCTCGTCGCCGTGTTTTTGGGTGGCCATGCATTTCTCGGTGCATTGCCGGCGTATGATCTTTCAGGGACGCAGAAAGTTGTGCTGGGTGGTCTCGAAATTGCCGGCTGGGTTTTGATGTTTTTAGCGCTCGGCGGCTATGATCTCGGGCGCTTCGCCGGCACCGCTCAGGTGCGCGCCGCGAAAGGCGGGGGCGCTGTGGACGAAGACGGACCGCTTAGAATAGACGGGTTGCATAGATATGTGCGCCACCCCCTGTACAGTGCCGTCTTTTTAATTTTGTGGGGGGCTGCGTGGTCTCCGCTGGGCCTGATGACGGCGTTTTTCGGCAGTGTGTATTTAGTGGTCGGGACGTGGCTTGAAGAGCGTCGATTGATCGCGCGCTATGGCGATGCCTACGCTGCTTATCGCGCCTGCGTGCCGGCGTTCGTGCCGTGGCGCGGACGCGCACATCTCTAGTTCCGGTCTGATAGTCCAAATGGCAGCTCGTTCGAACCTGCGGGCGCTGATTTTTCGCGCGAAGGCGTGCCAGATGTATTAGGCGCCATGGTCTCAATTTTTTTGGCGGCGTCTTTCTTGGCGCCCTCAATGGTCGCAAACAATCGTGCGAAGAAACCCGGATCACTATCGTTACCGCCACCTTGACCGGGCGGCGTGGACAAGTCGCGGGGCGGAATTCCTGCATGTGCAGACATCATCACGCTTTGCCACAAGCGTGCCGGTATGCTGCCGCCGGTGACGCCCTTCATAGCCACCCCGTTGTCGTTGCCAAGCCAAACACCTGCGACATAGTCCGCCGTATAGCCCATGAACCAGGCATCTCGATAATTCTGCGACGTGCCGGTCTTGCCTGCTGCGGGCCTGTCGAGCTTTGCCCCCCTGCCGGTACCACCGTCGATTACGCCTTTCAGCATGGTATTCATCGGACCGATGTATTGTGGCGGGATGACTTGGCCGAGTCCAGAGCCGCTGCGGCGATATACAATGGCACCGCCGCCGTCGCGAATTTCTTCGATGCCGTAAGGAATGACGCCGGTGCCGCCGTTGGCAAACGCTGCGTAGGCGGCTGTCATGTTGAGGAGTGTTGCCTCCGCCGTCCCCAACGCGATCGATGCATCGGGTTTATCCCCCGGATCAAGGCCGAGCGTGCGCGCGGTTTTTGCGACCCGGTCAATGCCTGCCGAGAGCGCGACGCGCACGGCGACGGTATTGATCGAACGTGCGAGTCCTTGCGCCATGGTGACGTCGCCGATGTATTTATCGTCGAAGTTGCCGGGCGACCAGGCACCGATCCTGACCGGTGAATCGCTGATGATATCGTTCGGGGTCAGGCCAGACTCAAGGCCTGCTAAATAGACCACCGGTTTAAATGCAGAGCCCGGCTGCCGTGATGCCTGGGTCGCCCGATTGAATTGGCTGGTCCCGTAATCGGCACCGCCGACCATGGCGCGCAGTGCGCCATCCAGTGACATCACGACCACAGCGCCATCGCCGACGTTACGCCCCTTTGCGGGGCCTTTGAGAGCTTGGATAAGGCGTTGCTCGGCATCGTATTGCAATGTTGGCGACAAGGTCGTTTTAACGATCAGGTCGCGATCACGGGTACCGACGTAATCGCGCACCTGATCCAAGACCCAATCCACGAAATACGGTGCGCGGCGACCCGGGCGGATGTTGTTTGCCGCCATGGTTTTCATGTGCGCCGCCTTGGCGTCTTTTTCGCTCAGATACCCGGCTGCGACCATGTTCGTGAGCACGACTTTAGTGCGCGCATCGGCGCGTTCGTCGCTGCTGTGCGGATTGTAGCGGCTGGGCGCCTTCAGCAAGCCGGCCAACATCGCCGACTGCCAAATGCTGAGGTCCGATGCCGGCACGCCGAAATATTTACGGGCCGCCGCATCGACGCCATAGGTGCCGGCGCCCAAGTAAACCCGGTTGAGGTAAAGCTCCAAGATTTGATCTTTGGAGAACCGATTTTCCAGCCAAAACGCCAGCATGACCTCTTGTATTTTACGCTTGATGGTACGCTCGGGGCTTAAAAACAGATTTTTTGCGACCTGCTGGGTGATGGTGCTGCCGCCTTGAACGATGCGCCCGGCGCGAATGTTAGTCACAGTGGCTCGTGCAAGGCCGATCACGTCGATGCCGAAGTGGTCATAGAAGCGGCGGTCTTCGGTTGCCAACACCGCTTGCGGCAGTGACGGCGGCAGGTCTTTCAGCCGAACGGGGATACCATAGAGGTCACCGGCGGCGGCAAGTTCACTGCCGTCACTCGCCATGATCCAAACCGTCGGGCGGCGCGAAGGGGCGAGGCTGTCTTCGACGTCGGGCAGGTCGGTATAAAACCAGCCCACGGCGAACAAGCCAAAGATAAATGTCCACACGCCAAGGGTTGCCGTCCACTTTACAAGACGGCGCAGCATTGACGGCGGGCCGGAGTCAGGGCTTGATTTTCGCGCTCTTGTGGTTCTGCGTTTAGCCATGCTGCTTTATGCCCAACCGGGCGTTAGGATCGTGTTAATATGGGAAATTTGATTTAAGGTATGAATATGGAAGATTTAAGGCAATCCTTTGCCGGCCTGCCATGGAGAGATATTGGCGCGTCGGTTTTGATGATCACGGTTATTTTGGCGGCGCGTTGGGGGATCATACGCTCTATCAAAGGCGCTTCCGAGACTCTCAGCGCAGATAAGCGAAAATGGATGTCGGTGGTCCGCAATTTCACCGTGATTTTGATTTTTATCGGTTTGCTGCTGGTCTGGTCGTTCGAGCTTTCCAAGTTCGCGCTCACGTTCGCGGCGTTTGCCCTCGCCATCGTCATCGCCTCTAAAGAGGTAATCATGTGCCTGACGGGGGGGCTGTATCGCACCATGACGCGTCCATTTGACACGGGCGACTGGATAGAGGTCGGCGATATCCGGGGCGAAGTGCTGCAAGAAGGTTTTATGAGCACGATCCTGCATGAATTATCGCCCGCCGGAGACCAATCGCACGACTATACAGGGCATATTATCACGATGCCGAACGCGATGATCCTGTCACACAACATCATCAATTTGAACATTCGCAAGCAATACGTCTTCCATACCTTCGCGATTGCTGTGAATGCGCTCGAATATTTGCGGCCGAAAGAGGATCTGGCATATCTCGTCGATGCTATTCAAACAGAGTGGACGGCATATGATGAGGAAGCGACTAAATATTGGACCACGGTACGGCGCCATATGGCGCTTGATATAAGAAAGCCCGATCCACAAGTGCGGATGCATACAACGGACCTTGCGCAGATTCTTTTTGATGTGCGTTTGCTGTGCCCGCGCGCAGAAGCACTTTCCATTGAGCAACGCATCACAACACGGTTTTTGTCGCGCATTCGCGATCGTATCGAAACATCGAAGTCGACCGATTCGAAAGTCAGTTAACTTCGACTGTCGGCAAACTCAGCGATACAGATAAATCGGGCTGGTCCAGGCCAGCGTGCCGTCTTCTTGCGTGAGCCGGATGAAAATCGGGTTATCGCCTTCAGGCTTTAGTTCAAGGCGCTTTGAGAACGATAACGTCCGGTGCGGGTTTTCCGCTGGCATCCGGAAAATTTTTAGATACCGGGGCAGCACGTCGCTTTGATCGAACACTTCGTCTTCGAAGCCGATGTCTTCAAGCGGCACACCTGCTTTGACCAACGGCGTTTCAATCTTCAGCGTGCCCGCGTAAGGGTCTTTCACCCAAACGTCGAAGCCGCCGATATTGCCGGTCGTCAGCGCACGCCACGCAAGCTCGGTCTCAGACACGATATCGAGGGTCTTGTCACGATTGAAGAAGTTGATCGCTTTGGCATCGACGATGGCATTGTCCGACAGGTGTGCGGTGCCGTCCCAGATCACTTGGCGGAATCGGCCTCGGTATTCAGCGCCTTCCCAAGCCACGCGAATACGATTACCGAGCTCTTCCTTGGTGTAAGGCCGGACGGTTTCAATCAGGTCGAGGCCGTTGAAGATATCGACCCGCTCAATCGGGCTGGCGGCGTGAATGTCGATGTTGAGGTCAGCCTCGCCGCCCGGTAGATGCACGATGTCGCCCATCATCGCGCTGTCAGACGTATGGCCGTCTGTCGGACCATTGCGCGGATCATCGTGATACAGTGTGCCGCTCTCGGTAAACGTCGCGTTCACATCGATCATCATGCGACCGCCGTGCCCTCCGGTGGTGGCGTAATGGCGGCGCTTTCGCATGCTTTCTAAGATCGCATCCCGGCTGAGTTCCGGGGCTAAGAAGCAGGTCAGGCCACCCACGGCGCCGAACAATGACGCCCCCGGATAGCTCGCGCCCGGGCGGCCTTTATGACCGTCCGAGTTAGAGACGATGCCGATCCGGTAGCCCATTTCGAAGGCGTCTTGGACCAGCCATTCGAAAGTGCCCCAACTGGAATGCACTTCCATGGATTTTTCGAATCGCCCGTCGTGCGCCATTTTGACGTCGGCGTAGCGGCCGCCGCAGTGTGCGTAGCCGACTACGTCCCATTCTTTGTCACGGGCCAGCGCTTCGAACAATTCAGCGGCAGAGTTGCAATCGGTGCTGATGTCGGATCGATCCGAGACCAAGGCATGGGACGAGCGACGTAAGGTGCGACCTTCGTCAGGGAAATAGATGTTGCGGTCGCCACCAAGTCCGGTGTTGCCGGACCATTCGTAGCCTGGGATTGCGATGAATTCGCCGGACACATCATAGCGCGCGCATAGATCATCAAGCTCGGACCAGAACGGTGATGTGATCTGGAAGTCATTGCCTTGATGTCCGGTGGCATCGACGAATGCGAGGTCGCGGGCGAAGCGGAAATATTCGTCTGCACTGCCGGTGCCGATGGTCTCTTCCGACTGACCGTGCAGGTCGCCCCAATAGTGTTTGAGCGCCGGGGCGTCGGCAAAGCGAATCGGGTTGGTTGTCGTCACGATATCGCCGTTTTCATCCAAAAATTCAATGCGTGCGTCGCCGGTAGATGCGCCGCTTAATCCGCTGATTTCGACGGCGCGGGTGCCGGGCGCAATGCTGACGCTGGCGGGCAGTCCGTCAATTGGGCCTGTGGCACGGAGCTTAAATGTACGATCGCATTGATCCGACGGATTGCCCCATTTGTCTTCGCCTTTGAATTTCACCGAAAATACCTCGCCAACCGCACGTAGCGTCGGTGCGACGGCGACATACGTTTCGGGTGCACCGGGTACGATGCGGATCGTCGGCTGGTTTGGCACCGGCTGATAGCAATAGGTGGCAATCGGATCGATCAGGGTATGGAATTCGTAACTTTCTTCGCAGAACGTCTGTAGCCGCATACCGGGCGAACCTTGTGAGGTGTCGCCGAGCTTGATGGTGATGGTGTCCCCTTCGCGTAAAAAGCCGCGTACGACTTTAATGTATAACGCGCGGTCCCAAGGTCGGACGTTGCCTTTGGGGTCGTAGTGATATTGCAGCACGGCGTCATTGGATGCGGTGATGGTGGTAAAGTTTGGGCCTGTTGGATTTTCAAACTGCGGTCGTGTTTGATCGCTGGCGAAACGGAAGCAAACGCGGATCGAACCTGAATCGTCGATCCCGAATTTGCCGGCGGTATAAACAAGTGTGAAGGTCTGATAGCTGCCGGCTTCGAAGTCACCCGTCGGACTTAACGTGACCGTGCCGACCTCGTGCATGGGAACGGTGGCATCGATAGGTGTGCTGACCAGGCCGCCAGCGGGTGCGCCAGCCGCGTCATCCGGGCTGCCAAGCGGTTGCTCCGACATTGTTGATATCTCCCCAAATTCGTCGACCGGTTACGGTCGATCCTCACATAAGCCACTAAATGTACGTTACGGCGGTGCTTACGCCTGATCAAGCGAGGGGTTCTCATGGTTCATGATCTGAACTCATGCTCTTCGATTAGTGGTTGTGTTGTTGCATGGGCGTTGCCGCATTGCCGCGTTTGAGAACATCAACGTCGAGGGATTTTCTGCTGCCGTCTGCGAATATGAATGTCATTTCGATACGAACTGCACGCTTAACGTCAGCGGTAGGGCCGATTAGCATCAGATGCCTGCCGTTCGGTGCGAACGTCGCCATGGCGTTGGCGGCGATTTCAAGCTGCGGAAGTTGGCGCATTTTCGAAATACCGCCTTCGACATAGCTCTCATGAATTTCGATACGTTCAAACATGGGGCTGGAAACACCGGTCAGTGTTTGCGCCTGATCGGACTGATTGTGCAGCGTTGCATAGCCCGCCATAACCCGCGCCGTCGGGGGGGCTGCACGGACCCAAGGCGACATAATCATGACGGCGTCGCTGGAGGTGGGCTGTTGATACAGTGTTTGATCGGCAATCGAACGGGCGGAGAAGACAAGTATGCCGAGCATGGCGATCGTATGCATGAATGTCTTTGAGCGCAAAATCATGAGAACTCCTTAGTAGGTTTCATGCGAACAATAAGTCCGCTGGGGGCCTAGGTCCATCTTCGAGGTATGGTTCGTTTTTCAAAAATTTGATTGACTTTTGGCTGAAATAAGAACATCATGAAGTCGCGAGATACATTTGATGCGTGTTACCTAAAATGATGCGGACTACCGCTTAGCTTAGTTATCCCCTGAGAATGTTATCGTTAACATGCGTTTGGCCACACGGTGTGGCGCGGCGCAAACAATTGTCAGAGGAATATCGACATGGCTAAAGGTACCGTGAAGTGGTTCAACACCACCAAAGGTTATGGTTTTATTGAGCCGGAAGACGGCTCCAAGGATGCATTCGTTCACATCTCGGCTGTTGAGCGTGCGGGCATGAACTCACTGCGCGAAGGCCAGAAGGTATCTTACGAACTGCAGGAAGGTCGCAACGGCAAGGCGTCTGCCGAGGATCTCGTCGCACTCGACTAAGACCGCTTTGCGCTTTTAAAGGAAACCGCCGTCGGCATCGCTCGACGGCGGTTTTTTTTGTGCATCATCGGCATGCTATGCCGACGGGGATATTGTGTATGCTGGTTGGATGTCCGCGAAGGTGCTGATGAGGATTGGATGTCGCCGTGCCTATACACTTTGACCGTGTTGAGTTTGATGAACGTTTAGATAAAGCTAAAAACCGTATCGACGCCGCTGGCCTTGATGGCTTGTTGATGTTCGCGCCGGAAAGTCATTATTGGATATGTGGCTATGACACGTTTGGCTTTGCGTTGTTCCAATGTTTGGTGATGACCGCCAGCGGCGAGCTGCATTTGTTGACCCGAGCACCGGACTTGCGGCAAGCGCAGCAGACGTCGACGCTCAGTGACGCGCAAATACATATCTGGCGCGATGTTGAAGGGGTAAACCCGGCCGAACATCTCGCCCGCCTGATTGATGAACTCGGTTTGGGCAGCAAGAAGTTGGGCATTGAAACACGGACGGCGGGTCTTACCGCCTATAACGGCGATCTGGTTAGACGTGCATTGGACGGGCGTGTGTCGCTCATCGAAGCATCCGACATCATACCGAGCCTACGCCGTATCAAAAGCCCCACTGAAATCGCTTACACCCGAAAAGCCGCTGCGCTTTCCGATGCGGCGCTGGATGCCGGTATAGAAGCCACCCACGCGGGCGCATTTGAAGGTGACATTCTGGCCGCGATGCAGGGGGCTGTTTTTAAAGGCGGTGGCGATTATGCCGGCAATGAATTCATCCTCGGCTCAGGCGAAGCTGCGTTGCTTTGTCGCTACCAGTCCGGTCGCCGCCATCTTGATGCAATAGACCAGTTGACGATTGAATGGTCAGGGGCGTGGCGACGCTATCATGCGGCGATGATGCGGACCTTGATTATCGGCACGCCAAATGACACCCAAAAGTGCATGCATGCCGCCGCCACTGAAGCCTTGGAAGCGTGTGAACACGCGATCCGACCGGGTGCACCTATGGGGGATGTCTTCGCCGCCCACGCCCGTGTGTTTGATGCGCATGGGTTGTCGCATGCCAAGCTGAACGCGTGCGGGTATGGCATGGGGGCGGTTTACAATCCGATCTGGGTCGACTTCCCGATGTTTTATGAGGGCAATCTGCTCATAATGGAGGTCGGCAACGTTTTCTTTTTGCATATGATTTTGATGGACTCAGAGGCCGGCCTTGCGATGTGCTGGGGGCATTCCGTTTTGTTGGGCGAAAACGGCGCCGAGCGCCTGAGCAAGCAGTCCCTCGATCTGATCGCGCTATAGACCAAGTCGAGCCTTGCGCGAATGGGATTTTAACGCGATGCGTCCAGGATGAGCGGCAGCAATGCATTGGGGAAGCGGCGTTCTAAAGTAACGGCGTAGAACGTTTCAAAGACACCCTTTAAGGGATATGCCTCTATCAGCTGCCCGCTCGATAGTTCGTCTTGTACGACAACCGGCGGCAACACGGCGATACCGATATCCTCGCGTGCGAGCAGACGCATCATGGCCATATCGTCCGCTTCTGCGATGACGTTCGGCCTCACCCCTAACCTTTGTACCAGCGCATCAAAGCCGGTTCTTATTGAACCATGCGTTGCAGGAAGAATTAACGGATGCTGAGCGAGAACGTCTTTGAGGGAGCCTTTTTTGCCTAAGCGTTTTGGTGTGCCAATGACGCTGACTTGCTGTTCAGAAAGACGATGTGACCTGAATGTTGCGGCATGGCCGCTGCCCGTGGCCGTGTTCAACAGCACAACGTCGAGCGCGAGTGCTTCCAACTCTTCAAGCAGGTCTTTTGGGCTACCGGACCTTAAAACGATGCTTGCGTTGCTTTGTTCTAGAACCGGGCGGAGTAAACCGATTTGAAAGTTCCTCGACAATGTCGCCATGGCGCCGACCCGAAGCACAGGACGGGTGGCGACATCTCCGGCCAGCGTGCCGACAAGTTCGTCTCCGGTCGCAAAGATAGCGTCAGCATGATCGAGCGCGATGCGGCCCGCTTCGGTCAAGTGCAGCCGCCTCCCTTTACGATCAAACAAGGCATGACCCAACTGTTCTTCCAGTTTGCGGATCTGCACCGACAGTGCCGACTGTGAGACATTCAATTGATCTGCGGCGCGCGTCAGATTTCCATCATGTGCGACCGCCCAAAAATACCGCAGATGCTTGAAGTTGATATGTACCATCGTTCTTAAAAATAGAACATTATAATATAAACAATCAATTTTTATTATTTACATGATTTCACTACGTTCCGCGCATCGGCCTCATAAAAACTGGATCGGCGCTCATGGACTTACTTTTTGATTTTATCCAAACATTCCTCACTCAATTCCAAAAACCGACTTTGGCATTTCTTATCGGCGGCATGCTGCTTGCGGCGTCGGGAAGTAAATTGGTGATTCCCGACGCCATCTACCGATTTATTGTCTTTATGTTGTTGATGAAAATTGGCTTGAAGGCCGGCATGGAAATCCGCAAGGCCGATCTTTCGGCACTGTTTTTTCCGGCGATGATCGCCGTGCTCGTGGGATGTGTGATCGTCATTATCGGCCGCTTTGCTCTGGCACGGCTGCCGCGCGTTAAACTTGACGACGCGATTGCGACCGCCGGTCTTTTCGGTGCCGTTAGTGCATCGACCTTCGCCGCTGCGATGATTGTCCTGGAAGAAGAAGCGATTTACTTCGAGGCCTGGGTGCCCGCGCTCTATCCCTTCATGGATATCCCAGCCCTGGTGCTCGCGATTGTCTTGGCCAATATGAAAAAAGATGCGGGTGACAAAGCCACATCGGGCAGCGTACGTGTTTGGCCGATTATTATTGAGAGCCTGCGGGGCTCCGCACTCTCTGCACTGTTGCTGGGGCTTTTGCTTGGATTGCTGACGATGCCGGAGCGTGTCGTCGAGAGTTTCTACGAGCCTTTATTCCGTGGCTTACTCTCGGTGTTGATTTTGATCATGGGCATGGAGGCTTATGCGCGGCTGGCCGAACTTCGCAGGGTCGCGCACTGGTACGCCGTTTACGCGATTGTCGGGCCGGTACTTCATGGGTCGATTGCCTTCGGGCTTGGCGCCGTGGCGCACTATTTAACGGGATTTAGCCCTGGCGGTGTTATCTTGCTGGCTGTGATGGCGGCGTCCAGTTCCGATATCTCTGGCCCGCCAACGTTGCGGGGCGGCATACCATCGGCCAACCCATCGGCATTTATCGGCGCGTCGACGAGTATCGGTACGCCGGTCGCCATTGCCATCTGCATCCCATTGTTCGTTGCGCTCGGTGATCACGTCTTTGGATTTTGAGCGCACCCTGAAAAACCACATTATATGAACGAGAAAAACCATGACGACACATAAAGCCACCCTAATTTCGATCATTGCTGAGAAACTTATCCACGATGGTGTCACGCGCATTTTGAAAAATGCAGGTGCCACAGGCTACTCCTTCTTTGAAGGCGCCGGTAAAGGTGGGCACGGATTACACCCGGCCCATCGCCCATCCATCGTCGATGATTTTGCCATCGTTAAAACAGAAGTGGTCGTCAAAGACCGGCGTGTTGCGGAAAAGATCGCGGCTGAAATCGCAGAGGCCTATTTCGCCAAATACTCGGGCATCATCTACATGGACGAGGTAGACGTGCTTCGCCCGGAAAAATTTTAGGATTGGTCCTAGGCAATCAGAGGGTTGTAAAATTTGGAACGTTCGGCGGGCTTGCATAAATCTGTTCTTCTCATTGGCTTAGAGAAAGCCTCGGAAAATGAACACGCATGGGAGCGTATCGGTCAGCAAGGCGCCATTTTTTGCCTGCGCTCAGATTAAAGTCCGCCTTAGGATATTATGTGTGATTGGGATTTAGTCCGGTAATGCCAACGATGGAAATCATAAGATTTGCTGAGTTAACAGAAAGCAATTGGAAGAATGGTGGCGGGATTACGCGAGAAATCGCATGCGCTACCCTCGGCGAAAACCGTATATGGCGGTTAAGCATGGCAGATGTCACGCGTGACGGATCATTTTCCGAGTTCGCCGAATATGTCCGGATTCTCACAGTCGTGAAAGGGCAGGGCATGGTGTTGCATAATGACGGCGGCAGCATTGATGCTGATCCTTGGATTCCGGTTCAGTTCAGCGGTGCGTTGAGAGTAAATGCGCAGCTTAAATCGGGCCCGTTAACCGATTTGAATCTCATGTTTAATTCCGATTATTGCAATGGGGATGTCACGGTTCTGCATGGGCCGTGTAACAGGTCTTTGGCGTTGGCCGAGAGGCGCATATTTGCCGTGCATAGTTTAGCGGGCGCCGTGCAAGTTAATGGATGTTCGCGGCTGTTGCCGGGGGACACGGCCATCATCGGTTTGGATGTTGGCCAGGTGGATTTGGCGGATGGCGATGCCGCATTGTTGGTCCAAATAGAGGTGAGCCGCCGGATCAACCCCAATTCTTTGGTCTTCACCGCACGCTAGTGCGCTGAAAGTTGCCGGTGCAGATATGCGTCAAAAAACAGATACGCGTTTAGCCGCGTGCCGATGGTGCCGTGTCTGCATAGGCGGATGAATCGTATGAGTCCGTATCCATAAGCGCATCCAACCAGTAGCCGGAGCTGACGACCTCAATCTGCATGACATCGTCACTGAGCGGATGTGTGCTGACAATCCACACTACCTCGTGGGCATTTGGAAAAGACGGTCCGACAAGTTCGTCATGATACAAGCGATGTAGCGCTGCCCGATCATCCATGCCGTCGGCAAGGAGGCGAACCAGAAATGACTCGTTCAGATCGAGCGTCAAAAGCGCCTTGGAGCGAGCATCGTTGGCGGTGACACTTAGGACAACCCGGACCGCATCGGGCTTCGGGAACGAACCCGGAAAAGCGGCGTAGAGCAAACTGCCGGCATTAAACATCCGTTCGTGCAGCGATGAGTCTGCATATTCTTCCCACAGTTTTTCATCAAGCATCTCGGTTGCGGCATTCCGCATCTGTCCGTCCCGAAGCACGTCGGCCATGTCGTGTTTCAACACAAGGTAGGCCGCTTCGGCGGGCTTATGATCTTGTAAAGACATCAGGCACATTTCACGTTTTTCATCGTCGCTCATGCCTGTCTGGTCTCCATACTCAAGTGCGTCGAGCAGAGCTGCATAGTTGTCCGGCGTTCTGGCTCCATCAATTTCAAGAATGTTCGAGAAATTAAGAACTTGGACACTAAAAGAATTCGCCATTCGCTGTGATCTCTCCCATGCGCTTTAAATGTTCCGACGATGGACAGTCGCCCACGTTTGTTTTCGTACCTTTAGGTCTTGCCCTGTGCGGCAGCATGATACGCCAGATACTTACGTTGCGTTGAAATATGGTCGGCTAAATACTTTGCATCGTGCCAGACGCCCCATATGAAGGAGGAGCCCCGTCCCGACAGCCATGGCAATCCCAGGAAATAAATCCCGGGCTCAGCCGAGACCCCGCGCTGATGCATCGGCTTATTTGCATCGTCGAATGTGTCCACCTTCAGCCAACTGTAATCAACAGCATAGCCTGTTGCCCAGATGATCGTGGTTATGCCAGCCTCCGCCAGATTTAATTCAAGAATGGGGTTTGTAACGCACTGCGGGTCCGCTTCGATATTGCGGGCATCAGGCTCTTCCGGCAGATCAAGACGATTGCGGGCAACATATGCGTCGGCTTCGTCCAGCAAAGACAGATAGTTCGCATCGCCTTTCGCAAGATTGTCTGCAAGATCCGGCGCAAAAGTCAGCACACCGTTTTTAAACGACTTTGTCAGACCGACAAGTGTCATGCCCTTTTTGGCAAGACGTCGGAAGTCGACCGTCTGGCCGCCATGCGCACCGCTCACCGAGATCGTGACATGCTCCGTGCCGGGCTCGACGGCCTGAGCATCCCACTTGCCCAAGATCCCCAGCCACCAGACGAAGTCGCGCCCGCGATAGCTTCGTGGCGGACGGTCGTGTGAGCCGACCGAGAGGTAAACACGCTTTCCCGCCGCCAACAGTTCGTCGGCGATTTGCGTTCCCGAAGACCCCGCACCGACCACGAGCACCGCGCCTTCAGGTAATTGGCCGGGATTGTGGTAAGTGCTGGAATGAATCTGCTCGATGCCCGCATCTTCAGGGATAACGGGTGGAATGACAGGGTGCTGGAAAGGTCCTGTCGCGGCAATCACGTAGGTGGCTTCGATTGCGCCCTCCGACGTTTCGACGCGGAAGCCGGGGCGGTCGACGTTCCTTTGCACGCTCTCTACATTCACGCCGCAGCGGATGGGGGCGGCGATCTTTTTTGCATATGCGACAAAATAATCCGCGACTTCCTCCTTGGAGGCGAAAGCATCGGGATCGGTATTGGGAAACTCCATACCCGGAAATCGATCGTGCCAGGCCGGACCGTTGGCAACCAAAGAGTCCCATCTTTCCGAGCGCCAGCGTTCGGCGATCCGGTGCCGTTCCAATACAAGGTGAGGCACACCGCAGTTGCTCAGATGTTCGCTCATGGCCAAGCCGGCTTGGCCAGCGCCAACAACGAGCGTGTCTATTTTTTCAGTCGGCATTCCTGGGTCCTTTTCCGGATTAAAATCGGCGACCACCTAGCATTAGAAATAGCCCACGCGCATATTGGCGCACGGATAATTGGATATCGAATTCTTTTTTTTATTTGCGGAAAGATGAATCGTACCGCCAATGGGTCAACGTGACTTAAGACGCTTGCCGATTCAATGACCTCTTTCTTCTTGGGATTGTTGAGCAAAGAAAGATGCTTGTTTTGGGAACTCGGGAACGTCTACTTCGTACGCTGTGCAACGAATTTTATGGGGTTCTTTCCCCCTGACAAGCAAACCTTCGTGTTTGTTAGGTACCGGATTGGGCGCACACGCAACGGCGTCTGCGGCGGCATAAACGCTGATAAACAACGTACGCGGATGATCCGAATGATTTGGTGCTGACCCGTGCAGAACACGCGTGTGCATAAAGCAAACCGACCCGGCAGGACCAAAACATTTTGTTACATTGGAGAGGCAATCTTTGGCCGTTGCTTGATCAACGGCGCCTGTGAAGACGCCATCATGCCACAACGAATGGAGCGGCCCTTTATGGGATTCTTTTACGATCTCCAGCGGCCCGTTTTGTTCGGTCACTTCATCGACCATTAAGAGGGCTGTGACGAGATCGGAATTCGTGTGTGGGGTATAAGGAAAGTCTTGATGCCAATCCACTTTGGTCGCCGTGCCCGGCAGTTTGGAGTTAATCTTATTGTGATGATGGCGAACATTGGGGCCGATGAGCTCGGCGATCATATCGACCATCGGGCTGTCTGACATGACGTTAAAGTATGCCTCCGAGGCTTCCGTCGGCGCGTTGATCCGACGAAGTGATGGTTTCTCCGATGTATGCCCCGGTTGTAAGTCAAAGCGCTGCCGCCCATCAATACATTCGCCGTATGATGCCGTATGTTGCTTGCTTTCTTCGACCCAGTCGCTGAACTGTTTGCGGAGCGCAGAAAGTTGAGTTGGTGTCACAGCATCTCGTACCACTAAAACACCGTCGCGCCAGAAAGCTTGCTTTTGTTCTTCCGTAAGAATTGTCATTTTCAAATCTCCTATTCATCGGCGCGCTCACCATATTAGCATGTTAGCGAAGGTCGTTGGTGCACGCTGCCCTTATTATCTATTCGGCAAATCACCGTGCGTGTTTAGTGCGGGAACATGTCGGGCTGAGGTCGCAATGAAACAAGCATTGGACGAGAAGGCCGCATGAGATCAGCTTGGGAAACTATTAAAAAAATTCATGTACGAAAAATCACCTTGTTAGCTTGGCCATGGGGTCCCATTTCGAAGTCTGTTGGGATCTATGTTCAATGAGCGATCTTGGGTCCCGCACGAATAATTTACGAAAACATCGGACCTAGCGCGAGAGAGCGCAACATGAGCAAAAATGACCCGGTATCTCTGAAAAGTGTGTCGTACATGATGATTGGCGGCGGCGCTGTTACTCTCGCCCTTGTCGCCGCGGTGTGGGGTGTACTTGGCATTTTCGTTATCTAAGTCATATCGGGCTTATGGCACGCGTTTGCCGCAACCATTGTGCAGTGACTTTCTTATGACGGTCATAAGCGGAAGAAATTTACCGCATCCAACTCACGCCCGCTTAGACGCCGAAAGCAGATATATTGCCCGAGGTGTGAAGCCACCTTTCTAGGGGTTGGGAACTAGGAGGGAACCACTTTCTAATTTAATGACTTAAGAAGAGGATGATGGTGAAGCTAAATTTCATTCCAAAAACCGATCGCTTTTTTTCAAAAGCCGGCTTCCAAGCATGATAATTACGTCAGTCAGAGAGTGCGGTCTTATCTACACTGATGGAAAAACGCGTCGGTCAATAATCAAAGGTTCTCTGTCTTTTGGGCTGTGTCACAAAAAGCTAAAAGCCTATTGCCTTTAAACATACCCTTTGGCGCATTCGGTTTCAAAAACGGCGGTGCCCCATTCATGACATTGCTGCTTAAGTTCGACCGGAAGACGATTACTGAAGATGGCGTCGATCTCGCTGAGTGACGCGACCTTTACAGGCGCGGAACGTTCCAACTTGGAACTGTCGGTAACAAGGAAGGTCTTTTTCGAGAGATTGATGATGGTGCGGCTCACCCGGACCTCTTGCAGATCAAAGTCCATCAGATCCCCCTCAAGATCGAGGGCAGAGGTGCCGATGACCGCGTGTTCAACTTTAAAGCGCTCGATCGCTTGTGCCGTCAAATCGCCAACCAAACCGCCATCGTGCGGGCGCAGCACACCCCCTGTGATGATAATCTGACACGAAAGATTGGCCGACATGATCGTGGCGACGTTCAAGTTGTTGGTTAGGATGGTTAGATTTTCGTGCCCAAGCAGTGCGTTCGCAACTGCCTCCGTTGACGTTCCGATACTGAGCAGGACGGACGAGTTGTTGGGAATTTCCCGGGCGCACAGCGCTGCGATCGCATCCTTCGCATCCTCATTGATGGCACGGCGCACCGAGTAGCGAATGTTCGCCGCGCCGGCGGGCATGATGGCACCACCATGCACACGATTGAGTTTCCCTTCGTTTGCAAGGTCACTCAGATCGCGGCGGATGGTTTGCGTTGTGACCCCAAACCGCTCGGCAAGGTCTTCAACAACAACTCGACCGTCGTGGTGCGCAATCTCTAAAATTTCAGTTTTCCGAAACGATTGCGCCATCGGTGGTGCGACCTCCATTGAATATGCTTATCGGTGTGTCGGCTAAGCATGTTAGATGGGCCTTTGCCAAGTCAATCCTTAATCTTCGTTTATGTTGGATTCCTTCCGAAATACAGAAAAAATCTCAAAATTGCTGTTGAATGAACTAATATGATGAATGTTTATCGTAATTTTGAAAAAAAATGAAAAAAAATGAAAGAATTATCATTGACACAATGCGGGGTCATCTTGTTTGTTAAGATTAATAAAAAATAAGGAGGAAGCATGGCGGTGCAATCGCGCACCACCGTAGATGATATTTTCGTCATCGGTGGCGGCATAAATGGGTGTGCAATCGCAAGGGATGCGGCAGGTCGCGGCCTTTCTGTCTCACTGGCAGAGATGGCGGACTTGGCCTCTGCGACGTCGTCTGCGTCAACCAAGCTGTTCCATGGCGGTTTACGCTATCTCGAATTTTTTGAAATCAATTTGGTTCGCCATTCCTTGAAAGAGCGAGAGACGCTGCTGCGCGCGATGCCGCATATCTCGTGGCCCATGCGGTTCGTTCTGCCGTTTCATGCCGATATGCGGTTCGATACCTCGACACCGGCGTCGCGGTTGGTTGGCCGCTTTATGCCCTGGCTGAAGGGGCGCAGGCCTGCGTGGATGATCCGCCTTGGTTTGTTTTTCTATGACCATTTGGGCGGGCGTGAGATTTTGCCGGGGACGAAGACCCTTGATTTGCGAACCGATCCGGCTGGCGGACCGCTGCATGACAAGTTCAAGCGCGCGTACGAATATTCTGATGTGTGGGTCGATGACTCGCGCCTTGTTGTATTGAACGCGCGGGATGCGCAGCAGCGCGGTGCCACCATCCTGACGCGGACCAAGGTTGTCTCTGCCGTGCGTGGGGATGCGTATTGGACCATCACCACCGAAAACGTTGAAACGGGCGCGCAATCAGAGCGTCTTGCAAAGACGATCGTGAATGCGGGAGGGCCATGGGTTCAGGATGTCATTGAGACAAAATTGCATCTGAACTCGACCGAAGGCATCCGCCTTGTGCGTGGCAGTCACATTGTGACCAGGAAACTGTTCGATCACGAGAAGTGCTATTTTTTCCAAGGGTCGGACGGCCGCATTATTTTTGCCATTCCCTATGAGATGGATTTCACGCTAATCGGTACGACGGATCATGACCACACCGCTGATCCGAAAGATGCAACGGCCACCGATGAAGAATGTGATTATCTCTGTCGATTCGCATCTGAGTATTTTAAAAAGCCCGTTACGCGCGAGGACGTGGTTTGGACCTATTCGGGCGTTCGCCCACTTTATGATGATGGAGCGCTGTCGGCGACGGCGGCAACCCGCGACTATACACTGTCCTTGGATACGAACGGCCCTCAGATACTGAACATCTTCGGCGGCAAGATTACGACGCACCGAAAATTGGCCGAACAATCCGTCGATAAGTTGGCGGGTGCCTTTCCGGGACTCGGCGAGGGTTGGACCGCGCGGGTACCCTTGCCCGGCGGTGACTTTCCTGTAATGGATGTCGACGTGCTAATCGCCGAATTGCGAACGAACTACGCCTTTCTAGATGCGTTTTGGGCACGACGGTTGGTGCGGGCCTACGGTACGGAAGCCCGTGTTATTTTGGGCGACGCAACGTCCGTAGTCGATTTAGGTCAAGACTTCGGAGCGACCCTGACAGAACGTGAGGCTGCGTGGCTAATGAGCAAAGAGTACGCAGTGTGTGCAGAGGATATCATATGGCGCCGCTCCAAACTGGGGTTGCGCCTAACTAACGAACAAATCCAAGGCCTCGAAGCCTGGATGGATAAACAACCTAAGCCGGCCTCGCGCCTGGCTGCGGAATAACTGGGTGGGAAAAGCATGTCGCTTGAATTGAAAGGCGTCAGCAAGGTTTTCGACGGTCAGATACATATCCATCCAACGGATCTGACCCTCGAAAATGGTACGATGAATGTGTTGCTTGGCCCGACCTTGTCGGGAAAGACATCGTTGATGCGTCTGATGGCTGGATTAGACGTGCCGAACACGGGGTCCATCGTCTGGCAGGGTACGGATGTTACGGGCATGCGTGTGCAGGATCGCAAGATCGCGATGGTTTATCAGCAGTTCATCAACTACCCGTCGATGACTGTGTATGAAAACATCGCTTCGCCAATGAGGTTGTTGGGCAAGACGCCAACCGAAATCGAGCAAGCAGTTCGAAAGTCGGCCGACCTCATGAAGCTGACCCCGATGTTGGACCGCAAGCCGTTGGAACTTTCAGGCGGACAGCAACAACGGTGTGCATTGGCGCGCGCCTTGGTCAAAGACGCGGGACTTGTTCTTCTCGATGAGCCACTGGCGAACCTGGATTATAAGCTGCGTGAAGAGCTGCGCGCGGAGATTCCGAAAATCTTTGAAGAGGCGGGTTCGATCTTCGTCTACGCCACGACCGAGCCGGAAGAAGCCCTATTGTTGGGCGGTAACACTGCGACGCTTTGGGAAGGCCGGGTTACGCAGTTCGGCAAAACACTGGACGTCTATCGCAAGCCTGCGGATGCGACGACGGCACGCGTGTTCTCCGACCCGCCGATGAATTTCCTGCCGATCACAAAGTCAGGAGGCACGCTAACCTACGGTGATGGCCAAACATCGCAGACGAGCGCGCGGCTAGAATCGCTATCCGATGGACGCTACATGGCCGGCTTCCGGCCCAATCATCTCGGCCTGGCCAGTCAGTCTGAGAACGCTTTGGAATTTGACTGTCAGTTGGCCGTGACGGAGATCACAGGGTCGGAGACGTTTGTCCACCTTGATCACGATATCTCACGATGGGTCGGCGTGGTGCATGGTGTGCAAAATCTGACCATCGGCACGGCGATCAAAGCCTACGTCGATCCAACACACATCTATGTCTTCAACGAAGACGGCGCGCTTGTGGCTCCGGCCGCTTATACGTTGGCGGCCTGAGGGGCGGGATAAGAACCATGGCAAAAATCACACTCTCGAACTTGGCGCATTCCTACCTGCCCAAACCAAAAAGCGAAGACGACTATGCCTTGAAGGAAATGGACCACGTTTGGAACGACGGCGAGGCCTATGCGCTGCTTGGATCGTCGGGCTGCGGCAAGTCCACGTTGCTCAACATCATTTCTGGTCTTCTCTATCCGTCCGAGGGGCGCGTCTTGTTTGGCGACGATGATGTCACACAGATGACCACGGCGGATCGAAATATCGCGCAGGTTTTCCAGTTCCCGGTTGTCTACGACACTATGACTGTGCATGACAATTTGGCGTTTCCTCTACGCAACCGCGGTGCCAACGCGGCGTATATCCGTGAGCGTGTTCAACAGATTGCAGCCATGATCGGTATGGAGTCGGTACTGAACCGCAAAGCCCGCGGCCTGACGGCTGATGCCAAGCAAAAAATTAGCCTTGGTCGGGGCATGGTGCGCGAAGACGTGAACGCGATTCTTTTCGATGAGCCTCTGACCGTGATCGATCCCCACATGAAATGGGAGTTGAGGACCCAGCTTAAATCGCTGCACCAAGAGTTCGGCCACACGATGATCTACGTGACCCACGACCAAACCGAAGCGCTAACCTTCGCCGACAAAGTTGTCGTCATGTATGACGGTCGGGTTGTGCAAATGGGTACGCCGGTCGAATTGTTCGAAACGCCGGAGCATACATTCGTCGGCTACTTCATCGGCTCGCCAGGTATGAACCTGTTGGATGCCCAGATCGATGGCAATACGGCGCACGTCAATGGTCATGCCGTACCGTTGGGGGCAGCGTATGAGGTCCGGGGTGGTAAGATGCAAATCGGGGTGCGCCCGGAATTTGTAAGTTTGACGTCCGAGGCTACGGGCCTGCCCGTCACTGTCCGACGGGTTGAAGATGTCGGACGGCATAAGATCGTCCGCGCCGACTTGTTCGGTGCCGAGATCAATATTCTGGTCGACGAAGGCAGAGCCATCAGCGCCGACGACACGCGGGTTGTGTTCGATGCGGCAAAGGTCAACGTCTACGAAAACGATTGGCGGGTCGCACCGAGTGCCGGCAGCGTGGGGGCAGCGCAATGAATAAGACCGTTAACCAAAAGGCATGGTTCCTCATTTTACCAGTCCTGGTTCTGGTGGCATTTTCCGCCGTCGTCCCCTTGATGACCGTCGTCAACTATTCGGTTCAAGACAGCTTTGGGAGCAATAAATTCTTCTGGGCGGGAATCATGTGGTTTGAAGAAACCCTGACCTCGGAACGTATCCACAATGCACTCGGTCGTCAGGCTTTCTTCACGATGACTATTCTCGCCATTGAGGTTCCCCTCGGCGTCCTGGTGGCCTTGAACATGCCGAAGAAGGGCGTGTGGGCGTCACTTTGCCTGATTCTGATGTCGCTACCGCTGCTGATTCCTTGGAACGTTGTCGGTACGATCTGGCAGATTTTTGGTCGTGTCGATATCGGATTGTTGGGCCATACGCTGGCGTCGATCGGAATTGACTATAACTATACCCAAGATGCTCTCGATGCCTGGGTCACCATCATTGTGATGGATGTTTGGCACTGGACATCGCTGGTTGCCCTTTTGGGTTACGCGGGCTTGCAATCGATTCCGCAAGCGTATTACCAAGCGGCGAAAATCGACCAAGCCAGCCGCTGGAAGGTTTTTCGCTATATCGAGCTGCCGAAAATGCAGGGCGTTCTGCTGATCGCCATTCTGTTGCGGTTCATGGACAGCTTCATGATCTATACCGAGCCGTTCGTCGTGACGGGCGGCGGACCGGGGAACGCGACTACGCTGTTGTCGATCGACTTGGTGAAGATGGCGTTGGGTCAGTTCGACCTTGGTCCGGCGGCGGCATTCTCGATCATATACTTCCTGATCATTTTGTTGGTGTCGTGGGTGTTCTTCACCGTGATGACCAACCTGGATAAGAGGGACGGCATCTGATGGCCAACAAATCTTCGTCCAGCATCATCAACTCCAAAATGATCGTGATGGGGTTGTACTTGATCTTTTTGCTGCTGCCGATCTATTGGCTGGTGAACATGAGCCTGAAGACGAACGATGAAATTCTCGGCGTCTTCTCGCTCTGGCCGCAAAACCTGACACTGGCTAACTACGTCACCATCTTTAGCGATCCGTCGTGGTACTGGGGGTATATCAACTCGATCATCTACGTCACGATGAACACGGCGATTTCCATCGCCGTCGCGTTGCCTGCGGCTTATGCTTTTTCTCGCTATCACTTCTTGGGCGACAAGCACCTGTTCTTTTGGCTTCTGACAAATCGCATGGCTCCGCCTGCAGTGTTCGCGCTGCCGTTCTTCCAGCTGTATTCTTCGGTGGGACTGTTCGATACGCACATTGCGGTCGCGCTGGCCCACACGTTGTTTAACGTACCGCTGGCGGTTTGGATATTGGAGGGGTTTATGCGCGGTGTGCCGAAAGAGATTGATGAAACCGCGTACATCGACGGCTACGGGTTTGGGCGGTTCTTCGTTAAAATCTTTATGCCTTTGATCGCCAGCGGCATCGGCGTCACGGCTTTCTTCTGCTTCATGTTCTCGTGGGTTGAACTGTTGCTGTCACGAACGCTGACATCCGTCGATGCCAAGCCTATCGCCGCGACGATGACGCGAACGGTGTCGGCCTCGGGGCTAGATTGGGGTGTGCTGGCCGCGGCTGGCGTGTTGACTATCGTGCCGGGTGCTTTGGTGATTTACTTCGTTCGCAATTACATCGCCAAGGGCTTTGCCCTCGGCCGAGTTTAATAGAGGAGTTGCATCATGGAATGGATGGCTTGGACATGGCCGACCGCGATTTTTTTCATGGTGATCGCGACGCTGCTGATCGTGTTCACAACTCTGGCGATTAAGTACCCGGAGACCCCTCGGTTAGGAATCCTCCGGTTGGAAACAACGCGCGGTGACCGCTTGTTCATCACGCTTTTGGGCTCGGCCTTCATCAATCTGGCTTGGCTCGGCCTCATCAGTAGCGCCCCACAATGGGGTGCCCTGATTGTCTGCCTGATCTACGCGATCGTGGTGTTCCGATACGTCTGATCTGGCATGCAGTAAGGTGCCTGGAGCAGGCAGGGCTCTAAGGTATCGCACGTTTTTGTTGGTTTTATACTTGGGAGAAAATACATGAACTTGTCATTAAAAGCGACGACGGCGATAGGGCTAGCGTTCGCTATTTTTTCATCTTCGGCGTATGCCGGGATGAAAGAAGCGAAGGAGTTCCTTGATGCCGAAATTGGCGATTTGTCGACGCTCAGTCGCGCCGAACAAGAAGCTGAGATGCAATGGTTAGTTGACGCTGCCAAACCGTTCGCGGGGATGGAGATCAAGGTCGTTTCCGAGACCATCGATACCCATAGCTATGAATCCAAGACCTTGGCAGCGGCGTTCACAGCCATCACGGGCATTAAAATCACACACGATCTGATCGGTGAAGGTGATGTTGTCGAAAAGCTTCAAACCCAAATGCAAACAGGTGAGAACATTTACGACGCCTACGTCAACGACAGCGATCTGATCGGGACGCACTGGCGTTATCAGCAGGCACGCAGCCTGACGAAGTGGATGGCGGGTGAGGGTAAAGACGTGACCAGTCCGACTCTGGATCTTTCCGACTTCATCGGTACCCAGTTTACGACAGCCCCAGACGGCGATCTGTATCAGTTGCCCGATCAGCAATTCGCGAACTTGTACTGGTTCCGGTATGACTGGTTCAACGATGCCAAGAACAAGGCCGACTTCAAAGCTAAGTATGGTTACGACCTGGGCGTTCCGGTCAATTGGTCGGCTTACGAAGATATTGCAGAATTCTTCACCGGTCGCGACCTCAGCCACCTCGGCGTTGAAGGTAAAGTCTTTGGCAACATGGATTACGGCAAAAAAGACCCATCATTGGGTTGGCGTTACACCGACGCATGGATGTCGATGGCAGGTATGGGCTCGAAGGGTGAGCCGAATGGTTTGCCGGTTGACGAATGGGGCATCCGCGTAAACGAGAAATCACAACCGGTCGGCGCGTGCGTTGCGCGCGGTGGTGCGGCGAACTCGCCAGCGGCAGTTTATGCCGTCGAAAAAGCCATTGAGTGGCTGCAGAAGTACTCACCGCCTCAAGCTCAGGGTATGACCTTCTCCGAAGCAGGTCCGATCCCTGCGCAGGGCAACGTTGCTCAGCAGATGTTCTGGTACACCGCCTTCACCGCAGCAACGGTGCTGCCTGATCTGCCGGTCATGAATGCAGACGGTACGCCGAAATGGCGTATGGCTCCATCGCCGCATGGCGCGTACTGGGAGGAAGGCACGAAGGTCGGCTACCAGGACGTGGGCTCGTGGACGTTGATGAAATCGACGCCGACAGATCGCGCCAAAGCTGCTTGGTTGTATGCGCAGTTCGTGACCTCGAAGACGGTCGACGTCAAGAAGGCTCACACAGGTCTGACCTTCATTCGTCAGTCGACGATCGAACATCAGAGCTTTACTGACCGTGCACCGAAGCTGGGTGGTTTGATCGAGTTCTATCGTTCGCCGGCCCGTGTTGCGTGGTCGCCGACCGGCACCAACGTTCCAGACTATCCGCGTCTGGCACAGTTGTGGTGGCAGAACATTGGCGACGCCATGTCCGGTGCGAAGACGGCACAAGAGGCACTCAACTCACTGTGTTCTGATATGGAAAAAGTCCTGGTTCGCCTCGAGCGTTCGGGGGTGCAGGGCGACGTCGGTCCGAAGATGAACAAAGAAATGTCAGATGATTATTGGCTGAGTCAGCCAGGTTCGCCGAAGGCGAAGTTGGCAAACGAAGACGAAAAACCGGTCACCGTCAGTTATGACGAACTGATCAAGTCCTGGCAGTAGGCCATTGGAATCGGTCGGGACCTACAGGTCCCGACCGGCTCTTTTTAATCCGTAGGCTAATCCATGCCAGTATATCTTATGAGTTATATTCTCGCGATTGATCAAGGCACGACATCAAGCCGCGCGATCATGTTTGATCGGGCATTGTCCCTGAATGAAGAAACAAAAAACATGATCGCGAATGCACCGAGTTTCCGGGCTTTTGCGCGCGCATCGTTTGGTGGGTGATGGTGGGCCCGGCAGGACTCGAACCTGCAACCAGACGGTTATGAGCCGTCGGCTCTAACCAGTTGAGCTACAGGCCCACCGTGTCAGCACGCATGCGGACGGGGAACAGATACCCAACGGATTGCGTTATGTCACGCGCTTCTATGGTGAAAGTGTTCTGGCAATCGCATGCGCATACGAAAAAAGGAGATGCCGAGGCATCTCCTTTTCCAAATTCGGCGATGCCGAGATGATCAGTAGTCCAAGAAGCTCCGCAGTTTACGGGACCGGGACGGGTGTTTCAGTTTGCGCAGGGCCTTGGCTTCGATCTGACGAATACGTTCGCGTGTCACAGAGAACTGTTGGCCGACCTCTTCGAGGGTGTGGTCGGTGTTCATGCCAATACCGAAGCGCATCCGCAGTACGCGTTCTTCACGTGGCGTCAGGCTCGCCAACACGCGGGTCGTGGTCTCGCGCAGGTTCGCCTGAATGGCGGCGTCCAGCGGTTGCACGGCCAGCTTGTCTTCGATGAAGTCGCCGAGGTGGCTATCTTCTTCGTCGCCAATCGGCGTTTCCAGTGAAATCGGCTCTTTTGCGATCTTCAAGACCTTGCGCACTTTTTCGAGCGGCATAGATAGCTTGGTTGCCAACTCTTCCGGTGTCGGCTCGCGACCGATTTCGTGCAACATCTGGCGAGATGTGCGGACCAGTTTGTTGATGGTCTCGATCATGTGCACCGGAATACGAATGGTGCGTGCCTGATCGGCAATCGAGCGCGTAATCGCTTGGCGAATCCACCAGGTCGCATAGGTCGAGAATTTATAGCCGCGACGGTATTCAAACTTATCAACGGCCTTCATCAGGCCGATGTTGCCTTCTTGGATCAAGTCCAGGAATTGCAGGCCACGGTTGGTATATTTCTTGGCAATCGAGATCACGAGACGGAGGTTTGCCTCGATCATTTCCTTCTTCGCTTTCGCAGCTTCGCGCTCGCCTTTTTGCACGATGCCGACGATGCGACGGAATTCCAAGATCGGCAGGCCGACGGCTGAGGAAACCTCAGCGACGCTGCCACGGATTTCTTTGACCTCGTCACGATAACGCTCGGCAAAGCGCTGCCAGTTTTTGGTCGGCATCTTGGCGCAACGCTTGAGCCAATCAGGATCAAGCTCGCTGCCGCGATATTGCTCAAGGAAGTCGTCGCGGCGCACGCGCGACGAGGTCGCCATACGCAACAACTTACCTTCAAGTCCAACCAAGCGACGGTTTAGGCCATACAACTGATCGACCAGGGCTTCGATGCGGTCGTTGTTGAGGTGCACGCCCTCCATCAACTCGATCAGTTCTTGGCGCAGCTTGGAATGGCGTTTTTCTTGTGACGATTTAAACTCGCCGGTGCCCTGCATCGCTTCGATGCGGATGATCTGAAGGCGTTGGAATTTTTTATAGGTCTTGGCGATCTCTTCAAACGTCTCGATGACTTCAGGTTTTAATTTTTCTTCCTGCGCCGCGAGCGACATGTTGATTTGATCGTCATCATCTTCGTCGTCATCGTCATCGTCGGATTTTTCGGTGCTTTCTTCGCCGTCTTCTGACTTCGTCTTTTTGTCGTCTGATTTATCGTCTGCAGCGTCGGTTTTTTTATCTTCCGGTGCTTTTGCCTCAGCGGTTTTCGCATCCGTCGACTCGCTGCCTTCGCTGTCATCATCGTCGGTTGCGACGGGCGGCTGGCCTGGGCCACCGCCCATGGTGGCGTCCAGATCGATAACGTCGCGCAGCAGAATTTCTTCGGCGACCAGCGCGTCGTGCCAACGCACGATGGCTTGGATCGTCAGCGGGCTTTCGCAGATGCCGCCGATCATCATGTCGCGACCGGCTTCGATCCGTTTGGCGATGGCGATTTCGCCTTCGCGTGACAGCAGCTCGACCGAACCCATTTCGCGGAGATACATGCGCACCGGATCGTCGGTGCGGCCAAGATCGCTCTCGTCGACGTTGCCAGACGCCGAGGCCGTTTCTTTCGGCTCGTCCTCTTCATCGTCGTCGGTCGGGCTCACCGTTTTGGTCTCGGCGGCAGCGTCTTCCTGCTCTTCGTTTTCCACGACGTTGATGCCCATTTCAGACAGCATCGCCATGGTATCTTCGATTTGCTCGGAGCTTACCTCTTCAGGCGGCAGTGCGGCGTTCAGTTCGTCATACGTGACGTACCCGCGCTCCTTACCCTTGGTCACCATCTTTTTGACGGCGGCGCCCATGGTATCCAGAAGCGGACCGTCTGCGTTTTCGTCGCGGGCGTCCCGCGCTTCGCTTGCTTGTGCTTTAGCCAATATCAAAACCCCTCAGCGTCCGAGCCGATGATCGGCGCCGGAACCCCGCAAACTTCATGTGACCTTCAAAGCTTTAACGCGCTCAAAAGCCATCGCTGACGTATCTTCCCCCAGAGCCGCTTCGACCTTTTTTAGCTCGGTCTCAACGGACTTTGCCGTCAATCTTTCAAACGTATCAATCCAACCCGCTAACACTTCTTCGGTGGGCGTATCCTCGCGCGCAAATCGCGCATGCATGTACACGCTGTTGCTCAAAAGTGCCTTTAGGGCCGTTGCAAACCCCTCAGACAGAAGGTGGGCGCGTAGCGCTTCGGAATCAAGCCCGTCGTCCGCAGCGAGGCTGTTTAAGGCCTGCTGGCGCAACTTGTCAAGCTCAGGCGCTGAAAACTCAACGGTTCCAAGGTGTTCTTCGACGTCATCAAAGATATCGGGATGATTCAACAGGGCAGCCAGCAATATTCTTTCGCGGAGTTGATCTGCGGGGGCAGCTTTTGACGTCTCGGCGCGGGCATCCATATCCACGGCGCCTTCCATCTTGCGGTTAATTTTCCCGTCTTTGCGCCATTTGTCCTTGCCCCATTGGCCCTTGTTGCCGTTTTGACCGCCGCCATGACGACCACCTTGCCCGGGCGGTGGGCGATCACCCCAAAGCTTGCGGGTAAAATAGTCAGAAAAATGGCGGCGGAACGTGGCGTCCGAGATATCCCGCGCCCGGTCATCCAGCTTTTTCTGCACATCGGCGCGATCTTCGGGGCTTGTCGGCATGCGTCCACCGGTCACTTCGCGCCAAATCAGTTCAGAAAGCGGCACGGCCTGGTCGAGCAATTCATCGAACGCGGCGCGACCTTGTTTTTGGACCACGCTGTCCGGGTCTTCACCGGCGGGTAGGATCGCGAAGCGGAGCGCCATGCCTGCCTGCATAATTGGCAACGCGCGCTCGGCGGCCCGAAAGGCGGCGCGTTGGCCCGCGGTGTCGCCGTCAAAGCACAACACAGGCTCGCGCACCACGCGCCATAAGTCTTTCAGGTGGTCATCGGTCAAGGCGGTGCCGAGCGGGGCCACCGCATAATCCAGACCCCCTCGGTCGAGGCCGATCACATCCATATAGCCTTCACACACGATCATCCGACCTGCTTTGCGGGCGGGGGCGGCGGCGCGATGAATGCCATATAGTGCGTGGCGCTTTTTAAACACCGGCGTTTCCGGGCTGTTGAGGTATTTCGGCTCGCCATCACCAATGATCCGCCCGCCGAACGCGATCACTTGACCGCGGCGGTCTTGAATCGGAAAGATCACGCGCCCGCGAAACCAGTCATAAGGTGTGCCGTTGTCCGGCACGCGCAGCAGGCCGGCTTCAATCAGCATGGCTTCCGGAACGTTTTCCCGCGCCATAAACGCTTTTAGCGCGCCGCGCCCATCCGGCGCATAGCCGAGTCGCCACTTTTTGATCAGCGCGTCATCCAAACCCCGGCGCCGCAGATAGTCTAATCCCAATTTACCTTCGGGCATGTGCAGCGTTTTCTCATAGAACGCACAGGCCATCTCGTTGACTTCGGTCAAGCCTTTGCGTTTTTCTTGGCGGGCGCGGTCTTCGGGGGTGTCTTGCGGCATTTCCAGGCCGGCTTCGGCAGCCAACTGTTCGACGGCCTGCGGGAACGCCAAGCCTTCAACTTCAATCAGCCACTTAAACACATCGCCCGAGTTCTCGGTCGAGAAACACTTATAAAAACCTTTGTCTTCCATAACATGGAATGACGGCGTTTTTTCCTTGGTGAACGGCGATAAACCCCAGAAATCCCCGCGCGCACGCTCTTTCAAGCGGACGGTCCGCCCGACGACGTCGACGATGGAGACACGTCGGCGGATTTCATCTAGAAATTCGGGACTAAAATTCATGCGGGCTCCGGGTACGGCATGCACGCAAAACTGCGTACAGAGTACGTCCTAATGTAGCACACGTAATGTAGTCTGCCCGGCACGCTTCGCAAAGCGTCTAGGCATGCGGGTTATCCCGAGATTTTGCGGTTTATCCACAGGCTACGCCGGCGAGGCCCAGCAGCGCGCCCTGAATTAAGCGACCAGGGCTTAAGCTGTCAGGCGCTCTTTGACGGCACCCGAGACTCGCGAGAAGTCCATGCGGCCTGCGTAGTTCTCTTTTAAGAAGCTCATCACCTTGCCCATGTCTTTGATGCAGTCGGCACCGCTTTTGCTGATCGCGTCATTGATTGCGGCATCGACTTCGTCAGTGGACAGCTGTTTTGGTAAGAACGTCTCAATGCACGCGATTTCTTCGGCTTCTTGCTGCGCGAGATCGGCGCGACCGCCCTTTGAATAGGCTTCGATGCTGTCACGGCGTTGTTTCACCATAGATTGCAGCAGGCCGAGGATCTCGGAATCCGGAATGCCATCCCTGTTGCCGTTGCTGCGAGCCTGGATATCGCGGTCCTTGAGGGCCGCGTTGATCAGGCGAATGGTCGAAACCTTGCGCAATTCTTTGGCGCGCATGGCGGTTTTGAGCATGTCGTTTAACTGCTGACGGAGCATGGAATCACCTATCAATCTAGCGAAGCGGCGGACGTTAACGTAAAACCATCTAAATAACAACGCGAAACAGTCTTGTAACTCATTGCTTTTAAACGATAAAAATAATCGGCTGTGGCGCTTGACTGATCTCCAGCGTTTGCTTATACCCCGTCCAATCTCAACCAGACCGGGTTGGCCATTACCGTGAGCGATCAAATAGACACCTCCGCACCCAAAAACAAGGGTGCGGAATCTTTGCGCGCGCCAGAGTCTACCTCTGAGCCTGCCGATGCCCCCGAAGGTGCCACCGCCGTCATCGTGCTCGGCGACGGCACCATCATTTGGGGGCGTGGCGTCGGTGCAACAGGATCATCCGTTGGCGAGGTGTGCTTCAATACCTCAATGACCGGCTATCAGGAGATTCTTACAGATCCCAGTTACGCCGGCCAAATCATTACCTTTACGTTTCCGCACATCGGCAACGTGGGCACGAACCCCGAAGACATTGAAACCATCACACCGGCAGCGCGCGGGCTTATTCTCCGTGCCGACATCACCGAGCCCGGGAACTGGCGCGACACCCAGCATTTGGATGGCTGGCTGAAGTCGCACAATTTGGTGGGCGTGTCCGGCATCGACACTCGGCGCCTGACACGGCGCATTCGTGACGGCGGCGCACCCAGCGGTGTGATTTGCCATGCACCGGACGGGGTGTTTGATATTCCGGCTTTGTTGGCACAAGCGCAGGCGTGGCCCGGCCTCGAAGGTATGGACCTCGCCAAAGAAGTGACCTGTCGTCAAAGCTACGGCTGGGATGAAACCCGCTGGATGCTGGGATCGGGCTTCGGCAAATTGGAAAATCCGAAATACAACGTTGTCGCCATCGATTACGGCATTAAGCGCAACATTCTGCGCTGTTTGGCGAGCGCCGGCTGTAACGTCACGGTGGTGCCGGCATCCGCCAGCGCTGAAGACATCATGAGCCACAATCCGGACGGCATCTTTTTGTCGAACGGTCCCGGCGATCCGGCGGCAACCGGCGAATATGCGGTGCCTGTGCTGCAAGACCTTCTTAAGACCGGCAAGCCGATCTTCGGGATCTGCTTAGGCCATCAATTGTTGGCCCGCGCGCTCGGCTGCACGACATCGAAAATGCATCAGGGCCACCGCGGCGCCAATCAACCGGTGCAGGACCTGGAAACGCGCCGCGTCGAAATCACCAGCCAAAACCACGGCTTCGCGGTTGACGGCAAAAACCTGCCAAAAGGCGTCTCCGAGACCCACGTATCGTTGTTCGACGGTTCTAACGAAGGCATCAAGTGGGACGGCCATCCGGTATTTTCTGTCCAATACCACCCGGAAGCGTCCCCGGGCCCCACCGACAGCCACTATTTATTCGAACGCTTCACCAAACTGATGGACGAGGCGTGATGATCAGGGGGCACAACCCACATCTTGTTGCTGAAGTAATGGCGTATTTGCTTTTTTGTGAAGCGACAACCGGGGGCGGCAAATCGCTGACTGGAGCGGAAATTCTTGAAAGACTCCCTGACCAGACTTCCACGCAGAGAATCATAAAGTTTGCCATAGACGAGCTAAAATCACGTAGACACGTGGAAAGCGATATTCTTCGTGGAGAACTGGTCTATGCTTTGACTCGATCAGGTTTCGATTACGTCAAGTACCGCCTTAGTTTAACAGGCACGGCAATAAAAAATTTTTCTGAAAATGAGGAATGGATTTTAAGTGAAGAGCAGCAGCGGGATGACGCTCCGGTTGTCGAGAATGAGCTTTTTATTGAGGAAAGCTCTGACGACACATGGGAACCGCTTCCTGTGGAGAGAGATTCCAAAAAGTTTGTTGACGCTTTAGTTGCGAGCGAAGAGGCAGAGAGAGCACTTCGAGAGGACAATGGCTTTGCTGCTAACTACCCTGAAATTCGGGACAGTGTCGTTTGGTCGGTCGGTTCGGCTATCAATCAGATGCGCGAGGGACTGATCACCTCGGGTCAGGTTAAATCAATGCTGATTGCACCATTTCAGAAGGTCGCGTCTTTGTTCTCTGAGGGGTTGCTCAAGGAAGCATGTGAGCGCGCAATCGAAAAACTCGTGGCTTTGCTATGAGGGTCATGTGAGTTCTTTGTTCCATCCGTCATTCCCGCGAAGGCGGGAATCTATCTTTATCAAAAATATGGATTCCCGCCTTCGCGGGAATGACGAATATGCGGGTTTGTCGCAGCCGGCACGCGGCACCTTGGAGACGATTTATGCCTAAACGTACAGATATTGAATCGATCATGATCATCGGCGCAGGGCCGATTATTATCGGTCAGGCGTGCGAGTTCGACTACTCGGGTGCGCAGGCGTGCAAGGCGCTGCGGGAAGAGGGCTACCGGGTGATCTTGGTGAACTCCAACCCGGCGACGATCATGACCGACCCGTCGATGGCGGACGCGACCTATATCGAGCCGATCACGCCGGAGTTTTTGGAAAACATCATCGCCAAGGAACGCCCGGACGCGCTGTTGCCGACGATGGGTGGGCAGACCGGCTTGAACGCGGGCATGGCCTTGGCTGAGCTTGGCGTTTTAGAAAAATACGGCGTTGAGTTGATTGGCGCCAATGCCGAAGTGATCGCCAAGGCCGAAGACCGACTGTTGTTCCGCGATGCGATGACCAAAATCGGCCTCGGCACGCCGAAGTCGGAAGTCTTCACTGGCGAATACGAGTTGATCGAAATCCCCGATCAAGGCGGCAACACCAAAGAAATGACCGTGCTGTCGATGGCGTCCAAGCAAAAGGCCTTGATGGCGTTGCAGTCGATCGGCTTGCCGGCGGTGATTCGGCCAGCGTTCACCTTGGGCGGCACCGGCGGCGGCATCGCGTATACGGCGGAAGAGTACGAGCGCATCGTGACGTCCGGCGTGCTGGCGTCGCCGATCAATCAGGTGTTGATCGAAGAAAGCGTGTTGGGCTGGAAAGAATTCGAGATGGAAGTGGTCCGCGATCGTGCGGATAACTGCATCATCATCTGTTCCATCGAAAACGTCGATCCGATGGGCGTGCACACGGGTGATTCCATTACCGTCGCCCCGGCGCTGACGCTGACCGACAAAGAATATCAAATCATGCGCGATGCCTCGATTGCGGTGTTGCGTGAAATCGGCGTCGATACCGGCGGCTCGAACGTGCAGTTCGCCGTCAACCCGGACGACGGCCGCTTGGTCGTGATCGAAATGAACCCGCGCGTGTCGCGCTCGTCGGCGCTGGCCTCGAAAGCGACCGGCTTCCCGATTGCCAAGGTGGCTGCAAAGCTGGCCTGCGGCTATACGCTGGATGAACTGCAAAACGATATTACCGGCGTAACGCCTGCGTCATTTGAGCCGACCATCGACTACGTGGTCGTCAAGATTCCGCGCTTCACGTTCGAAAAATTTCCGGGTACCGAAGCCTTGCTGTCGACGTCGATGAAATCCGTCGGCGAAGCGATGGCAATGGGCCGCACCTTTGAAGAAGCCTTGCAGAAAGGCTACCGCTCGATGGAGACCGGCTTGAACGGTCTTAACGAGATTGAGATCGAAGGCGCCGTAAAATCTGACGGCAGCATGGACAAAGACGTGGTTAAAGCGGTGCTCAGCGAAGCGCGTCCGGACCGATTGCGCTATTTGGCTCAAGCCATGCGCCTCGGCATGTCGCTTGAAGACATTCGCGCCGCAAGCCATTACGATATGTGGTTCCTGCAGCGCATCGAAAACATCGTTAATGCCGAGGCCGAGGTGCGCGCCAACGGTTTGCCCGATGACATGCAAGGCATGGCGCGGCTGAAAAAAATGGGTTTCTCCGACGAGCGCCTGGCCGAGTTGGTCGGCAGCCTGCCGACGGATGTTGCCAAGGCGCGCCGCGCACTGAACGTTTTGCCGGTCTATAAACGGGTCGACACGTGCGCGGCTGAGTTCGCATCGCAGACGTCGTATATGTATGGCTGCTATGAAGGCGACGGCTTGAATGCGCCGGAGTGTGAATCCAATCCGACGGACCGTGAAAAGGTAGCGATCTTAGGTGGCGGACCGAACCGCATCGGGCAGGGGATCGAGTTCGATTACTGCTGTGTACACGCGGCTTACGCGCTGAAAGAAGCCGGTTACGAGACCATCATGATCAACTGCAATCCGGAAACCGTGTCGACCGATTACGACACATCGGATCGTTTGTACTTCGAGCCGCTGACCGCCGAAGACGTGATCGAGGTTCTGCGCAAAGAACAAAGCAACGGCACGCTCAAGGGTGTGATCGTGCAGTTGGGCGGGCAGACGCCACTTAAATTGGCCGCAGCGCTTGAAGAAGAAGGCATTCCGATCCTCGGCACCTCGCCGGACGCCATCGATTTGGCGGAAGACCGCGAGCGGTTCCAGGTTTTGCTGCAGGAAACCGACCTGCTGCAGCCGGCGAACGGTTTGGCGCGCTCTATGGACGAAGCCAAAGCGGTGGCGAAAAAGATCGGCTATCCGCTGGTGATCCGCCCAAGTTATGTGCTGGGTGGCCGCGCCATGGAAATCGTCCACGACGATACCGCGTTGGATCGCTACATGCGTGAAGCCGTGGTGGTGTCGGGCACCAGCCCGGTGCTGTTGGACAGCTATCTGCAAGATGCCATCGAAGTTGACGTGGATGCGTTGTGTGACGGCGAGAACGTTTATGTCGCCGGCATCATGCAGCACATCGAAGAAGCGGGCATCCATTCTGGTGACAGCGCGTGTTCGTTGCCGCCGTTCTCGCTCAGTGACGCGGTGATCAAGGAACTTGAGGTGCAGGCCAAAGTATTGGCCAAGGCGCTCAGTGTGGTCGGTTTGATGAACGTGCAGTTCGCCATTAAAGACGACGATATTTATATTCTCGAAGTGAACCCGCGTGCATCGCGCACGGTGCCGTTCGTCGCCAAAGCAACCGGTGTGCCGATTGCGAAGATCGCGGCGCGCTTGATGGCCGGTGAAAAGTTAACGGCGTTCGAGTTGCCGGTATTGGGGGCGTTGGATCACATCGCGGTTAAAGAAGCCGTGTTCCCGTTCTCGCGCTTCCCGGGCGTCGACACGCTGTTGGGCCCCGAGATGAAATCGACCGGCGAAGTGATGGGCATCGATAAAGACTTTAGCCTGGCGTTCGCCAAGTCGCAGTTGGGCGCAGGTATGGTGCTGCCGACGTCCGGGACGGTCTTTATTTCGGTCCGTGACCGCGATAAGGACAAAGCACTGGTTGTCGCACAAACCTTGGCCGAGATCGGCTTTACGGTGATGGCGACCGGTGGCACGCAGCGGTTCTTAGAAGAAAACGGCGTGCCTGCGTCTAAGGTGAATAAAGTTTTGGAAGGTCGTCCGCACTGTGTCGACGCGCTTACCAACGGTGATGTGCAGCTTGTCATCAATACCACCGACGGCGCGCAATCGATCGCCGACAGCTATTCGATCCGCCGCACTGCGCTGGTTCAAGGGGTGCCGCACTATACGACCATGACGGCTGCGCTGGCTGCCGCACAGGCGATTGCAGCGATCCGTGCCGCAGGTGGAAGCGGCGGACTTGAAGTTGCGCCCCTGCAAGCGTATTTTAAAGCCTCGTATTAGGGCTTTCCTGAAATGAGAACTGGTGGCTGGTCACCTTTTAGGTGACGGGCTGACGTTTTAGTTCGGCTTTTTGAGTGACGAGGAGGGCTGCACACGCAGCCAAGACGCCATGGAACGTGTACCGATGACCCGGGAGGGCTTAACCGTCCTCGAGCATGAACTGCGACGCCTCAAGTCTGAGGAACGCCCAGCCGTGATCAAAGCGATCGCCGAAGCACGCGAGCACGGTGATTTGTCTGAGAACGCTGAATACCATGCGGCCCGTGAACGTCAGAGCTTCATCGAAGGGCGCATTGCCGAGCTTGAAGACGTGACCAGCCGTGCCGAAACGATTGATACGTCTGAGATGTCCGGCGATACGGTGCGCTTCGGCGCGCATGTATTGGTCGCCGACACCGATACGGACGAAGAAACCGAATACCGCATCGTCGGTGCCATGGAAGCGGACTTGGAACTCGGCAAGATTTCCGTGACCTCGCCGTTGGCCCGTGCGTTGATCGGCAAGACCATCGGCGACGTCGTCGAAGTGGCGACGCCCGGCGGCGGTAAATCCTATGAAATCTGTAAAGTGCTCTGGAAAAATTAAGCTTTTAGCAGCTTAGTTTTTCGTCACGTATCCGCATCGTCATCATGGGGCACGTCGGTATTGATCGGCACGCCCGGCAAGTTTTTCGATGTGCGGATGGTTTCCAGTGTGGAGACGGTGGTGACGTGCGGGGCTTCGGTGATCCCCATGGTCAGCCTGTCGCGGTGTTCTTTGTCGCGCGCCACGATCTTCAATAAAAAGTCGCCGCCGCCGCGGATCATGTGGCATTCACGAATTTCCGGCCAGTCGGCCATCAGGTCTTCGAAACTTTTGAGCACCGCCTGCGACTGACTGTCAAGCCCGACCAAGGCAAAATAGACTTCCTTGAAGCCCATCAACGCGCCGTCGACCTCGGCATGATAGCCATGCACGTAGCCGGATTCTTCGAGTGCACGGACGCGGCGAAGGCAGGGCGGCGCAGAAATACCGGCGCGCTGTGACAGCTCGACGTTGGTCATGCGACCGTCATCTTGAAGATCACGGAGAATCCGTAAATCAATGGCGTCGAGTTTCACCCGTTGCACCGCACACCCCCTTTGTTTCGCTGCTATCTCGTTACACCAAGGCCGCTCTTCACGCAATATCATTGCGCAAGATGATAACCCAGTTTTATTGCCAGTTTGATTTTGTGCCTCCATCGTTGCGTCCAACAGCGGAACGGCTTATTTAGGGAGGCTCACGTTTATAATGGTTAATTTCGTTCGCAGATAGCCCCTCAGGAGTCCCCTATGCCAGAGTCGCGCCACACAAAAGTTTTGATCATCGGTTCCGGCGCGGCCGGCTATACGGCGGCAATTTATGCGGCGCGGGCGAATTTGCAGCCGATTTTGGTCCGCGGCATGCAGCCGGGCGGTCAACTGACGATTACAACCGAGGTTGAGAACTATCCGGGCTTCGCAGAAGTCATCCAAGGTCCTTGGCTGATGGACCAGATGTTCGAGCAAGCCAAGAATGTCGGCACTGAGATGATCGAAGATACCATCGTGTCCGTCGATATGAGCAAGCGCCCGTTCACGGCCATCGGTGACGGCGGCAATATCTATACCGGCGACACGTTGATCATTGCAACAGGTGCCAGCGCCCGGTGGCTTGGGCTCGACAGCGAAAAAGCGTTCATGGGTTTTGGCGTTTCGGCATGTGCGACCTGTGACGGATTTTTCTATCGCAACAAAGCGGTCGCGGTGATCGGCGGCGGCAACACGGCGGTCGAAGAAGCGCTGTTTTTGACGAACTTCGCCAGCAAGGTTTATTTGGTGCACCGCCGGGATGAACTGCGCGCGGAAAAAATCATGCAAGACCGTTTGTTCAAACACGAAAAGATCGAGGTGATCTGGGATCACACCTTGGATGAAGTCGTCGGTCAACAAAACCCGCCCGGCGTCACCGGTGCCAGACTCAAGCACGCGACCAGCGGTGAGATCCAGGAAATTGCCGTCGATGGCGTGTTCATCGCCATTGGCCACGACCCGAACACCAAATTGTTCGCGGGCCAGCTCGATATGTACGAAGACAACTACATTAAAACCACGCCCGGCACGGCGCAGACCAGCATAGATGGCGTGTTTGCGGCCGGTGACGTGCAAGATCGTATCTATCGTCAAGCGGTGACGGCGGCCGGTACCGGCTGCATGGCGGCTTTGGAAGCGGAACGCTTTTTGGCCGAGCATGAAGAAGAAAGCGCCGCTGCTGCCGAGTGATCGGCAAATCTGATAGCAATAAGGGGGCACGATGCCGATCGATTGGGATAAGCTTCGTGTTTTTCACGCCGTTGCGGAAGCTGGCAGCTTTACCCATGCCGGCGAGAAACTGAATCTGAGTCAATCTGCGATCAGCCGTCAGATCAGCGCGCTCGAACAAAGCCTCGGCACGCAGCTGTTTCATCGCCACGCGCGTGGTCTGTTGCTGACCGAGCAGGGCGAGACGCTTCTCGAGACCGCACGCAGCGTGTTCGCTCAGTTGGCCCGTGTGCAGGCGCAATTGGCCGAAAATAAACAACGCCCGCAAGGGCCGCTCAAGGTGTCGACGACAGTGGCATTTGGCTCGGTTTTCTTGGCGCCGCGCATGAAGCAATTCGTCACCCAGTATCCGGAAATCGATGTGTCGTTGGTGCTCGCCGATACCGAGCTTGATCTATCGATGCGTCAAGCTGACGTGGCGATCCGCCTGACCCCGCCGACACAACCTGATCTCGTGCAACGCCACTTGATGACGCTCCGCTACCGCGTTTATGCCGCCCCAGAGTACCTGCAGCAGAACGGGATGCCGAAATCACCGAAGGATCTGGATAAGCATAAGATCGTCGTCTACGGCGACGATGCCAGGCCGCCGGCGATGAATTTGAACTGGCTTTTGGCAGCGGGGCGCAAAGACGGGTCGGTTCGCAACCCAGTGCTCAGGCTGAATTCGATTTATGGCATCCTGCGTGCAGTGCAAAGCGGCCTCGGCATCGGCGCGCTGCCGGAATACATGGGGCGCGAGCTTGGCAGCCTGGTTGAAATCCTGCCCGAGCTTGAAGGGCCGGAGCTGGATATGTTCTTCGTCTATCCGGAAGAACTGCGAGAATCCGCCAGAATCGGGGCATTTCGCGATTTTATCGTCGCTAAGCTTGCGGCGATGAAGCGCTAAACTTATTGATGACCTTTGGTTTGCGCTAGATATGCGCAAAATGCATGGCTGGGTTGCCACTTTGGCTCTGGTGTGCGGCCACAACAAATCTATATACCCTACATAGTCGATGTTGCATTGCAGCAAGACACACGGTTTCGAGGCGTCGTTATGATCGATAGATCGCGCTAAGTTCGCTGATCTTGATCCGCCTCCAGCAGTTTCCGGGCTCCCTGTCCGGAATGAGGGACCGATTTTCGGCCCCTCGCGTCTCCCAGACGTGAAACCTCCCTGTTTAAACTCGCCTCCGAGACTTGTTCTCGGAGGCTTTTTTTTGAACAGTTACTTAATAAATTCAATCAAGTTGGGCTGCTTCGTTTGGTTTGGGAGTGTTGACCTGAAACCGTAAAATAAAGCCTCTTGTCCTGTCATCCGCTCGCCCATCATCGGTCTGTCTCCTTGATCAATTCTAAGAAATTGAATCAGGGGAAAGGCCCGATCTCAAGAGAAGAGTTTTTCAACAAAATCGACCCGAAGCGAGCACGCTAGTTCTTCGCCAACACTTGAAGTGCCATGGTTATTTCGTGCTCTTTGCCGGTGGCATGTTGTTTGATTTTCGTATCGACATCCAGAATATGAGATATCCACCATTCTCTTAAGAACTTTCGAAGTTCGGTAAGGATAGTCGCATCATTGGACTTTTCCCATTTTGATTTGAGGCCCTTGATGTAAGCCTCCAGTTTCCGGTGTAATGCCTTATGCTGAATCAAGTCAGGATAGCCACATACCTCCATGATCAATTCTTCGCGCCGGAAGTGATACGATGTATATGATATCATCCTGTCGACGATGCCTTGTAGTTCTCGTGTACGGATATTCTCCCTGGAAATTTCATTTATCAGCGCAAAAATTCCCTGGTGATCACTATCAATGGCATCGACACCTACACGAAGATCGTCGGTCCAGATTAAGACGGTAGTATTTTTAGCTAGCGGGATATCAACCCAGAAGCTGCTGCCACTGCCTTCCTCGCTAATAAAGCTAATTCGGCCTCCGAGTCTCTCCACCAACATCTTTGAAACCGCAAGTCCAATCCCCATGCCATCAGTGGCGACCGCTGCATCCGCTACTGCTCGATGGAATAGCTTGAAGACGTTAGATTGTTTTTGCTTCGGAATACCATGACCGGAGTCGATAACCATGACTCTAACGTAGTCATCATGGATCGTGTTTACTCGAACGATAACCGAACCACCAGCGTGATTGTATTTTACCGCGTTACTGAGCAAGTTTGTGAGCACCTGGCGTAATCTAGCCGCATCACTGCGAACAAGTTGAGGAGTTCTATTTTCTGTTTCCAGCTTGATCGTTACGCCGGCTGGTTCAGCCAATGGAAATATCTGACTGATGCAACGCTGGATCAAAGGCAGGGGGTCGAAATCTGAGAGATCAAGGTCAACGCGATTTGCCTCAATCTTGGCTAGGTCGAGAATGTCATTCACCAAGTGAAGAAGCTGATATCCTCCTTCAATCACGTGAGATACGTATTCTGATTGTGCCTCGCTTAATGTCTTATCCATATTGAGTTCCAGCATTTGACCATAACCTAGAATAGCATTCAGCGGTGTCCGTAGCTCATGACTCATGCTGGCTAAGAACTCCGACTTAACTCTACTCAGTTCATCGGCCGCTGATTTAGCCTTGACCAACGCTTCTGACGTCACTTTGTGCTGCCCGATTTCGTCACTAAGAACGCTATTCTGCTCCGCCAGTTCTGCGTTCAGTTGATCGAGCTTTTGGTTTGCTGCATTCATTTCCTGATAAGCTTTATGGATCGTCTGACGATGATTTAAAACCGCCCCAACTAGCTTGTCGATCTCATCAGGTTTATCTTGAGGCTCAGCCACTTTTGTGACCAAAGATTCTACCTCTAAGGAGCGGGGGTGATCGGACTTCAAGAATTGCGAAATCGTCATCAATCGCTTGCCGATGAGTTGATGGAAGATGATTAGAATAAAAATAGAAATCAAAAACGTTTTTAAGGCATTGGTTGCAAGCACGATAAGCAGTTTGTCTAAGAGCCGTTGATAAACGGCATCAAGGTCTGCCTGCACAATTAGATTGCCAATGGTTATATCTTTACCTTGATACTCGCGGATCAGGGCTATGTGCTCTTCAACAACGTCGCCCTCCTCTCTTTTGCCCGCCATCCAAGAGATTTTCCCATTTTCCTCGATCGCAATGAATGTGATATCGCGTAGAGTGACCAAGCCGTTAAGTTGAGTATGGATAAGCGTATCGTCCGCAGTCCATACGTCTTGTATAAGGGAGGGTAGATGTGAAATTCTTATTGAAGCGAAGGATTGATCTATAGAGGCGAGATCGCTCTTATAATCCGAGTATAGCTGGATAGAAGTCGTGACAATCGTTATCAGCGTGCTTGCGCCAACAACCAACAGTACGAACCTTCGAGAGAGCGACCTTGGCGTGGCAAAAAAGCGCAACAAAATCAATTAGCTTTCGCTGCTAATAGTTGGCCAAGGGTTTCGTTGTAGATTTTCTTGTAAGCCCCAACATGCTTCATTGCAGCTAAGGCCTCTGCCAGCGCTGGAACAAGTGCTGCATGACGTTTGTGGACATACATGAACATCTCTCGAACAGCGAGCGGCGGTTCCTGCATCATGACATCGTCTAATCTTAAATCATTGATCAATTGTAGGCCGGACCACTGCTCGAAAAGAACAATTTTAGTTCGACCTTTCGCAAGGAGGCCAAATAAGATTTCCGGATTGCTCGTTGTCGTTACGTCGGATGCTTTTTTTGCATTGGCCTCGAAAATCTTCCAACCATTCATGAATGCAATGCTTTTGCCCGAGAGGTCCTCCCACTTTGTTACTTTGAGACTTGGATCTGAGATGAAGGCTACAAAAGTCCAATCCATGACTTTCTCGGGCACCAGAACCACGTTTGGATATGTGTTCTCCATACCCCGAATACGAACCAATGTCGCATCGTCGATACCTTGGTCAAGGTTCCGTAAGGAACGTTCGCCAGGAAGAATGTTTATGGTGATATCGAAGCCGAGACGTCGAAAGACTTCATGTGCAATCCGGTCCTGATAACCATTGCCGTCACTTTTAGCCAGGGGAGGTGGCGACGTAGTGTTGATTGAAAGCGTTTCAGCGAAAGCCGGGGCAGCCCGAGCAAGCGCTACCAATATCAGGAAGGCAGTTAATATAATTTGTTTGTAACGCTGAGCGGCCAACGGTTTTTCCCCTATCTCTACCGTTGAACTCTATGTGAAAAGCTGACCAAATCATAGCACTTGGTTCGATCGTTTGTAGCCCAGACCAATACATGGCGACTCAATGGTGGATGGTCTGCTCTTGGCTGGAAGCCGACTATCTGTGCTTCCCAGACGTAAAACCTTCCTGTTTAAACTTGTTGCCGGGGCTCGTCCCTCCCGGGGGGGGACGCTAAACCTTTTGCATCCGGCTTGTCGTGACGAACCTGTAAATGGATGCTATAGTGACTACCGGTTTTTGAAGGAACTGGGTTTCTTCTCACCAAACCGTTCATTTTCGCGGGAAATTCCGGCGCGGGGTCTTTACATCTGCGCGCGCGGGCTTACCTGCAGTGTACCCAGAAAAATGTGACCAGGAAAAAGGAGCTCCAGCGCATGGCTGACAGCAAACGTATTCTCATTATCGCAACCTCGCACGCCGATCTCGGCGAGACCGGCAAAAAGACCGGCTTTCATTACGAGGAGTTGGCGACCCCGTATTTTGCCTTTACCGACGCCGGCTACCGCGTCGATTTCGCCTCGCCCGAAGGCGGCATGATTCCGTATGACCCGAACAGCTACGCCGAGACCGAGGCCGACCGCCCGGCCAGCGTCAACCGTTTCGTCGCGGATATGGACGCGTTGACCAAGGTGCAGGTCACCAAACGGATCGAACATGTGAACGCCGAAGACTACGAGGCGATCTATCTGCCAGGTGGCCACGGCACCATGTGGGATCTGCCGGAAAACGAACGCCTTGGCCAACTTATTGTCGATGCGATGGAATGTGATATCCCTGTCGCTGCTGTCTGCCACGGCCCGGCGGGTCTGATTGCGGCCATCTATGCCGACGGCACGCCCGTCGTCAAAGGCCGCAAGGTGAACAGCTTCACGGATGCCGAAGAGCACGCGGTCGAGCTTGAGACGGTTGTGCCGTTCCTGCTCGAAGCCAAACTCCGTGAGTTGGGTGCCGAGTTCGAAGGCGGCGAAAACTTCACGCCGAAAGTCGTCGTCGACGGCAACTTGATCACCGGCCAAAACCCGATGTCTGCAGCCCCGCTCGCCGACGCAGTTTTGACCGCTATCGAGGCACGCCGCAAAAAAGCCGCGTAACCGTCGCGATCACGTCACGAAAAAGGCCGGCATCATGCTGGCCTTTTTTTGTGCGGGGCTTGGTAGTTTAATGCCCGCCCGTGATCGGGCCTTCTTTATACAGCCATTCTTTGAGCTGGCCGGCGAAGTCTTCGTTGTTACGGCGCATCCATTCCAGGACCATGCAGGCATGTTCCATTTCTTCGCGCATGTTGTGCAGCAGGATTTCTTTGAGCTCTTCGTTTTCACAGTCGTCGGCGCGCTGGCGGTACCAGTCGACGGCCTCCATCTCTTCCATCAATGAAACGATGGCGTGATGAAGTTCGAGCGTTTCTTTGCTCAGACGTTCGCGTGGTGCGTGCAGATTGTCGCTGGCCATAGATCGTTGTCTCCTAAAACGATGGTTTCCCTCGTAATTATTATGGTGATCGGCGCCCGGACCTGCAACCGGTCGGGCGATCTTAAGCCGCTACTCGGGGCGATTGTGCGATATGTTGAAGCTGCCATCGGCGTACCACGTCGGTCACGTCGCTGATGGTCAGTCCGTCCCGCGCCAGTATCTTATGCATCAAAGGATCGTTCAGCAGTTCGTTGAGGCTGGGCTCAATGCCGGCTTCGGCGGGGAACGGATAGGGGCGGGACATGAAGGTCTCCTTTAAGCATACGTTCGGGGTTCGGCTCGCAGGCTGTGTATACGTTTCAAGCGTGTCAGCAATGTGACGATGGTTTGACCCTTTTACCGTCGCGTTTAGATGCCCTAGTCTCAGGTGCATAACCGCAACCACTGCGAGGAATCATGAGCGACGCCAAACACGCCTTTTATCGCCCGCGTTCGGGCGCAGACCTGCCGCGCTTCGCCGGCATTCCGACGTTCATGCGTTTGCCCCACGTTGACCTTGAGACCGCTGCCGCCGAGGTCGACATCGGCCTGATCGGCGTGCCGTGGGACGGCGGGACCACGAACCGTCCGGGCGCACGGCACGGGCCGCGTCAGATGCGGGATCTCTCAACGATGATGCGAAACGTTCATCATGTGACCGGCACGATGCCGTTCAACATCGCGAGTTGTGCGGACTTGGGCGATACCTCGGTGAACCCGGTGGATTTGTTGGACACGTTACAGCGCGTAGGGGCGTTTTACGCCGACCTGAAAGCTGCAGGCATCATGCCGCTGACGGCGGGGGGCGATCACCTGATTACGTTGCCGGTGATGCGCGGCATTGCCGCGCCGGGCCAGCCGCTCGGCATGGTGCACTTCGATGCGCATACCGATACCTGGGACCGTTATTTCGGCGGACATGAATACACCCATGGGACCCCGTTCCGCCGCGCCATCGAAGAGGGCCTGCTGGACCCCAAGCGCGTTATCCAAATCGGTATTCGGGGTGCGCTTTATACGCCTGAAGATAAAGACTGGGGCTTGGAACAGGGTATCCGTGTGATCGAGATCGAGGAATATTTTGATCTGGGCCCGGAAAAAGTCGCCGCCGAAGCGCGTCGCGTGATCGGTGGCGGTCCGTGTTATGTGAGTTTTGATGTGGACGGCCTGGACCCAGTGTACGCGCCCGGCACCGGCACGCCCGAGATCGGCGGCTATACTACTCACGATGCGCAGGTGATGCTGCGCGGCCTTCGCGGCTTGGACATCGTCGGCGCTGACGTGGTCGAAGTCTCGCCGCCGTTCGATATGTCGGGTAATACCGCGTTGGTGGCGGTCACGTTGATGTTTGAGATTTTGTGCTTGATGGCTGAGCGGGTCGAGAGGCTAGGGCGCAAATAAGCGCTGAGAGGAGGAGGTCCCGGGTCGCTGTGCGCCCGGGACCTCCCCGTCAGACACGTACTCTCAGGAATGCGGTTGAAAAATGATCTTCGCGGCGCCAAGTATGCGCCCGGTTTTGGTCGACTGCACCAAAACGGCACAGCCGTTACGGCCATTCATTTCAATCTGTTGTTCTGTCACCTTGAGCGACAGTGCGTCGCCAGACCATGTGCCGATCTCGACCATGTCTCGGACGACGTTGTAATATGCCAAGTCTTGGCCGGCGTTCTCGCCGCGCTGCACCTCTGTCACGTGTTTGGAATCAAATGCGGCGACCAAAATGCGCGCGTCTTCGTCTTCGAAGGTGCCGCCCGGTATCTTGATGTCCAGCGCGTCGCCGTTATGCGTCACGTTGACGTCTAAGCGTTTGGCGCCCCGCAGGTCGCGGATCAGGTTTTCGACGCTGTCCCGGTTCGAGCCTGTGGTATGGGCCATGCCTTGCACCACTATTTGCGGGGTATAAACATACCCCATGCCAAGGTTGCGGGAATAGGCGCGTTGGCGCACCGTGTTGGCGGGGAGGGCGAACTTATCTTTCCAGCCGATGTAATCCCAGTAATCCACATGCAACGACAGCGCCAGGATGTCATCGCGCTCAGCCAGTTTGCCGAGATACGCATCCGCCGGTGGGCATGAAGAGCAGCCCTGGCTGGTATAAAGCTCAACCACCGTCAGCGGTTGAGCTTGCGGCTTATCTGCTGCATGCGCGGTTGCCGCAAACAGCGCAACGACGAACACAGAAAAAATGTAAGCGATCCGTTTCATATCTATAATCCTATCGAGAATCCCTCTCACGGCCAAATCACAACGAGGTGATGGTTTCGTGTGGCGGCTCTAGATGTCCGTTAATTTTCCACATGATCGACGTTTTAAGCCGACCTTGAATGCGCTATGCATGGCCAAATCACTATCAAGTTGTAATCGGAGAGACAGATGATCGAGACCGTCGGCGCCCTGGTCGCGGCTAAAGCTGTGGTGTCCATCGGCATCGTCGTGGCGCTGTCGTTGATCGCCGAACGTGTCGGGCCGAGGGCGGCCGGACTGCTGACCGGTCTGCCGTTGGGCGCCGGCATGGTGATTATCTTCACCGGTATCGAACAAGGCCCGGTGTTTGCCGCCGAAGCCGCACACCACATGGTGCCGGGCTTTTTTACGACGCTGGTGTTCATCCTCATATATGGTGCCGTCGCGGCGCGCCGAAACGAAGGCGGCCTCAAGGCGATCATCGCGCCCTCAATTGCGGCGAATGCGGGCTACGCGGTCGCCGCCTATGCGGTCAGCCTAACGCAAATTCCGTTGACCATATCGCTACCGGCCATTGCCGTGCTGTTGATTGTGACGTCAAAGCTGATGGCGTATTTGCCGAACACACCGATTGTCATGCGGGTGCGGTTCGGCTGGGGTGTGTTGATGTTTCGGGCTTTGATGGCGACAGCCGCCATCGTCATCATCAGTGCGGCGGCCAGTGCCATCGGCCCGCAATGGACCGGCATCCTGACCGCGTTTCCGATCACCCTGTACCCGCTGATCTTGGTCATTCACATCACGTACCGGGGCGAAGAAATCGCGGCGGTCTTAAAGCACGTGCCGCTGGGCTTGGGCGGCGTGATTTCGTTTTGTTGGGCTGTCACATGGGGCTTGCCGACGCTGGGCCTGTTCTGGGGTACGCTGCTCGGCTACGGCGCCGCAGTCGCCTATCTGTCTTCGTTCGCCTGGATCAGCCGGGCGTGGCGGCAGCGGAGCGCATAAAGAAAAAGGGCATCCAGCCGGAGCCGGACACCCTTTTACGTCACGTATCGCAGAAGGCTTAAGCCGCCTGCAGTTTCGTCAGCACATACTGCAAAATGCCGCCGGCGAGGTAGTAGTCGACCTCGTCCACTGTGTCGATGCGGCAAAGCAGGGTGGTTTCTTCGGTTGAGCCATCCTTGCGTGTGATCTTCAGATCAACGTCCATGCCCGGCTTGATGCCGTCTTTGATGCCGGTCAAATCGAAGGTCTCGGTGCCGTCCAGTTTCAAAGATTGGCGGGTCACGCCGTCTTTGAACTGCAGCGGCAACACGCCCATGCCGACCAAGTTAGAGCGGTGGATACGTTCAAAGCTCTCAACCACCACCGCTTTGACGCCGAGCAAACGCGTGCCCTTGGCGGCCCAGTCACGGCTGGACCCAGTGCCATATTCGGCGCCGGCGAAGATCATCAGCGGCACGTCGTCTTGTTTGTAACGCATCGCGGCTTCATAAATCGTCAGCACTTCGCCGGTCGGTTGAAGCGTGGTCCAGCCGCCTTCGGTGCCAGGTGCCATTTCGTTTTTGATGCGGATGTTGGCGAACGTGCCGCGCATCATCACTTCGTGGTTGCCGCGACGTGCGCCGTACGAGTTGAACTCGTTCTCGCGCACTTGGTGTTGCAACAAGAAGTCACCAGCCGGGCTTTCTTTTTTGATGTTACCGGCAGGCGAGATGTGGTCGGTGGTGACCGACGTGCCCAAGATCGCGAGCGCGCGCGCGTTTAAGAAATCTTCCGGCTCACCGGATGCGGCTTCGCTTTCGTCAAAGAACGGCGGATGCTGCACGTAGGTCGAGCCCGGCGACCACTTGTAGGTCTGACCGCCGGTGATCTTAATATCCTGCCAATGCTTGTCGCCTTTGAAGACATCGCTGTAACGCTCGCGGAACATGTCTGCGGAAATCACACGGGACATATACTCGCTGATTTCCTCGTTCGACGGCCAGATGTCCTTCAGATACACCGGGTTGCCGTCTTTGTCTTCGGCGAGCGGGTCGTTGTAGACATCGACGTTCATGTTGCCGGCGATGGCGAACGCGACGACCAATGGCGGCGAGGCCAAATAGTTCGCCGTCGACAGCGGATGCACGCGGCCTTCAAAGTTACGGTTGCCGGAAAGAACAGCGCCGACGGTGATCCCTTTTTCCATGATAGCTTCTTCGATGGCTTGGCTTTTCAGTGGACCGGAGTTGCCGATGCAGGTCGTGCAGCCGAAGCCGACCACGTTGAAACCGATGGCGTCCAGATATTCGGTCAGGCCGCCCTTATCCATGTAGCTTTGCACCACCTGCGAGCCGGGCGCGAACGAGGTTTTGACCCAAGGCTTCGGCGCAACGCCGAGTTCAACGGCTTTCTGCGCAACCAAGCCCGCTGCCACCAGCACAGCCGGGTTCGAGGTGTTGGTGCAGCTCGTGATCGCCGCTAAAACGATGGCGCCGTCTTCGAGGGCAAAGTCGTCGACTTGTGCCGACTTGCCTTGATCGCGACCGGTCAGCGTCTTGAAGCCTTCTTTGAACGCTTTCGAGGACATCGAAAGTTGGATGCGGTCCTGCGGGCGTTTCGGGCCGGCGATAGAGGGCTCGACCGAGCCTAAGTCCAATTGCAACGAGTCGGTGAACACCGGCTCGGGCGTGCCGGCTTCGCGCCACATGCCTTGGGTTTTCGAATATTTCTCGACCAACGCGATGGTGTCTTCGTCGCGACCGGTGAGTTTCAGGTAGTCCATGGTCGCACCGCTGACCGGGAAAATGCCGCAGGTCGCGCCGTATTCTGGCGCCATGTTGGCGATGGTTGCCTGATCGGCGAGTGACAGATTGTCGAGGCCGTCACCGTAGAATTCGACGAACTTGCTAACCACACCTTTTTTGCGGAGCATCTGCACGACGGTCAGCACCAAGTCGGTCGCGGTCATGCCTTCGGCCAATTTGCCGTCGAGCTTGAAGCCGACCACTTCGGGGATCAGCATCGAGACCGGCTGGCCGAGCATCACGGCTTCGGCCTCGATCCCGCCGACGCCCCAACCCAGAACGCCTAGGCCGTTGATCATGGTGGTGTGGCTGTCGGTGCCGACGAGGGTATCGGGATACGCGACCATCTTGCCGTCCGCGTCTTCACGGGACCAAACGACTTTTGCCAGATATTCCAAGTTCACCTGGTGACAGATACCGGCGCCGGGTGGCACGACGCGGAAGTTCGAAAATGCCTGTTGGCCCCATTTCAGAAACTCATAGCGCTCCATATTGCGCTCAAATTCCAGGTCCACGTTGTGCTGCAGCGCGGTTGCGTTACCGGCTTCGTCGACCATCACCGAGTGGTCGATGACCAGATCGACAGGGGCCAGCGGGTTAATTTTGTTTGGATCGCCGCCCATCGAGACCATGGCGTCGCGCATCGATGCCAAGTCGACAACGGCGGGGACGCCGGTGAAGTCTTGCATCAAGACGCGCGCCGGAAGGTAAGCGATTTCATGCTGCGAGGTCTGCGTATCGAGCCACGCACCGACCGCTTTCACGTCTTCGACGGTGACCGTGCGGCCGTCTTCACGGCGCAAAAGGTTTTCCAACACGACCTTCAGTGAATAGGGCAAGCGCGAAACGTCGCCAACGCCGGCTTTTTCGGCAGCATCTAAGCTGAAATAATCATAAGTCTTGCCGTTGACGTCGAGCGTTTTACGGGTTCCGAGGGTGTCTTTGCCGGTAATCGACACGGTATTGTCCTCCTGGGCCATGTGTGCGGAAAGCGGGGATTAATTATCAAAGGAATCTCCACATTTTCACGGCTTTGTCCATGCCATAGACGCGACCATTTACAGACGCATGCACAGGCGCGTGAGATGGTTTGCGATCAGATGTATCTTTTCGCTTGTGGAAGGAAGGCAGTTTTGCAAACCTCTTGGTGCACAAGAATAAATTCGGACCCGGCAAAAAAAGATCGGGTGTGCATGGGGAGAAAACACAATGGGTCGCGATAGTCGGAGTTTGGACTCCGTCGACACGTTTCCAAAGTTGTTGCTTGAAAATGCGCGCAAGTTCAGTGCGCGTCCGGCCGTGCGCGAGAAAGATCTCGGCATTTGGCAATCGTGGTCTTGGTCTGAAATGAAAGACGAGATCGCGGCCATGGCGGCGGGCCTGAAATTATTTGGGTTTGAACGCGGCGACAGCTTGGCCATCGTCGGTGACAATCGGCCACAGCTGTATTGGGCGATGACCGCAGCGCAAGCGCTGGGCGGCAAGCCGGTGCCGATGTACCAAGACGCAGTTGCTGAAGAAATGCAGTACGTGCTTGAGCACGCCGAAGTAAAATACGCCATCGTCGAAGATCAAGAACAAACTGATAAGTTGCTCGAAGTGATGGATCGTTGTCCGTTCTTGAAGGAAATCATCCACAAGGACGAGCGCGGCATGCGTCATTATGACCAGCCGTTCGTTCGCTCGCTCGCCGACTTGATGGATGCGGGCCGTGCGTTCCTGGCAGAAAACCCAGGCTGGTTTGAAGCCGAAGCGGCAAAGGGCAGCGGCGAAGACATCGCAATCATGTTGTACACGTCGGGTACCACCGGCCGCGCCAAGGGCGTAATGCTCAGCTTCGATAATTTGATCAAGACTGCTCGCAACGGTGTTGAGTGGGACAATCTGAACGAACGCGATGAAGTGCTGGCGTACCTTCCGATGGCATGGGTCGGCGACAATATTTTCTCGTACAGTCAGTCCTACGTCGCAGGTTTTTGCGTCAGTTGCCCGGAAAGCGCCGATACGGTGATGACCGATCTCAAAGAAATTGGGCCGACGTATTTCTTCGCACCCCCTCGGATTTTCGAAACCATTCTGACGCAGGTCGCGATTCGGATGGAAGACGCGAGTTGGCTGAACCGCGAGCTTTATAAGTTCTTTATGGCGCATGCCGACCGGGTCGGGCCGGACCTGTTGGATGGTAAATCGGTCGGCATCATAGATCGCTTGGTTTATGCCCTTGGTGAAGTGTTGATCTATGGTCCGCTGAAAAACGAGTTGGGCTTTTCCAGATTTCGGTTGGCGTATACGGCGGGTGAAGCCATTGGCCCGGATATCTTCGATTTTTATCGCGGTCTCGGCGTCAATATTAAGCAGTTGTACGGCTCGACCGAGGCATCGGTGTTTATCTGTATGCAAAAAGATGGCGATGTGAAGCCCGATACCGTCGGCCCGCCGGCGACGGACGTAGAGCTTAAGATTGCAGACAACGGCGAAGTGCTGTTCAAAGGCCCGGGGGTGTTCGTCGCGTATTACAAAAACGACGAAGCAACGCGAGAAACCAAAACCGAAGACGGTTGGGTGATGACCGGTGATGTCGGCTTTATGGACGCTGACGGGCACCTCAAGATCATTGATCGCGCCAAGGATGTCGGCAAACTCAAAAGCGGTACCATGTTCGCGCCCAAGTATCTTGAGAACAAACTCAAATTCTTCCCGTACGTGACAGAGGCTGTGGCCTTTGGTCATGACCGCGACTATGCCGCAGCTTTTATTAACATTGATTTGGAAGCCGTCGGCAACTGGGCGGAGCGGAAGGGCCTTGCCTATTCGGGCTACACCGATCTGGCGATGCGGAGCGAGGTTTATGACCTGATCGCAGATTGCGTCGATCAGGTGAATAAAGACTTGTCCGAAGACAAAATGCTGTCCGGTTCGCAAATCCGACGGTTCTTGATTTTGCACAAGCTGCTTGATGCCGATGATGGTGAACTGACGCGGACTCGCAAGGTGCGCCGTAACACCATTGCCGAGCGTTATGGTGAGCTGATTGAGGCGCTGTATTCCGGCGTGGATGTATGTCCGGTCGAGGCCACCGTGACGTTTGAAGACGGCCGCACCGGCACGATTAAAGCGGATGTGAAAATTCGAGAGGCAGCGGTTTTCGATGCTGCCCCACGCCAAGCAGCGGAATGAGGCATACCCGATGACGGATCCAATGACGCAATCAGCTCCGCAGCGAGACATTGGCGACACGATCTTGGCCGTCGATAATATTTCGTTGTCGTTCGGTGGCGTCAAAGCACTTCAGAACATTAGTTTTTCGGTGAACGAGCACGAGGTCTTTGCGATTATCGGTCCAAACGGGGCCGGCAAAAGCTCAATGCTGAACTGCATCAACGGGTTCTATCATCCGCAAGAGGGCACGATCACCTTTAAGGGTGAAACCCGCCGCCAAGTGCGGCCAAGCGTGGCGGCGCGCACCGGTATTGCCCGGACCTTCCAAAACATCGCGCTGTTCAAAGGGATGTCGACGCTCGACAACATCATGACCGGGCGCAACACGAAGATGAGTACCAATATCTTTTTGCAAGCCCTGCATTTCGGCCCCGCTGCTAAAGAAGAAGCCGAGCACCGTGAGGTGGTCGAGCGGGTGATCGACTTTTTGGAAATTGAAGCGATCCGCAAAACGCCGGTCGGTAAATTACCTTACGGCCTGCAAAAGCGGGTTGAGTTAGGCCGTGCGCTCGCCGCTGAGCCTGACTTGTTACTGTTAGACGAACCGATGGCCGGCATGAACATCGAAGAAAAGCAGGATATGTGTCGTTTTATCTTGGATGTGAATGACGAGTTCGGCACCACCATCGTGTTGATTGAACACGATATGGGCGTGGTCATGGATATCTCAGACCGGGTCGTGGTGCTGGATTATGGCCGAAAGCTGGCCGAGGGCACGCCCGATGAAGTGCGGGGCAACCAAGACGTCATCGACGCCTATCTTGGCGTTTCCCATGACGACGCAGAAGCATAGAACGGAGCGGCACAGGCCATGATGTTTTTTCTGGAGACGGTGATCAGCGGCTTGATGGCCGGGGTGATGTACTCTTTGGTCGCGCTCGGCTTCGTCTTGATCTTCAAGGCGTCGGGGGTATTTAACTTCGCGCAGGGCGTGTTTGCGCTGTTCGCGGGCTTGGCGCTTTACGATTTCATCTCAACCGACGGCTGGTTTTATGAACTGTTCGGTTTCGCGTTGCCGGTGTGGCTCGGCATCATCGCGACCATGGGGGTGATGGTGATCGTGGCGTGGCTTGTCGAACTTATGGTGTTGCGCCATTTGGTCAATCAAGAGCCGATTATTTTGTTCATGGCTACCATTGGCCTCGCGTACTTCATGGAAGGCCTGGGCGATACGCTGTTCGGCTCGGATGTGAAGCCGCTGGATGTCGGGCTGCCGTCCGGTGCGTCCGACTATTTGTTGGATAACTACAATTTGTATGTTGAAAAGCTTGAGGTTGTGGCCGCGTTGATTGCGGCAGCGCTTGTGATCGTGCTTGCGATTTTTTTCCAAAAGACCCGTATCGGGCGCGCCTTGCGGGCGGTGGCGGATGATCACCAAGCGGCACTCAGCGTCGGTATTTCATTGCGCATGATCTGGGTGATCGTGTGGTCGGTGTCGGGCTTCGTCGCGTTGGTGGCGGGAATCATGTGGGGCTCTAAATCGGGCATTCAGTTCTCGTTGTCATTGATCGCACTCAAGGCGTTGCCGGTGCTGATTTTAGGTGGGTTCACGTCGGTGCCGGGTGCAATCGTCGGCGGATTGATCATCGGCGTCGGCGAGAAAGTTGCAGAAATTTACGCAGGCCCGTTTATCGGTGGCGCCATTGAAAACTGGTTCGCCTATATGCTGGCGCTCGCGTTCCTGCTGTTCAGGCCGCAAGGGCTGTTCGGCGAAAAAATTATCGAGAGGGTGTGACGCGTCATGTTTTATCGTGAAGCCGGCCAGTTTAAGACCAGCTATAATGCTGACGAAGCGATCTTTCCGATCCTGCAGGACCGGTTCTTCATCGGCGCCATTTTGATCGTCGCGTTCGGGGTGATTCCATTCATCATCGACGATTATTGGGCCAACGCGATTCTTATCCATTTCTTGGTCTACGTAATGGCGGCGCTCGGGCTGAATATTTTGACCGGCTATTGCGGACAGGTGTCGCTGGGTACCGGTGGCTTTATGGCGGTGGGCGCGTATGCGTCTTACAAGCTCGTTACCATGTTTCCAGATCTGAACTTCATTGTTGTGATCGTGATGTCGGGGTTTATCACGGCTGCAGTCGGGGTGTTTTTCGGTTTGCCGTCGTTGCGGATCAAAGGCTTTTATCTGGCGGTCGCGACGTTGGCGGCGCAGTTTTTCTTGGTCTGGCTGTTTAACAAGGTGGGCTGGTTTTATAACTACAGCCCGACCGGCATGATCGTATCGCCGCCGCGCGAGGTGTTCGGAATTTTGGTGACCGGCGCTGAGGCGCATCCGGCGGCGCGGTATTTGTTCTGTTTGAGCTTTGTCGTCGTGTTTGCATGGGCGGCTAAAAATCTCGTGCGCGGTCGTATCGGGCGTAACTGGATGGCAATCCGCGACATGGATATCGCCGCCGAGTTGATAGGTATCCGCCCGCTCGAAGCCAAGTTGACCGCGTTCGCGGTGAGTTCGTTTTACATCGGTGTCGCCGGTGCGCTGTATTTTAGTGTGTGGCTCGGGTCGGCGGAGCCGACCGAGGCATTCGACATCTTCCAGTCGTTCTTCGTTCTGTTCATCGTCATCATCGGCGGTCTCGGCAGTATCCTAGGGCCTTTCCTGGGGGCGGCATTTATGGTGCTGCTGCCGATTACGATGAAAACTATCCTGGTCGACGGTTTTGGTTTAGCCGTCGGCGCGGCGAAGCATGGCGAAGTGATGCTTTTGGGCGCTTTGATCATTTTATTCCTGATCGTCGAGCCGCACGGTTTGGCAAGGCTGTGGCAAATTCTCAAGGAGAAGCTGCGGCGCTGGCCATTCCCATACTGACCGACCCCTATTAATCGGTAGAGGTTCCGGTTAGCATGGGCCCCATCCAAGGGATTAACAGACGACACAAGTCGTCAAAATAACCTCGAAAAAGGGAGGCAAATATGAAAGCCAAGTTTCTGACAAAAGTTTTGGCTGCAACCGCAGTGGCATTGCCGCTGATGTCCGCAGCCGCACAAGCTTACGAACTTGTTGTTCCGGCGACGGTTTACCGTACTGGTCCTTACGCGCCAAACGGCATTCCGTTCGCCAATGGTTATGGCGACTACTGGAAAATGCTCAACGCACGTGACGGCGGCATTGAAGGCGTCAAGATCAAGTACCTTGAGTGCGAGACCGCTTACAACACCAAGCAAGGTGTTGAGTGCTATGAAAATACCAAAGGCACCGAGCCTTCGGGCGCGCTGGTGTACCAGCCGCTGTCGACCGGTATCACCTATCAGCTAATCCCAAAAGCAACCGAGGATAAAATTCCTGTCTTCTCGATGGGTTATGGCCGCACCTCGGCTGCCAACGGTAAAGTCTTCCCCTACATCTTTAACTTCCCAGCCACGTATTGGGACCAGGCCAGTGTATTCGTGAAATACATCGGCGAAAAAGAAGGCGGGATGGACAAGTTGAAGGGCAAAAAGATTGCGCTCGTCTATCATAACTCGGCTTACGGTAAAGAGCCGATTCGCACCCTCGAAGAAGCCGCTAAAAAGCATGGCTTCGAGTTGATGCTGCTCGCCGTTGACCACCCGGGTCAGGAACAAAAGGCAACTTGGCTTCAGGTCCGTCGCGAGCGCCCGGACTGGGTGATGATGTGGGGCTGGGGCGTGATGAACCAGGTCGCCGTCAAAGAAGCAGCTTCAATCCGCTTCCCGATGGATCATTTCATCGGCGTTTGGTGGTCTGGTTCTGAAAACGACGTGTTGCCTGCGGGCTTGGATGCGGACGGGTATCTTTCCGGTGCGTTCCATGCTGCGGGTGATAATTTCCGCGCTCATGACGACATCAAGTCCTATGTCTATGACGCCGGCAACGGCGGTGGTGATCGTGATCGCATCGGCGAAGTGCTCTACAACCGGGGCGTCGTGGCCGCGATGTGGTCTGCCGAAGCTATCCGCACCGGAATGCGTATGCACAACACCAAAGAGCCGACCGGAGAGCAAGTTCGTGACGGCTTCGAAGCGTTGAATGTGGACGCCAAGCGGCTTGCTGTTCTAGGTCTCGAAGGCTTCACGTATCCTGTGAAGATCACCTGCGAGAACCACCAGGGCCCAGGTAAGGTCGCGCTGCAGCAGTGGGATGCGAAGGCCAAGAAATGGAGCTTCGTAACCGGGTTCTATGAGCCGGATGCCGATATCATCCAGCCGCTGATCGCAGAAGACTCGGCGAACTACGCGAAAGAAAACAGCATCACGCCGCGTAGCTGTAACTAATGAGTACGACCGCTAAAAAGGTCGAGGATACCGCCGGCGCCCCAGAGGGCGCCGGCAACCTCCTTGCCGTCAACAACATCGAAGTGATTTACGACCACGTCATTTTGGTCCTGAAGGGTGTTTCCCTTGAGGTGCCGAAGGGCGGCGTTGTGGCAATTTTGGGCGCCAATGGGGCAGGTAAGACGACGACCTTGAAGGCTATTTCCAATCTTCTGCATGCCGAACGTGGCGAGGTGACGAAAGGCTCGATCATCTACAACGGGGATAAAATTGAATCTCTGAGCCCGAACGAATTGGTCAAGCGTGGCGTGGTGCAAGTCATGGAAGGCCGGCACTGTTTCGAGCATCTGACTATTGAAGAAAACCTGATGACCGGCGCATTCACGCGCGCGGACGGCAAAGCCGCCATCAATGAGAGCTTGGAAAAAGTCTATAATTATTTTCCCCGCCTTCGTGAGCGCCGCACATCGCAGGCCGGCTATACGTCTGGCGGCGAGCAACAGATGTGCGCGATTGGGCGTGCGTTGATGTCGAACCCGAAGATGATCTTGTTGGACGAGCCATCGATGGGCTTGGCGCCACAATTGGTTGAGGAAATCTTCGAGATCGTCTCACAACTGAACAAGCGCGAAGGCGTGAGCATTTTGTTGGCTGAGCAAAACACCAACATCGCGCTGCGCTATGCAGAGTACGGCTATATTCTGGAAAACGGACGCGTCGTCATGGACGGCCCGGCGTCTTCGTTACGCGAAAATGAGGACGTGAAGGAATTCTATCTGGGTATATCGACTGCGGGCCGGAAAAGTTTTCGCGACGTAAAACACTATCGTCGGCGTAAGCGCTGGCTCGGTTAAGTGATGACATCGGCAGATTTTTATGACGATCTCGAAGTCCGAGATCCGGCTGAGCGCGAGGCGGCGTTGTTCAACGCGTTGCCGGGTTACCTAGCAGCCGTCTCGGCCGACGCGCCATATTATCAGACGTTGTTCAAAGACATTGACCCCTCATCCATTGCCGACCGTGCTGCCTTGGCAGCGTTGCCGGTGACGCGCAAGTCGGCGCTTGTGGATATCCAATCTGCTGGCAATCCCTTGGGTGGGCTGACGACGCTACCGCCAGGTCAATTGTTGCGCATCTTTCAATCACCTGGGCCAACCTATGATGCGGAAGGCTTCGGCGCTGATTGGTGGAATACGGCGCGCGCCCTGTATGCCAGTGGTATGCGTAAAGGCGACATCGTGCACAATACGTTTGCTTATCACTTCACACCCGCAGGCGTGATGATGGAAGCGGGCGCACAGGCCATCGGATGCGCGGTCTTCCCAGCCGGCATCGGTAACACGGAATTACAGGTGCAGGCGATCCACGACATTAAGCCGACGGCTTATACCGGCACACCTAGCTTCTTGCGGATTATTTTGGAAAAAGCAGATGAGATGGGCAAGGATGTGTCCAGTCTCAGGAACGCCTGCGTTGGCGGCGAGGGATTGCTGCCGGATTTGCGCGCTGCCATCGAATCCTATGGCGTACATTGCGGCCAAGCTTATGCATCTGCGGATTTGGGTGCCATCGCCTACGAGACGTCGGCCCGCGAGGGTTTGGTCGTCAGCGAAAACATCATCGTCGAAGTGGTCCGCCCCGGCACCGGTGAACCTGTGCCGGACGGTGAGGTCGGCGAAGTCGTGGTGACGCCGCTCAGGACCGGCTACCCGTTGATTCGTTTTGCTACGGGTGATTTATCAGCGGTGATGGTCGGGCAAAGCCCATGCGGTCGTAGCAACATGCGCCTGAAAGGCTGGATGGGGCGTGCGGATCAGACGACCAAGGTAAAGGGGATGTTCGTGCATCCGGCACAGATCGCCGAGATTGCACGTCGTCATCCCGAAATTTCACGTATTCGGGCAATTGTGACACAATTGGATGGAAAAGATGCGCTGACCGTCAAATGCGCCACGGTGAAAGGCGGCGATGCACTCAAAGATGCGCTCACGCAGACCATCCAAAATGTTTGTAAACTCAAAGGCTTGGTTGAGTTTGTCGCGCCTGATAGTCTGCCTAACGACGGCAAAGTGATTGAAGACGCACGCGACAGCTAAAGTTGAAATCTAACAAATTTGTAATGTGCAGCGCCATAATCGCGCCACAATCCGGTTGTATTCTTCAAGCCATAGACCTCCTCGTCTATACCCAGAGACCCCCCTCTCTGGTCCCCTATCGACGTTATTTGCGTCGACACTTAAATCGACCGGGTCCCCCTCCCCCAGGGTTGACCCGGTCGTTTTTTATGTATGCTTTCCAGCGCGTTGCCCATCGTTTACCGTCACGAATAGAACTGGGAGTGAGTGCGTGGCGACGTTTCTAGGTGAAAACATCGAATGTGTTCGTGGCGAGCGGTTGGTGCTGCATGGCGCCGGTTTTCGCGTGCAAAGTGGTGATGTGCTCGTCCTCACCGGGCCGAACGGGGCGGGCAAATCAACACTGCTGCGTTTGATGGCCGGTCTGATGCGCCCGGTCGGCGGACGCATCGCTTGGGCCGATGTAGATACGTTTGAAGATATCGCCGACGATAGCGGCGCACACAATCAGCGTGTCGTCTACGTCGGCCATGCGGATGCCGTCAAACCGGCGTTGAGTGTCCGCGAAAACATCAGTTTTTGGGCTGAGATCAATGGTGGTGGAGGGCTGAACCCGGACGCCGCGTTGATGGCACTCGGCATCTCACATCTAGCCGATTTGCCGGCGCGCTATTTGTCGGCCGGGCAGCGCCGCCGGGTCGCATTGACCCGTATGCTGACTACAAAGGCGCCGCTTTGGCTGCTCGACGAGCCGACCACCGCGCTGGACAGCGCGGCTGCCGCTATGCTTGCGGATTTGATTAAAAACCATCGCGCCCATGACGGCATGGTGGTGACGTCGACGCACACCGACCTTGGTTTGGATAACGTTCAAAGCCTCGATCTCAGCCGGGTTGCGGCGTGAGCGGCGCGTTGGCCGTGTTTCGTCGGGAAGCCCGCTTGGCACTGCGTCAAAGCGCCGACAGTGTGATGGTGGTGGCTTTTTTTATTATTGCGGTCGTGTTGTTCCCGTTCGGTGTCGGGCCGGAGCCCAACACCTTGGCGCGTATTGGGCCCGGTGTGATTTGGGTGGCGGCGTTGTTGGCGGCGATGCTGTCGATGGAACGGATGTTCCAAGCTGATTATGAAGATGGTGCGTTGGAGCTTTTGGTGCTGGCCCCTGTGCCGCTTGAGTTGACTGTGTTGGCCAAGGTTTGTGTACATTGGTTGACGACGGGTTTGCCGTTGATGGTGGCGACGCCGTTGCTGGCGATCATGATGAATGTACCCTTGGATGCGTTGCCGGTGATCCTTCTCACCCTGGCACTCGGCACCCCGATTCTGAGTTTGATCGGCGCCATTGGGGCGGCATTGGTATTGGGGGCTCGGCGCGGTGGCGTTTTGTTGTCGCTGTTGGTGTTGCCGCTGACGATCCCGGTGCTTATTTTTGCCGTGGGCGCGATTGAGGCCGAATTGTCCGGGCTCGCCGTGAAAGCGCATCTGATGCTGTTGGGCGGTTTGTTGCTGGCGGCGGCGGCGCTGACACCATGGGCAAGTGCCGCTGCGGTGCGGGAAGCCGTGGCATAGCCGACTTTGGATGCTATAAAACACCCTCTGAAATCATAGGACCCCGACCGTCATGCTACACCGTTTCGCCAATCCGACCCGTTTTTTACGTCTGAGCCGCCGTGTCGAGCCTTGGGCGTTGGGCCTGATGCTGATCTTTATGGTGAGCGGGCTGTATTTTGCGCTGTTCGCCTCACCGGTGGACTACCAGCAAGGGCACACTGTGCGGATCATGTATATCCATGTGCCGGCGGCATGGATGGCGCTGTTTTGCTATACGGCGATGGCTGTGGCATCGGCAGTGTCGCTGATCTGGAAGCACGGTGTCGCCGATGTGGCGGCGAAGGCGACCGCGCCGATTGGGGCGAGTTTTACGTTTTTGGCATTGGTTACCGGCTCACTTTGGGGCAAGCCGATGTGGGGCACGTGGTGGGTCTGGGATGCCCGCTTAACGTCTGTATTGGTACTGTTTTTTCTGTATCTCGGCTACATGGCGTTGCGCAGTGCGTTTGACGATCCGGCGCGCGGCGCGAAGTCTGCGGCGATCTTGTCGTTGGTCGGGTTCGTCAACGTGCCGATCATTAAGTTTTCGGTGGACTGGTGGAACACCTTACATCAGCCGGCCAGCGTCATGCGCATGAGTGGCCCGACGATTCACGGCGATATGCTGTTGCCGTTGTTCCTGATGGCAGGTGCGTTTCAACTGTATTATTTATGGCTCGTTCTGGTAAGGATGCGTGAAGCTTTGATGGCGCAGCGGCTACGGGTGCTCAGGCAACGCCAAGCGGCGGCATAACATTGTAACCTGGGCTCGAAACGCCTATTTTCCAGTAAATCCAAGTTTAAGCCCACACATCAAGAGAAGCAGGAACACATCGTGAGTAATACCGACAGCATCCTCAGCATGACCCAGCACGGCGCCTATGTCTGGCCCAGCTATGGGATCGTCGCGTTGGTGCTCATCGGGCTTGTCTTCGTGAGCCTGCGTGCTTTGAAAAGCACGCGCGCTGCTCTGGACTGTGCCGAAGCCACCCGAGAGAGGAAGTCAGATGAAGCGTAAGCATAAACGTTTGACTTTTGTGGCCGTGGCTCTTGTCTTGCTGGCCACGTCGACGGCGATGTTCCTAAGCGCGATTGAAGAAAATATCACGCTCTTTGTCAGCCCGACCGATGTCGCGGAAAAGAAATACGCGCAAGATCGCGGCTTTCGCCTGGGCGGCTTGGTCGAAGAGGGCAGCGTGGACAGAACCGGCGGTACGACCGTGACGTTTCGTGTCACCGATCTCAGCAACACGGTGCCTGTCACCTATGCCGGGATTTTGCCGGACCTGTTTCGCGAAGGCCAAGGCATCGTCGCACAAGGCCACTTTGTAGGTGGCGTTTTCGTCGCCGACGAAGTCCTCGCCAAGCACGATGAAAATTACATGCCGCCCGAAGTCGCCGACGCTTTAAAGAAATCCGGCCAGTGGCAGGGCCAAGGTCAATAAAAATGGCCAATAGTTAATGTGTGAATTCGCTGGTGAACGCTTATAATTTTATGCGCGATAACCCACGAAACAGGAGTTTGCGGTGATCGTTGAATTGGGACATTTCGCACTGATATTGGCACTCGGCGTTGCGATCGTGCAGAGCTTCGTGCCGATGATCGGTGCACACCGGCGTAATGCTGTGTGGATGGCAAGCGGCAGTCACGCGGCGATAGCGCAGTTTTTGCTGGTTGCGGTGTCGTTTGGGGCTCTCACTCATGCGTATGTGACGTCCGATTTTTCCGTCGTCAATGTGGTCGAAAATTCTCATTCCGCGAAACCGATGCTCTATAAAGTGGCGGGTGTCTGGGGTAACCACGAAGGCTCGATGCTGTTGTGGGTGCTGATCTTGGCGATCTTTGGCGCGGCTGTGGCGGTGTTCGGCAGGTATTTGCCGCCCGCGCTCAAAGCTCGCGCCCTATCGATCCAGGCGCTGATCGGCGTCGGCTTTTATTTGTTTATTTTGCTCACGTCTAATCCGTTTGAGCGGATGATCCCACCGGCACCGGACGGCCAAGATCTGAACCCGCTGTTGCAAGACCCGGGTCTCGCGTTTCACCCGCCGTTTTTGTATTTGGGCTATGTCGGGTTTTCGATGGCGTTTTCGTTCGCCATCGCGGCGCTGATCGAAGGCCGTGTGGATGCGGCGTGGGCGCGCTGGGTGCGACCTTGGACCTTGGCAGCCTGGTCTTGTTTGACCATCGGCATCGCGCTTGGGTCATGGTGGGCGTATTACGAACTCGGCTGGGGCGGCTTTTGGTTTTGGGATCCGGTTGAAAACGCATCCTTCATGCCGTGGCTGGTCGGCACCGCGTTATTGCATTCGTGCGTCGTCGTTGAAAAGCGCGATACCATGAAGGCGTGGACGATCTTGTTGGCCATCATTGCGTTCTCGTTCTCGCTATTGGGCACGTTCTTGGTGCGGTCCGGCGTGCTGACGTCGGTGCATGCGTTCGCCACCGACCCGACGCGGGGCGTGTTTATTTTGGTGTTGTTGTTGATCGTCGTCGGTGGGTCGTTGGCGCTGTACGCATGGCGGGCACCGCAATTGCGCAGCACCGGCTTGTTCCAGCCGATTTCCCGCGAAGGAGCGTTGCTGCTCAACAACCTGTTGATGGGCACCGCCGCCGCCGTGGTGCTGTTGGGCACGTTGTATCCGTTGTTCATCGATGCGCTGACAGACGGCCAAGATAAAATCTCGGTCGGTGCGCCGTTCTTCAATGCGATGTTTATTCCGTTGATGACGCCGATGGTCGTCGCGATGGCCGTCGGCCCGTTGTTGCCTTGGAAGCGGGGCGATATTGCCCGTGCGCTGAAGACCCTTTGGCTGGCACTGTTTGCCGCCTTGGCCGCAACAATCGTTGCTTGGGCGCTGTATGCGGACCGCTCCCCTTGGGGCTTGGTCGGTGCCGCTGTGGCAGCTTGGTTGTTCGTCGGCGTGCTCACCGAACTGGCTGAGCGGATCAGATTGTTCCGCGTGCCGCTGGGCGACTCGATCCGTCGATTGGTGCATCTGCAGCGGGCCACGTGGGGCATGACGCTGGCGCACTTAGGCCTTGCATTTGCCGTTGCCGGGATCACCGGAGCGGGCGCCTGGAGCGTCGAGAGCGTGCAAACTATGAAGCAAGGCGAAACCGTGAATGTCGCGGGCTACGAGTTCCGCTTCGATGGTGCAGAGGAAGGTCGGGGGCCGAACTATCTGCTGACCCGTGCCAAGTTCACGGTGACCCGAAACGGTGATTTTGTGACCGTGCTTGAGCCCGAAAAACGCGTCTATCCAGTGCGTCAAATGCCGACCACCGAGGCGGGAATCCATACGCTGCTGAGCGGGGATCTTTATGCCGTCATTGGCGATCCCAAGGGCGACGGCTTCGTGACGCGGATATACTTCAACCCGTTGGTGGTGTGGATGTGGATCGGCGCATTGGTGATGTTGGCCGGTGGTTTGTTGAGCTTGTCGGATCGGCGTTACCGGGTCGGCGCGCCTGCGCGGGCACCACGGTATGCGGCCGCGCAGCCTGCGGAATGAGGCTGCACATATGAACCGACTCGTTTTCTTATTGCCGCTTTTGGTGGTGCTGGTGATTGGCGGGTATCTCGGCGTCGGACTGACGCTGGATCCGCAAAAGCTGCCGAGCATGCTCGAAGGCGGGCCGGTGCCGGCGTTCGATTTGGCGCCCCTTGAAGGTCGTGATGCGCGCGGGTTTGCCAACGAAGATTTGATAGGCGAGGTATCGCTGGTCAATGTCTTCGGGTCTTGGTGCGTGGCATGCCGAATCGAGCATCCGTTTTTGATGAAGATCAAAGAAAACAACTGGGTGCCGATCCACGCGATTGATTGGCGTGAACCCGACCGCAACGCAGGCCCAGATTGGCTGCGTCGCTTCGGTGACCCTTATACGTTAGCCGGCGATGATCCGCGTTCGAAAGCGGCGATTGCATTTGGTGTGACCGGCGCGCCGGAAACCTTTGTCGTCGATATGCAGGGCATTATTCGCTACAAGCACGTGGGTCCGGTGACCCAACAAATTTGGGATGATACCTTAGCCCCGCTGATCGCGCATTTGCGTGATGAAGGCTTAAACAAAAATAAAGGCGAAGGCGGATGAAACGCATTCTATTGGTCATGATATTGGCGTTGCTGACGCTCAGCCCCCAAGCCTGGGCGGTCGAGCCGGACGAGATGCTGAAAGACCCGGCCCTCGAAGCGCGTGCCCGAGAGATAGGAAAAGAACTCCGCTGTCTGGTCTGCCAAAACCAATCGATTGACGAATCTAATGCCGAGCTTGCCCGCGATCTTCGCGTCTTGGTGCGCGACCGCATCATGGAAGGTGACAGTAATACGGAGGTCCTTGATTACGTGGTTTCGCGCTACGGCAACTTCGTGTTGCTGACCCCACCTATGAAGCCCTCGACCTATTTATTGTGGTATGGGCCGGCGATCATTTTAGGGCTCGGCGTTTTAGCGATCTTTGTTTTCTATCGCCGTCGCCGCAATGGCACGGTCGATGCGACGGCCGGTGCTGTGCCTTTATCTGGTGCGGAACGCGCTAAGATCGGTCAAATCATGGGTGGTGATCGCGGATGATTTTTTGGTTGGTTGCGGCTGCGTTGGCAGTACTTGTCGCCGCGGGCCTCGTGCTGCCGGCATTGCGGGGACGTGCGCAAGTGGCATCTCGAGCCGAGTACGATATGAACGTCTACAAAGATCAATTATCCGAGCTTGAACGCGACGCCACCGAGGGACGCATTAAGGATGCCGAACTTGATGCGGCACGAATTGAGATCGAACGTCGACTGCTCGCCGCCGCCGATGATGCTGCACAGGCGCCGCAAGCGATGTCGCGTGACGGGCGGTGGCCGTTGTACGTAGCCGGGCTCGCCGTGCCGCTGATCGCGGTTTTCGTCTATATGGAATTGGGCGCGCCCGGCGTGCCGAATTATCCGTTGGCCGAGCGCACCGATATTCAACCGCCGGATGCCGGTTTGGAGGAAGGTGCGCCGTTGACGGAGATGGTACGCACCCTCGAAGAACGGCTGCGCACGAACCCAGATGATTTGCGTGGATGGACTTTGCTCGGCAGAACCTATGCTGCCATCGGTCGCCCTCGTGAAGCCGCCGCTGCGTTTGAACGTGCGGTGCCGTTGTCGAATGGCGATCCGAGCCTGATCGCCGACTGGGCCGAGGCGCGATTGTTGGCGCGGGGCAGCGATTTTACGGTCGAGATATTCAACGACTTCATGAAGGCCCGTGAACGCGATCCGTCGCTGCCGAAGCCATGGTTCTACATCGGTCTTGATAAGGTGATGGGGGGGGACTTTCGGGGTGCCGCTCAGCTTTGGACCGACTTGCTGATGATCGCCGGGGAAGATGCCGGCATTCATGACGCCGTCCGCGACCAGATCGCGCGTGCGGCCGCCGAAGGTGGCTTCGACGTTAGCGAATTAAAACCGAGCGAGACCGCGTTAAAGATCGCCGCCGGTCGTCCAAGTGCGCCTGCGACCGACAGTCAAACCAGCGGGGTGGCCCCTGGCCCGAGTCGCGCGCAGATCGAGGCTGCAGGCGAGATGTCACCCGAAGAGCGGATGGCATTTATCCGCTCTATGGTTGAGCGTCTGGCCGGCAAGCTTGCCGAAAATCCTGATGATATCGCCGGCTGGGAACGCTTGGTGCGCGCTTACGGCGTGTTGGGGGAAACTGATAAAGCCATTGCCGCACAGACGCGGCTGGACGCGCTGCGTGCAAAACAGAACCAATAATTTTGCGCTGAGGAGACGATTGCATGCGGTTTAAGACGCTGGAAGACTTGGACGTTCGGGGTAAGCGGGTTTTGGTCCGTGTTGATTTCAACGTACCTGTGCGCGACGGCAAGATTACCGATACCACGCGGATCGACCGTGCGCTGGCAACCTTGAACGAGCTTGCCAGCAACGGTGCCAAAGTCGTCATCTTATCGCATTTTGGTCGCCCGAAAGGGCAAGTCGTTCCGGACATGAGCCTGCGACCTGTCGCAGCAGAGTTATCGGATATATTGGGCAAACCGGTCGGCTTTGCGGATGACTGCATCGGCGATGCGGCAACCAACGCCATTGCAGACACACCCGAAGGTGGCATGGTTGTGCTTGAAAACGTCCGCTTCCATGCTGGTGAAGAAAAGAACGATCCTGAATTCGCCAAAGCATTGGCCGCCAACGGTGATGCTTTCGTCAGTGATGCGTTTTCCACAGCCCACCGCGCCCATGCGTCAACCGAAGGGATTGCACATATTCTGCCGTCCGCCGCCGGTCGCTTAATGCAGGCCGAATTGGAAGCCTTGTCCGGTGCGCTTGAAACCCCGGCACACCCGGTGGTCGCGGTCGTCGGCGGCGCCAAAGTATCGTCGAAGATGACAGTGCTTGGGCACCTTACGCAGAAGGTTGACCAGATCGTTATCGGGGGCGGCATGGCGAATACGTTTTTGTATGCGGGCGGCGTTGGCGTCGGCAAATCGTTGTGCGAAAAAGAGATGGCCGACGATGCCCGCGCCATCATTGAAACTGCTGCCGCACATGGCTGTGAAATTGTCCTGCCCCGCGACGCCGTCGTCGCGGCCGCCTTCGAAGAAGGGACGGCCAGTAAAGTCGTTGGTCTTGATGATGTGCCAGACGACATGATGATTTTGGACATCGGCCCGGCGAGCATCGATGATTTAAAAAATCGCCTGCAATCGGCGAAGACCGTACTTTGGAACGGCCCGCTCGGCGCCTTCGAAGTGAAGCCTTTTGATGCCGGCACCAATGCCGTCGCCCAGGCGGTTGCCGAGTTGACCGGCAAGGGCGCGTTGCTATCGGTGGCCGGCGGTGGCGACACCGTCTCCGCGCTCGTCAACGCAGGGGCTGCGGATGGTTTCTCCTATGTCTCAGCTGCGGGCGGCGCGTTCTTGGAATGGATCGAAGGCAAAACCTTGCCGGGCGTCGCGGTTATTTTAGCGGACTGAGTGCCGTCTCGAAGGATGGTTAAGCGAACGGATCTTCGTTTGAACGCTTCACCGGCTTAGGTTCGGACAGGGCGCCGGGTTTGGCCGGGTGCACTTTGCTCAGAATATCGTCCAACATATTTTGTAGATACTCGGACTGACTGAGTAACTTATGCGTCGCATCCAGTGCTTGCTGTGAGGCCGTTTGGGCAATGCTGCGGCCGATTTCGGAAACTTCTTCGAGGGTCTCTTTGATCCTAAACGCGGTGCGTTCCGTGCGCTCGGTAGCATCACGCAGTTGGTCAAAGCGTTGCGCGTACATGCGTTCCGCATCTTTGTTTGCGCCGTCACCCGAAAACGGGATCAGGTTGTCGCTGCCGGGATCGCGCGTAGCTTCCTTGCCGGGTGTGCGGAATGCTAATGAGTTCGCTTGATCGCGGATCGCTAATACCAGCCCGCCGATATCGTCGACCAGTTGAGTCATCTGATCTAGGCCTTTAATCAGCGCTTCGGTGCGCTCCACATCGTTGGCAGCTGCGGTGACGTATTGACTGAAGTTCTGTAATTGTGCGCTGACCGACGAAATCGGCCCGCCGACAACCTCAGCATCGGCGGCATTGCGATAGGCGTCCACCGCACTTGGCCGGTGTTTTGGGGCAGCTTCTTTTGGGGCGGATTCCGATGTCGGCGCGGGCAGGGCTTTCGGGGGTGCCGCGTGTGCAGCGGTCTCAGCGGCTTCGGCGCGGCGTTCTGCATCTTCCGCGCGCTCGGCATTGTTTTCGGACTGCAGCACGGCGCGGTCCAAGCGGTCGCGTGTGCGCGCAAGGTCGCGACGCAGGTGGTCGGCTTCAATGATGGTGTCGGCCCAACCGTCAAGTAGTCGCGCAATGCGGCCAAAGTCGTCGTTGTTGCCTTGCGCGGGCACCGACACATGCTGCGCGCCGCGTGCAATCCGATCCAACGCATCGGCGATGCGTCCGGCCGGACCGGTCAGGCTTTTGATCAGCACCAGGCCGAAGAACATCAACCACAATAAAATAGCTGCCGAACCGCCGAGTACGGTATAGCGTGCGAACAACTGCATATTGCGTACATTCGCTGCCGCTTCGATCCGGTAGCGCTCCGCAAAGCCGGCAAGCCCGGTCAGGCTGGGCACAAAATAATCGAACAACTCGGCAAAGCGCCGGGCTTCATCGCTAAGCTCAAAGCGCGCGTTGATCATCGACAACATCTGCGTTTCGTGGGTACGCAGCAGTTCGTTGATGCGACTAAGATCGGCTTCGGGAATTTCGGCGACCTTAATGAATTCGGTCAGAGCTGCGTAGCGTTTGCGGATTTCCTCGACGCCTTTTTTCGAGCCCGACAGTACGGTTTCTTCACCTTGCTGATCGATGCGCTCGATCTGGTTGATCAAGTTGGCGTTGCCGGTATCGCGAAAAGTCGTACGCAGCGCTACAGAGGTGTGACGCAATTGTGCGCTTAAACCCGTTTCCGTGCCGATGCCGATTTCACGCTCGGCATTCAAAAAGGATTGGAATTGCTGGTCATACTGTACCAAGCCGTCGCGGATTGTCGTTACATGTTGCGCCAAGGGTTGTGCGTCAGGATACGCGAATAATTCGTCGAGTGCCGTCGACACATCTGCCAAATCAGCGGAAAAGCCGTCCGCAATTTCGGTATTACGGGTTAAAAGAAAATCCCGCTGGCGCGCTTGAAGGCTATACGTGCCGCGCTCGACCGTGTTCACCAATTGGTCAATCCGGGTTGCGCGCTGCATGCTTTGCAGGGCGCTGTCTAAGCGCTCGTCGACGTGCATGTATAAGGCGACGAACGCAGCACCTGCTGTGACGCAGGCCAGGAAAAACAACCACGTTCGAGTGCCCAGGCTCAGACCACCCAAAAACGTTTTGTCTTCAAAGCCGCTTGCGACCGGCCCAAGGTCGGTGCTTTCTTCGTTGTCGCCCCGTTCGGGGTGAATCGCCATGCAGATATCCTACCGTGCTTTAGATGTTGCGTGTTTCTTTATAGCACCGCCAAACGCCGGGTGCAGCCGCCTTTATGACGTGTTCATGCCGGCACAATGTAGCCTCAAAACCTTGCAAGACGGCGCATCATAGCGCACTTTGCGACAATGACGGACGATAAAGATACCCGTATGAATCTCACGCCGAAGGGCCCGATTACGCCACATGTGCCGGAAGGCGATGACCGCGAGCGTATGATGTGCTTGGATTGCGGCTTTGTGCACTACGATAACCCGCGCATCGTCGCTGGCGCGGTCTGTACGTGGGAAGACAAAATTCTGTTGTGCCGCCGTGCGATTGAACCGCGCGTCGGATTTTGGACGATTCCGGCTGGATATTTAGAGCTCGGTGAGACCATCGCCGACGGTGCCGTCCGCGAGGTACGCGAAGAATCCGGCGCCAAAGTCGAGATAACTGCGCTTTTGGGGATGTTTGAGATTCCACGTATTTCGCAGATCTACGTTGTCTACCACGCTCGAATGTACAGCGCTGCCTTAGACCCGGGCCTAGAAAGCTTGGAGGCCGCGCTTTTTGCGTGGGAGGATATTCCTTGGACCGAATTAGCATTTCCGAGCGTGACCTGGGCGTTGCAGCATCACCGGGATGGTGGCGCACCGCATTTTGATGTCTTCCATAAAGAGTAAAATCGTATCAGGTCGGAAGAAATTGCCTAGTTGAGGCGGGTTGTTTACGCCTCGTTAACCAGTCCAAGACTACTGTCCAGGTCATGGCTGACAGCTTCAACATATCCAACAACAACAGTGCGCCCGCCGGGCGTTCAAAGGCGTTGTATCAGTCCGAAGGCGTGCGCGAAGTTCGTTCGCGGGCGCAGTTCTTGGAGCAAGTGCAAACGCCCCAAGAACAAGCTGGCTTGAAGCGTCTTAGTCGCCTGATCGCACAAGATACTGACTTCAACGAAGCCGCGCCCAGGGGTTTTTACCTCAACATTCGCGTCTGAGCGCTGATGCGTCGCGCGTTGATCCTCGCCACGTCTTTGATGTTGGCGCCGCTGCATGCGTGGGCCGCAGATTTAGTGGTCGAGGTCGTCAACCTTGCCAGCAATGACGGTGATGTGCATGTCGCGCTGTACGACAATCCAACGACGTTTCCAAAATCTGACGGCATGCTCAGCGAACGTCAGGTGCTGCCGAACGAACGACGGGTGCGGTTGGTGTTTCATAATCTGAGGCCTGACATGTATGCCATCGCCGTTTATCACGACGAGAACGGTAACCACAATTTTGATCAGGCAATCTTTGGGATTCCGTTGGAAGATTACGGTTTTTCAAACGATGTAAGGGTATTCTTCAGCGCCCCTTCGTTTGCCGAAGCCGCTTTTCAAGTGCCAGACGGCGGCACTGTGATCACGATTCATCTCAACGACTAGCAACTGCCTCAGCAGTTCGTGCATTTTCCATCGTTCGTATTGTAGTGACGTGCGATCAGCAATGGAAAGGCCGGCAGCCCCGAAACGCCTCCGCCAGCACCGTCTTGTGCCAACACGAGGTTCGACGTTTGTTGATCGCGAGACGGGAGGGGTGCGTCACCCGCTTTTAGATCATACGCCGTTTTGACCCGAAGCGGGATGGAAACACCGCGCACCTGCAAGCTGGCGACAAAGGCGCGCCCATCATCGGGCAGTGTCTTTCCGCTCGGGACACAATGATAGCCGAACATGAGCTTTGATGGGCGAAGTTCGGGGTCGTCGCTGCGCGTGTCCCAGGTGCTGCTGAAACCGACACACTGGCGCCCGGTGTCAGTCTGTTGGAACGGCTGCACCCAGAATTGCGCGATGTCGTTTTTGATCGAGGTGGTTTTTTCGAAGCTCAGCGTGTGGCCTTGATGGAACCGCCACATTTTCACGGTGTCGACAATCAGCTTGTTGAATTCTAACGCCAACTCGCGGGTTAGGTCGCTTCGGGTTTCGACATAAAGTATTTCGGCCTGCCCATCGGCGCCGCGATATAGTGCGTATTCCTCGCGTTCCTGGCTATCGGCAAAGCCCACCCGTTGCGGCGTCACATCGATGTACGATGCGGCATTGACGCTGATCCGTGCACGGTCTTCGGGCACCGTAACGAAAGTGCCTGTATCAAGCGTGGAGATGGAACAACCAGACAGCACGACCGCGATGGATCCGCCAGCCAGCCATGATTTGATCAATGATGTTTTGGACATGATCGCGCTCTTTCATAAAGCCATGATGCTCTCAAATATATGGGTAGCAAATTTGATGCTGTAAATACCGTGCATATTTTAGGCAAACCTTGACCGCTGCCGGGGTTGCCGTGACCATGCCCTTCTGCGCAGCGCAAAGGGCACGCTCCATGCGAAAACCCGCCACCGTCTTTAGTTTTCTGCTCGTCATGATGGCGATTTTGGCGGTCGGCTATGTGACTCTGCCGTTCGTCCTGGCCTGGGGGGTGCGGACGTATTTGGCGGATATCGGTTTTGCCGACGCTGACCTCCGGATTCAACGTATCGGTCTTGCGTCTGCCGATGTCGTCGATTTTACGCTGGGGCCGGGCACCAAGATCGGTGCTGAAAGAATTCGTCTCGAATACTCGCTCGGACGTCTTGCCGGGGGGGTGTTGGACGGGCTGCGGGTTGACGGAGGGCGGTTTAAATTAGGCGTCGGCGCAGCGGGGCTCGACTTGGGTCCGCTAGATTCAATCTTCGCAGGCGATGAAATCAAAGCTTCTTCATCACCTGCCGGCGTCCGTTTGATCGGCCCTCTGAAGATCACCGATGCCCGGCTCATGGTCGCAACCCCGTTGGGTGAGGTGGCGGTGGCGCTTAGCGGTGAAGCGCTGTTGACCGATGCGCTCGGTACTACGATCAATGGCGCGTTTGCCGTCGCCCATCCATCTGCCTCAGTCGAAGGGCGGCTGTCTGCAGTCTTTGATGTCACCTCGAATCTGAGTTTGGACATAAAGATCGCCAATGCTACCAGCCGCGCCGATGTCGCTTTTACGGCGATGATAGGCGACGTCGATGTGCAGGGGCGCTGGCCGGATACGCTGACCGGTCACGCCCAAGTGACGGCGAATGGTGTTCGGGTGAACGACGTTCCTCTCGGTAGTGTTGATCTGCAGGCACGCATCAATGGTCTTGCAGCCGATACATACGTCCTGGTGGGTGGGGATGGGACCGGCGTGTTGGCGTCGCTCAACGCGCATACGTTGGATGTGTCGGACCCGAGGGCGCCGTTGACCATCCGAGGAGAGCTTGCCAGCGATGGCCTGCGCGGGCCTTTGTACAACGATGCCGGTGTTGATGTGGTTGGTGCGCTGACTTTTATGCTTCAAGGGGCGCGCACTGATCTGCAAGGGCTCGCAAAGAACCTCGATTCCGGTGTACTGCGCGCGGATGGGCCGGTGATCGGGTTTTTCGCTGCCGATTTGTTGCAGGTCGACGTGCCTGCCGATGATGTCAGCGTAACTGTTGATGGGCGGGTTACGCTGGATGCGGGGGTGCAAGGGTGGCGTTTGGACGCGGCGTCATCAATCAACGTCGATCTGGTGCAGGGCGGCCAACGGCTGAAGGCGACGCTCGACGGGCGGGAGGGCACGGCGTTGGTAAGTGGCGGTGTCGGCACGGACGCGCCGCTGCTGTTGGCGAGCGCTTTTGAGGCAAGCCTGTTGGGCGTGCTGTCGGCGCCGCTGGCTTTGTCGGGCGATGCGGGCGGCGCGGTGTGGTTGGGGACAGCCGAGGGTATCCAGTTCGAGGATATGGCGCTGCGTTTCAACCCGATGGCGTTTAAGCTTGATGCCCTGGATATCGTGGTCGACGATTTTGGCGCTCGCTTAAAAGGTCCGCTATCAGCTTTGTCGATAAGACTCAGCACCGACACGTTGATTTCCGGCGTGCTCGCCGGTGTCGAGGTCAACGGCGGGCGTGTTGCTGGCGATGCCAGACTCAACATGGATGCCAGCGGTGTGCGCCTGATGGCGGACGGCTGCATGGAACTCGCGGCAGCGAGCTTGCGAATCGGCGATATTGCTGTGCGTCCAGGCCCTGCGACACTGTGCGCAGGTTCTGGCGGCGTACCGATCATAGAAGCCGTGCGTGCGGACGGTGCGGTCACCACGTTTCGTATGGGTGCTGCGCTGCAAAGTGTCGAGGCGACGATTGATGGCATCAGCACTGTGGCGTTGGATATTAGGTTGCCTAGGATTGAAGGTGCCGGCACTTACGATCTGCTGGCGGGTGAATGGACGGGGGGCGGTACGTTTGTCGGCGGCGTCGCTAATTTCGCGGAGTCAGGATTTGTGGTATCTGGCGTTGATGGATCGCTCCAGGCTGACGGTAAGGCGACGGGGGTGGGCGTCGCGTTCACCCTTGACACGGTCGACATTGCCGATATGCGCCAACCTACGCGGGTCGCGCCAATGGTGCTGCGCGGTCAAGGAGGGCTGGCGGATGATGCCGCAACATTCGACGGCACACTGACGCTCGGCGGCGGGCCAATGGTGAAGATGGTCGCTAACCATGAGTTGACAACGGGTATCGGCAAAATTGAGGCAATGCTCGCGCACTGGAACTTGGCAGCCGCACCGGGGCTCACGCGGTTATTTCCGCCTTTGGCCGGACATTTTGTCGACATTATCGGCGACGTGGATATTGCGGCCAATGCCGCTTGGGGGCCTGATCAACTCACGACTTCGGCAACCATTGCCCTTGCCGGTGTGGGATTCGGGAGCGAACCTGCGGAGGTTGCAGGCATTGAGGGGGCGTTCACGCTCAGCGATCTGGTCAACTTGAAGACCGACGGCGTACAGACGTTAAAGATCGGTTTCTTGGATCCGGGCCTGCCGCTTCTAAACGGGACGGTCCGGTTTTCATTGCCGGGGGATCAGACCGTGCAGCTTGATGAAGCGTATTGGCCTTTGACCGGCGGTGTGCTCCGAATCCGTGATTTTTCGGTGCCGTTCGACGGTGCGCCGACAAAGGTCGTTGCCGAGGTTGAAGGTTTAGATTTGGCTGAATTGGCAAAGCACATTGATATCGATGGGCTGAGCGCAGAGGGCCGCCTCACGGGGCGTATCCCCGTGCGCTTCACCCCCGAAGGTCTGGTGATTGACGATGCGCGCCTGCGGGCGACCGAAGGCGGTGCAATTCGTTATCAATCGAGTATCGCGGTTGAGACCCTCGAGGCCAGCGGGCAGGGGGCTGAGATTTTGGCCCAGGCGCTCGAAGATTTTCGCTTTCGGGTGTTGGAAATTTCTATGAACGGGCCTTTGACCGGACAAATTGTCGCCGGTGCTGAAATAAAGGGCGCAAATCCTGCGCTTTATGACGGTAAAGCGGTTGAACTCAACGTTCGGCTGGAAGGCGCCTTGCGGGAATTGCTGCAAAGCGCTAGCGTCATGAATGACCTTCCGGATGCCATCCGGGACCGCGTGCAGGGTCCCTCCGGAGTGCAATAGGGGGAACAACCGAACGGAGACAAACACATGTCACCCCGTCATGTATTTTCTGTCCTCGTCGCCTTGACGAGTTTATCATTGGTCGCCTGCACACCCCGCGTCAAGATCGAGGCGCCCGACAAACCCATCGTCATCAATCTCAACGTTAAGATCGAGCATGAGGTCCGCGTTCGGGTCGAAAAAGACCTGGATAACGTGCTCGCTAACAACCCGGGACTGTTCTAGGGAGGGCTGGCCATGAAATCTTTTATTCGTTCACTGTTTTTGGTTTTGCTTGTGCTGTCGGCGCTGCCCATAGCACCCGGCCATGCGCAAACGCTCAGCTTACAGCAAGCGCAGCAGCAAGGTTTTGTTGGTGAACAGCAAGACGGCTATTTGGGCATCGTGACTCAGGCGCCTGGCGTTCAGGCGTTGGTCGACGACATTAATTTAAAGCGCCGCCAGTTGTATCGAGACATTGCACGCAAGAACAACATCAACCTTCAAGCTGTCGAGGCGTTGGCCGGTAAAAAGGCTATCGAAAATGCAGGCAGCGGGGAAATGGTGCAAGGTAACGACGGGCAGTGGATGAAAAAACCATGAGTGATGAGACTGATCCAATCCGAGTCTGGCTGAAGAAAACGAAAAGCATTGATTTGGGCGATCGGCAAATTATCGACCCGCAACGCACCGGCCAACCGATTGGCGAGATCGTGTCTGAGGCCGGAGGTGGGCAGGTATTTGATACCGAGCCTGCGCGCTTTTATCACCTTATCAAAGACCTCGCGCCGAAGAGGTCGATATCATGACGGGTCTACCTGCCGATCCCTGTGATGCGACCTTGGTCGGCATTGCCGCCGCGCTTGCCGACAGAAAAATTTCCTCGCTCGAGGTTACCCAAGCAACACTGGCCCGCTTAAATGACCGTGGGCGCGCGCTGAACGCCATCGCCGGCATCGATGCAGATGACGCTGAAGCGCAGGCGAAAACGGCGGACGCCAACTTAGGCAACGGGCCGCTCGCCGGTGTGCCGTTGGCGCATAAGGATATGTTTTACCGCCCGGGCCGCCCCAGTGAATGCGGCTCGAAAGTCCGTCAGGGCTTTATGCCGAATGTGTTGTCCGGTGCGCTGAAAAAATTGGATGGGGCAGGGGCCCTTGATGTTGCGCGACTGAACATGGTTGAGTTCGCGCTCGGCGTTACCGGCCATAACGACATTACCGGTGCGGTTCGCAATCCGTGGAACCCGGCGCACGTCACCGGCGGCTCGTCAAGCGGCTCAGGTTCTGCGGTGGCGGCGCGGTGCGTGTTCGGTGCGTTGGGCTCGGACACCGGCGGCTCGGTACGTTTGCCTGCGGCGTGTTGCGGGGTTGTCGGTATGAAGGTGACGCAAGGTCGGGTCAGCCGCTATGGCGCGATGCCGCTTTCCTATACGTTGGATACGGTTGGGCCGTTAACGCGAACGGTGACGGATAACGCACTGATGTTGTCGGTGTTGGCGGGCTATGACGCCGATGATCCGTCGTCGGCAGATGTTGCGGTCGACGATTATCTGGGCGGCATCGAAGACGGTGTTGCCGGATTGAAAATCGGCTTGCCGACATCGCATTTCATGGACGGCATCAGCGCTGAGCTTGCGGATCGGTTCGACGCGGCGGTCCAGGTGCTTAAAAGTGCAGGCGCTGAAATTGTCGACGTCGATCTGCCGGCAGAAATCCGCCACGCCAATGCGCTGACCAGCATGATCACGGCCAGTGAAGGTGCGGCCCTGCATCAGCATTGGATGGAAACCCGTCCCGACGAATACGGCAAGCAGACCTTTGGGCGCTTTGGCGGTGGTTTTTTGATCCCGGCTAGCCGGTATATTCAGGCGCTGAACCTCAGGGCTGAAATGCTGGCGGCGTTCAACGCACATGTGCTTGAAAGAGTCGACGTGATGATGACGCCGATGATGGTTGTCGATGTGCCGAAAATTGCAGACTCCGATTTGGGCGCAGGTGCTGAAGCCGCTGCGTTGCTGACAAAGGTTGGGCATTGTTCCAGGCCGATCAATTTCCTGGGTCTTCCGGGCCTGAGCATGCCGAGCGGCTTCACCAAAGCGGGCTTACCCTCGTCTATTCAATTTGTCGGCAAGCCGTTTGATGAAGCGACACTGTATCGGGTGGCCCGCGCCTATGAGCGCGAGACCGAGTGGTATACGCACGCACCGGACCCTGCCGGATGGGCTGCCGAATGACCGAAACGCCGTTTATCGATGTGCGCGGGCTTGCGAAGCGGTTTGGGCCAAAACGGGTTTTAGAAGATGTATCGTTCTCGGTTCAGGCGGGGGAGTCGTTGGTGCTGATCGGCACGTCCGGTTCGGGCAAGACGCTGTTGCTTAAATGTTTGTTGGGCTTGATTAAACCGAATGGCGGCGAGGTTATCGTCGGCGGTGAAGATACGGTGCGGCTCAGCGGTGACAAGCGGGATGCCTTCGTTGCCAGGACCGGCATGTTGTTCCAGCGCTCGGGCCTATTTGACAGTTTGCCGGTTTGGCAAAACGTTGCGTTCCGTCTGATTCAGAGCCGTAAGGTCGAAAGCGCTGCCGCCCGTGATCTGGCCATCGACAAGCTGTTGATGGTCGGCCTCGATCCGCATGTCGCCGACCTGTCGCCGTCGGAACTGTCGGGCGGCATGCAAAAGCGTGTCGGCATTGCACGTGCCATTTGCGACGACCCGGAACTGCTTTTATTGGATGAGCCGACGGCGGGTTTGGACCCGATCATGTCGAACGTGATCAACGATCTTATTCTCGATCTTGTGCGTGACCTCGGCTGTACGGCGATTTCCATCGACAGCGACATGGCCGGCGCACAACGGCTCGGCGACCGGATCGCGATGCTGCACGACGGCGCCATTATTTGGGACGGCGCAGCGGACGACGTGCTGGAAAGCGGTAACGCCTACGTTGATCAATTCGTGCATAGCCGCGCCGAAGGCCCCATCGATATGCCGGTCGAAGCGTACTGATGCCAGGGCCGCTCGATCGCTTTTCGCGCTTACCCCTGGCACACCTGCCCACACCGCTGGAAAAGATGCCGAACCTCGCAGCCTCGTTGGGCGTTGCCGATCTTTGGATCAAGCGGGACGACTGCACGGGCTTTGCGCTGGGCGGCAACAAGGTGCGGAAACTCGAATACTTAATGGCCGACGCCAAAGCCCAAGGGGCCACCGCGATCGTGACCGCGGGCGGTACGCAATCCAATCATGTGCGACAAACGGCGGCCGCCGCATCCAGGCTCGGGCTTCGCTGCGGGGCTGTGCTGGAACGTGTACGCACGGATGCGCTTTACGAGACCAACGGTAATGCGCTGCTCGATCACCTGTTCGGCGCCGAGCCTGTGTTTATCGATAAAGACGCCGATATGTCGACGGCGTTGGCAACGCTGGCCGAAGATTGGCGCTCGGCGGGCGAGGTGGTTTATGAGGTCCCGGTCGGCGGCTCCAACCCGTTGGGTTCGCTGGGCTATGTGCGGGCGGCCGAAGAATTGGCGACACAATGCCGCGAATTGGATCTGCATCCGGGCCTGATCGTGCACGCATCGGGCAGTGCCGGCACGCAGGCCGGCTTGCTGGTCGGGCTCGCCTTAGTCGGCCTTGAAGTGCAGGTGGTCGGCATGTGCGTCAGCCGCCCAGGCCCCGACCAACAAGCTAAGGTGGCAGCCCTCGTGAAAGATATTTGTGATTTTATCGACCGCCCGGACTTGGCTGATGTGATCGAGGTGCGTTGCGATGGTGCGTATGTCGGCCCCGGCTATGGGGTCGAGACGCCGGAGATGATCAGCGCCGTGCAAACTTTGGCCCGGACCGAGGGGATTTTCTTAGACCCCGTCTACACCGGCAAAGCCATGGCCGGGCTGATCGATTATGCCGCGACCGGCAAGCTGACCGGCGCAGGCCCCGTCATCTTTCTCCACACCGGCGGCACGCCCGCGTTGTTCGTCTACCCGGACGTGGCCGGTGTGGACTAAGACGAGGTCGCTACTGCATTTTCGAGAATGCGGTCGGCTTTAAGATCATGTTGGAAAAATGCGTGAGGATCGGGCCGTCTTTCTCGCTGGCGGCGCGCTTTTCAATCCACTCCGGATCGGCTTGAAACGCCGTCCATTTTTCTTCGCGCTCAGCCAGCGATTTCCATTCCAAAATGTAATAAAGGTCGTGGTTGTTGTCGCCGATTTCCTGCGTCCAAAAACCCACTTGGCGAATCCCAAAGCGCTCCCAAACGCCGAGCGTCACCTCATTAAAACGCTTCAAAATCGCCGGCATGCGGCCTGGCGCACAATGATAAATACGAAGTTCGTGGATCATCGATATCTCTCCCCTGATTGTTTTTCTGAGGAGAGATTACGCGGAAAGATCAGCTGCCGCCATCCCGGATGATGTGCTTATTCTTCGGGCAGACCCATCAGCGCGCGGGCAAAAGCGCGGGCTTCGAAGGGGCGGAGGTCGTCGATGGCTTCGCCGACGCCGACCGCGTGTACGGGCAACCCGAACTTTTCTGCCAAGCCGACCACCACGCCGCCCCGCGCCGAGCCGTCGAGCTTGGTCATCACCAAGCCCGAGATGTTGACCATTTGTTTGAAGGTCTCAACCTGGCTGTGCGCGTTTTGACCGATGGTGCTGTCCATGACCAACAGCGTTGCGTGCGGGGCCGTGTCGTCGAGTTTTTTCAGCACGCGGATGATTTTTTCCAGCTCGGCCATCAGGTCTTTGCGGTTTTGCAGGCGCCCGGCGGTGTCGATCATCAGAACGTCGGTGCCCTCCGCACGTGCGCGCTCAACCGCCCCAAAAGCGAGGCCGGCGGCATCGGCGCCTGCCGCACCCGAGACCACGGGGCAGTCGTTACGCTCCCCCCAAATTTGCAGTTGTTCGACGGCGGCGGCGCGAAACGTGTCGCCGGCGACCATCATCACGCTGCGGCCTTGTTCTTTGAAATGTTTTGTAAGTTTGCCGATGGTCGTGGTCTTGCCCGATCCGTTAACGCCGCACACCAAAATGATGAAAGGCTTATGCGCCGGATCGATTTCCAATGGCTGGGCGACGGGCTCTAAGATCGCCGTCATCTCGTCGGCCAAGGCACCTCGGATTTCGTCTTCGCTGACGTCTTTGTCGAAGCGCGTCTTGGCGACGGCGGCGGTCAGCTTGGCGGCGGTCGACACACCGATGTCGGCGGTGATCAGTGCGTCTTCAAGCTCGTTAATTGCCGCCTGGTCCAGCTTGCGCCCGGTGAACAGGCCGCCGATGGCGCCGGTGAGTTTTTCCGATGACTTGCCGAGCCCGGCGCGTAGGCGACCGAGCCAGCTGGTTTTCTGCGTGTCACTCATGGGGCGTTCGGCACGACCAAGAGTGCGCCGTCGATCACGTCGCGGACGCGCCCGATCACAACATCGCCGGACACCGCCGCGCCCTCAATCCGTGCGGGTACATAATGCTGCGTCAGGCCGCGATTATTTTTTTCAATCAACACGCTGGCGGCTTTACCGATTTGTGCGCGCATAAAGATTTCAAGCGCGATATCGCCGGCGTGCCTGAGCCGCTCGGCGCGGGCTTTGCGTTCAGCGACGGGGACAGATGGCATGCGCGCAGCTGGTGTGCCGTCGCGCTCAGAATACGGAAAGACATGCAAGTGTGTGAGGCCCAGGTCGTCGACCGAACGCAGCGTGTTTTCAAACATCGCTTCGGTCTCGGTCGGGAAGCCGGCGATGATGTCGGCGCCGATCACGATGTCGGGCCGCGCTGCGCGCGCACGTTCAACGGCGCGGGCAGCGTCTGCCCGCAGGTGGCGGCGCTTCATCCGCTTTAAGATCATATCGTCCATCGCCTGTAAACTGAGATGCAGATGCGGCATCATCCGGGGCTCGTCGGCCAGCAACTGAAACAAGCCGTCGTCCATGGCTGCGGGATCAAGCGAGCTCAGCCGCAGCCGTTCAAGTCCTGGCACCTGCACCAATAGTCGCCGTGCAATATCGCCAAGCCGGGGCTGGCCCGGCAAGTCATCGCCGTACGAGCAAATGTCGACGCCGGTTAGAATGATCTCCCGATAGCCGCCTTCAACCAGTGTGCGCGTCTGCTCGACAATCGCGCCCAGCGGCACGGAGCGATTGTTGCCGCGCGCGAACGGGATAATACAAAATGTGCAGCGGTGATCGCAGCCTTGTTGGATTTGTACGAACGCGCGGGTGCGACCGTCAAAACCCTTTACCAGGTGCTCGGCGGTGTCGCGGACGGTCATGATGTCGGCGACGTTGATCTGCGCATGACCGTTCAGGTTTTGAAATGTGGCCGCGTGCATTTTTTCGTCATTGCCGATCACATCGTCGACTTCCGGCATGGCGGCGAAGCCTTGCGGGTCAAGCTGCGCGGCGCATCCGGTAACGATGATGCGCTTTTCCGGATGTTTGCGACGTTGACGGCGGATGGTCTGGCGGGCTTGGCGTTCAGCCTCGGCGGTGACGGCGCAGGTGTTGATGATGATCGCATCATCCAGCCCGGCGGCGCGCGCATGATCGCTGATCACGGCACTTTCGAACGTGTTCAGGCGACAGCCCATGGTGATGACTTCGGGCGCGCTCATGGTTCTTTTCCCAGCAGGGATTCACTGATTACGCCTTCAAAGCTGGTGGCAAAGGCGCCAGTTTGCGTGACGCGGTTGTCGGATGTGTGCTCGACCGTGATCGTGCCGCCGTCCAATACAACCGCGACCTTGGGCCCGGTCAGGCCGCGACGATGCGCGTTGACGGCGGTTGCACAGGCGCTGGACCCGCTGGCCTGCGTAATGCCGGCGCCGCGCTCCCAGACCCGGACGCGGATTTTATCCGGGCCGATCAATTGCACGACCTGCACGTTGATGCGCTCTGGGAATAGGGGATCGGTCTCGATCTTCGGGCCGACGGTCTCAAGGGCGATGGCATCGACATCATCGACGAAAAAGCTGACGTGCGGATTGCCGACGTTCACGCTTGCCGGATCGCTGAGCTCGTTCATGCTGAAATCCAGGTGCAGCGTATCCATCTCGCGGGCCAGCGGGATTGCCTGCCAGTCCGTTTGCACTGGGCCCATGTCGACGGTGACATTGCCGTCTGCGGCGCGCCAGGCGTGCAGATTACCGGCAAGTGTCTCGATCACGGCCTTGTCGGTGCCGCGTTCAACCATCAACTGATCGGCGATGCACCGGGTCGCATTGCCGCAGGCCCCGACCTCGCCGCCGTCATGGTTACGAATCCGCATAAAGACGTCCGCAGCGGATGATTGCGGCGTTTCCAACACAATGAACTGGTCGCAGCCGACACCGATATGGCGGTCGGCGATGCGCTTGGCTTGGGCATCATCGAAGCTGACGGCGCGCGTGCGCGCGTCGATTACGACGAAGTCGTTGCCGAGGCCGTGCATCTTCTTAAAGGGTAATCCAGTGTTCATGGCGCCTTACATAGGTCCGGAGCCCCCCCGAAGTCCATAGCGGATTGCCATACAGGCCTAGAAGCCGGCTAAGAAATGCCGCATATGGAAGTCCGCTTGCGCGGAGGCATATATATAGTCCTGACCGATGGGGCAGGCGCGGCGCGCCAAACAGCCGTTATCCAGGCAATCCTGCCCGTCAGGCGCCGCGATGTGTGTGCGGCATGCGGGCACGTCGTAGCCGTGCTCAGAAAATGCACCGACCGGGCAGGTGTTTAGGCAGGGTTTATCCGCGCAGCTTGCGCAGGGCGACGGCGTGCGTGGTGGCGTTGGGATGTCGATCTCTGCATCAAACACCAGCGCGCCGCGATACGCATGCCAGAGTCCGAACGTCGGATGGATCAGCGGTCCGATCGGTGATGGTGTCACGTCGTCGGCGCGCATCGCCCAGCGTTGAAACGGATGATACGGCGGCCCGCTGAACGGATACAGCGCCGTGGCACCGAACGCAGCGGCGACGGGATCAAGCACCTCGCGGGTCCAGGCATCGAGAGGATTCACTGAGGCCTGTTCGGTCTTAGCAAAAGCCTGCCACATTTCCGGTCCGGCGTTGCCGATCATCACCACCGTGCGCCCGCCCTCGGGTACGTTATCTTCGGCGTCGACACGAAAGGCGCCCCGCGTGATCAGGCCGGATACTGCCAAGGCGTGCTGGATATCGTTGATCATCATGCCGAACGATGCGTCGTATAGGGCTATAGCGTCAATAAGGCGTTATTTGCGAAGCACCTCCGTGCTCTTTTGAGAGGTTTCTTGCGGTTTTGCGTATATTGGCGGCCAGCCACCTAATTTTGGGCCGTGAACCTAAAGGGACGGTTGTTCTTGACTTCAGGCACGGTCCTGCATATTTTCCGCCATCTTTCAGGGTCATCTAAAACCCACGCCTCGAGGGGCGCCGCCAATCCGCGAGTTTCGCGCACTGGCGCGTTTTTCGTTTGAGTGTTGGGGCTTTGGACCTGGTAACGAGTGGGAACGGCGATGTTCGACGGTCTGCAAAGTAAACTGTCTGATATTTTTGACGGCCTCAAAAAACGAGGTGCGTTGAAGGAAGCTGACGTCGACGCGGCACTGCGCGAAATTCGCGTTGCTTTGCTGGAAGCCGATGTCGCATTGCCGGTCGTCAAAGACTTCATCGACGGTGTGCGCGAAAAAGCCGTTGGCCAGGATGTCCTGCGCTCGGTCTCGCCGGGCCAGCAGGTTGTCAAAGTTGTCCATGATCATTTGGTGACAATGCTGGGCGGCGAGATGCCGGACGGCCTGCGTATCGACGGCACGCCGCCTGTTGCGTTCCTGATGGTCGGTTTGCAGGGCTCGGGTAAAACCACGACCTCGGCAAAAATCGCGCTGCGCCTAAAAAACCGTGATAAGAAAAAAGTTCTGTTGGCATCGTTGGACGTCTACCGTCCGGCCGCCCAGCAGCAATTGCAGCAGTTGGGCCAGCAGATCGAAACCACGGTGCTGACACCGGTGTTCGGTGAACAGCCCGTCGCGATTGCCAAGCGCGCCATGCACACTGGTCGCACCGAAGGCTACGACGTGGTGATCTTGGATACCGCGGGCCGTTTGCACATCGACCAGGAATTGATGGGCGAAGTGCAAAAAATCCGCGATGTCGCGAATCCGTCGGAAACGCTTTTGGTGACGGATGCGATGATCGGCCAAGACGCCGTCAACCTGGCCCGCGAATTTAACGAAAAAGTCGGTATCACCGGCATCGTGCTGACCCGTATCGACGGTGATGCGCGCGGCGGTGCGGCTTTGTCGATGCGGGCCGTCACCGGCAAGCCGATCAAGTTGCTGGGCACCGGCGAAAAGATGGATGCGCTGGACGCCTTCGATGCGCAACGGATCGCCGGCTCTATCTTGGGTATGGGCGACATTGTCGGCTTGGTCGAAAAAGCCCAGGAAGTCGTCGAAGATGAAGAGGCCGAAGCGCTCGCCAAGAAGATGATGAAAGGCCAGTTCACGCTTGAGGACATGGCCGATCAGTTTAAGAAAATCCGCCAGATGGGCAGCCTTGAGGGACTCCTCGGCATGATGCCCGGCGCAAAGAATATTAAAAAACAAATGGCCGGCGCGAACGTCGATGATAAGACCATCGCCCGCCAAGAGGCGATCATCTCGTCGATGACGCCGATTGAACGTCGCAACCCGAAGATCCTTAACGGATCCAGACGGCGGCGGATTGCGGTTGGCTCGGGCACTTCGGTGCAAGAGGTCAACCGTGTGCTCAAGCAGCACAAACAGATGTCAGAGTTCATGAAGAAAGCCGGAAAAATGGGCAAGAAAGGCATGATGCGTGGCTTGCCCGGCGGTCTTCCACCGATGGGGGGTGGCATGCCCCCCGGCATGAGATAACGGCGCCCGCGCGGGTGTTCGTTCAGTTTTAACCGATTAATACGTCGATACAGAAGAGGACTAGATCAACAGATGTCATTGAAAATCAGACTTTCGCGCGGTGGCGCAAAACGGCGTCCGTACTATCGCATCGTGGTGGCAGATTCCCGCCGCGCCCGTGATGGCCGCTTTATCGAGCGCGTCGGCTCGTACAACCCGATGGTCGCCAAAGACCATCCGGATCGTATCAAGCTTGAAGGCGAGCGCATTCAGTATTGGTTGGGCGTTGGCGCAACACCATCAGACCGGGTTGCAAAGTTCTTAGCAGCTGCAGGCATGGGTGATAAGCCGGCGATCCACGATCAGACCAAACAGCACCTGCCAAAAGCCAAAGCACAAGAGCGTGCGGCTGAAGCCGTTGAAAAGCAAAAAGCGGCTGACGAAGCTGCAGCGGAAGCGGCTGCAGCACCTGCTGAAGAAGCTCCGGTTGAAGAAGCTGTTGCTGAAGAAGCAGCGGCTGAAGCACCTGCCGCGGAAGAAGCACCGGCTGAAGAAGTGCCTGCTGAAGCACCGGTTACCGAAGAAGCGCCGGCTGAAGAAGCTGCCGCCGCCGATGAGGAGAAGAAGGAGGCCTGATCGGGCTTGGGGTTATGACGCAACTGACCGATCCGGTTCGCCTTGGCGTGATTGTCGGGGCCAGGGGTATCAAAGGCGAAGTTCGCATCAAGAGCTTCACCGACGATCCTGAAGACATCGCGGCTTATGGCCCGTTGTTTGACCGGGAAGGGACGCGGCGCTTCGATCTAAAGGTGACCGGCACACAAAAAGGTTTGGTGCTGGCCAGGGTCGACGGGGTCACGGATCGCAACGGCGCAGATGCGTTAAAACGAACCGAGCTTTTCATCGATGCCGACCAACTGCCCGCCCCCGATGCAGACGAGTTCTATCATCGGGATTTAGAAGGGTTGGACGCGGTAACGGTGACGGGAGACGGATTAGGCCGGGTACGGGGTGTCTTTGATTTTGGCGCCGGCCCGGTCTTGGAACTGGATGACGGCATCATGGTGCCGTTTACCCAAGCCGCCGTACCCGAGATCGATATGTTGGCACGTCGGGTTGTTATTGATCCGCCGGATGGCTTGTTTGAAACGCCTGAACCGGAGTCAGAGTCCGGCAAAGGCAGCGACGACGACGTAGAAAAAAGTGTTTAAGGACGAGACCACGTGAACGCTGAGAACGCACAAATGAAGGCAGATAAGATGTGGCGCGCCCGCGTGCTCACCATCTTCCCGGACATGTTTCCGGGGCCGCTGGGCGTGTCTTTGTCGGGCCAAGCGCTTGAGCGTGGCCTGTGGTCTTTGCGTGCCCTGGATATGCGTGTGTTCGCCGAAGACAAACATGCCAGCGTCGACGATGTGCCGTTCGGTGGTGGTCCCGGTATGGTGATGCGGCCCGACGTTGTCGGGCGTGCGATTGCTGCCGCAAAAGCAGACGATGCGGATTTGCCGTTGGTGTATCTGACACCACGCGGCCAGCCGTTGGATCAGGTTAAGGCGCGCGCGTTGGCCGACGGCCCAGGTGTGATCGCTGTTTGTGGTCGCTTCGAAGGGATTGATCAGCGCGTTATGGAAGCCTATCCGGGCGACGAAGTATCGCTCGGTGATTTTGTGCTGTCGGGTGGCGAGCTCGCAGCGATGACTCTGTTGGACGCCTGCGTGCGTCTTTTGCCGGGTGTCATCGGTGCGCAGGAGTCCCTCGATGAAGAGAGTTTCGAGACCGGATTATTGGAATACCCGCAATACACCCGACCCCGCGATTGGCAGGGTTTGAGTGTTCCCGAGATCCTGTTGTCCGGTCATCACGAAAAGGTTCGCGCCTGGCGTCATGCTCAGGCCGAAGACATCACGCGTCAGCGGCGTCCCGACTTGTGGGAACGTTATGGACGCGGCAATATTTAAGCCAAGAAGGAAACCAGACTATGAACATCATTGATGAAATTAACAAAGAACAGTTGGACCGGCTCGTTGCTGAGCGTCCGGTGCCTGTGTTCGCGCCGGGTGATACCATCCGCGTGAACGTGAAGGTCGTTGAAGGCACGCGCGAGCGGGTCCAGGCGTTCGAAGGTGTGTGCATCGCGCGTGGTGGTGCCGGCATCCAGGAATCGTTCACTGTGCGTAAAATCTCGTACGGCGAAGGTGTTGAGCGTGTGTTCCCGGTTTACTCGCCGAACATCGCTTCGATCGACGTCATTCGTCGTGGTGATGTGCGTCGTGCAAAGTTGTATTACTTGCGTGGCCGCCAAGGTAAATCGGCACGTATTGCCGAGAAGACCGATGGCTTTGCTGCGAAGGTGACGGCGGAAGAAAAGCGTGAAGCAAAAGCCGAAAAGGCCGCTCGCGATGCAAAAACGCGTGAAGCCAAGCAGGCCAAAGTAGACGCAGCTGCTGCCAACAAATAAGCCGTTGATACCAAACGAATAGCGGGGGTAACCTCGCTCAATAATAGCGGGATAAATCCCGTATGGACATTGCCGCCGGGACATGCCCGGCGGCAATAGGCTCGATCCGGAGGAAACTATGGCGCAAGCGAAAACGCTGTTCGATAAGATTTGGGACGCTCACTTAGTCAACGTTCAAGATGACGGCACCTGCCTGATCTACATTGATCGGCATCTTGTGCATGAGGTCACCAGCCCCCAGGCGTTCGAAGGTCTTCGCTTGGCCGGTCGCAAATTGCGTCGTCCGGATTTGACGTTGGCGGTGCCCGATCACAACGTGTCGACCACGGAACGCGGTGGCTATATCGCCGACGACGAAAGCCGTATCCAGATCGAGACCCTGCAAAAGAACTGCGCCGACTTCGGCGTGCAGTTGTTTGACGTCACCGATGTTCGCCAAGGCATTGTGCACATCATCGGCCCCGAGCAGGGCTTCACCTTGCCGGGGACGACCATCGTTTGCGGCGACAGCCACACGGCGACGCACGGCGCGTTCGGCGCGCTGGCATTCGGCATCGGCACGTCAGAAGTCGAGCATGTGATGGCGACGCAGACGTTGCTGCAAGGCCCGCTTAAGAATATGCGCATCACCGTCAACGGCGCGCTGCCCAAAGGCTGCACCGCGAAGGACCTGATCCTCGCCATCATCGGCAAGATCGGTACGGCCGGCGGCACCGGACATGTGATCGAATATGCCGGTGAAGCAATTCGTAATTTGTCGATGGAAGGCCGCATGACGGTCTGCAACATGACCATCGAAGGCGGTGCGCGCGCCGGTCTGATTGCGCCCGACGAGACCACGTTTAAGTACCTGCAAGGTCGTCCGATGGCGCCGAAAGGTGCTGCATGGGAAGCGGCTGTGAATTATTGGCGCACGCTGCCGTCCGACGAAGGCGCTAAGTACGATAAAGAAGTTGTGCTCGATATTTCCGAAATCGTACCGCAGGTCACCTGGGGCACCAGCCCTGAAGACGTGGCGCCGATCACAGGTAACGTGCCGACACTCGACAGCTTTGCCAGTGACGCCAAGCGGGAATCTGCGCAGACTGCGCTCGATTACATGGGCCTGACGCCGGGTATGAAAATCAGCGACATTAAAGTCGACTTGGTGTTCGTGGGATCGTGCACGAATGGCCGAATCGAAGACATTCGCGCCGTCGCAGAAATCTGCAAAGGGCGCAAAGTAGCGCCGGGCGTGCAGGCACTCATGGTGCCGGGCTCCGGTCTCGTTAAAGAAATGGCCGAGGAAGAAGGTCTCGACCAGATCCTGATCGAAGCCGGTTGGGAATGGCGCGAGCCAGGTTGCTCAATGTGCCTTGGCATGAACGCCGATCAGCTTGCGCCAGGTCAGCGTTCCGCGTCCACGTCGAACCGCAACTTTAAAGGCCGTCAAGGCCCGAAAAGCCGGACCCACTTGGTCAGCCCCGCAATGGCAGCCGCTGCTGCGGTCACCGGACATCTTGCGGATGTGCGCGATCTGACCTGACGGGTCTGATGATGGATCGCCAAACTCACGCCGTGAAGGATATGGCTGCGCTCGCAGACTGGCGCCGCCGTGTCTCTGAGACATATGCAGGCATCCGCGCCGTGCCCAATCATGGGGCACAGGCGTGGACGGGCTGGCGCGCGGTGCGTGATGATCTGTTTAAGTCTCACGCCGCCTCACCGCTCAGCAGTGATCAGCAAGCGACATTGAAAGAACTCGCTTATTTTGATTATGACCCGGCGTTTCGGTTTTTGGTCGGCATCAGCGATGCCGTCGATTTCACACCCCAAACAATCGCGTTGATGGACGATGGCCCGCTCACGCTGACGCCCGCGTTTGAGACCATCGGTTTGGCTGAAAAACTTGGCCGCGAGCTAACCGTGCATTGGATCGACGGCTACGGTGGCGGCCTGTTTTTGGCTTTCACCGACGCCACCAACGGGTCTGAGACGTATGGTGAAGGTCGCTATTTGCTGGACGGCATCAAAGGGGCTGATTTGGGTCAGATCGAAGACGGTCGGCTCGTGCTCGATTTTAATTTTGCGTATAACCCGTGTTGTGCGTATGCGCCGCGCTGGTCGTGCCCGTTGCCGTTGGAGGTCAATCGGCTTTCCAGCAAAATCTTGGCGGGTGAGAAAGTCGTTCAAAAAACTGCGTGATGGAATGGATTCCAGAGGAGGAAACCTACGATGGATAAATTTGAAAAACTGACGAGTTCGGCTGCGCCGATGAACATGATCAACGTCGACACCGACATGATCATTCCCAAGCAGTTCCTTAAGACCATCGCGCGTACGGGGCTGGGCAAACATTTGTTCCACGAATATCGTTTCGATGATGACGGCAACGAGGTTGAAGATTTCGTCCTCAATAAGCCGGCTTATCGTGATGCAAAGATTTTAGTCGCCGGCGAAAACTTCGGCTGTGGATCGTCGCGGGAACATGCGCCTTGGGCTTTGCAGGACTACGGTATCCAATGCGTGATCGCGCCCAGCTTTGCCGACATTTTTTACGGCAACTCGTTTAAAAACGGCATGTTGCTGATCACCTTGCCGCCGGAAGATTGGGCGAAGGTGATGGAAGATGCGGAGCGTGGTGCCAACGCAACTTTGACCGTTGATTTGGAATCACAAACCATCACCGGCCCTGACGGCGGCGAAATCAAGTTTGAGATCGACCCGTTTAAGAAAAAATGCCTCCTCGAAGGGCTGGACGATATCGGCCTCACGCTGAAAAACGACGACAAGATCGGCGGGTTCGAGTCCACCCGCGATCAAAGCCAGCCGTGGATGAACATCAACGCGGCTGAGTAATCTGTTGGGGCTTATCCTTCGAGACGGCCCTTTGTGGGCCTCCTCAGGATGAGGTCTATTTTGAATACCTCATCCTGAGGAGCCGCAAAGCGGCGTCTCGAAGGATGATCTGAGGGGAGAAACAAAAAATGGCCGCCAATAAGAAACTGCTGATGTTGCCGGGTGACGGTATCGGGCCCGAGGTGATGGGTGAAGTGAAGCGCATTGTCGATTGGATGGATAAGCGCCGCCACGTCTCGTTCGACATCGAAGACGACTTAGTTGGCGGTTCAGCGTATGACGTGCACAAGACGTCACTGGCTGATGAGACCATGGCGAAAGCGATGGGTGTCGACGCGGTGATGTTGGGTGCCGTCGGCGGCCCAAAATGGGATAACGTTGCGCGCGATGTGCGTCCCGAAGCGGGCCTGCTGCGGCTGCGCAAAGAAATGGATTTATTCGCTAACCTGCGCCCGGCGACCTGCATGCCTGCATTGGCAGAAGCATCGTCGCTGAAGAACGACGTCGTATCCGGCCTCGATATCATGATTGTCCGCGAATTGACGTCCGGCACCTATTTTGGCCAGCCGAAAGGCATGCAGACGTACGAGGGTAAGGAACGTTGCGTCGACACCACGGCGTATACCCATGACGAGATCGAGCGTGTCGTGCGCGCCGCATTTGATCTGGCCATGAAGCGCGGCAAGAAATTGCACAGCGTTGAAAAAGCCAACGTGATGGAAACCGGCGTATTCTGGCGCAAGATTGCGACCGAGGTCGGCAAGGACTATCCCGAGGTCGAATTGCATCACATGTACGCTGACAACTGCGCCATGCAATTGGTGCGTTGGCCCAAGCAGTTCGATGTCATCGTGACCGACAACCTGTTCGGCGATGTGCTGTCCGATTGCGCGGCGATGCTGAGTGGCTCGCTCGGCATGTTGCCGTCGGCCTCGTTGGGTGCCGCCGATGAAAGCGGTCGCCGCCGTGCCTTATACGAGCCGGTACACGGCTCGGCCCCCGATATCGCCGGTGAAAGTAAAGCCAACCCGTTGGCGACGGTGCTGTCGTTCGCGATGTGCCTGCGCTATTCGTTCGATATGGGCGAAGATGCCGACATGCTGGAGAAAGCTTGCGCCAATGTCCTCGACGCGGGCTTCCGTACCGGCGACATCATGCAAGACGGTATGACCCTCGTTTCCACCCAGCAAATGGGCGAAAAGGTCTGCGCTGAGTTGGATAAACTCGCGGCTTAAGGCAGCCTATTCAGCAGCGACCATTGTCGGGATTTTAGCTACAGCGTCTTTTGTGGTTTGATCTCGGCGTGCCTCCCAAAGATCAAACGTGCGCTGCATATTTAACCACATCTCGGCGTCGTTGCCGCAGAGTTTCGCGACCCGCAACGCCATCGGTGCCGTCATGCGGTTCGGCGATGCGTCGCGGATAAGGCCGTGTAAAGTATTGCGGCTGATCCCCAAAGCTTTTGCGGCAGCCTTAATGTCTAAATTGAGCGCTGGAAAAACTTGGCGTTTGAGCACTTGGCCCGGATGCGTCGGTTGACGCAGAACTGGCCTTTTGACGCTGAACTCTGCCATCAGTGATAATCCTCTAAATCAACGCGAATGGCATCTCCGTCGCGCCATTCGAATGTGATGCGCCAGTTCCCATTGACGTGGACGCTGTAGCGCTTCGGCTTACCGCGTAATGTGTGAAAGCCGCCGCCTGGGATATTCATATCTTCCGGTTTTATGGCGGCGTCTAGTTGGTCAAGAAGCAACGATGCACGGTCGGATATATCTGCCCCCACAGCACCGGGTAGCCCTTTTTCGAACAGGCGTTTGAGCTTCTTGCTGCGAAATGAACCAATCACTTATGTAATGTATAGCTTGACACATTGTGTGTCAATAAATGCATGACACTTAAAAAACCAACGCAAAAATCAACGGCAACAGGATCGCCGTCGCCAAACCGTTGAGGCCCATGGCGAGGCCGGCGAAGGCGCCGGCGATGGGGTTGACCTGAAGCGCGCGGGCGGTGCCGATGCCGTGCGACGCGACGCCCAATGCCAAGCCGCGCGCACGCCAGTCTTTGATGCGGACCAGATTCAACACCAGCGGGCCGAACAGCGCGCCGGTGATGCCGGTGAGGATCACCAGCACGGCGGTCAGGGACGGCAGGCCGCCTAACTGCTCGGCAATGCCCATGGCGATCGGGGCTGTGACGGATTTCGGTGCGATCGACAACAAGGTTTCGGTACTGGCGCCGCCGAGCCAGGCGAAGCCGACCGCGCATCCGCTGGCGGTGATCGATCCGGCCAGGATGCCGACGATCAACGCCGGGCCGGACTTTCTGAGTTCAGCCAAGTGCTGATACAGTGGCACCGCCAGTGCGACGGTGGCCGGACCCAGTAAAAAATGCACGAACTGCGCACCCTCGAAATAGTCCGCATAGGGCACGTCGGTCAGCCATAGCAGACCGGCGATCAACGCAATCGCGATGGGGACGGGATTCAGCAGCGGATGCCGCCCGGTCTTCTCGTAAAGCCAGTCGCCGGCGGCATAGGCGCAGAGCGTCAGTGTTAGCCCGGTCAGCGGCTTTTCAGATAAATACACCCAGATTTCAGCGAGATCAGGCGGCGTCATACCCGGTCCTCCTCGCTGAGGGTGGCGCGGCCCAGGCGCTGCACGATCAGTGCCGACACGGCGATGGTGATCAACGTGCCCGGCACCAACGCCAACAATACCGGCCACCATTCGTCGGCTAAGCGTGGCACGTGCAGCATCACACCGACGCCTGCCGGTACGAACAGCAGCGCCAAGTGTTTGAGTAAGCCGCCCGCTGTAATTTCCAGGTCTTTTGGTAGACCGCGCTTTACCATCAGACCGGTGAATAAAATGACCATCCCGATCACCGGCCCCGGCACCGGGATGCCGCTTGCGACATTTATGGTCTCGCCGATCAACTGGCAGGCAAAGATCAGGGCCAGATAACGGATGAGCATGGAGCCTCCTTAAGGCGTGTGTCGGCGAGTTGGAAATGCGCGTGAAATACTTGCGAATTTTCAAAACGCGCTGTATGGTCTGCCCGTTTTCAGGCGGGATCAACCGCCTTGCAAGGATCAACACATGTTTTTTGCGCCGATTACCACGAATAAGACCAAAACCCTGCACTAGCGGGCGGCTTTTCGTGTTTTGATGAAACGGCCCGCTGGAAATTCCGCGGGCCGAAAACATATGTACGGCGCGCGGACCACTCGGGCAGATTTTGGCCGATTTGGTGGGCCCCGAAAAGGAGTTAGAATAATGGGTTACAAAGTTGCCGTCGTCGGCGCCACGGGAAACGTGGGCCGAGAGCTTTTACAGATCATGGCGGAACGCAACTTCCCGGCAGACGAGGTCGTCGCGTTGGCGTCGGCGCGTTCGGTCGGACGTGAAGTCAGCTACGGCGAAGACGAGATCTTGGTCGTCCAAGATCTCGCCAAGTTCGATTTCAAAGGTACCGACATCGTGTTGTCGTCGCCCGGTGCTGCGGTGTCTGCCGAATACAGCCCGAAAGCGGCGGCGGCGGGCGCAGTCGTTGTCGACAACACGTCGCATTGGCGGATGGACCCGGACGTGCCGTTGGTGGTCCCCGAAGTGAATCCCGAAGCCATCGCCGAGTATAGCAAAAAGGGTATCATCGCGAACCCGAACTGCTCGACCATTCAGCTGGTTGTGGCGATGAAGCCATTGCATGACTTGGCACAGATCACGCGCTGTATCGTATCGACCTACCAATCCGTGTCGGGTGCCGGCAAGGAAGGGATGGATGAGCTGTATAATCAGACCAAAGGCATCTATGCCAATCAGACGGCCGAACAAAACCAGCAGAAGTTCACCAAGCAGATCGCATTCAACTGCATCCCGCACATCGACAAGTTCATGGATGACGGTGCGACCAAAGAAGAATGGAAGATGATGGTCGAGACCAAGAAAATTCTCGACCCAGCCATCAAAGTGCATGCAACGTGCGTGCGCGTCCCGGTGTTCGTCGGTCACGGCGAGGCGGTCACGCTTGAATTCGCCAATCCGTTGGACGAAGACACGGCGCGCAAGGCATTGCGTAATGCGCCCGGCATCACTGTTTTGGACGAACGGGTGGATGGCGGCTACGTCACGCAAACCGATTGCGCCGGCGAAGATGACGTTTACATCAGCCGTCTGCGGATTGATCCGACCGTCGACAGTGGCCTCAGCATGTGGGTGGTTTCCGATAACCTTCGCAAAGGTGCTGCGCTGAACACGGTGCAAATTGCCGAAACGTTGATCGGTCAATACATGAAGAACGCAGCCTAATTTACATTAGGCTAAAGCATCAAAGTGCGGGCTGGGCGTGGACGAGGTCCAGGCTCAGTCTGCAGTTGCTTCTTTCAGGGGCACGTCGTTCGGATTGAAGGTGTTGTTGATTTCTTCTTGGCCCATTTCGCGCTTGCGTGCGGCAGCGGCGATGGCCGGATCGATCTTTGGCCTGCTGTCTAACACTTCTTGGTCGCGGCGGTCTGCGCCATTGAATTCCTTCGTATGGCGACGTCGATCCGGGCCGAAGAATTCGCCGACGCGCACGAAACGGCGCGGGCGTTCGATCACCGCTTCAACCCGACTGAATAAACCTTTTGGCGAAACTGGTTTGACCACGTATTCCGTGACGCCTGCGTCGCGCGCTTTGAACACATGCTCGCGCTCACGGTAAGCGGTGACGAGGATTACGGGGACGAAAACATTCGGACTGTCGGGGCTTTTGCGAATTAACGAGGTCAGTTTCAGGCCGTTCATTGGTTTCATTTGCCAATCGGTAATCACCAAGTCGACCGGACGTTTTTTGAAATCTTCCCAAGCGTCTTCGCCGTTATTGAAAATACGGATATCCGACGCCCCTAAGACCCGCAGCATCTGCCGAAGTATCTTAGCGTTAAATTCCTGATCATCGACGATCATAATCGATACGTGTCTAAGATAGTCACTCAAGAAGGTGGTCCCTCGTCAGCGAACATGCCCTTAGTACAAACTATACGCGGCGCCGATTGCAACAACCTGACAAATTGTAAGGTGATACTCTTCACACACCGTGACGCCCGGCATCAAGCGGTTCAGCAGGTATTAGGTTCATGGCTGAACCTAATACCTTAAGGGCGCTGGGCACATCCATCTCTACGAGGCCGCGTTTCGCCGCATCTTTGGCAGCTAAGTGCACCAGCGAGACGGCACGTTGCAGCGCGTCGGGCGGGTTTGCGCCCGCTAAATGCCCTGTCAAACTCAAGGCGACGAAAGCGGCGCTGAGCATGTCGCCGGTGCCTTTCGCGTGCAACTTGAGGCGTGGCACAGCGGCAATCCAAGCATTTTCGCGGGTGATTAAAAGATTGCCGATTTGGTCACCGGCGACGGGCGCCGACGACACTAAAACCATTTGCGGGCCTAAATCTATAACTGCCCGGGCGGCGTGGACCGCATCGTCGGCGGTCTCGATAGGTTGCCCGCTGAGGTGTGCGAGTTCGAACCGGTTGGGCATCAGCACATCGGCGCGGGGCAGGGCGACGGTCTTATAAAAATCAACGATATCGGCGCTGACATAGATTCCTTCAGCGTCGTCGCCGAACGCCGGGTCGAGGTACAGTGGGATGTTGCGGTCGCCCGAAGCGGCGGCTTCATGTATGTTTAACGCTTTCATACCTTGTTCGGCATGGCCCAGATACCCGATTTGAAGCGCAGCCGGGCCGCTGATTTGCGTCAGCGCGCCCTGCATCAGGCCGCCGATTTCGTCCGCAGCGGTGACCGAACGCCAGGGTTTTCCAAGCGCTGAAGTGTGGCCTGGATGATGCGCAAGCCGCACCGTATTGATCGGCCAAATGTTGACCCCCAAAGCTTGCGCCGTCGGCACCGCAACGGCATTACCGACATAGCCCCAAGTGACGTGTGATTGCACAGATAGAACATCCATGCGCCGAGCTTGCCACACTCCGCCCGGCGATTGTAGTTTCTTGCACCGCACAAGACAGATTGTCTGAATAAATTTTAAAAATGTTTAGGAGTCTCCCGTGACCAATGATGCCGCCATGCGCCCGCGCCGTTCCGTGCTTTATATGCCGGGCTCGAACGCCCGCGCCCTTGAAAAAGGCCGTACCCTGGGCGCTGATGCGCTGATTTTGGACATTGAAGATTCCGTCGCCCCCGAAGCCAAGGCCGAAGCCCGCAGCGGCATTGCCAGCGCGCTCGCCGAAGGAGGCTACGGACCCCGTGAAATCGCTGTTCGTGTGAACAGCCTGGACAGCGACTGGGGCACAGAAGACCTCCGCGCCGTCGCCGTGATGGGTGCAGATGCGGTGGTGCTGCCGAAAGTCGAAACTGCTGAGACGGTGCAGACGGCGCGCGGCATATTGGATGATGCTGGTGCGCCGGCGACGTTGAGCATCTGGTGCATGATGGAAACGCCCTTGGGTATCTTGAATGCGCGCGAAATTGCTTTCGCTGACCCAAGCGTGGGATGTTTCGCTATGGGCACCAGCGATCTTGCTAAAGATCTCCGTTGCCGTCACACGCCGGACCGGACACCGTTCCTATATGCACTTGAACATTGCATCATGGTGGCGCGTGCGGCCGGGATCGCGATCTTGGACGGTGTGCATTTGGATCTTTCTGATGATGAAGGATTTCGGGCGTCGTGCGTGCAAGGCCGTGATTTGGGCATGGACGGTAAAACCCTCATCCACCCAAAAACCATTGATATCGCGAACCAGGTTTTTGCGCCTTTAGACTCCGAGGTCGCGTGGGCGGAGAAGATTATCGCTGCTCATGGTGAAGCTGCCAAGGCCGGCCAAGGCTTGGTCGTGGTTGATGGTAAACTGATCGAAAATTTGCACGTCGCTGAAGCGCAACGGTTGATGGCGATGCATGAAAATATTCAATCGCGCGAGGCCTAGGCGTGACATCATCCGATAAAACCCAGCCCGGTAACTATTTCGAGGATTTTACCGTCGGCCAAGTGCTGACGCACGCGACACCGCGCACGGTGACAGATGGGGATGTTGCGTTATACACCGCGTTGTACGGTGGTCGGTTTTTGCTGACGTCGTCGGCAGAGGCCGCGCGGGCGATCGGGTTTGCGGCACAGCCGATAGACGACATGCTTACTTTTCATGTGGTGTTTGGTAAGACCGTGCCCGATATTTCACTAAATGCCGTCGCCAATCTGGGCTACGGCGAAGGCGTTTTCGGCGTGCCGGTGTATGCGGGCGATACCCTGAGCGCGGATTCTGAAGTGATCGGGCTGAAAGAAAACTCCAACGGCAAGACCGGCGTTGTCTATGTGCGCTCGACCGGCATCAATCAGCGAGGCGAGACTGTGGTTTCGTACGTGCGGTGGGTGATGATCAATAAACGTGACGCAACGAACGCAGCACCCGACCCCGTGTTGCCGTCTCTGGCGCCCACCGTCGACGTGGCGGATTTGCATGTGCCGGATGGTCTTGATCTCTCAGCATATGACACCAAACGGGCGGGCAGTCCGCATCGCTTCGGTGATTACCGTGTCGGCGAGCGGATCGATCACGTCGACGGGACGACCATCGAAGAGGCGGAGCACATGATGGCGACCCGGCTGTATCAAAACACCGCCAAAGTGCACTTCAATCAGTTTGCGCAGGCATCCGGCCGTTTCGGGCGCAGATTGGTGTACGGCGGTCACGTGATATCGATTGCGCGTGCGCTGTCGTTTAACGGGCTCGGCAACGCATTCAAGATTGCGGCGATAAATGCCGGGACACATGCCAATCCCGTTTTTGCGGGCGACACCGTGTTTGCGTGGTCAGAAATTCTCGATGCCGCAGAGATCCCGGGGCGGCGCGACGTGGGGGCGATCCGGGTGCGCACGGTTGCGACCAAAGATCAGCCGACGACAGAGCACACCTATAAGGATGCGGATGGCAAGTATCTGCCATCAGTGCTGTTGGATTTCGACTATTGGGTGCTGATGCCACGATAGCACGTAATATATCGCGGACGCGGCAACGGTTTCATTTGATCCAAAGAATCGGTTGCGCATATAAAAGAGGCGTCAGTGGTATCGGTCCTGGGAAACCTTTACCGCGCACCTCTGGGTAGGTGCAGCTGACGCCTCTTGGAGCCGGCCAGGCTCCGTTCGCACGCATGCGGCCATGTCTTAAAGTGACGGGAGGGGACGCACCCTGGGCAGAGATCGACCCCCTTCCGCACTGCCGACGCCGTTCGTTTGCACGACCGACACCGAAAACACGACGTCACCCTCGGCGCATACCGTTGACTCACCTGGGCAGCGAGTCATTGGAACGGGTGACCAAAGTCAGCCCGTAAGCGTCAAAAGGCGTCCCGGCGCGAGACGGCGGACCAGATGTCCCGCCGTCTTCCACCAAGACCGATGATCCCTGGTTGCCCAATGAACACCGCGACGACGCACTTGCGTGCACCTGCAGGATGCGCCTGTCGGGTCAAGCCCGCTACGATGAATCATGGGTACAAATACAGTTTTCTGTGCAAAACCGAGAAGGTTATCCCCATGTCATCCACAGGATATGCACAAGCAGTTGGGGGCAGTTTTTTGCCGATTGTTAAAAAAGCCAATGGGTTCAAAACTTTGTCGGCTGCCGTCATTTTTCGAGACGGCCCGATGAGACCTTTTCTGAGCTGTTGGCCCGATATATCTGCGGCCAGCAAATATGCTGCAACGCACCTAGCGGCGTTGACTTGGCTGGGGGTGCGGTTTACCACTTACGTCATGAATTTTGCCGCACACCCGTTCAGGCGCGGCGCTCAGGAAAGGCATTTCATATGACGACACGAAATCGCCCGCTCTCGCCTCACCTGCAGGTATACAAACCGCAAATCACCTCCATTTTGTCGATCACGCATCGCATCACCGGGGTGGTTTTGTGTTTTGGGGCGTTCTTGCTGACGTATTGGCTGATGGCCGCGACCTATGGTTCGGACGCGTTCGCGACGGCACAGGCGATCCTCGGCTCATGGCTCGGGATATTAGTGCTGTTCGGCGTCGTGTTTTCGCTGTGGTATCACCTCGCCAACGGCATCCGGCATTTGGCTTGGGATGCCGGTTGGGGCTTCGAGATGACGCAATTGACGATCAGCGGCTATGCGGTGTTGATCGTCTCAGTGGTGCTCAGCGTGATCACCATCATCATGGCATTTATGGTGGGAGGCTGATCATGGAAATGCGTTCACAACTGGGTCGCGTTCGCGGCCTCGGCTCAAACAAAGAAGGCGCGCACCATTTCTGGGTCCAGCGGGTAAGCGGGGTTGCCTTGATCCCGTTGGCACTTTGGTTCGTGTTCGCTGTGACCAGTGTTATTGGTGCGGACCTTTCGACCTTCAAGGCGTGGGTCGGCACACATTACAATCCGCTTTTATTGGTGCTGCTGATCGGCTGCATGTTCTATCACGCACAACTCGGCCTTCAGGTCATCATCGAGGATTACGTGCATGGCGAGGCTGTTAAACTGACCTCGCTGATCGTCATGAAGTTCGCCGCCGTACTTTTGGCCGGGAGTGCCGTATTCGCGGTGATCCGCCTGACCTTCGGGAGTTAATTCACGTATGTCTCAATCTTACGAGATTATCGATCATAAATACGACGTCATCGTCATCGGCGCCGGCGGCGCCGGTTTGCGCGCAACTTTGGGCATGGCCGCTGCCGGCCTTAAGACCGCGTGTATCACCAAGGTGTTCCCGACACGCTCGCACACCGTTGCAGCCCAGGGCGGCATCGGTGCGTCGCTCGGCAACATGGCCGAGGATAGCTGGATCTGGCACATGTACGATACCGTAAAAGGTGCCGACTGGTTGGGTGACCAAGACGCCATCGAATACATGTGCCGTGAAGCGGTGCCGGCGATTTATGAGCTTGAGCATTTCGGCGTACCGTTCTCGCGCACTGAAGCGGGCAAGATTTATCAGCGTCCATTCGGTGGCCACATGGCCAACTTCGGCGAAAAGCCGGTGCAACGCGCCTGTGCCGCGGCCGACCGGACCGGGCATGCGATTTTGCACACGCTGTATCAGCAGTCGCTCAAAAACGATGCAGAATTCTTCGTTGAATATCTCGCCATCGATCTGATCATGGATGACGAAGGTGCCTGCCAAGGCGTCGTCGCTTGGAATTTGGATGATGGGACGATCCACCGTTTCCAGGCTCATATGACGGTGCTGGCCAGCGGTGGTTATGGCCGTGCGTATTTCTCGGCGACGTCGGCGCACACCTGCACCGGCGACGGCAACGGCATGGCGGCACGCGCCGGCATTCCGCTGCAAGATCATGAATTCGTTCAGTTCCACCCGACCGGTATTTTTCCGGCCGGCTGCCTGATCACCGAGGGCGCTCGCGGCGAAGGCGGCTACCTGACCAATTCCGAGGGTGAGCGCTTTATGGAACGCTACGCGCCGACGGCCAAAGACTTGGCCAGCCGCGACGTGGTGTCCCGCGCCATGACCATGGAAATTCGTGAAGGTCGCGGTGTCGGCCCCGAAGCAGATCACATTTTCTTGCACTTGGAACACTTGGGTGGCGACGTTTTGCAAAAACGTCTGCCGGGTATCACCGAGACGGCGCGGATTTTCTCCGGCGTCGATGCGACCAAAGACCCGATCCCGGTGTTGCCGACGGTGCACTACAACATGGGCGGCGTGCCGACCAACTATCGCGCCGAAGTGTTGCGCCCGACGGCCGATGAGCCGGACCGGGTCAATCCAGGCCTGATGGCGATCGGCGAATGTGCATCGGCTTCGGTGCACGGTGCCAACCGGTTGGGCACCAACTCGTTGCTGGATATCGTCGTGTTCGGTCGTGCAGCAGCTATTCGCGCAGCCGAATTGGTCAAGCCGGGTGCGACGCTGCCGCCGCTTAACGAAGCGTCTGCGGATAAGGCGATCGCGCGGATGGACAAAGTGCGCCATGCCGACGGCAACCTGCCGACCGCGGTGATCCGCGACGAACTGCAGCGGGTCATGCAAAACAACGCAGCCGTATTCCGCACGTCTGAGGTTTTGAAAGAAGGTGTCGATAAGCTCGATGCCGTCACGTCTAAGATGACCGAGCTAAAGGTCCATGACCGCTCGATGATCTGGAACTCGGATCTGGTTGAAGCACTCGAACTCACTAACTTGGTGCCGAACGCCGTTGCCACGCTTTATTCTGCCGAAGCGCGTCACGAAAGCCGGGGTGCGCATGCGCACGAAGATTATCCTGATCGTGACGATAAGAACTGGATGAAGCATTCATTGGCTTGGATCGATGAAGCCGGCAAGTGCGAGATGACGTACCGTCCCGTGCACGCCTACACGTTGACCGACGAGGTCGACTACATCGAGCCTAAAAAGCGCGTGTACTGATCGTTTAAGAACGGAAAAGGTTTGCGATATGGTTGAATTTACGCTGCCGGCGAACTCGAAAATCACCGAGGGCAAAACCTATAAGACCTCCGGCGCGAGCAACGTTAAGACCTTCAAGGTTTACCGCTGGGATCCGGACAGCGGCGAGACGCCGCGTATGGACAGCTACGAAGTTGATCTCGACAAGTGTGGTCCGATGATCTTGGACGGCTTGATTAAAATCAAAAACGAGATCGATCCAACGCTGACATTCCGCAGGTCTTGCCGCGAAGGCGTGTGCGGGTCGTGCGCGTTCAACATCGACGGCACAAACACCTTGGCATGCACCAAGGCAATCGCTGAGGTCGACGGCGACATCAAAGTTTATCCACTGCCGCATATGCCGGTGATCAAGGACTTGGTGCCGGACCTCAATGTGCCCTATGCGCAATACCGCTCAATTGAGCCTTGGTTGCAGGCCGATACGCAGGCGCCGACCACGGAGCGTTTGCAAAGCCCTGAAGAGCGCGAAAAGCTTGATGGTCTTTGGGAATGTATTTTGTGCTTCTGCTGCCAGACATCGTGCCCGAGCTACTGGTGGAACGGTGACCGTTATTTAGGCCCGGCCGTGCTGCTGCAAGCCTATCGTTGGATTGCAGATTCCAGGGATGAAGCAACCGGCAAGCGTTTGGATGATCTTGACGATCCGTACCGCTTGTTCCGTTGTCACACCATCATGAACTGCACCAACACCTGCCCGAAGGGTCTGAACCCAGGTAAGGCGATTGCCGAAATCAAAAAGGCACTGGTGCAGCGGCGCTAAAGAAAAACCACATCCTTCGAGGAGGCCGCAGGCCGTCTCGAAGGGTGTGTCTCGGCTAAAGCAATTACTTCAAATCAATCGCGCCGGTGATGTCGGTCTCAAGGCCCAGGGACTCGATTTTCAGAGTTACTTTGGCGTTGATACTTTCGCTACCGGTCAGTTTGCCCGATGCGAGGGCGTCGCGGACCGCGGTTTCGATCTCGCGCTGCGACGTGACGCCGACGTTTTTGAGAAATTTCCGAACCTGCATGTTGAAGACGTCTTCGTCCATGATGTGCTCCCGTATTTGAAAAAAATGGCTCTATAATACTCACGCAAAACGGCTCTCGCGGGGGAGCCATTTATCCCGCACATAAAGCCTCGTTCCCGGCACTATAGGAACAGCGCGCCGCCCCGACAACGACCGACGGACATGACCATGTATATTCCGAACCATTTCGCTGATCCGAATACGGCCAAAGCCGCTGACATTATTAAAGCCCACCCGTTCGCGATCTTGATGACGTCTTCTTCATCGGGGGCGCCGCCTGAGGTAACGCACCTACCGTTGTTGATCCGCGATACCCCGTCGGGACCTTGCTTGATCGGCCACGTGGCGCGCGCCAACCCGCATTGGAAAACGTTCGACGGCAAAACCCCGGCGGTGGCGATTTTCTCGGGTCCCGACGCCTATGTGTCACCGACATGGTATGACACGCCTGAAATGGTGCCGACGTGGAACTATGCGGCTGTGCATGTGCACGGTTGTCCGATGGCGATGGATGACATGACGGCGGCCCGCGCCGCATTGGCCGACTTGGTGGCGGCGTTCGAAAGCCCTGAGACCGGCAATTGGTCGATGGAGCGCCTAACTGAGGAACGCATCCAGCGTCAGCTTAAAGCGATCGTTGCGTTTGAGATGCCGATAGAAAATATCGAGAGCAAACTGAAGTTGAGCCAAAACCGCAGCGCCGCCGATATTGAGGGTGTCACGAGGGCGCTCATGAACAGTCCTCACGAAGGGGATCGGGAGACCGCACGCATGATGTTGGACGCTCAATCCGGCTAGTTTCCGTCGTCGGTTCAGCGGTATTTCAAGCCGCCGTCCGCAATGTTACAGTGCGCCTCAGATTACGGAGGCAATCATGAATCTCAGTCACCTATTGGGCGAACGGGCCGAACAGGACCGTCCGCTCCGCGTTGGTCTTATCGGTGCCGGTAAGTTCGGCACCATGTTCCTGTCGCAAGTGCGTCGCACACCCGGCTTGCATCTTTTGGCTCTTGCCGATTTGGATACCAAGCGTGCGCGTGCCGCGTTGACCGAGACCGGTTGGCCCGAAGAACAGTTTGACGCCACGTCAGCGGCAAAGGCATTGGCGCAGGGCAGCACCTGGGTGACCGATGATAGCGAGGGCCTTATTAACGCAGGCGGCCTCGATGTTGTGATCGAAGCTACTGGCGTTCCTGAGGTCGGTGTTCGCCATGCGCTCTCTGCATTCGAGCGGGGTCGCCACGTGGTGATGGTCAATGTCGAAGCCGACGTTTTGGTTGGGCCGCTGTTGAAGCACAAAGCCGATCAGGCTGGTGTCGTCTATACGTTGGCCTATGGCGATCAACCTTCATTGATTGCCGAGCAGGTGGATTGGGCACGGGCTGCTGGCTTTGAAGTCGTCGCTGCCGGCAAGGGTACCTTGTATATGCCGGAGTTCCATTATTCGACGCCGGACACGGTGTGGGATTACTACGGCCTCACCGCCGAGCGTGCGGCGGCCAGCGGCATGAACGCGAAAATGTTTAACTCGTTTTTGGACGGCACCAAGTCGGCGATTGAAATGGCCGCCGTTGCCAACGCGTGTGAACTGAGCGTGCCGGGCGGTGGTCTCGCATTTCCGCCATGTGGCACGTCGAAGCTCGCCTCTACGTTGATTCCGAAAAGTGCCGGTGGGGTTTTGGATCATAAAGGCCAGGTTGAGGTCGTCTCAAGCCGAGCCCGCGACGGGCAAGACATCGCTGACGATCTACGCTGGGGTGTCTATGTGACGTTTGAAGCGCCGAGCGATTACGTTAAACGCTGCTTTGCTGATTACGGCCTTTTGACCGATGATAGCGGTCAGTATTCGGCGATGTGGCGCCCGTATCATCTGATCGGGTTGGAGCTTGGTATAAGCGTTGCTTGGGCCGGACTGATGGGGCTGCCCACGGGGGCACCGCGTGGCTGGACCGGCGATGTGGTCGCGGTCGCCAAACGCGATCTTGAAGCAGGCGAGACATTAGACGGCGAAGGTGGCTTTACGGTATGGGGCCGCTTAATGGCTGCGACGGAGTCTCGGGATGTCGGCGCGGTGCCGATTGGCTTGGCGCACGGGGTCACCCTAAAGCATCCGTTGCCTAAAGATGCGGTGATCTGCTGGACTGACGTTGAAGCACCGGCGGACAGCGCGGCGTATCGTGCGCGGCGCGAGATGGAAACGATGTTTGCCACGGGTGCCGTGTCGGCACGCGCCGCGGGCTGACAACACAGGCGCGCACGTCAATGTCTTCGCCAAAACGGGAATACCTTGCCCTCGTCGATAGCGGTGCGATCAATGCAGACGCAGCGCAGGCACATGCAATGGATACACTGGATGCGCTTGGCCAATCGCTGTCGACGTATCGGGGGCAGATGGGCAAGCAAGGCTGGGCGGCGCGCCTTGGGATAGGCGCCAAGCCGCAACCGTCGCCAAAGGGCCTGTATTTGTGGGGTGGTGTCGGGCGCGGCAAGTCCATGGTCATGGATTTGTTTTTTGAGCATGCCCCGGTCGAGCAAAAACAACGCGTCCACTTTCATGCATTTATGCAAGAAGTGCATCGCCGTCTGCATGCGTTCCGCGAAGCCCAAAAAGCCGGCCGTGTTGGCGGTGAAAAAGATGCCGTGCAGGCGTTGGCGCGGGTCATCGTCGATAAAGCGTGGCTGCTGTGCTTTGACGAATTTCATGTAACCGACATTGCCGATGCGATGATCTTAGGGCGTTTGTTCGAAGCGATGTTCGCCGCCGGTGCGGTGGTCGTTGCGACCTCAAACCGGCACCCGAAAGACTTGTATAAAGACGGTTTACAGCGCGAACGCTTCTTGCCGTTTATCGATATCTTGATGGATAGAATGGCGGTCATGGAGGTGTCGGCGGCGCGCGATTATCGCTTGGAACGTCTTAAGGGTATGGAGGCATATCTGAGCCCCGATGACGAAGCAGCACGGCAAAAGTTGGATGAAGATTTTGCCAGCTTGACCGTCGGTGCGACGGCAAATCCGACCACACTTATCGTGAACGGGCGCGAGGTGCATATTGCCAAGACGGCTGAAGGCGTGGCGTTCGTCGACTTTGACGAATTGTGCGCAAAGCCGCTCGGTCCTGGCGATTACCTTGCCATCGCCGGGCGCTTTCATACGCTGATGATCAGCGGCATTCCGAAACTCGGCCCGCATAACCGAAACGAGGCAAAACGTTTCGTGACGCTGATCGATGCGCTGTATGAAGCCAAGGTCAACCTGATCTGTACGGCTGCCGTGCCGCCGATCGAACTGTATACCGAAGGCGATGGCGCATTTGAATTTGAACGCACCGTGTCACGGCTGATGGAAATGCAGTCTGCGGACTATATCGCTCAGTCGCACCAAAAAGAATATTTTGATAAATAACGCTCGGTGAATTTGTTACGGTCACTTAGTAACCTTCGCCGACGATTGTCATTGAAGTTTCATTTGAATGCCGGTTGGATGCCAGCCATGACAGCAAACAAATGGGCTTTATGTTGAGAGGACGCGCAATAAAATGACGGTCAAAGTTGCCATTAATGGTTTTGGGCGTATGGGTCGGTTGGCGATTCGTGCCGCGTGGGGCTTTAATCCGGCTCGTGCTGACACGTTGACTGCGCCGGGTAACGCGTGGGGAGCGGGCGTGCTGGATATCGTGCACATCAACGAGCCGAACGGCAGCGCTGAGATGTCGGCGCACTTGCTGGCTTTTGACAGCGTGCACGGTCGTTGGCCGGTCGCCGTCGAAGCAATGGGTGAAGATCGTATAGATATCGCCGGCAAGCAGATCAGTTATTCGCGCATCGCCAACCCAGCTGACGTCGACTGGGCGGCAATGGGTATAGATGTGGTCATCGAGTGTTCGGGCAAATTCAAAACCCGCGAAGCCCTGGCGCCGTATTATGCGGCCGGCGTTAAAAAGATCGTGGTGTCTGCACCGGTTAAAGATGATGCGCTGAATATCGTTATGGGTGTGAACGACGACCTATATGATCCGGCTGTTCATGACTTAGTGACGGCGGCGTCCTGCACCACGAACTGCCTGGCCCCGGTGGTCAAAGTTGTTCACGAAGGCATCGGCATCAAGCACGGCATGATCACGACGATCCACGATGTAACAAATACACAGACCGTGCTCGATAAGCCGATGAAGGACATGCGCCGTGCGCGTTCGGCATTGTTGAATTTAATCCCGACGTCGACCGGCTCTGCGACCGCGATCACGATGATTTTTCCGGAACTCAAAGGCAAGCTCGACGGGGTCGCCGTGCGGGTGCCGCTGTTGAATGCGTCGATCACCGACTGCGTGTTCGAGGTTGTGCGGGAAACCTCGGTCAACGAAGTGAACGGTCTTTTGCGCAGCGCCGCCGAGGGAGCCCTCAAAGGTATCCTTGCCTTTGAAACGCGACCGCTGGTCTCAACCGACTATCGTGGCGACCTGCATTCGGCGATTGTTGATGCGCAAACCACCATGGTCACGGCAGGCACGCAGGTGAAAATTTTAGCATGGTACGATAACGAAATGGGCTACGCGACAAGGCTTTACGAATTGACGGCAAAGGTCGCCCAGTCACTTAATTAGCCACTCAATTAGTCGTTGAATTAACCTAAGGCACAAGATGCTCGATATCCGAAACTACGCCATCGTCACGGCTGCCTATTGGGGCTTTATGCTCAGTGATGGGGCGCTGAGGATGTTGGTGCTGTTGCACTTTCATGCCCTTGGCTATTCATCGTTTCAATTAGCGCTGCTGTTCTTAATTTATGAATTCATGGGCATCGTCACCAATGCGGGCGGTGGCTGGATTGCCAGTCGGTTCGGGCTCAAGCTGACATTAACGTTGGGCTTGAGTATGCAAGTCGCAGCCTTATTCGCGCTGTCGGCGTTGCAGCCCGATTGGTCGGCAGCAGTCTCCGTCACGTATGTGTTGCTGGTGCAGGGAATCTCCGGGGTCGCCAAGGACCTCACCAAAATGAGTTCTAAAAGTGCCATCAAACTGGTGCTTCCTAGCGATGCGCACGGCGCACTATACAAGTGGGTGGCGCTGTTGACCGGATCAAAGAATGCGATCAAAGGGCTTGGGTTTTTTCTGGGCGCGGTTTTGTTGTCGACGCTCGGTTTTGCGGGCGGGCTGTATGCCATGGCCGGCTTCCTCGCGGTGATCTTGGTGATGGCTTTGGCCTTTGTCGATGCCGTCATGGGCAAAGCGTCGCAAAAAGCAAAGTTGGTCGACATCTTTTCAAAGTCCCGGGCCATCAATCTACTGTCTGCCGCGCGCGTGTTTTTGTTCGGCGCCCGCGATGTATGGTTCGTGGTCGGCGTGCCGGTGTATCTGTATGATCAAGCTGGCTGGACGTTCAACGAAGTCGGCGGTTTCATGGCGCTATGGGTTATCGGATATGGCGCTGTGCAGGCGTTCGCGCCAAAGCTCACTAAAAGTTCGCCCGATGGCCGGTCCAGTGAAGTGCGCGCGGCAGCGATTTGGATTGTGCTGCTGGCGCTGACCCCGCTGGTGATGATCTCAGGCCTGAGTTTTGACGTGTTCTCTAGCCTATCGGCGACGCTTGTGTTGGTTGTCGGGTTGGCGATTTTTGGTGCCGTCTTCGCCGTGAATTCCGCTGTTCATTCGTATCTTATCTTGGCGTATTCCGAGCGCGACGGCGTCACTCTCAACGTCGGCTTTTATTATGCGGCCAATGCTGTTGGCCGCTTGCTCGGCACATTGTTGTCGGGTGCGGCCTATCAGTGGGGTGGGATCGAAGGTTGTCTCATGGTGGCGTTTGGATTTCTTCTGATCGCGGCTGTGTTCACGTTTATGCTGCAAGCCTTAGGTGGCCAACGTAGCGCCTAGTTTGTTCGCAATCCGACCATACTTTCGCATTGTTAGGTAAAAGCGGACGCAAAAGTCCAATTAAGACGACTATTGCGCCTAAAACCCCTGGGAATCCCCTGATAACACCCCGTGAAACCTTGCTCTGCTTTTTGAAAGGGGGTACGACTCTCGGAGGACTTTTTGGGCGGGGCTGTTCAATAAGCCAACTGGTAGTGTGACAAACGAGGACTTATTCATGGCAAGAAACAAAATCGCGCTGATCGGCGCCGGTAACATCGGCGGCACGCTCGCGCATTTGGTTGGGTTGAAAGACCTTGGCGACGTTGTTTTGTTCGACATCGCAGATGGCATTCCGCAGGGCAAGGCGCTGGACATCGCGCAAAGCTCGCCGGTCGAAGGCTTCGATTCTAAATTGGTTGGCACCAAAGGTTACGCTGGCATCAAAGGTGCCGACGTGATTATCGTCACCGCAGGTGTTGCCCGCAAACCAGGTATGAGCCGCGACGACCTGATCGGCATTAACACCAGCGTCATGGAACAAGTCGGCGCCGGCATTAAAAAACATGCACCCAAAGCCTTCGTGATCTGCATCACCAACCCGCTCGACGTCATGGTCGGCGTGTTGCGGGATGCCAGTGGCCTGCCGCACAACAAAGTCGTCGGCATGGCCGGCGTTTTGGACAGCGCGCGGTTCCAATACTTCCTGGCCGAAGCGATGAACGTCTCAGTCGAAGACGTCACCGCGTTCGTGCTCGGCGGGCACGGTGATACCATGGTGCCGTCGGTTCGCTATTCCACCGTTGCCGGTATTCCGTTGCCGGATCTGGTGAAGATGAAATGGATCACGCAAAAGCAGTTGGATGACATCGTGCAGCGGACCCGGATGGGCGGCGGCGAGATCGTATCACTGCTGAAAACCGGTTCGGCATTCTATGCACCGGCGTCGTCGGCGATTGCGATGGCGGAAAGCTATCTCAAAGATAAAAAGCGCGTGCTGCCGTGTGCGGCTTATTTGAACGGTGAATACGGCGTTAAAGGCATTTATGTCGGTGTGCCGGTGGTCATCGGTGCGAACGGCGTCGAGCGGATCGTTGAGATCAAGCTTGATGCGTCGGAACGCGCGATGTTCAAGAAATCAGTGAAAGCGGTCCAAGAATTGGCCGCCGTCGTTAAAAAGGTCAAAGCTGAAGCGAAAAAGAAGCCGGCTAAAAAATAGACCGACCGAGAGAAAAACACCCGACCGGGTTTGCCGCACATGCGGTGCCCGGCGGGGACAACCGGGGATTGGGCATGAATATTCACGAATATCAGGGCAAGCAGTTGCTTGCTAAGTACGGTGTTGCCGTGCCGAAAGGCCACGTGGCGTACACCATCGACGAAGCGGTCAAAGCTGCTGAGACATTGGGCGGTGGGCTCTGCGTCGTGAAGTCGCAAATCCACGCCGGTGGCCGCGGTGCCGGGCGCTTCAAGGACAAGCCCGAAGGTAAGGGCGGCGTGCGGGTCTCTAAGACGGTCGCTGAAGTTAAAGAAAACGCCGAAGAGATGCTTGGTCATATCTTGATTACCAAGCAGACCGGACCTGCGGGTAAAGAGGTCAAGCGGCTGTACGTCGAAGAAGGCTGCGACATCGCCCGCGAACTTTACCTCGGCATGTTGCTCGATCGTGAAACGTCGCAGTTGACGTTCATGGCATCGACCGAAGGCGGCATGGAAATCGAAGAAGTCGCACACGCGACACCTGAGAAAATCATTAAAGTCGCGATTGATCCGGCGACCGGCATTATGCCGTTTCACGCCCGCAAAATCGCATTCGGGCTCGGTCTCGAAGGTGCGCAGATCAAGTCGGCGTCGAAATTCATCATGGCGTTGTATAAAGCGTTCACCGATCTGGATTGCTCGATGGTTGAAATCAACCCACTGGTGGTCACCGGTGCCGGCGACGTGATTGCGCTCGACGCTAAGGTCGGTTTTGATGATAACGCGCTGTATCGTCATCCCGACGTCGAAGAGATGCGCGATGAGGACGAGGAAGATCCGGCAGAACTCGAAGCTGCCAAGCATGAACTCAACTACATCAAACTCGACGGCAAGATCGGCTGCATGGTCAACGGCGCCGGTTTGGCGATGGCGACCATGGACATCATCAAGCTGTACGGCAGCGATCCGGCGAACTTCCTGGATGTCGGTGGCGGCGCCACCAAGGAACGGGTGACCGAGGCGTTTAAGATCATTTTGGGTGATCCGAACGTTGAAGGCATTCTGGTCAACATCTTCGGTGGCATCATGCGTTGTGACGTGATTGCCGACGGCGTTGTGGCTGCGGCCAAAGAGGTCAACATCGGTGTGCCGTTGGTCGTTCGCCTTGAAGGCACCAACGTCGAAAAGGGCAAAGAAATTTTGGCAGCGAGTGGTCTCGCAATCACGTCTGCCGACAACCTTAGCGACGCCGCCGAAAAGATTGTCAAAGCCGTGAAGGAGGCCAGCTGATGTCCGTTCTCATTGATAAGAACACCAAGGTCATCTGCCAGGGCTTTACCGGCGCGCAGGGCACCTTCCATTCCGAACAAGCGATTGCGTACGGCACGCAGATGGTCGGTGGCGTGACGCCAGGTAAAGGCGGCTCCAAGCACCTTGATTTGCCGGTGTTCGACACCGTTGCTGATGCGGTCGAAAAAACGGGTGCGAATGCATCTGTGATTTATGTGCCGCCGCCGTTTGCTGCGGATGCAATTTTGGAAGCCATTGATGCGGAAATCCCGTTGGTCGTGTGTATCACCGAGGGTATTCCGGTGTTGGATATGGTCAAAGTAAAGCGCGCGCTGTCGACATCCAAGACACGTCTGATCGGCCCGAACTGTCCGGGCGTGATCACGCCGGGTCAGTGCAAGATCGGCATTATGCCGGGTCATATTCATCGCGAAGGCTCGGTCGGCATCGTGTCGCGTTCCGGCACGCTGACCTATGAAGCTGTTGCACAGACCACCGCTGTCGGCCTGGGTCAGACGACGTGTATCGGTATCGGCGGTGACCCGGTCAACGGCACCAACTTCGTGGACTGCCTGGAAATGTTCCTGGCTGACGATGCCACCGAAAGCATCGTGATGATCGGCGAAATCGGCGGCTCTGCAGAAGAAGACGGTGCGCAGTTGTTGATCGACCGTAAAAACAAAAAACCAGTGGTCGGCTTTATTGCCGGTCTTACCGCACCGCCCGGTCGACGTATGGGGCATGCGGGCGCGATTATCTCCGGCGGCAAAGGCGGCGCAGGGGATAAGATCGAAGCCATGAAGTCTGCGGGCATTTATGTCACGGACAGTCCGGCAGGGATCGGCGAAACAATGTTGGCAGCCCTTAAGGGTTGAGCAAGACGCCGCAGCCCGACACACCGGGCTGCGGCTTTTTTCTAGGGAGGCGCCCAGCGGGCGTTTGACATATGGACGGTATGGATCCGACGCAGTTCCTTTATTCCGGCAACCAAGTCTACGTTGCTGAATTGTACGAGCGTTATCTTGATGACCCACATTCGGTGGATCATCGTTGGCAGGATTTTTTCGCCGACCTGCAAGACGATGCTCAAGACATGATTTCGGAACGGCGTGGCGCATCGTGGGCGCCGTCGGACGCCGGTGTCCTTGATCAAGGCACACTGGAAACCTTGTCCGAGCAAATGTCAGCCGGTCAGCACGCGGCGAGCCCGGCGCAACAGCCGGTCAACGCGGCCCAAAGCGGTCGCCAAGTGCGCGAAGCGACATTGGATAGTATCCGTGCGTTGATGCTGATCCGTGCGTACCGCGTGCGTGGGCATCTTAAGGCGAAGCTGGACCCGCTCGGCCTACAAGAGTGTAACGAGCATCCAGAACTCGATCCCGAAGCTTACGGCTTCAAGCAAAAAGACATGGAACGTCCGATCTTCATCAACTACGTGCTGGGCCTCGAGCAGGCGACCATGCGCGAGATCATGACGATTCTTGATCAAACTTATTGCGGCTCGATCGGTGTCGAGTTCATGCACATTCAGGATCCGGACGAAAAAACCTGGATTCAGGAACGGATTGAGCGCATTCGCAACCAGCCCGAATTTACGGTAGTGGGCAAAAAAGCGATCTTAAACCGGTTGATTGAAACCGAAGGGTTCGAGAAATTTCTCGATAAGAAATTTACCGGCACCAAGCGCTTCGGCCTTGATGGTGGCGAAAGCCTGGTGCCTGCGATGGAGCAGATTTTTAAGCGGGGCTCGCAGTTGGGGGTCGAAGAAATCGTGCTCGGCATGGCACACCGTGGGCGCTTGAACGTGCTCGCCAACGTGATGTCGAAGCCGTTTCAAGCGATCTTCCATGAATTCCAAGGAGGCTCGTCGAGCCCGGAAGACGTCGGTGGGTCCGGCGATGTGAAGTACCACTTGGGCTCGTCCTCGGACCGCGTGTTTGACGGCCGCTCGGTGCACCTGTCGCTGACCGCCAACCCATCGCACCTGGAATGCGTCAACACGGTCTGCTTGGGCAAAGTGCGCGCCAAGCAGCGCCAGAAAAACGATAGTGAACGTGAAAAAGTCATGGGGCTGCTGCTGCATGGGGATGCGGCATTTGCCGGCCAAGGCCTTGTGCCGGAAACATTCGATCTTTCGAACCTGCGCGGCTATAAGACCGGCGGTACCATTCATATCGTGATCAACAACCAGATCGGCTTTACCACGAACCCGAAGCATTCGCGCTCGTCGCCGTACTGCTCGGACGTGGCCAAGGTGGTTGCGGCGCCGATTTTCCATGTTAACGCAGACGATGTGGAAGCCGTCGTGCACGTCGCACGGATTGCCATCGAATATCGTCAGCGCTTCAAGAAAGACGCTGTCATCGACATGATTTGTTATCGCCGGCATGGCCATAACGAAGGTGACGAGCCGATGTTTACGCAGCCGTTGATGTACAAAAAAATCGGTGCTCACCCTCGGACTCGCGAAATCTATTCGCAAAAACTGATTCATGAAGGCGTGCTCTCGCAAAGCGAGTTGGACGACGAGTTGAGCGGTTTCCAAAATCACTTGGAACAAGCGTTCGAAGCGGCGTCGGGATATAAATCCAACAAAGCAGATTGGCTGGACGGCGTGTGGGCCGGTATGTCGGTCGCAACGGGCGATGACCGTCGTGGCGTCACGGGCGTTTCCGAGGACCGCCTCCGTGAAGTCGGCAAAGCGTTGACTACCGTGCCGGACAACTTCAGCCTTAATGCCAAAATCGTGCGCCAGCTTGAAGCCAAGCGAAAGATGATCGATACCGGCGAGGGTATCGACTGGGCAACCGGTGAAGCGTTGGCATTCGGTACGCTGTTGATGGAAGGCCATCCGGTGCGTTTGTCCGGTCAGGATTCCGAGCGTGGTACCTTCTCGCAGCGCCATTCGGTGCTGGTCGACCAGATGAACGAAGAACGCCATACGCCGCTCAACAACTTGCGTTTCGGTCAGGCTCCATATGAGGTCTTGAACAGTCCGCTCTCTGAAGCCGGTGTGCTTGGGTTCGAGTATGGCTATTCGCTGGCGGAACCGAACATGTTGGTGCTTTGGGAAGCGCAGTTTGGCGATTTTGCCAACGGTGCGCAGGTGATCATTGATCAGTTCATCTCGTCGGGTGAGGCTAAGTGGCTGCGTATGTCGGGATTGGTGATGCTGTTGCCGCACGGCTACGAAGGCCAGGGGCCCGAGCACTCTTCGGCACGTCTTGAGCGTTATCTGCAACTTTGTGCGCAAGACAATATGCAGGTTTGCAACTGCACCACGCCAGCCAACTATTACCATGTTTTGCGTCGGCAAATGCATCGCGAATTCCGCAAGCCTTTGGTGTTGATGACGCCGAAATCGTTGCTGCGCCATAAGCGCGCCGTTTCGAAATTGTCGGAAATGGGTGACGGCACCAGCTTCCACCGCGTGTTATGGGACGAAGGTGAGTTCGTTGCCGACAGTAAAATTCGCCGTGTCGTGCTGTGTTCGGGTAAGGTCTATTACGATCTGGCCGAAGAGCGCGATAAGCGGGGCATCAAGGATGTGTACATCCTGCGTTGTGAACAGTTGTACCCGTATCCGGAAAAAGCCCTGGAAGTTGAACTCAAGCGCTTCCCCAATGCGGACATCGTCTGGTGCCAAGAAGAGCCGAAGAACATGGGCAGTTGGACCTATATCCGTGAGCCGCTGGAAGAGCACGTTGCGAAGCTCGGTTTTAAGGGTCGTGTGTTGTATGCAGGTCGTGCTGCGGCTGCGGCCCCGGCGACAGGCCTTGCGCGCAAGCACGTGGCTGAACAAGCTGCTTTGGTTGATGAAGCAATCACCGTATCCGGCTCTGCGCCGCGTCCGGTAGCGGCAACGAAAAAGCCAGCTTCGAAGAAGCCTACAGTCAAGAAATCTACTGCAAAGGCGACGCCCGCTAAGAAAGCGCCGGCCAAGAAAACACCTGCTAAAAAGGCACCGGCTAAAAAGGCACCCGCCAAGAAGGCACCTGCTAAGAAAACGCCCCCTAAAAAAGCGGCGCCGAAAAGTAAGGCAAATAGCGGTCGCAAGGCATAACGCGACTTTGAATGATTTGATCCTTGGATAAAGATCGAGGAAATGAAATATGACGGTTGAAATTAAAGTCCCGACGTTGGGCGAGTCCGTGACCGAGGCGACGGTCGCCAAATGGTTTAAGCAACCTGGCGATGCCGTGGCAAAAGACGAAGCGGTCTGTGAATTGGAAACCGATAAGGTCACGATTGAGGTCAACGCGCCCTCTGCAGGTGCGCTTAAGGAAATCGTTGCCGAAGAAGGCACCGACGTCGGGGTGGACGCATTGCTCGCGACCCTTGATGAAAACGCAGAAGGTGCGGCGAAATCGTCGTCAAAGGATGACGATGCCAAGTCCGATAAGGACGACGCCAAGTCTGATAAAGACGACGCGAAGTCCGATAAGGCCGATGCCAAGTCCGATAAGGACGACGCTAAGTCCGATAAGGACGATTCCAAATCGCCACCGCCACCGCCCGCTGCGGCCTCGAAAGAGACGGCGCAAGCCTCACGTCCGCCGCTGTCGCCTGCGGTTCGTAAACTGGTGGATGATAATGATCTCGATCCGACGCAAATCTCGGGCACCGGTCCGGATGGTCGTTTGACCAAGGGCGACGTCATGAAAGCCGTCGAGTCCGGGTCCGGCAAACGCCGTGCCGCTGCCCCCGCCGCAGCAGCACCAACGAAAGGCTTTACGCCGACCGCCGATCTGCCGCCGCGCCCCGAAAACCCGCGTGAAGAAAAAGTCCGCATGACCAAGCTTCGCAAGGTTATCGCCGGGCGCCTGAAGCAGGCACAAAACACGGCGGCGATGCTGACGACGTGGAACGAGATCGATATGGGCGCCGCGATGGATTTGCGCGCGGCCTACAAAGATCAGTTCGAGAAAAAGCACGGCATCCGGCTCGGTTTTATGTCGTTCTTCGTGCGCGCTGCCTGCATCGCGCTCAAAGAATGGCCATCGGTCAATGCCGAGATTTACGGCGAAGATTTGATCTACAAAAATTATTACAACATCGGCGTTGCCGTCGGCACACCACAAGGTTTGGTGGTGCCGGTCTTGAAAGACGCTGACGATATGCAGTTTGTCGAAATCGAAGGCGCGATTGCCGATTTCGGTCGTCGCGCGCGCGACGGCAAACTCGGCATGGACGAAATGAGCGGCGGCACGTTCACCATTTCCAACGGTGGTGTGTTCGGCTCGCTCAACTCGATGCCGATTTTGAACGTCCCGCAGTCGGGTATTTTGGGGATGCACAAAATCCAAAAACGCCCGGTCGCGATCGGTGACAAGATCGAAATCCGGCCGATGATGTATCTGGCGCTGAGTTACGATCACCGTATTGTCGACGGCCGCGAGGCGGTCTCGTTCCTGGTCCGCATGAAAGACCTGATCGAAGACCCGCATCGCATCATGCTCGACGTTTGATCGCGGTAACGACCACACATACGAATGCGCCCAAGGGAGGGCAGGACCTATGAGCGAACCTTATGACGTTGTGATCATCGGCGGCGGGCCGGGCGGCTACGTTGCCGCCGTGCGTGCCGGTCAGATGGGCCTGAAAACGGCGATTGTTGAAAAACGCGGTGCGCTGGGCGGCACGTGTCTGAATGTCGGCTGCATCCCGTCAAAAGCGTTGCTGCAATCCTCGCATCACTTTGAAATGGCGAAGCACGAATTTGCCGATCACGGCATCAAGGCGAAGGTCGATTTAGACCTGAAAACCATGCTCGGGCGGAAAAACAAAGTCGTCGAAGACCTGACCAAGGGTGTCGAGTTCTTGATGAAGAAGAACAAGGTCGATTACGTCAAAGGGATGGGCGTGATCAGTGCGGTCGGCGAAGTGACCGTGACGCCGGACGGTAAGGGCGCGAAAAAAGAAGTCCTCAAGACCAAAAACATCATTGTTGCCACGGGCTCAGATACGACGCCGCTGCCGGGCGTCGACATCGATGAAAAGCAGATTGTATCGTCGACCGGGGCCCTTGATTTGACCGGTGTGCCGAAATCGATGGTGGTCATCGGTGCTGGCGTGATCGGCTTGGAATTAGGCTCCGTCTGGCGTCGTTTGGGCGCCGAGGTGACGGTCGTTGAATTCCTCGACATAGTCCTGCCAGGTATGGACGGCGAAGTTTCGAAGACCATGAAGCGCCTGCTCGAAAAGCAAGGCCTGAAGTTCAAGATGGCGACCAAGGTCACCGGGGCTAAGACCGCCAAAGGCGGCGTCACGCTGAGCATGGAAGGCCGCGACGACGGCAAGAAAGAAACCCTGAAAGCCGATGTCGTGTTGGTGTCCATCGGGCGGCGCCCGTACACCGAAGGTCTCGGCCTCGACAAAGTTGGCGTCGAAATGACCGACCGGGGTTTTGTGAAGGTCGATGCGGACTTCCAAACCAACGTCGAAGGTATTTACGCCATCGGTGACGTCATCGGCGGCGCCATGCTGGCACACAAAGCCGAAGACGAAGGCATGGTCTGCGTCGAAATCATGGCCGGCGAGACAGGGCACATTGATTACGGCATGATCCCGGGAATCGTCTATACACATCCCGAAGTCGCCGCTGTCGGCAAAACCGAAGAGCAACTGAAAAAAGACGGCGTCAAATATAAGTCCGGTAAATTCCCATTCACCGCAAACTCACGGGCGCGCTGCAACGGCGACATGGATGGATTTGTGAAAATATTGGCCGATGCCGAAACCGATCGCGTGCTGGGCTGCCACATCATCGGCCCGCAAGGCGGTGATTTGATCCAAGAAGTCGTCAACGTCATGGAATTCGGCGGTTCTGCAGAAGACATCGCGCGCATCAGCCACGGTCACCCGGGCTTGCCCGAAGCGGTTAAAGAAGCCGCCCTTGGTGTTGATAAACGTTCGATCCACGTTTAACGACCTCGTCTGGAACGCCCTCCATCGCTGCCCGCGTCATCCTGAACTTGATTCAGGATCATCTTCACGCGCAGACGGTCGTTCTGATTGATCCTGAATCAAGTTCAGGATGACGCGGTGGGCTATCTTCGAGGTGATACTTAATAATATATTTCGATAATTCTAGAAATATAGTTGACGCAGCATGGCGAACAGCGCTAAATCAGCGTCATGAAAGAACAAACTGCCGTTGAATGTTTCGCCGCGCTGGGTCATGCGACCCGGTTGCAGATTTATCGTGCGCTGGTGCAGGCCGGGGCGGAGGGGGTGGCGATGGGGACGTTGCAGGATGCGCTGGGCGTGCCTGCGTCGACCTTGTCGCATCATGTGCAGGCATTGGTGCGGGCGGGTCTAGTGCATCAAGAGCGCGCGGGCCGCGTACTGACGACGCGGGCCGACTATGCGGCAATGAACGAGCTGGTCGATTTTCTGACCGATAAATGCTGCGACGGCCTGCATGTGAAAGATTTAGCATCATGAATGAAACGTTGAACGTCTCGGCACCGGAAACAGCCGCATCTTGCTGCGGTGCCAAGCCGATTGAAAAAACCGATCCGTTGTACATGCGGATCGCGCGCCATCTTCAGGCGCACATGGCTTGGGTGGTGACGGCGTTGGCTTTTGCGGTGTTGGTTGTGACGGACCCGGGGCAGGCGCCAAAAAGTGCCGTCTTTGTCGGTAAAGCGTTGCTCGAAATCGCACCGTTTCTGGGCCTCGCCATCGGTCTTGCCGCCTACGCCAAGGCGTCCGGTGCCGATGGCCTGATCGCGAACGTGTTTTCCGGGCGTCTCGGCGTGATGATCTTTTTTGCGGCGCTGTTTGGCGGCCTGTCTCCGTTTTGTTCGTGCGGCGTGATTCCATTGATCGCGGCTTTGCTGGCGATGGGGGTGCCGTTGCCGGCTGTGATGGCGTTTTGGTTGTCGTCGCCGGTGATGGACCCGTCGATGTTTGTGCTGACAGCAGCGACACTGGGCATGCCGTTCGCTATCGCCAAGGCGGTTGCCGCCGTCGGCATCGGCCTGATGGGCGGCTACGTGACTTGGGCCATGGTGCGGGCCGGTTGGTTCGCGGACCCATTGAAAGACGGCGTCGGCAACGGTGGCTGCGGTGGCGCCAAAGTCCGCCAAGCGAAACCTGTGCAGTGGCAATTTTGGACGGAGCCCGCGCGCACCAAAACGTTCCGGACGGAGGCTTTATCGACGACCTTGTTCCTCGGTAAATGGCTGACCATCGCGTTCTTCATCGAAAGCCTGATGCTGACATATGTGCCTGCCGATCTGATCGCCGGCACGCTCGGGGCCGATAGTTTGTGGGCGATCCCAACTGCGGTGCTGGTCGGTATCCCGGCGTACTTGAACGGCTATGCGGCGTTGCCGCTGGTCGGCGGCTTGATCGATATGGGCATCAGCCCGGGCGCCGGGATGGCATTCCTGGTGTCGGGCGGGGTCACCAGCATTCCGGCAGCCATCGCGGTGTTCGCCTTGGTGAAAAAACCAGTGTTCACGCTCTACATCATTTTGGCCCTGGCAGGGGGCTCATTGGCCGGTATAGGTTATCAACTTCTTGTCGTCTGACATCACTTTGAAACGGAATGCGTGATGACCGCGCGTCGCGCCATCGTCTTCCTGGCCTTCGGACAAACCATCTTTTGGGCCGGTCTTTATTATATCTTTGCAGCCCTACTGGTGCAGTGGGAGATGGCTGAACCGTGGTCGAAGACCGCGATCACGGCTTCGTTCACCGGTGCCATTATCATGTCTGCGATCTGTGCGCCGTTTTCTGGCCGTCTGATCGACCGAGGGCTCGGTCCCTATGTGATGAGCGGGGCAGCCTTTCTGGCGGCGATGCTGGTTGCCTTGTTGCCGTTCGTCAGTTCCGTTTGGATGTTCGGGGCGATTTGGCTCGGCATCGGTACGTGCTTGGGCGGATGTTTGTACGAGACCTGCTTCTCGCTGATTACCCGGACACGCGGCGACAGCGCGCGCCGCGATATTACCTTGGTGACGTTGGTCGCCGGTCTTGCCGGCACACTGTCTTTTCCGCTCAGTAACGGCATATCTGCGGCCTATGGCTGGCATGCGGCGGCGTGGACATTGTCTGGAATGGTGGTTTTTATCGGCTTGCCGCTGGTGTGGACCGCTGCTCGATACTTAGAATCCGAGCATCAAAAAAATACAGCAGCCGAGGCGACGAAACCGCAGACAGCCAAGGTTGCCGGGCACACCAGCCGCAGCCTTTTGAAGACCCCTTCGTTTTGGTTTTTGGCGCTCGGCTTTGCGCTGTTGGGCAGCAATCACGGCCTGTTGCTCAATCACATTTTACCGATTCTCGATGACCGGGGCTTGAGCGCGGATGCGGCCGTGCTGGCCGCATCGATGATTGGGCCGATGCAGGTGGCAGGCCGCTTGGCGATGATGGCGGCAGAGCGCCGGGTCAGCAGCCACACCATCGCGACGATGTGTTTCGTTGCCGTGATCGCGGCGGGCTCGGCGCTGTTTATGTCGCAAACGATTCCGACGCTGGTCGTGATGTTTGTGATCTTCCAAGGCAGCGGACACGGGGTTTCCAGCATTATGCGTCCGGTGATCACGAAAGAAGTCTTGGGCACGCGAAATTTCGGTGCCATCAGCGGTACTGTCGCTGTGCCGTATTTGACCATGTGGGCGTTGGCGCCGGTGACAGGTTCGATCTTATGGGAAGTGGGCGGCTACGACCTAGCCATCATGGTTGCCATTGGTGCGGCCGTAACGGGCCTGATTTTTTATCGAATTGCGGTGAAGTTGTCGGCTTAAGGACGTCGCTTCGCGCGCGGATGGGCTGCGGCATGGACCGCTTGCAGCCGGGCGCCATCGACTTCTGTGTAGCGCTGCGTCGTCGACAACGATGCGTGGCCCAGCAATTCTTGAATCGTGCGAAGATCGCCGCCGCCTGACAAAAGGTGCGTTGCAAAGCTGTGACGCAAGGCGTGCGGCGTCGCGGTGTCGGGCAGTCCCAAGATCGCCCGAATTTGCCGCATGCAGCGTTGTGCGATCGCGGGGTTTAGGCGGTTGCCTCGGGTCCCGACAAAAAGCGGTGCATCGTCATCCAATCGGAACGGGCAGCTTTGTAGGTAGGCTTCTAGCGCAATCCTCACGATCTTCAATATGGGCACCACACGTTGTTTGTTGCCCTTGCCGGTCACGACGATTCTCTCAAGCCCTTTGACGTCACACACCGACAGCCCGATGGCTTCACCGATTCGCAGCCCGCAGCCGTACAGCAGCGCAAACAACGCGCGATCTCGCTTGCCGACCCAAGGCTCGAGCGCCAGTTCTTCGGCGACCTCCAAGGTCTCAAACGCATCTTCTATGTTTAACGGTTTCGGCACCGTGCGCGGCAGTTTCGGCATTTCGGCCGCTTGGATGATCGCGTTCGAGCAAATCCCACGGCGTTCTAAAAACGTAAACAGACTGCGCAAGCCGCTGAGGCCCCGCGCCATCGACACCGGTCCGATGCCGTCGGCTTGGCGCACCGCTTGAAACGCCCAAAGGTCATCGCGTTTGAGCCCGGCGAGATCCTCAATCCCAGGTTCAAAGCCTAACCGGTCATGGATATAGCGCATGAAAATGCTGGCGTCGTGTTGATAGCTTTCGACTGTGCTGGTGGCCAATCGGCGTTCGTGGGCGAGCCAGTCGATCCACGCCGACAGCGCTTCTGCGACCGCGGGTTGGACTGGCAGACCGATCACAGTTTGTCGCCGGAAAGCCTCATCACGCTGGCCTCGACAATGCGGGCCAGGAACGAGAACAACTCGGTCCCTTGTCCGGGACGGAAGGTGCCGTCCCGCGACCCCAGCGCGATGATCCCGGACGGCATCGCCATGCCCGGCTTGATGCGTGCTAAGGCGGCTGACTTGACCAGGCCGGCGGCACTGCCGAAAACCGTGCCGTCGTCCCAAAACTCGCGGTACAATTGTACGTCTTGATCGGCGCCGACAACCTCGTCGACGGTGCCTGGCGGCAGGGTGCGCAGGTGCTCTGATAAAATCGCGACGTTGGCATTTTTCGCTGGCTCAAAGCCGACCGCGCAGACGTCAATGTCGAGCAAGATCGGCAAATCGTCTGCAATGATGCGATAAAGCTGCGGTGCGGTCTGTGCGTGCAGCATGGCCAGCACGGCGGCATGGGTGCGTGTTTGTATGGACATGTTGGTGCGGCTGGTTTCGATCACGTCCTGGGCGCAGGTGCGTAACTCGTCGATCTCACTCTCGCGGCGCTGCAGTTGATAGCGCTGAAAATCGACGACGCCGCCGACCACGAATCGATCCGGTAGTTGGATGTGGTCCAGCAATTCAGGGTGGTCCGAAAAGAACGATGGATTGCGCATCATAAAGACGGCAACATCTTCGGCGTCCAGATCGGCCACGTCCTCGTCTTCCAAGGCGCCTGTGTATTCTCCGCTCATTGTGCTCTCTCCCAGTGAAAGCGATATCAGAAAGCTATGCCGCACAGCTTTGTATCAAAGCTTGCTCCATGGCCGAATCGCCTCATTATAACGATTTTCGCCTTAACAAATAACAAAAGCCCATCCACAAACACCTTATGCTGATCGCTGACGAGGAGATTGTTCCGCGTGTCGACCGATGCCGCCCCAACCGCCAACGGCGCCCATGATGCCAATGACGTGACGGACTTTGCGCCGGGCGCGCGTGTTGCGGTGTTGCTGCCGTTACCGCTGGCGGGGCCCTATGACTATCGCGTCGGCGTGGGGATGACCGTGCAGGCTGGCGACATCGTCGATGTGCCCCTTGGCCACCGTCGCGCGACAGGTGTGGTCTGGGGTAAGGCATCGGACGAGGTCGCGGCATCTAAGCTCAAAGACATTCATGCGGTGCTTGATGTGGCACCGATTGCAGCGCCGCTCCGCAAACTCGTTGATTGGGTGGCGGCTTATACCTTGTATCCGCAGGGTGCTGTGCTGCGGATGGTGTTGTCGGTGCCGGATGCCTTGATCGCGCCGAAACCGGTGATTGCGTACGCCTTGGCGAAAGATGCGCCGGATGTTCGCGCCACTAAGGCCCGCACAAGGGTGATCGAATTTTGCCGAGAAAACCCGCCGCTGCCCGCTGCTGACATTGCGCGCGAAGCCGGTTGCGGGGCCGCTGTCGTCAAAGGTCTGCATGAAGCGGGCGTTTTGGCCTCGGTCACGTTAGAGCCTAACAAAGATTGGCCGTTGCCGAATCCGGATCACGGCGGCGTCACCCTGTCCGCCAACCAGACAGAGGCTGCACATACGTTGGCGGTGCAGGTCGGCGCCGGCTTTTCGGTCACGCTGCTGGACGGCGTCCCAGGATCAGGCAAGACCGAGGTTTATTTTGAAGCCGTCGCAAAAGCGCTGCGCGATGGTCGACAAGTGCTGGTGATGCTGCCTGAAATTGCGCTTGGCGCGCAGTGGTTGGAGCGGTTCGAGGCGAGATTCGGTGTGCGCCCGGCGATGTGGCATTCGGAAATGACCCCTGCCAAACGCCGCGATACCTGGCGCGCCGTGCATAGGGGCGATGCACGGGTCGTGATCGGCGCCCGCTCGGCGCTATTTTTGCCGTTCTCGGATTTAGGCTTGATCGTTGTCGACGAAGAACACGACAGCTCGTTCAAGCAAGAAGAGGGCGTCGTTTATCATGCCCGCGACATGTCCGTGGTGCGGGCACGCTTGGAAGATATTCCGCTCATCCTTGTATCCGCGACGCCATCGCTTGAGACCGTGACCAACGTCAGTCGGGCACGCTACGCCGAGGTTTCGCTGCCGGCCCGACACGGCGGCTCAGACTTGGCGCATGTGACGTTAGTGGATATGCGCAAGCAAGGTCCGGCACGAGGGCGCTGGCTGTCGCCTGTATTGGCAGATGCGCTGGCCGCGACGTTTGAGGCCGGTGATCAAGCGATGATCTTTTTGAATAGGCGGGGCTATGCACCGCTGACGCTATGCCGGACGTGCGGGCACCGATTACAGTGCCCGCGCTGTACGGCGTGGCTGGTGGAGCACCGGTTGCTCGGGCGGCTGCAGTGCCACCATTGCGGCTTTCAGACTAAACCACCTGAAATCTGCCCGAATTGCGAAGACAAGGATTCCATGGTGCCGTGTGGCCCAGGCGTTGAGCGCTTGGCCGAGGAAATCCAGCTGTTGTTTCCGGGTATTCGCACTGTGATTGCGGCCAGCGATACCGTGCGCGGCCCCCGTCAGGCGAGCGAGCTTGTCCACATGATGGAAGATAAGCAGGTCGATCTCGTGATCGGCACCCAGATTATCGCCAAGGGCTACCATTTTCCGGCGCTGACGTTGGTCGGCGTGATTGATGCGGACCTTGGTTTGTCGGGTGGGGAATTCCGCGCGGCGGAGCGTACGTTCCAGCTTTTGTACCAAGTCGCGGGCCGGGCCGGGCGCGGGGATCGGCCTGGGCAAGTGATCGTGCAAACCTATATGCCCGAACATCCGGTGATCATGGCGCTTGCTGCTGGTGACCGAGATACCTTTATCGCTGCCGAAAGTGCGGCCCGTGAAGAGGCGCATATGCCGCCGTTCGGCTCGTTGGTGGCGCTGATAGTATCGGGGCGGGATGAAGATTTGGTCGATCAAGCGGCGGCGGGCTTGGCGCGCTCGGCGCCAAGGGGGGAAGGCCTTCGGGTGCTTGGGCCCGCGCCGGCGCCGATGGCATTATTGCGGGGACGTCATCGCCGGCGACTTTTGCTGATTGCTGCCGTGCGGGGGGGCGTGCAAAGCGCGGTTCGGGCTTGGATTGCCCGTGCACCGATCCCTAAGAAAGTGCGCGTTCAAGTTGATGTTGATCCTGTTTCGTTCTTTTAAAGCGGGCACGAAGTATAGGTAAATTGGCGTGATGCTTAGGGATTCTCTTGGGCGTCTTAGACGTCCGGTGCTAATCGCTTGTAAAAAAATGCGTTTTTGCAGCGCAAAAAACCGCCTCAAGCCCGCTTGCACACCCCTAATCAGTGTGTTACCTGTTCCCGACTTTCGCGAGGCGATCCTTGCGGAATGGGGCTCGTGTCGTCGAACCTGGGTTAACCAGACGGCGGGACGAAAAGAAGCACTCAAAAGTCGATGTAAGACGCGATTTTTAACGAAGGGGATTTTCCCAGGTGTCAGCGGATAGTTCGGGCACGGCCGGTCTAGCGGGCCGTTATGCAACGGCGCTCTTTGAGTTAGCCGATAACGACAAGAAACTCGATGATGTCGCCGGTGACCTCCAGGAATTGGGGGCCATGATCGCGGGCAGCGAAGACCTTGCGCGCATGATCAAATCACCCGTGATGTCGCGTGACGATCAAGTCAATGCCATGAACGCGTTGACCGAAGCGTCGGGATTTAATGAGCTTACTAAGAATTTTGTTGGCGTGGTCGCAGATAACCGTCGGTTGTTCGCGCTTGCCAACATGATCAAAGCGTACCAAGAACAGCTCGCAGTCAGCCGCGGTGAATCCACTGCCGAGGTTGTCTCTGCGAAGAAGTTGACCGACACGCAGCTCGCTGCTGTCGAAGATGCGCTAAAATCAGCGATCGGCACTAAGGTGCAGATCGAACAGCGTGTTGATGAAAGCCTTTTGGGAGGTCTCGTGGTTCGCGTTGGGTCGCGGCTGATCGATAGCTCCTTATCTACGAAACTGCAGAAAATGCGCCTCGCCATGAAAGGGATTGGCTGATGCAAATCAAAGCCGCAGAGATTTCCAACATCCTCAAGAAGCAGATCAAGGATTTCGGGAGCGAATCCGAAGTTGCCGAGGTTGGTCAGGTTCTGACCGTCGGTGACGGTATCGCCCGTGTGTACGGTCTCGATAACGTGCAGGCCGGTGAGCTCGTCGAGTTCCCGGGCGGCATTAAAGGGATGGCGCTGAACCTTGAAACCGACAACGTCGGCATCGTTATTTTCGGTGACGACCGCACGATTAAAGAAGGTGACACGGTTAAGCGTACCGGTGACATCGTCGACGTGCCGGTGGGCCCCGAACTGTTGGGGCGCGTTGTTGACGCGCTCGGCAACCCAATCGACGGCAAAGGTGAAATCAAAACCTCACGCCGCGAATTGGTCGAAGTCAAAGCGCCGGGCATTATCCCGCGTAAATCGGTGCACGAGCCGATGCAGACCGGCCTTAAAGCCATCGACTCTTTGATCCCGGTGGGCCGTGGTCAGCGCGAATTGATCATCGGTGACCGTCAGACCGGTAAAACCGCTGTGATCATCGATACGATCTTGAACCAAAAATCGGTCAACGATAGCACCGATGACGAATCCAAAAAGCTTTACTGCATCTATGTTGCTATCGGCCAAAAGCGCTCGACGGTTGCACAGTTGGTGAAGACGCTCGAAGACTTCGGCGCCATGGAATATTCCATCATCGTCGCCGCGACCGCGTCCGACCCTGCACCGCTGCAGTTCTTGGCACCATATGCCGGCTGTGCGATGGGCGAATACTTCCGCGACAACGGCAAGCACGCGGTTATCTTCTACGATGACCTTTCCAAGCAGGCCGTTGCCTATCGTCAGATGTCGCTGTTGCTGCGTCGTCCGCCGGGCCGTGAAGCTTATCCGGGTGACGTGTTCTATCTTCACTCCCGCCTGCTTGAGCGCGCGGCGAAAATGGGCGAAGCTGCCGGTAACGGTTCGTTGACCGCATTGCCGGTGATCGAAACTCAGGCTGGTGACGTGTCGGCCTACATCCCGACGAACGTGATCTCGATCACCGACGGTCAGATCTTCCTTGAAACCGATTTGTTCTTTAAGGGCATTCGCCCCGCTGTGAACGTCGGCCTCTCGGTGTCGCGGGTTGGCTCGGCAGCACAAATCAAGGCGATGAAACAGGTTGCAGGCTCAATTAAGCTGGAACTTGCTCAGTACCGCGAAATGGAAGCTTTCGCTCAGTTCGCATCCGACCTGGATGCGTCGACGCAGAAGCTTCTGGCACGTGGTTCGCGCCTCACCGAACTTCTGAAGCAGCCGCAATACAGGCCTTTGGCTGTTGAAGAGCAAGTCGTGGTTATCTTTGCAGGTGTCGAAGGCTACTTGGACAACATCGAACTGAACCAAGTCACCGCTTTCGAAACCCGTTGGCTTGAAGAAGCCAAAGACAAGGGTGCCGACGTTCTTAAAGCGATCCGCGAAGAGGGTGCTTTGTCCGACGAGACCAAGGACAAGCTTAAAAAGCTCCTCGACGAATTCGCTAAGAACTTTTCGTAACGCGACGGATAGGGACCAGGAAGACGCCTTATGGCCAATCTGAAGGACCTCAAAGGCCGGATCGCCAGCGTTAAGAAAACGCAGAAGATCACAAGCGCCATGAAAATGGTGGCGGCCGCAAAATTGCGCCGAGCACAGGAAGGGGCTGAAAACGCCCGTCCGTATGCAGAGCGTATGTTCCGGATGTTAACGTCGATTGCGACCAGCATCGGCGATACCGAAGGGGCACCGAAAATGCTGTCCGGCACCGGCGGTAATCGTCAGATGTTGGTTGTCTGCACCTCAGACCGTGGTCTGTGTGGCGGCTTCAACGGGTCGATTATCCGCGAAGTGCGGGTGCGGCTCCGGGAAATGCGTCGCAACGGCACCGATTTTAAGATCATCACCGTCGGCAGCAAAGGGCATGATCTGCTACGCCGTGAATTCGGCGACAACATCGTCGCTAAATTTACTGATATCGGCCGTCGCGGTGTGAAGTTCGAAGAAGCGACGGAAGTTGCGGATAAGATCGCTGATCTATTCGAAGCCGATGAATTCGACGTGTGCACGATCTATTTTAACAAGTTTCAATCAGCTATTTCGCAGATTGTGACCCCGCAGCAGCTGATCCCGTTCAGTGTCGAAGACGCCAAAGTCGGTGACGACGACGAAGAACAGAAGACGGACGGCGCCCGTGCGGTGTTCATCTTCGAACCTGATGAAGAAGAAATCCTTGAAGACCTGTTGCCGCGTAACGTTGCAACGCAGGTCTTCCAGGCATTGCTGGAAAGCTCGGCGTCCGAACACGGTGCACGGATGACCGCAATGGACAATGCGACCCGCAACGCGGGCGATATGATCGACAACCTGACAATGACCTACAACCGGACGCGTCAGGCTGTGATTACCAAAGAACTGATCGAAATCATTTCGGGCGCGGAAGCGCTCTGACCACAGAGACGCCGCAAGGCAACGGAGCGAAACGATGGCAAAAAACAACGTCGGCAAAATTGCACAAGTTATGGGCGCGGTCGTGGACGTGCAGTTCGAGGGCGACCTGCCCGAGATTCTGTTTGCACTTCACGTCAAGAACCAAGACAAGATTTTGGTCCTTGAAGTCGCACAACACCTGGGTCAGAGCATGGTTCGTACCATCGCCATGGACTCCACTGAAGGCCTGCAGCGCGGTCTTGAGGTCACCAGCACCGGAGAAGCAATCTCGGTACCGGTCGGTCAAGCGTGCTTGGGTCGCATCATGAACGTTATCGGCGAGCCGATTGACGAGCGTGGCGAGATCAAGACCAAAGTTCGCGCACCGATCCACGCATCGGCACCTCCCTTCGTTGATCAGTCCACGGAAACCGAAATTCTCACCACCGGCATTAAGGTCGTCGACTTGATCGCGCCGTATGCCAAGGGTGGTAAAATTGGTCTGTTCGGCGGTGCCGGCGTCGGCAAAACCGTGTTGATCATGGAACTCATCAACAACGTTGCTAAAGGCCACGGTGGTTATTCCGTATTTGCCGGTGTCGGGGAACGTACTCGTGAAGGTAACGACCTTTATCACGAGATGATCGAATCCGGCGTTATCGACCTCGAAGGCGATGGTTCGAAAGCAGCCCTGGTTTACGGTCAGATGAACGAGCCTCCTGGCGCACGTGCACGTGTGGCGTTGACGGGTCTCGCACAGGCCGAATACTTCCGCGACCAAGAAGGCCAAGACGTGCTGTTCTTCGTCGACAACATCTTCCGCTTTACCCAGGCAGGTTCCGAAGTGTCGGCACTGCTCGGTCGTATCCCGTCCGCTGTGGGTTACCAGCCGACGCTGGCGACCGACATGGGCAACATGCAAGAGCGTATTACGTCGACCAATAAAGGTTCGATCACGTCCGTGCAGGCCATCTATGTGCCTGCCGACGATTTGACCGACCCTGCACCGGCAACCTCGTTTGCACACTTGGACGCAACCACCGTGTTGTCGCGTCAGATTGCAGAACTTGGTATTTATCCGGCTGTGGACCCGCTCGACAGTAACTCGCGTATCTTGGATCCGCGAATCATCGGTGATGAGCATTACCACGTTGCAACAACGGTGCAGCAAACCTTGCAGTCCTACAAAAACCTGCAGGATATTATCGCGATTTTGGGCATGGACGAATTGTCTGAAGAAGACAAACTCACTGTGGCCCGTGCGCGTAAGATTCAGCGCTTCATGTCGCAGCCGTTCCATGTTGCTGAAGTGTTTACCGGCACGCCGGGCGTTCTGGTGTCGCTTGAAGACACCATCAAGGGCTTCAAAGGCATCATCGAAGGTGAATACGACCACCTGCCGGAATCGGCATTCTACATGGTCGGCACCATCGAAGACGTTATCGAAAAAGCCAAAAAGATGGCTGCTGAAGCCGCTTAATAGGCACTTGAGGAGACTGTTATGGCCGATACGGTCGAATTCGAACTGGTCTCGCCAACCCGGCTTTTAAAGTCGGAGCCGGTGGCAATGGTAGTGGTGCCGGGTGCCGAGGGCGATATCGGCGTCCTGCCCGAACATTCGCCGTTGATCTGCACGGTGCGCCCTGGCGTCATCAAGATCTATGAAGGCGATAAGGTGAGCGAAGAAATCTTCGTCGCCGGTGGTTTCTGTGAAGTTTCGCCGACGCGTTGCACGGTGCTTTCCGAAGAAGCCATGATGGTTGCTGACATCGACGTTGGTGAAGCCCGTGAGCGGTTGAGCGAAGCCGAAAAAGCATTGTCGGCGAGCGACGAAGACGGACGCGAAAAAGCCGAAGACGAACGACGTATCGCTGAAGCTATGGTGGCCGCCGCCGCGTCGGCCTGATCCGTCCGCACAGGACTTTCGAAAACGCGGTACCTTCCAGGTGCCGCGTTTTTTTGTTTTGGACGTCAATTTTTTTTCCATGCTCATACTCGAAAACTCCCGTCTGACTTTGGCCCCGTATGCGCAGGCAAGCTCTGCCGGCGCTGAGGATTAAAATAATGCAGACCCTGCTCACTGAACGGTTACGGCTTCGGCCTTACGCCGAGACCGACTTCGATGCTTTCGCAAAAATGCATGGCGATCCTGTGCTGAAAGCTAACACGCACGCTAAAGCGATGAGCCGCCTCCAGGCCCGCGAGCTTTTTGACGGCTATCGCGCCGCGTTCGCGACGTCGGGATTCGGTATGATGAACGTACGGCACCGAGATACCGATGCGGACATCGGCGAATGCGGACTTTGGTACCGCGAAGACGCCGACGCGTATACGCTTCGTTATACCGTTCAAACGGCACATTGGCGCAACGGCTATAGCCTTGAGGCCGTGCGTGCCGTGCTCGCGGATGCTTTTGATGCTCATGGCTTCAACTTTATCCGCGCCATTGCCATGCACCACAATCAGCGTTCGGTGCGCGTGTTGGAGCGTGCGGGGTTCCGGCAAATCGGCGATACTTTCCGCGGCGTGAAAGGCTTTTTGTATTTTGAGTTCACCCTTCAAGGTTGGCAGGCTAGTGGGGGACTGCCACCGGCCCGCGGTGTCTGATAAGCTGGCCATCGGAGGACATCACGATGAAACTCTACATTACCCGCCACGGCCAAGCCGTTGATGCATCTGAAAACCCGGACCGTCCGCTCAGCGACCACGGCAAAACGCAGATCGAGCGCATGGCGTCTTTCCTGGCCCGCGCAGGTGTGCGCCCACAGAGTATTTTGCATTCCGGAAAAGCCCGCGCTGCACAAACGGCGATGATTTACAGCCGTGTCATCGGCGGCGGCACACTGGTGCAAGAACGGGGCGGTCTCAAACCGATGGACGATCCGAGCGTGATTGCCGATGTCATAGAGGAATTCAGCGTCGATACACTGATTGCCGGGCATTTGCCGCATCTTGGTCGGCTGACGGCGCTTTTGCTGACCGGTGACGCGGATACACAGTTGGTCGATATGCCGACCGGTAGCATGGTTTGTCTGAGTCGCGATGATAACCACGGTTGGTCAATGGCTTGGATGTTGGATCCGGCGCTGCTGGGATAGGGCTTCAGGACCCCGGGCGCGAAGCGACCCGGGATATTAGAGTGTTTTTGTAGGCTACTCACCCCGCAAACGGTCAAGGTCGCGCCGTTCGCGTTTGGTCGGTCGGCCCGCACCCTGTTCGCGTTTGGCCACGGGGATCGGTACATCAGGATCGTCGCTGGACGTCGGCGCCGGCGGAGGCGACAGATCAATGTATAACGTTTGCGCCTCGCTGGCCGGACCACGGCGGGATGTGATCGCCACGATTTCGATGATCATCACGTTGCGGCCTTTGGCAAACGTCAGCACGTCGCCGGGTTTAACGATGTGACCGGGCTTTTCGACGCGGACCGAATTCAATCGCACTTTGCCTGCTTGCACGAAGGTCTGCGCAATTGTGCGGGTTTTGAAAAACCGTGCGTGCCATAACCATTTGTCGATGCGAATGCTCTCGGCCACGTCCTAGTCTCCGAACGAGAAATCTTTGAGCTTTGCGAATGGCGAATGCGGGTCGTGTGCCACGATCACCGGCTTATTAGCCTTGCTGCGCGTTTTGTCCTTCTTTCCTTCCGGCGCAGCCTTCTGGCGAGTGCGCCTTATTGGGCGGTAGCGGTCTTCGGGCATGCCGTCTTCATTTGTTTTTTGTACACGCTTGAAGCCAAGCGCGGCCAATACGCCGGGCAGTTCAGTGTTGCCGGCACCGATCATCGACGTCAGCTCCACGGTCGCCTTAAACGGTCCGCCTTTAGAGAGCAGCCATGCCTTTGATGTCAGGCGTTCCGCCATGTCGATACGGACGGCGAGCGGGCCCAGCACGCGGTAGCCGCAGGCCTCAAGAAAATCCCGTTCGAAATTTTTGGTTGCCGGCACTGACACGCGCCCTGCCGGCGGCAGGTCGGGGACATGGGCACGGTTGGCGTGCAAGGTCCATAAAAGTGCCCGCCAGCGAATCGTATCGGGCTTTAACAAGGCTGGTAAAAACGCCATATCGCGACCGATGCGGACGCCGAGCGCACGCAAGTGGCGTCGGTCATCGCGGCTGAGCGCATCGATTTGATCTGCCGCACCGCTACGTTTTAATGAGCCCAAGCCCTCTTTAAGCTGGAACGCCAAGCCCCGGGTCGCGCCTTTGATCGGCGCATTTTCCAAGGCCAACAACGGTGTAAATGCCATCTCAATTTGGCGTCGCAACCAGTCTGATAACCGTGCCGCGATTAGATCGCGGTCGAGCGGATCTAGGACATCGTCTGCGATCACGGAAATTTCCGGACGGAGCGGGTCGCCGCTGCTTTTGAGACGGGCAATCTCGTGTCCTTGCCATAACACGTGCGGCAGGCGACCAACCGGATCGTCTTCAAGGCGGATGTCTTTATCAGGTGTATCGACGATCTGGCGGGCGGTGCGGGCGACTTCACCCCGGATCGCGCGCAGCGCTGCATTGGCGACCGTGCGCCCCGCGTCGCCTTCGATAACATCGTCAAATGTGAACCTGAGTCCGCGCAATCGTCCGACCGGCTCACCCTCAATCAAAACCTCGCCGTTGCTGCGCACGGCGGCGATGAGGTCTGGGGAATCCTTCAGTTTGGCGACTAGGACGGAGGTTTTGCGGTCGACGAAGCGCTGCGTCAGGCGCTCATGCAGGGCGTCAGAGAGCCGATCTTCGATATCCCGGGTGCGTTCCTGCCAATGCGCCGCATCGGGCACCCAGTCGCCGCGAAACGACACGTAAGTCCATGTGCGGATGCCGGCGATGCGCCCGATCAGGGTGTCCATATCGCCGTCGGTGCGGTCCAGGCGTTTGACCTGTGCGGCGATCCAATCCATTGGCAGGCGCTCGGCATCGGATGTGAGGTGGTTATAGATGGCCAGCACCAGATTCCCGTGCGCGTCGCTCATCACGCCCCGAAAATCGGGAATGCGACAGACGTCCCACAGTAGGCGGACTCTGTCTTCGCCCTTGGCGGTTTCAATGACCGGGGCTTCCTTGCGTAAGCGCTCAAAAATGACTTCGTCATCGGCGGCGCGGGCGCGGACCAGACCGGGTTCACTGGGACGCCGATTTAGGCTATTTCGAAAAGCGGTGATGGATGAAAAATCCAGTTCGGTGTTGCGCCACTTTAGGTTTTCAAGCGGATCAAAACGATGCTCTTCGATTCGCTCAGCCAGCTCATCGGGCAACGTGCCGGCTTCGGCGGTTGTACCGAAGCTGCCGTCGTTCATGTGCCGCCCGGCACGGCCCGCCGCTTGTGCAAGCTCGGACGCGGCAAGGCGTCGGACGCGCCGGCCGTCGAATTTCTTCAATGCCGCGAAAGCCACGTGATCGACGTCCATATTCAAGCCCATGCCGATGGCATCGGTCGCGACCAGAAAGTCGACCTCGCCGGCTTGATACATGGCAACCTGCGCATTACGGGTGCGCGGGCTGAGCGCGCCCAGCACCACAGCCGCACCGCCGCGCTGTCGGCGCAACAATTCGGCAAGGGCATAGACGTTGGATGCCGTAAACGCGACGATCGCGGCGCGCGTCGGTAAGCGATTGATTTTGCAGGGACCGACGTGGGTCAGCACGGAAAAGCGTGGCCGCGTCACAATGTCTACATCGGGAATTAGGCGGCTCAACAGCGGGCGAATGGTCTCTGCGCCCATGAACATGGTTTCTTCGGTGCCGCGTGCATGCAGTAGGCGATCCGTAAAGATATGTCCCCGGTCAGGGTCGGCGCACATTTGAATTTCATCAATGCCGACGAATGCAAATTGCATATCGAGGGGCATCGATTCGACGGTGCACATGTAATATTTGGCACCTTGGGGAAGAATCTTTTCCTCGCCGGTGATCAGGGCGACTTTGTCGGCACCTTTAATTTTGACCGCGCGGTCATAGTTCTCGCGCGCCAATAGCCGCAGTGGAAAACCTATCATGCCCGAGCGCCGCGCCAACATACGCTCCATCGCATAGTGCGTCTTCCCCGTGTTGGTAGGGCCTAAGACGGCGCTGATGCGCCCTTCATCAAGGGGGGCAGTAAGCATGCAAAGACACTGGCTGGAACGGCGTTTCAATGCAAGTCTTGCGCGTCGGCGGATAACAATTGCGCGATGCGTAGACCTGATTATGATGCCTTGAAAATGCTCTGAGGAGAAAAAATGTGCGCATCTTGATCGTCGATGATGATCACGTTTCACTGCTGGCAATGGCGCGTCCGTTGAGAAAAGCCGGCTATGACGTTGTCGAAGCAATGCGCGCCGAACAGATTGTGGGCGATGCCGAAGACGGTCGCTACGACGTCATCGTCATGAGCATCTTTATGCCAGGTATGGGTGGTATTTCGGCTATTGAGCGCATTCACAAGAAAGACCCGACATGCAAGATCGTCGCTGTCACAGCCGGTTATGCAAACATGTCGGCAGAAAATGCGATCACGGCCGCCAAAAAAATAGGCGCTGTTGCAGGCTTCTCGAAACCCGTCGATGTAAGCGCCTTAATGGGCATGGTCAAAGGCTGGGCTGCGCACTAATCTGCGACGTTTGATGTCCGCTAAGGGGTTGACCGCCCCGCATTTCGGCACATATCCGTTCAAGTAAGGTGGCTGCAGTAAAAGGATTCTGCAGCCGAATGCGAAATTTGGGGGTTTGACGATCCATGAGCAAAGAAACTTTTTCATTCCAGGCTGAAGTCGGGAAGATTCTCGATATCGTGGCCCACTCGTTGTACAGCCAGAAAGAGGTCTTCCTTAGGGAATTGATCTCGAACGCATCGGACGCTTGCGACAAGTTGCGCTATCAAAGCTTAACCGCGCCCGAGCTTCTGGACGGCGCCGGTGATTTCCAAATTGAGATCAGTATCGATTCCAAAGCCAAGACGCTGACCGTTTCCGACAACGGCATCGGCCTCAACAAAGACGACATGATCGATTCGCTGGGCACCATCGCGAAATCCGGCACCCAAGCCTTTATGGAAGGGCTCAAAGACGCCCAAACCGGCGGTGAAGATGCGAAATTGGCGTTGATCGGCCAATTCGGCGTCGGTTTTTACAGCTCGTTTATGGTCGCTGACAGAGTCGAAGTGGTCAGTCGTAAAGCCGGCGACGATAAGGCATGGCGCTGGACGTCCGAAGGCCACGGTGCTTTTGAAATAGAAGATGCCAGCCGCGATGTGCGGGGCACGGATGTTATTCTTCACATCAAAAAAGACGCCAAGGAATTCCTTGAGCCGGCGCGCGTGGAAACGGTGGTGCGGACCTATTCAGATCACATCGCACAGCCGGTCGTCCTCAAGGCCGTGAAAAAAGATGACGAAGACAAAACCCTCAACAGCGCGTCCGCCCTTTGGACCCGTGATAAAAAAGACATCACCGACGAGCAATACGCCGAGTTCTATCACCACGTCGGTATGGCTTTCGATCAGCCTTGGCTGACCTTGCACAACAAAGTCGAAGGCGTGATCAGCTATACCAACCTGTTATTCGTGCCGCAGCAGCGCCCGCTGGATATTTTTAATCCGGAGCGAAAGTCGAGCATCAAGCTTTACGTCAAACGCGTGTTTATCACCGATGACTGCGAAGCCTTGATCCCGTCGTATCTGCGCTTCGTTAAAGGTGTCGTCGATAGCGAAGATATCGACCTTAACGTCAGCCGAGAAATGTTGCAGCACAACCCGGCTGTGGCGAAAATTCGTAAAGCGTTGGTCAAGCGCGTGCTGGGCGAACTTGTGAAAAAGGCCGACAAAGCACCCGATGAATACGCGGCGTTTTGGGAAACCTTTGGCATGGTGCTCAAAGAAGGCATCCACGAAGATTTTGAAAACCGCGACAAATTGGTTGCGCTGACGCGCTTCAAGTCGTCTGCCGTCGATGGCTGGACATCGTTGGCGGATTACATCTCGCGCATGAAGGAAGGCCAGAACGACATCTATTATATCTCTGGCCCGGACGCAGAGCAGGTGACGCGTAGCCCACAGCTCGAAGGCTTTCGCGCCAAGGGTGTCGAAGTGCTGTTCATGACCGACCCGGTCGACGAGTTTTGGCTGCCGGCCGTCGGCGCCTTTGAAGAAAAGCCGTTTAAATCCGCAACCCGCGGCGACATCGATTTGGATGTCGTAAAAGGCGGCGATGATGCTGACAAAGACGACGACAAAAAAGACGATGATGCTAAGACGCAAGGTGTCGACGCGTTGATCGCGGCGTTCAAGTTGGCGCTGGGTGATGCGGTCAAAGACGTGCGTACATCGCACCGTCTGACCGACAGCCCAGTTTGCCTGATCGCCGACGAAGGCGCGATGGATATGCATCTGGAACGCTTGTTGAAAGCGCACAATCAGATTGATACTTCCTCACCGCGCATCCTCGAAATCAATCCGAAGCATGCATTGATCAAGAACTTGGCGAGTCTCGCCGATGTTGATGCCAAGGACGCGGTGCTAAACGACGCTGCATACTTGTTGCTGGATCAAGCCCGGATCGTCGAAGGCGAGCCGGTACTAGATGCACAAGCCTTCACGCGCCGCATGACGGCAGTGATGCAAAAGGGCATTGCGGCTTAAGCGGCAATTCTTCGAGACGGCGCACCGCCGTGCCTCAAAATCAGCGTGTTTGCATATTCTCACACTCGCGACTTCCCGGACGCCGCAGGCGATCCGGGATCTTGGGGCTCGGTCGTCGCTCAAGATCCCGGATATAGCCCCTGGCTATTCCGGGAAATCGCTGGGGTTTTGAGAAGGCCCTATGGGCCATCTCGAAGGACTTAGCTTAAAGACCCGCAGAACCGCTGGATGCGGGTGCATGCGTCTTCCAGGAGGTCGGTGCCGGTGGCATACGAAATCCGGAAATGCGGGCTGAGGCCGAACGCTTCGCCGTGTACGGCGGCAACGCCTTCGGCTTCCAAAAGCTCGGTCACAAAGTCTTCGTCATTCTCAATCACTTTGCCGGCCGGGGTTTTCTTGCCGATCACGCCTTCGCATGATGGATAGACATAGAACGCGCCTTCGGGCGTCGCACAGCTGAGGCCGTTTGCCTGATTGAGCATACTGACCACCAAGTCCCGGCGTTCTTTAAAAATCGCGTTGTTCTTGGCGATAAAGTCGTGCGGCCCGTTGAGCGCAGCGATGGCTGCGAACTGACTGACGGCTGCCGTGTGGGTGATACTTTGCGACTGTACCTTGGTCATCGCTTTGACCAGTTCCGCAGGTGCACCGGCAAAGCCGACCCGCCAGCCGGTCATGCAATACGCTTTCGACATGCCGTTCATCGTCACGGTGCGAGACTTCAGCTCGGGCGCGACCTGGGCGATGGTCTTGAATTTAAAGTCGTCATAGACAAGATGCTCGTAAATATCGTCGGTGAAGACCCAAACCTGCGGGTGGCGCAGCAAAACGTCGGCCAACGCCTTTAGGTCCGCTTCGGTGTAGCCGCTGCCAGTCGGGTTCGAAGGTGAGTTTAATATCAGCCATTTGGTCTTTGGCGTGATCGCTGCTTCGAGTTGTTTCGGTGTTAGTTTGAAGTTGGATTCCTTGGGGCAATTGACGATCACCGGCTTGCCTTCGAACAGCACCGCGATATCGGGATAGCTGACCCAATACGGGGCCGGTACGATCACTTCGTCGCCCGGATCTAAGGACGCCATCATGGCGTTGAAGATCACCGGTTTGCCGCCGCAGCTGACATGGATTTCGTCGCGGGTGTAGTCCAGATCGTTGTCGCGTTTGAATTTTGCGATGATCGCATCCAGCAGTTCCGGCACGCCGTTGACCGCCGTATAGCGTGTCTTGCCGTCATCAAGTGCCTGCTTGGCGGCGTCGATGATGTGCTGCGGCGTATCGAAATCGGGCTCTCCGGCGCCGAGCGAAATAATATCGCGTCCGGCAGCAGCTAAATCGCGGGCTTTTTGCGAAACGGCAATGGTCGGGGAGGGCTGGATGGCGCTCAGGCGCTTGGCGACGATGGACATATGGGCTCCGGGGTGCTTTGGGATCAAAAGTGTGAATTGCGGGCGAAACTTTACGCCTCTGGGTGTTGGTCGACAAGCTTAGTTCTATGCAGCCGTGACTCGCACCCGGCGCCTGCATCGCCTATATAAAGGGCATGGATAGTGCACCGATCTTTATTCCCGAGAAGCGCCCGCCGACAGACACGACAGCGGACTTCGTGATCTCATCTGATTATCAGCCTGCCGGCGATCAGCCGCAGGCGATCACCGCGATCACTGAAGCGCTGGCAGCGGGCGAGCAGGATCAGGTTTTGCTCGGCGTCACCGGGTCCGGCAAGACCTTCACCATGGCGCATGCGCTCAGCAATTTGGGCCGGCCCGCGTTGGTGTTGGCGCCCAACAAGACCTTGGCGGCGCAGTTGTATGGCGAAATGAAAGAATTTTTCCCCAACAATGCGGTCGAATATTTCGTCAGCTATTACGACTATTACCAGCCTGAAGCCTATGTGCCGCGTACCGACACCTACATCGAAAAAGACGCCTCGGTGAACGAGCAGATCGACCGCATGCGCCATGCAGCCACCCGGTCATTGTTGGAGCGTCCGGATGTGATCATCGTGGCCTCGGTATCGTGCATCTATGGTATCGGCGCGGTTGAAACGTATGCCGAGATGACCATGAAGGTTTCTGTTGGAGATACGCTCGATCAGCGTAAATTGATGAAGAAACTGGTCGAGTTGCAATATAAGCGCAACGACCAGAACTTTTATCGAGGCTCGTTCCGGGTGCGTGGCGATGTGGTCGAGCTGTTCCCGAGTCACTTCGAAGACCGGGCCTGGCGGCTATCTTTCTTCGGCGATGAAATTGAAGGCGTTTGGGAAATCGACCCGTTGACCGGCGAGAAAACCGCAACGCTGAATTCAATTACGATCTATCCGAACAGCCACTACGTGACGCCGCGCCCGACCTTGATGCAGGCGATTCCCGAGATCAAAAAAGAGCTGAAAATTCGACTGGAACAACTGCACGCCGACAATAAGCTATTGGAAGCCCAACGCCTTGAAGAGCGCACCACGTTCGATATCGAAATGCTGGAGACGACGGGTCACTGTGCCGGCATTGAGAACTATTCTCGTTACTTGACCGGTCGAAACCCAGGCGACCCGCCGCCGACGCTGTTCGAATACATGCCGGAAAACAGCATTCTGATCGTTGACGAAAGTCACGTCACCGTGCCGCAGATCGGCGGCATGTACCGGGGTGACTTTGCACGGAAATCTGTGTTGGCCGATTTTGGTTTCAGGTTGCCGTCGTGCATCGACAACCGGCCTTTGAAGTTTGAAGAGTGGGACGCCATGCGCCCGCAGACCGTGTTCGTGTCTGCGACCCCTGGCCCATGGGAGATGGAGCGCACCGGTGGTGTGTTTGTCGAACAAGTGGTGCGCCCGACCGGCTTGATCGATCCGGAATGCATCGTGCGCCCGGTCGAAACGCAGGTTGACGATCTGTTGGGCGAGGTCCGTGCGGTCTCGGCGGCGGGGATGCGGACCCTGGTGACCACGCTCACCAAACGCATGGCCGAGGATTTGACGGAGTATTTGCACGAACATGGGGTGCGGGTGCGCTATATGCATTCCGACATCGACACGTTGGAGCGGATCGAGATCATCCGCGACCTGCGGCTCGGCGCATTCGACGTGCTGATTGGTATCAACCTGCTGCGCGAAGGCTTGGATATTCCCGAATGTGCGTTGGTGGCGATTTTGGACGCCGACAAAGAAGGCTTCTTACGCTCTAAAACCTCGTTGGTGCAGACCATCGGCCGTGCGGCTCGAAACGTCGAAGGCCGGGTTATCCTGTATGCCGATAAAATGACCGCTAGCCTGGAATACGCGTTGGGCGAGACAGAGCGGCGTCGGGAAAAGCAGGTCGCCTATAACTTGGAGCATGGCATTACGCCCGTCAGTATCAAAAAGGGCATCTCGAACATCGTCGAGAGCGTCTATGAAAAGGATTACGTGACCGTCGATACTGGTGTGGGTGGCGAGACGCAGTTGGTCGGCCATAACATCCAAGCTGTGATCGCGGACTTGAACAAAAAGATGCAGTCCGCTGCGGCCAACTTGGAATTCGAAGAAGCGGCCCGTATGCGTGATGAAATCCGCCGCTTGGAAGCGCACGAGTTAGGCCTTGATAAACCCGGTGTCTCGCAAAAAGCCCGCGCGGCGTGGGAGCCTGAGGGCAAGAAGAAGCGTCGCAAGGGCCGGTAAACTATCGTACGCCTTATTCTTCGACGCTCACCATCGCGGTTTTGCGGTAAATTACAGAAAGATTATTCGCCGGCATGGTGACGGTTTTGATCAGGTGCAGGCTTTGGCGTCGCGCTTCGAGGGCGACATCGTCCAAGTTACGGATGCCCCAACTGGCGTCGCGACTGCGCAGCGAGAGGTCGAAATCTTCGTTCGAGGGAGCGCTGTGCTTGCCGCCGATTTTATAGGGTCCGTACATGTACAAAATTCCGCCTTCGGGCAGAATGCGCCCGGCGCCGGCCAACAGGCCCAGGCAGGCTTCCCAGGGCGCGATGTGGATCATATTTGAACATATGATGGCGTCTGCATGATCCAGCGGCCATTGAGGTGTCGTGACATCCAGCATGATCGGCGCCATGACATTTTGAAGCCCTGCATCGTCGCGATACGCGCGGACCGAGGCCTGATAGGTCGCATCAATATCGGAAGGCTGAAACGTTAGCGTCGGCAGGTGAGTAGCAAAATGCATCACGTGCTGGCCGGTGCCGCTGGCGATTTCAAGCACGGTGCCGCTTGGCGGCAGTACGCTTTTCAGGACGTCGAGTATCGGATCCTTGTTGCGCGCGCTGGACGGGGAAACTTGCTGATCGGGATTGTGTTGTTCCATGGGGCGAACTTTGCGATCCTGCACGGTTTGAGACAAGCAAAACCGTAGTTTTATCATGGTTGTTACGTCTGAGCCCGTGTGATACGCAACCTTATGTTTGATCGTATTAAAGCTTTTCTAGACGGTAGCGACGCACCTGTTGAAGCGTCGCGAACAGACGATGCGCTGGCGGATGCAGCTGCCGCAGTGTTGGTTGAAGCTGCATTGCTGGACGGCAACATTGATGATGCGGAACGGCAAACGATCATCGATATTCTGCATGATCGTTTTGAGCTCGCCGCCGCGGATGTCGATGCGTTGATCAACGGGATTGTTGATGATCCGCACCACGCAAACCGTGTTTATGCGGCGACGAAGACCATTCGAGATTCGTTTTCCGAAGAACAGCGGATTGAGATTATTGAGATGCTTTGGCGGGTTGCGTACGCCGATGGCACGTTGCACGATTACGAAGCGAATTTGGTTCGCAGAACGGCTGGGTTGCTGTATGTACCTGACCAAGAAAGCGGTCGCGCCCGCAAGCGGGCTCTAAAGCGTTTGAGTTTAGAAGATAGCGTGTGAGGAAAAACACATGACTTATATCGTCACGGAAAACTGTATTAAGTGTAAATACCAAGACTGCGTCGAAGTCTGCCCCGTCGATTGTTTTTATGAGGGCGAGAATTTCCTCGTCATTCATCCTGATGAGTGCATCGACTGCGGTGTCTGCGAACCTGAATGCCCGGCTGAGGCAATCGTTCCCGATACCGAACCTGGTGTTGAGAAGTGGCTGGAAATCAATACAAAATTCGCCTCCGAATGGCCGAACATCACGCGCAAAGGCGATCAATTGCCGGATGCTGCAGACTGGGACGGCAAAGAAGGCAAGGCTGAATTGCTCAGCGAGAGCCCTGGAAAAGGCGACTAAGCTTTTGATTTAAAAGAATTATGCCCAGTCATTCATGTTTTGCGTGGCTGGGCAGCGTTTTTTGGTCCATCGGCGGCTATTGGCATGGCATCGGTTGGCAGCGTGTGCGCTTTTCTGCACCGCAAAACTGTGGTATATGATTTTGCATGATAATCGCATGCGGGGCCTCGCCTTAACGGACGGGCCCTTTATGTATGTGATCCGATGCATTGTAGTTTCATCCGTGTTCGCCTTGGTTTTTCATGGCGACCGGATGATTTTTGATAAGAGAGCAGAGCAGAAACGCCATGGCCGAACAACTAATGTTTACCCCCGGTGACTTTGTGGTTTACCCGACGCACGGCGTCGGCAAAGTCATTAGCGTGGAAGAGGACGAAATCGCCGGTCACAAACTCGAACTTTTCGTGATTAGCTTTGACCGTGACCGAATGACGTTGCGCGTTCCGGTCACCAAGGTCGCCAATTCCGGGCTGCGGAAGCTGTCGTCGAAAAAGCGGATGGACGAAGCGGTCCACACCCTCAAAGGCCGCCCGCGCGTGAAGCGGACAATGTGGAGCCGCCGCGCCGCTGAGTACGACTTGAAAATCAATTCCGGTGATCCTGTCTTGATTGCCGAAGTGGTGCGCGATTTGCACCGTAACGTCGGCCAGCCCGACCAGTCGTTTTCCGAGCGTCAAATCTACGAACAAGCACGCGATCGGTTGGCGTCTGAATTGGCGGCCGTCGAAAAGACCGACATGGAAAAAGCAACCAAGAAACTCGAACAAACCCTGGAAGCGGCTTAAGTCCATGGTGACACCGTCGGAAACGACGGTGTCGGATGGGCAGCCCGAGCGTGGCGCAGGCGCAGCGCCTTCTAAAATAGTCTCGGGGGGCCAGTCCGGCGTTGACCGTGCTGCACTGGATGTCGCGATTAAGCTCGGCATTCGATGCGGCGGCTGGGTGCCCAAGGGGCGACGCGCAGAAGATGGGCCAATAGACAGCGCCTATCCGATGACCGAAACGCAAAGCTCAGGCTATGAAGACCGTACACATCGCAACGTCGTAGACAGCGACGCGACGTTGATCATTACTCGGGGCGCGCCGGACGGCGGCACGAAGGTCACCGTTGATGAAGCGGCTACGCTGGGTAAGCCGTATCACATCGTTGACATGATGCGGACGCACTCACCTTTGGCCGCCTTGCGGTGGCTAGAATCCAAACGCCCTAACGTGTTGAATGTTGCGGGGCCGCGCGAAAGCAAAGCGCCGGGCATCTATGATGAAGCTTCGACGTTTCTCACCCATTTGATGAATTTAGCAGCCGGCTCCCGCGGCGCTTGAAGCTGCTATTTAAGTCTCATATGAGACAAAATTAATATCACTTCCTCCTCAGAGACTTCCCGGATGCCGTAGGCGATCCGGGATATTGTATCTCAGTGCTCGCTTCAAGGTCCCTGTATGTTGTAGCTCGGTCGATTCCGGGAAGTCGCGGGTATATTGGGGCTGGTCATCCATTGAGATCTTGAGCCGCAAACTTTAATCCGCGACGATTTTCACCTTTTCACCGGCTTTGAGGCCGTTGGCCATGGCGTTCAAGTTCAAGGCGCGGAACCAATCTTCGTTGTACTTGCCGAGCGGCATCCGACTTGCGAACCCAGACACTGTGGCGCCGGGCTTCACATCGACGACGCGGATAACCGGTGGGCGCACTTGGTCGATGTCGGCAGGATTCAGCAGTTTAAAGCTATAGGTGGTCCGTCGCAGCGGCACCGACATTGCAGATGTAACGCTGGGGTCGGTCAGGAAGACAAATCGAAATATCTGGTTGCGTGACGTGCGGATTGCCAAAAAGCGGATGTCGCGTGTCCCGAATTTGGTTTCGCCTCGTGAGGTCCCGCTGACGCCCTCATATCCATTGATGGTCAGACGCTCAAGATTATCGGGCTGGAAGCCGCTTTCTTTGGCCCAAGGTCCGCGCAGATAGTCGGTCAGGTTCGCGTACCCGCTGGCAACGTCTGCATTGGCCATGGAGAAAATGACCTCGGTCCCTTTGCCGTCTTGGCCGAAGACCTCGGCATCGCCGTTCTTCACCGTGAACTCAGGCGGGAAGTCAAAGCTGAAGCCGATACCTGGATGGATAAACGTATCGCTTTTCATGAACCCTTCTTTCGGATCCGGCCCGAACATCACACCATCCAGTTGGTTCAGAAAAGGATTGCGGGCGCGGGCAGCGTTGGCAGGCATGGCGTCGGCGGCAAGCGACTTTGCTTGTTGGATACGGTCTATCGTCCGTGGGTGGGTGGACATGATGGAATCACCCCCCTTGGCTTTCCCTTCCATGGCGGCGGCGATGGTGGTTTGCGCATCCAGCTTTGCGAAGAAATCCCCCAGGGCATCGGTGTTGTAGCCGGCCTTGCTTATATAGCGGATACCGAGGCGGTCGGCTTCGAGCTCTTGTGAGCGGGAATAGCTCTGAAGGGCGGCCTGCGCACCTAAGGATACAATATTGCCGACGCCGTTCGGCGCGCCGAGCACGGCACCGATAATGCTGACCGCGGTCACGCCAATTTGTGTCGCCATTTGGCTTGAATATCGTTGCGCCGAGTGCCGGGCGGCGACGTGTCCAATCTCGTGCCCGATGACGCCTGCTAATTCCGCTTCGTCTTCAGCAAGGGTCACGAGGCCCCTAGACACATAAACGTACCCGCCGGGCAGGGCGAACGCATTGACGGTGTCGTCATTAAGCACGAAAAACTGAAACCGTTGGTTTGGGATTTCCGATTGTTTAGCCAATTTTTGGCCGATCGCTTGAACGTAGGCCTGAAGCTCCGCGTCGCTATAGGTGCCGCCGAATGCTTTTAGCATCTTAGGATGTTCTTCGGCGCCGACCTTTTGTTCGTCCTCGACAGACATAAACCCGGTGAAGCTCTGCTCACCTGTGGCCGGGTTCGTGGTGCACCCGGACAGCGTTGCCATGCCGAGCAGAATGAAGGCGGCGAAGGCGTTGAAGCGAAGATTGAAACGCATGATGTAATCCTATGGTTCAGTGCGGTCAGCAGTTTAGTGTAGTGTAAACGCTTGTTTTAACGACCTAAAAGTTCGATCTGCTCGGGATGTGTGGTGCGGATCATGGGCCCGTTTCGTTTGATGAGCCAGCCCCGTACACGCACGCTTTCACCGAGCAAGGTCAAAGGGTCCACGCCGTCGGCTTCGAACAGCTTTAAGGCGTCGCGCGCGATGGAAATGGTGAAATCGGTCCGCCAGTCTGCACCAAAATTCAGATACACCATGCCCTTAACCTTGGCGGCATCAAGGATGCGCCCCTCAATCAACTGAAACGTGCCGAGCTTTTGGCTGAGCACATCAATATTCGGGTTGAGGATATGATAGAACGAATTTGACCAAATGCCACGCCCGTTGGCGCGGGCGTCGCGTTCAAGCGCCAGCATGTCTTCGACCAAGGCGCGGTTGTCCGGAAAGCTATAGACCCGTGCCATGCCCAGCCGCAGCATTTCGCCTTGCACCCAAAGCCCGGGGGCGGCGCCTTCGATCACGTGCAGGTGTGCGAGCCAGCGCCCATAGCGGTCTCGTCTGGCGCCACCGAATGATAGGCCAAGTGATTTCCCCAAGGTCATATCGGCAAGCGCTTGTTTGGCCTCTTTTGCGAAGGGCCAGGTCTTAAAATTTTTCCGTCCGAGCGGCAGTTTTGGGGCCTGAATGCCGACCAGGCGGATCTCGCCGCTGTCTTCCAGATCGGGGGTGACGAACAACGTATCGCCGTCGACGATCCCGGTTACTTTGCCCGTGTGTACCGTCTCACCAACCGCAGGCGAGCCTGCCATCCAGGCGAACAACAATACGCTCAAACAAAGATTACGCATTGTGTAACAGGCCGACCATGGTTCGAATATCGTCTGGTGTCTTGCCGGCGTCGCGCAGACTTTTCAGGGTCACCGAACGGTTGCGTTTTGCATAGCGTTCGCCGTCGTCGTCGGTCAGAAGCTTGTGATGGTGATAGTTCAGTATGTTCAAATCCAACAACGATTGCAAAAGCCGGTGCACATCGGTCGCCGCAAACAGGTCCTGGCCACGGGTCACCAGGGTAACGCCCTGCAAGTGGTCATCCCAGGTGACGGCGAGATGATAGCTGGTCGGCGTGTCTTTGCGAGCCAGCACGACGTCGCCGAATCGGTCCGGCTTTGCTGCAACAGTGCCGGCTTCTTGATCTTGCCAACTTAACGGACCGGTGCGCGCAACCGCCGCTGCCATGTCGAGGCGCAATGCATAGGCTTCGCCGGCTGCGATACGAGATGCGGTGACGTCGGGGCTGAGGCCCCGGCAGGTGCCCGGATACAGCGGCCCGTCGGGTCCGTGCGGTGCGCCGCCGGATGCGGCAATCTCGGCCTGGATATCTTTGCGGGTACAGAAACATGGATACAGCAGCGCCATCTCGTCCAATCGGTCGAGGGCGTCTTGGTAATCTGCAAAATGATCAGACTGGCGGCGTGCGGGCGATTCCCAGCTCAGCCCAAGCCACGATAAGTCGTCGTATATTTGGCGCTCGAATTCGGGACGGCAGCGGCCTTGATCAATGTCTTCGATTCGCAACAAGAATCGGCCATGCCGGTCTGCGGCGGCATCAGCGGCAAACAGCGCCGAATAGGCATGGCCCAAATGCAAATGGCCAGTTGGGCTTGGGGCGAATCGAGTCACGGTTGTCATCAAAAAAACGTTTCCAGACGGCGGGCGCCAAATGCTGTTAAAGGCGCTGTTGCAAGGTTGTCCGCGCGTTCAGCGTGACATCATCAAACGTTATGCGCTACCACTGTGCAACGGTTCTTTAGGAGCATACGCAATGAGCGATGATAACACGGCGAAGAAAAGTCTAAGCGGTCCAATTCTCGATCCCTTGGGGGGGCGTACGCCAACCAAGTTGGTCGTATTTTGTCACGGCGTCGGGTCCGATGGTGACGACCTGATCGGCCTTGCACCTTACTTCCAAAAGGTCTTGCCGGATGCCCGGTTTATTTCGCCGAACGCACCTTTCCAATTCGACGCAGCACCGGCCGGCTATCAGTGGTTCAGCCTCCAAGACATGAGCCAGGACGCCCGTACCAAAGGCACACAAAAAGCCGCGCCGATTTTGAACGCGTTCATTGATGAGCAACTGGCTGCCTTAGGTCTCACCGACAAAGACTTAGCGCTGATCGGCTTTTCACAAGGCACGATGATGGCGCTGCATGTTGGCCTGCGTCGCGCTCAGGCGTGCGCCGGGATTGTCGGGTATTCGGGGATGTTGATCGACGCCGACAACTTGGCCAACGAGATCGTCTCAAAGCCGCCGGTGCTGTTATGTCATGGCCAAGCCGATGAGATCGTGCCGTTTGATTTCATGCCCGCAGCCCTCGCCGTGTTGCGTGAAAATGGGGTGAGTGCCGAAGGTCTGGGGCGACCGGGCGTCGGGCATGGATTGGATGACGACGGCATTAAGGCGGGGATGTTCTTCCTGGCCGAATGTTTCGGGGTGAATCTGCAAAATATTACAGAATAATCGGCGGTCAATTGCGGGCCTTTGGGTCACGAAAGAGTCATTCGTCAGTATTTGGCTTTCTTGCAAGATGGTGTATTCTCAAGTCTAGTCGGCCAGGAGATATAGTATCGAATGTCTATCGACGGCTACCCAGCCTTGGCGTTGAATGCGGACTTTCGTCCGCTGAGTTATTTTCCGCTTTCGCTTTGGTCATGGCAGGACACCCTAAAAGCGGTGTTTCTGGACCGAGTCGCGGTCGTTTCCGAATATGACAAAGTTGCCCATTCACCGAGCCATGAAATCCGCTTGCCCAGCGTGATTGCGCTCAAAGAATATGTCCCGATGAACCGCCGACCGGCGTTTACCCGCTTTAACGTGTTTTTGCGCGATGGATTTTCCTGTCAGTACTGCGGTAGCGGTTTTCGCACCGAAGATTTAACCTTCGATCATGTGATTCCGCGCTCGCGCGGTGGGCGCACGACTTGGGAGAACGTGGTGACCGCGTGCTCGCCTTGTAATCTTGTCAAAGGCAACAAGATGCCGAAGCACGCGAAGATGCATCCGTTCCGAACCCCGATCCGACCAACATGTTACAGCCTGCAGGAAAATGGCCGTGCCTTCCCGCCGAATTTTCTTCATGAAAGTTGGCGGGATTTTCTTTACTGGGACAGCGAACTCGAAGCCTGATCCCACATTGCTCCGATCCCGGCGGCCCGTTATTATACGGCTGGCAAATTCAACGCGCGGGAGAGCAATATGTTCAGCAAAGACCAGTTTATCGAAGATTGTGCCAAGGCCGTCAAAGACGGCCAAGCTGCGGTGCGCGAACTTGTCCAAGAAGCCGTCTCATCACCCAATGGCATCTACAAAGAACTCGGTACGCCGAGCAAAGCCGGCATCGACTTGCTGCATCGTTCGGCGGATTTGACGGTGATCAACTTTATTTGGTCGCCGCACATGACGTTGATCCCGCACAACCACAATATGTTCGCTGTGATCGGCATTTATAACGGTCGCGAAGACAATATTTTTTGGAAGCGTGGCGATGACGGGCTGGAAGCTGCAGGCGCAGATTCAATGGGCGTCGGCGACGTTGCGACCCTTGGCCACAACATCATTCATTCGGTGAACAACCCACTTGGTAAGTACACGGCGGCGATCCACGTCTATGGGGGCGACTTCTTCGAGCCCGACGAGCCCCGCAGCGAATGGGACCACGAAACCCTGCAAGAGCGTCCGTGGGATGTAGAAACCACCCGCACAACGTTCCGTGAAGCTGAAGAGCGTTACCTTGCGCATTTGGCGGCTGCTGAATAATAGCGACGACATTCATCTGCTATTTGCGCTTAAATACCTGCAGCAGGTCCTTCACCAAATAAAGCCGTCAGTTCGTCGTGGGTGATCATCAAATCACGATAGCTCAGATCGCCTGACATCATCTGCTGGACGGCCTGGCGGACAAGGCCCAGCGTCGCGCATGCAATCGAGCCGCCGGTGCTGACCCGTCGCACACCCATGGCGTCCAACGCGTCGAGCGGAATATCGAAGCCTTTGATGCCGACCAGCACATTAACCGGTTTGGATACGGCATCGAGAACGGCGGCAATGTCTTCGCGTTTTCGGAGTCCCGGCACATACAAGCAATCAGCGCCGGCATCTTCATACAACTGTATGCGGCGAATGGATTCGGCCAATTTCTCCGGATGGCCGACGAGGAAACATTCAGCACGCGCCGTTAACACGAACGGCTTACCGCTGCGATCAATCGCTTCGCGTGCAGCGGCGATGTGCTCGGCAGTCTTCTCGGCGGAAATCAATTCTGATCCAACGCTGCGTGGATGATCTTCAATGCTGCCGCCCTCGGCGCCGGCCTGGATCAACATGGTGAAGGTGTTCGCGACCTCTTCCGGGGTGTCACCGTAGCCATCCTCAGAATCGACGCTGACGGGAATGTCGACGGCGGCACACATCGCCTCGGTCGCGCGCAGACATTCGTCCCATGTGAGCGCACCTTCGTAATCGGGCAGGCCTGCCGCATAGACGATCCCGGCGCTTGTGGTGCCAATGGCGTCTGCGCCAGCATCTTGCATGATTTTGGCTGTACCCGGGTTCCAGGCATTCGGCATGCGGATCATCGGACCGTTTGTATGGCGCTCTAAAAAGTTCATCGTCATTTTCCTTATGCACGCCAGCAGGGTTTGCGAGATTCCCGAAGTGCGTCTTGCGCTTGAATGTTGAGGTCGCGTAACTGCCACGGTTCCATATGACGCAGGTGTCGGCGTTGCCGATGACGTTGCGCCCAAAGTATCAAGAGTCCGAAAAGATTAGGAAACAACATTAGTTTTCTCCGTGAAACTGTTGCGCCGTTCAATGAAAGGACTTTCGCGCGAAACCTGCGACTTGTCATGCTTTAACGTTTCGGTTATGATCGAAATATGGATGTATGAGGAGTATCAGATGGTTGGCGATCATATTGTGATGCAGGATGCCCGGGCGACGGCGATAATCGGGGCGATGATTGGGGTGCCGGCGAGGGCCAATATGCTGGCGGCCTTAGTTGGCGGACAAGCGTTGACGGCGACGGAATTGGCGCTGCACGCCGGCGTTACCCAGCAGACAGCGTCCAGTCATTTAAAGAAGATGATCGATACCGGGCTTTTAAAGGTCGAAAAACAGGGGCGGCACCGTTATTTCCGATTGGCCAATGCGCGCGTTGCGGAAGCCTTGGAGCCGTTGGCGCATTTGGTGCCGGCGACGCCGGTGGTGCATAAAAAACCGTCCAAGTTGCTGTCCGAGCTGCGGGCATCCAGAATGTGCTACGACCATATGGCCGGCGTATTGGGGGTGACCGTGGCGGATGCGCTAACGGACAAGGGCTATATCATCGCTGATGATACGGATTTTACGGCAACCCCGGCTGGCGAGGCGTTTTTTGCTGATCTTGGCCTGGATTTGGCTGCGCTCCGCACTACCCGGCGCCATTTTGCGCGGCGTTGCTTGGATTGGAGCGAAAGGCGGTCGCATGTGGGCGGCGCGCTGGGGGCCGGATTGGCCGATGCGTTCCTAAAAAATGGCTGGATTGCGCGGCAATCGGGCACGCGCAAGGTCACCGTTACCGAGGCTGGTGAAAACGCGCTGATGGACCGCTTTGGCTTGGGTTAACGTTGTCTCGATGAGGCCCTGGAAAATATGCCCTAAAGTTTTGACAAATCCCCCGATTTCCCTATATTTCGCCGCTTCATGCCTGGGAATGTGGGTCTGCGGCTTTGTTTCGCATGTCCCCGCCGCCGCTAAGACGCGGGTCGGACTACCGGGCTCATAACAACCGGTAAACGTAGTGAGACATAAAAATGAGTAAACGTCAGTCTTCAAAATACAAAATTAACCGCCGCCTTGGTGTGAACCTTTGGGGTCGTCCGAAAAGCCCTATTAACTCGCGTGATTACGGCCCAGGCCAGCATGGTCAGCGTCGCAAAAAGCCGTCTGACTATGGCCTCCAGTTGATGGCCAAGCAGAAGCTCAAGGGCTACTACGGCAACATCTCGGAAAAGCAGTTCCGTAAATATTATCACGAAGCACAGCGCCGCCGCGGCGACACCTCTGAGAACCTCATCGGGATTCTTGAGCGTCGTTTGGACGCCGTGGTCTATCGCATGAAGTTCGTGCCGACCGTGTTCTCGGCGCGTCAGTTCATCAACCACGGTCACATCAAGGTCAACGGCACGCGCGTGAACATTCCTTCATTCATGGTTAAAGAGGGCGATGTTATCGAAATCCGCGAAAAGTCGCGTCAGATTCCGATGGTGCTGTTGGCAACCGAAAGCACCGAGCGTGACGTTCCTGAATACATCGAAGTGAACCACCAGCGCATGACGGGCTCGTTCATCCGCCAGCCTAAGCTGGAAGATGTGCCGTATCCGGTGCAGATGGAACCGAACCTGGTCATCGAATTTTATTCGCGCTGATCGGTCGACATTTGGTTTTTGCGAAGGCCGGCGTCCATGCGACGCCGGCCTTTTGCATTTTCTGTGTATGCCCCGCATGCTAAGGCGTTTCGGCGCCCCATCATGAGCATGACCCAATGAGCAAATTGTCCGCCCTGGTCGTTATTCACAACGAAGCCGCAATCTTACAAGATTGCCTAGCCCGGCTGACGTTTGCCGACGAATTGGTGGTGGTGCTTGATCGCTGCACCGATGCTTCGAAAGCGATCGCCGAAAAATTTAATGCACGCCTTGTTGAAGGTGCCTGGCCGCTCGAAGCTGATCGTCGCCACGCCGGGATCGACGCCTGCGAAGGGCCTTGGATATTTGAGATCGATGCCGACGAGTGGGTATCGGATGCGCTCGTTGCCGAAATCACCGCATCGGTGGCGGCGGATGACGCTGATTTTTATTTTCAACCAATGCATAACTATGTCGGGACGCGTTGGGTCCGGTATGGCTGGATGGCCGCATTGGCACCTGACGCCAAGGGCAGCTTATTCCGAAAGGGTTGTAAAACCTGGGGATCTGAGGCTGTGCACGCAAATGTTACATTCTCAGGCCGCCGGGGGCCGGATCATACAACCGGTATTCAGCATAATTTTGTCGCCGATATTTCAGGTCTCTTGAAGCGCTTTAACCGCAACACTTCGCTCGGGGCCGCTGATTTGCATCAGCGCGGCGTGAAGGTTCGGACTCGAACCTTGGCGCGCAAAGCCGTGTCGCGATTTTGGAAATGTTTCGTCGCCCGCAAAGGATACCGCGAAGGCGGTGTTGGTCTGGTGATCGCCGCGTTGTGTGCATTGTATCCGTTGGTTGCGCACTTAAAGGCGGCAGAGATTAAATCTTAGGCTTGGACGTCCACAACCTCGCCCCGGGTCGGCGTGGCTGGAAATGACGAGGGATCACTGCGCAACGCCTCAATCGAGCTTTGTGCGCGCGATAAATCTTGCTGTTGTTGCGCGGCAAATTGGCGCTGTGCTGCGTCGCGCTCATTGAGGCGAGAGTTCCGTTCGGCCAGCAATTGGCGAAGCGTATCTTGGGATGTGCTGTTGTCCGGCGTTGGCGCCGATGTTAGGGGGGCGGCGACACTCGAGAGTGCGGCAGCGGCAAGCGAATCATCGCGTTGTTGTGCAGAAAATCGCGCATCGTCCAACGCTTCTTGGCTATCGGTTGCAAGGCGTGCGTTTCTGTTTTCGGTCCGTTGATCAAGGTTGTCGCGGACGCGTTGGTCGTCAAAACTGCGATTATCTACGGCCGCGCGCACGATTTCCCGCGATGTTTGGCTGCGAGCGGCTTCGCGGGCGTCTTCTTGTGCACGCAGACGCTCAGCCCGCACCTGCTCTTGCTGGCGCAACTGTGCTGTGGCCTCTGTAGCCTGCCGTTCCTGCCGCAATTGCGCTTGGCGATCCTGCTGCGCTTGCAGGCGCTGAGCGCTCGCGACAACTGAAACTTCTAACGCCATCATTCATCCGTCGATTTTAAGACCGATGCGGCGTTTTCTACGTGCAACACGCAATGCGTGACTCTTTCTGAGCGACGACATTATAGGAAAAATGCGCGAAGTTTGCAAAACTCTTATGTGCTGGGGATACTCGCTCAATCCGCATGGGATAAGGAATGCCGAGTGAGTGCTGAGCCCAAATTGACGCCTTTACAGATTTTGGCAATCGCCGAGGTATATGTCCTCATGGCTGACGATAAAGTTGTGCCAGAAGAGCGCGCGACGTTGATTTCGTTGTTCGGCAAACATGTTAGCAAAAAAGAGATACCCTCCAGCGATGTGCAGCGGTTGACCACAAACGCCTTTGCATATGTTGAAAAGCACGCGTTCGAAGATTTTTTGATCGCTATTGAAAGCGCGATAACGCCGGCGCAGGCAATCGCAATATATGCAAACATGTATGAGGCGATGCTTGTTGACGGCAACGTGGTCACGCTCGAAAAAGAATTGGTCGAGAAGTTTCATCGTTTTTTCTGCATCGAAAAGCGGATCGTCAACACAATCCGTGAAATCATTATGGTGAAGAACGACACCAGTATTTTTCTGCGTGAAGATCACCCCAACAATGGCGACGAATTTCGGTTCGGCTTTGTCGACCTCATGGACCCTGTGGAATAAGTTTTGCGGAACGTGTGGCACGGCTTGCCTCGCCGAGCTCAGTCGGCTATGAGCCGAGTATGAAATTTCCAGACCCCCTGATCCGCGGTCGTCTCATTAAGCGTTATAAGCGCTTTCTGACCGATGTCGAACTTGAAGACGGCACCGTTGTCGTGGCGCATTGCGCGAACTCCGGCTCCATGGAAAGCGTCAAGGAACCCGGCGCGGAAGTCTGGCTGTCGCCGGCGCGCAACCCCGATAGGAAGCTCAAATACACGTGGGAGCTTGTGCGTGTCGGCGAAACTTTGGTGGGGATCAACACCGCATTGCCGAACCTGATTGTTTCTGAAGCCATCGAGGCCGGTCAGATTCCTGAATTGGTGGGCTATGAGGCACTGAAACGCGAAGTCAAATACGGCAAGAATTCCAGGATCGATATCTTGCTCAGCGATCCCATTAAGGGGCAGTGCTACGTTGAGGTCAAAAATACCACGATGCGTCGTGACCTTGCGAAGGGGCCTGTCGAGTTTCCGGATGCGGTAACGTCGCGTGGCACGAAGCACTTGGTCGAACTTGCCGATATGGTCAAAGACGGACATCGTGCGGTCATGTTCTATTTAGTGCAGCGTGAAGATAGCGAGTCTTTCACGACTGCCGGCGATATCGACCCGACCTACGCCGAGACGTTGCAAAAAGCGATGCAGGCGGGGGTGGAAGCGATATGTTATACTTGCCGCCTCAGCCCAACGGAAATTACTGTGGATCATGCGATACCGATCCGGCTTTAAAAAATAATGGCGCGGGTGTGAAATAAGCGCCCAAAGACTTATATAACCACAAATACGATGGATAGACAGATGAACGATCAGGCAGTCAAAGTTGCAGCGCGCGATGGCCGGTACATCAAAATACATGATGCTGCGGGCTTTGAGGGTATGCGTAAAGCCGGTCGTTTGGCCGCAGAATGCCTGGATTTCATCACGCCGCATGTAAACGCCGGCTCGACCACGGATAAGCTTAACACCCTTTGCCACGATTGGACGGTGGAACGCGGCGCGACCCCTGCACCGCTGAATTACCGGGGCTTTCCGAAGTCGATCTGTACGTCGATCAATCACGTCGTCTGTCACGGAATCCCAAGCGATAAAGTCTTGGTCGATGGAGATATTATCAACATTGACGTGACGGTCATTTTGGATGGCTGGTACGGCGACACCAGCCGTATGTTCTATATCGGCAAGCCGTCGATTAAGGCGCAAAAGCTGGTTGAAACCACGTTTGAATGTATGTGGCGGGGTATCGAAATGGTGCGCCCGGGCGCAACCTTGGGCGACATCGGCCACGCCATCCAAAGCTATGCGGAATCTAAGCGCTATTCCGTGGTCCGTGATTTCTGTGGTCACGGCCTGGGCCGGGTGTTTCACGATGCGCCGAACATTATGCACTTCGGTCGTCCGGGCGAGGGTGAAGTGCTGCGCGAAGGCATGTTCTTTACGATTGAGCCAATGATCAATGCCGGCCGACTGGACGTTAAAATTCTTGCTGACGGCTGGACGGCGGTCACCAAAGACCGTGATCTTTCAGCACAGTTTGAGCATTCGCTCGCTGTGACCAAGGACGGTTACGAGGTATTCACGGAATCCCCGACCGGGCTGAATTGCCCGCCGTATAACGTGTGATGTGATGCCGGCAGATGTAGCTTCTTCCGCTGCTGACGCTGCCGGCCATAGACGCCGCCTCCGCGCTCGCTTTTTGTCCGGCGGCGGCGAGAAAATGCCTGACTATGAACTGATTGAAATGGTGCTGTTCGCGGCGCTGCCCCGAGGTGATGCAAAGCCCTTGGCCAAGCGATTGCTGAAGCGTTTCGACAGTTTTGCCGACGCCTTGGCGGCCCCCCCGGAAAAATTGGCCGAGGTCGAGGGCATGGGGGCAGCAGCGGTTGTCGCGCTTAAAGTTGTGGAAGCGGCCGCGCAGCGTTTGGGTCAAGCGAGCGTGATGGAACGCCCAGTCCTATCAAGCTGGGATCGCTTGATCGAATACTGCCGAATGCGCTTGGGGCGTGCGGAACGCGAACATTTCCGGGTACTGTTTCTCAATCGCAAAAACGTCCTGATCGCCGACGAAGAACAGCAAAGCGGCACTATCGATCATACGCCGGTCTATCCCCGCGAAGTCGTAAAGCGCGCGCTTGAGCTCGGCGCCAGTGCGATTATCATGCTGCACAATCACCCATCCGGCGACCCGGCGCCGTCTAAAGGCGATATCGAGATGACCCACGATATCCGTGAAACTGCCGCGCGGCTGGATATCCGTTTGCACGACCACGTGATTGTGTCTCGTGCTGGCCATCGCTCGTTCAAGGCGATGGGTCTTTTATAGCAAGTTGATTTTATGATTTTAGGTGTTAGGACGCTCTGCCGGGTGTGTGGCCGCAGTGTGCGCTTTTTGCGTCCGTCTTTGGAATTTCTTGCGGCGGCGGCGGCGAATGTATTTGAGCGAAAGACTATAACTCAGCCAAGTCCCGAGTATCGCATATGGCAGGCAGCCGATCAGCATCGAGATACCGAGCTCGCGCGCCAACATCCCGAGCAGTTGCAGCACCGCATGCAAAAACCCGTTATCGGCGGTAAATGCCGCGTGCCAAGAATGCAAAAATGTCTCGTAGCCGCTGATGTTGTCCCACTGGCCCATCATGATTTGGCCTGTGGCATAAAACACGTAATAGATCGGCAGCATGGTGAAAACATTGGTCACCCACGTCCATGCGAACGAGATCACCAAGCTGAATTCCTGATCTTTAAAAATTTTTGCTGCAAACCAGGTCATCAGACACAGATACATTTGGATGCCAACCAGCGGCGTCAACGCCCAAAACATGCCGACCGCAACACCGCGTGCAGAATATTCCGCCGAGTGAGGACTGCGGCGCAGCGGGATCAAAAGCTTGAGTCGCGACAAACGCTTCATGCGCTGCCAAAAACCCCGATCAATGCGCGGAATAACACTCACACTGTTGTCTCCGAAAGAAATCCGTCGATGTTGATGGTTGGATGATGGCACAAATTTGGCTCATCTCAACTGCGTATGTACCGAAGGACGGACAATAATTTGTGACAGGCGCGTTAAGTCGTAGATTGCGGTCGTTGAAAGTCTTGGGTAACGCGGCCGTCGCGCTCATAACCACGCACCCAAAGCTTGCCTTCCAGCGCGTTGGCGACGACGGCAAGGCGGGTTGTCGCGTTGAGGATTGGTTCGCGGACCCACTCAAACCCATCCGCAATGGTGTCGCGTGACTCAGACATCATTTGCAGGCGTCCCGGGCTGTCGACGCCGCGGTAGCGTTCGGGGACATCGCGCGCGGTCCAATGGTTGGCGCACGCTGTCGGGCCGTTCTGAACGCTGGCCTTGGTTTCTTCACGCTCAATCAGGCACGATTGATCGGGGTTTGTGCCACTCAGCGTGAAGAACGCCGGGATTGCCAGCGGTGTCTCAGTCAGCCGCTCTTTCGCTTCATCATAGGTCGCGCAGGTATCAAACACGTCGCGCAATAAATGCGTGGGCGGCGTGTGCTTGGATGCTAACAAGCGCCCTCGGTTAATGGCCCAGTCGATCCAGCATGAGCGCGTCCACTTCCGAAACGGCGGCTGGTTGATGGCCGCTGAAAACCGTCCGGGCGCCATCGCGGTGACGACGCCGACGAAGCCTGGCCACGTGACGTTGAAATACGTACCCGCTTTGCCCTTGAATTTCGCGACCACCACGGTCTCACCGAGTCCGTCCATGGGCCAATCTAAGGTCCGCAGCATGCGATTCCCAGTGCCCGATGGGTCCGGGCCAGTGCCGGTGGTACAGGTCCACTCATACGACAGGTTTAATAGCCAAGCCCCGGATCGCCCGGCTTCACCGGCCACGTCTGCGATTTCTTCATAAAGCGCGTCGCGTTGCCGCCGGAGCCAGAGTCTGGACACCACATCACCGAACCCGATGGCAAGGGTGCCGTATTTTTGCCGGCCTTGGGTGACGATTGCCATCAGCCGCGCGGTCTCGACCTGTGCCACAGTCAGTGGCCCGCCCTCGGTCGCATCGACGTAGGGAATCTTGATCAGGCGCGCATCCGACGCAGGGCTTTCGAGCATATCCACCATAAGGCGGTTATACGCGAACGCCGCGCGAGTGTCATGGCTGCGGTAAGGGCTTTGGCGTGCATGCGGGCTTTAAAAACTGGTCGCGATGGGTATGATCGGCGCCTAATCAAGGAGACCCCTATATGATCCCGCGTTATAGTCGTGCCGAGATGACCGCCATTTGGGCGGCTGCCAATAAATTCCGTATCTGGTTTGAGATCGAGGCCCATGCCTGCGATGCCATGGCTGCGCTTGGGGTGATCCCCAAAGACGCGGCTGCCGCGATCTGGAAAAACGGTGACAAACCTTATACCGATGAACGGATCGCGCGGATCGACGAGATCGAGCGCGAGACCAAGCACGACGTGATCGCATTTACGACCGAGCTTTCCGAACACATCGGCGAAGAATCCCGCTTTGTACATCAGGGCATGACGTCGTCGGACGTGCTCGACACGTGCTTGGCGGTGCAGATGATGCAGGCCGCAGACATCTTGTTGACCGACATCGACAAATTGTTGGCGGCACTGAAACGCCGCGCGTTTGAGACCAAGCTGATGCCGTGCATCGGCCGCTCGCATGGTATCCATGCCGAGCCGACGACGATGGGTATCAAGTTCGCACGCTTCTATGCAGAGTTCGCGCGCAGCCGTGTGCGCCTTGAAGCGGCCCGTGCTGATATTACGACGTGTGCGATTTCGGGTGCTGTGGGCACGTTCGCCAACATTGACCCCCGGGTTGAAGAATACGTAGCAGACAAGCTCGGCCTCACGCCGGAGCCGGTGTCGTCGCAGGTGATCCCACGCGACCGTCATGCACACTACTTTGCGGTGCTGGGTGTGATCGCGTCGTCGGTCGAAAACGTCGCAACGGAAATCCGCCATTTGCAGCGGACCGAAGTGCGCGAAGCTCAAGAGTATTTTGCACCGGGCCAAAAAGGCTCGTCGGCGATGCCGCATAAGCGCAACCCGATCTTAAGCGAAAACCTTACGGGGCTTGCCAGGATTGTGCGTTCGGCGGTAGTGCCGGCGTTGGAAAATGTGGCGCTGTGGCATGAGCGAGATATCTCGCACTCATCCGTTGAGCGGATGATCGGCCCGGACGCGACCGTGACACTGGATTTCGCGCTGTCCCGTTTGGCGTCGGTGATTGATAAGCTGGTGGTCTACCCGGAAAATATGATGAACCATCTGAATGCGTTCGGCGGCATCCATGATGCACAACGGGTGCTTTTGTTTCTGACCCAAAAAGGCGTCAGCCGCGAAGCTGCCTATAAGATCGTGCAGCGCAACGCGATGCGGGTCTGGAAAACATTCGGGATTGATCCGGACAATCCCGATAGCACGCCGGCCATGGACGACACCGAAAAGGCTGCTGCTGAGCAAGATAATCGCCTCGCATTCTTACTCAGCAAAGATGAAGAGCTTGGGACGATTTTGTCTGAGGAAGATTTTTCGGCGTTGTTCGAGAAAGACTCAATCGCCTATCACACGGCGCGCGTCGACGATATCTTCAAGCGCGTCTTCGGCTAAGCTCCGGCTGGCGAGTTTTATGGTCCCGGATCGCTTCGCGTCCGGGAAGGCGCCGGTTTTTATTTACGAATATGATTCCGAGCCCTGCTTCAAGCCCATTCCCAAGCGACTCCCCGGAATGGCCATTGGCCATATCCGGGGTCTTAAAGCGACGTCGGAATCCTCAGGATTCGGTTTTGATCTGTTCGATCGCAATCGAGTCCAGCTCAGGGATCTTTTTGCGGATCTGCTCTTCGGTCACCGGGGCTTTGTGCGTTTCAATGTCTTTCATGACTTTGCGCATCACATCTTCGATGCCGGCTTCGTCAAGGTCGGCAACGACGACCTCTTTGGCGTAGGCGTCGGCGGCGTCGCCGGTCAGGCCAAAAATCTCCGCGAGCCAAAGGCCCAGCAGTTTATTGCGGCGGCTTTCCGCTTTGAACATCTGTTGCTGATCGAGCTCGTATTTACGCTCTTCACCTTTTTCGCGTTTGGAAAAAGAATCGGCCATGTGTTTGCTCCCTAAGGTTTCATGCTTGTTACCCCATAAATAGTCTGCAGGGCCTGCTGCCGCAAGCGATGTTGGCGGGAAAAACCTTGGCTGGTGTCGGCGGGGGCGGCGTATTATGACTATTCCATGTGTAGCATTATTTTGCATTTCGACCCCGGTGCCCCTTGGCCGATGGTGATCGGGGCGAATCGCGACGAAATGGCGGGGCGACCGTGGCAGGCGCCGGCCCGACATTGGGATGATCATCCACATGTGATTGCCGGGATCGACGAACAAGCCGGCGGTACCTGGATGGGTATCAATGATGACGGCGTGGTGGTGGCGGTGCTAAACCGCCCCGGGTCATTGGGGCCGGCTGCCGGCAAGCGATCCCGGGGCGAGCTCCCGTTGGAAGCGCTCAGCCATGCCGAAGCAAAGGACGCGGCAGAGGCTTTAGCGCACCTGGACGGTCGAGCCTATCGCAGCTTCAACCTAGTGATCGCCGATGCGCGTGGCGCGTTCTGGCTGCGCTCAGACGGCGAAAAGGCACAGATTGAGGCCGAAATCGTCCCGCCGGGCGTGGCAATGCTGACGGCGCATGATTTGAATGACATCTCGTCGACACGGATTGCCACATACCTGCCGAGATTTCGGGATGCACCGCGCCCTGATCCGGACGCGGATGACTGGTCCGCATGGTCTGCACTTTTGAGTGACCGCAGCAATGACGGTGCGCCCGGCGAAAAGAATGGGATGACGGTGGGCGACAGCAGCGGCTTTGGGACGGTGTCATCGTCGATGATCGCGTTGCCGGGGCCGGAACGGTTCGGGCAAAAGTCGATCTGGCACTTTGCGCCGGGTGCGCCGGATGTGACGCCGTACGCGCCGGTTTCTTTCGCCAACTAAGTTTTAGCCTGCCATGTAGGCCGGCAGCCATCCCTCGTTCGTGGATTTGAGCGATGCGAGTGGCATGCTCTCTCCAGATGACAACGTGATGGCATCACCGCCGGTGCGGCCCAGCACTTGCGCGCGTGCGCCTGCAGCCATCGCCATCGCCATCACGGCATCAGGATCGGATGTGGCCAAGATATAGCGGCCTTGGTCTTCGCCATACAGCCAGCCGTGCACAGGCACGCCTTGGGTATCGACGGTGATCTCGGCGCCGATACCGGTGCTCATCGCCATCTCGGTGACGGTTACCAGCAGGCCACCGCCCGCGATATCGTGGCACGCACTCGCTAGGCCATCTTGGATAATAGCCCTGACCAAATCGCCGTTCTTTCGCTCGGTCGCGAGGTCGACATGCGGCGGCGGGCCCTCTTCGCGGCCCAAAACTTCGCGGAGATAAAGGCTTTGGCCTAAGTGGCCTTCGGTTTCGCCAATCAAGATCAGGGTTTCATCGGCGGCTGTAAGGCCAAGGCCGACGGCCTTTGATGCATCGACCAACAAGCCGACCGCGCCGATGGTTGGCGTCGGCAGGATCGCTTGGCCATTGGTTTCGTTGTACAGCGACACGTTGCCGGATACGACCGGGAAATCGAGCGCCAAGCAGGCTTCACGCATGCCTTCGATACAGCCGACGAATTGGCCCATGATCTCGGGCTTTTCCGGGTTGCCGAAATTCATGTTGTCGGTGATCGCCAAGGGTGTCGCACCGGTTGCGGTCAAATTGCGCCAAGCTTCGGCGACGACTTGGCGTCCACCTTCGTTGGGCTTGGCTTTGCAATATCGTGGTGTGCAGTCGGATGTAACGGCCAAGGCTTTTTCGGTGCCGTGTACGCGGACCAATGCCGCATCTGCGCCGCCTGGGCGACCGATGCCGATGGTATCGCCCATCACCATGTGATCGTACTGTTCCCATATCCAGCGTTTGGACGCCAAGTCCGGGCAGCCGACCAAGGTTTCCAGGGCGGTCATCGGATCATTCGGCGCCGGCACGTCGTCGGCATTTAGCGGCGCCGGGTCAGGCGTCGCCACCCAAGGGCGGTCATATTCCGGCGAGGCCAAAGCCAGTGGATCAATCGGCAGGTCTGCGACAATCTCGCCTTTGTGCCTGAGCACCATATGGCCGCTGTCGGTCAGATGGCCGACGACGGCGAAATCCAGTTCCCACTTTTCGAAAATCTTGCGGGCTTCGTCTTCGCGTCCGGGCTTGAGCACCATCAGCATCCGCTCTTGGCTTTCCGACAGCATCATCTCATACGCCGTCATGTCGGCTTCGCGTTGCGGCACGTGGTCCAGATCCAACTCGACGCCCATGCCGCCTTTCGAGGCCATTTCGAACGACGACGAGGTCAGGCCCGCCGCGCCCATGTCTTGGATGCCGACGATCATGTCGGTCGCCATCAATTCCATGCAGGCTTCAATCAACAGTTTTTCCGTGAACGGGTCGCCGACTTGCACGGTCGGGCGCTTTTCTTCGTTGTCTTCGGAAAATTCAGCGGACGCCATGGTTGCGCCGTGAATACCGTCGCGTCCGGTCTTCGAGCCGACATAAACGATCGGATTGCCGGCGCCGCTGGCAGCAGAATAGAAAATCTTGTCGGTATCGGCGATGCCGACGGTCATGGCGTTGACCAAAATGTTGCCGTTGTAGCTTTCGTGAAAATCGCACTCACCGCCGACGGTCGGCACACCGACGCAGTTGCCGTAGCCGCCGATGCCTGCGACCACACCCGAGACCAGATGCCTGGTCTTCGGATGATCCGGGCTGCCGAAGCGGAGCGCGTTTAAATTACAGATCGGGCGCGCGCCCATGGTGAAGACGTCCCGCAAAATGCCGCCGACGCCGGTCGCCGCACCTTGATAGGGCTCGATATACGACGGATGGTTATGGCTTTCCATTTTGAAGACGGCGGCTTGGCCGTCGCCGATGTCGACGATGCCGGCGTTTTCGCCCGGGCCACAAATCACCTGCGGCCCTTTGGTCGGCAATGTTTTTAGCCACTTTTTCGAAGATTTGTACGAGCAATGCTCGGACCACATCACCGAGAAAATGCCAAGCTCGGTCCGGTTCGGCGTACGCCCGCCCAAAATCTCTAGGATTTTCTGATATTCATCTTTGGAGATGCCGTGTTCGGCGATGATTTCAGGGGTTATTTCTGGCGTAATTTTTGGGTTGGTCTCGCTCAAAATTCCGTCCCTTCGGCTGTCCGCGCGTGCTGGTGTCATAGCAAAACTGGACGGCGGATACACACCTTAATTGCGGGATCGTCGATGCGGGGATGAATTCATATTTTTTGGACAGAAACTTCCCGTCGCAGTTGCCCCGATTTCGCCATAATTCGCTTGCCGGAGTCGAAAAAACGTGGAAGTTTTAAGCACTTGTTGGAAAATGATCTCAACGCACGCAGCAATTGACGAGGGGCTACATGCGCAAAGGACTGGTCCAAATCACCGCAGGCATCGCGCTGGCGGGTATGATTTCGAGCTCGGCATACGCTGCCGGGTGCGACGATTCGCGCGACAAAGCGGCTTTTCATGTGCGTTCGTTGCAGACTGAATTGATGGTTGCTGCGCTTACGTGTGGCGCCAAAGCCCACTACAACACCTTCGTCACCAAATTCCAAAACGTCTTGATCGTGAACGGCCAAGCGCTGAAAAAGCAGTTTCGTGTGATGCACGGCGCCAAGGCGGATCGTGAATTGAACGCGTATGTGACGGCGCTCGCCAATCGCGCCTCGCAACGCTCAATCAACAAGCGCGACAATTATTGCAGCCGTGCTCAGCGCACCTTTGCCACGGTCACCGCAATGAGCCCGAAAGAACTCGCGTCTTTCGCGATGCAGCGCCTGACCGGTGATGTCGATGTGCCGAGTTCGTGCCGCGCAAATGTGGTCATGGTCGACAAAACCAACAAAACCAACTGATCTTTACGTTTCAGATTTTACGACCAAGCTTTACGCATAGAAAAAGGCCGGAACACATATCGTGTCCCGGCCTTTGTTTCGTTTGTCGTCCGGATGCGTCTTACGGGAAGACGATCTCGACGCGTCGGTTTTGCGGCTCGCGAACACCGTCTGCGGTTGGGACCAGCGGCTCAAGCTCGCCTTTACCCTCAACAGCAACGACCGAGAGCGGAATGCCTTGGCGGGCGAGTTCAGCCTGAACGGCCTTGGCGCGCTCTGCCGAAAGCTTGAGGTTGTACTTTTGCGTCCCCGAGCGGTCGGCGTGGCCGGTCGCTTGAATACGGCTGATGCCGCCGGCGCGCGAATTTTCGGCAGCGGCACGAAGCACGGTTGCCGCTTCAGGCGTGATCTCGGCCTTGTTCCAATCGAAGAACACAATGAAGTTGCGCGTGATCTCTGGTGCCGGCGCTGGGGCAGGCGCCGGGGCAGGCGCTGGTGCGGGGGCTGCTGCGGCCATTGGCTTCGGCGCGGGCGCAGGTTTTTTCGCTTCACCAAAGGTATAACGAAGGCCGACCAGCACGGTGTGTGCTTGATAATCGACGTCAATTGATGTGCCGCCGATGGTTTTTAGATCGGCGCCCTGTACCGTGAAGTAACGGTATTCCAAGGTACTGGTCAAATTGTCGGTCATCTGATAGCCCAGACCGGCGATACCCTGTAAGGCCAAGCCGTTACCGCGGTCATTGATTGCAGACCCGTCAACCGGATTGGCGCTCAGACCGACCGAGCCTAGACCGATACCGGCACCCAGGTACGGAATAAATGCCGAACCCGTGGCAAAGTCGTAATAGGTGTTGATCATGCCGCTCAACACGTTGGCGCTGCCACCCGTGCTGACGTTATCGACACTGTCGATGGCATCGCGCCGGTTGGCGAATTCAACCTCGGCACGAATGCCGTTTGCGTAGGCATGACCCAACGACAAAACGCCAGCGTAACCGGTGTCGTGCTCTGCCGATGCGTTAATGCCGGTGCCGCTGATATCGGTGTCGTCGGCGAAGCTTACGCCAGCGCCCGCACCCAGGTATGTTCCGGTCGGACGTTCCGCCGCCGCAGCGGCACCGGGAATCATCATCGCGGCCAAGCAAAGGGCCGTCAGTTTTGAGCGCATCATTTGATCAGAACCTCATTATCGTATTGCAGAACGACCACATTGGTCGCCGCGAATCGAATTTCAAAACACCCTACTATATTTGCAGGTGAATGTGAAACACACTTATTTGGGCATTAATTAGCGGTATTCCGCAGTTTAAGCGACGGCTGCGAGCACGCTTTCAAACATCGCGCGACCATCCGTGCCACCGAGGACTTGATCGATCAGGCGTTCCGGGTGCGGCATCATACCCAGCACGTTCCGCTTTTCGTTCAAAATGCCGGCGATATCGTCCATCGCGCCGTTCGGATTGGCACCCGGCGTTTGTGCGCCTGCCGCATCTACATAGCGGAACGCGACCCGGTCTTGGTCCTGTAAAAGCTTTAGTGTGTCGGCATCGGTGACATAATTCCCGTCGTGATGGGCGACCGGTACTTTGATCACTTGGCCCGGCGTGTATTTGGCGGTGAACGGCGACGTCGTCGTTTCGACCCGCAAGAACACATCACGACAGACGAATTTTAAATCGGCATTGCGCATCAACACGCCCGGTAACAGCCCGACCTCGGTCAGAACCTGAAAGCCGTTGCAGATACCGAGCACCGGCACACCCATCTCGGCGCGTTTCACAACTTCGCGCATCACCGGCGAATTGCCGGCAATCGCACCGCAACGAAGATAATCGCCGTATGAAAACCCACCCGGCACGACAATCGCATCGACGTCCGGCATATCGGCGTCGGCGTGCCACTGCATCACGACCTCACCCCCCGTGATATCCTGCAACGCGGTTTGCGCATCACGATCACAGTTCGATCCGGGAAACACGATGACGGCGGATTTCATGGCCGGTTATCCTTCGACGATCTCAATGGCGTAGTTTTCGATGACGGTGTTGGCGAGCAGTTTTTTGCACATGTCGTCGACGTGCGCTTCGGCTTTCGCGCGGTCGGTCTCGGTGAGTTCGAGTTCGATGAACTTGCCTTGGCGGACGTCATCGACACCGGTGAAGCCGAGCCCGGCGAGTGCGGTCTGCACGGCCTTGCCCTGGGGGTCGAGAACGCCGTTCTTGAGGGTGATGTGTATTTTGGCTTTCACAGACCTGGCTCCGTTTTGCGGGTGTTGAAGGTGTTGGTGTCTCATGCCCGAGGTAGCGGCAAAATTCAACGGTTTTACGTGGCACGTGCAGTTAACGAGGCTCACCAAAGGCTTACCCGTTGCGCCGTTATTGCAGAGCAGCCGGGCCTTGCATGTCGGTCGGGCCCGATTCGGGCAAAATGCCGAGCCGACGTGCGACTTCTTGGTAGCCTTCCTCGACATTGCCGAGGTCGCGGTCAAAGCGGTCGCTGTCCATTTTTTCGCCTGACTTTACATCCCAAAGTCGGCAGGTGTCCGGGCTCAATTCGTCGGCCAGGATGATGCGCATGTGATCTTCTTCCCACAAGCGGCCGAATTCGGCTCTAAAATCAACGAGCCGGAGCCCGATGCCTAAAAACAGGCCAGTCAGGAAATCGTTGATGCGCAATGACAGCGCCATCATCTCGTCCAGGTCTTGGGGGGCGGCCCAGCCGAACGCGGTCATGTGTTCTTCGGCAATCATCGGATTCTGCAACTCGTCGGATTTGTAATAATACTCGACGATGGAGCGCGGCAGCGGCGTGCCTTCGATCAGACCGAAGCGTGTTGCGAATGAGCCTGCGGCGACGTTTCTGACGGTCATGATGATCGGGATGATCTCGACCTCACGCACCAATTGTTCGCGCATATTGAGGCGTCGTACAAAATGGGTCGGCACGCCGATCTCGTTCAAGCGCATCATCAGGTATTCGGAGATGCGGTTGTTGATCACGCCCTTACCGGTGACGATGCCGGCGCGACCATCGGCGGACGAAAGGGCGTCGTCTTTGAAGTACTGCACCAAGGTGCCGGGCTCGGGCCCTTCGAACAGGACTTTGCCTTTGCCTTCATAGATTTGTCTGCGTCTTGCCATCGATGTACTCCGCCGGGTCAAACCCGCGCTGATGTTCGGCGTCCGTATAGCAGGCGGACCCTTGGAAAACAACGTAACTTGGCCCGCTCTTGTGTGAATGACCCTAGTTTGCCGAGGGTTGACGGCGTGCGCCGCAAAGGCCATATCGAAGGCAACATTGTTGTGGGAGATACCGTTATTATGGCTATGGCCGCCGCCGATATCGAAAAGATGATCAAAGACGCGCTTCCCGACGCGGACGTGACGATCAATGACCTTGCCGGTGACGGCGATCATTATGCTGCGCACGTTGTGTCCAAGGCCTTTGAAGGTAAATCCCGCGTTCAGCAGCACCAAATGGTTTATCAGGCGCTGCAAGGCCGTATGGGGAATGAACTACATGCTTTGGCACTACAGACCTCTGCCCCGGAATAGGCCCCAAAATAACAACTGCTTCACCGCTTCAGCTTTAGCTAAAGGATAGCTTTGATGACCGACAATCCAGCTTTTACCCAAATCCAGTCCGAAATCGATGCCACCGATGTGGTTTTGTTTATGAAGGGCAATCCGATGGCCCCGCAGTGCGGTTTTTCCGCCGCCGTGGCTCAGGCGCTAACCATGATGGGCGTCAAGTTCAAGGGTGTTGATGTTCTTGCGGACATGGAAGTCCGCCAAGGCATTAAAGATTTCTCGAACTGGCCGACGATCCCGCAGCTTTATGTCAAAGGTGAGTTCGTTGGGGGTTGCGATATCGTCCGTGAAATGTATGAGTCCGGCGAGTTGAAAAAACTCCTCGATGAGAAGGGCGTTGAATACGCCTCGTAAGGCCCCAGTTTCCCAGGGAGCCAACACGGGGAGCTTTTGAGGGAAGGGTCGCGCTTTGCGCGGCCCTTTTTCTTTGTTTGGATGGCGGGGAGGTCCCGGGTCTCGCTATGCTCGCCCGGGATGACGGTATTTTTATTTAATTTCGTCATCCCGGACGCCACAGGCGATCCGGGAGCTCCCCATTGATTAGGGCTCACCAGTCGGATCGGCCTTTTCGCCCAGTGGCACTTCCGTTGCCCCCAGTGCGTCGGCAAGTCGGCCGGTTGCTGCGCCGGGCTTTAGCGGCTTTTGCTGGTTTGCCGCCGGCGCCCAGGCGGTCATCGTCAAGATTTGAAACGTTGCCGGTACGCGTTCGTCGGCATCTGCATGCGCGTCCATGTACTTCGTCATCGCCGTCAGCAAAGTTGCGCGCCTGAGCGGTGTTTTGCGCCGTTCGATCACCGCATTGGTCTCGCCCATGCCGCGCAGGTCGGCCAGTAAGCGCAACGGGTCGGCGTAGCTGACGGTAACGGTGTCGGCGTCGACGACCGGGAGCGCAAACCCGGCACGCTGCAACAGGCTGCCAAGATCACGCACGTCCGCGAACGGCGAGACGCGGGGGCTCAGTCCACCTTCGATCTCGATTTCTGCGGCGGCTAGGGCATCGCGCAGTTCGCGTAGGGTCTCGCCGCCGAGAATGGCACCCAGAAACAGGCCGTCCGGCTTTAACGCCATGCGGATTTGCGAGAGCGCGCCGGGTAGGTCGTTGACCCAATGTAGGCTCAGGTTCGACATCACGAGATCAAGGGTGCCGACCCCGAGGGGAAGGGCTTCTTCGTCGCATACCAAGCCGGGCTGGCCGCTGCGTTGCCGAGCGCGAGTGACCATGTTCGGTGCCAAATCCGCCTGGATCATGGAGTCAACTTTGCCGGGTGGGAGCGCCGCTGCGACCTCGCCGCCATGGCAGCCTAAGTCGAGGCCGCTGGAAAAAGCCCGTTTAATATCTTCGAGCCTGTCACAAAGGCGCGCTGCGCCTTCCATGAATAGAAAGTCAAAGCCGTCTAGGCCGGGCGCCGCGCGGTCGCGGCGACGGCGCACCAAGCGGCGATCGAAGACGTTCATGGGGTCGTTTTGTGTGGTCATGGAGGCTATATGGCACGTTTCCGGGTAATCCTCAAAAGCACTGTGCGGGTCTGTGCCGACTATATTTGGCCACCCATGTGCGCGGCGTGTGAAACGCCGATCCGCGATGTGCAGGGTTTGTGCGCCCGTTGCTGGGACGCGGTCACGTTCTTGAGCGGCCCCGCGTGCGAGGCTTGCGGCGTGCCGTTCGAATACGATTTGGGCCCAGGCGCGCTGTGCGGGGATTGCACAAAGGCCCGTCCGCCGTTCCAACGGGCACGGGCGGCGTTTATCTATGACGATGCCAGCCGGCCGATAATTTTGGCGTTTAAGCATGCGGATCGCACCGACTTGGCTCCAGTCTTGGCGACGTGGCTACGACGTCCGGCGGCTGCATTGTTGGCGGATGCGGACATCATCGCGCCGGTGCCGTTGCATTGGACGCGGTTGTTGTCGCGACGTTTTAACCAAGCCGCGCTGCTCTCTAATCGATTGGCCCGGCTGTCAGGGACCAAGCCGGTGCCCGATTTATTGGTGCGACGAAAACGCACCGGTACCCAGGGCGGAAAATCGCGGCGGGCGCGGCAGCGCAATGTGCAGGGCGCCTTCAAAGTGCCGGCCCGTCACCGTGCACAGTTGCGCGACAAACGGGTTTTGCTGGTGGATGACGTGATGACCACCGGCGCCACGTTGGATGCGACGGCGCGGGCATTGTTGCGGGGTGGGGCGTCGGCGGTTGATGTGGTTACCTTAGCTCGGGTCGTGCTCAATCAGCCGTGATCGCATTTTCGGGCTTTGCAGCGCCGCTTAGGCATCCCATATTCTGGATCTCATTCATGGAGACACCGATGCCCAACGTTGAAATTTATACGACCGCATTTTGTCCTTTCTGCTCACGTGCCAAGCATTTGCTTGACCGCAAGGGTGTCACGTACACCGAACACGATGTAATGATGAACGGCTCGCTCCGCAAAAAAATGACCAACATGGCTGGGTCTCGTTCGGTGCCACAGGTGTTTGTGGATGGTGAGCATATCGGCGATTGCGATGAGATTCATGCGCTGGACGCGAAGGGTGCGCTGGATATTATTCTCGGGCTTGGTGATTGAGGGTGGGCCATTGAACCCGGGCGTCTTTGCGTTGGTGCAAATCACCGCCGGGCCTGACCCGGTGGCCAACGCCGAGACGAACGCTGCCCTTATTGACGAAGCTGCCGCTGGCGGGGCCGATTTCATTCTCTTCCCCGAAGTCTGCAATATGATCGAGCCGGACCGAGCCGCGCTTGCCGGCAAAGCTGCCCGCGAAGCGGACGAACCGGTATTGACTGCGCTTAAGGCTGCCGCAAAGCGTAACGGCGTCTGGGTGTTGGCCGGTTCAGTTGTCGTGCGACCGGACGATACGCCGGACAAACTCGCCAACCGTTCCGTTTTGATCGACGACGCCGGCGAAACCCGGGCGCGCTACGACAAAATGCATCTGTTCGACGTGACTTTAAGCGACGGCGAATTCTACCGGGAAAGCGATACCTATCGCGGTGGGACCGGCCTGACGTTGATTGACACGCCGTGGGGGCCGCTTGGGATGACCGTCTGTTACGATCTCAGATTTCCGCACCTATATCGCGACCTAGCCCGCGCCGGTGCCGTGATGCTGACGATTCCGTCTGCCTTCACCCGCCCGACCGGTGCTGCGCATTGGGAAGTCCTTTTGCGCGCGCGGGCCATCGAATGCGGCGCTTTTGTGTTTGCGCCCGCGCAGACCGGTGACCATGCCGGCGGGCGCAAAACCTATGGCCATAGCTTGGCCGTGAACCCATGGGGTGTGGTGCTGGCCGATGCCGAGACTGAGATCGGGGTTACCTACGTGCAGGTCGATCCCAGCGAAGCCGCCATCGCGCGCGGTAAAATTCCGGCGCTCAATCATGATCGCGCGTACGTTATCGAATAGCTCTTTTGCCTGATTTTCCCCTTCGCATTGGGAAAGGGATCTGTGTGTTATGCGTCAGGCAGTATTTGCGGCGCGGGCTCATCGCCATCCGGCAAATTATTGACGGCACAGATCATCTGCTTGACGCCGGGGCATTCGCCGGTCTGGACGATGCCGTGGGCGTAGGCGACGACCTGCAGCCGGTTTTTCACCAACGCTAAAAGCTCACCGGATGTTAAAAGATGGTCCGGGTTGCGCGGGCGGTTATAGACCTCGTTGCCGCGCGCAAAGGTCTCGTAAAGTAAAACGCCGCCAGACGCGAGCGCGCCGACCAGGTCATCAAACAATGGTCGGAACAGGTAATTGCAGACCACCACCGCATCAAACCGGCGTGCACCCAATGGCCACGGAGTGCCATCTTCGAGATCGGCTTCGATCACTTCCGCGTTATGGCTCTCATGGAATGTCTGTAATGGCGCGGTGTTGCGATCCACCGCCGTCACCGCATGGCCGAGGTCGGCGAAAAACCGCACATGCCGGCCCCCACCTGCGGCCACGTCCAAGACCGTGCCGCCCCTTGAGATCAGTGGTTGGAAGCGCTGAAACCAGGCTGCCGGTTCGACCATGTCGAGGTGGCGGGATGTGTGCTTGGGAGGATCTGCGTCGATCATGCGCGGTATTTACCTTGCTCGGGCGATTTGCGTTAACGCTTTTTTTCTCAGTGAAAACCACTATATCAGAAGGGTTAGCGTATGTCGCGCGGACGACACACTTGAGGATCCGATCTGGATGATCAAATACACCGTCCAATGTGCCAAAAGCCACGCCTTTGAAGGTTGGTTCAAAGACAGCACCACCTTTGATAAGCAGGCGAAGAAGGGGCACGTCACGTGCCCGGTCTGTGGTGACACCAAAATCACCAAAGCACCAATGGCGCCGCGCCTTGGCAAATCCGTCGGCAAAGAGACGTCAAATCGTATGGCTGAGGCGGCAAAGGCGCTACGGGCCGAAGTCGAAAACAACTGCGATTACGTCGGTAGCCAATTCACCGAAGAAGCGCGCCGCATTCATTACGGCGAAGCGGACGCCCGAGGTATTTATGGTGAAGCGACCTTGGACGATGCCAAGGCGCTGGATGATGAAGGCATTCCCGTGCTGCCGTTGCCGATTACGCGCGGGGACGCTTAAGGGCGGTGTCGCGCAAACGCCAAATAGTTCACATCTAAATCGTTGCTGAGCCGCCAGATATCGGCGATCGGCGTGTAGCTCATGCCGCTGAGCGCGGTGATTTCCAGGTTTGTGTCACGAAGCCCCGTAGCCAATTCACTGGGCTTGACGAATTTTTTCCAGTCGTGGGTGCCGACCGGCAGCCAGCGCAGCACGTATTCCGCCATAACTTTGGCGAGCGCGAGCGACTTCACGGTGCGGTTCATGGTCGACAACACCAACGCGCCGCCAGGCGCGACCAGGGTGGCACAGGCCTTCAAAAACGCATCCAGATCGGCAACATGCTCAACCACTTCGAGCGAGACGACGACGTCATAGGTTTTGCCTTCGCCCAGCAAGTCTTCGGGCATGGCGGCGCGAAAATCGATCTTCAGGCCGCCTTCGTCAGCGTGTAGCTTGGCGATCTCGATATTGCGCTCAGCCGCGTCAATGGCGGTAACTTGGGCGCCGAGCCTGGCCAACGGCTCAGAAATTAAGCCGCCGCCGCAACCCACATCCAATATCCGCAGCCCTTTGAGCGGCAGCGCCGCGGCATCGTCCAAGCCGAAATGCGCGACCAAATGGTCCCGGATGAACGCCAAGCGGACCGGTGCAAGCTGATGTAAGGGCCTAAATTTTCCGGTCGGATCCCACCATTCCTCGGCGATGGCGGCGAACTGAGCGATCTCTTTTGGGTCGGCTGTACCATGCTGCTCAGTTTGGATTTTTTCGGATGCCGCTGTCATATTGGCCTCAAGCTTACGGAAATGCGTGATCGGGGTTGCGGAAATAACCCTGTACAGAGTATGTATGCGCCGCCTTGACTTCAACCGCAACAGGCTGGTGTCTGGGCAGGGATCAACCCCCAGGATGTAAGCGGAACATGGCGCGGATCGTTCAAAAATTCGGCGGCACCTCGGTTGCCAACACGGACCGTATTAAGGCCGTGGCATTGCGTGTCAAAAAAGCGGTCGACGCGGGCGATCAGGTGGCCGTCGTGTTGTCTGCGATGTCCGGCGAAACCAATAAGTTGGTCGAGTATGTGACGACCATGTCGAAACTCTATGACGCGCGTGAGTACGATGCTGTGGTTGCCACCGGCGAGCAGGTGACGGTCGGCCTATTGGCGTTGGCATTGCAGGATTTGGGTGTGCCCGCGCGTTCATGGCTGGGTTGGCAGATTCCGATCCGCACTGATGGCGTGCATGGCCGCGCACGAATCGAAAGCGTTGAAACTGAAGAAATGCAAAAGCGCCTTGAAAAGGGTGAGGTTTGCGTCGTTGCCGGCTTCCAAGGCATCGGCCCGGATAACCGCATCACGACCTTGGGTCGGGGCGGCTCTGATACCAGTGCGGTGGCTTTGGCTGCCGCGTTGGGCGCGGATCGATGCGATATTTATACGGATGTTGATGGGGTCTATACGACGGACCCGCGCATCACACCGAAAGCACGTAAGATCGATAAGATCACGTACGAAGAAATGCTGGAAATGGCGTCGGTCGGTGCCAAAGTGTTGCAGACCCGCTCGGTCGAACTTGCGATGAAACAAAAAGTTCGCGTGCAAGTGCTCTCTAGTTATAGCGATGAACCCGGTACACTCGTGGTTGGTGAGGATGAGATCGTGGAAAAAGAATTGGTCAGCGGCGTCGCCTATAGCCGTGATGAAGCAAAAATTACGCTGGTCGCCGTGCCGGATCGTCCGGGCATCGCCGCCGCGATTTTCGGGCCGCTTGCGGAGAACGGCATAAACGTCGACATGATCGTGCAAAACATCTCGCAAGATGCGCAGGCGACGGATTTGACGTTCACGCTGCCGATTGCAGATTTGGACCGCGCCACGTCGACCCTGGAAGCGCAGCAAGAGAACTTGGGCTATCGTGAGCTTCGTGCCGACAACAACGTCGCCAAAATTTCGGTGATCGGTGTCGGCATGCGCTCACATGCGGGTGTCGCGCTGCGGATGTTTACTGCCTTGGCCGAAAAGGGCATCAACATCCAGGTGATCTCTACGTCCGAGATCAAGATCAGCATTCTGATCGCTGAGGAATACACCGAACTTGCGGTGCGCGCCTTGCACACGGCGTACGGGCTTGACGCCGACTAGAATTCGGCTGGACGACACGGTTCATTTTGAACATGCAACGGCCGCTTGAGCGGCAAAACCGGAGCAGCAGATATGGCTGAAAGACCGCCACGCGCCAAATCTATGCCGGCACCGCGCCGGCTGTTGGCCCGTGTGCGCGATCTGATGGCCGGCGG
>CAXBEV010000001.1:0-878138 GCA_963974935.1 uncultured Rhodospirillales bacterium | reverse complement strand
TATCAACAATGTCAATCAGCGTGCGCCCATAACCCAAAGCTTGGGAGGCGCGAAATTCTCGTGTCTCGCGGGGCGTCGGAAAGTCCCGAACGCCCCGCGAGAGGCCGGGTTATAGGCTTTCCACGGCGGTAGTGTCAAATGCCTTTTAACTATTTTGCGAAAAATATGTAACGCATTGTTTTTAAATGTTTTTTATTCGGCTATTTTGAAACCAAATGCCGCCACTGAAAAATAAAATCGTATTTTTATCGGTTATCGCCCCGATATCCAGCAAAACGGCCTCTCGGAGTCCCTAACATCGCAACAAAAGGACGGGATCTTAAAATGAGAGCATCTTGCAAGCTGGATATAGAGCCGCGCATGACATGACTCGAACCCGTCCTCGAAACCGTTTCTTAAGGTTCCACAGATATCGTTGATTCCATTGACGGATTCAAAGGTTTTGCGATGCAAAACGACTTGACAATTTGTGTGCAGAAAGGTCTTTTGTGAAAAATCACGTGTTTGCGGCTCTCGGTGACAAATTACGTCATCAAAGCGAGCACAACTCGGCCCGTTTATGCGGCCTGCAGCATCAACGTCGTTGCCGGCACCTGGGACCAAGAAACGCAACGAAGGCCGAAATTCGACAAAAGACCAACATATAACGATTTTCTGGGACGCTTGAGGGATTCACGGACGACTGGGATGAAGATCAAAGGTATCTATGTAATCGCGGCAACGTCAGCGCTTGCGCTGGTGTTCGCACTCAACGTCTTGCAGGTCGATGTCGGCGCACCGAATCGCGACGATGACGAGACCATGGCGATGGCGCCGCTCTCGCTCGGCAATCCGGCGACGGCGGCCACCCTGCTGACCCGTCGTCCAATGCGACCGATTGACGCGCGTGCGCCTGAAGCCCTGCCCGCCGTCTACTCACAACATATCGAAGTCGGCAAAGGTGATACCTTGGCCGATCTGCTGCACGGTGCCGGCATCGACCGCACCGAAGCGCATTACGCCATCAAGGCGCTGTCCGAGTACGTGAACCCGCGTCGGATTCGCCGAGGCCAAGACGTGACGCTGACATTTGAAAGCGCGCCGATCTCGGTCGATAAGCGTTCGCCCAATCGTGACACATTTATCGGCCTGGCCATCGAACCTGATTATAAAACCGAAGTCCATGTGGCACGCACGCCGGACGGCACGTTCCGGGCCGAGCAACGCACAAAGACGTTGAAGCATACGTCGACCCGCGCCGAAGGCGCCATCGACAGCAGCTTGTATGTGGCAGGCCGCGATGCCGGCGTCCCGGCTGTGGTCATCGCACGGTTGATCCGCTTACTATCGTGGGATGTCGACTTCCAGCGCGACATCCGCAGCGGCGACCAATTCGAAGTGATGTATGAGCGAGTCTCCGACAAAAACGGCAAAGCGCTATATAACGGTGCCGTCACCTTTGCTGCGCTGACACTGAGCGGCAAACGGATTACCGTGTATCGCTACGAAATGCCGGACGGATCAATCGAGTATTACGATCAGGACGGCAAGGCATCCCGGAAAGCGCTAATGCGCACGCCGATTGACGGTGCACGGATGTCGTCGACGTTCGGTGCGCGCAAGCATCCGATTTTGGGCTATACCCGCATGCACAAAGGCGTCGACTTTGCCGCACCTTCGGGCACACCGATCTATGCCGCTGGTAACGGCACCGTTGCCTATGCAGGGCGCAACGGCGGATATGGCAACTATCTGAAAATCCGTCACAACGGCACCTATGAGACTGCGTATGCACACCTAAAAGGGTTCGCCCGCGGCGTGCGCGTCGGCACCCGAGTCGAACAAGGGCAGGTTATTGGCTACGTCGGCACCACGGGCCGCTCGACCGGTCCCCACTTACATTACGAAGTCTTGCTGTCCGGCAAGCAAATGAACCCGTTGCGGATTCGCATGCCGTCCGGGCGCGCACTGTCGGGCAAAGAGCTCAAACAGTTCCAAGCCTATCGCGCCAAGCAAGACCGGCTGTATGCTTCACTGAAGAACACCGAGGTCGCGGCAACCGCTGACTAAGCGGCCGTCGCAACGCATGCCCGCTATTCCACTTGCCATCACAGACCAAGGTGACGGCCCACCGGTGGTTGTCTTGCACGGCCTGTTCGGGCGACGGCGCAACTGGCAGGGCCTACAAAAACGGTTGGCGGCGCACGCACGTGTGATCTCAGCCGACATGCGCAATCACGGCGACAGCGGCTGGGACGATGCCATGACCTACGGCGCCATGGCTGACGACGTGGCCGCCCTGATCCAGCATTTGGAAATCGCGCCTGCATTGGTGATCGGTCATTCCATGGGCGGTAAAGCGGCAATGTCTCTGGCGCTCTCCACGCCTGAGGCCGTCAAAGCGCTGATGGTAATCGACATTGCACCCGTGCCCTATGACCACAACTATGCGCCCTATGTCGACGCCATGCGCCATGTGCCGTTGGCAGAATTAGAGCGGCGATCACAGGCAGATGATTACCTGGCCGACGCCATCGACGACCGTGCGGTGCGCGCCTTCTTGCTGCAAAACTTGGGGCAAAATGAGGATGGGTTATACTGGCAGGTCAACCTGGACGCCATCGAATCAGGCATGCCTGACATTTTGGATTTCCCCATGGCCGCAGGCGATCCGTACGATGGCCCGACCACGTTTATCGCCGGTGGCAATTCAGATTACATCGAAGACGCGCATCATCCGGTGATCGAAGCACTGTTCCCATCGGCGACGTTCGCCAGCATCGAAGGGGCAGGCCACTGGGTGCACGCGGAAAAGCCCACAGAAATGCTCGCGGCCATGGAAACGTTCATCAACAATAACAAATAAGTTTCGCGGGTTAGCCGTCGTTCATCACGGTAGCATCACAGAACTGACGGCGCTGCTTGAGTTTCGAGCACAACGCCTTGGCATCCGCCGTCGACTTCAACGGGCCCGCCTTGAGACGGTAATAGGTGCCCTTGCTGCCCAACGTCACCTTGCTAACCCCATGCCCGACCTTACCCAGCACGGCGCCGTGTGCGCGTTTAATTTGCAGCCAGCCGCTTTCAGCTTGTTTTGCTGAACGATAGGAAGCCAAGTGCACAGCCGGCTGTGGACCACTCATCTCAGGCTTTTCTTCTTTGGCCATTTCTTTTGGTGCAGCAGCCATTGGCGCTGCTGACGCGCCTGCAGCGTTCGGGGCAGCCGATGCCGTCTGCACGGAAAGTTCAATGGCTTGACGCTCACGCGCATATTCTTCGTTGGTAATATAGCCGGCGTCGCGCAGCTTTTCGACGCGGCGCATGCTGTCGGCGGCCTCCATCAGACCACGTGGCGGCACGCCTGGGCTTGCCACCATCACCGGGGCCGACGGCATTAAGGCATCTAAGATCATGTTTCGCTCAGACGCGTGCTGCGCGACCGAGATCGCACGCATTTCCAAGGCACGACCAATGGCACGCAAACGCGCCGAGATTTGTTCCGTATTCGGCACCGGCCGGTCGAGGCCAGCTGCCGGCGGCGGCGCCGTTAACGGCAACAGCGCACCGACGTTCGAACGCCGACGTTGTGCAAATTCATCCTCGGTAATTAAACCTTGGTCGCGCAATGCTTTCGCCGACGCGAACCTGGAGATCACATTCGCATCCCCGCCGACAAAGCTGCCGATGGCTTCAAGGCTGTTTGTCCCGTCGGGCGCCATCGACGGCATGCTTGAAGGCTGCATCGCCGCTTGCGGTGCCGAAGCAACCTGCGTGCGCGTGCGGCCCAGCATCACATCACTGGTCGGCGCACCACTCACCTGCACCGGACCCGAAGTGACCGAAGAACTGCTCGGCGATGGCGCGGCGGCAGGCGCTTGCGCCGTGCTGTTTGACGATTCCAATTGAGCCAAATTAACGCTGGCGACCTGCGATGCGGGGCGCGTGGTCAACTGGCTCCACACCACAAATTGCTGGCTGTCATCAGGACGGAGTGCGAGAACCGCTTCATACATCTCTCGCGATTTCACGAACTGGCCGGTGTTCTGATATAAAATACCCGAGCCTAAAAGCGCATCGATGTCGCGCATATTGGCATTCAACGCGCGCTGAAAATGACCCTCAGCGGTGACATAGTTGCCTTTGGCCAACTCGGCAATGCCCAATTCAGCCTCGTCGTTTTGCTTAAATGGGCTCGAAGCCCAAAAGGATTCTTTGAACACCCCGTTATTGAGAAGCCCGCAACCGCTGAGGACAACTGCCACGACACAAAGCACCGCTCCCTTTGTAACCAGCTTCACAATGGCGTTCGGCATGCCGTCCCCTTAATTAATCGTCTGCGGATGATTGGGCTATGTACCGTTATGCCGCAATCCACAACAAGTAGCGTCCACCCCCACGCATAGTCATAGTGCGCACCCTAAATACTAATACTTGAGTTTAAAATCACAAGAAAAATGTCCAAAGACGCCATTTCAGGCGCTTATGAAGCCTGCGGCCGAACTTAAGCAGATTTAATGCGCGGGCTTCTTTTCGTCCGGCTCAGGGTCCGCCTGCTCAAGCTCAGCACACCCGAGCACGCTCGCAAACGGCAGCTTCGACATTGCGCCACCGCCCATTTTACGGGCCCCTTTCAGCACCAGGATTTCCGATACCAGTTCTTCGTTGAGAACTTTATTGATCTCGGCAAGCAGGCGCGCGTCTTCGGCTTGCTGGGATGCATTCTTGGAAATGCGATATGCTCGCTCCGTCGATTCCCCCGGCCTGAACAGGTAGTCGAGGGTCAGCGGCTGCTCATACCAAGCACGTAACAACGCATCGGTGATTCTTGGGCCCAAGGTGCAAACGAAGCCGACTTTGTCTTTGGAGACTACAGTCAGCACCGGCGTGACGGCGATTTTGGCCGTCGACAAACTTTTCGCGCTACGGCGCACCGGAGCGATAATAGCCCGCATTTGCACGTGCGATTCGCCACTGCCTCGAAGGCCGAAGGTGCGTTTTAGTTGCAGCTTCTCGGTCTGCGCCGCAGCAATTGATGCCACCGACAGCATCGCCGCCGAAATCAGCAGGATTGCCATGACCAATTGCCGGGTCGTCTTCATATTCATAAATCTATTCCTAAAAGCACATCGTGGCAGAATCATGGTTCTGCCTTATCATTTCCTGACGTATTCAGGATTTTCTCCATATACACAACGTCCGGTAATGGATTTTCATAATACGGCACGATTTCCTTAAAGCCCATGCGCGCATACATATCACGCGCCGTGACCAAATGCGGCAACGTATCTAGAACCATTGTCGTATACCCGGCGTGCGTCGCAAAGGAAACCGCCGCATCGGCAAGAGCACGGCCAAGCCCCTGCCCCCGCCAGCCTTCACGCACGTATAGCCGCTTTACCTCGGACCTGCCGTCGAGGCCATCGCTAACGGGGCGCACAGCGACCACGCCGGCAACATCGTCACCTGCGGCAGCGATATAAATTTCACCCCTTGGCGGCACATAAACGCCGGGCAGGTTCGCGAGTTCCGAATCGAAGTCTTGAAAACAAAGATCAACGCCGAGCCAAACTTGGTATTCCCGAAACATATCACGTGCGGTGGCGATATCTTCGGCGGTGCGAGCTTGGCGGATGGCGGCCTTGGTCATGTTTAAATCGTCATGCGGCCTTCGAGCACCATTATGGCGTAACCCGCCATGACGACCCGATCACCATCCAAGCGGCAATAAAGATCGCCGCCCCTTGCCGAGACTTGGCGCGCATAGATTTCGTTTTTACCCAACCGCGCCACCCAATACGGCACGATGGTGCAATGCGCAGACCCGGTCACGGGATCTTCGGGGATGCCGGCGTGCGGGGCGAAGTACCGAGATGCGCAATCGCTTTCGCCGCCCGGCGCGGTCACGATCAAGCCCATGCCCTGCATGTTTTTGATGTAATCAAGGTCAGGGTCAAATGCCAACACGGCGGCTTCATCCGCAAGCACGGCCATGTTTTTCTGGGCCCGCAAAAATCGCTCGGGCACCACGCCAGTCGCCGCTTCGAAGCCTTCCGGCAATGGCACCTCCTCGGCTGGTCGCGCGGGAAAGTCCATCGCCAATTTGTCACCGTCGCGCTTGACCGTCAGGGTGCCGCTTTTGGTTTCGAACGCGACGACTTTGCGGCCGGGCTGCAGATGATCCAACACCAAAGCCGCACTCGCCAGCGTCGCGTGGCCACACAGGTCAACCTCCATCCCCGGCGTGAACCAGCGGAGTTTAAAGTTATCGCCGTCAGCCACAAGATATGCCGTCTCAGACAGGTTATTCTCAACCGCAATCGCCTGCAGCGTCGCGTCATCCAGCCAGTCATGCAAGATGCACACAGCCGCCGGATTGCCGCCGAACGGTCGATCCGTGAAAGCATCCAATTGATACAGTGGTATCGTTGTCATCGGATCAGCCTTTTCTAATTGCCCAGCTCTTCTTCCAGTGCGCGGCATAAGTCTTCGGTGGTGGCGTTACCGCCCATGTCCGGCGTCTTTGGTCCGTCGCCTTTGAGCAGGTTTTCAATCGCCGTGATCATATCTGCGGCAGCTTCGGCATGGCCTAAGTGATCAAGCATCATTGATGCGCACCACACCGTGCCGATCGGGTTGGCGATGCCTTTGCCGGCGATATCCGGTGCCGAGCCGTGCACCGGCTCGAACATCGACGGAAAGTCTTTCTCCGGATTGATGTTGCCGCTGGGCGCAATCGCGATGGTGCCGGTGACGCCGGGACCGAGGTCCGACAGAATATCGCCGAACAAATTGGAGCCGACGACCACATCGAACCAATCGGGGTTGGTGACGAAGCGCGCCGTCAAAATATCGATGTGGAATTTTGCCGTCTCAACGTCGGGGTATTCGGCAGAAATCGCCTCGAACCGCTCGTCCCAAAATGGCATCGAGTGGATGATGCCGTTTGATTTGGTCGCCGACGTCAAATGCTTGCGGGCTCGGGTCTTCGCCAACTCAAACGCATAACGCATGATCCGATCAGTGCCCTTGCGGGTGAAGATCGCTTGTTGCGAGACCATCTCGTCCGGCGTGCCGCGATAGATGCGCCCGCCGATTTCGGAATATTCGCCTTCGTTGTTTTCGCGCACCACGACCATATCGATGTCGCCGGGCTTGCGACCGACCAGCGGGCACGGCATGCCTTCGAACAAGCGCACCGGGCGCAACGATACGTACTGCTGAAATTCGCGACGAATCGGGATCAATAAGCCCCACAGCGACACATGATCCGGCACCCCCGGATAGCCGACGGCACCCAGCAAAATGCTATCGTGGTTGCGGATTTCGTCGAGGCCGTCTTCGGGCATCATGGCGCCGTTTTTATGATAGCGCTCACAGCTCCAATCTTTTTCATCGAAAGTGAAACCCAAGTCGTGCTTGCGCGCCACCGCTTCGAGAATACGGCACGTCGGTGGGACGACTTCGTTGCCGATCCCGTCGCCGGCAATGACGGCGATTTTGTGCTTATTGGTGCTCATACTTGTTTCCCCTCAGGAGTGTTTTTTATACTTATGGATTAACCAGGTGCACATTGACGCGCCTGTTATGTTTGCCTTTGTTTTCGATCTTGCCGACGCGGAGCTCGCCGATCTCGGCGGTGTTGGCGACGTGGGTACCACCGCAGGGCTGTAGATCAACGCCCCCGGCGATTTCCATCAAGCGCACACGCCCGGCCCCCGAAGGCGGCTTTACCGACATGGTGCGAACCAAGTCTTCGTTGGCGGCCATTTCTGCGTCGCTGATCCAGCGATGGCTCAGCGGATGGTCACCCTGAACCAGTTCGTTCAAGCGGGCTGTGATTGCTTCTTTATCCAAGGCGGTGTCTTGCAAATCAAAATCGAGGCGGCTTTTTTCGGCACCGATTTGCCCGCCGGTGACGCCGCCGTCGATGGTCGCGCACAACAAATGCAACGCCGAATGCATGCGCATATGCTGATAACGCCGATCCCAATCGAGTTCTGCCGTTACCTGATCGCCGACACTGGGTGTTGGGGCACCGTCTTCGGGCACGTGCAGGTGCGCGCCACTATCCCAGTCTTTCACAGTATCGATGATTGTGATCCGGCGGCCATCGGCACAGACCAGCACGCCAGTGTCACCGGGCTGGCCACCGCCGGTCGGATAGAACACGGTGCGGTCCAATTCGATACCGCCTTCGTGGACAGCCGTCACGCTTGCCGTGCATGATTTCAAATAGGCGTCGTCTCGGAATAATTCTTCAGTCATCTTTGTACCTTTTTCGCTGCGTCCTGTATGCGAGTGTAAAACTCAGGTCCAACGGCTGCAATCGGTGCAGAGCGCTTGTTGGAACTGTGCCCGGTCGGCGTTGCCGCCGCTCAGAATCACGCCGACTTTTTTGCCCGCCATTTTTTCTTTTTCCTGCAGCAATCCAGCCAGTGCACCAGCCCCCGCCCCTTCGGCAATATTATGCGTATCAAAAAAGTATGCCTGCATAGCAGCGCGGAATTCATCTTCGGCGAGGCGCACGATCCGGTCTGCGCCGGCGTTGATGATTGCAACGGCGCTCGGGTCCGGTGCCCGACACGCCACGCCGTCGGCAAAGGTGTTGGCGTCATTGGTTTCGACCGGTTTACCGGCTTCAAATGACAGCGCATAGGCCGGCGCTTTATCGGCAACCACGCCGACGATCTTGGTCGCCAAGCCGAGCCCGTCGCGGGCTGAGATCAACCCGCAGATGCCGGACCCCATGCCGATCGGCACATAGATCGTATCCAGATCAGGATGCGCCATCATCAATTCCCACGCATAGGTGCCGACACCGGCAACCAAATCGGGGTGAAAGGGTGGAATCATGTGCAAACCCTCGGCGGCACCGACGCGCCCAGCTTCTTCGCGGCTTTCTTGGAAGTCGTCGCCGAATTCCTTCAGCTCTGCGCCGAATGCCTGCATGGCGATATTCTTTTCCGGATTATTGCCGTGCGGCACATAGATCACCGAACGCATACCGAGCGCCGTGGCCGCACGTGCCACTGACTGCCCGTGGTTGCCACGTGTCGCGGTGATCACCCCCGGGCAATCGGGCTCGGATTCAGCCAAACGATACATATAATTGAGCCCGCCCCTAATTTTGAAGGCACCGATGGGGGTGTGGTTCTCGTGCTTAACGATCACCTCGCACCCGGCACGGGCCGACAGCAACGGCCAGTGAATTTCCGGCGTCGGGCGCATATGCGCATGTACGATGGTGACGGCGGCTTCGATGTCGCGCAGCGGAATCGTCGTCATTATTTGTCTCCAGATTGAATGAGTTTAGGCGGACGCTGCGCCCGGCTGGCAAGTACGATGCCACTCAAAATCATTGCCGTCGAGATCGCGATCGGCAGCGTGATGACCTCGTTCAACAGCAACACCGCAAACACCAGGCTTACCAACGGCTGTGAAAACTGCACCGGTGCGATCCGCGCGACCGAGCCGTGATTGAGTGCCCAGTACCATGCCGCATAGGCGAGTACGGTTGAAAACATCACCATGTACAGCGTCGACGACCAGCCGACCCAACCGACGCCGGACCAATCCACATCCAGCGCAAGCCAAGCCAGAATGGGCACTTGCGTAAGCCCGGCAATGGTAACGCCCCAAAACGTTGTCGACCATGTGCCGATCTTCGCCGTGGCGCGGCTGCCGGCGACATACCCCGACCCGGAAATAATCGCAGCGGCGATACACAAAAGATCACCGCTTAGCGTCGCTTCGCCGGAACTGTCGCGCGCCGTGATCAGCACAACCTCGCCAGCCATCGCAATTGCAGCACCTGCAAGCCAGCCCGGACGCGGCATCCGTCGGTCCAACACCGCGCCTAGCGCGCCCGAAATTACCGGCATGAACGCCAAGATCAACGCCGCGTGCGCCGTCGACGTGCGCGCGATACCGAGCGTGAACAAAATCGGAAACCCACAAAACGCCGCAAAACCCGCCAGCACCAACCACATCCATGTGGTCTGATCCGTCGGCAATCTCAGCTTCAACCACCAAATGCAGACCAAAGCCGGCGGCACCGCCAAGACTGAGCGCATCATGCCGCCTTGCAGCGCCGGCAACTCGGTGACTTGAAACGCGGTGATCGCCGGGGTGATCCCCCACGACAACACGGCAAAGGCGGCAAGCCCGAAAGCTGCCGCCATCGCTGTATCACCTGATGAGCCCCGCGCCGATGAAGTCATGCTCGCATAAAACGCCATTCAGGCTGTCCGTTCAATGCATCCCGCAAGAAAGATCACGCTTTCCAGAACGGCTTTTTTGCCTCTGCCATCACTTGTTCACGGCTGAGACCGATATCGTCGAGTATGCGCGCATCCAATCGCCCCATCCGTCCGCGCATCTCGACCCGCTGCTGCCACAGACACAGCGTCGCAAACAGCCCGCAGATGACGTCCATGACACCGTGCGCCAGATCCAGTTTCGGCGCGGCTTGAAGCTCGAAGCCCGGCTGCATTGTATCGATACAATTTTGCTGTTTCATCTCTTTATTCCTCTTGTATAAGGTCATTGTATCTATAATTAAGATAATACAATGCACACAATTGGTTTATTGTTATGATGACAAGTTGGCTACCCGAACTCAGCGGGCGCAGTGGCCCCAAATATATTCAGATCGCAGACGCGATTGCCGAAGCCATTCATGAGGGCGACCTCAACACTGAGGCCAAGCTGCCGGCGATGCGCAACCTCGCCTATGACCTTGGAGTTACACTCGGCACCGTTTCACGTGCCTACCAGGAAGCCGAACGTCGCGGCTTGGTCGGCGGCGAGGTCGGGCGCGGCACTTATGTCAAAAGTGATGGCCGCTATCCGCAACCCCGCGCCCCCCGCGCGTTTGCCTTGGGTGGCGTCCGCGACAACGGCATCAACCTCTCAATGGCCGTGCCGCCGCTCGGCGACGGCGGTGCCGAGTTGGCCCAAACCATCCGCGAGATCAGCAAAGACACTGATATGTGCAGCGACATGATGGACTACCAAGGCCATTCCGGTTTGGCCCGGCATCGTCATGCTGGCGTACAATGGGTGGCCCGCGCGGAAGTGGACACCGACATCGAATGCCTGACCATCACCAACGGCACGCAACACGGCTTGCTTATTTCGATGATGGCCCTGACAAGGCCGGGCGACACGGTGTTGGTGGAAAACATCACCTACCCCGGCATCATCCACATCGCCTCACAGCTGGGCGTCCGCCTAGCGCCGGTGGAAATCGACCATCACGGCATGAAGGCCGATGCCCTCGAAGAAGCGATCTTGGAACATCGGCCAAGTGCGGTTTATCTGGTCCCCACCGTGCAAAATCCGACCGCCGTGATCATGCCGATGGCACGCCGACGAGCGATTGCCGAGGTCGTGCAACGCCATCGCGTGCTGGTGATCGAAGACGATATCTGGGGCTTTCTGCCGGACCAACAGATGACCGCCATCGCGGCGCTGATCCCAGATCAGGTCGTCTATGTGACCGGCCTATCAAAGGCGATGGCACCCGGGCTCAGGGTCGGCTATATCGCCGCCCCGCCAGGTGCCAACGATGCGATCCGGGCGACGTCTAGAATGTCGAGTTGGATGACGCCACCGTTAATGGCCGAGATCGCTATGCGCTGGCTTGACGATGGCACCGGCGAGAAACTGATGGCATGGCAACGTGACGAAGCCAAGGCACGCATGAAGATCGCCGCCGACGCGCTCGTCGGACATGACATCTACGGTCACGAGCACAGCTATCAAATCTGGCTCACCCTGCCCGACCCTTGGCGCGGCGAGACCGTGCGCCAACAAGCCGAAGCCAGGGGCGTGTTCTTGCTGTCAGGCGAATCGTTCGTCGTCGGCCGCCAGCAGGCACCACACGCGATCCGCATCTGCATCGGCAGCTGCCGCACCCGGGGTGAATTGGAACAAGGCCTAACGATCATCCGCGACATCTTGGCCGGTCCTGGCGGCGCCGCGCCGGTGATCGCTTAAAAGCAAATTCAAGCACCCACGCATCATCCTGAACTTGATTCAGGATCTATGTTCCGTCACGCACCGCGCCGCCGGGATGCGCGTCACCATGGGTCCTGAATCAAGTTCAGGATGATGCAGTAAAGAAGATGTGCTGGCGCCCAGATGGCGCAATGCCTTGGTCCAAGGTCCCTCCCCTACGCAGTGGGGGGAGAGGTTAAGTTAGTCTTGAAAATCACCCACCGTGACCGCGTGATTAAGCGGACCGTGGCCGTGGCCGAAGCCGGGGTTTGTCTCAATCGCGCGGCGCACATACGCACGCGCCCGTTTCACCGCCTCGACCAAGGTCATCTCCTGCGCCAAACCGACCGCGATCGCGGACGCCAGGGTGCAGCCGGTGCCGTGGGTATTCTGCGTATCGATGCGGGTATCTTCGAAACGGTGGGTGGTGCCGTCTGCATCTCGAAGTAAATCGACCAAGGCGTCGCCTTCAAGATGCCCGCCCTTCAGCAACACAGCATGGGCGCCCAAGCCCGCCAACGCATCCAGCGCCGCGTCCATATCCGCCGCATTTGAAATGGATTGGCCGATCAGCACTTCGGCTTCGGGCAAATTCGGCGTGATCACGTGGGCGGCGGGTATCAACACGGTTTTGAGAGCATCCGCCGCCGCTTCGGCCAGCAACGACGCGCCGCCTTTGGCGACCATCACCGGATCGGCGACAATCGGCACACCCGGCGCAAGTTCGGCCAATGTTGTGACCACGGTTTCGATGATGTCGGCCCGGTGCAGCATGCCGATCTTGATGCAATCCGCGCCGATGTCTTCAAGCACGACGCGCATTTGGTCGGCAACGAAATCCGCCGGCACATCGTGGATGCCATGAACACCTTGGGTGTTCTGCGCCGTCAGCGCGGTAATCGCCGTCATCGCGAACCCACCCAACGCGGTGATCGTTTTAATGTCCGCTTGTATGCCCGCGCCGCCGCCGCTGTCAGATCCTGCGATCACCAGCACGCGCCCTGTCATCTTGGCCATTGCTGCCTCGTTGAACGTTTAAGCTTGTTTGGATATGGCGTCGCAAATGCCGTCGACAACCGCTTCGACGAGCACAAGGTCATCCCCTTCGGCCATGACCCGGATCAACGGCTCGGTCCCGGACTTGCGGATTAACACACGCCCGTTGTTGCCAAGACGCTGCTCGCCCGCGCGGATTGCCGCCTTTACGGTCTCGGCCTCAAGCGGGGCTCCACCGTTAAAGCGAACGTTTTTCAGCAATTGCGGCACCGGCGTGAACAAGTTGAACATCGCGCTGGCCGGTTTGTCGCCGCTGACCAGCACCGCCAAAATTTGCAAAGCGGCAATCAAGCCGTCACCCGTCGTCGCGTAGTCGTCAAAGATCAGATGGCCCGACTGCTCGCCACCCAGATTATACTGCTCGGCGCGCATTGCTTCGGCGACGTAGCGGTCACCGACACGGGTCCGTTTGAGGTCGAGCCCCATACCGTTCATAAAGCGCTCAAGCCCCAAGTTCGACATCACCGTCGCCACCACGCCACCGCCCTTAAGTCGGCCCGTCTGGTGCCAGTCCTGGGCAATCAGCCCCATGATCTGATCACCGTCAACGATGGTCCCGGCCTCGTCACAGACCAGCACCCGGTCCGCATCGCCATCGAGCGCGATGCCGATATCGGCGCCGTGCGCCACGGTGGCCTCTTGCAGCGTCGCCAGATGCGTCGAACCACAGCCGGCGTTGATGTTGGTGCCGTCCGGGCTGACGCCGATGGGCACGATTTCGGCGCCCAACTCCCACAACACTTCGGGCGCCACTTTGTACGCGGCGCCGTTGGCGCAATCGATGACGACCTTGAGGCCGTCCAAACGAAGCCCGCGCGGGAACGTTTGTTTCACATATTCCGTATAGCGACCGCGGGCGTCGTCCAACCGCCGTGCGCGACCAAGGCCGGATGCCGGCGCCAAGTCGTCAACAAGATCGCTGTCCATGCCGGCTTCGATCTCAACCTCAACTTTATCCGATAGCTTATAACCATCGGGGCCGAACAATTTGATGCCGTTATCTTCATACGGATTGTGAGACGCAGAAATCATCACGCCCAGATCGGCCCGGAGCGAGCGGGTCAACATCGCGACCGCAGGTGTCGGCATCGGGCCGACCAGCACCACGTCCATGCCCATCGACACAAACCCGGACGTCAACGCCGGCTCGATCATGTAACCGGAGAGCCGTGTGTCTTTGCCGATCACGACGCGGTGGCGGTGGTCGCCACGGCGAAACTGCATCGCCGCCGCCATGCCAAGCCGCAACGCCACGTCGGCAGTCATTGGTGCGGTGTTGGCGCGCCCACGAATACCATCGGTGCCGAAATATTTCCGCGTTGTCGTCATTAAGCCGTCCATAAAGTCCGCAAAGCCCCAGTCTGCACAGTCATACCCCATAATTCTGTCATGAAAAGGGTTTCCGAGAAGTTTACGGCCGGAAATCCAAGCCGATGGGTGTAAATCCGAGTCTTCAATTCCCATTCTATGTCTAAGTGAATTCAAAACGTGGAGCTAACAATGACATTCAAACGCTTGGTCCTCATGCCGCTGGCTGCACTGGTGCTGGCTGTATCCGCCCCCGCAAAGGCCGCCGAATATAAAATCGATCACAGCCACACCTTCATCGAGTTCAAAGTCATTCACTTAGGCTTCAGCTGGCTGAATGGCCGCTTTGACGATTTTGACGGCAGCTTTACGTTTGATCCGGAAGCAGGCCCGGAAGCTCAGAAAATCAGCCTGACCATCGACACCACGTCGATCAACTCGAACCATGCCGAGCGCGACAAGCATCTGCGTTCCGACGATTTTCTGAATGTCGAGAAATTCCCCGAAGCGAAATTCGTCAGCACGGGCTATAGCGGCGATGCGTCGGGCGGCACGCTGACGGGTGACTTCACGTTGATGGGTGTGACCAAACCGATTGAAATCAAGGTCAAGAAAATCGGCGAAGGCAAAGACCCCTGGGGCGGCTATCGCGCCGGCTTTGAAGGCACCGCCGAGTTTGACCGTCGTGACTTTGGCATGGGCTACGACCTCGGCCCGAAATCCAACACCGTCTCTCTAGATCTTTATCTTGAAGGTATCCGCCAATAGGGCGCACGAAAGATGAGCCAACACCCAACAGGTTACAGCGCCGTCGCCCGACTTTTACACTGGGCGACGGCGCTGGTGATTTTGGGGCTGACCGGGCTCGGTTGGTGGATGGTCGGCCTCAGCTATTATGACGCTTGGTACAATCGCGGGCTGGATTTGCATAAAAGCTTCGGCATCATTGCATTCGTGTTGGCTGTCGCATTCATTATCCGCAAATTGATCGGCCAAGCCCCCGCCCCGGCACCCCCACTAACAAAGCTTGAACGCATCGGCGCCAAGTCTGCACATGGGATGCTGTTCATATTGATGCTCTTGATGCCGGTCAGCGGATATTTGATCTCGACGTCCAGCGGGGACGGGATCGACGTGTTCGGTGTCTTTACCTTGCCCGCGCTTTTGCAGATCGACAAGCAAGCCCGCGACCTAGCCATCGATGTGCATTATTGGCTGGCGTATATCGGGCTCGGCATCATCGCCGTGCACGGGTTGGCGGCGATCAAACACCATGTGGTCAACAAAGACCGCACCCTGATGCGGATGCTGAGCGGACGCTAGGCGTCCACTAAACGTCTTCTGCCGCCTCAATCGCTTGCCATACGGCGAGCGCCTGGCGGGTCTCGGCAACATCATGGACGCGGAACAACTGCACGCCCCGATCCCAGCCGGCGATGGCGGCTGCGATAGAGCCGGCGATCCGGTCCTTGGCATCACAGTCGCGATCAATCTTCGAGATAAAGCTTTTCCGGGACACGCCTAACAATACTGCCGTGCCCAGCACATGGAACGCATCAATGTGCGCCAAGATGCGGAGGTTGTGATCCAAGTTCTTGCCGAACCCGATGCCGGGATCGACGGCAATCCGCGCGCGGGGAATGCCGGCGGCTTCAAGGGTCATAAGACGCTCGGCCATGTAATCGACAATATCTAAGGCCGCATCGTCGTAGCTTGGGTTTTGCTGCATGGTGCGGGGGTCGCCCTGCATATGCATCAATACGATGTCGCAACCAAGCTCGGCACAGACCGCCACGCTTTGGTCATCGCCGGTAAGCGCCGTCACGTCGTTGACGATCTTTGCGCCTGCCGCAATCGCGGCCCGCATCACACCAGCACGACGCGTGTCGATGGACACCAGCGCGCCTGCGTCCACCAAGCCTTTGATCACCGGCAAGGTGCGGGCGCGTTCGTCGGCTTCGCTGACGGGGTCGGCGCCAGGCCGCGTCGACTCGCCGCCGACATCCAGAATGTCGGCACCGGCATCGCGCATGGCGAGGCCGTGGGCAATCGCAATGTCAGGATCGAGAAAATCGCCGCCGTCGGAGAAACTGTCGGGCGTCGCATTGACGACGCCCATCAACCTCGGTCGGTCTAAAGACAACCCGGCGAACATAAGAGGTTCAGGCATACCCGCGCTCGAATGCGAGCCGGTTACTGACCGGGCTGCGGCTCTGGATCGGGATCAATACCACCGGCACCGCCCGGACCTTTTTTCGGTCGGGTTTTGCCACCGGTCGGGATCGATGTCCGGCGTGCCGTATCCGACGAACCGCCATCATCATCGTCACGATGGATCGGCTCACCCGCCAATAAGGCCTTCACGTCGGCCCCGGACAGGGTTTCATATTCGAGCAAGCCCTGCGCCAGCGTCTCCAGTTCGTCCGCGTGTTCGGTCAGAACTTTGCGGGCACTGCCCTCGGCGTCTTCGATCAAGCGACGGACTTCTTCGTCGATCAACGCCGCCGTGGCGTCAGACACGTTCTTTTGGCGGGCAACGGAGTGGCCGAGGAAAACCTCTTCCTCGTTATCCGCATAGCGCAACCGGCCAAGCTTGTCAGAAAACCCGTATTCCGTGACCATTTTCCGGGCCAAGCTGGTGGCCTGCTGAATGTCGTTACCGGCACCAGTGGTGATATTTTCCTTACCGAAGGTCAGTTCTTCGGCGAGACGACCACCATACATCAACGCAAGCCGCGACAGGAGTTGCCGCTCAGACATGCTCAGCTGGTCGCGTTCCGGCAGGCTCATCGTCACGCCCAACGCGCGACCACGCGGAATGATCGTGACTTTGTGCAACGGGTCCGTCTTTGGCATGTATATGCTGACCAGTGCGTGGCCGGCCTCATGATAAGCGGTCAGCTTTTTCTCGTCTTCGGTCATCACCATGGAGCGTCGCTCGGCACCCATCATGACCTTGTCTTTGGCTTCTTCGAATTCGGCCATGGTGACGACGCGTTTGGATTTACGCGCGGCCAGCAACGCCGCTTCATTCACCAGGTTGGCCAAGTCGGCACCAGAGAACCCAGGTGTGCCGCGCGCGATAATGCGGGGCTCCACATCGGGGGCCAGCGGGACTTTTTTCATGTGCACGCGCAAGATTTTCTCGCGGCCCAGAATATCCGGGTTCGGCACAACGATCTGACGGTCAAAGCGACCCGGGCGCAACAGCGCCGGATCAAGCACATCGGGCCGGTTGGTGGCGGCGATCAAAATCACGCCTTCGTTGGCCTCAAAGCCGTCCATCTCGACCAGCAACTGGTTAAGGGTCTGCTCACGTTCGTCATTGCCGCCACCCAGGCCCGCGCCCCGGTGCCGACCGACGGCATCGATTTCGTCAATGAAGATGATGCAAGGCGCGTTCTTTTTGCCCTGCTCAAACATATCGCGGACGCGCGATGCGCCGACGCCGACGAACATCTCGACGAAGTCGGAACCGGAAATGGTGAAGAACGGCACGTTCGCCTCACCGGCGACGGCGCGCGCGGTCAAGGTCTTGCCGGTACCCGGCGGACCGATAAGCAGGCAGCCTTTCGGAATACGACCGCCGAGGCGTTGGAATTTTTGCGGGTCTTTCAGGAATTCGACGATCTCCTCAAGCTCTTGCTTGGCTTCGTCGATACCGGCGACATCATCAAACGTCACGCGGCCTTGTTTTTCGGTCAGCAGTTTTGCCTTGGATTTGCCAAAGCCCATCGCCTTGCCGCCGCCCGACTGCATCTGACGCATGAAGAAAATCCACACACCGATCAATAGCAGCATCGGGAACCACGAAATCAGCACACCCCAAAGTGTCGGCGAGCCGTCTTCAGAAGGTTCCGCGCGGATTTGTACGCCTTTGCTCTTGAGCCGCTCAACCAACTGCGGGTCGTTCGGTGCATAGGTCTGGAAGCCGCCGCCAGAGAGGTATTGGCCGAATATCTGGTTGCCCTTAATGGTGACACCCTTGACGTCGCCCTCCTCAACCTTGGTCAGAAATTCGGAGAACGCGAGTTCGTTCACGCCCGGGCGTTGTGTCGTCCCTTGGAAAAGGTTGAACAATGCCAACAAGAGCAATCCGATGATGATCCAGAGCGCGAGGTTTTTGCTGAAATTCAAGGTCGCAGTTCCTTTTTGAGCGCATGCGACGGCCGCTCCGACCGCCAAAATCGCGAATTATATCGCATACCTAAAGTCGCCCGACCGGCTTTACGGCGGGTCAGACACTCTAGAGATAGTCCTTTTCGACGCTCACGCAATGGAAAATCCGTTTCCGGCAAGCGGGTTTTTTGGCTGAAAAGCGACGCGAATGCCCATGTTAGCCTCGCTGCCCGGCTTAGGAACGACAATATTGGTTTTCTGGCGGAAGACCAGCAAGCCTGCCCGCGCCGCTACGGGCAGCTTCAAAAACCAATCCGGCCGCTGACGCTTGGGCCAATAACCGAACACCGCATCAGAAAATGCGGCGCAGCTGAGCGGCGCCGTTTCAGGCGCAATGTGGACCGCAAACCGACCGTCCCAATGGTGCGTTTGCGCCTGCGCGTTCGACGAAAAAGTCAGCGGCGTCGGCTGATTTCGGGCTTCGCGATAGATGCCAATGCGATCTATCTCAACGCACACGCGCACGGCGCCCAAGGTTGCCGCGTCGCCCTGCGTCAAAGCCTTATACACACGCTCAATCGCGGCCGGGCTTGGCGCATAGGGCTTACCGCCCACCGCCGCGACCAGCCGAGCGAGGCCGCGATGCACGATTTCCGGTGCCGTAATTTCGAGCGCGTCCAATGACAGCGCCGCATAACCTGCCGCATTCAAGGTTACATGTCGGGCCAGCCAGCGCGCGGTTTCCGTCTCCAGCACCGCGCGGGCGCCGGCAAAGCGGACCGTCCCTTGGGCCAAGGACTGCGTGTCGATACCGCCATCCTGCAACGCGTGACGAACCCGCACGCGTTGGAACGCCACATTGTCGTTGCTGGGATCTTCGACCCAGACCAGCTCTGCCGCCTGTGCCGTCGCCATCAAACGCGTCTTCTCAAGACTCAACAATGGCCGGAGGATACGGCACGCGCTGAGTTCACGGACCGGCGCCATCGCCGCTAAGCCGTCCGGCCCGCTCCCGCGCTCAGCCCGCATTAAAAAGGTTTCCGCCTGATCTCCGGCGTGATGGCCAACCAGCAGATGCACCACGGCATTTGCGCGACACCAGTTTTCGAGCAACCCATAGCGCGCCTGTCTGGCTGCCGCCTGCAGGCCGAGCGAGGGTTTCGGGCCTGACCAGGTTAACGTCTGATGTGCAATACCACGCATATTCAGTTGCTGCGCGATGGCCTCAGCTTCGGCAGTCGCCTCTGGTCGCAGTCCATGATCGACGGTCAACGCCGTCACCTGCCCGCCCCGCGCCCGAGCCCAGTGGTGTGCCAGCCACGCCAACGCCGTGCTGTCGGCGCCGCCCGAAACCGCCACCGCAAGATGCGGCGCGGCTTCGAACGGGCCAAGAGCATCAATCAGATTGCTGAATTCAATATCCGTGAGAGGCATCGACATCATCGACTATACCCGGCGTCAGGTGCAGCCGTTTTTCTGCCACTCGCGCTCAAGTGTGCTTTTCAGACCGGCGGAGGCTTCGGGATAATCGCCCCGCAGCTTTTGAAACACCGCGCAGGCTTCGGTTTTGTTGTTCAAGCTCGCCAACGACATGCCGAGCTTCAACAACGCATCCGGGGCTTTGGCGCCCCGCTTGTCGCTTTCATAGCCTTCAAGAAACGTTTCGGCCGCCTCAACGAACGCGCCCCGCACGTAATAAGTTTCACCCAGCCAATAGCGCGCATTGCCGACGAGCGGGTCATCCGGGTTTTTTTCAAGGAACTGATTGAGCGCGCTCGCCGCCATGTCATATTTGCCTTGGCGCAGCAGGCTGAACGCATGCATGTATTGTTCACGCGGCGTACCGTCCGGCAACGCGGCAGTTTGCGCGCCCTTGGGCGCCGCCGGTTGACCACTTTGCGCGACGTCGACGGCGCCCGGTGCGGGTGCTGCGCTCGGCGCAGGAGCGGCCAACGGCTCCCCAGTCAATTGCGCCAGCAAAGCATCTTCTTCGCTGGGGGCTGCCGGGGCTGTGGCCGGCGTTGGTGGACCGGCATTTTCAGCTTCTGACGCCGTCAAGGTGCCCAGCACTTGAGTGCCGTTCGGCAACACATTGCCGGACACAGGCCCGGGTGCCGCAGGCGATACGCCGGTGGGCATATCACTCATAGAGGCCGGCGGCGCACCGGTGCCACCCCCCTGTTCGAGCTGGCGCAGACGATAATCGACGTCGGCGACGACTTTATCGAGTTGCGTGCCCATTTGATTGAGCTTGAAAGACATTTCTTCGATGCGCCCGACCACACCGCGCAATTCACCTTCAAGCTCGGAAATACGGACGCCGAGTCTTGCAACCGCTGGGTCGCCGCTTGCCGCCGCATTGCTGCTGCCACTCACCAGCGGGGCACCGCTACCGCCCCGGGCAATCTGTACGTTGAGGGTACGGATATCCCGTTCTAAACGATCAATCCGATCACGCAGCGCAGCCGCATCAAGGGATTGCGCCGCTGACGGCAACGGGGCCGCAAACGCGGCCACGATCACGACAGCGAATACGGCACCACCGATAAAGGCTCGTCGGAACGTCATGACTATCTCTCCGGTCTTCTCAATTATTCTGGCCAATCGTGCTGCGGACAAGATGTCCGCGACTCGGTTCAGCTAAACTGCGAGAAATATTAGGCAAAATTAAGGCGCTTGCCCACCCTACGGCAGACAAGCGCCCAATTTTCTTTATGACGTCTGGTCGCTTAGCTGCCGGTAGAGTTCACCACCATGACGCCCCGGCGGTTTTGCGCCCAAGCGACTTCATTGTGGCCGATAGCGGCAGGCCGCTCTTTGCCATACGAAATAGTCTTCACCCGCGATGGGTTAATGCCCAAAGCGACTAAGTAATCTTTCACGGCGTTCGCACGGCGCTCACCCAAAGCCAAGTTGTACTCGCGCGTGCCGCGCTCGTCAGCATGCCCTTCGAGGGTGACGCGGACGGCGCCATATTTCTTTAACCAAGCGGCCTGCTGTTCCAGCGCAGCACGCGCTTCGGCGCCCAGGTCCGAGCTGTCGTAAGCAAAGAACACACGGTCGCCGACGTTAACGACCAAGTCCTCTTGCGAGCCGCCTTGAATTTGTACGGCGGCAGGCGCACTTGAGCCAGTGTTAGTGCTTGCACCGCTCGAGCCGGTGTTGCCGGTAGTTTCAGGCGCCGTTTCACAAGCTGCCAAAAGTGCGACTGCGGCCAGCATCGTCAAAAATTTAAAACGCATAGGATAACTCCTCATCGGGTGTAATTCTTAAACCCTGTTCGCCGATCAATCGGCACAAACCTCCGCTGGCCCCCTCTGCGGACGCCAATTACTGGTATTGTTAAAGACAGACGCGCTTGATTCCAAGTACTTTTTTGGGACAGCACAATGTTTCAGGTTCAGCCCACAACCGAATATTCAACAATAGTTTTGTGCGGCGCGGGATAAAATGGCGCATTCCCGCCTCTCCCGTCATGCGATTATCACGGGATGATCGGCGACCACGCAGGATCCGACCCCCCCACCGGCGTGATGACTTCACGCTCATTATAGCCCGTGAGGTCAACGGAATAAAGTCGAGGATCCGTCACCATCTCGCCACGCTTGGATTGGCGGAAGAACATCAACACGCGCCCGTTCGGCGCCCAGGTCGGAGCTTCGACCAAGAAATCCTCAGCTAAAAGACGCTCGCCCGAGCCGTCGGGGCGCATCACGCCAATATAAAATTGGCCCCGTGAAATCTTTGTGAACGCGATCAAATCGCCGCGTGGCGACCACACCGGCGTCGCATAGCGCCCATCACCAAAGCTAATCCGTTGCACATTGCTGCCATCGCCGTTCATGACGTACAACTGCTGCGAACCGCCCCGGTCCGAGTTGAATACGACCTGTGCAGCATCCGGTGAATAACTGGGCGAGGTATCGATAGCCCCGGACCGGGTCAATTGTGTTGATTGCCGGGTCCGCAAATCCATCACGTGGATATCGGTCTTGCCGTTCTGTGCAAGGCTCATGATCACCTTTTGCCCATCCGGCGAAAACCGGGGCGCAAACGTCATGCCCGGGAAGTTCCCAAGTAGTTCCTGGCGTCCACTGTCGATGTTGAAGATATAAACGCGCGGCGTGTTGCCGTGATAGCTGAGATACGTGATTTCTTGGAGCGTCGGCGAGAACCGGGGCGTCAGCACCAGCGACGAGCCATCCGTCAAAAACCTGTGATTGGCACCGTCCTGGTCCATGATCGCCAGGCGCTTGATACGGCGCTGCGCCGGCCCACTTTCGGCGATGTAGACAATGCGCGTATCGAAATAGCCGTCTTCGCCGGTGATCCGCTTATAGATCGCATCCGAGATAATATGCGCAACGCGGCGCCAGTTGTCGGGCACCGTAAAGTAGGCAAGGCCGACCATCTGCTGCTCGGCGAACACATCCCACAACCGAAACTCAACCCGTAGTCGACCATCGGCTACCAATTGCGTGCGGCCTTGCACCAGAGCTTGCGTATTGATGATCCGCCAATCACCGAAGCGAGGCAATGTTGCCAAAGAGCCATCACCTTCGATGAACGCGCGCCGATCAATCGGCTTGAATAAACCGGATCGTTGAAGATCGGCGGATATCACCGCCGCCATCTCACGACCGATCCGCGCGTCTTCACCGGTGGCGCCGAAGAAATCGGTAACCGCAATCGGCAAAGGCTCGGCATTGCCTTGGGTGATGTCGACGCGAAGCTCCGCCGATGCCATCGGTACAAAGGCGAGAAGCAATGCGGCAAATACCGAAATGCGGACCATGGCTGGTAAAAACATCATCGCTCCTTAAAGCTGCGCGCTACAAAAGCTCGCTGGGATCAAAGTTGATTTCAATCGTCTTCCAAATCTCATAGCGATCCGCCGGCAGTTTGATCGGATTGCAGCGCGGATTCAACACAGCGCGCTTCGCAGCATCGGCAGCGGATTGGAAAAACCCATCGCTATAGTAACGGTTCTGATCTTGAATAACCGCGGCACCGACGGTGCCGTCCGGATTCATCGACATACGTATCACCACCGCCAAGTTTTTAGCATTTTTAGCACCCGGATTAATATTCCAGCACGGTGTCACCGACTCGATCACTTTGCGGCGCATGGCATCCAATTCAGTCATGCTGACCGGTTGATCAAGATCGGACTTAACCTGTTGATTAGGCTTTTTTAAGGCACTCCTGATCGAGGCCGCAAAATCTTTTGTCGGCTCTTCTTTGGCGGGCTTCTCAGGTTCAGCAGCCCGGGTCTCTTTAATCTTCTCAAGCGTCTTCAGCAAAGACGAGACCTGAAACTCCGGTTTTTCCTTCGGCGGCGTCGGCTTTTTCTTCAGCGTCGCTACCGCTGCCACGGCCTTTGGCGGCGCAGGTGCGGGCTCCGGTTTCGGCTCGGGCTTGGGTGCCGGCTCCGCTTTCACTTCCGGCACCGGCTCCGGCTCGGGTTTAGGCTCAGGCTCAGGCTCAGGGGCTGGCTCAGGCTGCTTCGGTGCAGGCTCGGGTTCCGGCTCAGGCTCAGGCGGCAACGCTGCGATCTCTGGAGCCGGTGGTGGTGGCGGGGCCGGTTCGGGCTCAGGCGCTTTCGCAACCGGTTTCGGTTCCGGTTTCTTCTCGGGCTCCGGCGGTTTTTCCTCGGGGGCCGGCTTCACAGTCGGCTGCGGCGCGTTTCGGACGTCGGAAATGTCCACCATCTCGACAAAGATCGGCGTCTCGTCCAGCGGGTCTATCGGGCTCAAAATCGGCAAGCCAAACCACGCCACCGCCACGATGGCGGCGTGAAAACCGATCGAAAAGATCAGGCCCTTATTCATCTGGTGTTGGTCCGATTGAACATGCTGGTTACGGGTTTTTCTTTTTCTTCTTGTCGCCACTTTGCGTGATCAAAGCGACGCGGCGATAGCCCGCACGATTGATCGTGCCCATCACTTCCATAACGCGGCCATAATTGATATCCGCATCACCGCGCACGAATATTCGCAAATCCTGGTTCTCGCCGGTGATGGCGCGCAGCCTCGGCACCAAGGTTTCGAGCGGCACCGACGTGTCTTGCAGAAAAATCTCACCGCCCGCCGTGATCGAGATCGCCAGCGGCTCGTCATCACCGGCAACGGCGCCCGCATCGGTCTTCGGCAGATTGACCTCGACACCGACCGTCAACAGCGGTGCCGTCACCATAAAGATAATCAACAGCACCAACATCACGTCGACAAACGGCGTCACGTTGATCTCGCTCATCGGTCGGTTTCGCCCTCGGCGGAAACGGCCACCGCTTGATGTGCGCTCTAATATTGTTGCCATATCCGTCGCACCTTTTTCCGTTTAGGTGTCCATTTCACGCGATAAAATTGCCGAGAACTCGCCGGCAAAGCTGTCCAGCCGACCGGCATAGCGATCCAGGTCACGGCTGAGTTTGTTGTAGGCAACCACCGCCGGAATGGCGGCGAGCAGGCCGAGCGCGGTCGCAAACAGCGCCTCGGCAATGCCCGGCGCGACCACGGCCAAGGAGGTGTTCGATGACACCGCAATCGCCTGGAAGCTGTTCATGATCCCCCACACCGTGCCGAACAAACCGACAAACGGTGCCGTCGAACCGGTGGTGGCCAAGAACGTCATATAGCGCTCGGCCCGGTCCATCTCGCGGTGCACGGTAATCTGCATGACGCGCTCAATCCGCTCGGCGACACCAACTTTCAGACTGGCGCCGGCGCTGCCCGATGCACGCCGCCATTCCCGCATTGCGGCAACGAACACAGCTGACATCGGATCGCGCGGGTTCGGGGATATTCGCTCATACAATTCGTCCAACGACTTGCCCGACCAAAACGCCTGCTCAAAATCCGATGAGCGTTTATTGAGCCGGCTCACGTTCAATATCTTCTCGAAGATGATCGCCCAGCACCAAATTGACGCCAGCACCAAAATCAACATTACCGCTTTGACGACGATATCGGCACGCAGCACCATCGCCATGATGGTGAAGTTGTCAGCGCCGACCGAACCGGCCATAAGCGCGGCATCAACCGCTTGGTTTTCCATTCGTCACTCCGCTTTCAAAAATCGCTTAATCTTCATGTCTGTAAAACTTGCTGTAAGGCATCGCGCACTACGTCGGGCAGGCGCACAGGCGCGCCGCTGTCAACGTCCATGCACGCCAAGCGCACATCGATGGCGACCAATGTGGCGCCGTCCAGGCAAATGTCTTGATGCATGTGCAGGCTCGCGCCACCGAGCCGAGTTACGGTGGTGCGCACATCCAGCGCATCGTCCAAACGCGCCGGCTTGATGTAATCAGTACTGCAGGATTTAACCGCAAAGGCGATCCGGTCCGAGCACATCAGCGCACCGTTTTCGATGCCGTGACTACGCAGAAGCTCGGTCCGCGCACGCTCTGCATACTTCAAATAATTGGCATAATACACGATGCCGCCAGCGTCGGTGTCTTCATAATAGACCCGGACCGACAGGCTGTGCACATGCTGCCCAGACGCATCAGGCATCAGCTGGGTCCTCCCGGATCAGTTCCAACTGATCGAATGACTTCGGCGCCTTCAGGCCTAAGTGCTTGAAACCGTCACCGGTCAGTGCGCGGCCTCGGGGCGTGCGCATCAGCAAGCCTTGCTGAATCAAATAAGGCTCGATCACTTCTTCGATGGTATCGCGCTGTTCCGACAACGCGGCGGCCAAGGTCTCAACCCCAACCGGGCCGCCACCGTAATTGTCGGCGATGCAGCCTAAGTAACGACGGTCCATGGCATCTAGGCCGCGCTTATCCACATCCAAGCGGTTGAGCGCGGCGTCGGCGGTTTTCGCATCCACACTGATGCTGCCGTCGACCGCTGCGAAATCGCGGACCCGCCTAAGCAATCGTCCGGCGACCCTAGGCGTGCCGCGTGCGCGCTTCGCAATTTCACGCGCACCGTCAGACTCCAAGGCCAAGCCCAACAGGCCGGCGCCGCGGCTTATGATATGTTGCAAATCATCGACGCCATAAAATTCAAGTCGCATGGGAATGCCGAAACGTTCACGCAACGGCGTGGTGATCAAGCCCGATCGAGTGGTCGCGCCGACCAAGGTAAAGCGCGGCAGATCGATCCGCACCGAACGCGCCGCCGGCCCTTCGCCGATGATCAGATCCAGCTGAAAATCTTCCATCGCCGGGTACAGGATTTCTTCGACCGCCGGGCTCAGACGATGAATTTCATCGATGAACAACACGTCGCCGGCTTCGAGGTTGGTCAAGATCGCCGCCAAGTCGCCAGCCTTAGCGATCACCGGACCCGACGTGGCACGAAAGCCGACGCCCATTTCTTTGGCGACGATAGACGCCAGCGTGGTTTTGCCGAGCCCAGGCGGGCCGTAAAACAACACATGATCCAACGCTTCAGCGCGTTGCAGCGATGCCTCGACAAACACTTTCAGATTGGCGCGCACTTGCGGTTGGCCGACAAAATCGTTCAGCCGTTGCGGACGCAGGGCGACATCTTGTGTGTCGCCGGCGGTCTCGCCCAGTTCGATAATACGATCCCCTTCGGCCATTTAGGTACGCGCCCCTGCACGGGTATCCGCCGGCGCCAAGCGCGCCAGCCCACCCTTAATCAGTTGCCCGACGTCGACCCCCTCGCCCAAATCGTTGGCAGCCTCAGAGACTGCGCCCAACGCTTGCGATGGGCTGTAGCCCAAATTGACCAGCGCCGATACCGCGTCCGACACCGCACTTTCCGCGATGTCGACGGCTGAAGGCACCGCACCCGGTGTCCGGGCCGCGACCTGTGCTTTCGCCGCTTGACCGAGCGCGATGGCGCCGACTTTATCTTTAAGCTCTGAGACGATCCGGCTCGCTAACTTCGGCCCGACACCCGGCGCCTGCGTGATCGCCGCCTTGTCGCCGCTGGCAATCGCCCGGCTGAGCTGTTCCGCATTCAACACGCCTTGGATTGCAAGCCCGGCCTTCGCACCGACGCCCTGCACCGTGGTCAAAAGCTTAAACCAATCGCGATCTTCGGCACCGGTAAAGCCATATAAATGGATGTGGTCTTCGCGGACATGGGTTTCGATGAACAGCATCGCAGCCTCGCCCACCGCAAGCCGGCTGCGAGTACGGCTTGAGGCGAACACCAAATAACCGACACCGGCGACGTCGATCACCACCCAATCGTCCCCAACCTCTTCGACGATCCCTTTGAGGCGCGCGATCATCTGGCGGCCCCGACGACGGGTTGCTTGCGGATCATTTGCCGAATCCGCTCGGACGTACCGCGGTGGTGTGCGTGACAGATCGCGACGGCGAGCGCATCGGCGGCATCGGCGCCGGTGACCTTGGCGCCCGGCAGTAAGGTTTTGACCATCATCTGCACTTGTTCCTTGCTCGCATGCCCGGCGCCGACAACGGTCTTTTTAACGAGGTTCGGCAAGTATTCAGCAACGTGCAGCCCGGCCAGCGCAGGCACCAACAAGACAATGCCCCGCGCTTGCCCGAGCTTCAGGGTCGAAACCGGGTTCTTGTTGACGAAGGTTTCCTCAACCGCAGCTTCTTCGGGGGTGTACTCGGCGATGATCTCGCGTAGGCCCGCATGCAACTGCACCAAACGATCCGCGAGGGTGGCATCGGGAGAGGTTTTGACGACGCCGTCGGCGACGTAACTCAGACGGTTGCCCACCGCCTCGATGACGCCCCATCCCGTGATCTGCAATCCTGGATCGAAACCGATCAGCCGCACATGAAGCTCCTGCCCTAGGGGCCGTTATGTTTAAACGAAATCAGGCGCTCAACTGCGCCATAATCTCGTCGGATACGTCAAAGTTCGACGACACGCTTTGCACATCGTCGTTGTCTTCCAAAACATCAATCAGCTTGAACAGCGTGCTCGCCGTGTCGACATCGACTTCAATGGTGTTTTGCGGTTTCCAATCGAGCCCGCCGCTTTCCGGGTCGCCGAAAGTCTCCGCAAGCGCTTCGCGCACGCCGGCAAAATCGTCGGGATCACAAATAATGGTGTGGCCGTCCGCGTCGCTTTCAACGTCGGTGGCACCTGCTTCGAGGGCCGCTTCGAACATCGCTTCTGCACCCGCCACATCGGTCGGATAGACAATCCGCCCGACGCGATCAAACATGAAGTTGACCGAGCCGGTCTCGCCCATGTTGCCGCCGTGCTTTGCAAAGGCCGAGCGCACTTCGGATGCGGTGCGGTTGCGATTGTCCGACAGCGCTTCGACGATCATCGCCACACCGCCAGGCCCATACCCTTCATAACGGATTTCTTCGTAGTTCTCGCCGTCCCCGCCGAGACCGCGCTGAATCGCGCGCTTGATGTTGTCGTTCGGCATGTTCTGGCCGCGCGCATTGGCAATTGCCAAGCGCAGGCGTGGGTTAAAGTTCGGGTCTTCGCCGCCGCGCGCTGCAATGGAGAGCTCTTTGCCGAGCTTTGCAAAAACCTTGGCGCGCTTCGCATCCTGCGCGCCCTTACGGTGCATAATATTTTTAAACTTTGAATGGCCGGCCATCTCGTTCGTCCGTCTCCGTCCCGCTCGTGTTAGGCGCCCCCCGAAACCGCCCGGGTCGCGAATCGCTCTATACTACTATTGAGGCGCGCCGATGAATACAGCCAGGAATAAATTCCCGACGCGTACGTCTAGCGCGCCCTCAATCATCATTACCGCGCAATATGTCAAGATTTTGGCAACACGAGGTTAATTTTAGCATCGTGCTTTAATATCCCGGATATGGCCCCAGAAAATTCTGAGGCCATTCCGGGAAGTCGCAGGTCGGGGAAAAATTTGGTGAATGGCACAAAAATCACGCACAAAAACAATGCGACTTCCCGGGCGCGCAAGCGACCCGGGATCTTAGAGCGCCACCTACCCCTTCGGCATGGTCACCGCCAAATGCGCGCCGATGCGGAGCGGTTGAATGCGTTTGGCGAGGCCGGTTTTGTCGTCGGTGCTGACCAGCACGCCGCAAAGCGTGCCATCGCCGTCGGCGGGCTCGAGGCGTATACGCTCACCTTTCGAGATAAAGCGCGATGTCGCCCCTTCTTTGCGCATGCCGATCACCGAGTCGTAATCGCCGGTCATGCCGAGATCACTTTGATACGCGGTGCCGCCGGGCATAATCCGTCCGTCGGCGGTTGGCACATGGGTGTGTGTGCCGACCACAGCCGTGGCGCGGCCATCGACGTAGTGGCCGAACGCTTGTTTCTCGCTGGTCGCTTCGCCGTGCAGATCAAAGATCACCGCATCCACATCGCGCTTCAACCGGTAGCGATCCAGTAAGTCCGCCGCGGCTTGGAACGGATCATCGAGGAGCTCCATGAACAGCCGACACATCACGTTGGCGACCAACACCCGCTTGCCGCTTTCGGTCGTATAGGTCTTGTAACCGCGCCCGGGTGTGCCCGGAGGATAATTGATCGGACGCAAAATTTTGTCGTCGCGGCCCATCTGATCGATGACGTCGCGCTGATCAAAAGCGTGGTTGCCGGTGGTGATGCAGTCCGCGCCCGACTGATACATGGTATCGCAGATCGCGCCGGTGATGCCGAAGCCATGTGCTGCGTTCTCGCCATTGACGATGGCAAAGTCGACTTTCAGTTTGGTTTTAAGCTGAGCGAGGTTGCCGTTAAGCACAGCGCGCCCGGCGCTGCCGACGACGTCGCCGATAATCAAAATATTCATACCGAAGGAAGTTCCTGCCCGCTGTCAGAGGTCATCAGAATGCCAAGCTCGGTGGCGATGGCGTTGAGCCGCTGATCATGCGGACCGCGTGGCGTCCTGTCCAGCCGCTGCCCGGCAAACGCGGCGCCTATAGCAAACGGCGCCCGACCAGCCGGTGCGTCTCTGAGCTTTTGTAAGGTCCGGTCATAAAACCCACCCCCGTAACCGAGCCGATAGCCCGCCGCGTCAAACGCCAGCATCGGCACGATCAGAATATCCGGCGTGAGGCTTGGCGCCGCATCACTTGGAATAGACGTCCCGAAGCCGCCGTCAATCAACATGTCACCATCCTGCCATCGCCTGAACGTCAACGGCGTCGCCGGTGCCGTGACCACAGGGAGGGCGATGCTGTGGCCAAGTTCGGCCAGCGCCCGCATCAAAGGCCGGACATCGATTTCCGTGCCCATCGGCCAATACGCGGACACCACGCGCGGACCGTCTTCAAGGCCCAGAGCCGACGCCGACGCGATCACATGACGCGCCAGCGCGTCGCCGGCATCTGGGGCATCGCCGTGCGCTTGTTTGCGACGCTTTTGAGCGGCCTTGCGAAGGTCGGATTTTTGCGTGTCGAGGTCAGTCACGTCCAGCAACAGGCCTTCATGGCATGAAAAAAATAAGCAGGCGGACCACCTGGACCGGTGACCGTGTGATCCTCCGTGGCCTGCTTCAGCAGGTGGGCGCCGTAGGTATCCGACCCAAGAGTCGGACAGTGACAGCTCCCTTACGGTGGATTTAAGGCCCCAGGGATACTTAGGTCTGTCGCGTCCCGTAGCCCGCCTGTTTGTAAACTAGGCGCCTTCGAGGCGCTCGGCAATGCTTTCGATGCGTGCCGAGATCCGCTCAAGGCTTTGACTTAGACGGTCATCGACGTCAGCCGCCGCAGCGGCGCCTTTACCGGATTTCAGCGTTTCGTTTTCGGCATACACGTCTGACAGCTCGTCGGCGACCAAAAGCGAGACCATCACCAAAAGCTTGGCATCGCCGATTTGCCCGACAGCGGCAACAAGCTCGGACACGCGGCGATCAATATAGCCGCCGAGCCGGGTCAGATGTGCTTCCTGACCATCGTCGCAGGCGACGGTGTATTTGCGGTCATTGATGCTGACGGTGACTTGTGCCATCGATTCAGCCCTTCACGTCAGCGGTGGTGAGGGATTCCAGTCGGGCAATCGCACCGGCCAGTCGGTCGGCGGCGGTACGGTTCAAATCACGAAGGCCTGAATTTTCCTGACGAAGTGCATCGAGCGCGGCTTTGTGTTCCGAATCGTCAGCGGCACATGCAGACGCGCCTGACACTCTGGACGCATTTGTCGTCAGCGCGAGGTCCAATCGGTCAACCGCCGCTTCAAGCCGTTCAACGGCACGATCAACCTTAGATGCCTTGGCGATTGTCGATGTCGACATCCCGATAATGGCCCCCTTTTCGTCGCCCGGGCGCCATCGCCCCACGACGCATCAAACCCGCGAATGTCCAGAGGTTAAGCCGGTTCCACAATTTTCGTCAAACGCAACCTGAGATATCGCCCGTAAAATTCTGAGACTCCGACGATTTTTCATATTTCGCTGCCTTTGGTAAAAATCTCGGACGCCATCGGGCAATCAAACGTTGACCTTTGGCAGGAAACCCGGTTTTTTGCGCGCACAGAAAAACAACGCCTTTTTCAAACGTCGCGCCGAATGCGGCAGCGACCAGCACAGGAGGACAACATGGCAACACGTGTCGCCATCAATGGTTTTGGACGTATCGGTCGATTGGTCTTACGCAGCATTGTCGAGAGCAAGCGCAACGATATCGAAGTCGTTGCCATCAACGATTTGGGCTCGGTCGAGATGAACGCGCACCTGTTCCGCTACGACTCCACGCACGGCCCGTTCCCGGGTGAGGTCAAAGTCGACGGCAACACCATCGACGTCGGCGCCGGCGTCATGAAAGTGACCGCCGAACGCGACCCGGCCGATCTGCCGTGGGGCGAATTGGGCGTCGACGTAGCGCTGGAATGCACCGGCCTGTTCGTCGACCGTGCCAGCGCCGGCAAACACATCGCAGCGGGCGCTAAGAAAGTGCTGATCTCGGCACCGGGCAAAGACGTCGACAAGACCATCGTCTACGGCGTCAACCACACCAGCCTGACCGCCGACGACACCATCGTGTCGAACGCGTCTTGCACCACCAACTGCTTGGCACCGGTCGCATACGTGCTGAACAACCTGGTCGGGATCGAGCGTGGCTACATGACGACGATCCACGCCTTCACCGGTGATCAGCGCACACTGGATACCCTGCATTCCGATCCGCGACGCGCACGTACAGCATCGACCTCGTTGATCCCGACCTCGACCGGGGCTGCGAAGGCCGTCGGTCTGGTGTTGCCGGAACTGGTCGGCAAGTTGGACGGTACCGCGATCCGCGTGCCGACGCAGAACGTCTCGTTGGTTGATCTGACGTTCGACGCCGGTCGGGCGACCACCGCAGAAGAAATCAACGAAGCCATGAAAGCCGCTGCTGAAGGTCCGCTAAAAGGCGTGCTCGGCTACAATGTTGAGCCGCTGGTCTCCATCGACTTCAACCACAACCCGCACAGCTCGACCTTTGATGCCACGCAGACCCAGGTTATCGACGGCACCTTCGTCCGCGTGCTGAGCTGGTATGACAACGAATGGGGCTTCTCCAACCGGATGCCGGATACGGCTGCGGTAATGGCGAGCCTGTAAGACGCCGGCCTTTAAAACGTCAGGCCCTGATATGCGCGGCGCCCGAGTTGTTGTCCATGACATCCACCACGCGCGCCGCGCTGTCAGCCGGGCACATGCCTTGGGCGTCGATCTGACCTTGGTCAGCGCCCCCGGCGCTGCCGCCACCCTCGGCCCGGCCGTATTTCGCGAGATGATCGCGACCGTGCGCGCTGAGCTGCCGGCGACAACAATCAGCATTGATGCGATCCTTGATTGCGGCGAAGATCCGGGTCCGGCGTTGCAGGCGCTGCGTTCTGGGTGCACATATATTTGCTCGACGGCACCGCAAGCGGTGTTTATCAAACTTTCGAATATTGCTGAACAATGCGGGGGCGCGGTCGTACATGGCCCGCTTAACGCCCTTGATCTTGGGGACGACGTCACCGACGACGCCCTGGACACATGGCTCAGAGACAACGCGGGAGACAACAGCGCATGAGCGAAGCCAAGACGCCGCCGTGTAAACTCTATTTGATCACGCCGCCGCAAATCGACCCGCACGCGTTTGCCGAAGACCTGAAGGCCGCGCTCGATGCCGCCCCCGGGGTCGTCGGTGCCGTGCAACTGCGCCTGAAAGACGTGCCGGACGAAGATATCATCACAGCTGCCAATGTGTTGCTGCCGATCTGTCACGCCGCCGACGTGCCGCTGATCATCAACGATCGCGCCGACATCGCGCAGGCGACCGGGGCCGACGGCGTGCATTTGGGTCAAGACGACACCAGCTTGGCTGACGCCCGCGCACTCTTAGGTGCAGACGCGGTCATCGGCGTCACCTGCCATGCCAGTCGCGATCTGGCGATTGAAGCCGGTGATCGCGGTGCGGACTACGTCGCCTTCGGAGCCTTTTTTCCGACCACGTCCAAAGATGCAAAACACCAGGCAGAGCCCGATATCGTTGAGTGGTGGTCGTCGATGACGATCTTGCCCTGCGTTGCCATCGGCGGCATCACGCACGAAAACTGCGGCCCTTTGGTTGAGGCCGGCGCCGATTATCTGGCGGTCATCAATGGCGTTTGGGGGCACCCGGGCGGGCCCGCCGAAGCGGTCCGCGCGTTCGCCCCCGTCATCAAGCGCTGAGCACGCACAAGCGCAAAGACCATATTTTCGGTGGCAGAGTGCGGGGCGACCTGATAGAACCCGCGCCAGCGACTCGAGAGTTACCGCAATCAATCTTTTACGACACAATAGTTTTCAGGACGATAGATCATGAAGATCGACGGCAACGCCATCCGTCCAGGGATGGTCATTGAGCACCAAAACCGGCTTTGGCGCGCAACGAAAATTCAGCACACGCAACCGGGCAAGGGCGGCGCGTACCTACAAGTTGAATTGAAAGACATTCGCGACGGCACCAAGCTGAACGAGCGTTTCCGTTCATCGGAAAAGGTCGAGCGCGCGCGCCTTGAGCAGACAGACTATCAATTCCTGTTCTCGGAAGGCGATATGCACACGTTTATGCATCCCGAATCTTACGAGCAGATCGCGCTTTCCAGCGAAGCGGTCGGCGTCGACTTGGTGCCGTTTCTGCAAGACGGCATGAATGTGAAGATCGAGAGCTTCGAGGATGAGCCGCTGGGCGTCGAATTGCCGCAGCACGTGACCTTGGAAATTGCCGAAGCCGATGCGGTCGTCAAAGGTCAGACCGCGTCGTCATCGTATAAACCGGCAGTTTTGGAAAATGGCGTTAAAGTCTTGGTACCGCCGCACATCGGTGCCGGCACCCGGATCGTTGTCGATACCCGCGATATCTCCTACGTCGAACGCGCCAAAGATTAAGCCCCATTAGTTTAGGACGGCAAAAACCACTTATGTCCCGCCTCACCCCCCTCCTCACCGTCATGGTCGAGGCCGCGCAAAAAGCCGGCCGGGCTTTACGTCGCGATTTCGGCGAAGTCGAACAATTGCAAGTCTCGCGCAAAGGACCTGCCGACTTCGTCACCAAAGCCGACACCAAGGCCGAAAGTATCTTGGTCACCGCCCTGCAAAAGGCGCGTCCGGCCTATGGATTTTTGAACGAAGAAGGCGGCGAGATCGAAGGCAGTGATATTTCCAACCGTTGGATTATCGATCCCCTCGACGGCACGACAAACTTTTTGCATGGTATTCCGCACTTTGCGGTTTCGGTCGCGCTTGAGCGTGACCGGCGCATCGAAGCGGGCGTGGTCTATAACCCGATCACCGACGATCTGTATTACGCCGAGCGCGGCAAGGGTGCATTTTTGCGAGATTCGCGGCTGCGTGTATCGGGTCGCCAGCATATCAACGAAGCACTTTTTGCGACGGGCATTCCATTCCTGGGGCGTCCCGATCATGATATCTTTATCAAAGAACTTGAAGCCGTAATGGCAGGATCGGTCGGCATTCGCCGCTTTGGGTCCGCAGCCCTCGACCTCGCGTTCGTGGCGGCCGGACGCTATGATGGCTATTGGGAGCGGAACCTGCAAAGCTGGGACATCGCTGCGGGGCTTTTGCTGGTTCGCGAAGCTGGCGGCATCGTCACCGACATCGACGGTAAAGATAAGATGTTAGAGAACGGCAGCATTATCGCCAGCAATGGCGATCTCGACCGCGATTTCATGAAACTCTTAAAGGCGGCACGCAAGAGCGTGTAAAGCTGTTGAGGGTTGACCAAGCCTTCATTATTTTCGAGGCTGCACATTACGAGTGCGATTTGCCGAAAGATTTTACGCGGAAACCCGCACCAAGCGATTGAGGGAGGCCCCATGGACCGCAAAAGCGACAAACGATTTTCGTATGCGCGATCTGCCCTGTTTTTGGGCGGCGCCGCTTTTGCGCTCGCCGTCAGCAATCACGCCGCATTGGCGCAAACCTCATCCTATCAATCTGCAACGGATAACGTTGTTATTAACTGGGGCGCGATTGACGGCCAAAGCGCGTCAGCGATGCCAAACGGATCTCCAATCGAACAAGGCATGGCGCCGATGTCACGAGACGGCCTGTTGATGCCGGGTGCCGCGATGCCACGCTCGCAGTTGTATGTGGACGTCCCTGGCAGCAACACGGGGCGCAGCGGGACCGTGAATCTTCGCAAGCCGGGCAGCGCCCCCGTAAAGCAAGCCGCAGCGCCAGCACCGGCCCCTATGCCGAAAGCCCCCGTTCAAAGCGCTGCTGCGCCGAGCGCGCCAAAACAGTTGAGCGAGGCCAAAGCGCCGCCCGCACCTGCAAAACCAGCCGCAGCCGTCGAAACGAAAACAGCTGCCGCGCCGCCACCAGCACCAGCGCCCGCACCTAAAACCGAAGTCGCTGAAGCACCGCCGCCGCCCAGCGCGCCCCCAGCGCCTGCGGCCCCCGCGGTAGCGCCGGCAGCACCAAGTGCGCCTGAAGCAGCATCGGCCACCACACCTGCACCCGCTGCGCCCGAGCAAGCATCACTGCCCGATGCGACCGGCGAAAAGCCTGCACAAGTTTTGTTTAACGGCGATGACACAAAACTTTCCGCCGACGGCCAAGGCGTCTTGGACGGCGTCTATGCCAAGCTTGAGGCATCGAACGAACTGCGCGTGCAGCTGATGGCCTATGCCGCAGGTCCGGATCTGACGTCGAGCAAAGCGCGACGGATTTCTCTGTCACGCGCCCTATCGGTGCGCTCATACCTAATCGAAAAAGGCCTGCGCTCGACACGAATTGACGTCCGTGCACTTGGCGACAAAGAACAAGGCGCGCCGGAGAACCGGGTCGACGTCAACATCGTCAAACGCTAGACGATCCTGATCGCACGGGATGTCGTTCGCACCCGGCGGCTTTTGCAAAAAACGCGACCTGCTGTCACAAGACGCTCACAAGACGCCCGCGAGACACTAAATCATAATAGGCCACAAGTATCATAGGATATCGTGATCTGATGACCCGCCCGACCGTTTTTCTATTCCGCATGATTATCTTTTTGGGGTGCGTCGGCGCGGCGAGCTTTTTTGTGTTTCAGCCGCTGCGAGACGCCTTTATGGCCAACGCTGCCCTGAACGGCCTGATCCTCGGTGTGCTGGTGTTAGGGCTACTGTATAATTTCCGCCAAGTGATGTTGCTGTACGCCGAAGTGTCTTGGCTGGACAGCTTTCGAGACCGCCTGGACGAAGCCGAAAACGGCCTGCACGTATCTATCCCGCAAAGTGGCGATCTGCCGAAGCTTTTGGGGCCGATGGCAACGATGCTGTCCGACCGCCAAGGCCGGTCTCGGTTCAGCCTATCCGCAATGTCGATGCGCTCGATCTTGGACGGCATTGCGGCTAGGCTGGATGAAAGCCGGGATCTATCACGCTACAATATCGGTTTGCTGATCTTCTTAGGCCTGCTCGGCACGTTCTGGGGGCTTTTAGAGACCGTTGGCTCCATCGGCACGGTGATTGAAGGTTTGAACGTCGGCGGTGACGATACGGCCGTCGTGTTCGAGCGCCTGAAGGCTGGCCTGCAAGCGCCCATCGACGGCATGGGTACGGCTTTCTCGTCATCTCTGTTCGGCTTGGCCGGCTCGTTGGTGTTGGGGTTTTTGGATCTGCAAGCGAGCCAATCGCAAAATCGTTTTTTCAACGAACTTGAAGAATGGCTGTCCAGTGTGACCCGGCTGTCGTCAGGCGCGCTCGGCGGTGACGGCGAAGGCGGCAACGTGCCTGCCTACGTGCAGGCCCTGCTGGAGCAGACGGCTGAGAGCTTGGAAAACCTGCAAGTGATCATGGCCCGCAGCGAAGAAGGCAAGAACAACGTCAACACGGGCCTAAGCTCGCTCACCAGCAAGATCGAAACCCTTACCGACCACATGCGTACCGAACAACAGGTGATGCGCCGCCTGGCCGAAACTCAGGTCGAGATGAAGCCGGTATTGGAAAAGCTTGCCACCGGCAGCAATGCATCGGGCGGCAATGACGAGGCGATCCGCGCACATCTGCGTTCCATCGACAATCATCTGCAACGCCTGATCGACGAGACGACGCAATCCCGCGACGAGATATCCGATGCGCTGCGCCGCGAAATTCGCCTTTTGGCGCGCACCATCGCCGCCACCGGCGAAGGATCCTAATCCCGCATGGCCGCGATCAGCCGCCGCGAACATCGATCAACCGTCATCTGGCCCGGCTTCGTCGATGCATTGGCGACGCTGCTGATGGTGATCATCTTTTTGTTGCTGATCTTCGTCATGGCGCAGTTTTTCCTGGGCCAAGCGTTGACCGGCAAAGACAAGGCGCTCCGGCAATTGGAGATCGACCTCAGCGAATTGTCGCAAGTGCTGGCGCTGACCAAATCTGAAAACCAGCAACTGCAATTCGGCATCGAAAGTCTGGAAAACCAATTATCTGCCTCGATTGATGCACGCCAGCAGTTGCAGGCGCAACTCGCGCAATTGCGCAGCGAATACGTCGATGCGCAGGCGCAGATTTCGACGCTCACCGCACGCTCGGCTGCTGACAAAGAAGCCTTAGATCGGCAACTGAGCGAGATCGCCGACCTCAGCGGGGATGTCGCAGCACTCCGTGCGCTTAAAGAAGAGCTCGAAAAAGAGGTCACGTCGCTGTCGATTGCGGCAAAGAATGTTGCAGCCGAACGGGACGCACTGGCGCAGTCCTTGGCAAGTGCCGAGGCTGACCGCAAAGACCTAAAAACCGGCCTCGCCGAGCAAAGCGAGATTGCCGAGAGCGCGCGGGCGCAATTGGCGCTGATGAATAAACAAATGGCCGCGCTCCGACAGCAATTAAACGCGTTGAACGCTGCACTTGAAGCATCCGAGACCGAGGCTGAGAAAAAAGACATCCAGATCGAGGCCTTGGGGCAACGCCTCAACGCAGCGCTTGCGGGTAAGGTGCAGGAACTCGCACGCTATCGCTCGGAATTCTTTGGCCGGCTCCGTGAAGTGATCGGCAACCGCGACGACGTGCGCATTGTCGGTGATCGATTTGTGCTGCAATCCGAACTGCTGTTTGCCAAAAGCAAGGCCGAGATCGGTGAGGCCGGCAAACGCGAGCTTGCCAAGCTCGCCACAACCTTGCTTGAGATCGCCATCAAAATGCCCGGCGACATCGACTGGATATTGCGGGTCGATGGGCACACCGACAGCGATCCGATTTCAACACCCCAGTTTCCGTCCAACTGGGAGTTATCCACGGCGCGGGCATTATCCGTGGTGCATGCGCTGGTCGATGCCGGGATCCCAGCGAAGCGCCTGGCGGCGACGGGCTTCGGCGAGCATTACCCGCTCACCAGCGGCACGACGGAAGCTGCGAAGGCAAAAAATCGCCGTATCGAATTCAAGTTTACACAGCGCTAACGTATGCCGGTTCTTTTTCTTATCGTCGTGGTCGACCTGATCGGTTTTGGCGTCGTAATCCCGCTGCTGCCGTTCTATGCCGAATACTATAACGCCTCGCCCGATCAGGTCGGGTTGTTAATGGCGATCTATTCGGCGGCGCAGTTTATCGCCGCCCCCTTCTGGGGACGGCTCAGTGACCGCGTCGGGCGTAAGCCGGTGTTGATGCTGTCCATGGCCGGCGCGGTCGGCGCCTACGTCTGGTTGGGCCTCGCAGAGAGCCTAGTGTCGTTGTTTTTAGCCCGCGCACTCAGCGGCTTCATGGCCGGCAACATCGCCACGGCTTTTGCCTACGTTGCCGACGTCACCACCAAAGAGGACCGCGCCAAGGGCATGGGCATGATGGGGGCGGCGTTTTCCATCGGCTTTATCATCGGGCCTGCCATCGGCGGGGTAATTGCGGGTGCGGACCCAAACAACGCAGATTTCCGAACGCCGTGTTTCGTGGCTGCCGGCCTGTCCGCTCTGGCCCTCGTAAGCGGCCTATTCATCCTAAAAGAAAGCTTATCGCCGGAGGCCCGTGCGCGGCTAAATGCACAAGGCCGGTCCGGGCGAATGAAAGCCCTGATGGAGGCGCTCAGTACGCCAGGTATTCGCGTGTTGATCATACTCTCATTCGCAGCGACCTTGGTGTTCTCCGCCCTTGAGGCGACGTTCGCCATGTGGTCATCCCGAGAATTCGGCTGGGGGCCGCTGCAGAACGGCTATCTGTTCGCGCTGATCGGCGTGCTCGCCGCCATCGTGCAGGGCGGCCTGCTCGGCAAGCTGGCAAAACGGTTTGGGGTTGAGCGGCTGATCGTGATCGGCGCAATTGCGCTCAGTGTCGGGCTCGCCGTGGTGCCGTTTGTAACCACGTCCACGCAGTTGGTGTTGGCAATGACCATCGCGGCGCTGGGCTTCGGCATCCTGTCACCATCGCTGAATACGGCAATTTCAGTGCGCGGTGACAACGATGTTCAGGGTGGCCTGATGGGCGTTACCCGTTCGGCAACGACCTTATCTCGGGTCGTCGGACCTGCCATGGGAGGCATGGTTTTTGCTGTTGTCGGTCGCCATGCGCCCTACTTCGCAGGCGCGCTGATCATGGCGATCGTCGCGATTGTCGCTCTGCTGGCGTTGTTCAATCGGCGTGCCCAGGCCAAGACTCAGACAAAAACCAAGTAAACCTCGCCACAACAGCCCTTGAAAGGCTTCTGGCAACTCTGTATAAGGCCCGCTCGAATGATGTGGAGACGCGCGCGATGAAAAAAGATATCCATCCGGAGTATCACGAGATCACGGTGCAGATGACCGATGGCTCGACGTTCACGACCCGCTCGACCTATGGCAACTCGGGCGACACGCTGAAATTGGATGTTGACCCGTCCTCGCACCCTGCGTGGACCGGTGTGCATCGTCTGCTCGACAGCGGCGGCCAGCTTGCCAAGTTCAACAAGCGTTTCGCGGGCATCGGCCTCAAGTCCGAATAAAACCGCTGAAATATTACGAATTTAAACGCCTCCCAAACAATTTGGGGGGCGTTTTTTATTTCGCCGGTTCATGTATGGTTAATATTGTGCTGCTAAATCAAATTGTTATTAGATTCTGAGTTTGTTATCCTATTCAGGTGAGAAGCTTCTTTGGCGAATCTGCCGAAGTTGTGTTTAGGGGTATATTTAGCGAGGCAGCCGTCAGCTTCGCTACGGGGGTTCCGCTTTGGCTGGCATCACACAGTTTGAAGTCCATGTACAGCAAGGTAAGCGTTGGAGCATCCACGCTCAATTCGGCTCGTTCCAAAAGGACAAAGCCATTAACGAAGCTAAAAGCATGGAAAGTTTGCGCGGCGTCAGCGCCGTCAAAGTGGTGCGTGAAGTCTACGATCCGGAAATGGGCTCATCCCAAGAGTTCGTTATTTATAAAAGCGCCGGCGTAACGTCCCTCGACAAGTTCGAACAAGATGCGACGACAATCGGTGGTAATGGCAGCGACAACGCATCGTCATCCCCCAGTTGGATGGATGACGATAGCGACGATGACGAAGACGGTGGCAAGGTCACTACGAGCGGCGGCAAAACCCGGAAACGCGCGAGTGCGCCGAAAAAGCAAAGTACCGTCACGCAAGTGATCGTGAAACTTTTGCTGGTCGCCCTGATCAGTCTGACCATCGGTGGCTTTTTCACCTTCATGACGTCGAGCTTAATCGGCGGCAAGACCCTGTTCGGCACAAAGATCGCCGGCAACACCGAAGCCAACCTATTGTTCGTCGTCTTTATCGGCACGTTCTTACTATCGGCGCTGATGATGGCAACCAGCCTTTTGAAAAAAGAGACTCTCGCCGACCGTCAACCTCGCTATCGCCCGCCCCCAAAAGCGGCAAAGCAGGTACGTAAAGTTAAAAAAATTAAAAAGAAGCGCAAGAAATACGCGAGCCCGGAAGACCGGCCCGACGAAAATGCGAAAAAGACGAAATCGGCGGACGCCGACGATGACGCCCTCAATGACCGGCTGAAGTCGGAAATGGGCGGCGGTGTCGGCGACGATGACGGCGGCGCCAAGCCGCCACCCGAAAGTGCTGCCGCCGGTGGAGGTCTGTCGCCGAAAGAAGAAAAGCAAAAAGCCTTTATGATGAAAGCGCTGGGCACGGCGCTTGAAGGCTCTAGCTTCAACAAGAAAAAACTCGATAACTTTAACAAGTTCGGCGTCAACCTATGGGTTGCCGGCGCGACCGAAGCCCTGATGCAGGGCCACGGCATCGACGCCAAAGCGGCCAGCAAAATCTTGTCCGACAGCGTTCAGGTGTTGGGGTACAAAAAATCTCATGCCGAGAATTTTGCCGGCAAATACGAAGAATACCTTCTACAAGACAGCCGCTATATGCAGATGTTCCAAGCCGGTCGCAACGCCATGAACACTTTCATGCAAGACGAAACCCATATTGCACGCCATCTGGACGGCTCGCTCGAAGAATGGAACAAGCCGAAGCTAAAAGAAGAGCAGCCCCGCGTCATCACAGTGCTGTTCACAGACATTGCCGGCTCAACAGCAATGACTCAGCAGCTCGGCGACGCCGGTGCCCAAGAGGTCGTGCGTGCTCACAACCGGGTCGTCCGTGAGGCCCTAACCCAGTTCCGAGGCCGCGAGGTGAAGCACACCGGCGACGGCATCATGGCCTCGTTCGAGCAGGCTTCAGACGGCGTTGAAGCCGCCATTGCCATGCAACGTGGCGCCAACAGCCACACCCAGGCCTATCCGAACCTGCCGCTGTATTTAAAGATCGGCATCAACTCGGGTGAGCCGATTCAAGAAGACAACGACCTGTTCGGTTCCACCGTGCAGATGTCGGCGCGCATCGTCGACAAGGCGCAGAAAAACGAAATTTTCGTCTCGGACGTCGTGAAAGGCATCTGCGCCGGCAAATCGTTCCAGTTCGTCAGTCGCGGCGGCTATGAAATGAAGGGCTTTGACGGCCCGGTCACGCTCTGGGAAGTCGACTGGAAGCGCGCGCAAGCCGCCGAATAACCGCGTTTCAACGCCCACATTTTTTCAAAAAAATTTTACCCGCCCCTTGCGAGCGCTCGCCAAGGGATTATTTCATGTGTGGTTAGGGCAGATGCCTATTTGGGTCTGCCATTGTAAACGGAGCCCGACTAGGGGCCGTAAATTTGGCCGCCGCGTGGGCTCATAGATCAGATCGCTCAAAGGAGGATTTGCTATGCGTACGATCGATTTTTCACCACTCTTCCGTCATTCCGTCGGCTTTGACCGCATGCAGCGGCTCATGGACTCGGCACTCCAGACCGAACAAAGCAACGCCTACCCGCCCTATAATATCGAGCAGGTCGGTGAGAACGGCTATAACGTGACATTGGCTGTCGCAGGCTTTGCGCCGGGCGACATCGACATCACGTTGACCGAGCGCACGTTGGTTGTGTCCGGCAAGATCACCGACAGCGAGGGCGAACGTGCCTTCCTGCATCGCGGCATTGCCGGGCGCGCATTCGAACGCCGCTTCGAGCTTGCCGACCATATCGAGGTCAAAGGTGCTGCGATTGAGAACGGACTCTTGCAGGTTGAGCTTGAGCGCGTTGTCCCTGAAGAGCAGAAGCCACGCAAGATCGAAATCAGCGCCACCCCCGGCGCCAAAGCGATCGAGCAAAAAGCTGCGTAACACGCACGCTTTAATTTGACGAAAGAAGGCGCGCTCTCCCCCCCTCGGGCGCGCCTTTTTTTCGCACTTTTTTTAGTTGCCGCAACCCTTCATGTCCCGGCCCCGGCGACGCTGATCCTGAATCAAGTTCAGGATGACGCGAGGCGGGGGTGAGGCGGTGATAACAGCTGCGGCGCAACCCTGTCCAAACAAGTGCCGCGCCGCCTCATCATGTTTTCGAGACCGCGCCTCGCCCGACAGCGTCATCCTGAACTCGATTCAGGATCAGACTTTGATCGCGTCCGCTTGAATGCGCGCGCGGATATCGTCTGGGATCGGCACCGACTTATGGCTGTCGCGGTCGATAAACACGTGGATAAAATGTCCGGTCGCGCCGGGAACTTCGCTCTCTTCGCCGAACAGGCCAATTTCATAAGTGACGCTTGAGCCGCCCAAACGACCAGCCCGCAAGCTCGCCGTAACGGTTTCCGGGAACGACAGAGGACGATGGAAGCGACACAGTGACTCCACCACCAGCGGATACGCCTGCGCGGTCTGCCAATCAATCGCCAACGGCCCCATGGTGAAACGTACCACCACGGTTTCGATCATGCGGTTGTACGCGACATTGTTCAGGTGGCCGAGCATATCGTTATCGCCCCACCGGGTCTCGATTCGGGTCTGGTAGGGAAAATCTTCGACGCGCCAATCCAGATAATCGCTCATGCCGGGGCGCTCCGTTGAATGGCTTCGAGGGCGTCGCGGATTGGGGCCGGGATCGGCACCGGCGTGTTGTCGGCACGGTTCACGAACACATGCACGAAATGACCGGCCGCCGACGCTTTGGCCTCGTCATTACGGAAGATACCGACCTCGTAGCGCACCGACGAGTTACCCAAGTGGCCGACCCTGAGCCCGCACGAGATCAGATCCGGGTACGCGACCGGACTGGTATAATTACAATGGCTTTCGATCACCACGCCGATCACAGGCGCGTCGTGAATATCCAACCGACCTTTTTCAATCAGGAAATAATTCACAACGGTGTCGAAGTACGAGTAATACGTCACGTTATTGACGTGGCCATACAGATCGTTGTCCATCCAGCGCGACTGCAGGTCTAAGAAATACCCATAATCGTCGCGGGTCTCGGCTTGGGGTTTGCTCATGATCAGGTGGTCCGTGTGTTTGTGCGGTGGGTCGTTATTGGCATCCAAAGCGGGGGCGGGTCGGACAAAAAAAGTCGGGGGCCACCGAACTCGGCAGCCCCCGCTTTATTTTTTTTGAAGCCTCAACCCTGTCAAACTCGCCATCTCGCTTCTTACGGAACAGATTAAAGCTGGGCTTTACCCCCACGTCAAGCAGGTCTTTTATTGACTAATACTCATACAAACACACAAAAAAGGCCGCCCCGATCTGGGGCGGCAAGTTTAACAGGGAGGTGTCAAATATGACTCCGGAGGACCAGAGCCATACCTGAATGATCGTGCATAGACCTTAATTTTGTTTTAATGGATTGCGGCTATGTGACGGGCGATTCTACCCTTAAACAAAGCCCAATTCGCAGACGGAGACGCACGTGGTACCGGTTTGGCTGGCTTGGACAATTTTGGTTTTCGGCTTTCTCGCCCCCATGGCGCATGTGGCGTTGAGCCCGTCTGCGGGGCCGTGGCGGATGCCGCCAGAAGCCCGTTGCCCATTCAGCCCACGTATCGGCTGGTTGGTGATCGTGTTGTTTTTAGGCCCAATCGGCTGGATCATGTTCATGACCCGCAAACGCCGCGCGTAAGGCTCAGCGCTTAAAGAATTGCTCGGCGCCGGCGCGCGCGGCTTCTTTGCCTTTGATGTCGGCCCGCACCCGGTCGATCTCGCGCTCTAACTCGATGATGTAGGCATGCAGCATATCAATCGACATATCTTCGAGGTTTTCCCAGGTGTTGGCCGGCTTTTTTATCGGCTCTAAATCATCGATACTCATGCTGACCTCCCCATTGTGCGATGGTGATGTTAAAAGAAACCACCCACTCTTAACAAGCGACGGAAATCTATGTCCCTTCCAGATACCATGACCTGCATTGAAATCACTGAACCCGGCGGCCCCGACATGTTGGCGGAGACCACCCGCCCGGTCCCGAACCTGACCCCTAGTGAAGTCCTGATCCGTATTCAAGCCGCCGGAGTCAACCGACCGGACTGTATCCAGCGGCTGGGTCATTATGCCCCCCCCGAGGGCATCACCGACATTCCGGGGCTTGAGGTTGCCGGCGAAATCGCCGCACTGGGTGCAGACGTGACAGGCCTTCACATCGGCGAGCGCGTATGTGCACTGGTCGCGGGTGGCGGTTATGCCGAATATGTCGCAGCCCCGGCAGTGCACGTGTTGCCGGTACCGGCGAACCTTTCGATCATCGAAGCCGCGGCCCTGCCGGAAACCTTTATGACGGTCTGGACCAACGTATTTGAGCGCGCCGCCTTGAGTGCCGGCGAGACATTTTTGGTGCACGGTGGGTCCAGTGGCATCGGCACCACGGCAATCCAGCTCGCCTCTACCCTGGGTGCCCGCGTTATGACGACGGCGGGCAGCGCGGAAAAATGCCAAGCGTGTCTTGATCTCGGCGCCGAACGTGCCGTGAATTATCGTGAAGAAGATTTTGTCGACGTCGCCAAAGAGTTCGGCAAAGGCGGCATCGATGTAATCTTGGACATGGTCGGCGGCGACTACATCCAGCGCAACATCAAGGCCGCAGCGCCAGACGGGCGGATCGTCAACATCGCATTCCTGCATGGCGCCAAGGTCGAGGTCAATTTCATGCCTTTGATGCTTAAGCGACTTACACTGACCGGCTCGACATTGCGTTCACAATCGATTGCACGTAAAGCCGATATCATGCGGCAGCTAAAAACCACAGTCTGGCCGTTGCTTGAAGCCGACCGTATCAAACCGGTGATTTTTGAGACATTGCCCCTACGCGAAGCCGCCGCCGCTCACACCTTGATGGAAAGCAGTCGCCATATCGGCAAGATAATGCTGAACGTGGATGCCGGTTAAACTTGAATATGGGGCTAAAAACACCGATATACCCGGTCTGGGGGCAAAAATTGCCTCGCCGGTAATGTAACATCATGTTTTGACCCCGCCCCACGTCTGACGCTATAAAGGCGCCGATGTTACGGGACTGCCATCCGGTCATCTCCACGATCATGAGAGGTAAGAATTATGGCGCATCCTTTGATGCCGAAGGCGACCGCCGTTTGGCTGGTCGATAATACGATGCTCACATTCAAGCAGATCGCTGAATTTGTCGGTCTGCACGAGCTTGAAGTTCAAGCCATCGCCGACGGCGATGTGGCTGTTGGTATGCAGGGCCTGAACCCGGTGAAAGCCGGCGCGATCAGCGCAGAGGAACTGCAGCGTTGCGAGGGCGATGAAAACGCCGTCCTGCAAATGTCCAAAGTCACCATCCCGCAGCCGAAGGCCCGCCAAAAAGGCGCACGCTATACGCCGGTCTCCAAGCGCGGTGACCGCCCGAACGCAATTGCCTGGTTGGTGAAGAATTATCCGGAACTGTCGGACGCACAGATTTCAAAGCTGATCGGTACCACCAAGCCGACGATCGCGTCAGTGCGTGACCGTTCGCACTGGAATTCGTCAAATATCAAAGGCGAAAATCCTGTGAGCTTAGGGCTATGCAACGCGACCGACCTGGAAAAGGTCGTCGCCCTTGCCCGCGCACGTTCAAAGACCGTGCATGCGCCCCGCACCGACGTGGAAGCCACACTGGCCGCCGTTGCACAAGACGCAGCGACTGAAGCGGCTGCAGAGCCTACTGAAGTTCCAGCAAGCAGCGACTCCGAAGACGCATAAACCGAACACACGCACAAAAAAAACGGCCGGCAATTTGCCGGCCGTTCTCGTATCTGATCGTTGGATCGCTTAATGTTCTTTCAGGTATTCGATCACCGCTTCGCGCTCTTCTTCGTCTTTCAACTTAAACGCCATCGACGAACGGGCGCCGTTTTTCGCTTTCGTAAACGCCGAAGGATCTTCGAGATAGCTCATCAGTGCCGCCTCGTCCCACGTCCAGTCCGCATCTTTCAGGCCCTTGTAGCGCTTATAGCCGTCAGCCGAACCTGCCTTGCGGCCAACCACACCAGCCAAAGACGGACCAACGCGATGCTGACCGGCCTTCACTGAATGGCAGGCCATGCATTTGCGGAACACTTTTTCGCCATCTTCGGACGCGCTCACAGTCGCAGGCGCTGAAACCGCAATAAATGCAGCGGCAGCGGCGACGGTAAGGCCAATTTTTGGGAATTTCATTGTCATCACCTTTTTTATCATTCGAAAAGGATTAACGCCCAGGCAATCTGTGGCGCCTGAACAAGCCATTATAACTTAGGAAACCTAAGCAGAGCATAAAAGGGCTGATGTGTAACGAGATGTATTAATATCCACACCGGCCCGATCAGCGTGCTAGCCTACACGCAATAGTTTCTCAGTGCACACCACCTCGATCACCGCCGTCAACACCTCCATCGCCGCGTTGATTTCATCGACACTCGGCAAGGTTGGCGCGATCCGGATGTTGCAGTCGCGCGGATCTTTGCCGTAGGGGAACGTCGCGCCTGCGGGCGTAATCTTCACCCCCGCATCGCCGCAGCGCTTGATGATCTCTTTGGCGCAGCCGTCCAGCACATCGAGGCTGACGAAGTAACCGCCTTTCGGCGTCGTCCACGTCGCAAGCCCCGTGCCGCCCAAATGCTTTTGCAAGGCATCTTCGACCGCTCGAAACTTCGGCCCGACGATCTCGGCATGCTTGTTCATATGCGCCAAGATGCCGGTCATATCCCCAAAAAATCTTACATGGCGCAGCTGATTGATCTTGTCCGGCCCGATACTGGCAAAAAATATCTTTTTCAGATGATCCTCGACGTTGGTCTTCGACGATGCCAACGCCCCGACGCCGGCCCCGGCATGTGTGATTTTCGAGGTCGAACCGAAAACAATCGCCCGATCCCCATTTCCTGCTGCGTCACAAGCAGCCAAAATATTCGCCAACGGCGCCGGCCCGTCGCCTAAATGGTGCACCGCATAGGCGTTGTCCCACATCAAGCGGAAGTCTGCCGCAGCGATCGGCATTTCCGCCAGGGCTTTGACCACATCGTTCGAATACACTTCGCCCGACGGGTTGGAATATTTCGGCACGCACCACATGCCTTTGACGCTGGGATCGACCACGGCCGCACGAACAGCCTCCAGATCGGGGCCATCGGCGGTCATCGGGATACTGATCATCTCAATACCCAACCGCTCGCAGATCGCAAAATGGCGATCATAGCCAGGCACCGGACACAAAAACTTCGGCGCCTGATCCCGCCACGGCCCGTCGCCGCCCGGCATGCCGAACATCATCGCATTGGCCAGCACCTCCCACATCATAGTCAGGCTGGAATTGCCGCCGACGATGACCTGCTCGGGCGTGGTTTCCAAAAGCGCGGCAAACAAGCGGCGCGCCTCGGAGATACCGGCAAGCCCGCCATAGTTTCGAAGATCGGTGCCGTCTTCACCCTCCGTGCTGCCGGGGCCGACCAGGGTCAGCATCTCGTCGGCTAGGCTCAGTTGCTCCGCCGACGGCTTGCCGCGCGTCATATCCAGGCTCAGGTTGCGTCCGCGCAGGCCTTCGAAACGGCTGGTCGCGGCGGCGTTGTGCGATTGCACAACGTCATGTTCAGCTTTGGTAAGATCCACGGGTCTGTTCCCTTGCTAGAATGTTAGTCGACGACCGGCACGGTGTAGTTCAGGGCCATGCGCCCACCGTCGGCGTTGATGGTTTCGCCGGTGATATAGCTGGCATCATCGCTGGCTAAGAATGACGCAATGGACGCAATTTCCGACGGCTGCCCGGCGCGCCCCATCGGCGTGCGGGACATGGCGGTGTGTCGAACCGCCGGGTCTTCGAGAATTTTTTCCGCCATCTCTGTCAAAATCGTACCCGGCCCGATGGCGTTGACGCGGATATTCTGCGTCGCCAATGCCAGCGCAGACGAGCGGGTCAATTGCTTCACAGCACCTTTGCACATGGCATAGACCAGCATGTTGGCGTTGGTGATCTCAGCCTGGATCGACGACATGTTGATGATCGCGCCGCCCTCGCCCTGTTTCACCATCTGTTTTGCGGCCGCCTGATTAGACAGGAAAAAGCCCTTCATGTTAATTTGCGTTACCTCGTCATAGGTCTTTTCGTCGACGCTCAGAATATCGCCCTGCTCAACAATCGCCGCATTCGCCAGCATCACATCGAGCCGCTGCCATTTATGGATGGTTGCGCCTATCAGGGCATCTACGCTAGATTTTAGACGAACATCGCATTCTATGAACGACGCCTCGCCTGGCCCACCCGTCAGGCTCGCCGCTGCGGCTTCACCCTTCTCAACCTGGATATCCGCCAGCATCACCTTTGCGCCGTCTTCATAGAAGCGCTTGGCACAGGCAAAACCGATGCCCTGGGCTGCACCGGTGACGATACAGACCTTGTCTTTCAGTCGCATACTCATCCTGACTGTTCCTTATTCTTTGCGCGCAGTACCGTAGCCGACGCCTTCCAGCGCCTCAGTGATTTCGTCCAAGATCGCCGGGTCGTCGATGGTCGCCGGCATCTTCCATTCTTTGTTGTCGGCAATCGCCTGCATGGTACCGCGCAGGATTTTACCGGATCGGGTCTTGGGCAAGCGTTGCACGACGGTTGCCTGCTTGAACGCCGCGACCGGCCCGATTTGCTGGCGCACCAGGGCGACCACATCGGCGACGATCTCGTCGGCTTCTTTGCTGACGCCGGATTTCAAAACCAAAAAGCCCAACGGCAACTGCCCCTTCATTTGATCTTCGACACCGATCACCGCACATTCGGCCACGTCCGGATGCGACGACAAGACTTCTTCCATGCCACCCGTCGACAGGCGGTGGCCGGCGACGTTAATGATATCGTCGGTCCGCGCCATGATCGAGATGTAGCCGTCTTCGTCGAACATCCCCGCATCGGCGGTTTTATAATAGCCCGGATATTCTTCGAGGTACGCATCGATATAGCGTTGATCGGCGTTCCACAGCGTCAACAGGCTGGACGGCGGCATCGGTAGCTTGACACAAATCGCCCCGATCTGGCCGGTCGGCACTTGTTCATGGGTTTCTTCGTGCAGTACCTGCACGTTCCAACCCGGCACCGGCTTGGTCGGCGAGCCCGGCTTCACCGGGTACACGTGTAAGCCCATGCAGTTGGACGCAATCGGCCAGCCGGTTTCGGTCTGCCACCAGTGATCCACCACCGGCACCTTGAGCATATCTTCCGCCCATTTGAGCGTATCGGGATCGGTCCGCTCGCCGGCCAAATACAGATATTTGAAGGTGCTGATATCGTAGTCTTTCAGCAGTTCTCCTTTGGGGTCTTCTTTTTTGATGGCGCGGAACGCGGTGGGCGCCGTGAATAGGGCCTTCACCTTGTGATCGGAAATCACCCGCCAGAACGCACCGGCGTCCGGCGTGCCCACGGGCTTGCCTTCATACAGCACCGTCGTCGCGCCTTGCATCAACGGCGCATAGACAATGTACGAATGACCCACCACCCAGCCGACATCGGACGCCGCCCAGAACACATCGCCCGGATCGATATCGTAGATATTCTTCATCGACCATTTCAGCGCCACCGCATGGCCGCCGTTATCGCGAACCACGCCCTTCGGCTGACCCGTGGTGCCGGAGGTATAGAGAATATACAACGGATGCGAGGCCTCGACCGGCACGCACGCGGCGGGCTCGGCCGCCGCACTGGCGCTCACCCAATCCACATGCTTCACGTTGGTGATGGTGCCTTCGCTTTCCGGGCGCGCCAAAATCATACAGGCGTCGGGCTTATGCTTGGCCAAAGCGATGGCTTTGTCCAGCAGCGGAATGTAGTCGAGCACGCGGTTGACCTCGATCCCACACGTCGCTGACATCACCAGCCTCGGTTTTGCATCATCAATCCGCACCGCCAATTCGTTCGACGCAAACCCGCCGAACACAACCGAGTGGATCGCGCCCAAGCGCGCGCATGCCAGCATCGCAATCGCGGCTTCGGGGACCATCGGCATGTAAATAACAACCCGATCGCCTTTTTCGACGCCTTCGGCTTTCAGCGCGCCGGCGACGCGGGCAACCTCGTCGGTGAGTTCAGCGTAGGTATAAGTTTTTTGCGTACCGCCGGTGACCGGGCTGTCATAGATCAGCGCCGCTTGATCGCCGCGCCCGGCTTCGACGTGACGGTCCAGGCAGTTGTAGCAAGTATTAAGCTCACCACCCGCAAACCATCGATAAAACGGGACGTTGCTGTCATCCAACACCTTGTCCCATTTTTTGCTCCAGGTGATGCCCTCGGCAGCTTCGGCCCAGAAACCTTCCGGATCATTAATGGAACGGGCATAGGCCTCTTCGAACGGATTGCTCATCGGCTTGTTCCTCCCTTTGATGACGGGACGATGAAAACGCCCTCTTTATCAAGTTGCTTGCTCAGGTCATTATGCAAAAAAGCACTGACAAACGCACGTTTCAAGCGCAGTGGTACAAAGATTTTACTGGGAGGCTCCAATATGGCTGAAGCGAACATTTATGATATCGATCTCGACCCCACGCCGGCCAACTATACGCCGCTGTCGCCGCTGACGTTTATCCGCCGCACGGCGGCGGTCTATCCGGACCTGACATCGATCATTCATGGCGCCCGGCGCTATACATGGTCCGAGACCTATGCCCGCTGTCGCCAGCTCGCGTCCGCATTGGCAAAGCATGGCGTCAAAAAAGGTGACACCGTGGCTGTGATGGCCTCCAACACGCCTGAAATGTACGAATGCGCGTTCGGGCCGGCGATGATTGGTGCCGTCGTCAATACGCTCAACGTGCGCTTGGATGCCGACATCATCGCGTTCTCGCTGAACCATGGCGAGGCCGACGTCCTGATCTGCGACACGGAATTTTCTGACACCATCAAAGGGGCGCTCGCCAAAGCGGGACGCGACGATCTTTTGGTGATCGATATCGACGACCCGGAATACGACGGCCCGGGGGAACGCCTCGGCAAGATGGACTACGAATCCTTCATCGCCACCGGGGACGCCGATTTCGCCTGGAATCTGCCCGACAACGAGTGGGAGGCGATCAGTCTCAACTACACGTCCGGCACCACGGGCGATCCTAAGGGCGTCGTCTATCATCACCGGGGTGCGTATCTGAATGCGGTCTGCAACGTGCTCGGCTGGAACATGACGCATCATCCGATTTATCTTTGGACGTTGCCGATGTTTCATTGCAACGGCTGGTGTTTCCCTTGGACCATCGCGGCGATGGCCGGCACCAACGTGTGCCTTCGGCGCGTCAGTGCCCAGACCATCTATGCCGCCATCGGTGATCACAAGGTGTCGCACTTCTGCGGTGCGCCGATCGTATTGAACTTCGTCGCCAACGCCACCGACGCCGAAAAGCGCCCCTTTGATCATCAGGTCAACATCATGACCGCCGCCGCCCCACCGCCGGCAACCACATTGGCAAAAATGCAGGAGCAGGGCTTCAATGTGACGCATGCTTATGGCCTCACCGAGACCTATGGCCCGGCCGTGATGTGCGCCTGGAAAGACGAATGGAGTGGCGAGCCGATTGAAAAGCAAGCGTATTTAAAAGCCCGCCAAGGCGTCAAATACCACATGCTCGAAGACCTCTGCATCATGGACCCGGAAACGATGACCCCCGTGCCCGCCGACGGCGAGACCATGGGTGAGGTGATGTTCAAGGGCAACATCGTTATGAAGGGGTATCTAAAAAACAAAAAGACCACGTCAGCATCACTCGCCGACGGTTGGTTCCATTCCGGCGATCTGGGGGTGTTGCAGCCGGACGGCTACATCCAGTTGAAAGATCGCTCCAAAGACATCATTATTTCGGGTGGTGAAAACATCTCGTCGATCGAGGTCGAGAGCACCTTATACAAACACCCCGACGTCATCGCCGCCGCCGTGGTCGCGAAGCCCGACGAAAAATGGGGCGAGACGCCGTGCGCATTCTTGGAAGTCAAAACCGGCAGCACGGCGAGCGCCGACGACTTCATTCAATTCTGCCGCGACAACCTTGCCAGCTTCAAGTGCCCGCGCACCGTCGTTTTCCAAGAACTCCCTAAGACATCGACCGGCAAAATCCAAAAATTTAAACTCCGCGACCAAGCCCGCGAGATGGACGGCTGATTTCAAAAATCCGCCTCACAAACAAACAAGGCCGCTTCCTTGGGAAGCGGCCCGTTGCTTAAGATGCTGTCGTATCCGGTCAGCCGTCAGTCGGCGCCCAAATGGATTAACTCATCCTTGATCCTAAGCTTTTGTTTTTTGAGTTCGTGGATGATGACGTCATCGGGATGCGGTTTTTTCTCTTCGTCCTCAATTTTGACTTCGAGATTTTGATGCTTGCCGCGCAAAGAAGTAATCCGCGCCGTTTGTCCCATAGTAGCGTCCTCCTTTTCAGGTCAGTGAGTGAACTCGCGTAAACTTTCCCCCAGAACGAATGTCATTGTACCGTAATTTGACGTCGAATTCCATAGGCTTCGAGTTGACCACTTTACCGATTCTTGCGCGGCGTCAGTCGCCGATGCAAATGCCCAGCCCACGCGCTGCGCGCATGCGAGAGCCCTGCAAATTAACCGGTTTTTCCTGCGCCACCACATCGGTCAAAGACACATCGCGGATTCGCCCATCCCACCAAGACACCATGCGTCCGCTGACCCCGTCTGCGAGCAAATCAACGGCCCGCACCCCAAATACAGATGCCAGCACCCGGTCAAAGCTCGATGGCGGCCCGCCGCGTTGCACGTGGCCCAACACCGTGACGCGCGTGTCGGCACCGGTCGCCAGCCCGATCTCGCGGCCTAACTGGTGGCCAATACCGCCGTAGACCATATCGCCGGCATAATCGATAAACGCCGCTTTACCGCCGACAGGATGCGCGGCTTCAGCGCAAACGATCAGCGCGTGGTTGCGCTTTTCTTCTTTACGTATGCCCTCAAGCTTTGAGGCGATAAAATCGATGTTGTAGGGCATTTCGGGCAGTAAAATCACATCGGCGCCACCGGCAATGCCCGCCGACAACGCAATGTGGCCGGCCTGACGACCCATGGTTTCCAAGATCATGACGCGTTGATGGCTCGCCGCGGTCGGCTGCAACCTATCCAATGCCTCGGTCGCGACGCCGACCGCGGTGTGAAAGCCGATGGCAAATTCGGTCAGCGGCACATCGTTGTCGATGGTTTTCGGGATACCGATAAACGGCAGCCCAGCCAGTTCCATCAAGCCGTGCAAAATCTTCATCGAGCCGTCACCGCCGATGCCGATCAAGCCGTCCAGGCCCAAACTGTGGATCGCCTTGACGATGGTTCCCGACCGATCCTGTACCGAGCCGTCAGGCATTGGATAGCGGAACGGGTGCCCTTTCGTGACCGTCCCCAACATCGTGCCGCCGCTGCGCAACACTTGACCCGAAAAAACGTCGAGGGTCAGCGGCATCGTCCGTGGCGGCTCGGCCAGCAATCCTTCAGTGCTGTCCAGAATACCGACGACCTCGGCACCAAAGCCGTGCACGGCCCGTTTGACCACGGCGCGGATCGCGGCGTTCAAGCCGGAACAATCGCCACCACTGGTTAAAACACCGATTCTTTTCATTTTATGTTCGCTCAACCGAAGCTCCTGTTGCAGGGTTCGTCATTTTGTTATCCTGTATATAGGCAATCACATCTGTCGGGCACCATGGAAGACGAAGAAACATTTAAAAAACAGCTCGAGAATCTTCAGCTGGAACACCGTGATTTGGACGACGTGATCGATCACTTGATCGAAACACGCCCGTTTGACCAATTACAAATCCAACGCCTGAAGAAGCGCAAGCTGTCACTGAAAGACCAGATTATCCGCCTGGAAAGCCGGATTTTGCCCGATATCATCGCTTAGATCGATTCCCGCCTTCGCGGGAATGACGACGTAAAAACTTCCGTCACCCCCGCGAAGGCGGGGGTCCACAGTGCCCACAATCAAGATGGATTCCCGCCTACGCGGGAATGACAAGAGTGGCGTTAGGCGATAAAATCTCGGTCCGCTGCGCGAATCGCGGCATCCGCAGACGCACCCCGCGCGATTTCAGCGACCCCAAAACGGGCGTCTATAGGCATGGATGTGCCGGCCCCGGTAAACGGCGTCATTTTTAATTTGGTGACGATCCCCTGCATCCGCGTGCGCGCAGTTGCCACATCGGCCCCCAACAAAATGATCGCAAAGTCGTTGCCGCCCAGATTGCCCAGCACATCGGTCGGCAACAATGCGGCTGAGACCGTGTCGGCGACATGGACCAAAGTGCGGTCGAGCGAATCACGTCCGTGATCACGGCGCAGCGCATCGGCGTTGTCGACGTGCAGCAAGGCGATGCTCGGCAAAATCGTCAGGTCTTTGAGGTGATTTAGGACGTGATTGAGTTCACGCAGAAACTCTCGTCGGCCCGGCACCGGCAGGAATGGATGATGCGCAAGCTCGTCGCGCAGCTGTCGTTCCCGGTCCTCGGTCAGCGCCAAGCGGGCACGGAGCGGTTCGATCTCGGCCGACAGCGCATCCAACGCGGCTTGCACGCGGGGCGTAATTTCGGCAGCCAAACCTTTGATCTCAACGGCGGCGCCATTGTCGACGTCGTCGTCCGGCGCGTGATCGCCCGGTTTTTGATGATGCGGCGTGTCGCGGCCCCCGCTGCCGCTTTTATTATTCATCGCCGGGGCAACGCCTTCAGTACGGGTAACATCCATGTTCGGTGTCCACTCGTTTGGCTTCCAGAGTATAGCACGAATGGTTAACAAGCGGTTCATGAATTGTTCATGCCAACGTCGAGCATAAAGCCGGTCATAAAACGGATTGCACACATCACTTGCGTGTCGGCCCGGCAAACCTATAATGCCGCGCTTTCCAGCGTTTTGCGGATCGGAGAGCATCATGGGCGAACATTCAATGCCACAGGTCGGTGTCATCATGGGCAGTCAGTCTGACTGGTCGACCATGAAGAATGCCGCCGACACGTTAGACGCCCTCGGCATCCGCTTTGAAACCAAGATCGTGTCCGCACACCGCACCCCAAAGCGCCTGTATGCGTATGCCGAAAACGCCAAGGCGCGCGGCCTGCAGGTGATCATCGCCGGTGCCGGCGGGGCGGCGCATTTGCCCGGCATGGCAGCCGCCATGACGACACTGCCGGTGTTCGGCGTACCGATTGAAAGCAAGGCGCTGAGCGGTATGGACAGCTTGCTGTCGATTGCACAAATGCCGGGTGGCGTGCCGGTCGGCACGCTGGCCATCGGCAAGGCCGGCGCCATCAACGCCGCGTTGTTGGCGGCGTCCGTGTTGGCACTTCACGATACGGATGTGGATACCGCGCTCAGCGCGTGGCGGGCCAAACAGACCGACGCGGTCGCCGACGCCCCGAGCGACGACGTCTGAGCCGACCATGGCACCGATGAACAAAACCCATCCGCTCCCGCCTGGCAGCACCATCGGCATCATGGGCGGTGGCCAGTTGGGCCGCATGACCGCCTTGGCCGCCGGTAAGCTGGGCTACAGATGCCATATCTATTGCCCGGATGCGGATAGCCCTGCCGCCGAAGTTTCCGCCGCTGTCACCGTCGCGCCCTATGCCGATATGGCCGCTTTGAAGACCTTCGGTGAAGCCGTCGACGTGGTAACGTTCGAATTTGAAAACATCCCCCACGAAAGCGTGCAGTTGTTGACCGAGCATGCCGTGGTGCGACCGGGCTGGCGTAGCCTGGCGGTGGCGCAAGACCGCTTGGTGGAAAAAGATTTCATCAACGACATCGCGCCGACAACGCCGTATCGCCGTGTCGAAAGTGTCGCCGAGCTTGAGGCGGCGGCAACCGAAATCGGCAAGCCCGCCGTACTGAAGACGGCGCGTATGGGCTATGACGGCAAAGGCCAAGTGTTGATTGCGCCCGATTGCGACTACGCAGCCGCTTGGGCTGAAATGGGCGCTAAGGTCGGTATCTTGGAAGCGTTCGTGAAATTGGAGCGCGAGATTTCGGTGATCGTCGCGCGCTCACCGGGCGGCGGCTGGGCAACTTATCCGCCGGTCGAAAACCGCCACGTGAACCACATCCTCGACACCACGATCGCGCCCGCCGTGTTATCGGCCGAGATGGCCGCCGACGCGGTCCGCATCGCCCATGAAATTGCCGATGGCCTAGATTTGGTCGGGCTGTTGGCGGTCGAGATGTTCGTGACCCGCGACGGCGAACTCTTGGTCAACGAAATCGCGCCGCGCCCGCACAATTCCGGCCACTGGACCATGGATGCCTGCCCGACCTCGCAGTTCGAGCAATTTGTCCGCGCCGTCTGCGGCCTGCCTTTGGGCGACGTCACCCCGCATCACGACGCAGAAATGAAAAACCTGATCGGCTCTGCCGTAAACGGCTGGGCTGATCTTATGTCCGACGCCGGCGCGCACCTGCATCTGTATGGCAAACGCGAAGTCCGCGACGGCCGCAAAATGGGCCACGTCAATCGGCTATATCCGCGTGGGCATTGGAAGTAAGTAACGTTTTTAAACATCGTGTCATTCCCGCGCAGGCGGAAACCCATGGCCACGGTGGATCCCCGCCTTCGCGGGGATGACGAGATGAAAAAGCCCCCTAAATCAATCGCTGACTAAGCCCGGCTTCGATGTCGTGCATGCTGAGGCGGTTGCGCTTGAAGGTCTCAAGAAGTTCGATCTCGACCACGACGGTGGGCTCGAGCTCGGCCATGACGAGGCCGCGGGTGAAACTGATCAACTCGTGGGCTTGGCCGGGATAGATAAACAGGTTGGTCAATAACTCGCGCCGGATCATCGGTGGAAATTCGATCATCTCGACCGCCAGCAGCTTTTTCACCTTCATCGGAACGCGCGGGTTGCCGAAGATGCGGTCCAGGCAAAAGCTATAGATGCCGAAATCTAGCTTGCCGGCCACAGCGCGGGTGAACTCGCGGAATTCTTCTAAGAACAACGCGGGTGAAACTTTGTTTTCCAAAATCTGACGGACTACGCCGAGGAACGCCCGATATCGTAGGCGTGCGGGACTCAGCTTGTCGCCGAGATCGGCCTCGATCGCCATGATCTCGCTTTCGCGAAAATCACTTTTAAGGATGTGATCGGCGGCCTTGACCGTCGTCGGGTCAAGGGCTTGGCTTTCGATCAATTCGAACAAACGTTCGTATTGGCGGCGGGTGTTCCCCGCCATGCCCCCGGCACGCCCCAACGGCAGCAATGCCGCTTGCGCAACCAAGGGGTCACGAGAATAGATCGAGGCCATAGCGACCGCTGCCGCATTGCCCATATCGTGTTCTCGGAAATCGTCGGTGATCACGAAGCGCGTGCCGTCATGGACGGTCAAATAGCGCCCGAGCTTGGCACAACCGAGAAAATGATCGGCCAAGTCGCCCGCTTGGGCCGCACCTGATTGCGCTTGAGGTTGCAACATTCATGACTCCGATTCGCTATGAAATGATAGCGGACGGCAGTTTTGAATGCGAGTCAAGACGTAGCCGGTCTTGTGCCAATCCGAGCTTCACGTCCCTCCGGCAACTTAAGCCGGACGCTTAAGTATCCGAAACGGATTCGGCAGATTTCCCAGCGCTTTCATCGCCCGGGCCTGGTAGCCCGGGATCTTCATCACATCGGAAATGCGCCGATCCAGATAGCCCCAGGTGTCTTCGTTGTCCGCCGATTCGTCGCCCAACCAATACAGCGACGTGGTCGTGTAGACCGGAAACAGCAGACCGCGTTTGGTGTAATAATTGAAGTCCGTGGCATTGTCGCCTGCGGCGTACCAAATGCGGTTACATGTGGCCCACGCCAGACGCGCGGCCAGCGGCTTTTTGCCCGGCAGCGCCAAATACCCCAGCAAGCGACGCACAGCTTCTTTGTGGGGCTGGCAGACCTCGATACGGGCACGCACCCCTGCGATGACCCGCTCACGCACCTTCATGGATGCCAAATCTTGGTCGTCCAACAACGCCAACATCTTGCGATCCAGATAGTCCGACGCATGCGTCGCCATATCAGCAAGCCCGCCTGGGAACGCCCGATACCCTGCCCCTTCGCCAAAGATGTCCATCACCGAGTTTTCTGCCGCCACCAGCGCCTTCGGCGTCCAACCGTCGAACGGCGCGTGCATGAAGACAGCCTCAATCATCGCATCGCGAAGCGCCAAGGTGTCGTCGCGGGCTTGCGCGTGGACGCTTTTATTTTTGACTGCGGTCATCGGGTCCTCCTGTGCGAGCAGTGTAGCCTGGTCAATCCGGCTCGTCATTTTTTGCCGTCATTTCTTTTACGTAGCCGAAGCTGGATAGATCGCTCATGCGCATCGGATAAAGTATGCCGTCCAAGTGATCGCATTCGTGCTGGATAACGCGGGCGTGGAAGTCCTCGGCTTCATAATCCAAAGCCGTCCCATCCAGCGCTTGCGCACGCACACGGATGCGCTTCGGTCGATTGACCCGCCCACCCATGCCCGGCAACGACAGACAGCCTTCGAAACCCTCCTCCAGCGTATCGTCGAGCACCGTGATCACCGGATTGATCAACACCGTCAGTGGCTGTTCTTCGCCCGTATCGTCGCGGCCTTCGGGGACGCTGTAAATCACCAACCGTTTGCCCACGCCCACCTGCGGTGCGGCCAGGCCGATTCCCGGCGCATCGTGCATGGTTTCGAGCATATCGTCGACCAGCGCCGCGATTTCCGGCGCCGTCGGCTCATCAATCGGCTCAGCCACGGCCATCAAAACCGGGTGCCCCATGCGTAAAATCGGTAAAATCGCCAAATTTCAACCCTTTATGCTATATACAGATGATCAGAGGCAGATGTCGAAAAAGCAAAAAATAACGCAATTCGCCCTTCACATGCCCCCATCGCTTTGCTATAAGGCCCGTCACGTGCGGGGTTCTACCCCGCTTATTATTTTTACGACCCTTTTTCAGATAGTGGAAAGAGAAGGCCGACCGTGCAAGTCACCGTTCGTGATAACAATGTAGATCAAGCCCTTAAGGCGCTGAAAAAGAAAATGCAGCGCGAAGGGATTTTCCGTGAGATGAAACTCCGCCGTTCGTACGAAAAGCCGTCCGAGCGCCGTGCCCGCGAGAAGGCTGAGGCCATTCGCCGGGGACGCAAGCTGGAGCGTAAGCGCATCGAGCGCGAGGGCTTCTAAGCACCTCTCCGGCTGATCGCGCACCCACGGGTGCGATCTCAAACGACGAACCGCCCGACAGACGTCTGGGCGGTTTTTGTCGTATTTGAACGGGTGTGTGGGACGGGAAGGTCCCGGATACCGCTGCCGCACAATCTCGCCCTAAGATCCCGGACATGGCCTACGGCCATTCCGGGAAGTCGCCGGGTTGAGGTGTAGCACGATAGGGTCAGGGGGATGGCAGATGATGCCAAATAGAAAACACCGCCTCTCTCCCCCGCGAGGGAAAAAGGCGGCGTAAATCGCTTACTCGAGACCGCTGACGATTTTTTCGGTCATTTCCTTAGCATCGCCAAACAGCATGATGGTGTTATCGGCGTAGAACAGCGGGTTGTCGACGCCGGCATAGCCGGGGCTGAGCGACCGCTTCACGAACAACACCGTGCCCGCTTTCTCGACATCGAGAATCGGCATACCGGCAATCGGTGACGTCGGGTCGGTCTTGGCGACCGGGTTGGTGACGTCGTTGGCGCCGATCACAAAGGCCACGTCCGCGGTCGAGAACTCGTGGTTGATCTCTTCGAGTTCGAACACCTCGTCATAGGGAACGTTGGCTTCAGCCAACAGCACGTTCATGTGACCCGGCATACGTCCGGCGACGGGATGGATGGCGTATTTGACCTCAATCCCCTGCGCCTTCAGCTTGTCGGCCATTTCACGCACCGCATGCTGCGCCTGGGCGACCGCCATGCCGTAACCCGGCACGATGATGACCTTAGACGCATTGCCCATGATGAACGCCGCGTCAGGCGCGGCACCGGCCTTGGCTTGGCGATCCGGATCGCTGGACTGAGCGGCACCGCCGCCACTGTCGCCGCCGAAGCCACCCAACAGCACGTTGATGATCGAGCGGTTCATGCCTTTACACATGATGTAACTCAGGATCGCACCACTGGAACCGACTAGGGCACCGGTGATGATCAGCGCCGAGTTGCCCAGCGTGAAGCCGATGCCCGCTGCCGCCCAACCCGAGTACGAGTTCAGCATCGAGACGACGACCGGCATATCCGCGCCGCCGATCGGCACAATCAGCAGGAAGCCGATGGCGAACGCCAAGATCAACAGCAGCCAGAACGCGCCATAGCTCTCGGTCGCGGCAAAGTAGATCAGCAACGTCAGCATGGTCAGACCGATCACTAGGTTCAGCAGGTGCTGACCCGGGAACGTGATCGGATTGCCCGACATGATACCGCGCAATTTTGCGAACGCGATCACAGAGCCTGAGAACGTGACCGCACCGATGGCCATGCCTAAGCCCATTTCGATCAGGCTACCGGCGGGCAATGATCCGGCAGAGCCGATTTCATAAGCTTCCGGGTGATACAAAGCCGCCAATGCCACGAATACAGCCGCCAAGCCCACCAACGAGTGGAAGGCCGCAACCAATTCCGGCAATGCCGTCATTTCGATTTTCTTGGCGACCACGGTACCGATACCGCCACCGATCAAGATCGCAATTGCGATCCAGCCATACGATTCGACGTCGGGGTGCGCAATCGTGGTCACGATGGCGATCACCATACCGATGATGCCCATCATGTTGCCGCGACGTGCGGTTTCTGGGTTCGACAGGCCCTTCAAAGCGAGGATGAAGAGAACCGCCGAGATGAGATAGAAATAACCTACGAGTGACCCACTCATGATCCGGCTCCTTTATCTTTGCTTCTTTTTGAACATGGCGAGCATGCGTTGGGTAACGATGAAACCGCCGAAGATGTTCACCGAGGCCAGCAGCACAGCGAAAAAGCCCATCACTTTCGAGAAATCGAACAGCTCAGGGCCCACAGCCAGCAGGCCACCGACGATGATCACCGACGAAATCGCGTTGGTAACACCCATCAACGGCGAGTGCAGGGCCGGGGTCACGTTCCAAACCACGTGATAGCCGACAAAGCACGCCATCACGAAAATCGTGAACATCGACAAGAAGTCGGGACCACTTGCGGCCTGGGTCGCGACGTCGCCCCCCTGACTTACGACAACCTGAGTCGCTTGATGCGCCAACTCGCCGGCCTGCTTGGCCAGATTTTCAAGGCCGGTCGCAATTTCGGCCGCCTTATCTGCGAAGGTCGACTGTTCCATGATCAGGCCCCTTTCCCGTCTTCTTTGGTATCGTTGCTTTTGGGTTCAGCTTTCTTGGCTGCCGGCTTTTTCGCCGCTGCCTTTTTGCCGCCACCGGCATTGGCCAGGGCTTCGCTGACGCGTTCGCTCACCACTTTACCGTCTTTGCAGACCAGCGTGCCTTCGACGGTAGCGTCGTCGTCTTTGAAGACGAACGCGCCCTTATCTTTATCGAAGTGCGGCGATACGAAGTTGAACACGTTTTTGGCAAACAGTGCCGACGCGGTTTCGGCCAACATACTGGGCAGGTTCAGGCGACCGTCGATGATCACACCGTTTTTGGTGGTCGTGACTTCGCCCGGCTTGGTCAGCTCGCAGTTACCGCCGGCTTCAGCAGCCATATCGACGATCACCGCGCCGTTCTTCATGCTTTCCACCATGTCTTTGGTGATCAGCTTTGGCGCGGGACGGCCCGGGATTAGCGCCGTGGTGACGACGATATCCTGCTTCGGCAGATGCTCACGCACTTTTTGCTTTTGCTTTTCGAAGTATTCCGGCGGCATTTCCTTGGCGTAACCGCCTTCGGTCTCTGCCTCTTTTTCCATTTCCGGATCGACTTCCAAGAATTTACCGCCCAAAGAGGCGACTTGTTCTTTCGTCGCTGGACGCACGTCGGTTGCGCTGACCGCAGCACCGAGGCGCTTGGCGGTGGCGATCGCCTGTAGACCGGCAACACCGACACCCATAATAAAGGCGCGGGCCGGCGGCACGGTGCCGGCGGCGGTCATCATCATCGGCATCGCACGACCGTATAGCTCGGCTGCGTTCAGCACGGCTTTGTAGCCGGCAAGGTTGGCCTGAGATGATAAGATATCCATCGACTGCGCGCGCGAGATACGCGGCATCAATTCCATGGCAAAGGCGGTCACACCGGACTTCGAGAGCTCTTCAACCCCTTTGGGATCGGTAAGCGCGCCGAGCGATGCGCACACCGTCTGGCCTTTCGAAAGCTTGCCGATCTCGGTCTTGTTCGGGGCGGTAATTTTCCAGACCATGTCCGCACCCTTTACGGTCGCGGCGAAATCCTTGGCAATACTGGCACCAGCGGCCTTGAATGCGTCATCACTGATCGACGCACCATCGCCGGCGCCCGATTCTACGACGACATCACAGCCTAAATTGATCAACTTTCCGATAACCTCGATGGAGGCCGCGACCCGGTTTTCTCCGGGTGAACGCTCCTTCGGCATCGCAATTTTCATGACACTCTCTCCAGCCCAATCGAATTGATTCGCTTTATTAGCCCAAAGCACGCAAAAACGCACCGGGATAGGCATTTATGCCTTCCCGGTGAGGATTTCGCAAATGGTCCTCATCGGTTAGCTTTTCAAGACAAAAACACGATGACGGGAGCATACCATGGACGCGTTGAAAAATATCATCGAAATCCACAACGGCGACGCCGCGCCGTCGACCTTCCCTGCCGCCGAATACGCACGCAGATTAACCGATCTGCGGGCTTTTATGGCGGCTGATGGTATCAGCCATGCGCTGTTCAGCTCGTATCACAACATTAATTACTATGGCGACTTCTTGTTTTGCCATTTCGGACGATTTTACGGGCTTGTCGTCGATGATCAGACGCAGACCTCAATCAGCGCCAATATCGACGGCGGTCAGCCGGCTCGGCGCACCATCGGCAACAACATCGTCTATACCGATTGGGCGCGGGACAATTATTTCAAAGCGATTGCGCAATTGATCCCCGCCGGCGCCAAAGTCGGCATCGAATTCGATAATATGACGCTGCAAAATATGGAAAAGCTGAAGGCCGCGCTGCCCGGCGCCGCGTTTGTCGACATCGCGCCCGCATGCATGCGCATGCGCATGGTCAAATCAGCTGCCGAGATCACGCTGATCAAACATGGCGCCGCCGTCGCCGACATCGGCGGCGCTGCCTGCGTCGCAGCGATCCAGCCCGGTGTGCCCGAGCATGAAGTTGCGATCCATAGCACTGACGCCATGATCCGCGAGATCGCCAAACGCTTCCCGGACAGCGAACTTCGGGACACCTGGACTTGGTTTCAAAGCGGCCTGAACACCGACGGTGCCCATAACCCGGTCACCACCCGCAAGGTGCAGTCCGGTGACATTTTGTCGCTCAATTGCTTTCCGATGATCGCGGGCTACTACACAGCGCTTGAGCGCACCTTGTTCTGTGAAAGCGTGTCCGACGCACATCTTAAAATCTGGGAGGTCAACGTCGCCGTGCATGAACGCGGCCTAGCGTTGATCCGTCCGGGCGTGCGCTGCTGCGATATCGCTCTTGAGCTCAACGAGATTTACCGCGAACACGACCTGCTGCAGTACCGCACATTCGGCTACGGTCACTCGTTCGGCGTGCTATCGCATTATTACGGGCGTGAAGCCGGCCTTGAGCTCCGCGAGGATATCGAAACCGTGCTGGAGCCCAACATGGTGATTTCCATGGAGCCGATGCTGATGCTCCCCGAGGGCCAACCCGGCGCCGGCGGCTACCGCGAACACGATATCCTAGTGGTCACAGACAACGGCGCTGAAAATATCACCAAGTTCCCATTCGGCCCCGAGCACAATGTGATCGGGGCGTAGGGGCCCGGCCCCCCCACTCTCCGCGTCATCCTGAACTTGATTCAGGATGACGCGGAAGTCGAAGTAGGAGTAGGGACGGGGCTAAACTGACGTCAGCGCTTGGCGACCAAGTCAATTTCGACGAGGGCCTTTTTCGCCAACCCTGTGACGCCGACGCAGGTGCGGGCCGGCAGGCGGTCGGCTGGGAAGTAGCTGCGATAGGCATTGTTCATGGCGTCGTAATCGCGCTCGAAATCGGTGATGAACACGCGCACCGACAATACGTGCTCGAGCCCCAAGCCCAATTCACCGAGTACGATGATCAGATTGTCCATGACGCGGCGCGTCTGCGCTTCGATGCCGTCCGGCAAGGGCGCAGAGTCGTCGTTCGGGTCGGTCGGCATTTGTCCGGTGAGTTGAATCCAGCCGTCCGCCTCGACCGCGTGGGAAAACGGAGCGACGTGCGTGGGTGCGGCGTCGAAGTTGTGAAAGATCGGTCCGGACATGAATAATTACTCCTTAGATTTACGGCGTGTGAGGTCGGGCTCGCCCAGGGCACTACCGCGCGGATCGGGATGACCTTTGAACGACGCACGAAGTTCAACCAGCAGCGCGTCGATTTGATCAAGCTTATCGAGTCCGTCTGCAGACAGCGGGCTGTCCTTGCTCCGCGTCAGATACATCCGAAATCCCTGGCTGTGAAACTGAATTGCGTTCATGTAGTCGTTCACCGAACGTGCACGCTTCATATAGGCTTGGTGCACGCTGCGTAGATTGTTGACGAGTATCTTCATCAACGCGCGCAAAAACGGATCGACTTTGGCGAGGCGATTTTCAACGGTGGTCGCCGGAATAACGATAACCACGCTTTCTTCCTTAGCCACCGCATAGGCCATGCGCTTGGAGCCGTCGACGATGGCCATCTCGCCGAACAGCTCACCGGCCTTCAGCGTGCCGAGTTCGATTTCCTCGCCCTCGACGACCTTGTAAATGCCGATCAGACCGCTATCGACGATAAACGCAGCGTCACCAGGGTCGCCTTCGCGAAACAGCACATCGCCTTCTTGCAAGAATTTTTTCTTTGCCCCGCCACCTTCTACAAACATCCGATACCTCAGAGACTATCCTGTTCGATAGAGCTTATTCAGCGCCGAGCGTTGTAACAAGCGGTGTTGGCGTGCCTGCCGCCATCTCAAGGCGTCATCCTGAACTTGATTCAGGATGACGCTGGGGGTATTGGCCGGGGCGCGCATGACCGCAGGCCATCGCAAAAGCGCGGCGCACGCACGCCCTATGTGATCCAGCGATCCAAACCAGCTTCTTTGAGCGCTTTTGCCTGGCGTTTTTCGACGCTTTCAACGGAAAAATCTTCGATCAACTCATGGAATAAACGGTGCCAGTTGATCTCGGCAGATAAGTGCGTAAACACGCTGCCGAGCCCGATGGCGGCGCGGTCCATCAACACGAACTCGCGCGGCACCTGCACGCCGGAGGTCTGCTTTAAGTCTTTGTGCACCTTCGCCGCAACGCCGGCGCCATATTGAATATTGTTGGTTTTTTGAATCGACTGCACTTTGTCTTCGAGCAACGGCGCGTACAAAAACTCGGCCCATTGATTGAGGATCACAATCATCTCCTTGGACAGGCCCTTGAAGCCCCAGGTCTCGTATGACTGCACGGCCAAGTCTTCGTCGCCGTCACGAAGCGCGCGATACAAATCGATCACCGCCCCCACGAACGACGGTGGAAACACCCGGATGCAGCCATAGTCCAGCAGATTGATAGCGCCATCGGGCCGTGCGCTGTAGTTGCCCAAGTGCGGATCGCCGTGGATCACGCCGTACTTGTAAAACGGCACGTACCACGCCCGGAACATGCTGAGCGCCAAGCGGTTGCGGAATGCCTGATCGGCGTCGCGACTATCCAACAGCGAGGTGCCTTCCAACCACGTCATCGACAACAAGCGTTTGGTGCTGATGTCGGGTAGGGTGTCGGGCACGTGAACGAATTCCTCGTCCTTCAGCATGTTGCGATACAGCGCCATGTTGCAGGCTTCACGTTCGTAATCGAGCTCTTCGCGGAGTCGTTCCGCCAATTCCAAATGGATTTGGCTGGGATCGATGGATTTGTCGTAGCGGCGATAGATCGAAAAAATCAGCTTCAACTGATTAAGGTCGGCTTCAATCGCAGACGACATGTTGGGGTATTGAATTTTGCACGCGAGGTCGCGGCCATCTAATGACGTGGCGCGGTGCACTTGGCCCAAAGATGCGGCTTTGCAGGCGTCACGCTCAAAATTTTCGAAGCGATCCATCCAACCGGGGCCGAGTTCAGACGTCATACGACGTTTTACGAACGCCCAGCCCATGGGTGGTGCGTTGGTCTGTAGTTTGATCAGCTCAGCGGTGTATTCTTCGGGCAGCACGTCTGGAATAGTCGACAGAATCTGCGCCACCTTCATCAGCGGCCCCTTAAGGCCACCCAGCGCGATTTGCAGATCACGCGCCTGCTTGGCGTTGTCCATTTGGATGCCGAACACCCGGCCACCGACAGTCTTGGCGGCGATACCGCCGACGGCACTGCTGACACGCGCATAGCGCTTTACGCGCCCTGAAAAACTGTTGTCTTCGCTCATTGGGCCCGGGGCCTCCGTTCGCCGTTCAACCGTTCCCCGCAAGGTCTTGCTCGACGAGCCACTCGGCGATGTCTTCTGCGACCCGCTCCCAGCCTACGTCCAGCATCATGCCGTGCCCCATCCCTTGATAGATATGGGCACTGCGGCCGCAAAGTGAAGCCGTCCAATGCACATGCGCCGGCGGAATAAGCGGATCAAGCCCCGCCCCCATCACCCGTACCGGCGTACCCCAAAAGGCCAAGGCATTCGGAAACCCCGTTGTATACAGCCCGGCCATGGCCAATCGGCTCTCATTTTGAAAACGATTTAAATGGCACATGACGGTTTCTTGCGGCAAAGCATTGGAAAACAATGTCGCGAAAAGAGTTTCGACACTGGCAGCGCCGCCCGAGTTGATCTCATTCATATCCATGAAAAGTTCGGGGTTTGAGCCCATCAACTGCATCGCCGGCGCGGCCATGCCGGTCGGCGGCACAGGCGCCATCAGCACCAAGCCCGCGAGTGTGCCGACTTCAGCCGCCCGCCACCCCAAATAACCGCCCATCGAATGGCCGATCAGCACTGGTGGTGTGTCGAACTGTTTGACCGCGTCCAACACCGCATCCAGATAGTCGGTGACGGTAAAGTTCTGCAAATCATCATAATCAGGGCGCCCGATACGGCCCGGCAGATCGAGGGCATAGGCATCAAAACCGGTTTTCGCAAACCACGGCAAAAAATGCTCTTCCCAGCACCATGCAGCGGAAAATGCGCCGTGCACGAATAAAAGTGGCGGCCCATCATTGGATTTTTTTGGTGCGCTGTGCACCAGATGTGCGCTCATTTGCCGGCGTCCGCCTCAAGCTCATCAATGAATCCGGAAATCACGTCGAGCCCACGGGTCCAAAACGCCGGGTCCGCGGCGTCCAATCCAAACGGCGCCAGCAGTTCGCGATGACGAAGCGTGCCGCCCGCCGACAGCATCTCAAGATACTTTTCTTGAAACCGCGGATGACCGTCTTGGTAAAGCCCATACAACGCGTTGACCAAGCAATCGCCGAACGCATAGGCATATACATAGAACGGCGTGTGCACGAAATGCGGAATGTAGGACCACAGCGCACGATAACTCTCATCCAATTGAATGTGCGGCCCCAAGCTCTCGGATTGGGTTGCCATCCAGATGTCGCTGATCGCTTCAGACGTTAGCTCACCGTTGCGCCGGGCGTCATGCAGCCGGGTTTCGAACGTATGGAACGCGATCTGACGGACCACGGTGTTGAGCATATCTTCGACTTTACCGGCCAAAAGCACACGGCGCTTAGCGGCATCGGGCTCACCATCAAGGATGGCGCGGAACGTCAGCATTTCGCCGAACACCGACGCAGTCTCGGCCAGCGTCAACGGCGTGTCCGAAAGCAAAGGCCCCTGCCCTGCCGCCAATACCTGATGCACGCCGTGGCCGAGTTCGTGTGCCAGCGTCATCACATCACGAGGTTTGCCATAAAAGTTCATCAACACATAAGGGTGCGCCGACGGTACGACCGGATGCGCAAAGGCGCCCGAATTCTTGCCGGGGCGTGCTTCGGCATCAATCCATGATCCGTCAAAAAACCGCTTTGCCGTTGCCGCCATGTCAGGGGTGAAGCCGGCATAGGCCTTGAGCACCGTTTCGCGCGCTTCATCCCAACTAAACCGACGCTCTTCGGTGGTCGGCATCGGCGCGTTACGATCCCACCAATTCAGCTTTTCGACCCCGAACCAATTCGCCTTGAAGGCGTAATAGCGATGCGCCAAGCGCGCATAGTTACCGGTGACCGCGCCGGCCAGCGCATCGACGACGTCATCTTCGACGCGGTTGGCGATGTTGCGGCTGCTCATCGGCCGTGCGAAGCCGCGTTTTTTGTCTTCAATCTCTTTATCTTTGGCGATGGTGTTGAGCACCAAGGCAAACACCCGCATCCGCGATTTCAAACCGTCGGACAGTGCGACCCCTGCCGCCTGGCGGACGTCCGGCTTGCTGTCTGTCATGCGGTTCAGCACATCGGCAACGGTGACCTCGGCCCCTTGGAACGAAAAGCGCAGATCGGTCATAGTCTCATCAAACAAGCGTGCCCAAGCGGGACGGCCAGTGACGGATTTATCGTGCAACAATTGCTCAAGCTCGTCGGCGAGCATATGCGGCCGCATCAGACGTTCACCTTCAATCCAAGGCCGGTAGCGCTCCAGCGCATCCGATGCCTTGAACTTCGCCGCCAACGCCGCGTCTTCGATTCGGTTCAATTCCAACGTAAAGAACAGCATCACACCGGTAATGTCGTTCACCCGCTCCGACGTCATTTGATGAAACTGAGCGACCTCGGCGTTGTCCGAGCGTGCCGCGTGCAGCAGTTGTGCGTAGCTTGCGACCTTGAATGCGCCTTCGAGGATTTCCTCGTACGCCGCAATGGCTTCGGCCAAACCCGCGCCGTCAAGATCCGTAATACGCCCCAAATACGCGCCTTTCAGCGCGTCGGCCTGCGATTGCGCACGGCTGAGGTCAGCTTCGAGTGCCGGGTCCTTCGGGCCTGTGTACAGATCGCTGAGGTCCCAAGTTGGGCTTTCGGGTGGGGTCTGGGTACTCGTCTGGGCGTTGGCTTGATCATTCATGTCTTTAGATTTTCCATCCAGGTAACATATAACTGGGAGGTAAGGGGGCTGGGCCGCATTTACGAGGGCTTACAGAACAAACACCGCCGACGCGAAGTCCGCAAGGGAGTTAGAACCTATTATGAGCATGCCGACGTGGCCGAATCTGGTCACCATGTTTTTTGAGCAAAGCGAACGGCACGGCGCGCAGCCATTTTTGTGGCAAAAGCGCGACGGCATCTATAAGCCGTGGAGCTGGGACAAAGTCGAAGCGCAGGTCACATCGCTTGCCAAGGGACTGTTGGCACTGGGGCTGAACAATGGCGACCGGGTGATTTTGGTTGGCGAAAACCGACCCGAATGGATGATCGCCGATCTTGCGATCATGGCTGCAGGCGGTATCACCACGCCAGCGTACACCACGAACACCGCCAATGACCATCAGCATATCCTGCAAGACAGCGGTGCCAAAGGCGCCATTGTATCGACGGCGCGTCTGGCGGAACGGGTCATCAAAGCCGCGAAAGGGTTGGACAGCTTCGAATTCGTGATCGTCATGGACGACGCATCGGCGCTCAAAGCCAGTTCCCTCAAAACGATGTCGATGAAGCAAGCGATGGCAGAGGGCAAAAGCCGGGACGACGACATCAAAGCCCGCGCCGCCGAACTCAACCGGTCCGATACCGCGTGCATTATCTATACATCGGGTACGGGCGGCACGCCCAAGGGGGTGATGCTGCATCACGGCGCGATCTTGCATAACTGCGAAGGCGCGCTGGATGCCCTCGTCGAGCTCGGCATCGACCGCGAGGTGTTTTTGTCATTCCTGCCGTTATCGCACGCCTATGAGCACACGGCCGGGCAATTCTTTCCCATCGCCATCGGCGCCGAGGTGTATTACGCCGAAGGGGTGGAAACGCTTTCCGCCAACATGCTAGAAGCACACCCGACGATCATGACCGCCGTGCCGCGCCTATACGAAGTGCTGCATCAACGCATCACCGCGGGCGTCACCAAGGCAGGCGGGCTGAAACAAAAGATGTTCATGCGCACCATGGAACTGGGCCGAAAGCGTTATGACGGCAACAAGCTCAGCCTGTTCGAAAGGCTGCAAGATTTCATCCTCGACAAGCTGGTACGCGACAAAGTCCGCGCACGCTTCGGCGGCGCGTTGAAAGCGCTGGTATCAGGTGGCGCACCACTGAATCCTGAAATCGGCATGTTCTTCACATCGCTGGGGCTCTGTATCTTGCAGGGCTATGGACAAACGGAATCCGCACCGCTGATTTCCGTGAACCGCCCAAGTTGGCCGCGTCTGCATTCGGTCGGCCCCCCGGTCATTAATACCACGGTCAAGTTTGCCGAAGACGGCGAGATATTGGTACAGGGCGAGCTCGTCATGCAGGGCTATTGGAACAACGACGAAGCGACACGGGCAACAATTAAGGATGGTTGGCTGCACACCGGCGACATCGGTCAATTGGATGAAAACGGACATCTTGTGATTACCGATCGCAAGAAAGACATCATCATCAATTCCGGCGGCGATAACGTGGCACCGCAACGGGTCGAAGGCGTGATCGTCGCCGAACCGGAACTGAGCCAAGCCATGGTCTATGGCGACAAGCGCCCGCATCTCGTCGCCGTCGTGGTGCCTGATGACGGCTGGCTCACCGACTGGAAGCGCGCCAACGGCAAACAAGGCGACCTCGCCGCCTTGGCCGCCGACAAAGACTTGCACACCGCCCTCGCACCGGCGCTGGGGCGGATTAACAAAAAGCTCAACAACATCGAAAAGGTGCGCCGCTTTGTGGTCGCAGACGATGCGTTCACCATCGAAAACGAACAGATGACGCCGACCATGAAAGTGCGCCGCCACGTGGTGCGTGCGATCTATGGCGAACGCTTGGAAGCGCTCTACAAGTGACGGAGTCGGTTATTTGGATGGGCTTCGTGGGCAGCCTGCTTGCGGGGCTCGGGACCTCGCTCGGCGCGCTGCCGGCCTTGGTCTTCGGGCGGCCCGGCGAGCGTGTGGAAACCATCATGCTGGGCTTCGCGGCCGGCGTGATGCTGGCGGCCAGCATTTTCTCGCTGATCATTCCTGGTTTGGATGCAGCAGCCGTCATTAGCGACAACGAAAACATCCGCGCCTTGATTGTCGTGTGCGGCATTCTGACCGGTGGCGCGGCGATCTGGCTCATTCACCAACTGGCACCGCACGAACACTTTATTACCGGGCCCGAAGGCGCCGAGCGGCGCAACATATCGCGCATCTGGTTGTTCATCATCGCCATCACGTTGCACAATTTTCCGGAAGGCATGGCCGTCGGGGTCGGCTTCGGCGGTGGTGATATCGACAACGGACGCGCGCTGGCGCTCGGCATCGGCATCCAAAACATCCCCGAAGGACTGGCCGTGGCCGCGGCCATGCTGTCACTCGGCTATTCCCGCATTCGCGCCTTCAGCGTTGCCTCGCTGACCGGCCTGGTTGAGCCGGTCGGCGGTGTGCTGGGTGCCGGTATCGTCAGCATATCCGAGATACTTTTACCGTTGGGCCTGACCTTTGCGGCAGGCGCCATGCTGTGGGTTATTTCCGACGAGATTATTCCGGAAACCCACCGCAAGGGCGTGGCCAAGTTCGGCACGGTCGGTATCATGCTGGGCTTCGTTGCGATGATGTACTTGGACGTGACCTTAGGCTAATCATTATACCGTGCTTTTGCCCGCACTTGGCGGCAGCTTGCGTTTACGCTCACGGATCCAGATGTAAATGCCGCTGCCAACGATCACCGCGATGCCGGCCCACGTGAAGCGATCCGGAAAATCACCGAACCAGACGTAGCCGACGCAAACCGCCGCGATCATCTCAAAATAGCCGAACGGCGCCAGCAGCGATGCCGGTGCCTGCGCATAGGCTTTGACCAGCAGCCAATGCCCAACGACCGCGGCAAAGATCATCAGTCCCATCAACTGCAGGGCGTACAGGTCCGGCATCTGCCAAGTGGCCGGCACAAAAACCGCCAAAACCAACGCACCGACGATAGACTGATAAAACACCGTCATCCACGGATCGCCAAAGCCTGAAAGCTTGCGCGTCAACACGTTGAAGCCGGCAAAGCAGACGCTGGCGGCGAGCACGTAGTAAACGCCTTCGGGCACAACCTCGAACCCTGGGCGCACGATCAGGAGCGAGCCGCAAAAGCCAACCAGCACCGCGCTGATCCGCCGGATGCCGACCCGCTCGCCTAAAAACAGCGCCGCCATAATGGTGATGAGGAACGGATAGATAAAATACACGGCCAGCGCATCGGCCATCGGCATCGTCTTTAACGCCGAGAAAAACAGCACCGTGGCGATTGCCAGCAACACGGCACGTAACACCTGCCACCAGGCCCCGGGCCCGAACATGCCGCGCACATTGCCGCGCTTCAGCAAGATCGGACTCATCACCGCAGCCGACAATGCGAACCGACCCCAGGCAATGAACACCGGCGCATAGCCCAGCGCCGCCAGTTCCTTGGCCGCACCGTCCATCAACGGGATCACCGTAAAGCCGGCAATCAAAAGCGCAGCACCCCGCAGCAGGTCAGCCTCGGTATGTGGGCTGGCGTTGGTCATGAATTAAAGATCAGCGGCGAGGAACGGCACGGCCCATTCGAGCACAGTCTCCGGCGCTTCTTCGGCCAGGAAATGACCGCTTTCCGGCACCGCTGCACCGGTCACTTCGGCACTGCACCAATTCCGCCAGGTATCCAAAGGACTGCTGGTTTTCGGGCCACCTAAAGAACGTGCACCACCCCACAAACACAACACCGGACAGCTGAGCTTATTGCCCGCGTCCGCATCCGCCTTGTCGTCTTCAAAGTCGCAGCTGGCCCCGGCGCGGTAATCTTCGCAGGTGCCTCGGATGACATCAGGCTTTTGATAGCAGCGCTTATATTCCGCCATCAGCGCATCGTCGAAATTAAAGCCGGGCGCCGCCCAGGATTTCATCAGCCATTCCAGCCACATGTCCGAATCTTGGCCGATCATGGTTTCCGGCTTCGGCGCCGGCTGTGCCAAAAACATCCAATGGAAGCCGCCAAGGGCGCTATTCATGGTGATGTTTTCCCACATATTATACGTCGGCACCACGTCCAGCGACATGTAGCGCGTCACTCGGTCGGCGTGATCAAGTGCAAGGCGGAAGCCAACGCGCGCGCCGCGATCGTGGCTGACCACGGCAAACTTTTCATGGCCGAGTGCGGTCATCAACGCCGCCGCATCCGCCGCCATGGTGCGCTTTGAAAACGCGCGGTGATCCGCGTCTGACGGCGGACACTCACTGTCGCCATAGCCCCGCGTATCGAACACGACAACGCTGTGGGTCTCCGCCAACTTCGGTGCGATGGCGGACCACATCACATGGGTTTGCGGATAGCCGTGCAGCAGCACCACGGCAGGTCCACTGCCCTTGGTACGTACATTCAACGTCACGCCGTTGGCTTGGATTTTTTGCTGTGTGAAGCCTTCAAACATTTTGATCTCCCATTCAGACGTCCTTCATAGACGACCCTGCGAAGTCCGTTAAGGGCCATTTCAGGGTTTGTCTCATTAAACGGCTCTTCGTCGGTTTGCGATGAAGATACCGCATAAAATAAGCCCAAGCGCGATGAACGCTTTGAGACTCAGCACCTCGTCCAACAACATCACCCCCCAAGCGACGCCGAACACCGGCACCAGATAATTTTGGAATGCGATGAATGATGGTTCGCGCTCGGATGCCAGTTTGAACAACACCAAGGTCGCCAGCGCGGTCGGAAAAACCCCGAGGTAGATCGCGGGCCAAAGGGCTTCGAAGCTGAGCGGTGGCATCTCGCCCCCGGCCAGATAAAGCGCCGGCGGCGCGGTCTGCAGAACCGAGAAGATGAGCACCAATGTCGCCCGCCCGACCATCGGCGTCGGCGGCATACGCGTGAGGATGATTACCGAAATCGCATAGCAGATCGCGCCGCCCGCGACCGCGATCTGATGCAACAACGCGCCGCCCAAGCCTTCAAGCGCCGCCGGCCCGACGAGGACCACAACCCCACCGAATCCGAGCGCCACACCGATAAGCTTTTGCGGCTTCAAGCGATCCCCATGGGTCAGAAAGTGCGCCAGCACCAGCGTCGTCAACGGCATCACCGCCATCAAGATCGCGGCCAAGCCGCTTTCAATACCCTCTTCGCCCCAACTGATCAGAAAGAACGGCAGGCTGTTGCCGAAAAATGCCAACGCAAAACAAAACGCCCACGCCCGCACACCCTTTGGCAGCGGCGTCCTGACGGCCAAGGCCAAAACGATCATCACCGCTGCCGCCGTTGCCAGGCGCAACGCCGTCAACGTCAGTGCCGGCATATGGCCAACGCCGATTTTGATCACCAGAAAAGAGGTGCCCCACAGCATCGCCAAAGTAAAAAGCAGCGCCACATGCCGCGGCAAGACCGGGCCGTAACCGCCCGGCGTCGGCTCAGAGGTCATTAAGGTTGCCGTGATAGCGCCGATACCACTCGATAAACTTCGGGATACCTTCAGCAATCTTGGTCTTCGGCTCAAAGCCGAAATCACGCCGGCTGGCCGAGATATCGGCGTAGGTGTCGGCAACATCGCCCATCTGCATCGGCAGCAGATTTACCTGGGCCTTTTTGCCGAGCGCATCTTCCAACAGCGCAATGAAATCGGTGAGCTTTTCGGAGCGGTGATTGCCGAGATTATAGATTTGCGCCGGTAAATCCCCCGATGGCACATGGTCAAGCGCGCCTAAGACGCCAGCGACGATATCGTCGATGTAGGTAAAATCGCGATGCATATTGCCTTCGTTGAACACATCAATCGGCTCGCCTGCCAAAATCTTGCGGGCAAATATCCACGCCGCCATGTCGGGCCGCCCCCAGGGGCCATAAACCGTAAAAAAGCGCAGCCCGGTTGTCGGAATTTTATACAAGTGCGCATAACAGTGCGCCATCAACTCACCTGCACGTTTGGTTGCCGCGTACAGTGACACCGGACTATCGACACGTTCCTCGACGGTGAACGGCAGTTCTTTGTTGGCGCCGTAGACCGATGACGACGACGCAAACACCATGTGTTTGAGGTCTTTCAGCGAGCGTGCGAATTCCAGCATCACCAACTGTCCTTCGACGTTGGCGCGGGTATAGGCATACGGATTGGTCAGCGAGTGGCGGACGCCGGCTTGCGCCGCCAAATGGATGATACGGTCGATATCGGGGTGGGCTGCGCTGACGGTCGCAATCGTTTCGCGCTCGGCAATGTCGGCGGCGATGTGTGTGAACGCAGGACCTTCAAGCTCGGCAAGGCGCGCCCGCTTAAGTTTCGGGTCATAATAATCGTTAACGATATCGACGCCGATCACCCGCTCGCCCCGCGCCAAAAGCGCTTTGCTGGTGTGATAGCCGATAAACCCGGCAGCGCCTGTCACAAGCACACTCATAAAACCGATCCGTTTCCCTCAATCGCACGAAGACGCAGTGCGCACGGTATAGACCGGACAGCCGATGAAATCACCCCGGAAAAGCAATCTTGCGCACGCAAAAACATTTTTCGCACCGCAATCCCAATGAAACAATCGGGCTTAAAAGGTTGTGCTTTCGATGCGAAATTTCGTTCTTTAGGTCAGCATCAATGACCTATTGTCCCTAAGCCCAAGGCAGACTACCTTCTTACAAAAGGGAGGCAGGTTGCGATGAGCCTTATTCGCGCGACACTCGAAGACAAATACAAACTCGATCAGGGCCGCGTTTACATGACCGGTACCCAGGCGCTGGTGCGGCTGACCTTGATGCAAAAGGCCAGAGACGCGCAGCATGGGTTGAATACGGCCGGTTACGTCACCGGCTACCGAGGCTCGCCACTCGGCGCACTGGACCAGGAATTCGGTCGCGCGCACAAACTGCTGACAGAGAGCGACATCAAGTTCCAACCCGCCGTCAACGAAGACCTCGCCGCCACAGCACTTTGGGGCACGCAGCAGGTCAACATGTTCGAAGGCGCCAAGTTCGACGGTGTGTTCGGTATTTGGTACGGCAAGGGTCCGGGCGTCGACCGCACCGGCGACGTGTTCCGCCACGCCAATATGGCCGGCACCGCGCCCAAGGGCGGCGTGCTGGCACTCGCCGGTGACGACCCAGCATGTAAATCCTCGACCGTGCCGAGCCAAAGCGAATACGCGTTCATGGACGTGATGATCCCGTTCCTGCACCCGGCCAATGTCGAAGAAATCCTCCGTCTCGGCCTGCTCGGCATCGAAATGTCGCGCTACGCCGGGCTCTGGGTCGGCATGAAGTGCATCACCGACAACATCGACACATCGGCGTCCGTCGACATCACGCCGGACATGATGGACTTCAAACTGCCCACCGATTTCGAGATGCCCGACGGCGGTCTGCACATTCGCTGGCCTGACGCGCCACTGGATCAGGAAAAACGCCTGCATCGTCACAAGATTTATGCAGCACTGGCGTTTGCACGCGCCAACAACTTGAACCACATCACCCTGGACAGCCCAAAACCAAGACTTGGCATCTGCGCCACCGGTAAATCCTACATGGACGTTTTGCAGGCGTTGGATGACCTCGGCATCGATGAAGAACACGCCGCCGAAATCGGCATCCGCTTATTCAAAGTGACGATGCCTTGGCCGTTGGAACGTGAAAGTGCGCGCCACTTCGCCGAAGGCCTGGAAGAAATTCTGGTCGTCGAAGAAAAGCGCGGCGTGATCGAAAATCAGCTCAAAGAGCAACTTTATAACTGGCGCGAAGATGTGCGCCCCCGCGTCGTCGGCAAGTTCGACGAACAAGGCAATTGGGTGTTGCCGTCGGCGGGCGAGTTGACGCCGGCGGTGATCGCGCGCGCCATCGCCAAGCGGATTGAAAAATTTCATACGTCAGATCGGATCAAAGACCGGCTCGCGTTCTTGGACCGCAAGGAACTTGCGCTGTCACAAGATCGCCCGGACATGAAGCGCATTCCGTATTTCTGCGCCGGTTGCCCACATTCAACCTCAACCAAAGTGCCCGAAGGCTCACGTGCCGCGGCGGGCATCGGCTGCCACTACATGGCGATCTGGATGGACCGCGAGACCGAAACGTTTACTCACATGGGCGGCGAAGGGGTGAACTGGGTCGGCCAGGCGCCGTTTACCGACACCCAGCATATTTTTGCCAACATCGGCGACGGCACGTATTTCCATTCCGGCCTATTGGCGATCCGCGCTGCCGTGTCGTCGGGCGTCACCATGACCTATAAAATTCTCTATAACGATGCGGTCGCGATGACCGGCGGGCAGCGCCATGACGGCCCCTTAAACCCGGCCATTATCGCGCAACAGATCCGCGCCGAAGGTGTGCAGCGGATCGTCGTCGTCACCGACGAGCCGGATAAATATCCGCTCAACTTCGGCTTCCCGCCCGGCGTCGACATTCACCATCGCGAAGACCTGGACCAAGTGCAGCGCGATCTGCGCACCGTCAAAGGCGTGTCGGCGATGATCTATGACCAGACGTGTGCCGCCGAAAAACGCCGCCGCCGCAAGCGCGGCACGTTCCCCGATCCGCAAAAGCGCGTGTTCATCAACGAAGCCGTCTGCGAAGGTTGCGGCGATTGCGGCATCGCGTCGAACTGCGTCGCCGTGACGCCGAAAGAAACCGAGCTTGGCCGCAAGCGGCAGATCGATCAGTCGGCGTGCAACAAAGACTTTTCCTGCCTAAACGGCTTTTGCCCGAGCTTCGTCACCGTCGAGGGTGCCGGCCCGCGCAAGCCGAAAGCGGTCGGCGATGTGCCATTCCCGTCCCTGCCGGACCCCGGCACGGTCGATCTTTCCGATCCGTACAACGTCGTCATCACCGGCATCGGCGGCACCGGCGTCGTCACCATCGGCGCGATCTTAGGGATGGCGGCGCACCTCGAAGGCAAAGGCATTTCCGTGCTCGACGTCGCCGGCTTGGCACAGAAAAACGGTATGGTGTATTCGCATCTCCGCTTTGCCGACACGCCCCATGCTATTCACGCTGTACGCATTTCGGCCGGCGGCGCGGACTTGCTGCTGGGCTGCGATTTGGTGTCGGCAGGCGATCCGGAAACACTGGCAAAACTGCGCGCCGGTAATTCGCGGGCCATCGTCAACGATCACAAGACCATGACCGCCGACTTCACCCGGGCACCCGACATGGCGTTCCCCGAAGACGGCTTTAAACAAACACTCCGTGACGAGACCGGCGCCGAAGATGTGCGGTTTATCGAAGCGACCGAGCTTGCACGCCGCCTGTTGGGCGACACCATCGCCGCGAACATGATGCTGGTCGGCTTCGCCTATCAGAACGGCCTGCTGCCGGTCTCAGAAGAAGCGATCCACCGCGCGATTGAACTGAACGGCGTCGCCGCCGATTTCAACAAGTCGGCGTTCATGTGGGGCCGTCGTGCCGCGTTTGATTTGCCTGCCGTGGAGAAAATTCTGGGCCGCGCCCTTGATGAGTCGAAACCGTTTGAACTCGACGGCTTTATCCAGCGTCGCGTCGACGATCTGACCGCGTATCAAAACGCTGCCTATGCCCAGCGTTACACCGCATGGATCGAAAAAGTCCGCGCTGCCGAGCAACGCGCCAAAGCCGGCAAAACGCAACTGACCGAAGCGGTCGCACGCGGGCTGTTCAAATTGATGGCCTACAAAGACGAATATGAAGTCGCCCGTTTGTATACCGACGGACGCTTCGCCCAAGCCATCAATGACGCGTTCGCAGACGGCGGCAAGATCAAGTTTCACCTGGCCCCGCCGCTGCTCGCCGAACGCGATCCGACCAGCGGACACTTGAAGAAAAAAGAATATGGCCCTTGGATGCTCAGCGCCTTCAACGTGCTGGCAAAATTCAAGGGGCTCCGTGGCACCGCCCTCGACCCATTCGGCTATTCGGCGGAACGCAAGTTAGAGCGTCAGTTGATCACCGACTATGAAGCCCACCTTGCCGAGCTCACCGACATGCTCAGCGCCGAAAATCATACGGCGGCGTGCGCACTGGCCGCATTGCCGATGAAAATGCGCGGCTTTGGCCACGTCAAAGAAGCCAACATCGCAAAAGCGAAAGCCGACGAACCGACCCTGGTCGCCGCCTTCCGCGACCCGGCACGGGCGCCGCAAGCGGCGGAGTGATTTTGGTTAGGCTCCTGTGGGTTTTTTGTGCAGGTGACGTCCGCTCACCTTATGGAACCAGACGTTGATTTGGGCATGCGATAGCGCCCGCTCATGACCCGAAGCGGAAGTTCTACTCGTTTGGTGTCGCGTAGTTCTTCACCTGCCCAATTGGCAAAGTAAAATGAAACTGGGCCCCTTCGCCAGGAACGCTGTCTACCCAAATTTTTCCGCCACACTTCTCGATCATTTCCTTGCAGAGCGGCAGCCCCAATCCTGTCCCTCGTTCACCAGCTGTACCGATGGTTGAGGCCTTTTGGTCTAAGGCAAAAATCTTGTCCACTTGATCTTTTGAAATACCAACACCTGTGTCGCTTACCGTCACCTGAACCAAACCGTCTTTCTGGTTAGACCGAATTTCAATTTTGCCATCCGTTTGTGTAAATTTTATGGCGTTGGAAATGAGATTTCGAATTACCGTTCGCGCTAAATCCGGATCAACGAAGGCGGTGTCGTTCTTGATTGCATTAGTGAGCGTAATATCCTTTTCCATCGCCATATGCGCAAGAATATCGATATTCTCCTGGGTTAAGTCACGCAATGAGACTGTCCGAGACTCAAATTCAGTCCCCTCCATTTGCAAGCGAGACCACTCGAGGAGGTTTTGCAACAGTTCAAAGACCCTGCCGCCTGCTTCGTTCACAGCATTCGCATATTCGACAAGTTTGTCTTTGCTTAAACTGTCCGCCATTTGGGACATCAGCTGGGTCATCCCCAGCAGCGAGTTAAATGGACTTTTCAGGTCATGGGCGATGATAGAAAAGAATCTATTTTTGACGTCGACTTCGTACTGAAGCTGGCTTTTCTGAATCAATAACTCTTCGGTGCGCTTTTTGACGGCATCCTCCAACCAAGCTCGCTTGGCTTTTTCGTCTTCCAATAAGAGCTCTCGGTCCCTCTCCATCGCAGAGAGCATCTCGTTCATACGCTCTTGAAGTTGGCTAATCTCATTGTTTTCAAAGATCGAGAGGTTGATCCGCTTACTTATATTTGGGTCCAGATGAACTTCATCCACCTGCGACATCAAATTCTGTAAAGGGACGGCTAAATAGCGATCAAAGGCCCAAATAAATAAACAAAACAAGATTGATAATTTTATAAATGCCGTAATTGCAATCAATGCAAAACCGAACAAAACGCGATCCAACACGACTTCTGACGACGAATAAAGGGTCAGCGACCCAAGAGGTATTTCTTTGTCATTTAGCACCCAGTTCAAGTCTGATCTCGTGTTGAAAATTGACAAGGGGGCTAAGTCTGAAGTGTAGGTTCGTTTAGAAATTAGCGTTTTGGCATTCGCATCGAAAACATCGACACCTTCGATCATTGGCATTTCGACCAGTCCAGTAGTGAGTGCTTCAAGCTGTTTCTGGTTGTATTGCCACACACTCGTGGAAATAGGGACGTGGATCGTTTGTTCTAGCTGTTTCAACTCACTTAAAATTGAATCCTGCGTTTTCAAATATTCGGTCACGAATTGGACGCTCGTGACAAGGAGAGTCACACCTAAATAGATGGAAAAAACAACACGCAGCAGCTTTTTCGAAAGATTAGTTGAATGAATAAATCGACTAAACATCTAGATACAAACAGCCAAAAAGAGAATTTAAAATTTTTACGAGCACCCCGTCTCTAAACGGAATAGCGGGCACTACTCCTCAAATATTACGCCGTACTTTTTTAAGAGACCTGTTTCCTTTTCCCTCGTCATCAACATACGCCCTTGATCCCAAGTTCTTATCAGCTTCTGTCTTTTTTTAGGGGGGATTTTTGTTGAGAAGATCGGTTTCTCGACCAATTTCTTTTCTAAGCCCGGGCGTATGATCTGAAGGGTATCATTCATGGCTAGCCGTTTCATAACAAATTGAAGGACGAGATCATTGTCCGCGTATATGTCGACCCTGTTTTCCTTAATCATGTTGAAGATTCGATCAACCACATCATCGTAACCCGCAACCACTTCTACGAATTCAGCGTTTTTTGGGTTATCAAGATAATTTTGATAGCCAACACTGATTGAACTGTAATCCCAACCAGGGCCGGTTGCGACACGTTTGCCTTTCATGGATTCGATACCGTTATAGCGCCACGGATCCCCTCGTCTGACAACAAAGGCTGTTGTGTATGCAAATGTTTCCTCGCTTGCGTAAACGAAGCCTTCTCTTGGCGTCTCTGAAGCTGGGAATTCCGGCAACATGTCGCAAAGGCCATTCGCCACCATCTTAAGTCCTCTTGCCAAAGGAACTTCGAAATATTCCAGATCATATCCTTTTGATGAGTATATTTCGTCCAGCATATCGATGATAACGCCACGCGCTGGCGCCTCTTCGGATGGAAACATTGTCATCGGCGGCCATTGGTCGTAGCAAACTTTCAATGTTTCAGCATGGCTCATCCGGGGCAGGCAGACTGCGACCAAAAAGGCTATAATGGGTATGAGGCGGTACATTTTTGACCTTTCGATGCGGTCGTTACATTTTTCGACCCGATAAAATTTCAAATCTGCATATTATAAAGATCGCGGACTATATATTTTTGACACTGACGATACCACGCCGGTCTCTCCCACGAATGTAAAACGTCCCAAAGGTCATCTGCACGGCCAAAATGACCGCAATTAGTTAAAAGTGTCTGTTTTTACACCCCATCAATTTTAGCCTGATTTTGCTCTTAAAGCGGACTCTGTCCCAGATAATGCGCGAACTTTAAAAAAGCCAAACGGTCGCCGTGCCGGTGCTAACATCGCGACGCAAACAGCACCCCGCAAGCGGCTGAATAACTGAAATTTAGTTAATCAACACCCACAACAGCGGCGGCAGCATCACGAACGAAGCCAGCGTCGACACGATCACAGCGCCCGCCACGTGACGTCCGTCGCCGGCGTGGGTTTCCGCCATCAAGTACGTGATCACCGCGACCGGCATCGCGCACATCAGCACCAACACGCCGCGCGGCGCCCCGGTCATCCCGAACGCGGCGGCCAAGCCGAACCCGACCGCAACACCAAGGCCCAGCCGAAGCACGGCGATCAAAATACTGCGGGGCAGGCTGACCAGCTTCAATTCAGCAAGCGATACGCCCAGCGTGATCAGCATCAACGGGATGGTAAAGTTGCCCAACATTTTGGTGGTCTCGCGCAGCACATCGGGCACATCATAGCCGCTCAACATAAAAAACAGCGCGGCGGCGACGGTATAGATAAACGGCTGGCGCAGCACTTCACGGGGGTTGTAGCGATTCGACGCAACGGCGATGCCGATGGTCACCAGCAAGATCACGTTGACGACGAAATATGCGACGCCCAACGCCAACCCGTGATCACCGAACGCCAAGAACGCCAGCGGCAACCCCATATTGCCGGTGTTGCCGAACGCAATCGGGTTTAAATACGTGCGGACAGACAAGCCCAAAAGCTTGAGCACGCCCCATCCGGCGCCCAGAAAGATAACGCTCGACGCCAGGGATGCGGCGGCCATCTGGCCGAATTCCTGCGGCGCAAACTCGACACTGATCAGCGCATAAAACACCAAGCATGGCACACCGATGAACATCACCAGCTTGCCGACCATGGCTTTGTCGAACGGCTGGCCCGCGCGCGACCAGCCATACCCGATGGCCGCGCACGCCAACACAGGCGTGACGATATTAAACAGGATCGTGATCAGATCGGTGATCAAGAAGCTTTTCCGCGCCGATGCCAACTGTCCGCAGAATACACCGCGAGCGCCATCCAGATCAGCCCAAACGTGATCTTGTGGGAATCCGTGAACACTTCGTCATAGACGAACACCGCCAGCAAAAACTGCATCGTCGGCGTTAAGAACTGAAAAAACCCGAGCGTCGCCAGCTTCAACCTGCGGGCAGCCGCGGCAAAAAAGATCAGCGGTACCGCCGTCAACACACCGGCCAACATCAGCAAAGCATCGAAGCCGAGTGAGTACGTGCCCAACGCCCCTTCCCCGGTCCACGCAAGATAGGTCAGATACCCAACCGCCGGGATCAACAGCACGATGGTCTCGATAAACAGACCCGGCTGCGCGGCAATCACCGTGGTTTTGCGTATAAATCCGTACAAGCCGAACAGCATCGCCAGCGTCAATGCAATCCAGGGCGCTTCGCCGACACCCAGCGTCAGGTTAAGCACACCCAGCGTGGTCAGTGCGACCGCGATCCATTTCGCCTTACTCAGCCGCTCGCCGAGCAAAACCACGCCCATCACCACGTTGATCAACGGGTTGATGTAATAGCCCAAGCTGCCTTGCAGCATGTGTTCGTGGGTCACCGCCCAAATGAACAACAACCAATTGCCGGAAATCAGCAGCGCGGTAAGAACCAGCTTTGCCACCAACTTGCGATCACTCAGCGCAGCGCGGATCTCGCCCCAGCGTCCGGCTGCGAGCAGCAACAGGCCCACGAAGATCACCGACCAGACGATCCGGTGTGCCAGAATTTCCAGCGCCGGCACGTCGGCCATGTATTTAAAATAGACCGGCAGAAAGCCCCAAAGGCCGAACGCGCCCAACGCAAACATGCCACCGGCAAACGCGTCTTTGTCGGGCAACCTGGGGGTGGCTGCACCGTTGCTGTCAGTAGGTTCGGACAACGCCTGGGCCTACTCGACCCAAGCGATACGCAAAATATTAGTGGCACCCGGGGTGCCGAACGGCACGCCGGCGGTGATCACGATGGCATCACCGGGTTCGGCATAGCCTTCGGTCTTCGCCGCATGGAGCGCTTTCGACACCATCTCGCCAAACGTATGGCAGTCTTCGGTCAGCACCGAGTGCACGCCCCAAATTAGGGCTTGTCGGCGCGCCGTATCGAGCCTGGGCGTAAGCCCCAAGATCGGCACCTTCGGGCGTTCACGCGCAGCCCGCAATGTCGTAGAGCCGGTCGACGAAAACGTGACGACAGCCGCCGCCGAAATCGTGTCGGCGACTTGCCGGGCCGCTGCGGTGATTGCATCGGCTGCGGTTTTTTCGGGCGCGCGACGTTCAAGTTCGCGCATTTCCCGGTAAACCTCATCCCGCTCAACACGGCGGATGATGCGCTCCATCATCGACACACTTTCGATTGAATATTCGCCGACCGCGGTTTCCGCCGACAACATCACCGCGTCGGCACCGTCATAAATTGCAGTCGCCACGTCGGAAGCTTCAGCGCGGGTCGGCGTTGGTGCATGGATCATACTATCTAACATCTGCGTCGCCACGATCACCGGCTTACCGGCATCGCGGCACTTGCGGATGATCCGCTTTTGAATGCCTGGGACGTCTTCGGGTGGCACTTCGACACCAAGGTCACCGCGCGCCACCATGATGCCGTCGGAAAGTTCGATGATTTCATCCAGCCGGGTCAGCGCCTGCGGCTTCTCCAATTTTGAAATAACCTGCGCGCGCCCGGCGATCAGCTTTTTCGCCTCGGCAACGTCTTCGGGGCGCTGCACAAAGCTGAGCGCAACGAAGTCGACCCCAAGATCAAGACCGAACTGCATGTCGCGCATGTCTTTTTTCGTCAGTGGTGAGACATCCAGAATAACCCCCGGAACATTCAAGCCTTTGTGATCCGATAACACTCCACCGGTCACAACTTTCGTTTCAGCCCAGTCGTGCCCGTGCGAAAGCACCTTCAGGCGCAGCCGCCCATCGTCCAACAAAAGGTCGGTCTCGGGCTCTAGCGCATCGAAGACTTCCGGATGCGGCAGACTGGCTTTTTCAGACGTGCCTAAGCACTCGGCAGCTTCCAGCCGGAAGGTCTGGCCGGTGTGCAACTCGACCTCGCCATTCTCAAACTTTCCGACGCGCAGTTTTGGCCCTTGCAGGTCCATCAGCACCGCTGCGCCGTGACCGTGATCGCGCTCTAGATTTCGCACCGCCTGAAGCCGCTCGCGGTGGCCTTCGTGGGCACCATGAGAGAAATTCATGCGGAACACATCGACCCCAGCCTCGAACAACGCGGCAATCTGCTCGGGCGTGCTGCTCGCAGGCCCGAGCGTGGCGACAATTTTTGCGTCTCTGATACGTTTCATAAGGTGATATTAGGGGCCGGATGGTCGCCTTGGCCAGCGCGAAAATGGCTTTGCGCGCCGCGAGATCGCCGTTTACAACAAAAATGCATCCGCCTACCGTAGGTCAGTGGATTCGCCCCTACAGGGTCATTAAAGTGGAGCATCGAGCGTAAATGGCCGGTAACTTTATCTCCCGCGCCGTGCTTTCCATTTTTATGGATAAGGCTGCACGCGAAAAGTACACGGCGATCCAAGATGCCAAGCGCGATGTGCGTGCCGGTAAAAAGCCAAAGTCGGCACCAAAATCAGCACCTGAAGCCGACGACGACAATGACCTTGATGTGTTGCCGGAAACCCTGATCCAACAAGCCATCGATGCCGCTTCCGAAGAGTTGGAGCGCAAGAAAAACATTCCGCCCGGTCGCCAAGCGTTGATCGAACAAGCACTTACGATCCAAGACCAGCAGCGCAAGGTGTTCGACGACCTGCCGAAAGAGCAGCGTGAAAAACTCCAGGTCATGGCGATGCACGCATTCGGCGGCGAAATGGGCGCAAAACAGACCGGCAAAAAGAAAAAAGCCCGGAAAAAATCGTGAGCCATCCTGACGACATCGTGTCCGCCGTGAAAAGCGGCCAACGCCGCGCATTGGCAAAATTGATCACACGCATCGAATCGACCCGAGCCAACGACCGCGCCTTGGCCGAGCAAGCGATAGCGAGCCTACTCGGCGATTCTGGAAACGCGATTCGCATTGGGATTTCGGGCGTGCCCGGAGTCGGCAAGTCATCGTTCATCGAAACCTTCGGGCTGCACGTCATTGAACAAGGCCACCGCGTCGCCGTACTGGCCGTCGACCCGTCGAGCCCCAAGACTGGCGGCTCGATCTTAGGCGATAAGACGCGGATGGAGAAACTCGCCCGCCACCCAAATGCCTTCATCCGCCCGTCCCCATCCGGGCGCTCCATAGGCGGCGTCGCCCGACGCACCCGCGAGACCATCATCGCCGTCGAGGCCGCCGGCTTCGACGTGGTGTTGGTGGAAACCGTCGGCGTCGGACAGTCTGAGTACGCGGTGGCCGACCTGGTCGATATGTTTACGCTGCTGGTCGCACCCGGCGGCGGCGACGATCTGCAAGGTATCAAAAAAGGCATCGTCGAGATGGCGGATCTGCTGGTCGTTACCAAGGCGGACGGTGACTTGTCGGCAGCCGCCAATCGTGCCTTCCATGACTATTGCTCGGCGTTGCAAATGCTACGCCCGGAAAGCGACATCTGGCGGGCAAAAGTCATGAAATGTTCGGCCCACACCGGCGATGGCATCGGCGCAGTTTGGGACGCGATGACCGAATTCAGGCAGATCATGACCGACAGCGGCCAACTTGCCGCAAAACGCGCCGACCAAGCGGCAAGCTGGATGTGGGATGAAGTCACCGCAAGCTTGCTGGAAAAGGTCCGCGCCCCGGACGGTCCAGCAGCAAAACTGGAAACCGAAGTCCGAAACGGTACCCGCATACCGAGCGACGCAGCAAGGTTGATCCTAAATCGGTTCAAGGCCTGACCCGACTTTTTCCAGAACGGGTTTCGCACGGGCATAAATCCCGATATGGTCTACCTCAACAGCGGCTTGAACCCCCACGGGTTGTCCAGAGGAATGAATCAATGTCCAATCAAAACGACCCGGCCCAACTGAAAAGCGAATTGGTTGGATTGTTCCAATACATCCAGCGCGTCAAAGAAGAAATTGCCGCGATCAACCGCCCGGCCGATTCCGAGCATCAGTTCGAGAGCATGTCGGAGCAATTGTCCGCCATCGTCAAGGCGACCGAGCATGCGACCAATACGATCATGGAAGCGGTCGAAGGCAGTGACGTCGCCGTGACTGAATTACGCGCGGAAATAAAAGGCAATGCGAAGGCTGAAGCCTTACTTGATCGCATCGGCCAGTCCAGCGCGACGATCTTTGAGGCGTGCTCATTCCAAGACATCACCGGCCAGCGCGTCAACAAGATCACCAAGTCCTTAGGCTACGTCGAAGAGCGCGTCAGTTCCATCGTCGCAATCTGGGGCGAGGACGCTATGGACAGCGTCGACGTCAAAGGCGACAACAAATCCGAAGACGAGAAGCTCTTGAACGGTCCTCAGCTAGAGGGTAAGGGTCTCAGTCAGGCGGATATCGACTCGCTGTTTGACTGAATAGTCAAAGGCGCGTCCCGCCGTAAGATTTCTTTTCAGACCCCTGTTCTTTTGGGAGCTTTTTTCTATGAGATGCCTCTCTGTACGTTTATTCGCCGCCCTAATCCTTACCCTTAGCCTGAGTATTGCCATGACCGATGACAGCAAGGCCGCTGACCCCGAAAACACGTTGTATCTTGATCTTAAAGACGGTCGCGTTGTCATCGAAATGCGCCCGGACCTTGCGCCGACGCACGTTGCGCGCATCAGAGAACTGGTCCGCGAAGGCTTTTACGACGGCATCGTTTTTCATCGTGTCATCGACAATTTCATGGCCCAGACCGGCGATCCGACCGGCACCGGAACCGGTGGGTCGGGTAAGAATCTTGCCGCCGAATTTTCCGACTTCGAAAAGTTTTATCGTGGCACCCTCGGCATGGCGCGCTCGCAAAACCCGAACAGCGCCGACAGCCAGTTCTTTATCGTCCTTGAGCGCGCTGAATGGCTCGACCGCCAATACACGATCTGGGGCGAAGTCACCGAAGGCATGGAATTCGTCGACATGATCAAAAAAGGCGAAGGCCAAAGCGGCTTGGTTCAAGACCCCGATAAAATCGTCAAGATGCAGGTCGCCGCCGACGCCAAAGAGTAAGTCAGCGCGTCAGCTCGCGCATGGCATCTTCGAGGCCGCTGAGGGTCAGCGGGAACATGCGGTCTTCCATCAATTCCCGGATCATCGACACCGACTGCGTGTGGTCCCACCAGTCGCGTTTGATCGGGTTGATCCAGACGGTCTTCGGATATACCTGCAATAGTCGCTGCAGCCACACGCCGCCGGCCTCTTCGTTCCAATGCTCGACGCTGCCGCCGGGCATGGCGATTTCATAAGGACTCATCGACGCATCACCGATGATGATGACTTTGTAGTCATGCGGATAGGTGTGCAGCACATCCCACGTCGGCATCGCGTTGACGTGGCGGCGGCGGTTGTCGCGCCAAACGTGCTCGTACAGGCAGTTGTGGAAATAGAAATATTCCATGTGCTTGAACTCGGCGCGGGCTGCCGAAAACAATTCTTCCATGGTGCGTACGTGCGGATTCATGGAACCGCCGATATCGAAAAACAGCAGCACCTTGACCGCATTGTGCCGCTCGGGCCGCATCTGCAAATCCAAAAACCCTTTGCGCGCCGTGCCGCGAATGGTGCCGTCCAAGTCCAGCTCAGTCGGCGCGCCTTCGCGGGCAAAACGGCGCAGGCGTCGCAGCGCTACTTTGATGTTGCGCGTCCCAAGCTCCAACGTGTCGTCTAGGTTTTTAAACTCGCGCTTATCCCAAACTTTGACGGCAGAAAAGTTACGGTTTTCGTCTTGGCCGATGCGCACGCCTTCGGGGTTATAGCCATACGCGCCAAACGGTGAGGTCCCCGCGGTGCCGATCCACTTGGATCCGCCCTGATGGCGTTTTTTTTGCTCTTCTAGGCGTTTTTTCAATGTTTCCATCAGCTTATCAAAGCCGCCCATGGCCTCGATCTGCTTTTTCTCTTCCTCACTTAGTAGCTTTTCGGCGAGTTTCCGCAGCCATTCTTCGGGGATGTCATGCCCGGGGTCGCCCTCGCCTTCGGGGACCTCGAGCCCCTTAAAGACCTGGCCGAATACGCGGTCGAATTTGTCTAGGTTCCGCTCGTCTTTGACCAAGGCGGAGCGACTTAAATAATAGAAACCCTCAATATCAAATTCCGCATAGCCGCCGTCGACGGCTTCGACCAAGGTCAGGTATTCCCGCAGCGAACACGGCACCTGGGCATCGCGGAGCTTCAGGAAGAAATCGATAAACATCAGGTTTCGCCAGGGTCTTTAGCCGGGGCTTTAGCCGGGTCTTTAGCCGGGTCCTTATCAATGTCCTTGGTTAGATGCACATCCAGCGGCACCGACGAGCGAATGTGCAGATCACGCTGCGAGAACGGGAATTCAATCCCTTGCTCGTGATAGATGTTCCAAATGTTCAGCAGCACTTCGGAACGCACGTTGACGACGCCCTTTTGCGGATCTTCGATCCAGACGCGCAACTCAAGCTCCACCGAATCGTCGCCGAAATTCATCAATCGACACACCGGCTGCGGTTTATCGAGCACGCGGGGCACGGTTTCCGCGGCTTCGACGGCGAGCTTCATCGCCAACGGCACATCGGACTCATAAGATATCCCGATCGGCATCTTTAAGCGGATCAGGCTGTCCGAATACGACCAGTTTTCGACGCGTTGGCTAATCAGATCCTCGTTCGGGATCAAATGTTCGATACCGTCCCGCGTAATCACCGACACGTAGCGTGCGCTGAGCCGGTTGATCCAGCCGAACGTATTGTCGATGGCGATCACGTCGCCCGGCTTCACAGACTTGTCCATCAACAAAATAATGCCACTCATCAGATTTGAGATCACTTTTTGCAGGCCAAACCCGATCCCAAGACCGATGGCGCCGCCGAGGACGGCAAGTGCCGTCAGGTCAATGCCGATGCTTTCCAACGCCGCGATGATCGCAACCACGATCAGCAGCACACGCACCAACTTGCCGATCAGCACCCTTGCAGACGGCGACAGCGCATGCGCCACATCAAGGCGATATTCAATCAGCCTGGAAACAACACCGGCCAACCACAGCATGATCAACAGCACCAAGCCGGATTTCAGCACGCCCAGCACGGACAACCGGATCGAGCCCATGGAAAACGCCATGCTGTCGAGCGTGGCAATCGTCGGGTCCAGCAGACCCACCAAATTCAATGCGGCAACGGACCACGCGGCAACCGCCAACAATTTGGCAAAGCCCTTATCGCGGACAAAGCCCGATGCGTAGCGGATCACCACCCACGCCGTCAGCAACGACACCACGCTTTCGATCAGCCGGTTTGGATACTCCGCACCAGCTGCCGCAAACACCGTGAACCATTGCAATGCCAGCCATAGCACCGGCAGACTGAGCGACCCAAAGGCGCGCATCGGCGGTGCCAGAAAATTCGGAAACCGACGATGTGCAATCGTCTTCTGTACAAGTTTTTCTAAGTGCGGCGACAATAAGCGCGCGACCAGAAACGCGGCGATGATCAAGATCGCCTGCACAGCCGCTTCCCACGTCAACACATGCGCCAACGTCCACGCCCACGCATCAAGCGCCAAGCGTTCCCACAAAGCCGAATCTAAATACTTTTCCATACGCCTATGAAATCATGAATGTAGGCATCCGTCACGACCGACAATCTCACCCCCAACTCCCCAGGAGAGGGAATATCAGCTGTTACGGCGATTAAGAAACGCCAAGCGCTCCAGCATGTGGACGTCTTGCTCGTTTTTCAACAAAGCGCCATAGAGCGGCGGGATCAGGTCTTTTTGATCGCCGGATCGTAAGGCTTCGGCGGGGATTTCTTCGATCATCAACAGCTTGATCCAGTCCAAAAGCTCGGACGTGGACGGGCGTTTTTTCAGGCCCGCAACATCGCGGAGTTCATAAAAGACTTCCATCGCTTCTTTGACCAAGCGCTTTTGCACATCCGGAAAATGCACGTCGATGATGGCGCGCATGGTATCGGGGTCCGGGAACTTGATGTAGTGGAAAAAGCAGCGGCGCAGGAACGCATCCGGCAGTTCTTTTTCGTTGTTGGACGTGATGATCACCACCGGACGATGTTCGGCGCGCACGGTTTCTTGGGTTTCATAGACAAAGAATTCCATGCGGTCGAGTTCCAGCAACAGATCGTTCGGAAACTCGATGTCGGCTTTATCAATTTCGTCGATCAGCAGCACCGGGCGCACCGGGTGCGTGAACGCGTCCCACAGCTTGCCTTTGACGATGTAGTTGCTGATGTCGTGCACCTTGGCATCGCCCAACTGGCTATCGCGAAGACGCGCCACGGCATCGTACTCGTAAAGTCCCTGCTGCGCTTTGGTGGTCGACTTGATGTGCCACGTCAGCAACGGGGCATCCAAGGCTTTCGCAATTTCCTCGGCCAGGACGGTCTTGCCGGTGCCGGGCTCGCCTTTGACCAACAATGGCCGCTCAAGGCCGACCGCCGCATTGACGGCGATCTTCAGGTCATCGGTGGCGACGTAGTCTTTGGTGCCTTCGAAACGTTTTTTCATATCAAGCCGTTATTCCGCAGGTTGCGTGCCCGGTTTAGAAATCGGCGGCACATCAGGTTTCAAAATCGGCAGCACGCGGAAAATCAAGGACTCGTTGCCGGGTTCCGGGTCACGAGGGACCATCAGGGCCAACACGAGCGAAATCACCGCCATCGCCGATCCGGCAAGAAAAACATATGACGGCTGGGTTAGCCAGAGGAACCCGAAGGCGGCTGGAATAACAATTGCGACGATATGCGAGATCGTAAAGCTGACCCCCGACGACGACGCGATGTCGGCAGGGTCTGCGATCTTTTGGAAGTACGTCTTGATTGCAATCGCCATGGCAAAGAACACGTGATCGACGATGTACAGCAGCACGCCGACCCAGGCTTCGGACGCGAACGCATAGCCCGCAAACACGGCAACCAGGCCGGTGTATTCAATGATCAAAATCCGCCGTTCGCCAACACGGCTGATCAAGCGACCGATTTTCGGTGCCAAGTATATCGTCAACGCCATGTTAGCCAGGAACATCAGGCTCATCTGCCCGGCCGTAAAGCCGAACTTCTGCACCATCAAAAAGCCTGCGAACACGACAAAGATTTGCCGCCGCGCGCCCGACATGAACACCAGCGCGTACCAAAGCCAGTAGCGTTTGCGCAGCACAATCTTTTTCGATTGTTCAACCTTCGCTTCGAACTGCGGAAACGCGAACCAGCAATACAGCCCGATCACCACCGTGACGCCGCCACCCAACACATAGATCCAAGTCAGGTCCACCTCGCCGACATCCAGCATCACATAGATCAGGCTGAACGAAATCAGCGCCGCGACGGAGCGCGCGCTGACGATCTTGCCCATCACTTCGGGCGCGGATTTTTTATCGGTCCATTGCAACGCCAACGATTGATGCAGACTTTCGAAGTAGTGAAAACCGATGGACATCACAAACGTGGTCAGCATCAGTCCCCAGAACGACGGGTAAAACCCGGTGATCATAGTGCCGAAGCCGAGCAACACCAGCGACACCAATGTAAAGCGCTGCTCGCGGAACCAGAGTAATAGGAAAATGACCGTGAAACTGAGAAACCCCGGCACTTCACGGAACGACTGCACCCAGCCGACCCCGTCGCCGCCCAGCGCCGCTTGATCGTGCGCAAAGTTATTGAACAGCGCCTGCCAGGTAGAGAACGAAATCGGCATGGCAATAGCGGTCAGCACCAAGAAAACCTCTCGGCTGCGCCATCCGTTCCGCAAAAACCCACCCTCGCTCATCGCGCCACCTCCACCGTCAATCCACATTATTCTAAATCATCATGGACTTTACCAGCGCCCCAATACGTCTACTATCCGTTAGTATGACAAAGAATGCTGCGAAACGGTCAAAATTGAATGTCCTGGCGCCGATTGCCGACATCGATGAAGGCCCGGGCCTCGTCGTTGCCAGGGCACGGGAATGTCCTGCGGATCATGTCATTGATTGGCATACTCACCGTCGCGCGCAACTTTTATATGCGGCCGAAGGCGTGATGCGAGTCACGTCCGCGTCCGGTGTATGGGTGGTGCCGCCGCAGCGCGCCGTATGGATTCCGCCCGGCATCAAGCATCATGTTCGTGCGCAGGGTACGCCATTGTCACTGCGATCGCTCTATATTCGCCCGGACGCCCTGGACCGATTACCGTCCGTCTGCTGCGTCGTCACCGTCTCGCGGTTGCTGCGTGAATTGATCCTTGAAGCCATCCAGCTCCCCGACGATCCACCGCCGAACAGTGCAGCGGCGCGTTTGGTGCAGGTTTTGCTCGATCGGATCGAAGGGCTGCCGGTCGCCCCGTTGCATTTACCCAACCCGGAAGATGCCAGACTGCGCCGCATTGCCGATGCCTTGCTTGACGACCCGGCGGATGCGCGCACGTTAAAAGAATGGGCCCATGAATTAGCCGCAAGCGAACGCACACTCGCGCGAAGGTTTCAGCGCGAAACCGGTATGACGTTCGGGCATTGGCGCCAACAGGTACGCCTTCTCGCCGCACTCGGGCGTTTGGCTGCGGGCGATAGCGTGACTACCGTCGCGATGGACCTTGGCTATGCCTCGCAAAGTGCGTTCATTGCGATGTTTCGCCGTGCACTCGGCAAAACGCCGGCACGGTATTTTACCGGTTAAGCGGCAGCGATTGATGCTGCGATGGCGTCCAACGCGGCTTGACCCGCTGCACCGTCGGGGCCGCCGGCCTGGGCCATGTCGGGACGTCCGCCGCCACCTTTACCGCCCACCGCCTCGGAACCTGCACGCACAAGATCGACGGCGCTCAGCTTACCGGTGAGGTCTTCGGTGACGCCGACCACCAGTGAGGCTTTACCGTCGGTGTTCGACACCACGGCGACGACGCCGGACTTGATCTGCTTTTTGATGTCGTCGACCACCGCCTTCAATTCTTTGGCCGGCACGTCATCCAACAGGCGGGCCGCGAAGGCGATGCCGCCGATATCTTTAGGCGTCATATCACTGCCGCCGGTCGATCCACCGCCGCCCATGGCGAGCTTTTTGCGGGCATCGGCCAACTCGCGCTCAAGCTTACGGCGATCTTCGATCAGCGCCTTGATCCGCGCCGGCACGTCGGCGGGCTGCGCGCGCAGCTCCGTCGCGGCTTCGTTCAAGGTTTTCTCGGTCTGCGCAAAGTACGCGCGGGCCCCTGCCCCTGTCACCGCCTCAATCCGCCGCACGCCGGAGCCGACCGCGGATTCCGACAGAATTTTAAACACACCTATATCGCCGGTGCGCTTGACGTGCGTGCCACCGCAAAGCTCGGTCGAGAAAAAGCTCTCGTCATCGTTAGCACCCATGGAAACGACGCGGACCTCGTCGCCGTACTTTTCACCGAACAGCGCCATGGCACCGGCTTCGACGGCAGTTTCCGGATCCATCAAACGTGTCGTGACCGGCGCGTTGACGGCAATCTGGCCGTTCACATCGGCTTCGACCAGCGACAACTCAGCCGGGTCGACGCCTTTGGGGTGGGCGATATCGAAACGCAAACGATCCGGCGCCACCAGCGAGCCTTTTTGCGTCACGTGATCGCCCAGGTGGCGACGCAGCGCTTCGTGCAACAAATGCGTCGCGGAATGGTTGGCACGGAGCCTAGAGCGGCGATCATGATCGACCTCAAGCCGCGCTTCATCGCCGACGGCGACCTTGCCTTTGCTTACCTTACCGATGTGCACGACCACATCGTCGACGCGTTTTTGCGTATCGATGATGGTAATTTCAGCGGTCTCGGTCGAGATGCACCCGACGTCGCCCATCTGGCCGCCGCTTTCGCCATAGAACGGGGTTTGATTCAACACCACGGCAACGTCCGCCCCCGCGCCCGCCGATGCGGTTGGTTTGCCATCGACGACCAGAGCCGTGATGCGGCCTTCGGCGCTTTCGGTGTCGTAGCCCAAGAATTCACTGGCACCCACATCGTCACGGACTTCGAACCAGACCGCATCCGTCGCCGCGTCACCCGAACCGGCCCAAGCTTTGCGCGCTTCAGCCTTTTGGCGGTCCATGGCGGCTTTGAAACCGGACTCATCAACGGCGATATCGCGCGCCTTTAAGGCATCCTGGGTCAAGTCGAGTGGAAAGCCAAAGGTGTCATAGAGTTTGAACGCGGTCTCGCCATCCAAAGTGGCACCGGAGTCCATGTCGCCGGTGGCGTCGTCCAACAGCTTCAGCCCACGCTCCAACAACTGCTTAAAGCGGGTTTCTTCGAGCTTCAGGGTTTCGGTAACAAGCGGTTCGGACCGCACCAAGTCCGGGAACGCTTCGCCCATCTCGCGGACCAAGGTCGGCACGAGTCGGTACATGATCGGGTCTTTAGCGCCGAGCATGTGGGCATGTCGCATGGCGCGACGCATGATCCGGCGCAGCACGTAGCCGCGCCCTTCGTTGGACGGCAGCACACCATCGGTGATCAAGAACGTGCTGGCGCGCAGGTGATCGGCAATCACCCGGTGCGAGACACTTGACCTGTCTGTACCCGCCGCCGCCGCAGACGCCGCAATCAGCGTTTTAAACAGATCGGTTTCGTAGTTGTCGTGGGTGCCCTGCATCAGTGCCGAAATACGCTCAAGCCCCATGCCGGTGTCGATAGAAGGCTTCGGCAGGTCGACACGTTCGTCCGCGCTCAGCTGCTCGAACTGCATGAACACTAAGTTCCAGATTTCGATGAACCGATCGCCGTCTTCGTCAGGCGAGCCTGGCGGGCCACCTGGAATGTGATCGCCGTGGTCATAAAAGATTTCCGAGCAGGGGCCGCAGGGGCCGGTATCCCCCATCGCCCAAAAGTTATCGGATGTGGGGATACGAATGATCTTGTCGTCGCTAAGCCCGGCGATTTTCTTCCACAGCACGGCGGCATCTTCGTCGGACGTATGAACGGTGACCAAAAGCTTTTCTTTCGGCAGGCCGAATTCCTTGGTCACCAAATTCCACGCCAGCTCAATGGCGCGCTCTTTGAAGTAGTCGCCGAACGAAAAGTTGCCAAGCATCTCAAAAAATGTGTGGTGGCGCGCGGTATGACCGACATTTTCAAGGTCGTTATGCTTACCGCCGGCGCGCACGCATTTTTGCGACGTTACGGCGCGGTCATAGGGCCGGGTTTCGTTGCCGGTGAACACGTTCTTGAATTGCACCATGCCGGCGTTGGTAAACATCAAGGTTGGATCGTTCCTGGGTACAAGCGGCGACGACGCCACGATCTCGTGATCGTTGGCGGCGAAATAATCCAAAAATGCGCGGCGGATATCGTTGACGGTCTGCATGGTGTCTGGTTACCGGCTAAAATTGCGTGGGTCTCGGCCTAGGAAATGGTGATTTTCCCGGTGAGCGCAAGGTTTTAGCGGGTCGAACCGGGCGTGTCGAGAGCATGGGGGAAATCATGGAGTCTCGACTGCGCGGGAATGGCAAGCTTGGGCTCATTATGTGAGTGGAGACCAGGCACCAACACACATACCAAACCATCCTCCTCCCAAACCGTCACCCCCGCGAAAGCGGGGGTCCATGGACACAATGGATTCCCGCCTGCGCGGGAATGACGTTGAAGGGGAATAGCCGACACCCCCGACGGGGCGGGGGTGTCAGGTACCGTATTAATCGAGGGCTGCTTCTTCGCCACCTTCGTCAGCTTCGACGGCTTCTTCAGACGTCGCGGGGCCGGTCATCATTTCTTCGGCGATGAGGCCCGCATTTTGACGGATCAGCTTTTCAATCTTTTCGGCGAGCGCTGGGTTTTCACGCAGATACGTTTTCGAGTTTTCCCGACCTTGACCAAGACGTTCACTTTCAAACGAGAACCAAGCGCCGGATTTTTCGACGATTCCGGCGGTGACGCCGAGGTCGAGGAGTTCGCCCATCTTGGACACGCCTTCGCCATACATGATGTCGAATTCGACCTGCTTGAACGGCGGGGCCACTTTGTTTTTGACGACTTTGACGCGGGTCTGGTTGCCGACCACTTCGTCTTTGTCCTTGATCGCACCGATGCGACGGATGTCGAGGCGCACCGAAGCGTAGAACTTGAGCGCGTTACCCCCCGATGTGGTTTCCGGGCTGCCGAACATGACACCGATCTTCATACGGATCTGGTTGATGAAGATGATCAACGTGTTGGAGCGCGCCACCGACGACGTCAGCTTGCGCAGCGCTTGGCTCATCAAGCGGGCCTGAAGGCCGACGTGGGTGTCACCCATTTCGCCTTCGAGTTCAGCGCGCGGCACCAAGGCGGCAACACTGTCGACCACCAACACATCCACCGCACCGGAACGCACCAGAGTATCGGCGATTTCCAAAGCTTGTTCGCCGGCGTCGGGCTGTGAAATCAGCAGTTCGTCCACTTGGACGCCGAGTTTGCGCGCATACATCGGGTCAAGGGCGTGTTCTGCATCAACAAACGCGCAGGTGCCGCCGAGCTTTTGCGCTTCGGCGATCACGTGCAATGCCAACGTCGTCTTACCCGAGCTTTCCGGGCCATAAATTTCGACGATACGACCGCGTGGCATGCCGCCGATACCGAGTGCAATGTCGAGTCCGAGCGAGCCGGTTGAGATACTTTCGATGTTGATCACATCGTCTTGGCCGAGACGCATGATCGACCCCTTGCCGAAGGCCCGTTCGATCTGACTAACGGCGGCTTCGAGCGCCTTGTTCTTATCCACGTCGGTTTCCTTTTCGACGACACGTAAAGCGGGGCTGGTCATAATTGCGTCTCCGTTCATTACATACACGGTTGGGTGTTTCAATGCTCCCGTTTGTACAGCATTTGTTCTTTTTGTCCAGTAAATTTTTAACACCCTATAAATAAACGATTTTCTACGATATGTTCGGAGAACGTTCTGGTATTTTTGTGTAAATTCATAACGGTTTCGTATTGAGTTTGAGGCCCGATTCGCGGTCTAACTTTCGAGCACGTCCTTGACCTTGGCGGCCAGGCCCTTGAGGGTAAACGGTTTTCCGAGAAACGCGATTCCCGGGTCCATATCCGGCCCGTTGCGGAACACATCTTCAGAATACCCGGACATCAAAATGGTCTTCACGCCCGGTATTTCCTGGCGTGCCAGATTAACCAACGTGTGTCCGTCCATGCCCGGCATCACCACGTCCGAGATGATCAGATCAATCGGCGTTGCGGATTTCGCGATCACTTCCAGTGCAATTTCGCCGTCGGTGGCTTCGAGCACGTGATAGCCCTTGTTGCGGAGCGCGCGTGAGCCGAACAGCCGCACGGCGTCTTCGTCTTCAACCAGCAAGATCGTCCCTTGCCCGGTCAGATCGCCTTCTTCGTCGAGCGCCGGTGCCACGTCGCGGACGACCATCTTGCCGTCACCATGCACCGGCAGATAGATGGTAAACGTGGTGCCTTGGCCGGCTGCGCTGTCGACAAAGATAAACCCTTCAGCTTGGTGGACGATGCCGTACACCGTCGACAACCCGAGCCCGGTGCCGGCGCCGACTTCTTTGGTCGAAAAGAACGGCTCAAAAATACGCTCCAGATTTTCCCGCGGAATCCCGGTGCCGGTGTCGGCGATCGAAATCGTCACGTAATCGCCTTTAGGCAGGATTTCATGCCCCTTCGGCGTCGGCTTATCGAGGCTGACGGCCTTGGTGGTGATCGAAATTGTGCCGCCACCCGGCATGGCATCGCGCGCATTCACGCTCAGATTGATGACCACTTGGTCGAACTGGCCCTTATCGAACAGCACAGCCCCCAGGTTGCGCCCGTGATCCATCTTCAGCGTCACGGTCTCGCCGATCAACCGTCCCAACAAGTTCGAGAGATCGCTCAGCTGACCGGTGACGTCCATCACCTCAGGCTCCAGCTTTTGTTTGCGCGAAAACGCCAACAGTTGGCGCACCAGGTTGGTGGCCCGGTTGGCGTTTTGTTTAATCTGCATGATGTCGGCAAAGTCCGGATCGTCCGGCCCGTGCCGCGTCAACAATAGGTCCGAGAATCCGATCATCGCCGTCAACAAGTTGTTGAAGTCGTGCGCGACCCCGCCCGCAAGCTGACCGACGGCCTGCATTTTCTGCGACTGAGTGAACTGCACCTCAAGATTGCGATGCTCAGTCGTATCGACAAAGTGCAAGATCAGCCCGACCGTGTCACCCGTGGCATCGGTGACTTGCGCGGCGGTCATGTTGACCGACATTTCGCGGCCATCGGCGCGGGCCAAGCGGGCTTCCAACTGCGCACCCTGTCCGATGCCCATCACCGCTTTGGACAATGCACCCTGCACCTCGTCCCGATCTTCACGGGCGACATAATCGGCAAACGGCGTGCCCACCGGGTCCGCGTCTCTATCGCCGAGCAACCGGTTGAACGCGACGTTGGCCCCGCTGATGGCGCCGTCCATATCCAAAAACGCGATACCGATAGGCGCTTCATGATACAGCCATCGCAACCGTTCACTGAGCATAGCGCTATCGAAGTTGAGGCTGCCGGCACGCGGCGCACCAGCCTTGCCCAAGTCATCAGCGTCGACACCGCTTTGCGACCCCAGCATGGCATCACGGATGATCATCGAGCGGGTATAGACCGGATTGCCGAGCGCATCGGTCTTTGCGGTCTGCATCAATGTCGCCACAAACGCATCACCGTCTTTCGGCTGCAGCGTTAGCTCGCCCACGCTGACACCGTCGAACTCACCGGCCTCATGCCCCGCGGTTACAAATTCGCCGAGTGAGCGGCCGAGCATAGTTTCAGGGGTTTCCCCCAGCCACTGAGCCAAAGTTACGTTGCAGCGGTCGATCAGCCCGTCGCTGCCCGCCGACAAAAAGCCCAACGGCATCAAATCAAAAATATCCTGCAACGTCGTCAGGTCGCGCTGCAGTTCCGCATGCCCTTTGACGATGTCTGTGACATCGTCCAATTGCCAGACCCGGCCCTGCATGCGCAAGCGCCGAGCGCGCCACCGCACGACACGCCCTGAAAGCCTTAAAAAACCGGCGTCCTCGTCAGGATTCGCAGCAAGGCCCAAGGCATCAAGCGCACGACCCTTGGTGCGGTCGATCTTGAGTTCGGTCAGCAACGCTTCGGCGGCGGCGTTTAAATGCACGATGCGTCCGTCCGCATCGGTGATCAGTGCGGCGGCGGATAACTGCTGGAAGCCATCGGTGCGCAGGTCGACGGCTAGACGGGAAACGCTTTGCTTGCCGAACAGCCACGCTGCGCCCAAGCCAAATACGCCTGCAGCCAAAGCCAATAAGATCACCGCCTGATCGGCAGGCAGCGGCAAATTCGGCGGCAGATCGACACCGCGCGCCACGTACACAGCCCCCGCCGCACACGCACCTGCCAGCAGCGCCGACAAGATCGCAGGCATCAGCGACGGCGACCCAGCCGAGATGCCGGACGCCGTTTCGCTTTTTAATGCGTGATTGGTATGAACCCCGGCCAGCGTCGTCCCCCCGTCAAGCGTGCTTAGTGCACGGTTTTGCCCTTCATCCTCATAACGTAGCCGATAACTTCGGCAACGGCGATAAAGTGTTCAGGGGGAATTTCTTCCTCAAGTTCGACGGACGCATGCAGAGCGCGCGCCAAAGGCGCGTTTTCGATGATCGGAATGTCATGCTCCTCGGCGACTTCACGAATCCGGAGCGCCAGACTATCCATCCCTTTGGCGACCAATCGCGGTGCGGTCATTTCTTCCATCTTGTATTCCAACGCAACGGCGTAGTGCGTCGGGTTGGTAACCACGACGTCGGCATTCGGCACGCTGGCCATCATCCGTTCCTGGGCGCGCTGTTGGCGCAGCGCACGGATTTTCGCTTTGACCTGCGGATCACCTTCGGCCTGCTTGTGTTCGTCTTTAATTTCTTGCTTCGACATCATCATCTTTTTGTTGAATTGGTGCTTCTGATAAACGAAGTCGAGCGTCGCGATCACCGTCATCACCAAGATACCGGCCAACGCGATGATGATGATGACATCCTGAACACGATCCATAATCGCCCCGAGTGAGGCACCCGGCAGCAGTTCTATATCGCCCAAGAACGGAATCGTCATCGCAACCGCGAGGCTGCCGACCAGCAGCAGCTTCAAGATGCCCTTGATGAATTCCATGACAGAGCGGCTTGAAAACATCCGCTTGATGCCAGCCAGCGGCGAAATCTTTTTCGGGTCCGGCTTGATCTTCTCCGGCGCAAAAATCAGACCCGACTGCATCACCGTCGATGCCAACGCAAAAATCACCACCAGAATCAAGAACGGTGAGAGCGCGATTCCTGTATCAATGATGGTCTGCGTCAGATTGGATGAAAGCCCTTCAAAATCCGTCGGCAGCATAAAGGATTTTTCGACATATGTGCGGCCGATGTTCATGACTTGAGTGGCGATGAACGGAGACATAAAGACCAACGCTGCGGTGCCGGCCATCAACACGCCCCAACTCTTGACCTCCTGAGAAGACGCGATTTCACCTTTTTGACGGGCGCGAGAGAGTTTTTTCTCTGTCGGGTCTTCTGTCTTTTGTGAGTCATCTTCGTCGGCCATTGATTACTCCATGCGCCTTGCTCAGGCGCCTAGAAATGACGCGTAGGAATCTCGGAACATTTCCAAGAATACCAACATCATGCCGGATAGTGCGACCATAAACACCCAAATCTGCAACATGATCTGCACCGGCAGGCCGAAAAAGAACACCTGCAGTTGCGGCATGAGACGGCCCAACACACCGATCGTCACATAATAGGCCAACGCCACGATCAACAGCGGCGACGCCATTTTCAAGCCGAGCGCGAACGCATCGGCGACACGCCGGGCCACGGTCTCGCTCATATCACCGAACATCAGCGGTTGGCCCGGGCGGAACAGGTCGAAACTCTCGACCAAGGCACGCAGTATCAGATGATGTAGGTCGGTGACGAAAATCAGCAAGATGCCCATGATACTGAGAAAGCCGGCCGCAACCGAGCTTTGCTGCTGCGATACCGTGTCCTGCACCAACGCATTTGCCATCGACGAAAACAACGCAATCAGCGTGCCTGCTGTCTGTAGCGCCGAGACAACGACAATTGCAATCGAGGCCATGAAGGCGCCAACCACAACCTCGCCCGCAAGTATCAGTATCAGAAGCGGTACGGCATCGGGCATCGGCGGTATATATTTGCTGACCACCGGCAGCAGCATAAAACTCATCACCAACGCAAGGCTCAGACGATAGCGCGGCAACACATATGACGCACCGAAGCCCGGCACCAGCGACAGCATGGTGCCGAGCCGGGTCATGACCAAAGTCAGCATCCAAATATTGACGGAGGCGAATTGTTCGAGCATGGCGTCGGCCTAGCCGCCGGAACCAAGTGCGACAATGCGATCAAAAAGGACCTGAGAGAACTCAACGACCTCAGTCATCATGAACGGCAGGAAGAAGATCAGCGCAAAAAAAATGACGATGATCTTCGGCACGAAGGTCAACGTTATTTCCTGAATCGTCGTCAACGCCTGGAATAATGCAATCATAAGACCGATCAACAAGCCAGACATCATAATCGGCCCGGCGGTGAGCAGAATCACCCACAAGGCTTCCCGGCCGATTTCAATGACTGCAGTTTCGTTCATCAGCGATCTCCATCGCGCGCGGCCAAGCGGCCCCGCATGGCGATCAATCCTGGTGATCGACCCTGCGCGCCGTCAGATCGGCATACGCAGGATTTGCTTATACGACTCCAGAACCTTGTCGCGTACCGAAACCACAGTCTGCAATGCCACTTCGGCCTCCGCAACCGCCGTTACGACTTGGTTCAGATCAGCGCGGTCATTGACGCCCTGAATGGACAATTGCTCGCTTTTTTCACCGATTTTGATCGCTTCATCGATGGCGCCGCGCACCAACGAAGCGAAGTTATCGCCGGAGTCGTTGGTGACGTTGGTTGATTTTTGACCGCCGAAGGCCTGTCCGTCGGCGACGTTGGCATATGCCTTTGCGGCATTCGCGAAACCCATGGCTACATTCGACATGAGAGGGATTCCCCTATTTTTATTCCCGTTCCAGGTCCATCCGGCAACTTCTCGGCCGGTGCCCCAAGGTGGCGCACATTCTTGCGCGCCGCTTTATCGTGTTATCTGAGCACGTCAATGGTGCTCATCAGCATCGAACGCGATGATTTAATGATGCTGAGGTTGGCTTCGTACGAACGCTGCGCTTCGCGCATGTCCGTCATTTCGGTCAGTGTGTTGACGTTCGGCGTCAGCACGTAGCCGTCCGCATCCGCTGCGGGGTGATTGGGCTGAAAGCGCTTACCGAAATCGGACATATCGGGCTTTACGTCGCGCACACGCACCGTATCCAAGCCGACCGCGCGATCCAGTTCATTTTTGAACGTGATAATTTTGCGGCGATACGGCTTGCCGTTTGCGTCTTGCGCCAGTGACTCCGCATTGGCGATGTTTTGCGAGATCACCTTCAGGCGCGCGCCCTGCACACGCATGCCCGCACTGGAAATTTGAAAGGTCTTTAGAAGGTCGTCCATATCGCGTCCCTTTTATCGAAAATTAACGCGGCCCGCGCACAGCCATGCCGATCATGCTGAGATGCTTTTTATAAAGTTGTGTCGCCAGTTTGTGCTTGGTTTGAGTCTCGTTGACCTTAGCCATTTGCTCTTCAAGGATGACGGCGTTGCCGTTAGGCGAGGTCTCGAACGGATTGCGCTCGATCTCGCTCGAAAAATCACGGATCCGCTTGCGCCGGCCCAGTTCATGAGACGCGTTGGTCACGCTCATGTTAATCTGAACTTTTTCCTGACGCAGGATATCGCGGAAGTTAAAAGGCTTAAGGTCGCTGGCCCGATAGCGCGGCGTGTCGGCGTTGGCGATGTTCTGTGCCAGCACTTCTTGGCGCTGGGTCAACCACTTGAGGCGCGTCTTCACGGCCGAAAACAGCGATAGTTTATCCAGTTCCATGACGAAACGCCTTTCTTTCCCGGCCGGCGCCCAACAAAGACGATTTCCCGGCGATTTCCTGATGGGCATTATCTGCCGGGTTCGTTAACAAGTAGTGAATCTTTATTAACGATGTTCTTTCATCCTTCGAGACAGGCCTGACGGCCTTCCTCAGGATGAGGATGCATAGAAATGCCTTCATCCTGAGGAGCGGCGTAGCCGCGTCTCGAAGGATAAATACGACCTCTATTTAGCGTTTGTTAAACCAGATGTCCGAGAGTTAGCCTCAAAATCAATGTATGCAGCACGTCTGACGGAAGGCGGCCTTGAGCCGAACCTGAATGAGTGACGATCCGACGCCCCCCAACATGAAGCCGCCGACGCCTCGGTCCGAGGCGGTGTCGGTTGCACTCAAAAATGCAGACCCGAACCGCGCGCCCAAGGTGATCGCTGCCGGGCGAGGGTCTGTCGCCGAGCAAATTCTGGCGCTGGCCTTCGCAAACGGCATTAAAGTGCGCGAGGACGCCGACCTCGCCGAGTTGCTTTCAGCGGTCGACATCGACAGTGAAATCCCGCTCGAAGCGTTTACGGCGGTTGCTGAAATTCTCAGTTACGTGTATCGCGCTAACGGCGGCGATGTGCATGTCGACGCGGCACGCTGGCATCGCCACGCAACTGATGCGAAGATGGACGTTAACGAGACCAAGGCCGATGAGGCCAATCAGGGCATCAAAAAGGAGAGCCGACATGAGCGATGACATCCAGGGCCCGTTAACGGACGAATACCTGGGCGAGATCGATGCCCTCACCAATTTGGTGGAAAGTGGCCACCGCATGGTCGACGAAGGCTCGAGCATCGATCTCAGCAACTTAGAATCCGCGGTCGGCGAATTGTGTAAACGCATGGCCCAGACGCCGCCGGAAAACCCCAACGCCGTGATGTCGGCCATCGAAGCGTTGGTCGCACGATTGGGGTCTCTCGGCAAAGCCCTTGAAGCACAATCACTGAAGCACTAGACGCACACGCGCACACGCTCGCAATCCGACACAGTCCCCCCAACAACCCGGCAGACCGCGAATGGAAAACGAAAACTACCTCCGCTTCATTCTCGCCTTGGTCTTCGTGATCGGCCTGATCGGCGTGCTCGCATACACGGCGCGGCGGCTGGGGTTTGGATTTCCGGCGCAATCGATCAAAGGCCGCAACGACCGCCGCATCGGCGTTGTCGAGGTGGCCCCCTTGGACGCGCGCCGCCGGTTAATTTTGGTGCGCCGGGACGACGTCGAGCATTTGTTGGTGGTCAGTCCGACCAGCGAAACCGTGATTGAGCGCGGCATCCGCGACGGCGGTTCGTTTGCCGAAGCGTTGGCCGATGCCACCGCCACCACAGATAAAAACACTGATACACCCACCCGCCCGATACCGGAGAAGCCGTCATGACACGCCGTAAGATCACGGTGTGGTCGCTGGGCCTCGGCGGCTTGGGTGCAATTTTGCTGGCCGTCCTCACGCTGAACGGCGCCGAAGCGCAGACCTTCAGCCTGGACCTCGGCGAAGGTGGCGGCGGGGCGACGGCGCGCCTCGTACAATTGGTGACGTTGATCACGGTGCTGTCGATCGCACCCTCGATTTTGATCATGCTGACGTCGTTTGTGCGGATCATCGTGGTGCTGTCGTTCCTGCGCACGGCTATGGGCACGCAGCAGACCCCGCCGAACCAGGTGCTGGTCAGTCTCGCGTTGTTCATGACGTTCTTCATTATGATGCCGACGTTCGAGCGCGCTTACGACGCCGGGATCGAGCCGTTGATCAACGGCCAGATCGACGAGTTTGAAGCCTTTGACCGATCCATCGGCCCGTTCCGCGATTTCATGATGCGCTTTGTGCGCGAGCAAGACTTAGAGCTGTTCATCGATATCGCCGACATTGACCCCGAAGTGGCCCGTGAGGAAATGCCGATGCGCGCCCTGATCCCGGCCTACATGATTTCAGAACTGCGTCGCGCGTTTGAAATCGGCTTTTTGGTGTTCGTGCCGTTCTTGATCATCGACATGGTGGTCGCGTCGGTGTTGATGTCGATGGGCATGATGATGCTGCCGCCGATTATCATCGCACTGCCGTTTAAGATCATCTTCTTCGTGCTGGTCGACGGCTGGTTTATGATCGTCGGCTCGCTGGTGCAAAGTTTCGGCCCCTGAACGCGGCTTGCGCGGGAAGACAAAGTATAAACTCTGCTGAAACCTTTATATCGGCTGAGCTTGCATTCGAATCTCAGACAATGCTGCCGATCTATATGTCTCTGACCACTCGTCGTTTCGATTTGAGGCCGAGTGTAAGGCATTGATTGCGAACCGCCTGACCCTGACGCCCAGCATCGAATTTAATCTGCCGTTTAACGATGATCGGGAGGTCGGTTGGCGCGTGGGGCCCGAAAGCGGAAGTCGGCACACCTCTGAGTTATGACGTGATCGACCGGTCCGTAGCGCCTTATATCGGCGTGCATTATGAGCGATACTTTGGTGAAACCAAGGGTATAAAAGTTGCCAAAGGCAAAGAGGGCGACTCTGTGTGGCTCATAACCGGACTAAGATTGATATTCTAGTATTGATTTCTTGGGCGCAATTTAAGTGCCCAAGAAACTTTACCGATGCTCAGTTCAGCGACGACAGTGGAATCCCGTCTTTAAGTTTATCGCGATACGCGGTGAGGAACGTCTCCGCTTCTGCGACCTTAGCTGAGACAGTGGCTGGGTCCAGCACGCCGACGGTCGATGGTGCGGTCACCAATTGAAACGCCTCGCCATATGTCGATTCGCGCATCGCCGGTGCGAAGTCTCGGACCAACTGCGCAATCGCTCGCTCGCCGCCGGAATTCGTCAATGCGACAGCATAGCTGAGTATCCGTGCCGCCTGCACCTGATTTACCGGCGCGCCGTCTTCAGCACCTGACAATTTCACCAACAGCCGGAGCGAGCGAGACGCCTCAAGCCACTTGCCGGAATCCCAATATATTTCAGTCCGAAGCAGCTCTGCGGGCTCACTCGCATCGTCGGCCAAAAGCGTCAACGCATCGTTCTGCCGGTTCAAGCCCATCAGGACACGGGCCTGCAAATGGCGGCGTTGCTGGACGAGTTCCGGCGTTAGGTTGGGCTCGTTGGTGCCACCCAACACATCGAGCGCTTTTTCAAACTCCTGCGCGAGCGTATAGATCAATGCAAGCCTTGCGCCGACCCGCGCTTTTTCTTCACCGACCAAGCGGAATTGCACTTGCGCCTTTAACAGATCCGCGGCGCGGTCCAGCAGATCGACCTCGACCAGCTTGTCGGCAAGGTTACGGATCATCTGATCGCCCCGCGCACCGGCCGGCGTCAGTTCCTTAAATTCGTTGTAGATCGCAATCGCTTTGACAGGATCAATCTGATCGGCCTCTTTCTCCAGGAACAACGCATTAAAGGTATCGCTCATCAGTTTGGTGATTTCCGGTGCTTCGGGTAGCTCGCGAAAATTCGTTGCTGCGGCTTTGAGGGTCTCAAGGCCTTTACGGTAATACCCTTCGTCCAAATACATTCCGCCCAGACGTCGGAGGTTGTCGAATTCCATTTTATCACCACGCCATGCGAACCGGAGTTTCTCATACTCACTAATCGCTTCGCGGTAATCGATGCGACGTAGTTTTAAAAGCGTCTCGGTCCTGGCCACACGCGCCCGTGCGCGCGCCGGACGGTTTTCGCTTTCCAAAACATCTTCCCAAAGCGAGATCGCTGTCTCGAAGTCACCATCCAACTGCATCAATAGCCCCTCGGCATACTTCAGCATCGCGCGTTCCGACGGTGTCGGTTTTTCAAGGTTGAGCGCATCCAAGAATAGTTTCGCACCCTGCCCGTCGCCAGTCTCGGCGGCCACTTCGGCGATCAAAATACCGAGCGGCATTTTCAGCGCGCGCGGATAATCGCGGGCAATCGAGCCGGTAAACCGAAGATCACGTGCGGCCCCGACACGGTCGCCCAACATTGCCCGGCTCGCTGCCGCCCAAAGCCGCGCCTCGTCATTACCGGCGACACTCTCGTGGGTCAAATCAACGAGCGCCTCTTGATAGCGGCCGAGCAAAAAGCTTGATGCACCGCGAAGCACCCGCACAACGGGATCATTTTCGAGCAAGGGAATTTCACTGATTGCCACTTGAACCACGCCCAACGTTTCGGGTGCGTACGCATTCGCTAGGAAAAATTTTGCAAGCTCTAGCCGTGGGGCAGTTTTGCGCTTTTCGGGCGCGCTTGAGACAGCGCTTTCCATCTCCCGACGTACCACGCGAATTTGGTTGGTCGGCGCGTAATATCGGGAAAGCTCTTGAAGCGCAACCACCATTGGGCGCGACGCCGCCAGCTGCGCATGTGCCGCCGCATCATCCGAGACATTCGAGATCGCCAATTGCACACCGCTCGCGCTGATTTCAATCCCTTGGCGCAATGAACGCACGCGCAGATCGTCGATGACGGGATTGATGATCACACCTTGCGCGGCGAGTTGTATCTTGAACTGTGGGAATTGGTGATCAAGCCCGACTCCTTGGCCGAGCGGGATCACCGGCACGACGACAAAGTTATCGCCGACATTGATATCCGTGACCGGAATCGGTCGTCCGGGTTCGGGCACCGGAATAAACACACGTGCGCCAACGGGTGACTCCGGCTGTGCGTTGACCGGCAGGGGAGTCTGCGCCTGCAACGGCTGATCTTTTAAATCGATGATCCACGCCAAACCGTCGCGACTGACCGATGGATTATAGCGTTGCGACGTGCGAATACGCAGCACGGTTGCCGCATCGGATGGCAGTTGCAGAATTTCAAACGCCGCTTCGCCCGCCTGCACCTGTAATGCAGCCGTATCGACGGTCAACGGCTTATCAAAAACGATCCACACCGCCCCGCCGCGCCGGAACGTCGCTGCGGCGACCGGTTCAGCAAAATCGAAACGAAACGCCAACTGATCTTCGCCCGGAAACGCCGTCACCTTCGCCGGCTCGGCAACCTGCACGCCGGTCACAGGTAGCGCACGAGGCGATAATTCTGGATCGCTCGGCGGATCGCCATCGGATGCTGCCGCCGCTGGTGGCGCCGTACCTTCGACGGTCAGCGCGCGCGGACGACCGTCTTCGTTTGCTGCGACCGGCGCAGCAGCTGGCTGTGCGACCGCAGCCGTTTCAACGGGCGTCACCGGCCCAGCTGCCGGGGCCGGGGCCTCGTTAGGTGCGGACGCAGTTTCAGCATTGGCCGACGCAGGTGAAGGTGCCGGCGTCGATGATGCGGCGACAACCGCAGGCAGTGACACAGGTTCGACGCTGCCGGTCGGCTCGCGCACATCAACGACGATCTTTGGGCCGGCGCGGAACGCGCGCACGTTCGACGTCGTCGGCACGGCCAGCGTCACAATCGTTTCGCTGCCTCGAACGGCACTTCGGCCGCCACCGATAAGGCGAATGTTCCCGGCGTTGAGCGATTCCGTTTCGATATTAAACGGTCGTGCAAACCGCATCGTCACGACACCATTATCGGTCGCCGTTTCAAACGGCACTTGGCCTTCAAAATCAAACACGATCCGGGTGTAGTCCGGGTGCTCGCCGGTGCGCACGCGGATACGCGGGGCATCTGTGGCAGGCGTGCCCACAACGGCTTGTGCCGGCGCCAGAGGACGTCCGACCTGCAGCGGTTTGGAGCGTGCCAAGATAGGCGCATCAGACGGCTGGTTGAGGGCCGACTTCGCGGCTGATTTATCCTCGGGCGCCGGCTCCTTTGGCACAAGTTCAACGGTCACTTGGGTGCCGGTATAAAATGCGAACGCCTCTACCGGGCGCTTTAAACGAAAACTGACGGATCGGCCATCCGCGCCGGCGCGCCCATCTTCGATCACGTCGCCGAGTTTGGCGGCAATCTCATTGAACGCGCCTTCAATCGGGCGCGAAAAGCGAATTTCGACACGCCCGTCCCGGACCTCGTGCGTATAAGCAACGGGATCGGTCCATCCGAACGTAATGATCGCGTTACCGTCTTTGGTCTCTGTCCGGATTGGTACCTGCTCGGCAAGCAGCGGGGTTGTGACAACCGCGCAGCCAAGCACCAACACCGCACCGAGGGTGCGCTTGGTAAAATCTTTATGCGGCCAATGCAAATGCTTAGACATACGCATCTCAGAATGTCTCGGATGTTGGCATGATGATGATATCGACGCGTCGCGCCAAGCGTCGTTTTTGCTCTTCGCTTATGTCCGGCAAGCGATTGTACTGTGAGTCCCCATAGCCCAACGCAACGATCTGCTGGTCATAACCGCCCTGTCGGATCGCATTGGCGACCGAGGCTGCTCGTGCGATCGACAGTTCCCAATTGGACGCAAACGCATCGCCACCGGGGGGTACAGGGTCCGTATGGCCGGTCACCGAAATGGAATTGCCGACGTTGGCAAACATCGCCCCCAAAGTGAACATCGCATCCTGCGCACGCGCACTGACCAGCGCAGCGCCCGGATCAAACAATAGATCACCCGGCAGGGCGATCACCAATCTGTCTTCAAGATTAACGATCAATGCGTCCTTCAACACGGGATCAGCCGAGAGATTCTCTGCGAACACAGAAGACAAATAATCCAGGTTCACCGCGCGGCGGCGGAATAGGTTGCCGATATTCAGCTGCGCGGTCGGCTTAATGACCGTGTCCTCAACAGCCGGGTTTAGGGTTTGTGACAGCGAGTCGATGACCTTTTCCCATTCGTCCAGCTTTACGTTCGACATCGCAAAAAGCATCACGAAGAACGTCAACAACAACGACACTAGGTCGGTGAACGTGAGCATCCACATTTTTGTGTTCTCGTGCTCAGGCTCGACAGAGTGATCCATCATATCAAGGCCCGGTTCGCGTCTCATATGTCGACATCCGGCGTTAAGGTGGGCAGCGGCACGGTGGCAGGCTGGGCATCGCGGTCACGAAGGCCTTGCAGGGCGTCTTCAAAACGGGTTGCCGTTTCTTCCACGCCGCGCACCCAGAACCACAAGCTGACCTCACCCGCGCCACCGGGCTTGAGCCCAACCGAAATACTGTCCGGCGGCGCGCCGCGCTTGACCAGCATACGTGCCAATGCACCGGCGCGTTGCGTTTCGAGCGTTTGCTCAACAGGCAATGCGGCGTCACCGATAAGCGCGGTGCCGAGGATCACTTCCATATCTTGACGCAACCCAGGCGGTCGATTGGACAATGCGGCGACGACCCGGTCCATCAACGCCTGTTGATCGGCGCGAACCGTGCCCGCCCCCTCGTCAAACAAAACGCTGGCAGGCATCGTTAATCGCATCAGACGCCCAGGCTGCACGACCTCGATTTTGTCGACCCGAATGGCAGTCGAAAACAACTGCGTGATTTCTTCTTGGAATGCCTCACCGGCGATGATTTCGCCGTCTTTGGCATTAAATTTAGTCGGATCCGCGGTCGGCGGCAAAACGGTGGTAAAGGTCGATGTCAGGCTATCCATTACAGCCGACGACTTCACCTTCTCGAACGTCGAGATCGAGACCAGCATGATAAAGAACGCCAACACCAGCAAAAATAGGCCCAGGAAAACCGGCACAATATCCGGCCGAGCGGGCGCGAAAGTGTCGGTTTCGATGGGATCTAAATCGATCATGCGTACACGCCATCCGGCGAGCACGCACGATCAGCAAAGTTAAACGGTGATGTTAGTCGAAACTCGCCAGCAGCGCGTCGATTTCGGCTTGGTTGTTGCCCTTGCCTTCGAGCTGCGGGCCTTCCAGCAAATCCTCGTCCGACGGTGTGGGCTCGACCTCGGGTACGTCTGCTTCTTTCGGGTTGGCTTCCCGATATTTGGTGATTTCGTCGCCAAACGCATTCAACAAGCCATCCACCGTGTCCTCGATGTGCTTCAGCGCCGTCACCACTTTGGTGATGCGTTGGCCGGTGATGTCTTGGAAGGTACAGGCTTCGTATATACCGGTGGTGGCGGCCATCAACTTGGTTTGCACCTCGGGCTCGACCTCGTCCATCACAGCTTCGATCAGCTCGGTCGCATCCATGATCGCGTTGGTCGCGTCTGCCGTCGCCAAAACAATGGCGTCCAACTCGTCCGAGGCCGTACGCAGATGCTCGCTCTTGACCTCGTCCGGGCGCAACGCGGCAATCTCGCGCTTCGCCAAACGAATATAGTCGGCCAGCGATTCCAACTCCGTAAACATTTCCATGTCGCTGCTGGAGATGTTGCCGCGCATCGACACCAGCATGCTCTGCACGACCTCGCCGATATCCTCGATACGGACGTCGTCGCCACGTCGTTCGCGGATGCCGGCCAGCATTTCCTGAAATTCCGGATCTTTCTGCATTGCGCTCCCCCCTTACCGAGCCGACCGCCGCCGACCGAGCCGTTAGAAGTCGCCGAGTACGCTCGAAAGTTTGGTCTTCAGCGTTTCGGCATTGAACGGCTTCACGATATAGTTGGAAACACCCGCTTCCTTCGCCGCGATCACGTTTTCCGATTTGCTCTCGGCGGTGATCATGATGAAAGGAATATGTTTTAGGCTGTCGTCTGCACGTACTTCGCGCAGCAACTGGATACCGGTCATCGGCTCCATGTTCCAATCGGAAATTACAAAATCGAATTTGTCCTGACGTAGCTTCGACAGCGCCTCTTGGCCGTCTGACGCCTCTTCGATGTTCGTAAAATGAAGTTGGCGAAGCAAATTTGTTAGAATTCTGAGCATGGTCTTGTAGTCGTCCACGATCAGAATTTTCATGTTCATATCGACAGCCATATCGCGTCTCCAACTTTATATTTATATCTACACATATTGGTCTCAAGGTTTGACCTATCCGCTCCTTTTTAATGAGATATTTGCTGAAGTCCATGAAAACTTGGGCTTTCGTTGAACCTATTTTTTCTAATTCAGAGGCGCCGGTTGACGGGGCAATTCGCGCAACGCCCGTAACTCAACGGTCATTTCACGGGCACGCTCTGGACCTAATTCGGCCATAACAGGGGCGAGTTTGCGCTCCTTCATTCGTTCTGCGACTTCGAGCAATGTCCCCATTTCCAATTCCTCGAAAATGCGCGCGGCGTCCTTTGGCTTCATGCTCTCATAAATCTTGACCAATGAGCCCAACTTTTCTTCTTGCTGCTTATCGAAGACCTGAATGCGCGCTTCGATGACGCCTTTGAGCGATTCCAATTCGGCAACTTTACGCTCAATCCGGATTTCAGCGGCACGCAGCAGACCTTCGCGCGCATCCAACTCGCGTTGACGCTTCGCCAATTCATCGCGACGCTCGGCCAAGCGTAAAAGTATTTCGATCTCAGCGGGTGACAACAACGTCGGATCATCTGTGATCAATTTACCAGGATCATCTTGCACCGAGACGCCGCCCTCTGTCGCCGGTGGAGCTGCCGCTGTTTCAGAACCTGCAGCCTGCTCTGCCGGTGCTTGGTCCGCCGTCTGCGCAGTCGCTTGGGCCACACGAATGCTGCTGGAAATAACCGTATCGATCCCTTCCCAGATGTCGCCGACCCGCACCGTCAACATCAACGTCGCGGCAAAAATAGTCAGCGGCAGGAAGCGGATTTTCGAGAAAATCTTGCGTATCATGTGATCTCTCCGCCTCACCCTGCATCGCGCAAGGCGCGCATTAATTCGCGTTCAGCTTCAGAACGACCCTCGGTGTCGTCCGTTGTCAAATCTTTTGCTTTAGCCTTAGATGCCGATGGCGCATCCGCTTTCGGCTCAACCGTACTCGACGGCATTGCGGACGCAGGCGCACCCCGACCCGGCTGCGGCGTCACGCCTAAGCCGTCACGAGCTTCGCGCACCAAATCTTCGAGCCGGTCCGCCGTCGAGCCGCCACGGTCGGCCAAAAACGCCAGGTCGTCGCGCAACGACTGCGCACGCTCCATCTGGATATCGAGCGCTTGGGCGATGGTACGCAGATGATTGATGTTTTCTTCGGCGCGCATCGTCGACTCGCCAAACGTCTTGGCTAAGTTCTCCAGGTCTTTCTTGTCTTTGCGCAAGCGCATCAAGCGCTTGTTCAAAGTGATGGCATACGCAATCGTCACCACCAAAAGCACGGCAACGGCGATATCAATGATCAAAGTGTAAGGCACGTTCGGCCTCCTTCATGATGGGGCCACGCTGATGCGCTCAAGGTATCAATGGGCATCACGATGTGCGCGGCGCTTTTTCAATCCTATCTTCAATCCTGACCGCAACCCGGTTGCCCTTGCGTCCCATGCGCCCGGTGTACATCGGGACATTGCCACATGCGAGTTGAATCGACGAGTCCTGGGTTGCACTCAGCATAATACGCGAGCCGACCTTAAGATCGAATACATCGCGCAGTTTCATAACCTGCGTATCAATGACGGCTTCAAGATCGACATCGGTCACCCACAATTCTTCGGCCAAGTGGGTTTCCCAAATCGTATCACGACCGAACTTTTCACCCATGAACATCTGCAACAACAATTCACGCACAGGCTCCAAGGTCGCATACGGCAGCAACAATTCGAGCCGACCGCCGCGGTCTTCCATATCAATCCGCAAGCGCGCTACGATGGCTGCGTTGGACGGTCGCGAGATGGTGGCAAAACGCGGGTTGGTCTCAAGGCGGTCAAAGCGGAAAGTGACCGGGCTCAACGGCTCGAACGCCGCCGACAAGTCGCCCAGCATCACATGCACCATGCGCTCTACAAGCGAGCGCTCAATGGTCGTATACGGTCGCCCTTCAATGCGCATCGCTGCTGTGCCGCGACGCCCACCCAACAACACGTCGACGATGGAATAAATCAACGAGCTGTCGACGGTGATCAGGCCGAAGTTGTCCCATTCTTCAGCTTTAAACACACTCAGCATCGCCGGCAGCGGAATCGAGTTCAAATAGTCGCCGAAGCGGATGGAGGCGATGTTGTCGAGCGACACCTCAACGTTGTCCGAGGTAAAGTTTCTGAGCGACGTCGACATCAAACGCACCAAGCGATCGAACACGACCTCCAGCATCGGCAGACGTTCGTAAGACACCAACGCCGACGACAATATCGCTTGAATGCCTGATCGCTCGGTCGCCTCGTCGCCTTCTTCGTCGAACCCGAGCAACGAGTCGATTTCATCTTGGTTGAGGACCCGGGTCGCTTCACGACCTGTGCCGCCGGAAACATCGCCGCCGTCTTCTTCGTCGCCATCCATCATGGCTTCCCATTCGGCGGCAAGATCATCCTGATCGCCACCGCCTTCGCCATCACCGGCTTCCCCGTCGCCGCCTTCTTCGTCACCGCCCAACGCGGCTTCCCACTCGGCGGCGAGTGCGTCCTGATCGGTATCGTCACCGGGTGCCATGTCAGACCCTTTCGTTCAGCGCGAGCGCGCTCATTGAATCAACATCTCTTTGAACAAGATGTCTCTGACCCGGACCGGCGCAACGGCAGCACGGATACGGGTCAATAATTCTTCACGCAGGCGGTACATACCGGCGGACCCGTTCAGATCCTCGATCCTGAGTTCACGCAGATAGACGTTGAAGTTATCCATAACCCTGGCGATCACCGCTTCCACCTTTGGTTTGTCCTCTTCGTTTTCGAGTTCCAGGCTGACCTGGATTTTGATGAACCGCGCCTTACGACCGGCAGTATTCAGGTTCACCGTCAAGGCCGGTAGTTCATAGAACACCGATGGCCCGCTCTCGCCTTCCACGACCTCCTGAGTATGATCCTTTTCGCCGATGATCATCGCCAACAACGGATCCAGGAGCCCCGTGAAGTAGGCGCCGGCCAGGCCACCAACGATGAGCAGAATGACGACGATGATGATGAGGAGAAGCTTTTTCTTACCACCAGGTGGCGCTTCACTTTCATCGCCGGCGTCACCGCCGGCATCGTCATCATCTTCTATATCTTCCTCGGCCATACACCCTCTTCACGGCACAGATGGCGCTACGGGGCCATCAAAGCCTCAAGGCGGACTATAGAGTCCGTTTGGTTAACAAGTCCTTGCCAACCAGCTTGTTCGTCCGCCGCGATCTCCCGCAAACAAAGCGGTTCCAGCGAATCGTAGAATACCAAATGCTGGGAACCTGCCGCAACAACGCTGCCACATTTCCGCCATTTGTTGTTTTGCGGTCCCCCACCCACGCTGACGCGGCATTTCCTGCCCGGTAAACACGACCATTTAGGCCGTCCTTACCCGATGCAGATACCAGCATGCACACAATAACACTTTGAAATAAAACAGTTTAAATACTTGGCACGGCCCCTGCATATAGCTCGGCAACGCATCCCGGCTTCGACGCATAAGAAGTTTGAGAGATGTTTGATAACGGGAATAAGGACTTGGACCATGGAAAATACCAGCTATGTGGCCCTTTCACGCCAGTCTGCACTGCGCCGTCAATTAGACGTTGTCGCGAACAACTTGGCGAATATGAGCACCAACGGCTACAAGGGCGGCCGCATGATGTTCGTCGACCATCTGGTCAAATCGAAGGGTGGCGATAACCTTCTGACGCCGAAAATCTCTTTTGTCCGCGACATCGCGACCATGACCGACACCACGCCGGGTCCGATGGAAACGACGGACAATCCACTTGATGTGGCGATCCAGGGCGAAGGCTACTTCGTCGTGCAGACGCCCGAAGGGGATCGTTTCACCCGCAACGGTCGCTTCCAGTTGGACAATACCGGGCAACTTGTGAACCAGATCGGCAACGCCGTTCAGGCAGAAGGCGGCGCACCTTTCGTGTTCGCCCCTGAAGATACCGAGATCACAATTTCACAAGACGGCACGGTGTCGACCAACAACGGCGAACTCGGCAAACTCCGCATCGTGCGCTTCGACAACGAACAACTTTTGCAGCGCACGTCGGGCGCCCAATTCACCACCCCTGATGGCAACCCTGCGCAAGCCGTCGAAAAGCCGACGGTCCTGCAAGGCGCCGTCGAAGGGTCAAACGTCGAGCCGATGCAGGAAATGGCCACCATGATCAGCGTGCACAGAGCCTACGACTCTGTACGCAGCTTCATCGAACGCGAGGACGAGCGGCAAAGATCCATGATCCGCGACTTGGCATCGGTGAACTAACCACGACAGACATGCCTGCCCTGAGACCCGGCAAATCGGGCGCATGGGCAGAACTTTAAAACGGGAAAGGACAGTATTATGAGATCACTTGATATCGCTTCGACCGGGATGTTGGCACAGCAGCGCAACGTCGAGGTCATTTCCAACAACTTGGCGAACATGAACACGACCGCATACCAGCGGCGCCGGACCGAATTCCACGACCTGATCTATCAAGATCTTCGCCGCGTCGGTTCGACGTCGTCGGACAACGGCAACGTGGTGCCGACGGGCGTACAGGTCGGTCTGGGTGTGAAGTTGGCTGCAGTTTACCGCATCCACGAACAAGGCAACCTGACAGCCACCGACAACTCGTTCGACATGGCCGTGCAAGGCAAAGGCTTCTTTCAAGTGCAAATGCCGACCGGCGAGACCGCCTATACCCGCGACGGTACCTTTCAGTTGAACCAAAACGGCCAGATGGTCACCCATGACGGCTATCCGCTGCAGCCCGGCATCAGCGTGCCCAGCAACGCCGTCGACGTGACGATCAACAACGCTGGTGAAGTGCTGGCGCAGATCGAAGGCCAGGTGGCGCTGCAGAACGTCGGCCGAATTCAATTGGCGACGTTCCAGAACGAACCCGGCCTGCAAGCCGTCGGCGACAACTTGTTGCTGGAAACCCCGGCGTCCGGCTCGCCGGTCACCGGCAATCCGGCATCGATCGGTTTCGGTTCGATCCTGCAGGGCTTTCTCGAGACCTCGAACGTGAACGCGGTCGAAGAAATCTCGCAACTTATCTCGGCGCAGCGCGCGTACGAGATGAACTCCAAGGTCATTCAGACTTCGGACGAGATGATGGGCACCCTGACGACGCTGCGCTAAGCGCTGTCGCGATTGGGAGACAAGTGATGAGAACCCTATTGATCCAACTCACCGGCGCAGCCGCCTTCGCCCTGGCATCGGTCCATCCGACGCCGGCGCAGGCGGCAGGCGAGGTGCCGGCGCTGTCGCAAGACGCACCGGTGATGCTCAACGAGCATGTGATCATTGCAGAAAACGTGATCCGGCTCGGCGACCTGTTCACCAACGCCGGCAGCAATGCCGAAGCCGCCGTCGCCTACGCCCCTGAACCCGGCAAGCAGGCGATCTTCGATGCCCGCTGGCTGTATCGTGTGGCGAACGCCTACAAACTTCAGTGGCGCCCACTCGGCAACATGGTGCGCACCACTGTTGAACGCGACTCGATCATCATTCCGAAAGACGACATCAAAGCCGAAGTCCTGTTCGCCTTGGCTGAGCAAGGTGTCGAAGGCGATATGGATATCGATTTCCAAACCCGCTTTCAGCAGATTTATCTCCCGACCGGCAGCGATCCCAGCGTGAAAGTCGAAAGCATCGACTATCAGCCGCGCACGGGACGCTTTTCGGCAATCGTCAACGCCGGCTCGTCGGCGGGCAGCGAACGGATACGCCTGAATGGGCGCGTATTCCGCACCGTCGAAGTGCCGGTGCTGGCAGGCCGCGTGCTGCGTGGTGATGTGATCACCAAACGCGACATCGCCTGGGTCCGCATGAACGCAGACCGTGTGCAGCGTGACGCCATCATGGATGCCGCAGACCTGATCGGCAAAGCGCCGACCCGGGGCATCCGCGCCGGCACGCCGATCCGTGCCAACGACGTGCGCCATCCGGTGCTCGTGAAAAAGAACAGCTTGGTGACGATCATTCATCGGGTGCCGAACATGATGCTGACGGCGCAGGGAAAATCCCTCGACGACGGCGCTGACGGCGACGTTATCCGCATCCGCAACGAGCGCTCAAACCAAGTGATCGAGGGTGAAGTTATCGGCTCGGGCCGCGTCGCGGTCCGTTCCATCGCCCACGAAATCTCGATGAACGTGAACTGATGCCCGTCGGAAGCGTCCGACAAAACTTACCCGTCGGCGCACCATCCGACAAAACATGAGCTATAACGAGGAAAAGACAATGACACGCTCAACCCACATCCGACGCTTCGCCGTGACCCTCAGCGCCATCATAACCATGACGGCACTGTCCGGCTGCAACATCGCATCCCGATTTTCCGAAATCGGCGACGGTCCGAACCTGACGACAATCCAAAACCCGATTGCGCAGAAAAACTATCAGCCGGTCAGCCTGCCGATGCCGGCACCGCAGATTGCTGAAGAAAATCCAAGCTCTCTGTGGCGCAACGGCGCGCGCGCGTTCTTTAAAGACCATCGCGCTAAAGAAATCGGCGACATCGTCACCGTGCAATTGAACTTGGCCGACAGTGCAGAATTGGCAAACTCCACCGACCGGGACCGTACCGACAGTGAAGCCGCCAATGTCACCAACTTACTGGGTTTGGAAGCAGAATTCACCAAAGTGCTTCCGCAAGGTCTGAACCCGGCGGCTGTTGCAAATTTCGGCAACCGCAGTCAGACCTTGGGTCAAGGTGCGATCTCACGATCTGAGACGGTTGACCTGACATTTGCCGCCGTGGTCACGCAGATTTTGCCGAACGGCGCGCTGGTGATCTTGGGCCGTCAGGAAATTCTGGTGAACAGCGAACTTCGCGAACTGATGGTGACCGGTGTTGTCCGCCCCGAAGATATCGAGAGCGACAACACCGTCAACCACGAGAAAATCGCCGAAATGCGGGTTGCCTATGGCGGCCGCGGCACGCTCAGCCAACTGCAGCAGCCGCGCTGGGGCACCCAGGTGTGGGACATCATTTTCCCGTTCTGATCTCACCTGAACACTTTTCCCGTTCTAGGTTCCGTCCAGAATCTAGGCAACTTACGGCCGGAGCAGAACGCTCCGGCTTTTTTTTGGCTGGGATGTTCGACCCCGCCCACCGGCGTCATCCTCCGCCCACCGCGTCATCCTGAACTTGATTCAGGATGACGCAGAATGGGTGGAACGAACGGCCGTGGTGAACAAATCCCCACACCGCGACTTCCCGGGCGAACGCAGTGAGACCCGGGATCTTGAAGCGCCCCCAAAGATTCCTGATGCCCAAGGCAATGCCTCGGACTCCGGGAAGTCGCAGATGTTTGAAATGGTTTGCGCCGCTTAGTCGTCGCGGTGGGTGCGTTCCATGCGTTCGTGGCGTTCTTGGGCTTCGATCGACATCGTTGCAATCGGGCGTGCCTCAAGACGTGCCAGCGAAATCGGCTCGTCGGTTTCTTCGCAATAGCCGTAGGAACCGTCGTCGATACGCTCCAGCGCCTGATCAATCTTGGAGATCAGCTTGCGGGCACGATCACGGGTGCGCAATTCGAGCGAACGGTCGGTTTCAATCGCGGCGCGGTCTGCGATATCGGGCTCAACAATCCCGCCTTCCTGCAAAGTTTGCAGAGTATCGTTAGATTCTTTGACGAGTTCCATCCGCCAAGCCAGGAGCTTTTGGCGAAAATACTCCCGCATGCGGGGGTTCATGAACGGTTCTTTAGCGGTCGGTTTATAGTCCGGCGACAGAGTAACGCTCATATTTTAATCGCTCCTGAGATGGTCGTTTGGTCGAGCGCGCGGAATATAATTGCGTCGCACGGCGCCTGCAAGCACGGATTTTATCTGCACTCAAATTGAGTATATTCTTGATATTAATGAAAAATCTTACGAAACGACGGTCACCGGGTGAGTTTTGCGATCTCAACCTCGACACGAAGCTCAATTTCCGCGACCAAATCATTCAGGCGTGGATCGTCGCTTTGCACCTTTCGCTCGCGCATGGTGCGGGCGAGTTCCTGTAATCTGTCTTTTGAAATCGCACCGGTGAGCACAGACATACGGAGTTGTTCGAGCCGATCCAGCAAATCGTTGCCGTGGTTCATCAAAAGCCCGCGCGAACGGTGATCGGTGGCGTCTGCTGCTTGCTGCACAGCCAGTATCTGCCCAACCGCGCCGACGTTCGACGTGGCCTGAGTACTTTCCGTCGCCTCGCTGTCCGATGTGCCCCGAAGCGCTTCCGCGAATGCGCCGCCAACGGCACTGGATTTCTTGGTTTTGTTGGATGAGTCCGGTCCTTTCGGACCGCCGACTTTCGAAACCTTCATGGGCTCTTCGATCCTAGGTGAAACACATCCTGCTTTTTGCCCCAGCATCGTCACCGGGCGAATAAGGCAACCATAGCAGGCCCCAGGTTCGCGTGCAATTTCAAGCGGATGTGTAAATAGCACAATCAAACACGCGGCGCGCCGCCCCCCCCACCGCGCGTCATCAACCAACATCCGCGTCATCAACCCACGCTCGCGTCATCCTGAACTTGATTCAGGATCCATCGGCGTACAGATGCCCCCTTCACTCCTGGCAGGATGCGCTCCAGCGTAGATCCTGAATCAAGTTCAGGATGACGCAGAGAGGATAAGGAACGCAGCCAGTTGTAAATTCACTACCCCACCCAGCGACTTCCCGGGCAAACGAAGTAAGACCCGGTATCTTGGAGCGACCCGCGAGTATCACGCAAAGATCCCGGATGCCCGAGGCTTAGCCTCGTGCTCCGGGAAGTCGCGATGTTCTTTATTATCTCGTCCATTCCTCTTGCCCGCAGTCGTTCTGGCGAAATGCAATGAGAATGACTTGCAATTGCATGCAAGAGCTTTTATAACCAACCCCGTTAATGATAATCATTCTTAGTTTGAGGCTTGACGTTGCCCGAAAAAAGGATGAAACGCATATCACTGCGAAGGCTCAACGTCTTCCAACCCGAGGAGCGACCATGAAGATTTCGACCTCCCTCACCCGCGCTGCACGCTTTGCCCTGTTTGGCGTCGCATTGTCAGGCATTGCCGCTGCTACGCCGACCGCACAAGCCGTCGCCGCCGAAGAGGTGAACCTGTATTCGTACCGCCAGCCGTTTTTGATTGAACCTCTTTTAGCCCGCTTCACGGCTGAGACCGGCATCAAGGTCAACGTGGTGTTCGCCAACAAAGGCATGCTTGAGAAAATCAAAGCTGCCGGTGCCAACAACCCCGCTGACGCCGTGTTGACCGTCGACATCGGTCGCCTCTACGGCCTCAAGCAGGCCGGTGTTTTGGCCCCTGTCGAGTCCGACGTCCTGAACACCAACGTGCCGGCGAACCTGCGTGACCCGAACGGCCTGTGGTTCGGCCTGACGACGCGTGCACGCATTGCGCTGGTCTCAAAAGAACGGGTCACCGAGGGAGAACTCACATCCTACGAAGATCTCGCCGCTCCGAAATTCAAAGGCCGCATCTGCATACGGTCGGGCAAAAACGCGTATAACGTCGCGCTGATCGCATCGATGATCGCGCATCACGGCGAAGACGCGACCCGCACGTGGCTTGAAGGCGTCAAAAACAACCTCGCCCGCAAGCCTCAAGGCAACGACCGCGCGCAAGCCAAAGCGGTCTATGAAGGTCAGTGCGACATCGCCATCGCCAACACGTATTACATGGCGAAAATGCAGACCAACGACGAAAAGCCCGAGCAGAAAAAATGGGCCGAAGCCGTCCGCGTCACCTTCTTAAACCAAGGTGCAACCGCACGGGGCACGCACGTGAACGTATCAGGTGCCGGTGTCCTGAAAGGTGCCAAAAACCGCGACAATGCGATCAAGCTGATCGAATGGTTGTCCGGCGATGAGGCCCAAAAAACCTATGCCGAGGTGAATTTCGAATACCCGGTCAAGGCAGGGGTCGCGGTCGCAGACATCGTCAAAGCATGGGGTGATTTCAAAGCCGATACGCTCAGCATGGAAGAAATCGCCAAGCAACGCGAAGCCGCCACCAGACTTGTCGACCAAGTTAACTTCGACGAAGGGCCGACAAGCTGACGCCTGACAAAACCCAAAACCTCCTAACATACGGACGCCCTTTTCATAAGGGCGTCCGTTGCGTGTTTGTGAAGACCCGAAAATGACCACAGCATCTACGACGGTTTCTAAGTCGATCCGCGCGCACACACGCTGGCGCCTCGACCTTTGGAGCGCCGGTGCGATATTGATTGCGATCATGGTCGCAGCCCCGATCCTCACCGTGATCGCACTTGCCGTCACCGACTCCAGCGATATCTGGCAGCACTTGTGGTCGACGGTGCTTGGCCTTTATGTCGAGCGCACCGTAACCTTGATGCTCGGCGTCGGTATCGGCACCTTGGTGATCGGCACCGGCACCGCGTGGCTGGTGACGATGTGCCGGTTTCCCGGCTCGCGCGTCTTTGAGTGGGCGCTATTGTTGCCCCTGGCTGTGCCCAGCTATGTGCTGGCGTTTGTCGTCACCGATCAGTTGGAATATGCCGGCACCGTGCAAGCGACACTTCGCGACGTGTTCGGCTGGACCCGACCGCAGGATTATTGGTTCCCTGAAATCCGCTCCATGAGCGGCGCCGTCACGGTGATGACGTTGGTGCTTTACCCGTATGTCTATCTGCTGGCGCGGGCCGCTTTTCTGGAACAATCCGTCTGCGTACTCGAAGTGTCGCGCACACTCGGCAAAACCGCGTGGTCGAGTTTTCTGCGGGTCGCCCTGCCCTTGGCGCGCCCGTCTATCGTCGTCGGTGTGACGCTGGTGTTGATGGAAGTGATCAACGATTTCGGCACCGTCGACTATTTCGCGGTGCGCACATTCACCGCCGGCATCTTCGATGTGTGGCTGAACATGAACTCGATCCAAGGCGCGGCACAGTTATCGTCGATCCTGCTGCTGGTGGTGTTGGTGCTGATCGTCACCGAGCGCGCAGCCCGACGCGGGCGCCGTTTCCATCACACATCAACCAAGTATTCCGAGCTGCCGAGCTATCGTCTGCGCGGCTTCAACGCGGTGTTGGCGTTTGTCGCCTGCGCGTTGCCGGTATTGCTGGGCTTTGTGCTGCCGTCTTCGGTGCTGGCCAGCTATGCCTTGGAATTTTACGAAGAAACATTGTCGGCGGATTATCTAACTTACGTCGCCAACAGCCTGACGCTGTCGGCATCGGCTGCCGTACTGGCCGTCGTGATCGGTCTGTTTTTGGCCTACGCGGTCCGGCTGTCACGGGGGCCTTGGGTGAAGATCGCGGCGCGCACCGCCAGTATCGGTTATGCGGTGCCGGGCGCGATCCTGGCGGTCGGCGTACTGTGGCCGACGGGTGCGATAGATCAGGGACTAAGTTGGCTCGGCGGGCACTTCGGACTCACCTTAGGCGCCGTGTTCATCGGCACCATCGCGCCCGTGGTATACGGCTATCTGGTGCGCTTTTTGGCGTTGTCGTACGGTACCGCCGAAGCGAGCTTAGGCCGCATCACGCCGAGCATGGACGGCGCCGCGCGCACACTTGGCGCCAATCCGATGTCGGCACTATCCAGGGTGCATTTCCCAATGATGCGGGGCAGCTTGATCACGGCGGGCATCTTGGTGTTCGTCGACTGCATGAAAGAATTGCCGCTGACGATCATCCTACGTCCGTTCAATTTTGATACCCTGGCGACCTTCGTCTATCAGTACGCATCCGACGAATTGCTTGAAGAGTCTGCACTTGGTGCGTTGACCATTGTCGGTGCGGGCATTATTCCCGTCATTCTGCTGAGCGTCACCATCGCCCGGTCCAGACCGGGCGTCCGCTAAGCCGTTGTTGCCGACTGAACCCTCTTAGTCCTGGGAGACACCATGAGCGGCCTGCACCTGAGAGCGATCTCGCATGCCTATGGACGCAACCGCGTCCTGAGCGGCGTCTCGGTGTTCGTGGCACCTGGTGAGCTGGTCTGCCTGTTGGGGCCGAGTGGCTGCGGCAAAACCACGTTACTGCGGATTGCGGCCGGCCTCGAGGATCTGCAGACCGGTGTCGTTGAAATCGACGGCACCGTCGTCGCTGACGGCGCGCAGAAACGCTCTTTGCCGCCTGAGCAACGGGGCGTCGGCTTAATGTTCCAAGACTATGCCCTGTTCCCGCACCTGAACGTGCGCGACAACGTCACTTTTGGACTCGGCAAAGCCAGCGGGTCCCGCAGCGAATGGCTGGACGGTGCGCTCACGTCGATGGGCGTTGAAAATTATGCGAACGCATATCCGCACACTTTATCCGGTGGCCAGCAACAGCGCGTTGCGCTGTTGCGCGCCCTGGCGCCGCAGCCGCGCGTCCTGTTGCTGGACGAGCCGTTCTCCGGGCTCGACGTGACGCGGCGCGCGCAAATCCGCGCCGACACCTTGCAGATCATCAAACAGACCGGCGTCGCCACCTTGATGGTCACCCATGACCCCGAAGAAGCGATGTTCATGGCGGATCGTATCTTGGTGATGAACGAAGGCCGCGTGGTCCAAGACGGCCGCCCGACCGATCTATATTTCAGCCCCGCCGACGCCTTTGTCGCCGAGTTGTTCGGGCCTGTGAACCGGTTCCGGGCCAAGGTGCAAAATGGCATCGCGGAAACGCCGCTCGGCCGCTTTGATGCCGCGCATTTGGCCGACGGCGCCGATGCCACGGTGTTGATCCGCCCCGAAGCGATCCGGTTAGGGGCCGCGAATACCGATCCACATGCGATGCCCGGCGACGCCCCATGCGCACCGGCGAAACCGCTGCCGCCCGGCGAAAAAGCCCCGGCCCCGGTCCGACTTGAAGTCATTACGGCGCGCCCACTGGGTCGTTCGACCTTCGTGTTGCTGCGCTTGGACGACGGCGCCACTCTGGAAGCGCGCGTGCCCGGCGTGTTCTTGCCCGACGCCGGCGATGCGGTCAGCGTCGCCGTGAACACCAACCAAGCCCACGTCTTCGCCACCACACCCTGACGCCCGCATGCGGTAAAGATTGCCGGGTCAGCTTTGTCGTGGCCGCGACAATAACCTCAGCGCCGCCGACGAACACAAAATAACCCACTGAAATATAACGACTTTTCTCGACACTCGAGTTGGCATCGGCGTTGCATAAGACTTGGCAACACCAGAGACTTGGCAACACCAGACGTGCGTTCATCGTGAGCGCACCGGCACCAACAGAGAGAGAGTACGGGTCCATGAGTGGATACGGCCTTTTCCAACCGGCTACGCTGGGCATGCAATCCCAGTCGCACAAGCTGAACACCATCGGCTATAACATCGCCAACGTGAACAGCGGTGGTTTCAAGCGCACGGATACGATGTTCCAGACCGTGCTCAGCGATACCATCGACACGCAAAGCGATTACGGCGGCGTGAAACCGTTTTCGCGGGCCACGAACGATGTGCAGGGCTTGGTTCAGAGCACTGGCCGAAAGCTCGATCTGGCGATATCGGGTGATGGTTTCTTCGGCCTGCAGTCCGGCCTGACGTCGTCAGATTCGCTGTTTTATACCCGCGACGGCTCATTCCAAATCAACACCGTGGAGGGACAGACTAGTTCGGTCACCGCCGACGACGGCTCGACGATTACCGTGTCGAACGGCTATTTGGTCGATAAAAATGGCTATTTCCTGCTTGGGGTTCCGGTAAGCGCGGACGGAACATTCTCGACAAGCGGTGCGGCGCCGATGCGCGTCGATCAATATGCTTTTACCGAAGAAGGGCAACCGACGACCGCGGCCGAGTTGGAATTCAACCTACCATCCAATCATGAATTCGGCGACGATGCGTTCACATATGCTCTTCGCACTTATGACAGCAATGCGACCGAGCGGAATGTTACGTTCGATTTCGCGCGGCGGACCGAAAACAACCAATGGCGCCTCGATACGCGGGCCGACAATCTGACATCGGCGACGCTGACGCCATCGTCGGTGCGCACGGTGACCGCAGGCGCTACGCCCGGCACCTTTATGTCGTTCAGCAGCGCCGACAAAACCATTCGCGTTCGCGACCTCACGACCGGCGCACCCGTTGCCGACTCATTCAATGCCTTTGCCGAAGGTGACAGCATTACGATCACCGGCTCGGGCAGCAATAATGGCACCTATACCATATCTTCTGTGAGTGAAACTGGTGGCACAATCACCGTCACCGAGGCGCTCATGGACGAGACCGGTGCCACGGTCGTGACCAATGGCGCACTGACCAACGAAACCCTCGCCGTCAGCGCGACCACAGAAACACCCGTGGGTTCGGTTGGTTTTCAAATACCGGCCGATCCGGTGGGCGTTCCGTCGATCAACTCCGCAGGCGGCGACGTCACTTTTGACAACGCCACCGGCACCATTACCAGCACTACGGTGGGTCTGTTTGCGACTCTAAACCCTGGTGATTTCTTCACGGTTTCAGGATCCGGCAGCAACAATGTGACATTCCAAGTCGGCGCACGTGATGCCACCAACTCGATCATCACGCTGGCCACCGCACCGACCACGGTCACACTGGCCGCAGGCACCACGCTGACCAACGCCGCAACCGGACGACTGACCTTCAGTAATGCCGGCGAGACGGTCACCGCAGCGACAAACGGCGCGTTCAGCGGTGTGACGGCCGGCGAGACCATCCAATTTACTGGCACCGACAACAATAACGCGACCTACGTTGTCTCCAGCGTTTCCGCCGACGGCACCACCCTGACCTTGGCCAACGGCGCCACGGGATATAGCAGCCCGGCGTCCAGCAGCTTAGCCTCGACCAACCCCCTGACCGACCCGCTGATCTTCTCGGCTAACGGCACGCTGCAGTCACCGACTGAGGTCACCTACTCCGCAACCTGGGATGATGGTGCGACATCGTCGTTCACCATCGATTTTTCCGGCATGACCCAATACAACGGCGACTTCACGGTATATCGGAAAGAGCAAGACGGCCTTGGCCTGTCGGATATCACCGACGTGTCGTTTGATGGCGTCGGGCATGTGGTCGGCAACTTCGCCGACGGCACGACGCGCACGCTCTATAAGATTCCGCTGTACGATTTCACCAATCCGAACGCACTGAACACTCAGAATGGCATGCTGTTTACGGAAACCGAGGGCTCGGGCGCAGCCAGCAGCTTTTTCGCCGATGAATCCTCAAAAGGCGGTCTCAGCCCAGGGGCTGTGGAAGTTTCCAATGTCGACATCGCGCAAGAATTCTCCCAGATGATTCAAGCGCAGAACGCCTACAACATGAGCGCGACCACATTTAAGACCATCGACGAAATGACGACGGTGGCGCGCGACCTGAAGGCTTAAGGTTGCGTTGCTCCCTTGTTAAACCTGATTTTGTTGTGCCCGAGCCGGCCCCGTGCCCGCTCGGGCATCTCTTTTCATGGCTTTTTATTGACGATTTCCGGCCCCGAAAACGCCCCCGGCAAAACTTACCCAGTACCCCCCGTGCAAGGCAGAAAGCGCCGAGACATGACAGCGAACAATCTCATAACTCATTGATTTATATTAATTTATACAAATGCCAATCTGGCACGCTATTCGCAACAGACCCCGCAAGAGACAACGTTGCGCCATGTATTCAATCCGGCGCGACATTGAAAACGGGAAAAGTACGATGAAGACGACGCAAAAAAACCTCCGTGCCCTCAAGGCCTTCTCCGTCAAAGGATTGGTGTTGACCTTGGCGCTTCTGATCGCGGCGCCTGCGCCGGCATTTGCCGCGTCCCGGATCAAGGACATCGTCGATTTTGAAGGCGTACGCGACAACTTACTTGTCGGCTACGGTCTGGTCGTCGGCCTCAACGGTACCGGCGACGATCTTGAAGACGGTCACTTCACCAAACAAAGCCTGCAGGCAATGTTGAATCGTTTGGGTGTGCGTCCGACCGACGCCGGCCTGGACTCGGACAACGTCGCCGCCGTGATGGTCACCGCCAGCCTGCCGCCGTTTGCGCGCCAAGGCTCGCGGGTGGATGTCACGGTCAGCTCGATGGGCGATGCCGACAGCCTTTTGGGCGGCACACTTTTGGTGACCCCACTTTTGGGTGCAGACGGTGAAGTCTACGCCGTCGCACAAGGCAACCTGGCCGTCGGCGGCTTTCAGACCCAAGGCGACGCCGAGACCGTCACCAAAGGCGTGCCGACATCCGGCCGCATCGCCAGCGGCGGAATTGTTGAACGCGAAGTCGCTTTCGAGATGGGCAGCATGACGAGCGTCAAATTAACGCTCCGCAACCCGGACTTCACCACCGCACGCCGCATCGCGCAGGCGGTGAACGCATTCCTCGGCACCCAAGCCGCCGCCCCCAGCGATCCGACAACAGTTCGGGTTACGGTGCCGACCAGCTATACCAACAACGTCGTCAACTTGCTGACCGACATCGAGCAGCTGCGGATTGAACCCGACCAGTTGGCCCGCGTCGTCATTGATGAGCAGACCGGCACCATTGTGATGGGCGAAAACGTGCGCATCTCGACCGTCGCCATCGCGCAAGGCTCTTTAACGATCCGCATTACCGAAACAGATCAGGTCTCGCAGCCCGGCCCGTTCGCTGAGGTCGGCACCACGACCACGGTTGACCGCACCAACATCGAAATCGACCAGGGCGAAGACAAACGACTGTCGGTGCTGCAATCCGGCGTCACGTTGCAAGAACTGGTAAACGGCCTGAACTCACTCGGCATCGGGCCCCGCGACATGATTACGATTTTACAAGCGATCAAGACTGCGGGCGCGCTGCAAGCTGAAATCGAGGTGATGTGATGAACGCCATCGACAACGCCATGGCCGGGCAACTGAGCGCCGCACGCCTGAACGCAAACGGCGCTCTGCCCAACGCGCGCGGCTTAGATCCGCAAAAGATCAAAGAGACGGCACAGGAATTCGAATCGGTTTTCATCGCGGAAATGCTGCGCCCGATGTTCGACGGCATCAAAACCTCGGAAATGTTCGGCGGCGGCAACAGCGAAAAAGTTTACCGCGACATGCAGGTCGACGAATACGGCAAAGCGATTTCCAAAGCCGGCGGCATCGGCCTCGCCGACGCCGTGATGCGCGAAATGATCAAGATGCAGGAGAACAACTGATGGACGCCGATAAACGAATGGCCGACCTGATCAACGTGACCAAACGCCTGATTGATGTGTTGGAACGCGAACACGAACTGCTGAGCGATCGTCGCCACAGTGAGCTGAGTGTTTTGCTAGATGAAAAAGAAACCATCGGCCGAGTCTATCAGGCCCGAGTCATGGGATTGCAGGAAAATCCCGAGCAGCTTAAAGGCGCCGACGAAACGGCACGAAGCGAGCTAAAAGAATTGGCAGTTCAGGTCGATGACCTGATGCGCCGGAATGCACGCATGCTGGAAGCGGCGATGTTCGCATCAAAACGTATCGTCGATCTTGTCGCCGAGGCATTGCGTGATACCGCCAATGCGGCCGGCACGTATTCCAAAGGCGGGTCCACGCAAATGCCGCAGAATAAACAGGCCGCACACGGTGGTGCGATCTCGCTCGACCAGACACTCTAAGAGGCAGGCAAAAAGACCGAGATGCAATTTGACGTAACGCCGGGACCGAACACCCCGGCACAGAGATAAGAGAGGCCCCCATGGGCACGATTACGCAGGCTCTTCGAACCGCACAAAGCGGCTTGCTGGTCAACCAGCGCGTGATGGATACCATTGCGCAGAACGTGACGAACGTGAACACCGAGGGGTATTCCCGCAAAATCGTCTCCCTGGAAAACCAGTCACTGAACGGCACCGGTTCCGGGGTCAAAGTTGCCGACATCATCCGACGCGTCGACGAAGGCCTGCTGAAAAGTGTGCGCCTTGAAACCGCTGAGTTGAACACGCTCAGCGTACAAGATAATTACTTTGCCCGCCTGCAAGATTTGTTCGGCGCGCCGGGCGACAACTCCTCGATTGCGCACGTGCTCGACGAGCTGACACAAGCCGTTGAGACCTTGGTACAGACGCCGGAACGCTCGCTCGAGAAAACCGAATTTGTGCGTCAGGCGGAAAACGTCACGCTGATGCTGCAAGACCTGTCAAAATCGATTCAGGAACTGCGCCTGCAGGCGGACAAAGAACTGAGCAACGTTGCCAGCGACATGAGCACGCTGACCAATGATATCGATCAGCTCAACGATGATATTATTTCGAACGGCTCGGTCGGACGCGATACCACCGACTTGCGCGACCAGCGCGACCAGAAATTAACCCAGCTCTCGGAGTTGGTCGACATTCGCTATTTCTATCGCTCAGACGGCGATGTGGTGGTGTTCACGTCAAACGGCTCGACCCTTGTCGACACCGTGCCACCGGCGATCACGCACACCCCAGCCGCTGCGGTTACACCGACAACGACCCACGCCGAAGGTGATTTTTCCGGCTTCTTCATCGGCTCTACCACCGTCAGCGCCAACGATCAGACGACCTCATTTCGTGATGGGCAGGTCAAAGGCCTGATCGACATGCGGGATTCAGTATTGCCCGATATGCAAAGTCAGATCGACCAGCTGGCTGCAACCCTTCGCGATACGATGAACCAAATCCATAACCGTGGCGTCGCCTTTCCAGGTGCGCAGGAATACAACGGGACTCGCATATTCGTAGAGTCGACCACGCAAACAATGCAGCTCGACCCGACAAATTCAACCGACGACGTCTCAATCATCTTGTTCGACAGCAGCGGCAACGAAAGTCAAAAAAGTACACTCGACACCATCATGACCGACGCCGGCTTTACCTCGCACGCCGCATGGGCTGTCAGCGATGTTGCCGCAACGCTGCAAAGTTGGCTGCGTAGCAACGGTGCCAGCACCGCGACCGCCACTGTCGACACAACCGGAAAATTCAACATCGCGCTCAACAACACCAGCCTTGGGCTCGCATTCCGTGACGAGACCGCGACCACTGACGGTTCGAGCGCAGCAGATGTGGAAATCGGCTACGATAGCGATGCCGACGGCAACGTCGACCAAACGTTCACCGGCTTTGCCAACTTCTTGGGACTCAACGACTTGTTCGTCGACAACCTAAGCGACAACGTGTGGGAATCCGATGTACAAGCTTCAAGCTTCGCATCATCGACGGGCACCTTGACGTTCCGTGATTCCAATGGCGCAATCGGCACCCTTGCGGTCGGCGCGAACGACACACTGCAAAACATTGCAGACGCCATCAACATCGATACCACGCTGAGCGTCAAGCTGACCGCCGCCGTCGTGCCGGATGGCAATGGCGAACGGTTGCGGATATCACACAACAGCGGCTCTAGTTTCCAGATTACCGACGGCAATGCCGAGACCGTGCTGTCGAACATCGGTATGAAAATCGCCGATGTACGCGTCAGCTCGACATTACAGGTGCGCAGCGATATCCGCACAGCGCCTGGTCTTTTGAGCACTGGTCTGGCGCAGTGGGACTCAGCACTCGGCAGCAATGGCCAGTACTATATGAGTGTCGGTGAAGAGTCTATCGTCCAAGCGATGGCCGAAGCGCTCACCGGCACGCAAAGCTTCACGGCAGCCGGCGGCCTGTCGATCGTACAAAACACATTCTCGCAGCGCGCCGCCTCGATTGTCTCCACCAATGCCAGTTTGGCTGCCAACAATACCAGCGACCTCAAGACGCAGCGCTCGTTGACAGAAAGCCTGACCTACAAGCAACAATCGGAATCCGGCGTTAATTTGGATGAAGAAATGGCGAACTTGATCATTTTCGAGCAGGCGTTTTCAGCGTCGGCCCGAGTGATCACAGCGATCAACGATATGTTCGATGCGCTTGAGCGCATCATTTAAACGGAGGCAGAAAAAACATGTCTCGTATCTCTTCTTATGCATCGAATACGCAGCTCATTAATCGGCTTTTGAACACGCAAAAAAGCCTTTTAGATTTGCAGTACCAGGTCAACTCAGAGAAGAAGTCTTCGACGTACTCGGGCATTGCACGAGATTCCCAGCGGCTCTTGAATATCGAAAACACGCGCGATCGTCTAACCCGCTACATCGCCAATAACGAGCGCGAACAGACGCGGCTGAACATCGGCACCACGGCGGTGCAAGCGCTGCAGGAATCCATGACCAACTTCAAACGCGAGTTGGACAACTTCGGTTCCGGCACGCCGATGACCGAAGACGAAGTCAACGCGCTTCAACAAGCCGCATTCCGGGGTCTTCGCGACATGGAAGATCTTCTGAACACCGAAGTCGATGGACGCTATCTGTTCAGCGGCGCGCGCGCATCAACGCTGCCAGTCGATTTGAACGTCAATTCGGTTAGTTCATTCCAGTCCGTTTATGATGGCAAACGTGTCAAAGTGCCGGAAACACGGGACGCGCATCTAGAAAACTTTTCGGTTTCCAGCGACACCAACAGAGAAAATCAACTGTATTTGAACAACGCCAACTTCCTGCGCTTCAGCAGTGACAGCGACGGCGATTCCACGGATGCCGGCTCGAGCACCATTTCAGCAACATCGGCGATTTTCTCAAACTTAACCGCTGGCGCTACCATCACGGTTGCAGATACCACCAACAACGACGGAACATATACGGTCGAAAGTGTGTCTACGGATGGCAAAACCGTCACCGTCAAGACGACGGCACTGACCGATGAGACCATCGCCGACAATCTCACCACCGAGACACCTGCCGGTGCTGTAACGTTTTTGCGTGAAGCCGACACCGGGGGATCCCCATCAATCACCTCGGCCGGCGGCGACATCGTTTTTGATGCAGCGGCAGGGACGATCACGGACACCACCGGCGGCCAGTTTGCGGGCATCACAGCCGGTGAATTTATTACCGTCGGCGGGTCGGGCAGCAACAACTTCACCTTTAAAGTCACCAGCATCGACAATACCAACTCGGTGATCACGATCAACGATGAGCCGTCTTTCGTTCGGCGCCCCGACGGCACCACGTTCCGCAATGACGACACCGGCAACTTGACCTTTAATCGTGCCAACAACACCATTGCAGCGACAACGGCGAATGCGTTCGGCACGGTGGTCGCAGGCGAAATCATCACCGTTGGCGGCACCGATGAAAACGACGGCACGTATACCGTCGCCAGCGTGTCCGCAGACGGCAAGACGATCACCGTCGAGGCGGTCAAACTGACCGACGAGGGCAACAGCGGCAACACGTTCTTCGACCACTTCACCAACACCGACATCAGCTTCGACACCACAACCAACACCATCGAAGTTCAACGCGACGGCGCAGGCACAGCGGTTGCGAACATTTTCGCAGGCCTTTCCGTTGGCGATCGGATTACCGTCGCCGGCGCGACCACGGTTGCCAACGACGGGACCTATACGATTGCCTCGATCTCAGCGGACGGCTCATCGATTACGACCGAGGAAAATCTAGATACAACCGAAGTCGACGCCGATGGCGTGACGTTTGGCGGAGTCGGCAATTCGTTCGCCTATGAATCCAGCTCGTTGATCACCTACACGGATGCTACCAACCGCATCGCCGTGCGCAACGGTGCCGATACGGCGGACGTCACCGGCGTATTCTCGAACCTTGCGGTCGGCGACAGCATAACGTTGTCTGGCTCCGCTGGGGGGTATGACGACACGTATGTGATTTCCGCAGTAGCAACGGACGGCTCGTACATCGAAGTTACCGACGCCAACGGCACTCTCAGCGGTGTTGGTGACGGCACCGATGCGGCGGAAATCCGGATGCAGGCATTTGCCGCCAGCGGCTCGATTTCAGCGACGTCATATTATGCCGGCGACGACAACGCACTGACGCATCGGGTCGACGAAAACCGCAGTTTCGAATTTGATGTTCAGGCTAATGACCCAGCATTTGAAAAAGCTATCCGCGCCATGAAGATTATACTGCAAGGCTCGTTCGGCAGTGAAGGTGGCCTCAACGAAAACCTGGGTCGCTTGGATGACGCCCGCTATCTGCTGGATTCCGCACTGGAAAATACCGTCGATGGAACCCCGCCCTATGGGACTGAACTGACCGGCAGCGTTGAGCAAGTCGCTCAAGATATCGGCTTCGACCAATTCCTGATCGAGACCATCAACCAGACACATGTCTCGTTCATCGGCTTTTTGGAGCAATCCATCGCCAACGCTGAAAATGCAGACCCGCTGGAATCGATTACCCGACTGCTGGATGACGAACGCGTACTCAATGCATCGTATCAAACTTTTGCTCGAATCAGACAGCTGAGTTTGACAAACTTCCTGTAACAATTAGGCCGCTATATTATCGGCCTAACACCCTACCTAAATGAATCAGCACGGCCAGATATTCATCTTCTGTTAATTTTCATTGACCCAATTGACAGAATTGGCTAATATCTGTTTGTGAGTGGTGAGTGTATAGTTAAATGACCGTATAAGCATCGCTTGCAGGCTCGGTTGTTTTCGAGCCTTTTGGTGGAAACATTAAGTTTTGATGTTTCTGTAGATTAACGAAGAAACGCAAGAAATAGCGTTTCAGGTGTCATTTGGCACCGCGAAGTTCAAGGGTTAATGCCACCCCCGTAACTTCGATGCTCTGACTGGAGAAAAAGGATGAGCAACTTGATTGGCAATCTTCCGCCGCCCTATCCGAACGCGGCCCTTACGCTTACCAAAGCTGCAGGTGAGTTGCAGGTTCGTGAGAATCTTGAGCGTGTGACCGACACTTCACCGGAAGCGCGTACAGCGCGTCGTGCTGACGCTGCTGCGGAAAGCGAGCGTAACGGAACCGACACTGGACCTGAGCAAAAGAAGCAAGATAATGCTGGCAATCCAAACTTGGATGTCACCGTTTAACGCGTTCTTGTTTGGCGACATAAGGCTTTTGACTGCATTCTGAACCGGCCATAGAGCCGGAACAGAGTTTTTTGTCTTTTGCACGGACGGTGCACATTCCTTAACACACCCTTATGTTTCTCGGTCCATACTCAGCCGACATAACCGCCGGGGCCGTGGGTTCTTTGGCCAACATTTTTTTGCTAAGGTGCGACAAGCCATTATGATAGCCGCAATGATGATGTTGCAGCGGCCAGCGTCAATGATGACGCCAAATTGGAATGCATTGTTGAACCGGTCGATCGAAGGAGCGATCCAGTGCCTCTCAAATTAGATTTTAAGCACGGCGAGAAAATGATCGTGAATGGGGCTGTGATGGAAAACGTCGGCTCCAATGCGCAGCTATTGGTGCACAACAAAGCGTCGATCATGCGCGAGAAAGAGATCTTGTCGAACCAAGAAGCCGCAACGCCGGCATCCAGGGTCTATTTCGAGTTGCAGTGCGCGTATATTTTCCGCGAAACCCGTGACGAGCATCTGGCCCGCTTCAACCAATTCCTTAAAGACTACATTGACGCGTGTCCGAGCGCCGCCGACATCGGCGAGAATATCCAACGTAACGTGGCGGATGGCGACCTGTACAAAGGCCTCAAAGCAACCCGAAATTTGATTTCCCACGAAGTCAAAACCTTCGACGCCGTCAACAAGGGCATCGATAAGCTTAATAACATGGCGGACGAAGCGGATTCCGACGCCGCCGGCGGCGCCTCATCCCCCAGCAACGCGGAGGCCTGATGGCACCCGACGATAAACTCCCAAGTGCCGAGCAACTATCTGAACTGATCGCCGAAGCCGGGCGCGCAGGTAATAACGCCCTGCTGCAAGGCGATGGCGACACGGCGGCGACGATTTTCACCGAGTTGTTGGGGCTGCAGCCTTCCAATCCGATTGCGCTTTGTGGCTTGGGCGACATCGCAGCCGCCATGGGTGACACGACAAAGGCCGAAAACTTTTATCGCAAGGCCGCTGACGAGGCGCCGACGTCGGCGCTTGGGCACCGTCGGCTGGCCGAGACTTATTTACGCCAGCACCGCACGCAGCGCGCGCTGCGTAATCTCGCCAAGGCGCAGGCCGCTGCCCCAGACGATGCCGACTTGATATATATGCAGGCCTTGGCGGAGAACCTCTCCGGCCACAAAGACAAAACGATGGCGCTGTTGAAACGCACGCTTGAGATGGCGCCAAATCATCTGCAAGCCAACAACGACATCGGCTGCATCATGGCAGAGCGTGGCGATCATGATGCCGCCATCCCGCATTTGGAGATCGCGACCGCCAACCCCAACGCGACACCCGAGATGGGTATTAACCTCGGCAACGCCTTGATGCTCGCCAGCCGCTACGATGAGGCATGTGCGGTGATCGAACGTGCGCTTGAACGGCAACCCGACGACGCCGGGATGCTGACAGCCTTGGCGACGGCGGAGCGCCGAGCCGGGCGCCTCGACGACGCCCGCCTACACGTCGAAAAAGCCCTCGCGATGACAGACGAAGATACCCGCGTACAGAATCTAGCCGGTACCATTTACCGCGAGTTGGGACTGTTTGACGAGGCTGAACAATATTTTATGCGCGCCCTCGAACTTGCGCCTGATGACGCCAATGCGACCAGCAACCTGGGCATGCTACGGCTGTTAAAAGGCGAATGGGTACAGGGCCTTAAAGATTATGAGCGCCGCTTGGATGTCGGAGAATTCAAACGCCCTTGGGGAATTCTTCCGCTCCCGACATGGGACGGCAGTGACATTAACGGCAAATCGATCATCGTCTGTTCGGAACAAGGCTTCGGTGACACCTTGCAATTTGCCCGCTTTATCGCGCCGCTGGCCGCACGCGGCGCCAACGTCAAATTCGCCGTGCAACCGGAATTGCTGCGCCTCATCGAAGGTATGGATGCACCCTTTGACATAGTCCGACCAAACGACACGCTCGACAACATCGACTATCAGATCACCGTTATGAGCCTACCTCTTACGCTGGGGATTGCGTCGCCGGATGAGATTTCCGGCGCGGCATATCTTCAAGCACCCAAACCCAGTGGCGACATCGCCGCTGCGTTGGCAGAACTTACCGGCCTCAAAGTTGGGATCAACTGGCAGGGCTCGACATTGCATAAAGAGAACTTCAAACGTTCAATGACGCCGGATGACTTGGCGCCGTTGCTGGCGGTTGAAGGCTGCACATTCGTGCGCTTAGATGTCGGTGCAGAAGGTGATCTGCCCGGCGTTACAGATCTACGCCCACTGATCAACGACTTCGCCGACGCGGCTGCAATCGTTGACGCGCTGGATCTGGTGATCACCGTTGATACCGCAACGCTGCATCTCGCCGGTGCACTCGGCAAGCCATGTTGGGGGCTGATCGCCTATGTCGCAGACTGGCGCTACATGCTTGGGCGCGACGATACGCCTTGGTACGACAGCGTCGATTTGATCCGCCAACCCACCCCCGGCGACTGGCCGAGTGTAATCTCGGACGCTGCCCAGCGACTCACGACGATGGCGCGCTGACGCCATGTTTGTCTTGGGGGTGATGCCGGCACGCGGCGGCTCGAAACAAATTCCGGCGAAAAATCTCCGCCATCTTTGCGGTAAACCGCTGATCGCCTACACCATCGAATCCGCATTGAGCAATGACCGGCTTGATGATTTTTGCGTCTCCACGGATAGTGAGTTTATCGGTGCGATTTCAGAATCGCTTGGGGTTCAGCACGTCATCGACCGGCCATCCGAACACGCCAGCGATACCGCACACAGTGGTGGTGCGGTACGCCACGCCGTACTGACCTATGAAGAAAAAACCGGTCGCAAGGTTGACGCGGTGGTCAATTTATTCGCGACCTATCCGTTGCGCACCAATACTGAAATTATCGGCGCGATTGATGCCTTTATCACCAACCAGCCAGCACTTTCGCTGACCACCGTGCACGAGATTGACCCTCGCACCCATTATTATCTGTGCCGGTTGGATGGGCCGCACTTGAGCCCGTTGATGGGGGAATGGCCACCGTACCCGAACCGCCAGGATTACGAACCGCTTTACGAAATCAACGGTGTTGTCGAGATCTGCGCGCGCGACCATCTTGTCGAAACCGGTACAGTGCGCGACGCAAAACCGCTTTACCACGTGATTTCAACCGATCACATTCTAGATATTAACCACATGGGTGATTGGCAGCAGGCAGAGGTTCTCATGGCCAGCAAAAAAGCCAACACTGGGTCGTGAATTCACCATGTGACCGTCCTCACTGCTGGAAACGAACAAATTCGCTAAAAATCAACGTAGTTCTTGGATTAATGGCGATGACGAGAGGCAATCTTAGGGATTCTGAAACCATTTTTTTGAAACAATGCTGTAGTGTGAAAAAAGTGGGAGCATTCGGGTTTTGATCGTGGCCTAGGCCACAGAAATAACCACGACCCACCAAGAACGCCGAATGTCGGCAGCATCGATCCATCGGAGGTCAAAAGTGTCATACGACCAAAGTATTGCGGAATACGAACGCAAAAATCTACCGAGCCCGGGCAACCCGCGCTACAACGAAGCTTGGGCACTGATCGAAGCCGCGCGCCGGATCGCGGCCGTGGTGCAATACGGTGATTTCAAAAGCCCGACCGATAAGCGCAGGCTCCGTGATGCATTGCGCCTCAACCTCCGCATCTGGACGATTATACAGGCTGAACAGGCGGTCGGTGAAAATCCTCTGCCCCCTGATCTGCAACGCAACATCCTGACGCTGTGTCAATTCATCGACAAACACACCATGGACACGATGCTGAACCCATCACCTGAAAAAGCAGCAACGTTGATCAACATCAACCGCAACATTGCCGCCGGCCTGATGGGCAGCCCGGAAGACTTGCCTGAAGACGAAACCGCTGAACTCGCTACGGCGGAAACCGACGAAAAAGGTGATCCTGTCAAAATCGAGATTTAAGCCCGAGACATTCGCGGACATAAAACATGTCCGCGCACGAAAATTGAACCCTGAGTTATTGAGCGAGAAACGCCATGACCAATCAAGCCGCTATTCTTCGGCCCTTTGACGACCCTGCATTTGACTTAAACGGCAAGTCGATCTTGATCACCGGGGGCACCGGGTCATTCGGTAAAGCCTTTTTGCAGACGATCATCGATAATTTCGCGCCCAGGCGCGTCATCATCTTTTCAAGGGACGAATTCAAACAGCACGAGTTGTCGCTCCGCTATCCCGAGAACGAATATCCGTTCTTGCGTTTCTTCATCGGTGACGTACGCGACGCGCAACGGCTCGAGATGGCCATGCGTAGTGTCGACTACGTGGTCCACGCCGCTGCCATGAAGCAGGTCGGCGCGTCGGAATACAACCCGTTCGAATGCATCCGCACCAATGTGATCGGCGCCGAGAATGTGATCCGCGCCGCCATGCGCGCCGGCGTCAAACAGGTGATCGCACTGTCCACCGATAAGGCCGCGAATCCGGTTAATCTGTATGGCGCTTCGAAACTGGCATCTGACAAAATCTTCATCGCCGGCAACTATATGAGCGGCAGCGCCGGCACGCGGTTTTCCGTCGTGCGCTACGGCAATGTCGTCGGCTCGCGGGGCAGCGTGGTCGAGGTCTTTAAACGTATGATCGAAGACGACGTCGAAAGTCTGCCGATCACTGATGATCGCATGACGCGCTTTTGGATTACCCTACCGCAGGCCACTAACTTTGTATTGTCGTGCTTTGCGATGATGGCGGGCGGCGAAATTTTCGTGCCCAAAATCCCGTCCATGTCGGTGCTGGATTTGGCGGCTGCCATGGCGCCCGATATCAAGACCCATACCATCGGCATTCGCCCCGGCGAAAAGCTACACGAAACCATGATCCCACTGGACGATAACCGCGAGACCTATGAATTCACGGACCGCTTCATCATGGAATCGCAGCTCGATCTCCCGATCCCGTCGATTGCCGAGCGTTTCGGTAACCGTGCCACACAGGTGCCGATGGACTTCGCCTATACCAGTGACTTAAACACCGAATGGCTGGACATCGAGACGCTCCGCACCCTGTTGCACAGCATGGGGCAAATGCCCGAAATGGCGAATTAACGCGGGCCCGCGCGCGATAAGGATACATGGCCATGCGCTACGCAACCGAACTGCACGTCGCCGACACAACCATCGCCCTTGATAAGCCGACCTATTTCATCGCCGACATCGCGTCCAATCACGATGGCGATTTAGAGCGGGCCAAGGCGCTGATCTGGCATGTCCGCGATGCTGGCGGCGACGCGGCCAAGTTTCAACATTTCACGGCACGCGATCTGGTTTCCGACAAAGGTTTCCGTCAACTCGACGTCAGCGCCAAGCATCAAGACGCTTGGGGTAAATCTGTATATGACGTCTACGAAGAAAACGAATACCGCCGTGAATGGGACGATGTCTTGAAAGCGGAATGCGATGCCGCCGGCATTCATTTCATGACGTCTCCCTATGACAAAGCCGCCATCGATACCGTCGATCCGTTGGTGCCGGCGTTTAAGATCGGGTCCGGCGACATCACCACACCTGAAATCCTTCGCCAGATCAGCATGCGCGGCAAGCCAGTTTTCATGGCAACCGGGGCATCCAGTTGGGACGACGTCAAACGCGCCGTCGACATCGTGCTCTGCGAAACGCCACAGCTCGCGCTGATGCAGTGCAACACCAACTACACCGGCGCTGTCGAGAATTTTCATCACATCAATCTCCGTGTGCTCGAAACCTATAAGGCCGCGTGGCCCGGCATGATCATCGGCCTTTCCGATCACACGCCCGGTCATGCCACAACGTTGGCGGCCGTCACCATGGGCGCGCGCTGCATCGAGAAACATTTCACCGACGACAACGACCGCACCGGGCCGGATCATCCATTCTCAATGACGCCGAAGACGTGGGCCGAAATGGTGGCACGCACCCGAGAAATTGAAGCTGCCCTCGGTGACGGCATCAAGCGGGTGCAGGATAACGAAACCGAAACTGTGATCGTGCAACGCCGCGCACTGCACCTGGAACGGGACATGAAAGCCGGCGATACGCTCAGCGATAGCGATCTCAAAAGTCTACGCCCGGCACCTGCCGACGCGATTTTGCCGTATCAGCGCGACGACATGCTTGGGCGTAAGCTCAGTGTCGATAAGCTTGCCGGCGAGCCGCTGAAACGCGGCGATGTCGAGGCGGGCTAGCGTGGCCCATTACCTGGTCACCGGCGGCTGCGGTTTCATCGGCGCACATCTGGTAAAAAGTTTACTGGCCGGCGGCGATGACGTGACCGTGCTGGACAATCTTTCCACCGGTAGCCGGGACGCGATCCCGTCGTCCGTTCCGCTGATCACATGCAACGCGGCTGACGGCAAGCAGATGCGAACCGCGTTTGCCGGCATTGATGGCTGCTTTCATCTCGCCGGCGACCCCTCGGTGCCACGCTGCCTTGAGGATTACCTGGGTGCACATCTGACCAATCAAACCGGCACCGTTGCCGTGCTGGATGCCGCTGCCCGCGCAGGCGCTGCCGGCGGCAAGGCAGTCCCGGTCGTCTACGCGTCATCCTGCGCAGTCTATGGGATGCCCGAGAAAGCGCCGCTCAACGAAGATGCGGCGACGGTACCGCTCAGCGGCTACGGCGTCGACAAGCTGGCCGGCGAGGCGCATGCGCGCGTCACTGCAGACCTGTTGGGGGTCCACTCGGTCGGGCTTCGTTACTTCAATGTGTTCGGCCCCGGTCAAAGCCCGACGTCGCCCTATGCCGGCGTGATTTCGATCTTTGCGGGTCGATTGAAACGGGGCGATCCGTTGACAATCCATGGCGACGGCAGCCAAGTTCGCGATTTCATCTATGTTGGCGACGTGATCAACCGCACCCTGCAGGCAATGGATTTTGCGATCAAGCACCGCGACACAAAGGCGCAAGCGCACATCCTCAACGTTTGCACCGGCTATCCGACAAGTGTGCTGGACGCCGCGAACACATTAGCCAAGCTGCTGGACGTTAATCCGAATATCACATTCGAAGCGTTCCGCGCTGGCGACGTACCGGTCTCTTTGGGTGATCCAAGCCGCGCCGAACAAATCCTGGGTACGATGACACCAACAAGTTTATCCGACGGGCTGGCCGCGACCATAGACGCGCTTTAATCCGAAATTTATTCGACGGCCAGCTTTGAGATATCCGCGCGCATGCGGGCGTACACGTCGGACCAATCACCCAATGTCTTTTGCCGCAAAAGCTTCATCGTCGGATACCAAGGTGAGGTCTCAGCTTCGAGGCCCCATCGAAAATCCGGGCCGCGCGCAATCATCGTCCACACTGGCGCGCCGATGGCACCGGCGACATGACAGACCGATGTATCCACACTGATCACGAGGTCTAAGTTCAGCATCGCAGCCGCCGTGTCGGCGAAATCACCGAACTCCGACCCGATGTCGATCAGGCCGTCCGGTAGTTCTTGCTCGTCTTCGGTGCGGTCTTTGTGCAACGAGAAAAACGTCGCGCCCTCAATATCCAACAAGCCCTGCATTTCTTCGAGTGATGACGAGCGGAAATGATCGTGCACATGCTTCGGATTGCCGCGCCAGCAAAGGCCGATTTTCTTGCCCGTATACGGCGCCAACTTTTCCGCCCATTTTTCGACATCTTCTGCTGGTGGCGTCAAGTAAGGCACGACGCCCGGAATGGTATTTTCGTCAGTACCCAACGCGAGGGGTGCACTCATCAACGGGCAATAACGATGGAAATGCCGAGGCTCAGGCACCGAGGTCACGACGTGATTGACGCCGTCCAGCGATTTAAACAGACGCGCCAACGATTCATGGGTCAGCACGATCACTTCGCCGTTCATTTTTGCCGCAATCGGCGCGTAGCGGACGAACTGAATGTTGTCGCCCATGCCCTGCTCGCTCAACATCAACAACGTCTTGCCTTCAAGATCGGTGCCGTCCCAACGGGGTCGTTCGTAGTTGGTGGTCTTAAATTCCGCCAGATCAAGGCGCTTATCATATTGCGCCCAGCCCTCACGCATCCGGCCCAGCAAGAACAATGAAAACGCGATATAGACTTGGGCTGCGTTGTTGTGCGGATTCAGTTCGACCGCGCGGCGAAACCACGTCAGCGCGGTTTCATTGTCTTCTTTAAACATATGGCAGGTACCGAGCGAAAACGCGAAATCGCTGTCGTTCGGATACACCTCGCACGCGCGCTCAAGATATTTTTCCGCCGCCTCGAGATCGCCCTGAAAGCGCTTCAGCAGGCCGTAGTTGTGCAGCGCCGACGGCGCGTTTGGCGAAATCTCCAACGCATGCTCAAATGCTGCTTCGGCTTTTTTGAAGTTATATTTTTCGTTGCCGTAGAGCGCCCCCAACTGCAGCCAGCCAATCACCTCGTCAGGTGCCAGTTCGGTGGCACGGATTAAAAGTTCTTCCGCCTCGGCGCGCGACTCTTTGTCTTTTTGAATGATCTGCGACAGCCGACGCAGGGTTTCTGGATGATCGGGCTCAAGGTCCATAGCGGTACGGAATTCCTTTTCCGCCACATCGAAGCGCCCGAGTTCGAAATACAGTTTGCCAAGCTGACGTCTAAGATGCGCGTTCTCCGGCGCCAACCGAACTGCGCGGCGCGTCATCGTCGCAGCACGCGGGACGTCTTTTAGATGGAACACCGCGATGGCTTGGCGACCCAGCTGCACGGCCGTCGGTTCTTTGGTACGCCAGAGTTCATTATACAGCTTATCAATGGCACTCCACGCCTCATCACTTTCGGCGCGCGCGATGGCGGCTTCCACCTCTTCGATACGCGCTGCCTTTTGAGCCGCCTCGTCTACATTCTCGTTCACTTGGAGGCTCCCATGCTATTCAATGAACTCGGCCCATTCAGTGCCGTCTTCGAGGCTCAGGAACACCTCGTCCGCGCTTCGTTTCATGGTATTCATAAGACTTTCGAATTCGTCTTTAAAAATCGCATTGATGACCTCGCGCTCAGATTCATCGATCAAGCGGTTGCTGAAATATTCAAAACCCATAAAGAAGAGAAAGATAGAGCCCCGGAGCAACATTGCCATCGGGTTTGAAGAGTTGTTAGGCTCCAATAAATTAGCGACCGTGCGACTGTAGGCAAACTCATCCATTTTCTCGTCATCAAGGACGGCGCGATGGAGTTTCTCGATAAATTCAGGCAAGCGATCAATAATCGCATGATGCTCCCACGACCGATTAAAATCAGTCGTCGAATACAATGGGCATTGCTGCATCATGTCTTCGACCAAATCAACCTTGCTGCGCGTCAGGGGCTTCAGCTTCACCGCTTTTGGATGCTTCGGCGCGACACCCTCGATCAACGCACCATCGCCGAGGTTATAAAAAATCCTGCCCGGCGAAGATTTGGTGAGGTTTTCCAAGCTCTCTTTCGACCACTGTAACATCGACGTCGTCCATACGGTGCCGCCAAAGTTACCCGGCAACGGAATACCAAGGTCTTTGATGTTTTCCGCATCATGACGCTCGTACCAACTGCCCGCCGCGTGACCGCGGCTTTTGTCTTTCGAGCCAACGTCGACGCCGATGAAATAAAACTCACGAAATCCGAGGTGCAGCCCCAAAGACAATCCGGCGTTAGCCGCCAAAGGATCTGGGACGCGCGCAACCTCGTCCTTAGAGCGTGCAAATAGAGGCGCTGGGCAAAGGCCCGGACGAAAGAAATACAGCGCTTCTTTGAAGAACGTCGGCACCGACGGATAAATCGTCGTCGAGCCTGCGAAGCGGACTTCTGAGACGTCGAACATTTCCGCCGTCTCGCGCGCCTGATCATAAATCTTCGAACTGCGCTCCATCATCACCCAAAAATCAGGCTGAATGCCGTGCTCCATAATAACGTCGATGGCACTCCCGCACGCCAAGATAACAGCTTTATCCTGGTTCGCTTTTAGGAACGGAATCAATCCGGTCAGAGATGGCCCAGTGCCGACGACGATCACCGGCATCTGCGGGGATTTCGGCAGCGTGCGCACCATACGTGCTTTGCCACCCTCCAAGTTTTTATAGGTGTTCCCCATCATGTTGACTTCGTCTTGAAAGAACCCAAGACCCATCAACGCGGTGCGATACTTTTCCTGTAATAGCCGTTCTACTTCACGTGTCACCGAAGTTTGCTGGTGACGAAATACCGTCGCTGAATCCATACCCATCGGATTGAAGGCACGAAACACGCTTTTCACATAATTCGATGTGATTTCAGTGTTGGTCTCCATCAAGAATTCGATGACGCCGCGGGCGCGCATCCGCTCGACCAGAGGGCGCCAGTCATAAACGGACATTGAGTGATAGATGAAATCTACGTTCGATTCGACGATGATCAAGGCGCGGCATTTTGTGCGCTCAACCAGTGCATCCAAATGCAGTCCAAGGCCGCAGCCGAAAACGATTAAAAAATAGCTCTCTTTTCGTTTTGTCCCTTCAGAAAAGCGGATGCCGCTTTCTTCAAAACGTTTGATCATGCGTGTGTATGGCGCGCGCGCATGAATATCCATGCCATCAGGCTGCATCTTATTCATGAACAGCCGAAGCGCATACCTTTTCATATCGGCAAGCTGTTTCTCGGCTTCGGTCAACGCGCCATCTTCATAGACTTTAAAGCCTTGAAATTCGATCGACGGCTCACCGTTTTCTAGCCATACGAGTTTAGAAACCGGCTGGTACCCCCGCAGTTTTTGAAAAAGCTGCGGGACCTGCTCTTCGAGGAGCGCCATGTTCTTTTCAAACAATGCAGGCGCATTTGCTTCGGACATTTCGAGGCCGGTGTCTTCAACCACCGCTAATTCTTCATCCATCATAGAATTTCCATCCGCTGTGTTGGTGATGGCGCTCATGACCGGCTCTGCCGCGCCGCCGTCATCAAGGCGTCGCGCACGGCTTTTCCACCTGATTGCGCATCGAACAACGGCGTTGCAGCCACATTATTCAGCAAAGCCTGACTTTCTGAACGCAGCACTTCAAGGTCTGTTCCAAGCGAGATCGCCGTTTCAACATATTCATCAGGCGTCTCGGCAATCCACTTAGTTAGTTTCGCGCCGGCGAGAATGCTGGCGCCAATGCGTCCGGCCCGTCGCGTACCAGCCAAGGTAATCGTCGGCACACCGGACCAAAGCGCCTCTCGTACCGCAACCCCACAGTTGATGGGGAAGGTATCAAGCAAAACATCGATGCTGCGCCAATGATCTGCGGACACCATCGTCTTGAACGGGTCCAATCCTCGCTCGGCATCGACAGCCATCGCGCTTGCAGGGTCTGCTGCGGCGAACACAACGTGATCGACAATGCCTGCGTTCATAAAATATTCCCGTAGCCGCGTGCGACGATCATCGCCGAGTTTCCCGTCATCAATCATCATCAGACGCGAGCCTGGGATTGCGCGCAAAATACGCGCCCACACTTCAGCGCACCTAGCGGAGACTTCAGGCAGAGATGCCAACGCTCCAAAGGTAATGACTCCACCTTCGACGCCGATGCGTTTTTCGTCTTGCGGCAGCGAGCGATACGGCTCGTGCGCGAACAGCGTCCCCGGCACGGTGATCAGTGCCTGCCCGTCCAACAGCATACTTTGATCCCCGGTCGCCATCGTCTCGTCCGTCAAAACATGGGTAATCCCAGGCGCGAGGCCGGGCTCGGGCAATGTCGAGACGCCGACCCGAACCGGACACGGATTCAACGCCGCAAGCGTGACTCGCGTATCGAACTCAATCGACGACACGTCGACCAAAACATCCAGGGCTTCCGTTTGAAGCACATGAGCCATCGTGTATGAGTCGACATCGAAGACCGGGCGCCAGTGGTTGACCCCGTTGCGAAGCGCCGTCGTCACGGTATCATCGGCAACCGATTGCTGATAGCCGGAAACCCTTGCGCTGCGGGGGTCATAGCCCCCGAACCAAGGCAAAAGCATCTCCCCAATGGGACAACGGAAAAAGCCGTTAGAGATAAATCCTACATGCGGTGGTGCATCGCTGGGCAATTTTTCGCGGACATCGCTATTATCCGCGTTATCGGCGGCAAATGCGGCGGCGAAATCGGCGGCAATGGCCTTGAGATCGTCAACATCCGCGTCGGGCGCGCTTGCGAAAACATGCATCGCCACGGCATAAACTTCGGCATCTTCAGGCGCCATGGCCATCGCCGTGCGCGCTGCGGATGCGGCTTCGTCATAGCGACCGAGTTTATTCAGCGCACGCGCCAAATATCCCCGTGCAACAACGCTTTCCGGATCAAGGCGAACGGCCGCCTGCGCCGCCCCAAGCGCGCGACCGTAACGGCCCAAAACGAGGGCAGCTTTTGCCACCAAAAGATACGCAGACGCATCGCCGGTGTTGATCCGAACCTCGATCATCGCTTCGCGCAATGCGGTTTCGAAGTCACCAACATTAAAACGCCGCGCACTTTCAACGCCATGACCAGACGGCCGTATCGCCTCAGCCGCCGTCTGGAAATCAATCAGGCCTTCCGGCACCACGGTGGAAAGAAAAATATGCGGCTCGTTAATTTCGGCCAACTTGCTGTAATAGGCCCCATCTGCCAAACGTCCAACACGAGCCAGGATCGCTCCCAAAATTTGCGCGTATTCGCGGGTGTCCGGATCAATCTGATGCGCCGTTTCGGCCATTTCGATGGCTTGCGCCTCGTCGCCGGCCCGGAACGCGATAACAGCAAGCACGAAATACGGCTCCGCCGCCGTCGGGTTGCTCGAAATAGTCTGTTTGCAGATATCGACCGCACCCGTCCAATCGTCCTCGTTGGTGCACTGCATCGCGCGCAGCAAAGCATCATTGACGCTTTCTGAGCTGAGTTCGTGCGGCGTATCCGTCCCTTGTTCGTCGCTCATCCCGTCGCCTCTTGTTTGATTTGTTCGAGCTCTTCAATCGTCGACAACAATACACCAATCTGATTTTCCCATGATAGACCGCTCATAAACGCAGCACCTTTTTCACCAATGCGTTTGGCCGCGTCTTTTGCCGCGTAAGCCTCTTCCATGCGTGCGACAAGCTCGTCGACCGAGCTTTCGCCCCAGCCGTCAACGCTGACGCCTGGGAAATGAACGGTATCTTGGGTCTCCAACACAAAGCATCGATCATCGCCGATTAGATCTTTGTGGCCGGTGTTATTGGACAATATACACGGCACGCCGCAGGCCATGGTTTCCATCGCCACCAAGTTGGTGCCGCCTTCGCACCGGTTTGGAAAAACCGCCAAATCCATATCGCGCAGGATATCCGGCATTTGCTCGTTCGGCACCATCCCCAAATCCACAAACTTATCCGGTTGAACGCCGTGCGCGGCGGCCCAGTCTTTAATGTTCAGCGTATCATCCGCCAACACCTTTGGCATCGGGCCATGTGACGAGTGCGCAAAGCCGATTGCGGTAAGCGGCCAAAGGTTCTGCCAAGCCGTCACCAATATCGCATCATCGTGGCGGCGCGAGAATTCTTTAAACGCCTGCAGGACAATGTCTTGGCCTTTGCGGTAGTCGAGCTTGCCGCCTGAAAAAACGGCAAACTTGTCTTTATATTTGCCGGTCGGCGCCATCGGGCGGAAAATCGCCGTGTTGACGCCCTGTAGTACGGTGCGCACATTCTTCACGCCCCATCCGTTCAGCACGTCGGCATTCCAACTGGAACCGGCAATCATGCCGTCCAACCTAGATATGCGATCGTGCCCGGCGGCCGTAATCTCGTTAAATTCAAAGAAAACAACACCAATATTGACATCGCCTTCAAACGATTGGCTCATCAGGCTCCACTCCATGCCGTTGCCAAGCGCATGCAGTATCGTTGAATCCTGCACTTTGGCGACTTGCGACATTCGGAACATGTGCTGCAGATTCTGCTCACGAAAATCGATCACAGGGCGTAACGTCTGAACGACGTCGGCCGGCATATGCTCTGTTACGATATCAGCAAAACAAATCGGCGTCGGTGCGCCACGGCGCAGGCATTCCAAAACCAGGTTCAGACCGTAAACACCCCAACCGAATCGGTTGGAAATACCCCATGTGATGCCGAGCCACGATTTCATCGATTATCCCCGCTATAGATAGGCCGACTTCCCTGACCTCAGAGCGCGCCGGCCGATTAGACCTAAATTGTCGTAATGCTTAGTCTCTTTGGTTTTGGTTGATAAGCAGTTAACATAGTTGATGGTGAACACTGAGCCATCGTGGCCAATTCCCTGCACGCCTTATAATGATAAAAATTAACCAAGGTGTGATCAAAATCACTTGCGGTATTGAGTGTGTTCGGCTATGGTTTGCTGGATCGACGGAAGTCTTTAGTGCGATTTTCAGAAGAAAACAGCACTGGGGATGTGGATCAAAGTGGCCAAGAAGGCCGTAACATTAATGACCTCTAGAATGGAGTTCTGAATTATGTCTGACGTAACTCTTTCCGCCTCAGTGCGGCAAAGTCTCCTTTCCCTGCAAAATACCACGGGCCTCGTTGAACGGACCCAAGGGCGTTTGTCGACCGGCCTTCGCGTTGGCTCTGCCATCGACGATCCGGTTGCGTTCTTCCAAGCGAAAAGCTTGAGCGACCGTTCCAGCGACTTCCTCGAGAAAAAAGACGGTATCGACCAGGGCATCAGCACAGTGACCGCGGCACTCGACGGCGTTGAAGCCATCGAATCCCTGGTCAAGCAGATGAAAGGTGTTGCGAACTCGATGAAATCTGCAACCGACGCGCAGATTTCCGACCTCGTGACGCAGTTCAACGACCTGCGTGATCAGGTCAACAACCTGGCAACTGACGCGACGTATCAGGGCACCAACCTGATCAACGGTACCGGTCAAACGGTGTCCATCGAATTCTCCGAGAAAACAGCCAGCTTGCTGAACATTGGCTCGGTTGACCTTCGTACCGACACTACGGGTCTGAACGTGGGTGCGGCGTCGTATTACACCGGCGACAACAATGCCACCAACGCGGCGATTACCAACACCACCCTCACCGCTGCCAGCAACACCTTCACTGATCGTTTCATCACGACCACGACCGGCACCAGCTTCTCGGTATCGTTCCAAGGTTCGGATAAGACGTTCACCGCAGGTGAAACTGTTGCCTTCACGTACGGCACCGGCTCCACGTTTAACTTCGTGGTCGGCACCGCTTCTGCGTTGACCGTGACCCAAGGCGCTGCACTGAGCGTCGGCGTTGTGACGTCGACCACCGGTATCGGTTCGAATAACCTTGCGTTGGTGGCAACGGCACAGGCGAACGCGGCGTTCGGTTACTCGGCACAGGCCTTCTCGGCTTCGACCACCGGCGTTAAAGACTCGGTCACGCTGACCTACAACGGCTCGTCTGCCGTTACGTTGACGACTGCAGACAGCGCCCAGTTGCAGTTCACCTTGGGTACAGCAACCGTTACCTTGGGCCTGACCTCGGGGACGACCCTAGCGTTGACCCAAGGCGGCACGGTGACGATTGAAGTGTTCAGTGTCACGGCCGGTGACACGACGCCTGGTTTCCCGACAGCAGCTGCGCTTACGGGTAGCGTTTACGCTTCCTTCAACGTGACCGGTGCAACAACCGCCGCCACGTACACAATAACCGCCGCCTCAACCAGCGACGACACTGCCGTTTACGGTGTCCAGTTCGGTGGCACCACCACAGCGATCACGGCAAACGGTGGTGAGTTCTCCGTGGGGGGTCTCCTCTCGGCTGGTAACACGACGGAGATCAACCTAACCATCGACCAACTTGACTCCGCACTGACCACGCTGCGGACCCAGTCGCAAACGCTGGGTGCCAACGTGGCCCTGTTGAACACCCGCCTCGACTTCACTGAGCAGTATACCAATACGCTGACTGAAGGTTCGGACAAGCTGACGCTTGCCGACATCAACGAGGAAGGTGCTAACTTGCTGGCCCTCCAGACCCGCCAGCAGTTGGGTATTCAGGCGCTGTCTTTGGCCGCTCAGGCTGAAGCTTCGATCCTGCAGCTCTTCGGTTAATACCAAAGAGCGGCAGAGCGTCCGACAAACGTTTGAAGCCGCCCTCCATAAAGGGCGGCTTCATTCGTCGGGGGCCCAAATACTGGGACTCGAAAAAAGACCACATATTTCTATTGCTGTATTCGTTAATCAATTTTTCGTTTTGTGTGTTAAGCTTCGGTCGTTGTTTAAAACTTTTACCGATTGGCAAGAGCCCAACAAATGGTTGAGATCAATCAGTTCGCGAAACAATTCGCTAAGATCGGCCAGAACCTGAATAAAGCGGCGTTCGAAACGCGGTTTAATTCAGTGCAGCGCGGCTTATTGCAACAACGCGACCGCGAAATTACCAAAGTCACCAGCGACGGCACCGAGCGTAAAGTCGCCGAGTTGCAGAAAAAACGCGATGCCTTGTTCGACAAGGCTGAGGGGCTCGTGAGCATTCAAGCCGAGCTCAAAACCAACGCACTTCGATTCCTTGAGCTACGTGACACCGCGAGCACAGCGATCATCAACGCCGATGCCGACGATAATCAAACCCTCAGCGAAGACGAAGCCGCTGCGCTGAATGCGACGGTCAGCGCACTCAAAGAAGAAATTTACAAACTGAACCAGACGACGCAAATTCCCGGCATCACGGACGGCAACCTCGCCAACCGCATGCGCGCCGAATTGGAAATATTGGAAAGCTTCACTGCGGTCGCCGGCCCGATTGATGCCGAAGGTTCGGGGTCTCCGACTAACGATAACCGTAACTTCATAGATGCGTTAAACACCATTGCCGTGCGCTCAGAAAACTATGCCAACTCGACGACGACCTTGGTCGGCGGCATCAACCAAGTGATCACCGACGCCAACAAAAAGGCCTACAGCACTGAAGCCGACCTGGCTCAGCTGACGGCCGGCGAATTGGCCGCGAAGGAAATAGAAATCAACGACATCGAAAATCGCTACAGTACGCTGATCAAGATGATCTCGTTGGCCTTCGAGGTAAACAGCACGCTTGCTGACGGTTTGGCACAAGGTACCGATTTCAAAGCCCCGAGAGGCTCAATCCTCAACCTATTCTCATAAGCGCAGCGATCGCGTCGGCGACCCGCTTCGCCCCCATCCCATCACAGACATCAAGTGCGGCTAATCGCATTGCATCAAGTCGCTCGGGTGCGCGCGCCAAATCTTTAAGCGCGTATTCAAGCGCTTCGCCCGACAACACGCCCTCTTCGCCCACAATCATCGCCGCCCCCGCCGCTTCGGCGAAGTGCGCATTGTCGCGTTGATTTTCGGCGCCAATCACCAACAAAGACGGCACACCCAGCGCACAGCGCTCCCACAAATTTATCCCCGCCGTGCCGATGGCAAGATCGGCACCCGCCATCAAACGCGCAACATCGCTGACGCCCGCATGCACCGTGACGCCCGCCATCTCGGTCGCACGAAGCGCGGCCAAATGCGGGGCTGCAGCAGACAACATCACATCGATTTCCACGTCCGGCAGCGTCGCCGCCAACACCGTCAGCGCCTCACCGGTGAGATTATCGGGATCTGTAGCCCCCATGGAGACAAAGATACGCCAAAGCCCCGGCCCCGACGCACGCGGCGCAGCATCCAAGGCGAAGGCATCCCGCAAAAGCGCATAACGCGGCCCAGCCAGCACCATGCAGGTGTCAGGCAGCAACTTCTGATCCGTATAGGCTTCAGCCCGCCGCCCACCACTCGCATCCAACAACAGGTCGGCATCATGGCGGCGCGCAGGCACATCTTCAAAGACCACGATCTTGGCCGCCCATGCCCGGGCCGCCGTCTCAAAGTCAGCACCCAGGCCATAATGATCGACGATGCAGATATCCGCCCCCTCAACCGCAGCCCCGATAATTGCGCTTTGTGCGGCTTCGGACAGGGTTTCGTCGATTTCAATAATGGGGTAATCACCGAGTGTCGGCGCGGTCAGAGTACTTTCCGGCGCACTGGCGAACGTGCACATCCAGCCTTCGGCTTTCAAGGCATCGGCAAGCGCTAAACAGCGGATCACGTGGCCGCCGCCGATGGCACCGGATGCGCTGGCACGAAACACCACGCGGCCCGCATTTTCAGATGTCATTTGCGCCATGGACGCTGCGTCGGCGGGGTCTCGCACCAGACATAGATATCGTCATTGAAGATGTCGCACGACCGCTCAAAGAACTCGCGCATGCGATAGCTGTACACTGTGCCCGCGCCGAGCTGCGTTTCCTGCATCAAAAGCTCACCAGCCAAGCGTTTGAACAAGGTCCGGTTACCGTCCCGCTCGATATCGGAGTCCAGATAATAGACAAAGTAATTGAACGGCTCGACCGAGACCTCACCGTCGCGGATCACCGGATGCATGAATTCTTTTGAATAGCGATATGGCACGCCCATCGCCTGCTCGACCAAATGCACCGTGGTGCAGGTAAAGCGCGGATGTTTACCTATGCTGAGGCAAAGCGCATTTTCATCCATCATCCGGTACTCAGGACTACCATAGACAAATGCACCCCTGGGCGCGTTGCGAGTCAACGCATCGGCCTTCCGGCCGACGGCGGCGTAGGAAAAAAACGGATGGAAGCTACGCCGACTGTCGGGCAAACGGCGCACGTGTTCTGATATCGCACCGCGTAGTTTGCCCTCGGTCTTTTCCAGATCGAACGGCTCGTCGGTGTTACAAAGGTGCACGCTGGCGGTGGGCACACAGATTGTGCCGCCGGGGCCGATCAGCTCTTGGATCGCATCCACATGCGCCTTCAACAGCGCCTTGCCGCCCGGCTTCTCGAAGCCACGGACTTCCCATAGGTCAGACGTGACATAGACCGTCTCGCCAGTCGTAACGCCCAGACTGCTATAGGCAGCCAAAATGTCATCATATGAATAGGTCGCTTTCACGCTGCGCTCTCTTTCCCGGACGCCAGCGCGGCGACGAGTTGCCGCAGTTGGCCGCGTTGCAGCTTACCCGACCCCGTGCGCGGAATCGTCTGCGTGGGCACAAACGCTTGTGGGACGTGGTTGGCGGGCAATGCCGCACGGATCGCCCGGACCACGGCACCCTTATCGAACGCCTGGCCGTCTTTCATCGTATAAAACAATACTGGTGCCGAGCCTGCGACCGGGTGCGGCATCGGCATCGCAGCGACGTCCTCGAACAAGCCCGTCATCATCGCCACCCGTCCGATTTCAGACGCAGACACCTTTTGCCCCGATACCTTAAAAATATCATCCGCGCGCCCAACCAGACGCAGATAGCCGGCCTTGTCGACATATCCGATGTCACCGGTGCGCATGCCGAACGGCGTCAGCGCATGTTGGCTAGCCTCCGGGTCGTTGATATAGCCGTCGAACAAGAACGCCCCATCAGCATAGATTTCGCCTTCTTCACCATCCTCAAGCGCCGCGCCCGCTTCGTCGCGGATCGTCGCCGTAAGACCCAGCATCGGTCGACCAACGGCGCCGGCGTGCGCAGGTAAAGCGTCACTCGGCAAGATGCAGAATCGGCCGCCCAATTCAGTCAGGCCGTATACGGTAAAGATCGCGGTGTTTGGCTGAAATGTATGCAACGCACGAATCACCTCAACCGGCAGCGCGTCGCCGGAACTCATCACCCAGCGCAGGCGCGGCATCGGTGTGATTTCGGCGCACTCGGCGAGCCAGCGCAATTGCATCGGTGCGCCGCCAAAACATGTGATGTCGTGGTTCAAGATAAACTTATGCAGATCCGCCTTCATCAATTTCTGCTCGCGCGACACCAACGTCGCCCCCGTCAACCCACAGGCGATGAAATGGTTGATGGCACTGGTGAAATGCGATGGAATCGAGATAAACAACCGGTCACCGTCGCGCAGATCGAGCACGCTCAGAATGCCCCGAGAGTTCCCCGTCAATGATCGCCCCGACAACTTCACGCCCTTGGGCTGCCCGGTTGAGCCGCTGGTGAACAGCACCGCCGCTTGGTCTTGCGGGGTGATCGCCGGCACGGAGAACACGGCGTCTGCTATTTTCTGAAACACCGGCAGCGTCTTGAACGCATCCGGATGACGTTCATCGGTGCGCATAATCAATGATGGGCCGGCTTTTGTGACGATGCTTTCGGCGTGGACGTCTGTCATCTGCTGGGCGACGGGCACCGGCACGGCGCCTGCAAACCACGCCGCTGCCAGATTCACCCAAAACACGCTGTCTGCACCACTGGTCAGCAACACCCGGTCGCCGAGCTTAATGCCTTGCGCCTGCAATGCAGCTGCACCGGCTTCGGCGGCGCGTAGGAATTCGCCTCGAGTATAAACCGCATCGGCGCAGTCTAAAAAGATACGCGCCGACTCCGTCGCCAGCGTGGCGCGGATCGGTGCGTCGACACGTTCTGGTACTATCTCAGAATGACCCGTCATGCGGCCTGGCGACGCGCGTCCACATAGGCGACAATCATCTGCACGCTGTCAAAATGCTCGATACTCACCTCGGCATCCGACACATCAATACCGTATTTCTCCTCGATATAAGCTGAAAGATCGATCATATCGAGCGAGCCCAACAGGCCGCTGGTGAACAGCAACGTATCGTCGTTGATATCGTCAAGGTTGACGTAACACTCGTCAGCCAGAAACCGGCGTATGTCATCCGCCACGGCAGCATTTTGAGTTTCGGCATTCATCATCCGTGTCTCCTTAACCACGCACCAAGCGGCGGCGGACTTCCTGATCGCGATTGGCGCGGCGAATCTCGTCGGAGTCTTCGACCTTACCCTTTTCCGCGTCAACACTTCGCTTTTCGGCGCTGATCACATACCCGACAGGGTTATAGTGGGTGTCGATGCTGGCATCGCCAGAACGCATAATGCGCCCGACCGTTACTTGGCGGGCGGTCTCGGCGAATTTTGTGGTCTGCTCAAGCAAGCGCTGCCAGTTGATGATGCGGCCTTCCATCTCCATCCCGATCAGCGAATGATGCATGACCGAGTTATGGCGGATGAACGACGTCATCATACGAATGTGCAGGTTTTGCCGGGCGTTCAACTCGCTGATCACCAACGGGGCGACCAAACGCTCGCCGATCACATAGTCGTCGCGACGCAAATAACGTGTCCGCTCGACAAAACGCTGATAGACGCTTTTCAGATCACGGCGGTCTTCAGGGCTGTAAGCAGCAACCAAGATGGCGTCGCAATCGACCAGTTGTTCATGCATACGCGCGAACAAATCACCGCCGTTCTTAATGATGCATCGGTATTCTTCGGGCGGGCCGGTATCGACCGGGCATACATCACACGCGATGCACCGAAAGATTTCTTCTTGGGTAAAATCCATCACCTCGAACGAAACATCGGGATTGGCCTTTTCCACATCGGCGCACAGCTTTTCAATGTATGAGCGGCCTTCGTGGCCAGCGCTGTCTTGCAACAGCCAGACCGAAATTTTGGTCTTGTCGACCAAATCACCCGTGGCGCCGGCTTCCATCACCTGTACGACGCGGGCAACGCGCATGCCGGTGCCGATCGAGGTCTTCATGCCGTACGGATCATCCGGCATAGTGCCGACGTCGCCGGCAACCACGGTGCCGCCGTACTGCGAGGTGGTCGACGAATCATTGCCGACCGCCAGCATATTCAAGTTGGTGATGTCGACCAGTTGATAGATCAACGTGGTTTCTTGACCGCCGTTACGCTTCGCACCAACTGCAATACCGCCGTAAATCTTACCGCGCACATGTTCGGCGCATTCTGGATCATCGCGCAGGAATTCCAGGAAGCTTTGTGCAAGCGATCCGCGGTCGCCGAAGTAGACAGGCCCAGAAATAATCAGACCGTCGCTATCGAGCACTATTTTTCTGAGTTCATCCAAATCAACGGCGGGACCGTTCATCGGAAAAAACGGCGAAAGGCCGACGTGCGCGATCTCGCAATCTTCGCGGTGCGCGCCCCAAAGCGATGCAACAAGCGCCGCTTCGGAATTCGAGAGCCCCTGGTCGCCTTTGGCTTTTTTTAGATTGCGATAAATTTTATCGAACGGCAGACCTTCTTCGCGCCCGGCTTCAATGAAGTCGGCGGCACGTATCCGCGTTTGATTTTCAAGATACGCCTGCAAGGCGTCCTGATCATCAAGCGCTTTGATTTCGTCGATAAGGCTGTCCGAACCGCTGCCGAAGCGCGCATTGCGCAGGCTGCAGGAAACACCAAGAATCTTGGCCATGTTACACTCCTATATCCTATTCTGGGCCATAGGTAGTCATAGTTTCATTCGCCACTTTACCGCAGATCGGGGCTTCTTGCCCGCCGGCGCTTACCGTCATTCTTCGGCAAGTTCCAACAATCCGTTCGCGATTAAGTCCTTAACTGTATCATAAAATGCCCAAACAGGTCGAGAATGTATATTTGCAATGTCAACAAGGTCATTCTCGCCGTCAGCATAGGCACAAAGCGCTAAAATATCGTTTAGACGAGTCTCGATATGGTGCGCGCCGCCGACTGTCGGATACAAGCCGCGCTTGCCCAAATTCGGCTCACAGAGTGTCGTTACCTGGTATTTCCGATTGTGCTCCAATGCATTTAAGCACTTCACATAAATATCAAAACTGGCGCTGAGTTGTTCGGGGGTCACAAAATCCAAATCATCCTTTGAGGTATGATATTCTGGATAATCGAAGTACCGCGTCCGCACCACCGAGCCCACGGGCAAGTCGACACCTGGCGCGTTGTAACGGCGCTCGTCACTGGATGACGCGGTGAAGTCGAGGATACGGGTTTCTTCCATCACGTTGGCCATCACATGGCAGGCAAGCTTGTCGATATAGCTGTCACCGGCGCGGGTCGGAATATACGCCGGCACCCCCGGCCCACCCGTGCACGTCACCACCAAGCCCGCCAAAAGTTTCTCGCGCATATGCATTAAGTTCTTCGATAGATAGGTAATAGCGCCGATGGTTTCCGGCACCAACACCAGGCGATACGTGTAACGTCGTGCGGGCAAACTTTGCAGATAAAGGCCCAGCAACGTCAGCATCACGGGGCCTGACAATTCGTTGTTCGCCATGGACGGATGACAGCAATAACTGGACAGCAGAATCTCCGTATCACTCTCGCCGGGGATCACCAACCCTGCATAGGTCATCGACCCCGGCTGCAGCGTGGTGTCGACGCAGACTTTGTAACGCCCTTCCGCCAGCTTTTCGAAATCATCATGACGCAAACAAAAACCCCAATGGCGCCGATAGTAAGATGTCACATACGGAATCGCGTCGGGCATATCTGGGCGCGTATACAGATGATCTTTCAGCTCCGCCAAATCCATCTCGCCCCGGAAGGGTGCGCTATAATTGACCAGATGCAGCGTGTGATCCGCGGCATCGACAACGCGCTTCCCGTCGGGCCCTTCGATCCAGGCTTCGCGAAATGTCCATTCGTCGGGCACGGTCCAGTCGAAAGCTTCGGTGCCGCTCGGCACTTCGGTGAGTTCGAACGGCACGTGCTTGGCGAGCCTACGCATGGTTTCGCGCGTGCCCTCGCCGGTCAAAGATCGCATCAACGGAAACAGATCGGCGATCTGCATTTTCATCCAAAGGCCCGGATTGTCGAGCGGTGCGCTCATGCCCCCTGCTCCGCGATCTCGTAGCGAAATGCCCACGCCTCGTCGCTGTCAGGCGGCCACATCGAAGGTGTGATCAGCGATATCTGATCCACGGCCAGCGCCGCAAAGTCGACGGCGCATTCGGTATCGGCCGCGGCCAGAATTTCATTCAATTCACGCACCGACGTCACGCCGACGATCACGCGTGCCACCGCCGGCTGATTCAATACGAAGCGCAGCGCCAGGGCGAGCGGTGATACGCCGGCTTCGTTCGCCGCACGTCGCAGCGCACGCAACGACGCCTGGGCAGACGCGAAACCATCGGGCAGCGCATCCGGGTCCATCAAAATCAACCCCTGCAAAAAAGCTGAACGCACATGCACTTCGACGCCCTTAGCGTAACACGCGTCAAGCATTCCTGACGCCACCATGCGCTGATCAAAAATGTTCATCGGCAGCTGCAAAATCTCAATCGGATAGCGGTCCAACAGGGCCTGTGCCTCGTCCGGCGTATAGCAACTTGCGCCAATTTTCTGCGCGCCACCGCCCGCTTTGATCGATGCCATCGCCGCCCACATGGCGTCACCGTCGGACGATAACAATTCATCGGCCAAGTGTGCCATCAGCGCATAAACCGAAGGCCTGCCTAATCTTTTTAAAGACCCTGCAAAGGTTTCCTGCACCGCGCGCGCCGGGTCCATACCTGCGCCCATGTCACGGAGTACGCAGGTTTTGGTGACGATGCTCTGGTCCGGCCAGTCGGTGGCGGTTCGGCCCAACACAGTTTCCGCTGCGCCGTAGCCCGCCGCCGTATCCAAGACGGCAATACCGGCAGCCTGGGCGCGGGCTAAAATCGCCCGCACCTCAGCATCGGCCACCTGACCGGTGGCATTAGATACGCCGTAGTCTCTGCCGAATTGCACCGTACCGAGGCCGAGTTTCATGTCATCCAGCCTTTAATAATCGATCCGGCGCACCGCGCCGTCGGGATCAACGTATTCCAAATCAACCTTGGCGCGGGACCGCTCCATATAGCTTTCTTGTAGGCCGTTGTTGATCGCCATAATCTCCGGATGGGCGCGCAAAAACGCATTGATGTCGGCAATGCTTGCAGGTGGACCCGGCTTATAAAGCGCATCCAATATTTTTTGAAACACAGTCAAATCTTCAACATAATCAAGCGTAAGACGCGCCTCGTCCAACACGTGATCAAATTGGACCGGCGCGATCTTTTTGCACACACACAAATCCGACTGAATAAAATACAAAGCGAAACCAGTGTCGTTGGCGTGTGATTTATAGGCTGCAAAGACCTTGTCCATGGCATTGGCGGTGAACGATTTGACGTTGATTCCGAACGGCAGACCTACGGTGGTGCAGGCATCCAGGCTAGGATCGTCGATCAGCGCCTGCAAGGTCATCCCCATGTAGTCTGGGTCGACCAACGGGTCGTCGCCATCGATTTGCAAGACATAGTCAAAGCCAAACGCGTCTTTGGCATCTTTGAAGCGCTTGATCAGATCGTCTTTGTCACCCCGAAACACCGAGGCGCCATAGGCTTCGACCGCATCAACCAACGGATCATCGACGGCGTCGGGCGTCGTGCAGATGACGATATCTTTGACGTCAGTGATCAGCGGGCACGCCGCGGCGCGGTCCAACAGGTGATACAAAATCGGCCGACCGGCCGCCGGCTTTAAGGATTTTGCCGGCAGCCGCTCGGAATCCAATCTGATCGGAATGAAGGCGCCCATGCGCATGGCCATCACGCTTAAGCGAAGTGCTGGATCGTCTTGGCCAGCGCCTCAACCTTTGGTGCCGCCGCTTCGGTGCTTTCGTAGTTGGCAACCAGTTGCATCAATTTCGGCTGTATATCTTCGGCCACCGGGCACCGTTCAAATGTATAGTCGTCATACAACGGTGGGCAATGCTTGCGCCACACATCGGAGGTGAACACGACCTCATTATACAACACCTGCCACGCCGCATAGATGCCGTCACCGCCGAACTCCATGTACTTTTTGCGGAAATCCTGCCACGACACGTCATCGCGTTCGTACTTGACCGTATAGGTCCAGTACGCCGACGTGCAGTCGTCAGGCACGTGCTGCGGGCGGATATAGTTGCAGCCGTTGACGGCTTCTTTGTACATCTTCGCGATGTCTTGGCGGACCTTGACGAAGTGTTCCATCTTTTCGGTCTGTGCCAAGCCGACCGCAGCGGCGAATTCGCTCATCCTATAGTTTAGGCCAAGCTCGTCATGACGGCTGTAAGACGGGTCTTGGAAGATGTCTTTATTGACACGGATACGCCCATCATTCCCGGTCAGCGCGCGATATCCCAAGCTGCCGAACTTACGCACCCGCGTCGCCAGATGCTGATCGTTGGTGACGATCATTCCACCATCACCGGTGGTGATATGCTTGGTCGCATCCAGGCTGTAGCTGGTGATCGGAAACAACGACGCAATCGGCTGGCCTTTGTATTCAGCCAAGAACGCCTGCGCCGCATCGTTGATGACGTGGATGCCGTGTTCGTCGGCAATCGCGCGGATCGCATCATAATCACACGGCAGGCCGTACAACGGCACCGGCATAATCGCCTTGGTGCGCGGCGTCACCTTGCGGGCCATGTCGGCGGGATCGATGTTAAAGGTGTCGGGGTCGACATCAATAAACACCGGCACCGCGTTTTGCGCGATCACGACGGCCAAGTTCGCATACACGGTCAGCGCCGGGATCATCACCTCGTCGCCGTAGCCGACATCGACCGCATGCAACGCCGCATGCAGCGTCGACGTGCCGGAGTTAAAAGTAACGCCGTACTGGGCGCCGACTTTCTCGGCAAAATTATGTTCAAACAGATTGTTGAAATTACCCGATGTTGCCGAGCCTTCACCGGCTTCGAAAACATCGTCTATATTCCGGCGCTCTTCTTCGCCGAACCGCCAAGTATTCTTCATAGCGTTATCCTTTATGACCTATATTCTACAGGCAGCCCTATATTACGCGTTTTCATCGCCGGGGGGAAGTATCTCGTTTCGCCCAAGCCGCCGCCAACGCGGAGACCACTTGGTCCCGATCCGGCATCGGGCGGCCCAAGTGTTTCTCAATTTTGCTGACATCAAGGCCAGCACTCTCCGCCCTTGCCGTCGCCAACTCGGCGACACTCGTCGACGTATAATCGGGATCAACGCCAGTCAATTTGCGTGCAGCGGCCAAGATAAAGTCTTGTTTGCTGGATACCGTTCTGGACGCCAAGTTGAAGCGCCCCGCCGCATCGCTGGCGATCAGATCGAACGAAATATCCGCAAACGCACCGGTATCGATGGTCGAGCCGAAATAATCGTCGAACAGTCGAAACGGCCTGCCCTGTTCGACCTCGCTAAACACCCACTCAATAAACGTCGGGCGCCCCGGCGTGCCGCGAAGGCCGGTGATGTTGGTGCGCACCACCAAGGCGTTAGGGGCCGTCAGCGCGAACACTTCACCGGCCAGCTTGGTGCGTACGTATTCACCGGGCAGCATCGAGATCGGATGATCTTCGTCATGCGCCAGCGCGCCGTCACCGGTCCAGAACTGATCGGTGGAAATCTGCACCAAACGGATGCCTTTGGCGCGCGCCGCATCGGCCAACAAGGCAACGGCGCGGGCATTGATCGAATAGGTGCCGGCGATATCGTGCTCGCTGGCATCATGATCAGTCAGTGCGGCGGCGTTGATGATGACGTCCGGCGCGACTTCGGCGACGGCGGCTTTGAGCGCGGCGGCATCCATCATATCAACCGCCATGTCGCCACCGGACCGAGCCGAGCCGATCACATCCAGGCCGCGTGCCTGGGCTTGGCGCATCAAGGCCTGGCCCAACATACCGGTGGCGCCGAAGATTAACGTCCGCACGGGCACGATCTCCATCTGAACAACATCTCAAGCCTCACAACCTAGCTGCCAATACATAGGAATTGGTTAAAATACGCGATCGCCGTTTACGGTTTCTTATCCGGATACACCCTATCAATGAGCACATGAGTACAAAACCGGTCCCGACGTTTCACGACGCCTATCACGCCCGCCAGTGGGAAACGTGTTACGAGTCGACGCGCGCGTTTTTTGATTTTCTGGAAACACACGGCGCAATTGCCGACGACAAAGACCAACACATCGTCGATTTGTGCACCGGCACCGGCAGCAACCTCTATTGGCTAAAACAGCGGTTTCCGAAGCTCCGGCTTTCCGGGGTCGAAATCGACCCGCGTTTGGTCGAATGGGGCACGGCAGCACTCGCCGAGCGCAACACTTCAGGTGTGAACCTCAGCGTCGGTGATGTCTATGACTTACAAACGGCGGCGTTGCAGCCGGCGGACGGTGTCATCTCGCTGCAGACCTTATCTTTTTTGCCGGACGAAGCCGGCTTTATCCATGCCGCCGCCGCCGTAGAAGCGCCGTGGATCGCACTGACCGGCTTGATCATCGAGGGATCGCACAGCTTTCGCACGCTGATCAATAACCACGCCGCCCCGGAAAAGGGCGATAACTTCTACAATACTTTTGCGCTCGAGTACATCACGCAACTGTTGGCCGACGAGGGCTATAGCAACATCATCCATAGCCCGTTCGAGATCGGCATCGATCTACCGAAACCCGCAGATGACGGCCTCGGCACCTACACTGAGCAGACCGACGACGGGCGGCGCTTGCAGATATCGGGGGCCGTCTTGATGTCGTGGCAATTCGTGTTGGCACGGCGCATCTGATCGGCCCGGCAGAATCTGCCGCCTAGACCCGACTTACCCTTCAATTCCGGTATTTTTCGTCCCGAAAAGCAGGTTTTCACGTGCTCTTCACACGACAAACATCCGCAAAAATCATTTAAATTCAAATAGCTAATGTGATTTCCAAAAATTGGCCCGGGGTTTGCTTTGATGTTCATGGAATTTTATCACGCTTGAGGCATTGATCATGGAATCGCTTACCGTCGAACAGAAGATTCAAGGCTCGACCTACAAACCAGCCGAACAGGCTGCGAAGGCCACCGCGATACTTAGCGGCTTCGCATTCTCGTTCGAAGATCTTTTACAGCGCGTCGGCGCCCGGGTGAACCAAGCATTCTCGGCTGCCGACTCATCGAGCGGCATCCTGACATCATCGCCCGATGCCCGCGCCGATGCCGCGCCCCGCGACAACGAGCGCCGTGCCGCCAACCCTGAGAGCCGCGAGCGGCCCAGCGATTCTGGCAACACCCAAGTCGACGCCCGTACCCCGGTCGCCAACGACAGCCGCGATACGGATCAAGGCCGCAACACGCAATCTAATGACACCGGTGCTGCCGAGCGCACTTCGCGCAGCAGTGACGGCGACAGTCATGGTGGCCAGCAAGCCAACAACAGTGATCGCGAGAGCGCGTCTTCGGATGCCGCCGGCGACAATGGTCAAAACGGCCAAGATGCCGCCGCCAACAACGGCGATGCCAACAACGGCAATAGCGACGGCAACAACACCGGCGAACAGGCCGCAACTTCTACCGGCACCGACAATGCCGCGCAAAATGCCGCTGCCGCCGGTCAGGCTGCCGCACTTTATGCCGCCGGCGTCGTCGGCAACGCCGCTTCCGGGAACGCAAAAAGCGGCAACACGCAACAAGGTCAGCAAGGTCAGGTCGCCACCGAAGCTGCGCAGGGCGTCACCGCCCAGGTCGCCGCTGGTGCCGCTGCCAAGGCGCAGCAGGCGAGCCGCGCCAACAACCACCAAGGGACGGCCAACAAACAGACCGGCCAGCAACAAGCCGCCGCCGCAAAATCTGGTGAAGTGCAGCAGCAGACCAAGCCCGACGCGCTGCAAGACCAGGCACAGCGCCTGGCCAGCATGCTTAACAAAGATACTCGCGCTGAAGTGAAGGTATCGATCAACAGCGAACAGAACCAGTTGACCTCGAAGCCGACCACGACGCTTTCCAACGGCTCAGTCATCGCAAAAGATGCCAGCGCCAATAACGCCGGCAGCGACAGCCAGCAAAACGGCCAGCGCCCAGGCGCCAACGCCGGACAGATGACGCAACAGATGCAACTTGCCGCCAACCAGCAGCAAGCCCAAGTGGCGCAGCAGCAAGCCGCTACTCAAGGCGGTCCGCAGGGCGGCACCACACAGCTCGGCGGCACCCAAGGCGGTATGCAGGCAACCGGTGGCGCGGCGCACAATGCCGGCGGCACCGACGCCATGAACAACACGCAATCCAACACCGGTGCGCAACAGACGCAGCAAACCCAACAAACCCGCGACGTTCAACCGCAACAGCTAGCGCAACACGCACAGCGCTCAAATCTGCCCGGCACCAGCGTCACCGATCAGATTTCGGTGAAGATCACCAAGGCCCTCCAGGCCGGCACTGACCGCATTTCCATCCAACTAAGGCCGGCCGAACTGGGCCGCGTCGACGTCAAGATGGAGATGACTCACGACGGTCGCGTGATGACCGTGGTCACCGCTGAAAAACAAGACACGCTCGACCTTTTGCGCCGCGATTCCTCTGAATTGCAACGCGCCCTCGCCGAAGCCGGTCTGCAATCGGGTGACATGGAATTCAACCTGAAGGGCCAAGAACAGCAGAACGCCGAAAGCGATAAGGGTGACGGCAAGTCCGGTCCCCTTGACGCCGCCGCCGAGGATGAGCTCCCCCAAGACGAAAGCGCCGTTATGAATGCATGGGAAAGCGGCATCTTCATAAACGGCCGCATCGATATGCGCGCCTAATAAAACAGGATAAAGCAGATGATACTCAGTAGCGTTTCCAACACCGCAGATGCCATCGATGGCACCAAATCGGGCAATGCATCCGAGGATCTTCAGGATGATCTCAACCGGTTCTTGAACCTGTTGGTGACGCAGCTGAAGAACCAGGATCCGTTGGACCCGATGGACAGCAACGAGTTCACCTCGCAGTTGGTGCAGTTCGCCAGCGTCGAGCAGCAGATCTATCAGAATTCGAACCTGGAAAAGATGCTCGCGGTCCAAGAAAACAACCAGATTTCCAGCATGGTCAACTTCATCGATAAGACCATTGAGGTCGATAGCCAGAGCATTCCGCTGGAAGACGGTCAGGCCGTCTTCACCTATACGATGCCCGCAGGCGCCAAGTCAGCCAACATCATCATTCGCGACTCAGCCGGCCTGACGGTTTATGAGCAGGACGCTAACCTCGACCAAGGTCAGCATACGTTCGAATGGGACGGACGCAATAAGTCCGGCCAAACCGTCGCAGACGGCGAATACCTTGCAGTGGTCACCGGCCTTTCAAACCAAAGCGAGCTTTTGCAAATCACCCAGACCGCCTTTGGTCGAGTGACCGGCATCGGCATCGAAAACGGCAATACGTCGCTCTTTATGGGCGACATCGAAGTGCCGCAAACCAACGTAATTTCGGTCAAGGAATCGCCCAAAGCGGCAGAGACCCCAACCGTAAACTGATGACATGACGCTTGTATTTTTTCGGCCCTACTGGCCGACTTTCGAAGGAGACGAAAAATGAGCCTTTTCGGTGCACTGACCTCCGGCGTATCCGGCCTTACCGCACAATCGAGTGCGATGGGTGCCATTTCAGACAACATCACCAACGTCAACACGATTGGCTATAAGGGAACCGAAGTAAACTTCGAGACCCTGGTCACGACGCAAACGTCGGCGACATTCTATTCCGCAGGTGGCGTGCAGTCGAAACCTCGCCAAGATACCGGCATCCAGGGTCTTCTGCAGTCCTCAACGTCGCAGACTGACATCGCAATTTCGGGTAACGGCTTCTTTGTCGTCAACGAGGCCTCCGCGCCGACATTGTCCAATGAATTCCTATTCACCCGTGCCGGGTCGTTCTTCCAAGATGACCAGGGCTTTTTGCGTAACACGTCCGGGTATTACCTACAGGCATGGCCGACCACGGCTGACGGCTCGGTGACCACCAACAACACCTCGCTGACAATCCCGAACCAGAACGTGATTTCGACCGACTTCTTGGCGACCGTGAACTTGAACCGGGTCGGTGGTACGGCGACCGCGACGACCGAATTCGGCATCGGCACCAACTTGCCGTCGACCGCCGTTGCCAACGACACGCATAAGACCGACGTGCAGTTTTTCGATACGCTCGGCAACGCCAACACCACAAGCTTTGTCTACACAAAGTCGTCACGCGACAACGAGTGGGACGTCGAACTAACGCCGCCGCAGGGCGTCGAGGTTGCAACGTTGTACGCAGATACCGCCGGCTCAGAAGTCTATGAAAGCCGTGGCGTACTAGCTTTCACCGGCCTGCCGGCAGACGACGCGACAATCACCATCACGCAGACCGTCGCCACCGGATCGCAGACCATCACGTATCAATTCGATCGCGTCGGCGGCGCAGCAGATACGGCGCTCGTCAAACAGGTCGACGTTTCGTCTGCAACCACCGTCGCACAGTATGTCGCAGCCCTTGAAACAAAGATCAAAGCTGCCGATAGCAACTTCGCCGACCACGGTGGTTTTACCAACACACGGGTCGACGTATCGCCTGGCGATTCCACAACGCTGTACTTCACCGATGACGGCACCAGCGCCATCACCGTGAACCCGACCGGTCTGTTGACCACCTCGGGTGCACGGGCAACGACGCAGGAATCGTCTTACACGGTGCAAAAGAAGGGCCTAGCTTATCGAGACTTCCAGCAATTTACGTTTGCCACCAGTGCGTTTACAACCGCCGCCCTGAACGCCTTGGGCGCAGCATCGGCGACGATCTCCATCAATGGTACCACCTACACCCTGTCGACGGCGGAACTGACAAGCGACAACGACACCTCGATCCGTGTCGACTCCCTTGCTAACTTCCTCAGCGACCTGGAAAGCTCGATTGAAACCAACGATGCGAGTTATGCCTCAGGCTCGTCGAACGTACGGTTGCGCAACGCCCACGATGTGGCAACCACGCTGGCGACCACGGCCTACGACACCCTGGTGCTGACCAACCTCAGTAGCGGCAGTTTTGACATCACGTTCGGCACTGGCTTTACAACGATGCCAACGGAACCGGACACCACCGCCAGCTACACCGCTGGCACCGCGTTCGCGGTCGACAAATCGAACGCGGTCCGCTTCGACTCCGATGGTTTGCCGTCAGGCTTCAGTGCCCAAGAACTGGAATTGGTCGGTTTTGCCAACGGTGCCGCCAACATGGACGACGACGCAAACAATGCGCCCCGCATCAGCCTCGACTTCGGTCGGGTCGGCGAGGCCAACGGCTTCACCCAGTTCGGCGCCGAATTCACGCCTGGCTTCATTACACAAAACGGTTCGCAGTTCGGTACCCTCGCCGGGGTCACCGTTGATGCGAGCGGCTTGATGACAGCCCTATTCGACAATGGTGAAACCCGGCCGATCTTCAAAATACCACTGGCCACCTTCGTCAATGTCAATGGCCTGAGCGCCCGGTCCGGCAACGTCTGGAACCAAACGCAGTCGTCAGGTGACAACACGCTTCGCGAAGCCAACAACGGAACCGCCGGCTCGATCAGTCAGGCCGCCTTGGAATCGTCAACGGTTGATATCGGTGAAGAATTCACCCGGATGATCGTCGTGCAGCGCGCCTACTCCGCAGCAACAAAGATCATCTCGACGGCCGATGAGATGCTTGAAGAACTGGTCCGGATCAAGCGGTAACGCCTAATTTGACCCGTAATCTAACTGGCACATAGATACCCATAGGGACATCTTTCCAACCCACCGTCCCAACCCAAGGCCCCGGCATCGGACTGAAAATCCGCTGCCGGGGTCACCCGTTTCTGGGATATGAAGATTTCAAATGAAGTCGCCAACGGGTATCTTAAACGCCGTATCGATTCGCCCTTTACCGGAGACGTCATGAGCGTCCGCAGCCTGTCTCTTCGTGATCGCAACATTGAGCTGTTTCGCCGCATCGCGCCACAAGTGCTGGAGCGTATCAAACCGCACCTGGATCACATCAAAGATGTCCCGCCCCCCAGCGGCAAGCACAAAACACTGCGCTTCAACGGCAACTATCCGAACCGCGAAGACATCGATGCACAGACATTTGCGTTTTTGAGCAACCTGTTGCTGCGCGCCGATGCGCAAAAGATCGCATTTTTGGACCATCCGCGTACACCCGAAGCGTTTTACTTGTTGATCTGTGGCCTTCCTGACGACAGCGCCTTCGAAAAGTTATTCAACGAATTCAAGCCCGGCTGCTTTATTATTGTCGAACCTGACGAGGCCAAGCTTGCCGCATCGCTGAGCCGGATCGACTGGGCAACGCATATTTTCAAAACCTTTGAAAAAGACGTCGAGGTGCATTTCATCTTGGACAAGGACGCCAACGTCGCCGCCGGCAACGTCTGGCGCTTGTGCCGCCGCGTCAATCCGGGCCGCGCCGACAACTTCGCCAGCGTCCTTTTCGATCACGAGCAAAACTTCGGCTTGCAGTTAATCGAAGGCCTCACACGTGATCTCAACTTGGTCGGCACGCACCTCGGGTTTTTCCATGACGAATTGACGATGCTGTGGAACAGCTTCGCCAATCTGACGTCGGGCCGCACGCATGTATATCATCGGGACGGCGCCGGCACGCTGCACGCACCGGTATTCGTGGTCGGCAGCGGCCCGTCGTTGGACGCCGACCTTGAAGTCATCCGCGCGCATCAGGATGACGCAGTCATTGTCTCGGCGGGCTCCGCCCTCCGCCCACTATTGAACGCGGGTATCCGGCCTGATTTCCAGGTCGAGTCCGAAAACTGGGATGTCACCACCAAGTACGACCAGATCGCCGGCGACTTCGATATCAGCGGCATCAATTTGGTCGCATCGGTAACAGTTGAACAAGAAGCGCTCAGCCGATTTCATCAATCCGTTTTATATTTCCGCTTGGCGCTGACACCATACGCCGCATTTTCCGGCAAGCCCGAAAGCGGTATGCGTCTGCCCGACCCAACCGTCGGCAACGCCGCCCTCTGCTTCGCCATCGAAGCCGGCTTCCAAGACGTTTATATCTTCGGTCTCGACCTCGGCTCGGCAGACCAGCAAGCGCATCATTCGAAGGCGAGCTTCTACAACACCCAAGAAGGCGTCCGTCACGACACGCAATACGACATACCTGTTGCCGGCAATTTCCGAGATCAGATTTGGACCTCCAAATATTTCCTGCCGGCCGTTAAGAATGCTGAAGACTTGGCGCGTGGGCTCGGCAAGGATCGGCATATCGTCAACTGTTCCGATGGCGCAAAACTTGCCGGCACCGAGGCCGTGCGAGGGCGCGATCTTAAGCTTGATCCCTCAAGCATGAACAAAGGCGGCAAAGCCAAAGCCGTCGCGCGCTTGCTTGAAAGCTATCCTGCCGCCGACGCCGATACCACGTTGCGCTGGGACGGTGACGTGTTCAGCACGCATATCGCACGCTTCGGGGACGACTTTCGCGCTCTGCTACAAGATCAAGCGAGTTTTGCCGACGGCAGCTACCAACAAAAAGTGATGACGTTCCTGCAGCTGCGCAAAGGCTTTTTGGATGCACCAACCGAAGGCCTGGCCGATGCGGTGCTGATTTTGTTTCGGGGCACATTGTTGTCGTTGTTCTTGTTTACCGAGTTCTATCGGCTCCGAGTTGCGCGGGCCGCCGACGAACCCCGGTTTCGCGAGTTGGCGCGTGTCGAGCTGCTGCGTGCATTCGACGCCATGCAGGCCCATGCTCTGCAATTTTTGGGCGGCGACCGCCCGGCGCAACCACCGGACATTTCCGTGCGCATTGCCCCCAAAGGCATGCAGCTGCCGAAACGGCAAACATTATCCAGAAACGAGCCCTGCTATTGTGGGTCTGGAAAGAAATTTAAGCACTGCCATGGAGGAAGCACGCCATGACGCTAAGCCCTGACGGGTTAAAAAACGCCATCGACCTTATTCAATGCGTCGATATTTCCGCGCCCGATGATGTCATTGCCGCCATCGCCGAGCGTATGCAGCTCGTGAATAACAGCCAAAAGCAGAACTATCAGGCAGCCTGGGCTGATATCCTTGCGAGAATTGAAAATGCAACCGCGTCACAACTGAATGGGCTAAATGGTGCCTTGGACGCCATGACCGTCCCCTATACGGCAAGTGGCATCATCAGTGACATTGTCGCCGGGAACCGCTTTAAAGTAGCGCCAGGTAATTTTAAGCCTGCACCTGGCTATATGGTGGTTGCGAAGAACGGCACCTACCGCCAAGTACCGCTCGATTTCAATGGCCTTCAGTTTTTGGAGCGTATCATGGCGCACCTTACTGAAAAAACCGACGCATTAATTGAGCTTGGCGCCGGCTGGGGACGGAATTTAGGCCACATTGCTGATCGCACCAAACGCCGCGACCTTAAATATATCGCCTGCGAGCAGGCTGATAGTGGCCGCGAAGCTACAGAAAGGCTTTTGGCCTGTGATCCCACCATAGACGCAGAAATTCGCCCGTTTGATTTCTACGCGTACGATTTTAACTTCATGCGCGCATACGACCATCCTCTCATTTTTAGCAGCGCAGCCATTGAACAGATCGCCTTTCTGCCGGTCGAGTTCATTACAGATATTTTCCACGCCGCTCCCGCTGCCACGTTGCTATTTTACGAACCATTTGGATGGCAAAGACGCGATAATCTTTTGAAGTTCGCTGTCGAAAAGATCCTTGTTGAAATCAGCACTTCAGTGCCGTCCGCACAATCTCTTTTTAAAACTCATTCGTTCGATTTACGCCCGTCAAAGTTTTGGGAGAACGCGGCTGCATGGTCCGTGAGCGGACGCTACAACCTGAACCTTTGGAGCATCATTCAGCATGCCGAGCGTTCTGGCGCCGCCGAGATCATAGAAACTGCCTTCGACACTTACGGATCCAATCCGTTTAATCCATACAGTATCGCCGTACTCCAACCGACGACCCATGGATGACGAAGCACATTTAAACGCGGCAGCCGCCGCCTATGGCGCCGGAGATTTTCGGCGTGCTGCGGATATCTTTCGTGACGTCTTAAGCCGTCATCCGGACGTTGCAGCGCTGCATATAAACCTGGGTGCAGCGCTTCGTGGCGCGGGTGACAACGCCGGTGCCGAGGCCGCCTACCTGGACGCGACCGCGCACGCCCCCAAAAATGCACTTGCATGGTTTAACCTCGCCAACTTGCTGCGCGAAACGCGGCGCGACGGCGAAGCATTGGCCGCCTATCGCAAAGCCGATACCCTGCAGCCCGCGACGCCTGAAATCCTCAATAACTTAGGCGTGCAGCTTTATGACTGCGGCGCAATAGCCGAGGCGTTGAAACATTATGACGCGGCGTTGGCGATCCGCCCGGACTTCACCGATGCCACCGCCAACCGAGGCAACGCGTTGCAGCGCATGGGCCGAATGGCAGATGCCGAAATATCGATCCGTGCCGCCTTGGCAGCGATGCCGGACAATCCCGTGTATCGCCTCAACATGGCGTCTTTCCTAGCCGCAAACGGCGATCACGGGGCTGCGCTTGGATGGGCGGACCGCGCCATCGAGGCCGACCCAAGCTATATTGAGGCGCGCCTGAAACGCGCGGGGCTGCTGATCCAGCAAGGCGATCTGGAGGCCGGGTTTGCGGCCTATGAAGACCGTTGGCTGATTCCCGGCTGGCATATGCTGCCCGACAAAATCACGGCACCGGTATGGCAGGGCGAATATCTGGCGGGCAAACGACTTTTGGTCTGGAACGAGCAAGGCTTCGGCGATGCGCTGATGTACGCGCGGTTCTTGCCGGAACTTCAGGCGATGGGGGCGCAAGTCACGTTGATGTGCGAAAAAGCGTTAATGCGCCTAATGCATCAATGTTTTGACGACATCAATATCGTCGATTTGGCAGCCCCACCCCCTGCCGCCGATTTTCATGTCTCGATCATGAGTCTCCCGGCCCAACTCGGCGTCACGCCTGAGACCTTGAGCACAGACACCCCTTACCTGCGTGCCGCCGATGACGAGATTGCTACTTGGAAAGCTGACGTCGCGCGTCGTGCCAACGGCAAACCGAGCGTCGGCTTGGTATGGGCCGGCAATCCGGGACAAGCGCACGATTACGCACGCTCGATGGCACCGGATGACATAGCGTCGCTTTTAGACAACGACGACATCGCGTTCTTTAACTTGCTGGTCGGGCCGCGCGGCAACACGTGGCGCGATCCCAGGCTGATTGATGTACGCGATCAATTAACGGACTTTGCCGCGACCGCAGCACTGATGAAAGCGCTCGATCTAATCATCAGTGTCGACAGTGCACCGGCACATCTGGCAGGCGGGCTCGGCTGTTCTGTGCAGATTTTATTATCATTCGATCCGGACAGCCGATATTTTTTGGCACGCAACAATAGCCCTTGGTACCCGTCGGCGACCCTGGTCCGGCAAAAATATCCCGGAAATTGGGCGGATTCTGTGCGTTCCGTACAGCAAACGCTGGTCACCCTCCCCCGCAGCTTAAAGGGCCGTTAACACCCTTTTTACCACAGGGTTTAGGCCTTTATTAAAGACATTCTGCTTTTCTATAGGTCCCAAGATTCTCAGGGAATGATTTAGGGATTAAAAAGAAGCAACCATCGGAAAGCAGAATGCAATGACCGACATGAGATCACACGCTGAGGGGCACCGACCGCAAAGGTCCAGCGCCCTGTCGCCGGCCGGGCGTCCTCAAGCGCTCGATGACCTGCCGCCGCCCGATACCACCCGATGGGTGCCCAGGCGCAAAGCTGAAGTCGTCGCCGGCGTACGTACGGGGGTGATTACCCTCGAAGATGCCTGTAAACGCTATAAGCTCTCGGTTGACGAATTCCGCTCGTGGGAACGTCTATTGGAGCGTCATGGCGTCAAAGGCCTACGCACCACCCGCATCAAAGCGTACCGCGCCGGCTGAGCTTCCCCCGCGCGCCTAAAATAATCTGCCCGCTCAGCGTCATAAAAGCGCTAGGCTAGGCAATTATTGCCGGGCGTTAACTTGTTGTTCACTAAACTCGCCCTAGCATCCGTTATGGGATGACGGTCTACGCGCCCAAGTGCGTTAGATTTGATATGACCGAACATGGATGGGGGCTCTCGTGGATACATTTGTTCAGGCGTTAAGAAATCTGGGGCCAATGCGATTGGCGATTATGGGCGGTGTGGTGCTGGGCATGATCGGCTTCCTGGTATTCTTCGCCACCAAGCTTTCAACCCCCAGTATGACGACGCTGTACGGTGAATTGGCACAAAGCGATGCATCGGGCATCGTGCAAGAGCTCGAAAGCCGCAACATCCCCTTCAAAATTGAGCAAAACGGCTCAAAAATCCTGGTCCCCGAAGACCGGGTCTTACAGTTGCGTCTGGAATTGGCGCAGCAAGGCCTGCCGTCGGGCGGCTCGGTCGGCTATGAGTTGTTCGATGATGCCGACACGCTCGGTTCCACCAACTTTATGCAGAACGTCAACTTGGTGCGCGCACTTGAAGGTGAGCTTGCGCGGACAATTGGATCGATCAATTCGGTCAAAAGTGCGCGCGTCCACTTGGTGATGCCGCGCCGCGAGCTGTTCAGCCGTGAGAAGCAACAACCCAGCGCGTCCGTCGTCATGCAGATGCGAGGCCCGGTGCGCTTGTCGGCCGAGCAGGTCGCCGCTGTTCAACACTTGGTCGCTTCCGCTGTGCCGCAACTGACGCCGCAGCGTATTTCGCTGATCGACAACAAAGGCTCGTTGCTGTCATCAGGCTTTCACTCCGCAGACCCCGTGTCCGGCATCGCCGCCAAGGCCGACGAGCGGCGCCGTGCAATCGAAGGCGAATTGTCCCACACCATCGAAGAAATGCTGGAAAAGACTGTCGGCTTTGGCCGTGTCCGGGCCGAGGTTTCACTGGCGATGAACTTCGATCGGGTATCGACGCAGTCCGAAGAATATAATCCGGACGGCCAGGTGGTGCGTTCCACCAATGCTATCGAAGAAACCGGATCTTCCCGCGATAGCGAGGGTGAGCCGCCGATCACCGTCGGCACGAACCTGCCAGACGCCAATCTGGGCACCGGCGACACCGCCAGCCGCCAAGAAAACCAAAGCCGCGTTGAAGAGACCACAAATTTCGAAATCTCCAAGACTGTTACCAATCATATCCGCGAAGGCGGGCAAATCGAACGCCTGTCCATCGCTGTGCTGATCGACGAAAATCAAACCGTTAACGCCGACGGCGATAAAATCTCGGAAAAGCGCAGCGAAGAGGAAATGCGCCTCCTGACGACCCTAATCCAAGGCGCCGTCGGCTTTAACGAAGACCGCGGCGACTCCCTGGAGCTGATTCAGATGAAATTTGCTGCCTTCGAAGCGCCCGAAGAAGAACTACAACTGTTCTTCGGCATGGGTAAGAATGATATTCTGCGAGTCGTCGAAGTCTTGGTACTCAGCATCGTCGCGATCTTGGTGATCTTGCTGGTGGTCCGTCCGCTGCTGTCACGGGCCTTCGAGGCGCTCCCGTCGGCTCAGGAAGCCGCCGAGCGCTTGCTCGCCGACCAGGGCCGGGCCCCAGCATTGACCGGGCCTTCGGCACCGACCGGCGTCAACGTGGACGACGACGACGAGGAGCAATTCGAAGAATTGATCGACATTGACCGCGTTGAAGGCCGCGTAAAAGCGTCCTCGGTAAAGAAAGTCGGCGAGATCGTCGAAAAGCACCCTGAAGAAGCGTTGGCTATCCTGCGCTCGTGGATGTATCAGGAAAGCTAAGAATGACGGTCGAGTAGGAGCGAGATAGATGGCGAAACCGAGAAATGAAGATTACAGGTCTCTTTCCGGCGCGCAGAAAGCAGGGGCATTTATGCTTGCCGTTGGGCGTGAACATTCGACCAAAATTTTCGAACGGATGGACGACGAAGAAATTCGCGAACTTTCCCACGCGATGTCGACGTTGGGTTCCCTTGGCGCCAATCTGGTCGAACGCCTTTTTGTCGAGTTTGCCGATCAGCTCTCTAACGCAGGGGGGCTTGTCGGTTCTTACGACTCAACGGAACGACTGCTTATGTCCTCAATGCCTGAGGATCGCGTTAAGCAGATCATGGAAGAAATGCGCGGCCCCGCCGGTCGCACCATGTGGGACAAACTCGGCAACGTGAACGAAGCCGTGCTCGCCAACTATCTAAAAAACGAATACCCGCAGACCGTCGCCGTCGTGTTGTCAAAGATCAAGCCCGACCACGCGGCGCGCGTTTTGGCACTGTTGCCGGAAAACTTCTCGATGGAAGTGATCATGCGGATGCTGCGTATGGAAGCCGTGCAAAAAGAAATTCTCGATCACGTCGAGCGTACGCTCAGAACCGAGTTCATGACCAACTTGGCACGCACCGCACGTCGCGATAGCCATGAGATGATGGCCGACATCTTCAACAACTTGGATCGCAACACCGAGAACCGCTTCATGACGGCCCTCGAAGAACGCAACCGAGAGTCTGCCGAACGCATCAAACAGCTCATGTTCACCTTCGACGATCTGGTGCGTGTCGATGCTTCCGGTATCCAGTTGTTATTGCGTCAGGTCGAAAAGGACCAGTTGGCGATTGCCCTCAAGGGCGCCGCCGACAGCGTCAAAGAGCTATTCTTCGCCAACATGTCCGAACGTGCCGGCAAGATGATGAAAGAAGATATGGACGCGATGGGGGCTGTTCGCCTCAAGGATGTCGACGAATCACAATCGGCAATCGTGCAGACAGCCAAGGCACTGTCCGACGCAGGCGAAATCGTCATTGCCGGGTCCGATGAAGAAAGTGAACTCATTTACTAAACCCCACATGTTGGCCTCGCCGGGCGTCGCCTATGACGGTCTGCGCGAAGCTTAACCCGGGACGGGAGATTTTATGTCGACGGTCCGCAAATATACTTTCGATCTCGATTTCGATGCACCGGAAGAACCGGACGCGGTCGAGGCGGAGGCTATTGAGGACGAGCCGGAAGAGGAAGCGGCCCCAACATTTTCCGAAGAAGACCTCGAGCGCGCCCGCCAGGAAGGCTTTGAAGCCGGCAAGGAAAGTGGCCGCCTTGAAGCCGCAGAAGCCACCGAGCAGCGGCTGCTGGAGTCAGTAGAGGCGGCAGTGGCAAAACTTGAAGAGGTGATCGAGCAGCAGGCTGATGCAAACCGCGATATCGCCAAAGAAATGATCCTCGTCGCCAACACGATCACTAAGAAAATGTTCCCAGATCTGAATGCCCGCAACGCTTTGGGTGAGGTCGAACGGATAGCGCAGGACACCTTAAAAGCAATCACCGAAGAGCCCCGCGTGCAGATCATCTTGCATCCCGATATCCGCGAGCCGTTCATGGAGCGCCTGACGGTCATGACCAATCGTGCCGGGTTCGACGGCAAAGTGTTTGTTAACCCGGACCCCGGCATGAAACTGGGTGATTGTCGCATTGAGTGGTCGAACGGCGCTGCCGTCCGAGACAGCGAAGAGTTGTCAAAAATGATCGACAAAATCGTTGAACGAAATCTGCACGGCGGCGACGAAGATTCTGACGCAGCGCCAACCGATCACCATGACGATTCTGCCGAAGACGCTGCCGCTGAATCGATGCCACAACTTGAATCCGCACCTGAGACGGAGCCAGAAGCAGAACCAGAGCCGACATCAGAGGCTGTATCTGCCCCCGAATCTGAGTCAGCGCCAGAGCCAAAATCAGAGCCAGAATCAGAGCTCAAACCAGAGATCACGCCCGAGCCGGAGCGCGAATCGGCACCCGGTGACATGTACGCTGCTGACGGCCCCACCGACGACGCGCCCACAGCGCTCGAAAATGAACCGCAACCGGCCATTGATGCGCCGCATGAAGAAGCAGCCGATAATGCCGCCGAGGCCGATTTTACACCTGCACTGGAGCCCGAAGACGTCCCAGAAAATGACGAAAATAGCGATGAAAATCAATCACTTGACCAACATGACGACACGCCGCCGGTGCCTCACATCAACGAAGCTGGCGACGCAAACGCGGCCACAGGCGCGGACGATGACGAAGAAACCCCGCCTGCGCCGGCGTTCACGTCGCCCGATCCGGTATCGCCAGAGATGGCAGGCGCTATACTCGACGCGCAAGGGATGGACGACGATGATCCAGACACAAATGCCTAAGAATTCAACGCAGCGCGCCCTTCGCGCGATCATAGGAGAGCATCATGGCTGAAGAAGAAAACGGCGGTTTAGAACTCGCTGATCTCGACGCGGAGCAGCCGGAAACCCCGCCGCAAAAAGACGACGATGAAGACTCTATCGGCAGCGCCATGACCGATATGGGCGACCTGCCCCGCAGCGCCAAAGACCTGGAAGCGGTCTATGACATTCCGGTGCAGGTTTCTGCGGTGTTGGGCAAAACCACCATGGCGGTCAGCAACCTACTGAAACTGGGCCGTGGCGCCGTTGTACCGCTGGACCGCAAAGTCGGCGAGGCCATTGATATTTACGTCAATAACCGCTTGGTGGCGCGCGGCGAAGTCGTTGTCGTCGAAGATCGCCTGGGCGTGACGATGACGGAAATCATCAAAACCGATAAGCTCAGCTGAGTTGGGCGGATAACAGATCATGGCCGAAGAGCGCATACACGAAGTCGGCGGACGCACACTCGATTTAGCGACCGTCGTCGGCCTGATCTCTGGGTTTGCGCTGGTCGGCGCGGCCATCTGGCTGGGCGGCACGCCAGGAAGCTTTTTTAATCCACCCTCAATCCTGATCGTTATCGGCGGCACGCTCGGCGTGACGACCGCGTGCTATTCGCTGGGCGAAATGTTCGGCACCATCCGCGTCGTCGGCCACGCTATTTTCCGCAACACGCAAGAGCCCTTTGATGCCGCGTATAAAGCGTTACAAGTCGCCGAAATGGCCCGCAAGCAAGGCGTCCTTGCGCTACAGAACGTCGCCGGTAGCGTCCGCAATGAGCCATTCTTTCACCAAGGCATCAGCATGGTCATCGACGGCACCCCCGGCGAAGAGGTCGAATACATTCTGCGCCGTGACTTGCAGGCGACCATTCAGCGCCATCGCCAAAGCGCCAGCGTGCTCCGCAAAATGGCGGAATTCGCCCCGGCGATGGGCCTGATCGGCACGCTGATCGGCTTGGTGCAGATGCTCGGCAACCTGCAAGACCCGACCACCATCGGCCCGGCCATGGCGGTCGCGCTGCTGACCACATTTTACGGGGCCGTTCTCGCCAACATGGTGTTTTTGCCGCTCGCCTCGAAGCTTGAGCGCAACGCCGGCGAAGAGGCGCTGATCAATCAGATTTTTCTCTTGAGTGCGGTTTCGATCGGGCGCCAGGAAAATCCGCGTCGGCTGGAAATGTTGCTGAACAGCATTTTGCCGCCGTCGCAACGCGTACAGTACTTTGACTAACGTAATGAGTCACGAAAACCGGGAAGCACATAGACCATGCTGTTACTGATCGTCGGAACCCTCGAAGGACAGATCGGCGCTGCCAGCCAGATCGCCATCCAAAGGGGCGCCAAGGTTCAACAGGCCGACACCCCTGAAGGCGCGCTGGATATCCTGCGCCGCACGGGTGCGGATCTGGTGATGATCGATGTCGCCCAGGACGTAGAAAGCTTCATGGCCAGCATGGAGAGCGAGCGCATGCATGTGCCCGTCGTCGCCTGCGGTGTGTCGAACGACACCCAGGCTGCGGTCCGCGCGGTGCGTGCCGGCGCCAAAGAATACATCCCGCTGCCGCCGGACCCGGAACTGATCGCCGCCATTTTGGAAGCGGTCACCGAAGAGCAGCACGCGCTGATCTTCAAAGACCCGGCGATGGCCGCGACCGTCAAAATGGCCGATCAAGTGGCCGCCTCCGAAGCCAGCATCTTAATCACCGGCGGGTCCGGTACCGGCAAAGAAGTGCTGGCGCGCTATCTGCATCACAAATCCAAACGTAAAGATCGACGCTTCGTTGCCGTCAACTGTGCGGCGATCCCGGAAACCTTGTTGGAATCCGAATTGTTCGGCCACGAAAAAGGCGCCTTCACGGGGGCTGTGGCGCGGCGCATCGGCAAGTTCGAAGAAGCCGACGGCGGCACTTTGCTGTTGGACGAAATCAGCGAGATGGATGTGCGGTTGCAGGCGAAACTACTGCGCGTCATCCAAGAGCGCGAAGTCGACCGGATCGGGTCCAGCAAGCCGGTTTCAGTGAATGTGCGGATCATCGCGACGTCGAACCGCAACATGGATCAAGCGGTCAAAGACGGCCAGTTCCGCGAAGACCTTTACTTCCGCTTGAACGTCGTCAACTTACGCCTGCCCTCACTAGCGGAGCGGCCCGGCGATATCGAAGCGCTGGCCAAACACTTTGCCGAAAAATATGCCGAGTCCAACGACGTGCCTTATCGCCCGTTGTCCGACGCCGCGATGACCATGCTGAAAGCTCATGCGTGGCCCGGCAACGTGCGCGAGTTGGAAAATACGCTGCACCGCGCCGTGTTGCTGTCGTCGGGCGATTCCATCGAGACCGATGCGATTTTACTGACCAATCCCGACGGCACGCCAACGGTGCCAGGTGGGGCGCACGGCGGCGGTGGTGAAGGCGACGGCGCCGCACACTTGGTCGGGCGCACCGTCGCCGACGTGGAACGCGAGTTGATCATCGATACGCTGGAACACTGCCTCGGCAACCGCACCCATGCGGCGACGATTTTGGGCATTTCGATCCGCACCCTGCGCAACAAACTCAAGCAGTATGGCGATGACGGCTTCAACGTGCCCCAGCCCGGCGATGCCAACCGTCCGGGCGTATAATGCGCGCTTATAACAAAGGATTGATCGCCAATGGCTGATGCCGGGGGTGGCGACGTCGAATTTAACACGGGCGATTTTCTCAAAGACCGCCTGACTCGAGCGATGAAGCGCGGCGACATCATGCTCGCGCTTGGTGTCGTGGCGATCTTGGTGGTGTTGATCTTGCCGTTGCCGCGCTGGCTGTTGGATTTTGCGCTGGCGTTCTCAATCATGATCTCGGTATTGATCCTGATGACCGCGCTGTTTGTCGAACGACCGCTGGACTTCAACGCCTTTCCGACCGTGCTTCTACTGGCGACGATGATTCGGCTGTCGTTGAATCTGGCGTCCACACGCTTGATTCTATCCGACGGCCACGAAGGCACTCAGGCCGCAGGTAAGGTGATCGAGGCGTTTGGCGGCTTTGTCATGGGCGGCAACTTCGTCATCGGGATCATTGTGTTTGCGATCTTGGTGATCGTGAACTTTGTCGTCATCACCAAGGGCTCCGGGCGTATCGCCGAAGTTTCCGCACGGTTTTCGTTGGACGCCATGCCCGGCAAGCAGATGGCGATTGATGCCGATCTGTCGTCAGGCCTGATCGACGAGGAAACGGCGAAAAAACGCCGTAAAGACTTGGAAGAAGAAAGTGCGTTCTTCGGGGCCATGGACGGTGCCGCGAAGTTCGTGCGCGGCGACGCCATCGCCGGCTTGCTGATCACGTTCATCAACGTCATCGCCGGCATGATCATCGGCGTCGCTCAACAAGATCTGACGTTTGCCGAAGCCGCCAACAACTACACACGCTTGACGGTGGGTGACGGCTTGGTCTCACAAATCCCAGCCCTGATCGTGTCGACCGCCGCCGGTATGGTGGTCACCAAAGCCGGTGTCGCGGGCACCGCCGACGTCGCGCTGTTTAAACAATTGGGTGGCCAGCCCAAAGCAATGGGCTTGGTGTGCTTCTTGCTGCTGGCATTGGCAATTCTGCCCGGCATCCCGGCGCTGCCGTTCCTGACCTTGGCTGCATTCGCAGGCGGTGCTGCGTATTGGGTCAACTACCGCGACGCGGCGCTCGAAGAAGAGGCGGTCAAACAACTCGAAGAAGAAGCCATCGACCCTAAGGCCTTGGCCGAAGAGCCGATTTCGTCGGCGCTGAAGATCGACAACATCCGTTTGGAACTGGGCTACGGTTTGCTGGCGCTGATCAATGCGCCAAAAGACGGGCACAAGCTGACCGACCAAATCAAAGCGCTGCGCCGCCAATTGGCGACCGAAGTCGGCTTCGTGATGCCGTCGGTGCGCATCCAAGACAACATGCAGCTGCCGGCCAACGCCTATGTGATCCGGGTCAAGGAAATCGAAGCCGGGCGCGGCGAGCTCAGGCCCAACATGCTGTTGGTGATGGACCCTCGCGGCGAAGAAATCTCGATCCCCGGCGAAAAAACCACCGAGCCGACATTCGGCCTGCCCGGCATGTGGATCGAAGAAACAAATCGCGAAGAAGCGTTGTTCCGGGGCTATACCGTGGTCGATCCGGCCACCGTGGTCACGACCCACGTGACCGAACTGATCAAAGACAACATGGCCGAGCTTTTGTCTTATGCGGAAACGCAGAAGCTGCTGGACGAGCTCGACAAGGATCACCAAAAGCTGATCGCCGACATGATCCCGTCGCAGATTTCACTGGGTGGCCTGCAGCGCGTGTTGCAAAACCTATTGTCGGAACGCATTTCGATCCGCGACCTTCCAACGATCTTGGAAGGTGTTTACGAGGCCTGCGGCCACACCCGCAACGTGATGACGATCACCGAACATGTGCGCGCCCGCTTGGCCCGCCAGATCAGCGACATGAACACCAACGCGCAAGGCTTTATCCCCATCGTCACCCTGTCGCCGGGCTGGGAGCAGACGTTTGCCGAAAGCCTCGTCGGCCAAGGCGACGACCGCCAGTTGTCGATGCCGCCGACGCGCTTGCAGGAATTCATCGGCCAACTGCGCAATACGTTCGAGCGCCAAGCGATGATGGGCGAAAGCCCGGTACTCTTGACCAGCCCGGCGATCCGGCCGTTTGTACGTTCCATCGTTGACCGCTTTCGGCCCACAACCGTGGTCATTTCGCAAAACGAGATTTACACTAAGGCAAAGATAAAAACCGTCGGCCAAATTTAGGTCCAGATTTAGGTAATAATCCGGTATGCGCCTTAAGACCTTCACCGCCCCGACCCTTGCAGACGCGATGGAACTCGTCCGCCGCGACATGGGTGAAGACGCGATCATCGTGTCGACCCAACAAGGCAGCGACGCGCTGACGTGTCGAGTCACGGCAGCGATTGAAGATACATTGGAAGCGGAAGAATCAATTCCCACCGAACCTGAAGCTATGCTCTCGGACGATGCTCTCGAGGACTATCTGCGCCAAGTACTGACCGCGCACGGGCTGCCCGCGCATATGATCAACGCCACCGTGCGCGCGGCCCTGAAAGTCGGCGAACCTGACCCCGCCCTCGCCCTTGCCGCCGCAATTGATGCCGGTGTCACGTTTCGCCCAATTGATTTCGACGCGCAGACCAAGCCGCTGGTGCTGGCAGGCGTGCCGGGCGCGGGCAAGACCATCACCGCCGCCAAGCTGGCCGCGCGGGCTAAGTTGGACGGTCGCAAGGTATTCTTAGCGACTACCGACACCACCCGGGCCGGTGGCGTCGAACAACTGGACGCATTCGCGCGTATTCTCGACATCAAGCTCTGCGCCGTCGATACTGCCGAGGCGTTGGCCGCCCACAAAGACGCTGTGGATGCCGCCGATGTCGCCATCATCGACACCGCCGGCGTTAATCCGTTCCGCAGTAAAAATATGAACGCGCTGCAAGGTATTGCCGCTGCCGTTGGGGGCGAATTGGTTTTGGTGCTGCCCGCCGGCGGCGACGCCATGGAATCCGCCGACACCGCGGCGGCGTTTGCCGACATCGGTGCAGAACGCATGATCATCACGCGGCTGGATATGACACGGCGCCTGGGCGGTATTCTCGCCGCCGGACTGGGCCGTGTCGCCATCGCCAATGTGTCCATTAATCCGCGCGTCGCCGAAGGGCTGGATAAAATCAATCCTGTCGCGCTGGCTCGCCTGATCGTGCCCGAAGACGAAACAGAACACTTTTCCTTACAGACAAAGGTTGCCCCATGAGCGAAGAAACTTCGACCAACCCCGGCGGATCATCCGGCCCGAGCACCCGCGCCAAGGGCAGCAATATCATTGCGATCGCGTCCGGCAAAGGTGGGGTCGGCAAGACGTGGTTCTCGATCACGCTGGCGCACGCGATTGCGCGCAGTGGTCGTAAGGTGTTGTTGTTCGACGGTGATTTGGGGCTCGCGAACCTAGACATTCAACTCGGCTTGATGGCGAAAAAAGATCTGGGTGCGGTGCTGGCCGGACGCGCCAGCCTGTCGCAAGCGGTAACGTTCTATGAAGAAGGCGGATTTGATATCATCGCCGGGCGCTCGGGCTCGGGTGCACTGGCCAACTTGGCGGCCAACCGTTTGCAGGCACTGTTGGATGAACTCGCGCTGATTGCGGTGGATTATGACTATGTGATCATCGATCTTGGCGCTGGCGTCGAGAGCACCGTGCGTCGGCTTGCTTACGCCGCAGGTCGCATCATCGTGGTCGTAACCGACGAGCCGACGTCGCTCACCGACGGCTATGCGTTCATCAAGATCACCCACAGCGAACGACCGGACTCCGACATCCAAGTGGTCACCAACATGGCGAATTCGACCACCGAAGGCGAGCGCACCTTCAACACGCTCAACAAAGCCTGCCAGGGGTTCTTGAAATTCTCGCCCCTGCATTTGGGCAGCGTGCGGCGTGACGAAAAAGTGCGCGGCGCGATCCGTGCGCAGACACCGATCTTGAACAAGTATCCGGAAAGCGAAGCCGGCACCGACGTTAAACAGATCGCACGGATGCTCCGCCGCCCGCAGACACCCGACGGCGGCTGAGCCCCCGTCCGTCGACACAGAATCGAGCCCAGCTATGAGCAGTATCGTCCCCCCGTCCCTGAATACACCGCCCGCGGTGGCACCGCTGCCCCGCATCACCGTGCTGGCGCCGCCACCGGCGTTGTTGAGCCTGCCGCTCGGCAGTTCCCTTGATGTCAGCGTCGGCGCGCTTAAAGACGCGATGAATTTGGTGGTACAGACGAGCTTCGGCGACTTGGCGCTACGCCTGCCGTCGCCGGCGCGAGTCGCCGTCGGCGATAAGCTCATTCTGCAATGGCTGGGCGCGCCGCAAAGCCAGGGTCTGGGTCTAGGTCAAGGCCAAGCAGGTCTGGCCGGCAGGGCGCAACTGAGCCTTCCCAACGGCAAGCCCCTGGCCTTCGGCGCCCAACAAGCAACCCAGGGCGGCACAAACACAGCCGGCGCTGTCAATGCCGGTGGTGCCGGTGCTGTCGGTGCCGCCAGTGCACCCAACGCGCCCACGATCCCACGCTTACAGGCGGGCTTAAACATCACAGCCTTGTTGTTGCGCCCGATCATCATCGGCGGCCCACAAGCGACCTTGCTGCCCACCGGCACCCCAGCGACCCTGGCTGGTACGCCCGGCGCGCCCGCCGGCAGTCCCACGCAAACCACCGCCACGCCCGCCACCGGCGCCGCCGCCTCGCATAGTGGCAGCCCAAAGGCAGGCGCGTCGGGGCAACCCACAGGGGCCCAGCCGACGCAGCAGGCGCTCAGCTATGGCAGCGGCAGCACGCTTGGCCTCAAGATCATTCAAATTCGTCCGCCCGAGGGCACGCCGCCGTCGCTGATTCCAGCTCCCGCCGGTGGCGCGGTATCGCTGGCACCCGGCGCGACGCTTACCGGCACCGTCACCGGGCAGCACACGCTGACCCACGCGGTCGTGCAGACCCACGCCGGCCCCATCAGCATCGCCAGCCAACAGCCCTTGGCGCCCGGGACACAACTGACGTTTGAAGTCACCGGCCTCAAGCCGCCGATCCCGCAAACTGCGTCGCACGGCTTGGGCGCGAATCAAGGCGCGTTGGGCGACGGCATATGGCAGGCCTTTGATGAAAGCCTCGAAGCCCTCCGCGACGTCGCACCCGGCGCGCAGATGCAGATTTTGCAGACTTCCATGCCCCGCGCCGACCCACAACTCACCGCAAATATCTTATTTTTCATTGCCGCGCTTCGGGGTGGCGATCTGAAGGGCTGGATGGGCGACGGCCCGCTGCGCATTTTAGATCGCCAGCGCCCGGACCTCGCCGCCCGATTGCGCGACGACGTCGGGCAAATGAGTCGCACCGTCAACGATCCGGAAACCGGCGACTGGCGGCAATATATGGTGCCGTTCATAAACGGTGCCGAGATCGACCGCATCGCCATGTTGGTACGGGACCGCGACGCGGATGCCGATGATGCGGACAAGGAAGGCGGATCGCGCTTCGTCATCGACCTCAACCTATCCAAACTCGGCCATATACAAATTGACGGGCTGGTCGGTGAGCGCGGCAAGCGGCTCGATGTTGTGGTGCGCACCGACGCCCCGCTCACGCCCGAGATGCGCCACGATATCCGCGGCCTTTACAGCAACGCGATTGAGGTCACTGGCCTCGAAGGCTCAGTCGGGTTTCAAGCTGCGCCCGGCAACTTTATCGCCGTCGCACCGCCGACAGCGGGTCTCAACGATAGCGTGGTAATTTAGCATGGAGCACTCCGACGACAGCCTGCACGCCCGGCGCGCACGCCTCAAAACGACCCCATCGGCAACGCGCCACTTCGCCATCGTCACGTTGAATGCAGATTTCGGTGCGTTCAGCATGCGGCTTCGCTACGTGCCCGACCGCGATATTTTGGACCCGGAAGCGCTGGGCGACTATATGCGTACGGTCGCCGTAGACGGCCAGACCCCCGAAGCTTTGGCCGAGATGATCTTAGAAGACATCAACGACCAAGTAATCCCGTGCTGGCTTGATGTGACGTTGCGGCACGACGGTGCGGTCACCCACGAAATCCGCATCGAAGATCGCCAACCCCGCTGGGACGACAAGGGCTTGCTTACTCGACTCGGGCCTTGATGAAACACATCCTTCGAGACGGCCCTGCGGGCCTCCTCAGGATGAGGATTATTCTTAACGCCTCATCCTGAGGAGGCCCGCAGGGCCGTCTCGAAGGATGTGTCAGCGCTAAGACTTACGGATATGTGCAGTGATGCCGATTTCGTCGAGGTCCGCCTGTTCGGCGCGGGCTTCCTCAGCGTCGATGCGGTTGACCCGAGTTTCTTCGGCGATTTCATATTTCTTGAGTTCCAAATAGGCGGCGCTGAGGTGGTCCCGGGCATGTTCAACACTGGCTTGTTGTTCGACGATCCGGCGCTCCAGGTCTTCACGCCGCGCGCGGGCGACTTCGGCGTAAGCCCCAAACATAATCCCGCCTTCGGTCGGCATCGCTTCGGCCGCCGCCTTTTCGCGTACGACTTCAGAGTCGAGCGCGGAAAGATTGCCTTCCAGGTTATCGAGCTGGCGGAGTTCTTCGCCCAAGGCGCGGCGTTTTTGGTCAACTTCCCAATCGTTCAAACGCACCAGCGCCTTAAAATCACGCGCCATCGGTCTCTTCCGCCGGCGCTACGTCGCCTACCATACCCAATATCTCATAAAGCGCCGCGTAACCGTCATCAAGGCGCGTCACGTCGCTGATCTGCTGACCCAGAAACGCTTCGAGCTGCGGATAATACAAAATAGCCTCATCGACTTCGGCGTCGGAGCCTTTACGATACGCACCCAAACGGATCAGCTCGGCCATGTCGTCATAGGTGGCCAGCAAGCGGCGCGCGCGGGCAACGGCAGCATTTTGCGCGGGCGTATTGCAGCCGGGCATGGTCCGGGACACACTGCGCAGAATATTGATCGCCGGGAATCGGTTGCGCTCGGCGATTTGCCGTTCCAAGACCACATGGCCGTCCAAAATACCGCGCACCGCATCGGCGACGGGCTCGTTATGATCGTCGCCTTCGACCAACACCGTAAACAAGCCGGTGATGTCGCCTTGATCACCCGTGCCTGGGCCGGCGCGCTCCAGCAATTTCGGCAACTCGGCAAACACCGAAGGAGTATAGCCTTTCGACGCCGGCGGCTCACCCGCCGACAAGCTAATCTCGCGTTGCGCCATGGCAAAGCGGGTCACACTATCCATCATGCACAACACGTTGCGGCCACGGTCGCGGAAATATTCGGCGATGGCGAGTGTGGTATAGGCGGCTTGGCGACGCACCAACGGCGGCTCGTCCGACGTGGCGACGATCACCACCGTGCGCTTCATGCCCTCTTCACCCAGATAATCTTCGATAAATTCTTTTGCCTCGCGGCCCCGCTCACCGATCAGGCCGACGACGCTAACTTCGGCATCGGTGTTGCGTGCCATCATCGACAACAGTGTCGACTTGCCGACGCCTGAGCCTGCGAAGATGCCCATACGTTGACCTCGGCAGCAGGTCAGAAATGCGTTCATCGCACGGACGCCAAGATCGACCTTGCCGCCAACCCGGCGCCGCTTGTGCGCCGGCGGCGGCGAGGCATGGATCGCGTAGCCTTTCTCGCCCGCCGACAATGCCCCCAAACCGTCGACGTCTTTGCCGAACGCATCGACGACACGGCCAAGCCAGCTTTCGTCCGGATAGATCGAAGGCTGCGTCGACGCGAGTTCCGCGTTGCAGCCGAGCCCGACCCCTTCGAGCGGGCCGAACGGCATCACCATCGCACGCCCGCCCTTAAAGCCAATGACCTCGCAGACCACCTCGTTGCCCTTGCGGCCATCGACACGCACATGGTCACCAATCGACAGCGAGCCCTGCAGCCCACCAATTTCGATCATCAAGCCGACGATATCGGCGACGCGCCCAAAGACCTGATGGCCCGGCAGCTGCGCCACTTCGTTGGCGATATTGTTCGGATACACCCGCAACCCGTTTACCCACCCCTTAACGCTGGCCCACAACCCGTCGCATTTCAGCAACGCTCAGCATGCGCGATTATGCCTAACGAATGGTAAAGCACGCGAAGCGCCCGGTCCATGCGCACGGACGTTTTTCGGGCGCCATCCTTCGAGACGGCCCTGCGGGCCTTCTCAGGATGAGGAGATAAAATAAACCTTCATCCTGAGGAGCGGCGAAGCCGCGTCTCGAAGGATGTGTCGACGCGGCGCTCAGAGTTCGCGCGCCGCCACAGCGATCGCGTCGATTGTTTTGGCGATATCGTCTTCACTCAGCGCCAGCGACATATACATTTTACTGGGCGACTTCAGAATGCCTTCTCGGCGGAGAATTTTGTTGAATTGGGCGGCCTTATTTTTATCACCGGTCATGGTGTCACGATAGTTTTGGATCGGCTTATCGGTGAACACCACATCAAACAAAACCGGATGGCCGGCAATCTGATGCGCATGCCCAGCCGCACTGAGGTGTGTTTTGATGGCGTCCATCAATACATGGCCGATGTTGAAAAGCTTTTCGTACTGACCCGGACGAGACAAAACCTCCATAGTTTTGAGGCCGGCGATGGCGGCGACCGGGTTGCCGCTGAGCGTGCCGATCTGCATCAAAAAACCTTTGCGGCCAACTTTGTGCATGTCGAAATGCGCCATGATCTCGGCGTTGCCGGCAATCGCCGCCAACGGAAAGCCGCCGCCGATGACTTTACCCAACGTGCAAAGATCCGGGGTGACACCATACAATTCTTGCGCCCCGCCATAGGCCAGCCGGAACCCGGTGACCACTTCATCGAAGATCAAGACGATACCGCGCTTTGTACATTCGTCGCGCAGCGTCTGTAGAAAGCCCGGCATCGGCGGGATGATGCGCTGCATCGGCTCGACAATGATTGCCGCGATGTCGTCACCGTGTTCGTCCAATAGCGAGCGGAGAAAAACCTCGTCATTATAGGGCGCAATCAACATGGAATCGCGTACTGCGTCTGGGATACCAGCGGAATCCGGTACGGCGATGGGAAAATTCACCAAGCTTTCCGGCGCCAGGCTCATTTGCGCCTCCGCCGACATGCCGTGATAACCGCCTTCAAACTTGATGATCTTATCGCGACCAGTGTAGGCGCGTGCCAGCCGCATCGCATACATGTCGGCTTCACCGCCGGTGCTAACGTAACGCACTTGCTCGGCACAGGCGACGGCGCGACAGATTTCTTCGGCCAATTCGATGCCGAGCGCATTGTTGGCAAAAAACGTCATGCCCTTGGGGAGTTGCGCTTGCACGGCCTCCAACACCTCGGGATGGCCATGCCCCAACATCATTGGGCCGGATCCGATCAGGTAATCGATATATTGATTGCCGTCTTCATCCCACACATGCGCGCCTCGGCCTTCGCGGATGATCATGGCGGGGTCATAATTGCCAAACCCACCGCCGGGCATCACGGCTGCGGCCCGATCCATCAACGTCTGCTGGGTTTGCTGGCTCATGACTCGGCTCCTCATTCGACGGGAAATCTTAACGTGGCCCAATCATGACGTGGACTGCCTTCGCCTTCAACAATATCTGGTGGATAAATGATTGTTTCCATACAAGGGATAAATGGTAATATGGTTAATGAACACCGATTCGCGGCCTTTTGGGCTGGCCCGGAGGGGGGAAAATGCGCGTATTATTAATTGAAGACGATCCGACCACACAGGCAAGCATCAAGATGATGCTGGAAACTGCCGGTATGGTCGTAGATGCGACCGATCTCGGCGAAGACGGCTTGGAAATCGGCAAACTCTACGATTATGACATCATGATCTTGGATCTGATGCTACCGGATATGGACGGGCTGGAGGTGCTGCGCCGATTGCGGGACTCCCGTGTTCAGACGCCGGTTTTGATCTTGTCCGGCCTAACGGAATCGGAAATGAAGGTGAAGGGCCTCGGCATCGGTGCCGACGACTACCTGACCAAGCCTTTCGACAAATCCGAATTGATGGCCCGCGTTCAGGCGATTGTACGTCGCTCGGCAGGGCATGCGCACTCGATCATCAAGACCGGAAAGCTGGCGGTCAATCTCGACACCCATATGGTCGAGATCGAGGGCCAGCCGGTACACCTCACCGGCAAAGAATACGGCATCTTGGAATTACTTAGCCTCCGCAAGGGTACGACGTTGACCAAGGAAATGTTCTTGAACCACCTGTATGGCGGCATGGACGAACCTGAGTTGAAGATCATCGATGTGTTTATCTGCAAGCTCCGCAAGAAGCTGTCGGATGCCAACGAAGGTGACCACTACATTGAAACCGTGTGGGGACGCGGTTATGTGCTGCGCGATCCGGAAAACATGCCGGCAGCGCAACACGCGTAACCATATTGCGGCACCATATTCTTCATTGATGTGAAAAAGTATCTGAAGACATACATGACCGGGCGCCGATGGCGTCCGGTTTTCGTTTGCCTATGATGTAAGCGCGTAAACGCCCCGTTGATTGGGCACGGGTTTAAAAGCATTCGAGACGCCCAGCACGGTTTCTGCGCCGCCCAAAAACAGCAGCCCATCCACCGGCATCAACGACGCGATCCGCGCCAGCACTTCACCTTTGGTCTTTTGATCAAAATAGATCAGCACGTTGCGGCAAAACACCACATCGAATTTACCGAGTGCTGCCGGATTTTCTAAAAGATTGAAGAATTTATATTTAATCTTTTCTCGAACCTCCGGCTTGATGCGCCAAGTCTCCCCTTGTTGGTCGAAGTACTTCACCAACAAAGTGATCGGCATGCCGCGCTGCACCTCGAATTGGGAATAAACACCCTTTTCGGCTTTGTCCAAAATCGACCGCGAAATATCCGTGCCAACGATTTCATAGTTCCACCCTGCAAGCTTCGTTTTCTGCTCGAGCAACGTCATGGCGATGGAATACGGCTCTTGGCCACTGGACGCTGCCGCGCACCAGATACGGAATGATTTCTTGTCGGCACGTGCCTCCAACAACGGCGGCAGTACGTGATCGCGGAATAAATCAAAGGGTTTGATATCGCGAAAAAAGAAAGACTCGTTGGTGGTCATCGCGTCGACCACTTCTTCGATCAGACTTACATCGCGCTTTGTTTTCATCAGATCAATCAGCGCATCGATATCAGCAACCTCTGCGCGCCGCGCCAACGGCGTCAGCCGGCTTTCCAGTAAATATGATTTTTCCGGCGTCAACACGAGCCCGGAACGCTCACGTAACAGTTCGCTGATATATGTGAAGCGGTCCGGGGTCATGGCAAAGCCTCCAAAATTCGGGATGCCGTGATTCCGGCGATACTCTCCAAAGGCTCAACAGCGGTGCACAACCCAGCACGCGCCACAGCACCCGGCATTCCCCAAACCACACTGCTTTCAGGATCTTGTGCCAATATTTCACCCCCCGCTTCGACGATGTCATGGCTGCCTTTATGCCCATCCGCCCCCATACCGGTCAGGATCACCGTCAAAATTCGGCTACCATAAATCGGAATCAGCGAGCGCAGCATGGGGTCAACGGCTGGACGGCAGAAGTTTTCCGGAGGGTCCTGAGTCAATTTCACCTTTGGCGCCAACTCGTTGCCGGTGATCAGCATGTGATAATCGCCAGCCGCAAGAACGATGCGATTGCGCACCAAAGGCATACCGTCGGTCGCTTCGACACAAGGAAAGCCGGTTTTCTCAGTGATATGCTTCGCCAGCATGGTGGTGAACTTCGGCGGCATATGCTGGGTCAGGATGATCGGCACACCTAGGTCTTTTGGCAGTTGGCTAAAAAACGTCATCAGCGCATTCGGGCCACCGGTCGATGAACCAACCGCAAGAATCTTCGCACGGCGCGCCATTTTGGGACGCGGGCGTAATTTGTAGTCACCGATCACAAACGATTTTGGCGCCGCTGTGCTACCGGACGCCGTTGCACTTCCTTTGACGGCCCGGGCGACAACACGAGGCCGGCCCACTGCCTCAACCTTAGCCACCAACTCACGCCGGAAATCATCGCTACCGCCGACACCGCTGATATCACGTGACGCGGTCGGCTTCGGAATGTAATCGACAGCGCCTAAAGACAACGCCTTGAGACTCGCTTCGGCATTCGGGCCAGTCAGCGTCGACGCCATGATGACCTTAAGGTCTGGCTTCATGGCGAGCATTTTCGGTAATGCCGTCAGGCCATCCATCACCGGCATTTCGATATCCAAGATTACAACATCGATATTCATCGAACCAAGCCGCTTTAGCGCCTGCTCACCGTCGCCGGCTGCGGCAACGACCTCAATGCCGTCAAGACCGCCCAACATACGTGCGATCAAACCACGAATAACCAACGAATCATCAACCACCATGACGGCGATCTTTGCGCCGCTGCTGGCAGGGGAGGTCGGCGCGTGCTTTACGGTTCCTGCGTTCACGTGTGGTTGCTCCATCATCATCTAAAAACCGTTAGCTGGCTTACGAAATCAACCTACAAAAGGCCGACTTGAGAAAACTTGCTCTGGATTATCTCGTTATCAAACGGTTTCATAATGTATTCGTTGGCGCCCGCTTGAATGGCTTCTTGGATGTGTTTGATATCGTTTTCGGTGGTGCAGAAAACCACGATCGGTTTTGTGCCGCCCGGCATGGCGCGCAGGGCCTTTAGGAACTCAATGCCGCTCATCACCGGCATATTCCAATCCAGCAGCACCGCTTCGGGCATTTGATTTTTGCAAGCATCAACAGCTTGCTGGCCATCGGCGGCTTCTTCTGTCTCGAAGCCCAGTTCTTGGAGAATTTTTCTGGCTACCATGCGAATCACTTTGGAGTCATCGACAATTAAACAGCGTTTCATTAAATGGTCCTCACCCGGTCGCCGGTATATGTTCTTAAAATACCGACATATCTGTATACGAACGCAGCGATCCTAAGAAAAATGCCGCAAGGTGATTATGCAGGGGCGGGTGTACCCCTGCAATGCGCCGCCTTGCAGGATCACTTCTCGTCAACATTTGCGGCCATGGCGACGGTTTGCGCCAAGCTCGTCACCAACGCGTTCCGGTCATGCTTGGTAATATAATCGTTAAAGCCTGCGCTCCGTCCGCGCGCCATTGCGGCATCGCTGACATGACCGGACAGCGCGACCATCGGCACACCCTGCCACCGCACGTCGCCCCGCACCGCCTCTGCAAGTTCAAAGCCGTCCATACCCGGCATTTCGATATCGCTGATGATGACGTCGAACATTTCACCCTTTTCGCGCCGTGACAGGGCAGCATCGGCGGATGCCACTGCAGTCACTTTCCAGCCTGCGACCGACAAAAGCGGCGACAACAGGTTGCGGAAGAACGGACTATCATCGACCAACAGGGCCCGCTTGCCGGGGCCTTCGATCTTCAACGGTTTGCTGTCTTCAGCATCGAACCAATCTTCGAACGCCTGCGTCAGGTAGTATCCGGCATCAATCACGTCGGTCGCCTTACCTGCGAGCACCGCACTGCCGATCAAGCCCGGCGTATTCGCCGCGATCTCAATGGTCAGCTTGTCGTCGACGATATCGACGATTTCATCCACCACCAAGCCCATCGAACGATGGCGATCCGTGAACACCAACACCGGCTGGCGGCCCTCCTCCATAAACTTGTCGTTGCCTTCGAATGAGACCAGCGGCATCAACTGACCACGATATTGCACCATGGCTTGGCCATGCACTCGTTCGATATCTGCAACTTCGATCTCTTCGAGACGCGCGATCAGCGCAAGTGGCACGGCGCAAGGCTCGTTGTTGCCGCCCGCCTTGAAGATCAACAGCGACGTCGTATCTTCATCGATGTTGGTATGGTCACTGTTGGCACCCGCATGATCGTCATCGCCGGCGATCTGACCGGCCGCAGACGCGATACCATTCGGATCCAAGATCATGATTACGCTACCGTCACCCAAGATCGTGTTACCCGAATAGAACGAGATGTTCCGCAGCACCGGCGATACCGGTTTGACGACGATTTCCTCGGTATCGAAGACTTTGTCGACGATGATGCCGAAGGTGTTGGTACCGACCTGGGTGACGATGATGAAATTGTCGTCATTGATCTCGACCGGCTCGTCGCTAAGTTCCAAAAGATTTCGCAACGACACCAGCGGCAACAGACGATCGCGTAATCGCATCACCGGCGAATTGGCGATCATCTCGATCCGCTGTTCGGACTTGTTCTTGTTGGAGGCGCGCACCAGTTCGAGCACACTGATCTGCGGGACAGCAAAGCGTTCGCCGCCACATTCGACGATCAACGCAGACACGATGGCGAGCGTCAGCGGGATTTTGATCGTGAAGATCGTGCCTTTGCCCTCGGTGGATTTCAATTCGATATGACCACCGATCTTTTCGATGTTGGTGCGTACCACGTCCATGCCAACGCCGCGCCCGGACACGCTGGTGACTTTTTCAGCAGTCGAGAAGCCGGCCTTAAAGATGAACTGCTGGATTTGCTGATCTGTCAGGCCCTCCAGCTCCATTTCGGATGCGACACCGTTTTCGATGCACTTGTTGCGAATACGGTCCATATTCAGGCCGCGCCCGTCATCGGAAATCTGAATGATGATGTGGCCGCCTTCGTGGAACGCGTTCAACAAAATCGTCCCGGTCTCCGGCTTGCCGGCAGCGGCACGGCCCGGCGTTTCTTCGAGACCATGGTCTGCGGAGTTTCGCACCATGTGGGTCAACGGATCCTTGATCAAATCCAAGATTTGGCGATCCAGTTCCGTTTCAGCACCCTTCATCACCAACTCAATCTTTTTGTTGGCTTCAAGAGAAAGGTCACGCACGATCCGGGGTAGTTTTGCCCAGGCGTTGCCGATCGGCTGCATGCGCGTTCTCATAACGCCCTCTTGCAGGTCCGACGTGATATGGCTTAGGCGCTGTAGCGGCACCTGGAACTCGTGATCTTCAAGCCCACGCAACATCTGCAACAGCTGGTTACGGGTCAGCACCAATTCGCTGACCAGGGTCATCAGGTTTTCCAAGACGTCGACGTTGACGCGGATCGAAGATGCAGCAACAGAGGATTCCTTTGTCGCTTTGTCGTCAGCGGCTTTAGCCGGCACCGACCCTTTTGTTTTCGCCGGCGGCTGAGCTGCAGCAGGTGGCGTGTCGGCTTGTTTCGCAGCTTGCTGCGCCTCTTCGGCAACTCGCTCAGCTTCCATTTCAGCGGCAAGTTCTTCTTCACTGGCGGCTTTCTTACCCGCATTCACAGCGGCTTCGACCTCGGCCAACAGTTCGGCTGCGACAGGCGCACCGAATTGGTTGTTTGCTGGGCTCGATTCAGCCGACTTCTCGTTGCCGTCTTCTGCAACGCGCTCGGCTTCCATTTCAGCCGCGAGTTCTTCTTCGCTGGCGGCTTTGTTACCGGCATTCACAGCCGCTTCGACTTCAGCCAAAAGCTCTGCCGCCACCGGGGCACCAAATTGATTGTTTGTCGCCCCAGAAGCCGCAGCCGGTTCCGCCGGCGCAGCGGCAGGGGCTGCAGCGGACGCCGCCTTGCCGTCGGCCATCGCATTCAACTCGACAATGATTTCCGTGTCTTTGCCTTCCGGCTCTTCGCCCGAAGATTCAAGCTCGTCCAACAACGCGCGAATGCGGTCGATACATTTCAGGATCAACGTTACTGCTTCTTGAGTGACCTCAAGCTTGCCGTCGCGAATTTGGCCGAGCACGTTTTCACCGGCATGGGCAACAGCTTCCAATCGGGGCAGGCCCAAAAATCCGCACGTGCCCTTAATCGTGTGCACGAGCCGGAAAATGCTCCCCAGAATATCTTTATCGGTCGGATTTTTTTCAAATTCGACAAGCTGCACGTCGATAACGGCCAAGCTTTCCGACGTTTCGGTCAAAAATTCGCTAAGAAGATCGTCCATGGGTAGCCCCCGCAGTAGGTTAAATAGTCGCACCCTTTAGCCAAGCGCGACTGGCTTCAAACAATTAAGTTTGGATTTTAAACATTAAATGTCGGATTAGTGAACCCACTTTCCGCAGATAGGTTCAATGGTGGGCTTTATTGTTGGGGATAGGTCAATAAATGCTAGATCGCCAAGGCCGCGAACCGCACTTCACCCTCGTCTGCGGCGATCTCCAATTCGCAACCGGCGGCCAACACCAGAAGCTGCGTCAACAGGCCGTGAATGTTGCGGCTGTCCAGGTTTTCGGCAGCTTCGCCGGGTGTCAGCGCCAGCGCCACGTCTTCACGCAGACCGGCACCGGCACCAATGGCCGCCACCGCAAGGCCAACGCCGCCCTGCACTTCGGCCAATTTGACACTAACCGTCCCGCCGCGTGGCAAACATTCGCTGGCGATCAAGATGAGGTTCAGCAATAGCTTGCCCAAATCCGGCTCCAGTTCACGCACACCGTCCCCCAGATCGACCCAATCTAAGTCCACGTTGCCGGACTCGAGATATTCTCCGGCAATCTTGCGCATCACCGTGACCTCAGCCCCTGACCTACCCGCGCCACCAGCACCGAAGGCAACCCGGAAGAACGCCAGCCGGCGTGTCATCTCAAGCCCACTGCTGGTGGCCAAGGCCATGGCGCTGTCATCAAGCCCGCCCATCTCGGCCAAAATCTCAAGGCCGGCGTTTACCGCACCCGCCGCGCCAACAAGATCATGGCATAATCGGGAGCAGACCAATTGGCTGAGGCGAAGGTCGTCGGTCATGTGCACACATTCCTACTCGTTTAAAGCATCATCCCGGCGCATCCGCGATACGCAAGGACGGTATCAAAACAGCCGAGCGCGCGTGGATTCCGTAATTTTACGACGTTCACGATATCATCCTTTGCAGAGCCGCCAAGCGTTGAATTAAGGTGGTAAGGGATCATTAGGATAGCTGGGCAGGCAAGATTATCATGGCGTCTACATTTTCGGCCCGCAAGGGTTCAGCTAAGAACCCCTATTTTTCCAAAGGACGGCAACCCGAGGACCGTGCAATAGCGGAAATCGCCCAGTTGCTGGGAGACGCACCACGTCGCGCCGACTTGCTGATTGAGCATCTGCATCTGATCCAAGACACCTTCGGGCACATTTCAGCCGCCCACATGACCGCGCTTGCCGACGAGATGAAACTCTCGCAAACCGAAATATACGAAGTCGCCACGTTCTATCATCATTTTGATGTGGTGAAAGAAGGTGAAGATGCGCCTGCGCCTTTGACGGTCAGGGTCTGCGACGGCATTACGTGCGAAATGATGGGTGCGAAAAGCCTTTTCGATGCGTTGCAAGACGGGCTCGGCGACGGTGTGCGGGTGATCAGCGCGCCGTGTGTCGGCGCCTGCGACAAGGCCCCCTGCGCGGTGGTCAAACAACGTCAAATCTTCGAAGCAACCCCAGCCACCGTGTCACTTGCCGTGCAAACAAACGACACCACGCAACCGATCCCGGACTACGCGACGCTCGCAACCTATGTGGACGGTGGCGGCTATAGCGTGTTCGAAGACTGCCTTGCCGGCAAACGCAACCAAGAAGATGTGCGCCACGCGGTCGAGGCATCGGGACTACGCGGGCTTGGTGGTGCCGGTTTTCCGACCGGCAAGAAATGGGGCTTCTTGGACGGCACGCCGACGCCGCGCTTGGTCGCGATCAACGCCGACGAAGGCGAGCCCGGTACTTTTAAAGACCGCTATTGCCTGGAAAGCGATCCGCACCGGGTCCTCGAAGGCGCGCTGATTGCGGCGTGGGCCGTGGATGCGGAAGCGATCTATATTTATCTCCGCGATGAATACCCAGCCAGCCGGGAAATCTTGCGGCGCGAGATCAAAGCGCTCGAAGATCAAGGGGCCACCGGCGGTATCGAGATTTATCTGCGGCGCGGTGCGGGTGCCTATATCTGCGGCGAAGAATCCGCCATGCTGGAGAGCATCGAAGGCAAGCGCGGCCTACCCCGCAACCGTCCGCCGTTCCCCGCCCAAGCCGGGCTGTGGGGCAAGCCGACCCTGATCAATAATGTCGAGACCATGTATTGGGTGCCGGAAATTCTGGCCAACGGTGAAGCCTGGTACGAAGATGCCGGCCGCCCACACTTTTATTCGGTCTCGGGCCGGGTCAACAAACCGGGCGTGAAGCTGGCACCGGCGGGGATCACGGTGCGACAACTGATTGATGAGCACTGCGGCGGCATGGTGGATGGCCATACATTCACCGCCTATTTACCGGGCGGCGCATCCGGTGGCTTACTGCCCGCCGACAAAGGCGACCTTGCGCTCGATTTCGGCACGCTTGCCGAATACGGCTGCTTTATCGGGTCCAGCGCCGTTGTCGTGTTTTCCGATCAGGACGATGTGCGCGCGATCTGCAAAAATCTGTTAAAATTTTTCGAAGACGAAAGCTGCGGCCAATGCACGCCATGCCGGGTTGGATGTGAAAAAATGCTGAAACTGATAGACGCCCCAGTCTGGGACCAAGACCTGATCAAAGAGTTATCCCAAGCGATGATGGATGCGTCGATCTGTGGCCTAGGTCAAGCCGCGCCGAACCCGGTGCTGAGTGCGCTTCGGTTTTTTGAGCGCGATATCACATGAGTACCCACATTTCCTTTTCGCTGGACGGCAAAACCGTCGAAGCTAACCAAGGCGAAACCATTTGGGAAGCCGCGAAACGACTCGGCACGACGCTGCCGCATCTGTGCCACCGTGATGCCCCCGGCTATCGCCCCGATGCCAACTGCCGCGCCTGCATGGTCGAGATTGAGGGCGAGCGCGTCTTGGCGCCGTCCTGCCGCCGCACGCCGACACCGGGTATGAGTGTCACGACGGCGTCCGAACGCGCAACAAAAGCCCGCAAAATGGTTGTCGAATTGCTGCTGGCCGATCAGCCAGTTCGTGAGACCGCACACGATCCGAACTCATTACTCTGGCATTGGGCCGACGAGATGGGGCTTAGTGGCTCTCGCTTTGAAGCCAGCACCGACAGTGCGCCCGAGTCCGACCGTAGCCACCAGGCGATGGCGGTCAACTTGGATGCCTGCATTCACTGCAATCTATGTGTCCGTGCGTGCCGCGACGTGCAGATGAACGATGTCATCGGCATGGCACACCGGGGCCCGCACGCGAAAATCGTTTTCGACATGGATGACCCCATGGGCGAAAGCACCTGCGTGGCCTGTGGCGAATGTGTGCAGGCCTGCCCGACCGGTGCGCTGATGCCGGCAACTCGCGTCGACGACAGCCAAGTCTATAACGGCGATGCCGACCGCACGGTCGACAGCCTATGCCCGTTCTGCGGTGTCGGCTGCCAGACCACATTCCACGTCAAAGGCGACAAAATTCAATACGTCGATGGCCGCGACGGCCCGGCCAACGAAAACCGGTTGTGCGTCAAAGGCCGCTTCGGCTTTGATTACGTGCATCATGCGCACCGCCTGACGGTGCCGCTGATCCGCAAGGATGATGCGCCCAAAGACCCCTACGCCAAACTCGACCCCGCAAACCCGTTCACGCATTTCCGCGAAGCGTCGTGGGAAGAAGCGTTGAATTTCGCGGCGAACGGCTTCAAAACCATCAAGCAGCGCGACGGCAGCGGTGCGCTGGCCGGTTTCGGCTCGGCCAAGGGCTCAAACGAAGAAGCGTATCTGGTGCAAAAACTTGTGCGCCAAGGCTTCAAGACCAACAACGTCGATCACTGCACGCGATTGTGCCATGCATCGAGCGTGGCGGCCTTGATGGAAGGCATCAACTCGGGCGCGGTCACGGCACCGTTTACAGCCGCGTTGGATTCCGACTGCATCATCGTCATCGGCGCCAGACCGGCGCAGAACCATCCGGTGGCCGCCACCTATATCAAACAAGCCGCTGCCCGGGGCGCAACGCTGATCGTGATGGATCCCCGCAAACAGAAACTCAGCCGATATGCAGATCATATGCTGCAGTTCACACCGGGTCGCGACGTGGCGTTGTTGAACGCGATGATCCACACCATCATCGAAGAAGGCCTGACCGACCAACAATACGTCCAGGCAATGACCGACGGCTTTGACGAGATCGTCGACAACGTCAAACACTTCGCCCCCGAAGCGATGGCCGTCGTATGTGGGATCGACGCCGAAGAAATCCGCACCGTGGCGCGTCGCTATGCCACCGCTGAGCGATCTTTGATCTTTTGGGGCATGGGCATTTCGCAACACATTCACGGCACCGACAACGTGCGCTCGCTGATCACACTGGCCGCGATCACCGGGCAGATTGGCCGCCCCGGCACCGGCCTGCATCCGCTCAGAGGCCAGAACAACGTGCAAGGGGCGTCGGACGTCGGTCTGATCCCGATGGTCTATCCCGACTATAAGCCCGTCGAAAACGCCCGTATCCGCGACGTCTATGAAGAGCTTTGGGATACCGAGCTGGATCACACCAACGGCCTGACCGTGGTCGAGATTATGAAGGCGATCTTGAACGACCAAATCAAGGGCATGTACATCATGGGGGAGAACCCGGCGATGTCCGATCCCGACGTGCAGCACGCCCGCGACGCGCTGGCCAAGCTTGAGCATTTGGTGGTGCAAGACATCTTCCTGACCGAAACCGCGTTCCATGCCGACGTGGTGCTGCCGGCGTCTGCGTTTCCGGAAAAAACCGGGACGTTCACCAACACCAACCGGCAAGTGCAGATGGCGCGCGTCGTCATCGACCCGCCGGGCGACGCCCGCCAGGACTGGTGGATTCTTCAGGAAATCGCCAATCGGCTTGATCTTGGATGGAACTACGCAGGCCCCGCCGATGTGTTTGCCGAGATGAAAAAAGTCATGCGCTCGCTCGACAACATCACCTGGGAGCGTTTGGACCGCGAAGGCGCGGTGACCTATCCGTGCCTTCGCGAGGACGAGCCGGGCCAGGCGATTTTGTTTGGCGAACGCTTCCCGACCGCCAACGGGCGCGCGCGCCTGGTGCCGACGCACCTGTTGCCGCCGGGCGAAATGCCGGACCAAGAATACCCGATGGTGCTGACAACCGGGCGCTTGTTGGAACACTGGCACACCGGCGCCATGACCAGCCGCGCGACGACTCTGTCGCACCTGGAGCCGACCCCGATTGTCGGCATGAGCCCGCATCAAATGGGTGAAATGGGCATCGGCCCCGGCGACCGTGTACGGGTCTCAACCCGGCGCGGCCAGATCGAGCTGAAGGTCCGCGCCGACCGCGAAGTCCCCGACGGCATGGTGTTCATCCCGTTCTGCTTCACCGAAGCCGCCGCCAACCTGCTGACCAACCCGCAACTCGACCCCATGGGCAAAATCCCCGAGTTCAAATACTGCGCGGCGAAAGTGGAAAAAGTGATGGCATAATCAATTACCCAAGCGATAAAAGGCGGTCGCCACGATTTCGATAATCAAACCGCAGGCAGAACTGATGAACAAAGCGGTGGCAAACAACGTTTGGCGTATGGGCACGGTCATTTACGGTCAATTCTCACGAATTTCGAGTAGGCTTTTTTGAATGTGTTGCGCGCCCTAATGATCGCATGAGGCCATCAAGAGTTAATCAGGCTTTCCTGCAATTAAATTGACTAGCATTATTTATTTCCATATATCATGAAATATGGAAATAAATAATGCTGTGGTGGCTTTTGCTGCCCTCTCGCAACCCACACGTATAGATATCTTTCGATTATTGATTAAATCGGGGCCGGAAGGCATGGCTGCGGGGGCGATTGCCGCTGTTCTTGATGTGAAGAAAAATACCCTATCCGCCAATCTTTCCGTGCTTCTTCACGCTGGCTTAGTCAAAAATCAACGCCAAGGGCGATCCATTCGATATTATGCGGATATGGACGGCCTTCGAAATATCCTCAGCTTCCTTTTACAAGATTGTTGCGGCGGACAATCGGCGATCTGCCAGCCTCTTATCGATGAGATCGCTAATGCGTGCTGAGGCTCCAGATATTAAAATGCTGAATGCGCCGGTGTTGGCACGTCTCAGACAGAACGTCATATGTTGACGCTCGCGCAGGTAAAGGCCGCCGCTGAAGGTCTGAAGGGCGTGGTGAGTCGCACGCCTCTTCTTGAAAACAAAGATGTGAATAAACGCCTTGGCGGCAGGCTTCTTCTGAAGGCCGAATGTGCGCAGCGAACCGGTGCTTTTAAAATCCGTGGGGCCTATTGGCGCATCCTCAACATGAGCGAAGCTGAGCGTGCTTGCGGCGCAGTCACCTACTCATCCGGCAATCACGCACTTGGGGTCGCCCGTGCCGCGCAGTTGCTCGGTTCAACCGCGCTGATTGTCATGCCAAGTGATGTACCCAAAGCGAAAATGGATGCGACACGCGCACTGGGTGCCGAGATCGTCACTTTTGACCGTGATACGGAAAGCAGCGACGACGTTGTAGAACGAATTCGTCAAGAGACCGGGCGCTTAATCGTGCCACCGAGTGCGCACCATCTCGTATTAGCGGGTGCCGGCACTGCGGCGCTCGAACTTTTCGAACAGTCTCAAGAAATGAAGGCAGAGCTTGATGCTGTTTTAATCCCTTGTGGTGGCGGTGGGCTAACGGCTGCCACAGCTGTGGTGATGTCCGAGGCATCGCCGAAAACGCAGGTTTATGCTGTGGAGCCAGAATTATTCGACGATACCCGCAAATCGCTTATCGAAGGCAAGCCAGTCCCCAATCCAAAAGGACTGCGCACGATCTGTGATGCCATTATGACGCCGATTCCCAACGAGCTAACTTTTTCGATCAATAAAGAGCTTCTCGCCGGCGGCCTCATTGTGTCTGACCAACACGTCCGCGCGGCCATGCGGTTCGCGTTTGAGCACTACAAAATCGTCACGGAACCCGGCGCCGTTGTCGGGCTCGCCGCTGTCCTTAGTGGTCAAATCGACATTATCGGAAAGACGATTGCGACGGTCATCACAGGCGGAAACATCGACGCGTCACGGTTTTGCGCAATTATTGGACCTGAATTGTGAGCTTGATGTGAATATGGAACGAAGGTTAATCGCAGAATGGCTCGGCACCTTTTCGTTGCTGGCCACCGTCATTGGGTCAGGCGTTATGGCCGAGCGGCTCGCCAACGGTAACGTTGCCATTGCTTTGCTCGGCAACACCATCCCAACGGGCGCTATTTTGGTTGTTTTGATTACGATCTTTGGCCCCATCTCCGGCGCGCATTTTAATCCGGCAGTTACCCTCACCTTTGCAATGCGTGGCGAGATCAAGCGGTGGGATGCGGCCCTTTATATCATCAGTCAAATTTTTGGCGGCGTCGTCGGGGTTTTTGCCGCGCAGATTATGTTCGATCTGCCGATCATTGAGCTATCGACGACATCCCGGGCGGGGATCGGACAATGGACAGGTGAGTTCGTTGCAACATTTGGTCTGATCGGGACGATCCTATGTTGCCTGAAGGCCCGACCTGCCGCCGTCCCTATGGCGGTGGGGCTTTATATCACCGCTGCTTACTGGTTTACCTCGTCGACATCATTTGCCAATCCAGCCGTGACAGTTGCGCGCAGTTTATCCAACACGTTTGCCGGGATCGCGCCGCCAGATATTACGGCTTTCATTGCCGTTCAACTCGTTGCCGCGGTTTTAGCGACGTTCTTCTTCGGCTGGTTTTTAAAACAAACCGATGACGCCTAAGCAACGCAACCTGTGATGACACAAGACATCTTTAACTTCGATGAAGACATTGATCGGCATGCGGTGCCGGCGCTGAAAGTTCACCCAAACGTACTGGGTCAGGACGGCGCGGACTTATTCCCTGGCGGCGTTGCCGATATGGATTTCAAACCGCCGCCGGCTGTGCTTTCTGCAATGCAAGATCGCATCGCACATGGGGTTTTTGGGTATGAGGCCGTACCGTCAGGGCTGCTCCCCGCGCTGACCGGCTGGCTGCAAGACCGACACGGGTGGACCGTCGATCCTTCGCATATTTTACGCGCACCAAATGTGCTCAACATTTTGGCCATGGCCACTCAGGTTTTCACGAAAAAGGGTGACGGGGTCATTGTTCAACCTCCTGTGTTCTTCGACTTTTATGACATTATTGCAGAAAACAATCGTCGTTTAGTCGCCAACCCCTTGCGGCTTCGGGATGGCCGCTACGAGATGGACTTTGCAGGCCTCGCACGCGTTGCTGCGGACCCAAATGTCACTATGCTCTACCTTTGCAATCCGCATAATCCGGTAGGTCGGGTTTGGACGTCTGCAGAGTTATTGCAACTGGGCGCCATCTGCCGCGCAAATGGGGTTTTGGTTGTATCAGATGAGATTCATGGCGACCTGACGTTTCCAGGCCATCATTATACGCCTTTCGCAACGCTGTCCGATGAAGATGCACGCAACAGCATCATCTGTATTTCACCGGCAAAGAGTTTCAATATTGCAGCCTGCTGCGCGGCATTTTCCATCGTCAGCGATACGAACCGCCGCGCGATACTTCAAGCGGAAAACAGCCGTCTGACCGTGAATAAGAACAACGCATTTGTGAGTGCCGCCATGGAAGCTGCTTACCTGCATGGCGGGCCGTGGCTTGATGCCGCGCTCGCGTATATCAGCGGAAATTTATCACTTGTCCGAAGTCGGCTGAGCAAGCTGAACGATGTCGATATGATTGAGCCTGAGGGTACATTCTTGCTGTGGCTTGATTTCAGAAAACTTGGCTTATCCCCCGAGCCGTTGACCTCATTTTTAAGGCAAAAGGCAAAATGGGCGATCACTCGAGGCCCGGCTTTTGGAGACGAAGGCATCGGATTTGGGCGCCTCAATATTGCCTGTACGCGCGAACATCTAACGGATGCACTTGATCGGCTAGATCGTGCACTTGAAGAAATACGGGGACCCGCAGGTGTATCTGGTTCGTTTAATCAATGATGGAGAATGTTTTGTCTGACACGCCAAATATCGAGCCCGCACACTTTGACACAGTTGATAAAGATAAACTGTTTCCATCCGGATTGAGCACGCATGCGCCACGTATCTTGCTGCTCTATGGTTCGTTGCGCGAAAGATCTTTCAGTCGATTAATAACAGAAGAAGCCGCGCGCGTTTTAAAGCTGCTGAGTGCGGAAACGCGGACGTTCAATCCGTCCGGTTTACCTTTACCGGATGATACGGATGCAACACACCCAAAAGTAATTGAGCTACGTGATCTGGTGACTTGGAGCGAAGGCATGGTGTGGTGTTCGCCCGAACGGCACGGCGCAATGACCGGGATCATGAAAGCGCAGATCGATTGGATTCCCCTGACAATCGGTGCAGTTCGACCGACGCAGGGCAAGACCCTCGCCGTCATGCAGGTTTGCGGCGGCTCGCAGAGCTTTAACGCCGTGAATCAGCTACGCATTCTGGGTCGATGGATGCGGCTGTTGACGATCCCCAATCAATCTTCGACACCAAAAGCATTTTTGGAATTTGATGAAGACGGGCGCATGAAACCCTCTCCTTATTACGACAGGATGGTCGACGTGATGGAAGAACTCGTCAAGTTCACCCTTCTGACCCGGGACCAAATGCCATACTTGGTCGATCGCTATAGCGAGCGGAAAGAATCCGCCGAGGAACTTTCTCAACGTGTAAATCGGAAAGGCTGAGCAGGCTCTGTTTATCCAAAACCGTCATTGTTGTGCATGATTAGTGTGATACCGACTTCCAGAGACGGAGACGACATATTCAAGCAGAGCCGCGCTCAGTCGTCCGAGCGACGCACGATGTCTTCGGCCAGTTGGCGGGCGACGGAGGAGCCACCGGAGTTCTGAGATTAATGTTTTGCGTGCGGCGACCGACCTTGGCGCGGCGCCATCGAACTGAAGGCCCACGCCAACCGCGAAGTCCCCGACGGCATGGTGTTCATCCCGTACTGCTTCACCGAGGCCGCCGCCAACCTGCTGACCAACCCGCAACTCGACCCCATGGGCAAAATCCCCGAGTTCAAATACTGCGCGGCGAAAGTGGAAAAAGTGACGGCGACGGAAGCGGCCGATTAACTTTCACATATCATGAGCGGTTGAATAGCCCCTGGCTTCAAATTCGGTCTGGCTCAAGCTTCTCTGGAGCAACAACAGCGACAGCAGAAGTTATCCAGAACTCCTATGATGGGGCTCTCCCTCATTGGACGGGAGGCTAACGGTCACCGTCGTCCCTTTTCCGACTTCGCTATCAATGTTCAACTTCCCGCCGTGGGCCTCGACCAGGGACTTTACAATAGACAACCCCAGTCCTGTTCCCTCCTGCGTGTTGTGTGCGACGGCATTTGCCTGAACAAACGGTTCGGCGATGTGCGGCAGCTGATCGGTCGAAATTCCGATTCCGGTATCCATAACCTTAATCACGATTTCACGATCAACGACAGATGCAGATACCGAGATTTTACCATCCGGGGGCGTAAACTTGATGGCATTGGAAAGCAGGTTGTGAAAAATCTGAATGCCCGATCGCCGGTCAGCAAAAAGCACAGGCTGGCCGTTGGCGACGTCTACCGACAGAGTGATGCTTCTGTTTTGAGCAGCACTTTTAACATTCCGAATGCAGCTATTCAGTAATCCATCAACGGTGATCGCCTCTTTGACGATGGCGCGCTTACCGGCCTCTATCGCCGAAAGATCCAGTACGTCATTGACCAGCGACAGCATGTGTACACCGCTATCGTGGATGTCGTTCGTATATTCATTGTAATTTTTTGACCCCAACGGACCAAAATACTCGGCCTGCATCATCTCGCTAAACCCAAGAATTGCATTCAGTGGCGTTCGAAACTCGTGACTCATCGTCGCCAGAAACTCCGATTTTGCTTTGTTCGCGCGCTCTGCATCTTCCAAGGCCAAGCGAAGGGAGGCATCCGCATGCTTTCGCGCCGTGATGTCCTGTATGATCGCGACAAACACCGGAGGTGTTTCGGCATCGATCAATTGCAGGTGAATCTCGACGTTATAGTCTGATCCGTCTTTGCGACGATGAACGGTTTCAAAGACGATTTTGTCTTCGGTTTTATCCCATAGCGGTTTGATAATGTCTTCGAACTGCTGGCTTGTGATGTTCGGCTTGATATCCACCGGCGTTAGGTCTCGCAGTTCCTCCATCGTATATTTCAGGTTATTTCGTGCCCCAAGATTAACCTGCAAAAATCGAAAGGTTTGAGCGTCAAACACATAAACTTCGTTGAGGGCTCGTTCGACAATCCGCCCGAGCCGCGCATTAAGGGTTTCTGTGCGTTTGTGGATCGAGATATCGCGGCCGACGGACTGGTATTCAGTGACCCGGCCAACGTCGTCAAAAATTGCGCGTTTTGTCCATAGTTGCCAGACGGTCTCGTTGTTCGGTGTGGAATAGCAAATTTCAAACTCAGACGTCGGTTTGTCCGGTGTTAGGCTGCTGTAAACCGCCTTGAGCCGTTTCAAGTCATCGGGCACCATTTCGGCATAAGCGGATTGTCCGATTAACTGGTCCTTGGTTTTGCCATAGTATTTGCAATAGGACTCGTTGACAAAGGTCCGGGTTCCATCCGGCAAATGACGGCTGATCATTTCTGTCTGGTCTTCGACGACTGCCTGATATTGCTTTTTTGCTTCGTCAAGATTGTGCTGTGTGCGTTTGATTTTCCCAAATATTGACCCGATCAACAGGACCCCAACGACCATAAGGGCAGAGATCGACAGGGCGACCAACTCGGCTGTCAGATCGGGTGATATGGTGGCGTCGTTGCTGACCGCCCGGTAGAGCGTGATTGAGCGCCTTATCCCCATGAGCGTTAACGCCAGCGCGATGAGAATCCACGCCCACCATCTTCCAGTGACGGAAACCAGACGCATCGCCAGCCCCGCAGCGGTGAATTGTAATACCGCGGAGATCAACAGAATGCTAGTTGTCATGGGCGACATTCCAATAAATTATTACTCCTGACTTGGCGGCCTTATATTCTTCACCTCAATCACATACTATAGTAATTCAGTTTTAATATTAAGACTTAAGTGAAATGCACTGGTTTCTGATGAAGCGCCCCCAATTTACTAGACACCATTATTCTTCAGTTTGTACCGCCGTTCAAACTCGACAGGTGACAGCATCCCATTCTGCTTCACCGAGGCCGCCGCCAACCTGCTGACCAACCCGCAACTCGACCCCATGGGCAGATGAGGTAATGTGTCTGCTCGTGACCAAAAGCCGCAATCAGGTAATACTAATGATTTCCGTCGCAGCGTCGTTATGCGATGTATCAGCCCGTCGTTATTGAAGCCCTCACACTTTTTAATTAAGGTCTATAAGATGGCCCGATCTTCAATCCGCTATTCAATCCTTGTCGTACTATTTTTATTGGCATTTCCAGTTCTGGCGCAGAGCCAGTCTACACCAAACTCGATATCCACCGTCGAAGTGGAGAGCTTGCTGGAAACCCTTAACGATGACGACAAACGCGCCGCTTTCATTTCGGACTTAAATGCGCTGGTTGCTGCACAAAGACTGCGCGACGAGGAAACCGAGACATCGCTGGGCAGTCTGATTTTGGAAAAAGTGTCCGTAAAAATGGACGCCATCGGTATTGAACTCGCGAATATGGCCAAAGAAATTGGCAACATTCCCAAATTATTTGCGTCTGTACGCGGCTTTTTTGCGGATTCGGAAAAACGTAACGCATGGCTTTCGCTTATCGGCGAGCTCGCACTCATATTTGTCGTCGGGATGGCGGCAGAACGGCTTGCAAAACGATTATTGCGCCGCTTCCACAATTCAATTGAATCGCAAACGCCGGACGGGTTTGGGTTGCGGGTATTTCTCGCGATCTTGCGCACCATCTTGAATTTCGTTGCGGTGACCGCATTCCTTGCTGCGTCCTACGCCACGATGACCCTGTTGGCACCGGCACATGAAGGGCGGATTTTGGCACTGGCCTTTATCAATGCCAACGTCATTGCACGCGTCGTTTTGGTGGTTTCCAGAATGTTCCTTGCACCTTATGTCCCATCGATGCGGTTGCTACCAATAAGCGACGAGACAGCGCAATACAGCCTGCTCTGGATACGACGGCTCGTATATTTTCTGGCATATGGATATTTTCTTACCGAGATCATGCCAGCGCTTGGCGCGTCGCAAGCAGCATACCTTTTAATCACAAAATTATTGGGCCTCATAACAGCAGGCATGCTGATCATTCTCATTATGCAGATGCGTCAGGACGTTGCCGCGCGGATCCGCGGAAACTCTGAGCAGGCGATCGGGCAAATTCGTGATCGGGTGGCCGATATCTGGCATCTGATTGCGATCTTGTATGTGATCATTACATGCGGCGTCTGGGCGTTAGAGGTGCCGGGCGGCTTTGATTATGTACTCCGCTCCACTGCCCTGAGCATCATCATTATTGCCGTCGTATATACGCTGTCTCTCCTCATCCGTAATGGCCTGCGCAGAGGCTTTGCTATTAGCGAGGAACAGAAGCTTCGGTTCCCTGGGTTGGAAGCACGGACCCACCGATATCTTCCGGTTTTGAATACCGGCGCCCAGTTCATCCTTTATGGTGCGGCAGGCCTAGCCGTTTTCAGGGTGTGGGGATTTAATGCCGTCGGGTGGCTTGCCACACCAACCGGTGCAACACTCGTCAAAAGCGCCGTCAACATCATGGTTATCGTGATTATCGCCCTGGTGGTTTGGGAACTGATCGGAACCGGCATAGAACGCTACCTCGCCGGACGCGATGATGATGGCAAAGAGGTCGCACGGGGACAGCGCGCATTGACGCTATTGCCGCTGTTTCGAAATATCGTGATGGTTACCCTTGCCGTTCTTGTGACGCTGTCGGTCCTGTCAGAAATGGGCTTAGATATCGGTCCGTTAATTGCCGGTGCGGGCATCATCGGCCTGGCTATCGGGTTCGGGGCCCAAACTTTCGTCAAGGACGTCATTACAGGTTTCTTTATCCTCATTGAGGACTCTGTCGCGGTCGGCGATCTTGTTGTAATCGGCGATTACAGGGGGAAGGTGGAGGCGATTTCAATTCGCTCAATCCAACTCCGAGACGTACACGGCGATGTGCATCGGATACCTTTTAGCGAAGTGACATCGACCACCAACCGCAGCAAGATTTTCTCCTTTGCCTCGTTCGACATCGGTATAGCTTACCGTGAAGATGTCGACCATTGCATGAACGTCATTCGTGAAGTCGGCGAAGAAATGCGCCAAGATGAAAACTTCGCGGCGACGATATTAGAAGATATTGAAATCATGGGCGTTCAAAGCTTTGACGATTCTGCCGTGATCATTCGCGTCCGGCTCAAGGTTGCGCCCGGCAAGCAGTTGGGGATCCAGCGCGCGTTCAATCGGCTGATCAAGAACCGCTTCGACGCAGAAGGTATTGAGATTCCATTCCCGCATCGGACCATCTACTTCGGCGTCGACGGCCAAGGCAATGCGCCTTCAGCCCACGTTCAAATTCACGAACCGGCCGATGCGCGTGAACGTCGGCCAAAAGCCACCCTGCGAAAAGAGCCGGAAGGTGAACGCGCCGATTTTGAAGACGAGCCGACGTCGCTCAAAAAGAATGAGCCGCAGGACGATTAACCAGGGGTCGGGGCTGGTCATCCCAACCCGGCGGGCCAAATCAAGCTGATGGTCCGCGCGAAAAATCGAAAAAGTGACGTCGCACCCCATTACTCAGGCGACAACAGCAAGTCTGACATCAGCCGATCCACCGGGGCGAAATCATCGCTGAGGCTCACGACATCCGGCATCTGTGCCAGCGCCTTGAGCTCACGTTCCGGCCATCGCACCCATGATCGATCCAGGCCTCGCTGAGCAGTTAAGGCGGACTCGGCGATGCTGCGCTTAGAGGCGATCAGCAGGAAAGTGACGCGCCCGTAGCCGTTCATTTCGTCACGCTCAGTCCAAACCTCGACGCTGTCGAATGTTTGATACAGGGTTTTTACCAACGCCATGAGGAATCTGGGGTTTTGACCATTGTCGACCGCGTTGATGGCATAAAAGCCGTCGGCGTTGAGGCGGCGCGCGATTTCATCGTGAAATTCACGGGTCACCAGATGTTGCGGAATTGCAATGTCATGAAACGCGTCACCGAAAATCATATCAAATGTCGGTTCCGCAGCAAGCGACTGCAAATAGGCACGCGCATCCTGATGCACAATGCGAAGCCCCGGTGCATTGGGCTTCAGCCATAGCGTATCCGCCGCGATGTTCGTCACGCCCGGATCAATCTCCGCGACCACAAGATCGGCCTTTGCGCCGTATTCATGCGCCCAGGCGCGCGGCAACGAAAAGCCGCCGCCGCCGATAAAGTAGGCCGTCGGCGCTTTGTCGCCCAATCGATATTTTGCATATTCGTCAACAAAATGGATATACGGGCTGTAGAGCAACCCGGGCTCGGCTCCATCGTTGATGGAATGAACCAAATGGTCGAGTGCCATCAATCGGGCCGTCGGACCAAATTGCGGCGCAGAGTCGACCCGAATGCAGAAGTAATCGCTTTCCAGCGTGCAGGGTGAGCTGAACGCTTTCAGCTGATTTCCCCACAGACCCACCGCCCCAAGACCGACAATCATCGCCGCCAAAGCTGCGGCGCGAAAACGGTCCGCGAAAAAGAACAAGGCCGCCAACGCCGCGTAAACACCGGCAACCATGAGGACCGTGCCCACAGACCCGATCCACGAAATGAAGACATAACCGGCCAACATGGTACCAGCGATGGAGCCGAGCGTACCCAGCGCGTACATGCGCCCGATGACCTTTCCGGGATGCCGGTTTTGGTCATCATCCACCGCCAGTTTGGTCAAAATCGGCGAGACGATGCCGACGAACAAGCTCGGCAGAAAAAACAACGCGGTCGATAGAATAATGATCACAGGGATGGGGCCGAGGCCCGACGGCATCAACAACGATGCGACGACCCGCAACAACACTAAAATGGCGAGGGATGATACCGCTGATGCGGCCAGCGCCCAGCCGACCCGCCGTGCGCCAGCTCTCGTTTCCACATGCGGCGCTGCCAAAAGACCGCCAATCCAATGCCCCACCGAAAACCCTGCCAGAACGACGGCGATGATGGCCGTCCAGGTGTACAGCGACATGCCGACGTAGGGCGCCAAAAGACGGCCTGCCACGATTTCGATAATCAAACCGCAGGCAGAACTGATGAATAGAGCGATGGCAAACAACGTTTGGCGTGTAAATACAGTCATCTTCCCGACTTTCAGATGGTTTTATGCACCATAAAACGACCGTAAAGATCATTCACGCGCGTTGACGGTCTTCTTATCGGAAATAATAAATGACAAACGCCCGACGTGCCGCAATTAAACCGACTCTGGTCGAGAATTCGACCGTAGTGGCGCCACAGGGATAGCGGATGAAGCATTCCAATAGTATAGATCACCGGGCGCATGTTGGAACACGGGCACACCGGCACCATGACCAACCGCGCGACTATTCTGCCGTACCTGGAGTCGGCCCCGACGACCTGGTGTTTATAAAGCTGCCGCCAACCTACGCACCAACCCAAAGCTCGACCCCGTGGGCAAAATTCCCGCGTTCAGATATGGCGGAACTAAGGTCGAGAAAGTGACGACGACATAGGCAGCGGCGAGCAATCACTTATAAAGTGAGAACACCTGAGATAACACGATGGGATGAGGGAGCTGCGTGGCAAAAGCCACGTATGCTCTAGATAACGAAAATGCCGAGTATGCCCCACACCGCGGCGACAAGGGCGAGAGCAACAGCGCCGCCGCCAATCATCATGTAAGATACACTTTTCAAAGATACCGGTTTATTTTTAGTCATGTCACGCTCTCTCGTTCTAGGTCCAATGTTTCTGAAATTGTTCGTGCGGGATCTAAAATCACTCGTTGAACATAGGGCTCATCAATCTCCGAAATGGGGATTCATAGTCAGGCTAACAAGATGATTTTTATACATAGATTTTTTTTAGTATTAGCCCAAGCGGCTTTGATCTGCCCCCAATGTTCCATGTTATCTTGGGAAGTGCGGGCGATCTTCGTTATAATGAGTTGAGAGGTAATCCAGAATTTTTGTTCGATCCGGCTCTTCAATCTCGTACATACCTTGTTCTTCAACCATCCAAACAAGCATTTCATCCCAACCTTGTCGGGTTAATCCTTGCTGCGCGACGATCATCTCAGAGTGGCACGCCGTGCAGGCATAAAAAGTCTCTTCAGCCCCTTCTGCAGTCTTTAAAATGCCAAATTCATTTTCGGCTAATTCGGGGCCATTGGCTCGGGCTTCATCGTCGTAACCCAATGAAGCAAAGACTAAACCAGAAACAAGTAGGGTTATGGAGGCGAGACCAAGCTTTTTCATGATGGATAGTTCCCTGCTTACCTTAAATTAAAGGGGCGGGAGATCATTCCCGCCCCTTTGGGTTTTCATTCAAGAGAAATTAGGCAACGCGAACAGCAACTCGATGCATCGTATTGTTCAAGTAGCCCTTTGGGTTCCAGTTGATCGCAAAGGGTTGCATTTCACCGGCACTGTCAGTTGCTCGAGCCCAAACCTCGTAATAGCCGGCCTCAGGGAAATCCAGATTGATCCGCCAGTTCTGCCATGCACCATCATTTACGGGTGCATCAAGTGTTGCACGTTGCCAGCTTGCACCAAAATCCATCGAAATATCGACGGCGTCGACGGTCCGGTCACCTGACCAAGCATGCCCTCGCACCTCAAGGCTACGGCTGGACTCGGAATTGGTCATCGGACTCGTGATCAGAGACTTAACCGGCATTCTTTCAATAATAACGAAGTCTTTTTTGTCCACCTTCTCGCCGGGAGATACCGGACGGTTCGGCACACGATAAGCGGTACCGGTCATTTTGGGACCATCGTGAACCTTATCGCGAAGATAGATACGCTTCAGCCATTTCTGCGAACAAGAGCCCGGCCAGCCCGGAACCACAAGGCGTAATGGGGCACCATTTTGTGCATGCAATGCGCCACCATTCATCTCAAAAGCGATCAAGATGTTGTCCGTCATCGCTTTGTCAATTGGCAGGCCGCGTGAAATCGGAAGCTTATCAGGATTACCGCTCAAGTGCTCATCAGCACCGACATGAGCGGTGTAAACGACATTCGACTTCACGCCCGCTTTATTCAGAACGTCTTTAAGGCGAACACCTGTCCATTCTGAGCAAGCAACAGCACCCAATGTCCATTGGTTGCCCTTCGCGGGGGGATTGAAAGCCGCACGACCGTTACCGCCACATTCGATAGCAAGCGCCATTGTCACGACCTCGAACTGATTTTTCAGATCGTTGATCGAGAGTTTCAAGGGTGTATCGACAAGTCCGTCAATCGTGAGTTCCCACGTATCCGGGTCAACATCAGTCGGCGGAATTCCGTTATTTCGAATAAAGTGCCGATTGGTGGGTGTCACAGCGTCATCAAGAAGATGAGGCGGGGTTTCCGCATTGATCGGGCGGTCGTTCAAAAGCGTAAGACCATCTTTTCCAACCAGTACATCTTGGTTCGCAAGCGCCTCGGGGATAAGTCCCTGAGGGAAATTACGATGAAACGGAACCGACATGCCGAGCATCGTGCCCAATGTTGCGAGCCCAGCTCCTTTTAAAAATCCGCGACGATCTTTATGAGCTACACGCCCAAAGAACTCACGATCCGCTCGCTCCGGATCTTCTGCGAAAAAATCGCCCGCTGATTTTGGTGCAATATTTTTATCGTCCATGATGAACCCTCCGATTTTGAGGCTAACTACACGTTTATAATTTAAAGCCGTCCGCCTCACATCGGCTTCATTTCTAGTTAGAAGCATTCTAATGAACTGGTCATAGTTTAAAAATTAAAAATCTGTAATATTTTTGATAATGGCTGGAAGCAGACGTCACGAATGATTGATGATGTGTCGGGATGAGGGCAGATTTGACACATATCATGAGAAACAAGTTGCCTCATGGCGCGCAAGACCGATCCGTTGAAACAATGGAAGCTTAGCCCCGTCGACATCGAAAGTGGGACGACTATACCGAAGCTAAAGAGGCCATGCTGTTCTACACCGACACCGCCGATGCGCCGTGGACCATTATCAAGTCCAACGACAAGAAGCGCGCGCGACTCAACTGTTTGAAGTATTTTCTCAGTCAGTTGCCATCCCCCAACAACGATCAAAGCATTGTGCACGGCCCTGACCCACTCATTGTCCGCCACGCCGCACGCGTCGTCGACAAAGACGAGCACATCCTCGGCTTATCGCTGCATCCGGACAGCCAAAAGGGCATATAACGTCCCCTTTTAGCTAAAAAAACGGCACGAATAATCAATGAGGTGTCGGCTTTCAATGAACGAGTGGCCAAACCATCGGCGTTCACGGGTGATCTGCATACCCAAGAATGTGTCAATGCACACGCCGCGTCTCTCGCTTAGTCGTCCGAGCGGCGTACGATGTCTTCGGCAAGTTGACAGACGACCGAGGGGCCGCCGGGGCTGGTAGGGTCGATATTTTGCGTGCGGCGATCGGCCTCGGCACGGACATCGTTAACGTCGAGCGGAATGTGCCGAAGCATCACCGCCAGCACGGACTCAATGGCGATGATGTGGGCGGCGAGATTTTCGCTATTCTCACCTTGGCGGACGGCGCTTTCACCCAGTGCGCTCATGCCATTGGCGACCTTGCCCAGGCTGTCCTGAAGCTGGGCAATCTGCTCCATGAAGCCGGCAAGCCCCATGTCCTGCATAGCGCGGGCGGCGGCGGCGAGTTCACCGGTGTCATCGCTCATGGTGTAGGCTCCCGTATATGATCCGCTTAGGGTAACGCGCGGGCCTACGATGGCCAAGGCTGCAATAGCATGTCGCAAACCTTGATATCGCGGCGCGATGGAGTAAATTCAATATACCATCACGTGGTGAGATCAAAGGGAGAGGGCATCGTTATGAAATCAGTTATCATCGGCAGCATTGCCGCCATCTTTATCGCCGTCGCCGCAGGCGCCGTGCTGACCAACATAAACCTGACGGCTGGTGAAAAGTTCTCAACCGGCAACGCGCGGCTCAACTAGCGCTATTCAGCCGATATAAAATTCACTAACGAAAAAGGGCGGTGCTTTTGGCACCGCCCTTTCGTTTTGTGGTCGTTTACTTGATCGCGCGGGTTATTCAGCAGGTTGCTGTTGGCCCTGTGGTTTTTGCATTTCTTCCTCAACCCAAAGACTGTGGTGTTCTTTGGCCCAGTTGAGATCGACCTGACCGGTGCCGACGGCGTCAAAAGCGCCTTCCATGCCGATCGAGCCGATGTAAATGTGCGCGATAATAATCACGATCATCACCAGTGCCACGACCGAGTGCCACAACACCGACAACTGCACTTCTTGGAGCGCGGATACTTGCGTCGGCAAATCGAGACCGAAGATATTCAAAAATGCAAACGTACCACCCCATGGCTGCACTTCGTAAGGCCACATCAAGGCAACACCTGAGAGCGACAACGAACCCCCGCCTAGAATGACCGACCAGAAGATGATCTTTTGCCCGGCGTTAAAACGTGTCGCTTCAGGATGCACATCCTTCGAGAACAAGCCACCGCCAAGCGCCAGCCACTTGAGGTCGCGGGCCGACGGAATGTTGTCTTTAACCCAAAGAATAAACATCAACACGATGCCGAGCATGAAGGCGAAGGCGATGTAGTTGTGTGAGAGTTTGCCGTAATAGGTTATCGACGCAAACAAGCTGTCACCCAAGATCGGTTTGATGAAATAGCGCCCATAAAGGATGTTCAGGCCAGTCAGCCCCAGCACGATAAAGCTGGAGGCCGTCATCCAATGCACGGCACGCTCAAGCGCGTTGAAGCGCAGGATGGTGCGGCCTTGCGGGTCCGGCCCGTGATCGATGCGAATACGTCCACGAATCGCAAAGAACACGACCAGCGCAATAAGGATGCCAGCCATGCCCCAGGCACCATAGGTGCTGAGCGGACCGTTCTTGAACGCACGCCAGTTGTCGCCTTCAGACTGCACCAATTGGCCGGCTTTCTTATCGGGGATTGAGACCGTACCGGTCACCCCCCGACGCAAAGCGCGCCACATCTCAGAATCCGACGAATTGCCAAGCGCATTGCCCGGCACGGTGCCTTGTTGTTGTGCAACCGCTGGCGTCGCCGAGATCAGCGACACGGTGCCTGCGGTCATCGCGCCGATACCCAGTACCAAGGCCACCAGGGCCGCGAAGCCTATTTTACGGATAATATGCGATATCATGATCGACATGTTTGTTCTCCGAACGTGAACCTACGCCATGACGGCGCGGGTCAATTTCCACTTTGTTTTTTAAGGCGTTCGTCGAGCGCCTTGTCGGCAGGCGAATCCGGAAGCCGAACGTCGCCGCCCGTCGATAGGCCGCCGCCCGATGTCGGGCCGCTGACCGAAGAGCCGCCTTGCAGAATCGCTCGTTGGCGCAGAGCCGCAAGATCATCTTCATTGAGCGGTGTCGCATGTTTATTGCCAGGAAACACGCCTGGATCGTAATCCAGCGGACGTCCGTGTTCTTCAGGTCGGCATGACGCCAGTGCGATCAGCGCAAGACACATGACGCCTGCGGTTCTGAAAAATCGTCGAGTAAACATTGGCGTTCCCCATCTCGTTGCTTATGTCGTCCTCAAACGCCGAAGGCTCGTCAAAGCCAGAGAACGAACGCGGCCATTTTCGACCATTTATTTGGGATCCCGTTATAAGGAGGGGCGGCACCCCGAAATCGGCCGAAATCGGGATGCCGCCACCTTACCTTTACGCGATCAGGTCGATTAGGACCCGGCCTTCTTTTCGTAGGCCGTACCCCACCCCCAAGCGCCGGAGCCGAAGCCACGCGACACCACCCGCTCGCGATAGATGTTGGAAACCATGTTTCCATCACCACCCAAGAGTGCCTTCGTCGAGCACATCTCGGCGCAGATCGGCAACTTGCCTTCTGCCAAGCGGTTACGACCGTATTTTTGGAATTCGGCCGGGGAGTTGTCTTCCTCAGGACCACCGGCGCAGAAGGTACACTTGTCCATCTTGCCACGGCTACCGTAGTTGCCCGCCTTCGGGAACTGAGGCGCCCCGAACGGACACGCATAGAAGCAATAGCCACAACCGATGCACAGGTCCTTGGAGTGGAGAACGACACCTTCTTCGGTTTCGTAGATCGTATCCACCGGACACACCGCAATACACGGGGCATCCGAACAATGCATGCACGCGACCGAGACGGAGCGTTCACCCGGCTTACCGTCGTTGATCGTCACAACGCGGCGCCGGTTGATCCCCCAGGGAACCTCGTTCTCGTTCTTGCACGCAGTGACGCAAGCATTGCATTCGATGCAGCGTTCTGCGTCCAACAGGAACTTCATTCTAGCCATATCTGTGTCTCCCTATTTCACACTAAGCCGTTTTCACGCGGCACAGCGTGACTTTGGTCTCCTGCATGTTCGTCACCGAATCATACCCGTACGTACCACAAATATTGGAAGCTTCACCCAACACATACGGATCCGTGCCTTCCGGATATTTATTTCGGAGCGACTCACCCATCCAGTGACCACCGAAGTGGAACGGCATAAAGACGACGCCGGGTGCAACACGCTCGGTCACGAGCGCCTTCACTTTGGCACGACCACCTTCGGGGCTTTCGACCCACATCATGGTGCCGTCTTTAATCCCGTTGTTGTTGGCATCAACCGGGTTGATTTCGCAGAACATGTCCTGCTGCAACTCGGCCAGCCACGGGTTCGAACGCGACTCGTCACCACCACCTTCGTACTCCACCAAGCGGCCCGAGGTCAGAATGACCGGGAAGTCCTTGGAGTAGTCCTCTTTTTGGATAGAGGCGTACTTGGTCGGCAGACGGAACATCTGACGATCCGAATACGTTTCGTACTGCGGCAGCAGATCACGACGCGGCGTGTACAACGGTTCGCGATGCAACGGCACCGGATCCGGGAACGTCCACACCACCGTACGCGCCTTAGCGTTACCAAACGGCGCACAACCGTGCTTGATGGCAACTCGCTGGATACCGCCCGACAGGTCGGTCTTCCAGTTGGTTTTCTCACCCGCGATCTTGTCGATCACAGCACGCTCTTCGGCGGTCAGGTCCTTATCCCAGCCAAGCTTTGTCAGCATGGCCATGGTGAACTCTGGGTGACCGTCTTTGAGCTCGTTACCGACCGGGTACGAACCTTCAGCCAGAAGGTTCGAGCCTTCCCGCTCGACACCGAAGCGCGCACGGAAGTTCAGACCACCTTCAGCGACCGGCTTGGACGTATCATAAAGCACCGGTGTGCCTGGGTGCTTCATCTCCGGCGTGCCCCAGCAAGGCCACGGCAGACCGTAATAGTCACCGCTGACGGGGCCACCCCTAGCGAGAAGCGTGGTCTTGTCGAAGGTCACCTGATTCGCCATGTGCGCCTTAAGGCGCTCAGGCGATTGACCGGTGTAACCGATCGTCCACATGCCCGTGTTGAATTCGCGGGTCACGTCTTCGATGTTCGGCTCTTCACGGCCTTCAGCGATCTTGTCCATTTTGATGTTCTTGAAGAACTTGTCGGTCCAGCCGAACTTCTTCGCAAACATCGCCATGATCTCGTGGTCGGTGCGTGATTCGAACACCGGCTCGATAACTTTGTCGCGCCACTGCAATGAGCGGTTCGACGCGGTTACAGAACCTCGGGTTTCGAACTGGGTCGCTGCCGGCAATACATAGATGCCGTCTTGACGGTCCGGAATGACAGCCGCGAACGTCGGCACCGGATCGATGACAACCATCAGATCCAGTTTCTCCATCGCTTTCTTCATTTCCGGCAGACGAGTCTGCGAGTTGACCGCGTGGCCCCAATACACCATGGCACGGAGGTTGTCGGGCTGATCAATGTTGGCTTTGTCTTCAAGCACACCATCAATCCAACGCGACACCGGGATACCCTTCGAGTTCATCATTTTCTCTTCGGCGAACTGGCCTTTGAGGAAATCATAATCGACATCCCAAACACGCGACCAATGCTTCCAAGCGCCTTTCGACAGGCCATAGTAGCCAGGCAAAGAGTGCGACAGAATGCAGAAGTCGGTCGCGCCCTGCACGTTGTCGTGACCGCGGAAGATGTTCGCGCCGCCGCCTTCGGTACCAATGTTGCCCAACGCCAGCATCAAGATGCAGTAAGCGCGGGTGTTGTTGTTACCGTTGGTGTGCTGCGTGCCACCCATGCACCAAACGATGGTGCCCGGACGGTTGTTGGCCAACGTACGTGCCACGCGACGCAATTGCGCGCCCGGCACCCCGGTAACCCGTTCGGTTTCTTCCGGCGTCCACTTTTTGACTTCGGCGCGGATCTGATCCATGCCCCAAACGCGCTGCTTGATGTATTCCTTGTCTTCCCACTTATTTTCGAAGATGTGGTAAAGAATACCCCAAACCAAGGCGACGTCCGTGCCCGGACGGAAGCGAACAAACTCGTCAGCGTGGGCTGCCGTGCGCGTAAAGCGCGGGTCACAAACGATCAGCGCGGCATTGTTTTGCTCTTTCGCCTTCAGAATGTGCTGTACGGCAACCGGATGCGCCTCGGCCGGGTTGGACCCGATCAAGAACATCGCTTTCGAGTTATGCATGTCGTTGTAGCTGTTCGTCATCGCGCCGTAGCCCCAGGTGTTCGCAACACCCGCGACCGTGGTCGAGTGACAAATACGCGCCTGGTGGTCACCGTTGTTGGACCCCCAGAAGGCATAGAACTTACGGAACAGATACGACTGCTCGTTATTGAACTTGGCAGAGCCGAGCCAATACACGGAATCGGGACCCGACGTCTTGCGGATCTCCATCATCTTGTCGCCGATCTCGTTGATGGCGTCTTCCCAGCTGATTTTCTTCCACTGGCCGCCCTCAAGCTTCATCGGATATTTAAGGCGTCGATCACCATGGGCGTGGTGACGCACCGACGCACCTTTGGCGCAATGTGCACCCAGGTTGAATGGGCTGTCGAAGCCAGGCTCTTGCCCGACCCACGTCCCGTTGGAAACCTCGGCAATCACAGTGCAGCCGACTGAACAGTGCGTGCAAACCGATTTGATCTGCTTCAGATCGCCAGCAGCGTCAGAAGCCGCGTGTGCTTGCTGAACCATGCCGGTCGGCATAGCTGACGCAAGCGCGACACCACCGGCAGCCACCCCTGAACGTTTCAGGAATGTACGACGGTCCATTGAACCGCCGACGACGCCGGCCAGCGCCTTCGTTAAACGGGGGCGTCCCGCAACCCCGTTGCTCTTTTTGGTGAGCATCTAAATTTCTCCCAAATTTGACGTTTTAAACGGCAATTCTACGACCCAACCGCTTAGAAGCGGCTCAGTTCGTAGAATTTCATCACATGCTCGGTCTCCTGGTAACCGCGCGCTTTTTTGCGGTCTTCAGGCACACCAGCGCTCGCCGGCTTTCCGGACAAGGTCACAGCAGCAACACCGGCAACACCGGCGACACTCGCTCCCTTTAAGAAACCACGGCGATCCAGCACATTCTTTTGTTCCGTGCTACTCATCGCTTTCTCCTATTTCACCCAAATGGGCTTTGTTTTCGGGCCCCGGATATTACCCCCGCATGCGGCAGGTACGCTCCGTTCCCAACGAGTTACGCCCTATCGCTAGGCCGCCATTTCGAAAGCCTCGCGCTCGATCTCCATGAACAAGCGGCCGATGGTGCCCACCGGCATATAAAGCGCAGCGGACTGCGCCCCTTCGAGGTCTTTGAAAAACTTGTCCGCCCACGGCGCCAAGTGCTTATCGAAAAACACTTTGGCTTGGGCGCGACCATTGTCACCGCCGAACGCACCGGTCAAAAGACCGTGCATCATCTCACACAGGCTGGCGATGTGATCTTCGGGTTCAGAATTGCCGTCGCTAGTCGCGATGCCGAGCACCGCCATGTCGCCGCGCAATTCTGCAAGCGGCTTATCGTAGACAAGACCGGTTAAATAAATGGAGGCATACGGCGACAATTCCCCGCCGGCGCCGACGCCATAGAACAGCACACTATATTCTGCTTCGGCTTTCGCATGCGGCGTGCGCAAACACAGCTTGCCGAACGACGCGATTGCATTGCCAAGCGGCGTGCTGTCGTCGTGATCGGCGAGGGTGCGCATCGATTCGAGGGTTACATCATCCATCGGCTTCGCCAACACGCGCGCAAGCAGGCCATAAAAATTGGCACGCAGAGCGTCCTCGTCGCCGATTTCGGTCCCTTCAGACCGTGCACTCTGTTGATTTGTGGACAAGTCCACGCGTCTCCCTTGATATTTCTTCACGATATTCTACGCAACAAAGCGCCAATATCGCGTCCAGACTAATTATTATCTTCTAACACGTTTCTTATTTAGCACATATTATCCTGTGCAGCGGGCTAATGTGTCAACGTGTATCTGTGTCCATTTTCATTGTGCAGTGCGGCAAAACCTCAATAAAAACAGGGTTTTATAGCCTGCCTTACAGTACCCTGCGACGTCGGCGTCAGACATCTTCTTCCTCCCCGTCGCCGATAACGTCGTCCTCGTGGTCCAGGTCTTCTTCCGGTGCGGCTGTTTCCGCCGTAACTTTGGTTTTTACCTCGTCGTCACCGTTAACTTCGCCATCCGCCTCAAGCGCGTCTTCTTCGTCTTCCGGGTAAAACACTTTGCGGGCTTCCGGCGGGGTCATGTCTTTCAGCTCTTGTTCGGTCAGGTGACCACGGCCGACTTTGTAGTTGCCGACGAAGCTATCGATGATTTTATGGGCGATATTGAAGTCTTCATCGTAATCGTTAAGGCCGTCACGGATGTTAAAAAACGGGTCGCGGCGCCACACGAGGCGCAAAGCCTTCCGCTTCAAAAAGTCAGGCACGCCTTGCTGCATGAACGGCGTCATATCGCTTTCCGCCGTGATGCCGTCCAATGGCGGCAGCGCGGCGACGATTTCACGTTCTTCGTCGGTCAGGTTTTCCAGGTCTTCGTCTTCGATGTCATCCAGCAGATCGTCGCGACGCGCTGCATCAGCAGCGTCCGAGCGCGCGTCGTCGACAACTTCAGTAGGTTCCACGACCGCAGATGCGTGCACGTCGTCCCCTTCGATCGGCGCCAGATGGCCGATGCCGCGGGTCAGGCGATCGTCATCGTCTTCAACACCGGGCGCCAACGGCGGCATCGCCGGCACGAAATTGCGCACACGGGCACCGCCCGGCAGCTTCAGCGTTTCGGGTTCCGCTTCGGCGCGCGCGATTTGTTCAACTTCGCGGTCTTTCAGCGCGGCTTTTTCTTCGCGGTCTTCGGCGCCGCCTTTGCTTTTCAGCCGCGACCACCTATTCAGTCTACCTTCAGCCATTGCCGCCTCCGCCGCCGGCCCGGCGCGGGCGCGCAAAATCGCCCTTGCGGGGATCGTAAGACTTACGTTTACGCTTCTTGAACGGCACATCTTTGTGGTGGGTGTCGCAAAACATTTTGATCCAAGCGGCCACGTCGGGCGGCATCGGCACACCCTCGACCAGTTGATCGGTGTCTTCGGTGTAGCTCTCAGCCTCAAACGGGCACGCCGTGATCAGGTGCACCAGCATTTCCGGGTCATCCGCCTCCTCACCCTGACTCAGCACGATATAGATATGCGGCTGCGCGTTCGACAAATTGACTTTATAACCCTCGGTCTCGCCCCGAAACAGTTCAAGCGGCATGGTCGCGGCATGGAAATGCACCCACCCCTCGCCCTCGCGCAGCTTCACCCATGCGCTGTGCGGGTCTTTTGCCGGTGCACCCGGAAACGCCGCGACGGGTTGAAACGAATAATCCTGCCAGCGGGAATCGCTGTCGCGCCGCTCGATCACCACGCCTAAGTTCATCACCTCGTGGATGTCCGGCTGGGCGGCTTCGACGCGCGCCAAAAGCTGTTCGGCTTCGGCCAAATTTTCCGGCTTGTTGACATTAAAGAATGGGTCTACCGGGTCGGTCTCAAACGGCACATGCGCGATGCCGATGTCGGCGGTCCAGGCGTCGATTTTGCGCACGCCGTCTTCGACCATGGCGCGGCGCAAGGTATCGCGCAGCGCGACCGGCCAGACGCCGAACACCGGATGCGTTCGATCTCCGGTGATCGCACACGACATCGGGGCTGTGCCGTTGAGCACCGGTGCCATCAGTCTGGCGACCAGATCACTCGGCAGAAACGGCGCATCGGTGGCGAAGCTGACCACGTATTCACATTCGGGCAGGTTCGCCGCCGCCCAATCCATTGCCGTCAGAATCCCGGCCAGCGGGCCTTGGTTGTCGTCCAACACATCAGGCACGACCGGCAGGTCATATTGATCGAAGCGCGCAGGGTCGCCGTTGGCGTTTAAGATCAGCTGGTGCACCTGCGGGCGTACGCAATCAACGACCCGATCTAAGATCGGCTTACCGCCCAGTGTGCGCAGCGGCTTGTCGCCACCGCCCATGCGCCGCGCCAAACCACCGGCCAGTAGCACGCCGACAATCGGCTTCATATAGGCATTGCTCATGCCGCATCCTCCAAAGGCCAGGTCAGTTCGGCACCGAAAATATTCAAAACGTCGTCCGCCCCCTGGTTACGGATCACCAATGCGCCGTCGGGCTTTGGGCCGCCCCGACTATTAGTGACATCCAAAACATCACCCGCAGGGGTCGTGAAGCCGGTTTGCGCCAAGGCCTTTAAACGGCGGATCAGCATCCCCTCGACCACATACCACGCGACATAAGAATCGCTGTCGTCAAGGGCGCAAAACCACGTCATGCGCTTAACTTCGTCCGCCGCAAGTTGGTGCAGCTCGTCCAATCGGGCAGCAGCCTCATACAGACTGTCCGCATGGGTATGCGCAAACACAATCCGTCCTTCGGCATCATAAATATCATAGGTCAGGCCCATCGTTGCGGCGACGTGCTCGCGCAGTCTCAGCCGAAAATCTTTGGTCACGCCCGCATAGGCACGCACGCGGTGAGCGTCCGGATAATGCTGCAGGCACAGATACACGCCGGGCCGCCCCAGCCGGTCCATGGCCTGCGTCGACATGTCCATTTCGGTCGGTACAATCGGTCCATACCAGTCGAGCGTCAGGGTTTCGGGCTCGGTCATTTTACGGCGGCACCCTTGCGGTTCATGCGGTCGGGTTCGTCTTCCATGGCGGCGGGGTCGCTATCGAAAATGATTCGTTCCGCACCGGCCAGCGCGATGAAGCGCTTGCCACGGGCGCGCCCGATCAGCGTCAGCCCGACCTGGCGTGCCAATTCCACGCCCCATGCCGTGAAGCCCGAGCGCGAGCACAAGATCGGCATGCCCATCTGCACGGTCTTGATCACCATCTCGGACGTCAGCCGCCCGGTGGTATAGAAAATCTTGTCGTACCCGGAAATGCCGTTCAGGAACATATAGCCGGCGATCTTGTCGACGGCGTTGTGGCGGCCGACATCTTCCATATAAATCAATGGCTTGTCTTCATGGCATAACACGCAGCCATGAATCGCACCGGCTTCCAGATACAAACTCGGCGTGGTGTTGATGGTTTTCGTCAAATTGTACAGCCAAGACGTTTTCAGCACCGTGTCTTTGTTCAGCTCGGCGGTCTCGAACGTTTCCATAACGTCACCGAAAACCGTGCCTTGCGCGCAGCCGGACGTCAGGGTTTTTTTCTTTAATTTGTCTTCGTAGTTGGTTTCCCGCGCCGTGCGCACGACCACGGTTTCGATCTCGGCGTCGTAGTCGATACCGGTCACTTCGTCATCAGGTCGCAGCATATTTTGGTTCAGCAGATAGCCGACCGCCAAGTAATCCGGGTGGTCGCAGATGGTCATCATGGTGACGATCTCGCGCCCGTTCAGGAACAATGTCAGCGGCCGCTCCACGGTAACCCGGGTCTCGACGGTGTTACCGTCCTGATCCACACCGCTGACGCGTTCGGTCAGGCGCGGATCGGCCGGATCAGGCGCGATCAGAAAACTGTCTTCACTCAAAATGCTCTCTCCCTCCGACCCCGAATATCGGGCCCGACCACGGTTCTTATTGATTATGTGGTGGCGCGATCATCCGTAGCAAAGGGGTGGAGATCAAGTGCGTTTTCTTATTCGCCATCAATCCTGCATATTTATGTTTTAATATGCATATTTTACGGTTTATGCTCTAAATAGAGCCTTTAATTAGCGGAATATTCAAAAATACAATGACCGACATCGGTGCCGCCTTTGCCACGGCCATACACCTGCTGATCACCCTCGACGCCAACTTGATCGAGATCGTCGGCCTGTCGTTGCAGGTCAGCATCAGCGCGGTTGCGCTCGCCGCCGTGATCGGCTTGCCGATGGGTGCTGCATTGGCGCTGTTCAAATTCCCGGGTCGGGGCACGTTGACGGTGATGCTCAACGCCCTGATGGGGCTGCCGCCGGTGGTCGTCGGCTTGGTGGTGTATTTGCTGCTGTCCAGATCCGGGCCGCTCGGCGTTTTAGGTCTGCTGTTCACGCCGACCGCGATGATCATCGCGCAGGCGATTTTGGTGACGCCGATCATCGCCGCGCTGACGCGCCAAGTGGTCGCCGATTTGTGGATCGAGTATGCGGAGCAGATGCGCTCGCTCGGCGCCGGCCCGCTGCGCGCCGTGCCTGCCCTGTTATATGATGCGCGGTTCACTCTGGTCACCGCCGTGCTCGCCGGGTTCGGGCGTGCGTCGGCGGAAGTCGGTGCGGTGATGATTGTCGGCGGCAACATCGATCATGTGACCCGCGTGATGACGACGGCGATTGCGCTGGAAGTCTCGAAGGGCGATCTGGCCTTGGCACTCGGCCTCGGCATCGTGCTGATCGGCCTGTCGCTCGCCATCAACGCCGCCACCTTCACCGCCAAACAACGTGCGGAGGCGACATGGACGTGACCGCTCCCAACGCCGCACCCAAGGTAAATCGCGCCGACGCACCCAACGCGATCCTGCCGCTCCGCGTCGAGGACTTGCTCTACGAAGCAAACGGCCAACGTTTGATCGACAACATTTCGTTCTCCTTGAACGCCGGCCCACGCACGGTGATCTTGGGGCCGAACGGCGCCGGAAAGTCTTTGCTGCTGCGGCTCTGTCACGGCTTGATCCAGCCCAGCGCCGGCACCGTCACTTGGCGAGGGGCCAACGCGGCAAAGCATCAGGCAATGGTGTTCCAGCGCCCGGTGCTGTTGCGGCGCTCGGTTCTGGCGAACGTGCTGTACGGCTTGAAACTCAAGGGCACGCCCCGCGCCGCGCGCGCCGGCATCGCCGACGACGTTTTGGCACGTACCGGCTTGGCCCGCTTCCAAGACACTCCGGCGCGCTTGCTGTCAGGCGGCGAGCAGCAAAAACTCGCCCTCGCCCGCGCTTGGGCCTTGCGCCCGCAAGTGCTGTTTTTGGACGAGCCGACCTCAAACCTGGACCCCGCCGCGACCCACGCCGTCGAAAGTATCTGCCAACATATGCACGACGAAGGCACGCGGTTGATCATGACCACCCACGACTTGGGCCAGGCCAAACGCATCGCCGACGAGGTGCTGTTCATCCACAAAGGCAGATTGCTGGAACACACCCCCGCCGCACACTTTTTTGAGACCCCCGCAAGCGGTGAAGCGGCGGCATTTCTGCGCGGTGATCTGAGATGGTGACCCTCGAAAACATAAGGAGAGCAAACATGCGCCTGAACATGCATCTGACGAAATTTCTCATAACGGCTGTCGTGGCCTTGCTGATCACCACAGGTGCACACGCAGCCGACGACAAATTCATCACCGTGGCGTCGACCACGTCGACCGCAAACTCAGGCCTGTTTGATGTGATCTTGCCGGTGTTTACCAAAAAGACCGGCATTGAAGTCCGCGTCGTCGCGGTCGGCACCGGCAAGGCGATCCGCTTGGCCCGCAGCGGCGATGCCGACGTGCTGTTCGTGCACCATAAACCGTCTGAGGAAAAATTCGTCGCCGACGGCATGGGCGTGAAACGCTATGACGTGATGTACAACGACTTCGTGATGGTCGGTCCCGCGTCCGACCCCGCCGCCATCAAAGGCAGCGAAACCGCCGAAGCCGCGCTCAAGAAAATCGCCGCCACCAAAGCGGCTTTCGCCGCCCGCGGCGACGACAGCGGCACCAATAAAAAAGAGCTCGGCCTATGGAGCGCCGCAGGCATCGATCCGAAGGCGGCAAGCGGCACGTGGTATCGCGAGACCGGGTCGGGCATGGGCGCGACGCTGAACGTGGCATCGGGCATGAATGCCTATGCGCTGACCGACCGTGCAACGTGGCTGAAGTTTAAAAACAAGGGTGATCTTTCGATCTTGCTCGAAGGCGACCCGAAACTGTTCAACCAGTACGGCATTATTCTGGTGAACGCAGAAAAGCACCCGCATATCAAGACCGCACTCGGCCAACAGTTCATCGACTGGATGATCGGCGCCGAGGGCCAGGCCGAGATCAACAAATACCAAATCCTCGGCAACCAGGCGTTCTTCGCCAACGCCAAGCCGGGGTCATAAGGTTCCCGCCCTGTCCCCCTCCCTCAACGGCGACGTCCCCTCACACACCCCGCGACTTCCCGGATAAGCCCTTTGGGCTTTCCGGGAAGTCGCCATAAAAATACACCTGAAAGCAGGAAGCATTTTTGCCGTTTTCAGGCCCTATGGATAGGTCAGATGGCCGACCCAAAACTCCTTCACAATCCGCTTCGCCGACATAGTATGCCCACGATCAGATCACAGTCAGATCACAGAACGCGCTCATTTTTCCGGGTGAGCGCCCGGATGAAAACAGCGAGGAAGCGCGAATGCCAACTTTTATATCGAAACAATTTCTGGCCAAATCGGGGATCACACTGATCATCGGCATCGTCCTTGTCGCCGCAATCATATTTCAAACCGCCGAATTGAAGAACCGGATCAGTAACGCACAAGCCAGTTGGTCTGCGTTCAACGAGCACGCCGCCCCCCTCAACGGGCACCTAGCGGACTTAAATCAAGCCCTTGGATATGGCGGCTTCATTCATCATTTCAAAAATTATGTGCTGCGGCGCGACCAAACTTATGCGACGCAGGCGTCTCAGAGCCTCAGTCAAGCGCGCGAAGCCTTGCAGTCCCTGGAAAAGGCGCTCAAATCTGCAACAACAACCAGCGGCGCGGTCGGCGAGATTTGGGCCATTCGCCAAACCATGAATGCATACCGTGAAAAATTTAATGCGGCGCTCCAACAACCCAAAGACATGTCGCCTCAGGCATTGGATGATACCGTCCGCATCGACGACGGGCCGGCGCTCGCCGCGCTGAATGATTTAACGCAGCGCATCAAGACCGAATTCGATCAACGCCGTGCCGACAGCGAACGCCATATCACGAAAATCAAAAACGAGATCCATATCGAAAACACCATAGCGACGCTGGTGCTGATCGCAACCGGCATGGCGATTTGGTTGCTGCGCCGCATGGAACGCATGAACGGGCAGATATTGGCGGCAAAGTCCCAACTCGACCTATTGATTGATGATGCCCCGGAAGCGATGCTTTTCATCAGCGAAGACGGCATCATTCAACGCTGCAATACCGAAGCGGTGACCTTATTCGAATATGCGCAGCCCGAATTGGTCGGGATGTGCATTGAAGAATTGCTGCCCCCCGAAACACGCGAACGACATGTTCAGCACCGTGTTGTTTTCCAAGATACGACCGGCCGCCGACTGATGGGCGAAGGCGCAGAATTGCAGGCGATCACTAAATCCGGGCGCCTGATCTACGTCGAAATTTCGCTGAACCATTCCGAATTCGACGGCAAGAAACTGACCATTGCAGCAATTCGTGACGTTTCTATGCAGCGAAAAGTCGCCCGCGAATTAAGCGACGCCCGTGCCGCAGCAGAAAATGCCAACGAGATGAAATCGGCCTTCCTCGCCAACATGAGCCATGAAATTCGCACCCCGCTGACCGGCCTGTTGGGCATGGCGGAACTGTTGGAAATGACCGACCTCGATGACAAGCAAACCGACTTTATACGCACCCTTAAGAAATCGGGTCGCCACTTAGAAACCGTGCTCAATGACATCTTAGATTTGTCTAAGCTCGAAGCCGACCGCATGGAACTTAGTGTTGAGCCATTCGACATCGTGCAGCTTACCGATACCGTGCGGTCGGTCTACGGCGCGATTGCGACAGCCAAGCAAATCGAATTGAAATTCCAAATTGTCGGCGACCTTGAAAATCGCGAGATTTATGGCGATGTCGTCCGGTTGCGCCAAGTGGTGATGAACTTGGTGGGCAATGCGGTTAAATTCACGCAAGCCGGCGGTGTCGAGGTTATCATGTCACTGCACCGCAACCCGACCGATCGAATGGACACCCTGCGAATTGTGGTCCATGACAGCGGCATCGGCATTCCGGAAGATGCCTTATCCAAGATTTTCGACCCCTTCACGCAGATTACCCATAAGCGCACCCGCAATAACAGCGGCACCGGGCTTGGACTCAGCATCTGCCGTCGCATGATCAAAAAAATGAACGGCTCCATTACGGTCAAAAGCACGCTTGATGAGGGATCCACATTCACCGTCAACATCCCCCTCAAGACCGCCGTCGTGACCCACAAGCCGGCACCGCAAGCCAGCGCGACCGCACCAAAACTACGCCTGGTCGCGCCCAGCAAAATGCGCATTTTGGTTGCCGATGACAACGAGACCAATCGTCGCCTCGTCGATGCGATGACAAAGAGTTGGGGCTATGAAGTCGAATTTGCCTGTGACGGCGCCGAAGCGATGGCGAAAATTAAGGCACAGGCTTACGACGTTATTTTACTCGATATCCATATGCCGAAAATGGACGGGCGCGAGATTATGGTACGGGCAAAATCGGCCGGATGCATTAAAGGCCGAGTGTATGCGTTCACCGCCGACGTCATGACCAAAAGCATCGACGAATACCACATGCAAGGTTTCGACGGCTACGTCTCAAAGCCTGTTGACTGGGAGTCGTTGCACAATCTTCTCAAAGGCGAAGCCCCGACCGATACGCGTAATACCTCAGTCGCGGTATTCACCGCCAAGCGTGCTCAGTCCGGCGCGAAGTTGACCTGAACCGATCCCAACGCACTAAAATCCCCAACCACCTCGTCCCCCGGCTTAACCGGGACGACGCCGGTCATGGTGCCCGTCGTGATGATATCGCCAGCTTTGAGCGGCCTGCCGATGCGCGCCGCTTCACCCGCCGCCCACACCAGGGCAGCAACCGGATCGCCCATCACTGCCGCACCGGTGCCGGTGTTGCCGCGTTCGCCATTCACTACGGCGCAGGCTTCGACGGCGCTTAAATCCATGTCGCGCCAACCGCGGATTTCGGGCCCGCGCACCAAGGCGACGTTGAACGAAAAATCGCTGATCAAAATCGCCGGACCAGCTGCGGCAACGCCGCCTTCGAAACGGCAGCCCACAACTTCGATCCCGATGCGGGCTGTCTTGGTCGCGGCCAACACCGCATCCCGCGCCGGGCTCACGCCGAAATCACAATCACCGGCCATCACGAACGCAATCTCGCATTCAATCGCCATGCCCTGATTGGGGCGTGCAACACATGTCGCGCCCGGCTCGAAAATGTGCTCTGCGAATACAGGGCCCAGCGATGGGCCATCGACGCCAATCAATTCTTGCGCGATGGCGCTGGTGGCCGCGATTTTCCACCCGGCCCGCGTCAGTCCGGCAGCATCGGTTGCTGCCATTTGCACCGCGTAGGCCGCGTCGCGACCGACGACGTCTTTGACCGTATCGCGGGGCAACAGGCTGCCGTCTTGGCGGGCCTGCCAGATCGCACGGGGCAGCGACGCTGCCTTGTCTGCGGCGCTATCCGTCATAGCCGTCCACCGCAATCAACACGCTGTCGGCGGAGGCTTGGCGCATCGCCAGCGGCTCGGCGTATGCGTCGGACGCGTGCCACGCTTTGGCTTGATCCAGTGAAGGGAACTCAATCACGACGATGCGCGGATACGGCATCTGACCTTCGAGGACGACCGTCTCGCCGCCGCGCACGATGTACTTGCCGCCGTACGGTTTCAGCGTCTCGGGCACGCCGGCCTGATATTTTTTAAAAGCTTCGGCGTCGGTGATGTTGACCTGGGCGATCATGTAAGCGGGCATCGTGCTTCCTTGGATAAAATGAATGTTGCTTTCGACATAGCATTATCAACGGGATGCGGCAGCTTTTTTTCGAAAAGCCCCTTTCCCATATCGTCATCCTCTTCGCGTCATCCTGACCTTGATTCAGGATCACATTGCGCAAATTCGAAAAGGTCCTGAATCAAGTTCAGGATGACGACGCGGGGGAGTTTAGGATGACGCAGGGGGGCGGGGGTGCAAAGGGGCGGGGGCGCAGAACTTAGAATCAGCCGCCGGTCATGGACATGTGGCGGCCGACGGCGGGGGCGTCGCCGCGGCGTTCGATCGCAAAGTCGTGGCCTTTCGGCTTACGGCCGATAGCCTCGTCGATGGCGGCCTCCAAGACCGCATCATCATCGGTTGCGCGCAGCGGCTTCATCAGGTCTGCGGCATCGTCTTGGCCCAGGCACATGAACAACGTGCCGGTGCAAGTCAGGCGCACCCGGTTGCAGCTTTCGCAGAAATTGTGCGTCAACGGCGTGATGAAACCGAGTTTTTGACCGGTCTCGGCAATCTCGGTATAGCGGGCCGGACCGCCGGTGCGATAAGGAATTTCATTCAGCGTCCAGCGGGTTTCGAGATCGCGGCGGACTTGGGACAGCGGCAGATATTGATCCACCCGATCCTCACCGATCTCACCCAACGGCATGGTTTCAATCAGCGTCAGATCGAACGCATTTTCACCGCACCAGCGGATCATGTCGTCGAATTCGTCGGCGTTCAGATGCTTCAGTGCGACGGCGTTGATCTTGATCTTCAGACCGGCTTTCTTGGCGGCAGCGAGGCCGTCCATCACTTGCTCAAGCCGCCCCCAGCGGGTCGCTTGGCGGAATTTTTCGGGGTCCAGCGTGTCGACTGAGACATTGATGCGCTTCACACCGGCAGCAACCAAATCTTCAGCGTATTTGGGCAACTGACTGCCGTTGGTGGTCAGCGTCAACTCGTCGAGCGCGCCAGTATCTAAGTGTTTCCCCAGGTTGTTGATCAGCGTCATGATGCCGCGACGGACCAGCGGCTCGCCGCCGGTCAGGCGCAGCTTGCGCACACCCTTGCGGATAAACGCACCGCACAGGCGCTCAAGTTCTTCCAAGGACAACACATCGCGTTTCGGCAGGAACGTCATGTCTTCGGCCATGCAATACACACAGCGGAAATCGCAGCGATCGGTGACAGAGACGCGCAAATAACTGACGTGACGACCGAACGGATCGATCATCGGCGCCTCGGCGGCGGCCTTTTCAGGTTGATTGAGCGGCGCGGTGCCATCCATGATGCTGTCTCCCTCAATACTACGTTAGTCATTCGGGCCCGGTTTGTCGATATCGGGGACGTTTTTCCCCCTCACGCTTCACCGTCGGTCAGGCCCTTTTTGATCATGTCTTGTTTGGCTTTCTCGCGCAGCACATCGCGTTCGCGCAGGTAGTCGTCGGTGGTGCGCGGGATCGGCACGGTGCCGTGCGCCAACGGATTGTCCTCGCTGGTGGTCATTTCCACGACGCGGCAGTCTTCGCACATCTTAAGGCGATCCAGCTTGCCCGGGCCTTGGAACATGACGTGACCCGAAAGCTTTTCGGTCAGATGCGCCAGCGACGCCTGGGTCGCGAACGGCTTGCCGCAACGAATGCACAAGAACGGCTGTTCTTCTTTGATCACTTGGGCGGTGTGCGCGTCATCGCGAAAGTTCAGGCGCGGCGTCAGCGAGATGACTTTTTCCGGGCAGGTGTTTTTGCACAGCCCGCACTGCACGCAAGCATCTTCGGCAAAGCTGAGTTGCGGCAGGTTTTCGTTGTCTTTGAGCGCTCCTGTCGGACATGCACCGACGCACGCCAAGCATAATGTGCAGCCGTCGGTATCCACATTCACGGTGCCGAACGGCGCCCCCGCAGGCAGCGCGATTTCGTCGGGTTGTTCCGGGGCTTTGCGGTGCAAGGCATCCAACGACAACCGCAGCACCGAGCGTTTGCGCCCGGCGCCGACCACGTCGCCGCTGGGGATCGCGGCTTGAACGGTGGCACCGTGCAGCGCCGCTTCAAGCTGATCGGGATCATCGGCCTCGATCAGGCGCACCCGCCCTGCCCCGTAGCCGAGGCCTTCGGTGATCGCATCGATAATGCCGAATTCGTTGAGCAAAGTGTTGCGGTCTTCGCGCTTTTTCGGCGGCAACAAGATTGCCACCTCGGACACGCCAAGTGCCAAGGCCAGCAAAATGCCGTCAATGCCGACTTGTGTGGCTTGGTTGACGGCGAACGGCAGCACGTTGCCGGGCAAGCCGCGCCCGTGACGCGCCGACAGCGCAATCGCATCGCGGCCGAACACATCGTCATGAATCAGCAACACCGCATCGCTGCCACCGGCCTTAAGATAGGTGCCGATCAAGGCGCGGAGCCGCGCACTCATGCCATCGCCGCCGGGCAGGCTATATTTCGCCGCCCCCGTCGGGCACACCACCGCGCACAAACCGCAGCCGGCACAGACGTAGGGATCAAACTTTACTTTGTCGCCGTTCGGCACAATCGCGCTGGTCGGGCAGATATCAAGGCACTTGGAACACCCGACGATCTTGCTCGACGCGTGCGCGCAAATGCCCGGGTCGTAGTCGACATAGCGCGGCTTTTCGAATTCGCCGACCATATCGGTCAGCGTGAACAGCGCTTCCATCACCAATGCCGGATTGCCGGGATCGGGTTGGAAATAGCCGTCGCGTTTTTCCGGTGCCGGGAACAACGGCGTTGCCCCGCGCAAATCCAAAATCAAATCGCAGGTCGAGGTGCCGACTTCGCCGAGACCGGTAAATTCAAGTTTCGATTTTGAGGACGGCACGGTGGGACGGAAGTTTTCGACCCGCACCTCAAACTGACCCAACCGACCCGACGCACTTTTGATGTTACCCATGAACACCGGCACATCCATCACGGCCGGTGGTTCGACATCAGCGCCACCTTCTAAAATCACCGACACGTCCATGCGGTCGGCAAGCTTGCGCGCGGCGTCGAGCGCGACGTCATCTTTACCCAGCACCAACACGATGCCGGTTGAAATCATGCTGACCGACGACGCATCGGGCACATCTAGCCCACCCTCGTTCAACAACGCGGCCATCTTGGCGATGACGTTTTTATCGGCATCTTTCGCGGCCTGGGACCAACCCGCGCGCTCGCGAATATTGACGAACGCGGCTTCCGGGGCGCGGTCTCCCATATCTTCCAAGGCATCCAAAAACAGCGGTGCTTCCTGCGTGCAGGCGACCAGCAGTTTATCGGCCTTGCCGGCCTCGTCGGCGAAGCGGTCCAACTCGACCCGGCACAGATGGCGAGCAACTTTTAAGGCGCCGTCGCCGCCGGCCGCTTTGGCCAACGCGTCAGCGTCGATGTTCATGGTGTCCTCGCACGAACAGACGAGGACCTCCTTACCGTGGAGTTTCATATTTCGTGTCTTCTCCCAATGGTCGCACCGGATACCCGGTGCGCGCGTTCGGTGCCCTGTTGCTTTTTGATGTAGGGCGCCCGACGCCGCATTGATACCCAATATTGGCTGGAAATAAAGTCCCACGATGTGTACGGGTTTAAGATGAAAGATTTAATGACCACCAAAGAGGTCGCGGTCTATCTCCGCCTGAAAGAGCGCAAGGTCTATGAGCTTGTCGCGGCTGAGGAGATTCCATGCACCCGCGTCACCGGTAAGTGGTTGTTTCCAAAACATTTAATCGATCTTTGGCTGGCACGCTCGTCGACGTTTCCGGATATCGAAGCGAGCCACGCGACGCCGCCGCCGCCGGTCATCGTCGGCTCCCACGATCCGCTGTTGGAATGGGCCGTGCGTCAGGCGGACTGTAATTTAGCGCTGATGCCAGGCGGCAGCCTGGACGGGCTTGAGCGATTTTCTCGCGGCGAAGCGGTGGCCGCAGGTATGCACATCGTCGATCTGGTGGACGGCGGCTACAACGTCTCGCACGTGATCGAATCGACCGCCGGTATGGACGCGGTGCTGATCGAATGGGCGTGGCGCGAACAGGGGTTGATCGTCGGCAAAGGCAATCCGATGCACATCACGTCGCTGGCCGACGCCGTCGCGGGCCGGGCCCGATTCGTGGTCCGCGAGCCGCAAGCCGGCAGCCGCGTACTGTTCCAACATCTGGTGTCCGAAGCCGGAATCGAGATGAAGGATATCGATATCTTAGATGACGAAGCGCGCTCGGAATCCGAACTCGCCTTGGCGGTTCTGGAATTCCGCGCCGAGACCGGGCTTGGCGTGCGTGCCGCCGCCCAACAAGCCGGCCTTGATTTCATTCCCTTGCACCGCGAGCGTTACGACCTTTTGGTGCGCCGCCGCGATTTCTTTCAAGCACCGATGCAGGCGTTGTTGACGTTTGCACAGAGCGACGAATTCAAGGCCCGGGCACGCGCGCTCAGCGGCTATGATATTTCGGGCTTGGGCACCGTGCATTTCAATGCACCTTGACGTGCCGACGACAGCGCGGCATGAAAAGACATCATGACGGAACCAAAAATCACCGATGAAGACTTCCTCGCCGCCGCCGCACGCGGTGATCTGGCGATGGTGCAAGCTGGGCTCAAGGCAGGCCTCAGCGCCGATAGCGCCGACGCCTATGGCAACACAGCCTTGATGATGGCGTCTGCCCGTGGCCAACGTGACGTGGTGCAGGCATTGATCGACGCCGGCGCCAATGCCGGACACAAAAACCAATACGGCCTCGGCCCTCGCCAATGGGCCGAATGGGCCGAAAACCAAGGCCCGATCCGCCAGCTTTTGGGCTAGGGTGTCGCGCCGATTTCCCCGTCACCCCCGCAAAGGCGGGGGTCCATGTTCGCTATGGATTCCCGCCTGCGCGGGAATGACGTGATATAGGGACCACCGTCTAGAACTCTTTGTCAGGCTTGCCGAACAGCAGACGGCTGATGACGCTCATCGCGGACACGATGAACAAAATTCGGATGATGTGGTGGGTCGAAACAAATGCGGTGTCGATGTGCATGGCCAAGCTGATCAGGGTCATCTCGGCAAGGCCACCCGGCGCAAAGGCGATCCAGAGTGCATTGTAGTCCAAGTCGGTGATCGCATGCAGGGCAGACGCAGCGCCCAACGCCAAACCCAACGTAATTGCCGCGCCGATGATGCCGATACCGACCGGGTTGATCAGCTGACGATGGCTGACGCCAACGAAACGGCAACCGACCGTGGTGCCGATCACGATCTGCGCCAAGTTCACCAACTCCCCCGGTGGCTGTGCTTTGGTAAGACCAAAGAAATGCACGAAGGCGCTCACCACCATCGGCCCTAAGATGGCGGCGGCAGGCACCTTCAGGGCGCGCGCACCGGCATAACCGACAATTGCACAGGCAACCAAGATGGCGCTGTCTTGCAGGCCTAAATCCGCGACCGAGCCCATGGGCGAAACGGCGGGCGGTGTATAGCCTTCAAAGATGCGGAAATAAATCGGGATCAGCATCACGGTGAACATGACGCGGGTTGCGTGGATCAACGAGATCGAGCGCACATCGGCACCATAGGCCTCGGCGATCAACACCATCTCGCCGAACCCACCGGGCGTCGCCGACAAGATCGCTTCCCGCCTCGGCATACCGGCGAAGCGCTGAAAGCCCCACGCCAGCACACACGTGACCAAAACCACAAACACCAGCAACACGGCAATTGAGATGAACCAACTCGACAGATGGTTCATGATATCGGGCGTAAACGAACTGCCGAGCATCACACCCAACACGGTAATCATCACCGCCCGCCCCTTGCCCGGCCCTTGCAGCCGCACGCCCGCAATCGCGGCGGCGGCGGTAAAGATCATCGCGCCGATCATCCACGCCAGCGGAATGCCGAGCTGCGAAAACACCCAACCGCCGAAGACACCCCATAACAGCGTGCCGGCAACCCAGGGCGCACGCGCTTTCCAGTTCCGCGCGTCCGGTTTATCGGGCCGCGTTTCTGCGTCTTCGTATCTGCTCACGCGCTGAATTGTTCCTTCAGGACTCGTTCTTCGAGATTGTGCTCGGGATCAAATAAAAGCTGCGCCACATGTTGGCGATCTTGAGTGACGGTCACGCTGACGACGTTGCGCACTTCGCTAAAGTCGGCGGTCGCACTGACGGTACGACTCGTCGGCTCGATCACCTCGAACGTGATTTTTGCTTTCGACGGCAACAACGCACCCCGCCAACGCCTGGGCCGGAACGCGCTGATCGGGGTCAACGCCAAAAGCTCGGCGCCGATGGGAATGATCGGACCATTGGCAGATAGGTTATACGCCGTGCTGCCCGCAGATGTCGCCACCAACACGCCGTCGCAGATCATTTCATCGATGCGCGGAATACCGTCGACGATGATCCTGATTTTCGCCGTCTGGCGGGTTTCGCGCAGCAACGAGACCTCGTTGATCGCAAGCTCGATATGCTGGCGCCCGTCGATATCAATCGCTTGCATTTTCAACGGGTGCAGTTCGATCAACTGCGCACGGTTGAGTCTGGCCTTGAGGTCGTCTTCGTCGAACGCGTTCATCATAAATCCGACCGAGCCCCGATTCATGCCGTAAATCGGCACGTCGCGTTCAAGGGTATCGTGGATCGTATGCAGCATCATCCCATCACCGCCAAGCGCGACGATGACGTCCGCATCAGCCGGTGCGGTGTCGCCGTAACGCTCGACCAATGAGGCCTTCGCGGCATCCGCTTCCGGTGTCGGCGCGGCCAAAAATGCGATCGCTTGATACGTCATGAAAGTGTCCTTGTTGCGACGAGCAGCCTACCCGTTCGTCCCGCTCATTCAAAGAGGATATGCGCGAAGGTGTTGTGCCGCCGTTTCCGCCACCTCCTCTCGCTCACCTCACCTCTCTCTCGCGTCATCCTGAACTTGATTCAGGATCTATCGTGGTGCAAACGCGGCTCATTGAGCTTTCGCGCTGCTGTGGATCCTGAATCAAGTTCAGGATGACGCGGGGTGGGTTGCGATTTTTTACGCGCCTCAACATTCTTTGAGACAGCCAATTCACTTCGTCATCGGCATCAGCGCGCGGCGTTCGACGAATCGGAAGCTGATCGCATCGGTGCCTTGTAAAACAATCAACTCAATCGCAGCGACGAGAGTTTCGGTCAGCGCGGTTTCCACATCGATCAACGCGTAACCTTCGACACGCGCACGCATCGGCGGCCCCATTTCGGCGCGGTCCAGCCTGAGCGCTAAAAACCGTCGGTTGTCGATCTCGGCAACACCCGCCACCGTGCCCTCGATGCGGAGCGGTACCGGGCCTGCATCGCGAAACAGATCGCCCAGGTCGCGGCGCAGCACCGTCAGCCGCGTGCCGCTGGAAAGCCCCGCCTGCGGCATTTCGCTGATCAGGCCCAACAAGGGTTGCAGCGCTTCCAGCACCTCGGCGCGGGCTTCTTTTTCGCGCCGGGCCTGCGCAGGCCCGGCGCTGTCATCCGGCCCAGTACGCCCGGACGCACGTTGAAACGGCAGGATCGCGCCGGTATCGATCAGGCCGCGCCCAAGCACCCCGAATTGCATCCGATGCGCGCGGGTATCCAAAGACGGCATGTTGAGTTCGATGCGACGGAACCGCCCCTGTGCGGTCAGCGGCGCCGTGATGGTGCCGGCATCGCCTTGCGTCGTCACCTTCGGCCCCAAGGTGAAAATCGTCGCGGCGCGAGTCAGCGTCGCCACCGGTCCTTCGTCGCCGACCGCAATCTCGATCTTGCCGGTGGCCCGCATATTATAGAGCCCGGGCGCCTTTTCCGGCCCCCAAGTAATGTCGGTGATAAAATCCCGCGTTGTTGCTTTGCCGTAGCTCAGCATCGCGTTGACCGGCGCCTTCAACGGCTCGATCCGGTCCGGAAACGGCAGCATGATCACCGCGTCGCCGTCGGCGGTTGCTTGTGCCAAAGCGAGCGGGCTTTGCAACAACAGGCCGCCGAGCAACACAGCGGACATCGTTCTGATCAGCTTCATCACAGAATCACCAAATTCCGCACCGCGATCGCGATGCCGACGACCAAGATGGCAAAAAAGAACACGCGCCGAAATCTTTCTTCGGACATCCGTACCCGTAGCCGCTGGCCAAGCGCCATGCCCAGCAGCGCCGGCAGCACGCCTGCCATAGATTGCCCACCCAGATCGACGCTCAACAACCCGTGCCCGCCCAGCATCAGCCCGAGCGCTAACGTCGACAGCGTAAACAAAATTCCCATCGCCTGGACCAGCTGATGGCGGTCCAATCCAAGTGCCTGCAAATACATGACGCCGGGCACCACAAACGAGCCGGTCATGCCGCCGATCACCCCATTGATACCGGCGGCGGCGACACCCAGCGACGTCGTGTGCTTAGACGGCACATACAAGCGCACACCGCGCAAACTGATCAATGCATAGATCATCAGCACAATGCCCAACAACGCCGTCAACAGATGTGCATCGACCCGCACCAACACCTCACCCCCCAACCACACGCTGGCCGTAGCGGCGGTAAAGAACAGCCACAATCGCTTTAATAATGCGCCCAGATGCCCGCCGACCACGCCTTGCCAAAAGTTGGTGACAAATGACGGTACCAGCATCAACGCCATCGCACCCGGCAGATCGGTAACCAGCACCAACAAGCCGAGGCTGACCGTCGGCAACCCGAGCCCAATGACCCCTTTGACCGTGCCGGCCAACAGAAACACGCCTGCGATGATAATGAGCAACAATGGATCAAACATCCCGCAGTGTTTCCGTCCGCGGCGTCACGGTCAATGGCATACAGTGTCCCTCTCCCTCAGCATGGGGGAGAGGGACTAAGGTTAGAGATCAATCCGGCGGGCTTCGGTGGCTGAACGATAAACCGCGTCGACGATGCGTAAATTTTTTAGGTATTGGTCGGCGGTATTGGTCGGGGTGCGGCCTTCGCTGAGGGCGGCCAGCACATCGGCGCAGAGCAAGTACACGCAATCGCCGCCGTAGCCGGTATTCTGCCAGTCATAGGACAAGGGCGTCTCGACATTTTCGCCGTGCGAGCGGAGATGCAGGGCCCCGTTGCCGTCGAGGCGCACCACGGCGCCAGCGCCTTCGAGCCACATTTCGCCCATGGTCAGGCGGCGGTTTTCGGCGGCGTGATCGACCAAGCGATTGCCGTCGATGAGCGCGCGAACACCGCCGCGAAAGCCGAGCACCACCAATCCCGCGTCTTCGCCTTTAATGACCGGGTTGAGGCGGCGGAGGTCAGCCAGGACATAGTCCGGCTCGCCTAACAAATAGCGGAACACGTCGATGATATGCACCAAGGTTTCGTGCACTAAAAAGCGCGGCATGTCTTGGAAGTACGGCTGCCGCGCGAGGTACGCGTCCGGCCCCTGCCCGTCGCCCGGACGCAGCCGAAATGTGCCCTGATACAGCGCGCCGAGGGTGCCGGCATCGAGCGCGCGTTTAATTTCGGCGTACCACGGCATGTAGCGGAAATTCTCGTGCACGATCAGCGGCACGCTGGTCTGGGCGGCCAAGGCGGCGGCTTCGGTCGCGCCGTCGAGGCCGCCGCAAAACGGTTTTTGGCAGATCACCGGAATCCCGGCCGCAAGGGCGATACGGATGAACTCCAAATGCGTCGACGGTGGCGTGACGATGTCGATCAGGTCGGGCCGGGTCGCCGCAATCATCGCGGCGAAATCATCAAACACCTGGCAATTCGGAAACTGCGCCGCGACCGATGCGGCAGATTCGGCATCCAGCGAACAAATGCCGACGACATCAACATCCAGCCTGCACCACGCATCAAAATGAAACTGACTAAAAAACCCGGTGCCCGCGACGGCGATACGTGTCGTCATGATGTCTCTCGCTGACGCAGTTGCTTCAATTGCAGCCGCCCCAAAACAAGCTGCCCAATGATCGCACCCAGCAGCGCCATAAACATATCCCACTGGGTATCCCACGGGTCCCCTTGGGTGCCTAAAAACGCCGTCGCATTTTCGTCCAGCATGATCGCCGTCCACCATTCGATCATCTCGTAAAACGCGCTGAACGCGAGCGGCATGCAGACCGCAATGGCGAACACCAGTTTGCCCGGCTTGAGGGGCGTACAGCGCAACAGCACTTCGCGGGTCAACAACGCCGGGCCGAAACCCTGTGCCAAATGGCCGATGCGGTCGTAATGATTACGGGTGAACCCGAACGCGTCTTGCAGCCAAAACCCGATCGGCACGTCGGCATAGGTATAATGCCCGCCGATGATCAAAATCAGCCCATGGATAAACGCCGTCCATAGCAAGACACGGGTCAGGGTGAAGCGGGTGCGCGTGACCCACATCAACGGCGCAGCAATCAACACCGGCAACACTTCGAAAAACCACGTCAACGCATCGGTGGGCGCAACGGCGGACAGCCCCAAGGCCAGCCCCCACATCACCATCACCGCCCCGAGTTCTCGCGTCGTCGACATGCGGAGAGTATAGGGGGCGGTGCGGGAATTAATCCAACCGAAAGCGCGCGAGGTCCCGGATATCGCTACGCGATTCCGGGATGACGATTTTCTTACACCTCGTCATCCCGGGCGAGCGACTTTTTTTACATCTCGTCATCCCGGGCGAGCAACGCGAGACCCGGGACCTCCCCATCCCCGTGCGTTCACCATCCCATCCACCATTGAACCAAGCGCCATTGCGGGCTATCACCTAGGCCCGCAAATCGGAGCTGCATCATGAGCGACATCCAGAACCCGTCCCTGCCGAAAGACAAAATTAAAATTCTGCTGCTTGAAGGCATCAGCGACAGCGCCGTCAACTCGCTGGCCGACGCCGGCTACGAGAATATTGAGCGGCTGACAAGCGCGCTGGACGGTGCTGCGCTGACGGAAAAGCTGGAAGATGTGCGGATCCTCGGCATTCGGTCGCGGACCCAGGTCACCACCGAAATCTTAAACGCAACGACGCGCCTGATCGCCGTCGGCTGTTTTTCCGTCGGCACCAATCAGATCGACCTGAAAGCAGCGCAGCGGCGCGGCGTACCGGTCTTCAACGCGCCATTTTCCAACACCCGCTCGGTCGCCGAATTGACGATTGCCGAGGTGGTGATGCTGTTCCGTCGCACCTTCCCCCGCTCGGTCGCCGCGCATACCGGCGGCTGGGAAAAGTCGGCGCTCAAAAGCCGCGAAGTGCGGGGCAAGACGCTCGGCATCGTCGGCTACGGCAACATCGGCACCCAGTTGGCGACGCTCGCCGAAGCGATGGGCATGCGGGTCATCTATTTCGACCACACCGACAAGTTGCGTCACGGCAACGTGGAGCCGGTGGCGTCTTTGAAAGCCTTGCTGCGCGAAGCCGATGTGGTGTCGTTGCATGTACCGGAAACCAACGCGACGCAGAACATGATCGGCGCTGCCCAGATCGCGATGATGAAACCCGGCGCCTTTTTGATCAACAACGCGCGGGGCACCGTGGTCGATCTGGACGCGCTCGCACGCGCGCTGAAAGACGGCAAGCTCGGCGGCGCTGCGATCGATGTGTTCCCGGTCGAGCCCGGCTCCAACAAAGAGCCGTTCGCCTCGCCGTTGCAGGGCCTCGACAACGTGATCTTGACCCCGCACGTCGGTGGCTCGACCGAAGAAGCGCAAGAGCGCATCGGCGAAGAAGTGGCGCGCAAGCTCGCCGACTATTCCGACATCGGCAACACCATCGGCGCGGTGAACTTCCCGCAGGTGTTGCTGCCGCCGCGCCCTGCCGGCACGCGTTTCTTGCAGGTGCAAAAAAACCTGCCCGGTGAATTGGGTCGCCTCAACGAAGTGTTCTTCCGCCACGGGGTCAACATCGCCGGTCAGTACTATCAGACCGAAGGCGACATCGGTTACGTGGTCTTGGATGCAGACGGTGCGATTGCCGACGCCGAAAACATCTTGGACGATATCCGCGCCCTCGACGGCACAATTCGCGCGCGACTGGTGCATCGGATCGAGTGAGAGGCTGCGGGGAATCCTAATCTAATTGGAGGCGGGGAGGTCCCGGGTCTCGCTACGCGATTTCGGGATGACGAATTTTATACACTTCGTCATCCTGGGCGAGCCGCGCGAGACCCGGGACCTCCCCATCACCGCGCTTCACTCGCCCTCACCCCGCCGCCCCTAAGCGCTATCCTTATCTTTCTCTACAGCGTCAGTATCCGCCGCCATATCCTCGGCAAAAAGCTCTTCGAGTTGGTCCGCCCAGGCACGGGCTTCGGCTTGAAATTTGGCTTCGTCTTTGTGGTTGCCGAATTGCGTCTTGAGGCGGCGTTCGTCGAAGTCGCGGAAAACTTCGGCAATGTGGTTGGCGTCTTTGCTGGCAAAGCCGATGCCCTCAAGTGCCAAGCGCCCGGCTTCGAGGCCGGAAAAGAAGGTTTCGCGGATCACGTGCTTAACCCCTGCTTCCATCAGCCGGTACGCGTGCTGACGGTCGCGGGCACGGGCAATCACGGAAAGGTTGGGGAAATACTCCCCGACCACCTCGGCGGTGCGCACCGATTGATCCACATCGTCGACGGCAATGACCATCACCTTGGCATCGCGGGCACCTGCCGCGATCAAGACGTCATAGCGCGTGGTGTCGCCGTAATAAACTTTGTTGCCGTATTTGGCGACGAAGTTAACTTGGTTGGGGTTAAGCTCCAACGCCGTGAACGAAATTTGCTTGGCGCGTAACATCCGACCGATGATCTGTCCGAACCGCCCAAAGCCGGCGATGATCACCGGGTGTTCCAGGTTGTCCGGCATATCGTCGTCGGGGCGCGGCGCTTCCAGCGCCTTTTTCGAAAACCGATCCGACAGCAAATATAAAAACGGCGTCACCGCCATCGACAGCGTCACCACCAAGATCACCAGATCCGCAGGCTCGCGTGCCAACACGCCGGCGGCCACAGCAATCCCCAAAATAACGAAGGCAAATTCCCCCCCCTGCGAGATCGAAATTGCGAGGCTTTGCCGACTGCCGTAATCAAGTCCGCTGATCTGCCCCAGCACGTACAACACCAACGCCTTGATCGCGATCAATGCGACAACGAGCCCCAGCACCATACCGATTTCGGTGGTCAGCAGGCCAAAGTTCACACTCATCCCCACGGCGATGAAAAACAGGCCCAACAGCAAGCCTTTAAACGGCTCGATATCCGCTTCGAGAGCATGGCGGAATTCGCTGTCCGCCAACAGCACCCCGGCGATGAATGCGCCGAGCGCCATCGACATCCCGACCGACTGCATCAACAACGCGGTGCCGACCACGGTCAGCAATCCGCACGCCGTGAAAATTTCACGCACGTTTGCAGACGCCACTCCGCGCAACACAAAGCGCAGCAGATATCGCCCGACAACGACAACCGCTGCAATCACCGCAGCGACTTCAAGAGCGGCAATCCAGACCTCGCTCGACCCGGCATCCGGGCCGCCCCCGGCCAACAGCGGCACCAGCGCGATCATCGGGATCGCGGCGATGTCTTGGAACAACAAAATCGCAAACGCGGTGCGGCCATAGCGGGATGTAAGGTGGCCTTTCTCGGCCATGATCTGCAACGCGAACGCGGTCGACGACAGCGACAACGCCAAGCCGATCGCCACCGCACCCTGCCATGGCAATCCGAACCCATAGGCCACACCCGCCAAAATCACAGCCGTGATCCCGACCTGCGCCCCGCCCAAGCCGAACACCGGGCGTCGCATGGTCCAAAGCCGGGACGGCTGCAATTCCAAGCCGATCAGGAACAACAGCAAAACGACACCGAATTCGCCGAAATGCAGAATGCTCTCGACATCGCTGACCAGCCCGAAGCCCCAAGGCCCGATCACCGCGCCTGCCGCCAGATAGCCCAATACCGAGCCCAGCCCCAAACGCTTAGCCAACGGCACCGCGACCACGGCCGCGCCCAGAAAAACAACTGATTCAGTTAACAAAGACATGGAGGTCCTTTGATCCCAGGTTGTCGCACGCAGCCTAAGGTAGCTGCCTTCGTGACGGTTGGCTATCGCCAGATACGGTTTTGCTGCAAATTCAATATGGGGTCACGACGATTGATTTTTTCGCCGCCGTACCGCATCGTTCAGATCAATAATGACAAGGAACATCCGCGTGACACCCGAAAACATCAAAGACATCTTGAGCGATCTTAAAAACCCAGGCGTGCTGCGCGCCGGCGTCAACCTCGGCAACATTTTGCTGGTCACCGGCGAGGCCCCGAACGGTGATCCGGTCGGCATCTCGCCGGATATGGCGTCCGAAATGGCACGCCGACTTGGGGTTGAGGTTGAATATCATACATACGCGACGCCGGGCGAAGTTGCCGATGCGGCAGAACGCGACGAATGGGATATCTGCCTGATCGCGATTGAGCCGAAACGCGCTGAGGTGATTCATTTCTGCAATGCATATGTGGAAATCGAAGCGACGTATCTGGTCCCCGAAGGCTCAAGCGTCCAAACCGTCGAAGACGTCGATGCACCGGGGGTGCGGATCGCGGTCTCTGAACGCGCCGCGTATGATTTGTATCTGTCGCGCACGCTCAAACATGCCGAGCTGGTCCGCGCGCAAGGCCTGCCGGGTGCATTCAAATTATTTAAGGATGAAAAACTGGATGCGCTTGCAGGTTTGGTCCCGGCGCTGAAAGACAATGCGCTGGAGGTACCGGGGTCTCGCGTCCTTCCGGGTCGCTACACCGCCGTGCAACAAGCTGTCGGCACGCGCCACGGCAAACCGGCGCTGCATGCCTTTGTCGAAGCGTATCTGGCCGAAGTAATTCCATCGGGCTTCGTGCAACAGTTGATCGATAAACACGGCGTGACCGGCAAGCTTGCCGTCGCACAAAACTAAGGGCTGAACAGATGGCCGACACCCTGATCGTCACGTTTATTACGCCGGACCGCCCCGGCATCGTCGAACAGTTGTCGAAGACCGTATCCGATCTCGGCGGCAACTGGCTGCAAAGCCGGATGGCGCACTTGGCCGGTACGTTTGCCGGGGTTGCGCGCGTGTCCGCCCCTGACGGCAAGGCCGCCGATATCCGGGCCGCGCTGATGGCGCTCGAAGGTGACGACTTTCAGGTCATGGTCAAATTCGCCGCTGACACGCCGGACGCTGTGGCAACAGGCCCGCTGTTGGACTTGGCATTGATGGGGCCGGACCATCCCGGCATCATCATGGAAGTCACCCGCTGCTTGGCGAGCGCGAATGTCAGCGTCGAAGAAATGGCCACCTGGGTCGAAGGTGCGCCGGTCGGCGGCGGCATGCTGTTTTATGCCGAAGCCAAAGTCCGTTTACCCGCCGGCCTTTCCGAAGACGACCTGGAGTCCGCCCTAGATGCCACCGCCAACGCGCTGATGGTCGACATCAGCGTCGGCGATGAGGACTAGGCGACGGGGAGATCCCGGAGACCGCTCCGCGATTCCGGGATGACGCATTTTTTATATCTCGTCATCCCGGGCGAGCGGAGCGCGACCCGGGACCTTCCCACCTCCGCGCACCACCACCACACCACCACCCACACCCTTCCTCATTTCCCGTCACCCCCGCGAAGGCGGGGGTCCATGATCAACGCATGGATTCCCGCCTGCGCGGGAATGACGCGGGTGGCGGGCAAAAAGACGTGGGGGGAGCGGGCAGGAATGACGGTGGTTAGAGGGCATGCACCCTCCGTTCACCCCACCGGCGGATCGACGATCTCGGTTTTGAAGTCTGCGGGGGCGACGATCTCTAGGACTTCGAAGTCGTCGGAGCACGCGATCTCGCGGTGCTTGATGCCGGGTCGTTGGTTGACCACGTCGCCTTTTTCGATGCGGTGCACGCCCTCGCCTTCATATTCAAATTCAGCCCAGCCGTTCAGCACCATGACGAATTGAAAATCGCAGTGGTGCACGTGCCATTGCTGCACGGCATCGGCTTCATGGCGACCGTTGGCGCGGATCACGTGCGCGATATAGTCGCCGTGGGTCGCCGCCTTGATGCCCAGATCGCGGTAATCAAAAATCTCGCGGAGCCCCGGCGTCCATGTGGCATCCTTGGCTTTATTGTGGGTAAATGCCCAGTTCTTTGTCATTGTGCCTCCCCCTGTTCGTCCCGTGTGAGCGGCAACATCCCCTCCTCACAGGCTTTGATCTGCAACGCCAAAAAGCGCGAGAAAATTCGGCACTGCGCCAACGAACCTGCGGTAAACCAAAGCCCAGGCTGCGGCGTGCGCTTCCACATGTTGTTCAACTCGCCGTCGTCGCCAAAGCCCCACACCGGGCCTATGCGGTCTGCGACCGCGTCCCCCAAAAAGACACGCGCGGTGTCTTGCTGATTTTTGTAGCCAGTCCCCATGACGATCAAATCCGCACTCAAAATCTCGCCCGACGTCAACTTGGCACCATCCACACAGAAGCGGTCGATCTGCTCATACGGCAGCACCTTGATCTCGCCCGCTGCGATCAGGTCGGAACAGCCGACGTTGAAGTAATACCCCCCACCGCGCTGAAGGTAGCTCATCTGAAAGCCGCAATCGTCGATGCCGTCATTGGTGCGAAAACCCGCGGCGTTGAGGCCGTCCAGCAAATCCTTGTCGATGTCTTTGCTGATCTGCGTCGCCGCCCGGTAGGCATTTTTCAGCACCGGAAACGGCATCGCGGCGGCCAGCAGATCGCAATCGCGGGTCGGCGGGCCTTCGTTATAAAGCATATAGACGCGCTGCGCCTCGGAAAGACTGACGATGTGCGTCGATGCCCGCTGCACCATGGTCACATCGGCGCCGCACGCGTGCAGGTCTTGGGCGACGTCGTGCGCGCTGTTGCCGGTGCCGATCACCAGGGCCCGCTTACCGGCCCAAGCGCGGCCTTCGGTGTAGGCCCCAGAATGCATCACCGTACCGGCGAAATCATCCAGCCCCGGCAGGTCGGGCATGATCGGGATCGCGCTGACGCCGGTGGCGAACACCAAATGGCGCGGGCGCATGGTGCGGGTTTCGCCCCCGCGTTTCAGCGTCACCTCCCAACAGCCCGCATCATCGTCATAGCGGCCTTCGGTCAAGGTGGTCGACGTCCAATAATTCAGTTCCATGGCGCTGACGTAGGATTCAAACCAGTTCGCCAGCATGTCTTTTGGGATATACGTCGGCCACGTCGGCGGGAACGGCATATATGGCAGATGGTTGACCTGGGTTTCGTTGTGCAGGGTCAACGAGTGATAGCGCGTGCGCCAGTTGTCGCCGATGCGCGCGTGGGAATCGACGATCAAGGTATCGACACCCAGGTGCGTCAGCCGCGCCGCCGCCCCAAGCCCGGCCTGCCCGCCGCCGACGACGATCACGGCAGGGTCACGGTCTGCGTAGGCCGCCGCCTCGTCACGCAGATCCTGCCAGTTTTTGCCGCCCCATTCCCGCGAGAACGCATCGCCACCGGCTTTACGCAACCCTATATGCTCGGCGTGATCTTTTAAAGCATACAGCGCCGTCAGCATGATCCAGCAGCGCCACCCGGGGGCGTCTTCGTCACCGGTGGGCACCAACCGCAACACGCCGTTGGCCGTGCCGTTCGCCGTTTCAAACGTGATCAAAGCTTCAAGGCATTCGGTCCCGGCACGGGTGACGTAACGGGGGGCGGTGCGCGCCGGGTCTAGCTGAAAGGCACCGGGCTGCACCGTCTCAAAACTCTCCCGCAACCGCGCCGCGATCTCGACCGGCCCGCTCGCCGTGGCAAAATGCCAGGTGAAGCTGAGGATGTCGCGCCAGTGCCCGTCGTCGCAAAACAACCCGGCTGCCGCGTCGGCATCGCGCGCCTGCAGCGCGGCATTGAACGCGGCCAACCAAGCCTCCACCGCTTCCGTTAATACGTCCGTCGAGGTGGCGTCGAGGTCTTGATCTTTCGGCATAGGGTGCGGCCTCCCGGGCGAGCGTGTGATGATTATTGATTTTTAACGTTGCCCCATTCTAAGCCCACAGCCCCCTACTCCGGCAAGGGGGATGGCTGAAAAACCAAAAGCCCCGCGATCCGATAAGGGCCGCAGGACTAAATTTAGGAGCGTAGGAGAAACTCGAACCCCCGACACACAGATTTTCAACGGCCCTTCTAACAGGCCGCCACCCCGAAAATTACGCTGCGGGCTTCACGCGGATTTTGTTCTTTTTCACCTTGGTGCCATGTAATTTTTTCATCGCGTCCAGCGCGTCTTCGTCGCGTGTCATCTCGACAAAGCCAAAGCCTTTTGACGCGCCGCTCTTGTCATCAAGCACCAGTGTGCAGGCTGTCACCGTGCCATGCGCTTTGAATAATTTCTCTAAATCCCGTTGGTTAAAATCGCGGGGCAGATTAAGGGCCATGAGTTTCATTTTGGCTCCGATAAACAAAATGGGGGCGGCCTAAAAACGTCGGGCTTAGAACTTCAACGTTCTGAGCGTGCCGTCAATGCCCAGCGCTTCTTTGGTGGCTTGGATGGCGTTGTTTAAGTCCGTCAACTTCTGCTGCACGGCAGCTTGTTCGGGCTCATTTTGCGCACCGTTTTCCAGGTGATCATGTTGCAGATGCTCAAGCTTCGACTTTGCGCGGCCGCGTTCGATCATATTCTGCGCCAGGGTCAGATGCGCTGACTCAAAAGGAATTTCTTCAATATTCAACCCCAGAGCTTGCAGCTTTGCGAGGTCAGGCAATTTTTCACAAAAGCCATACACCACTTTGTTGTGGCGATAGCCGTACTTCGCAAGCGTGCATCGCTTCTGAATCTCGCTGATTTCCAGACGAAAGTCGCTGTGCGGCTTGGGCGTGAGCTTAAAGGTGTGCATCGGGGTTCGCCTTTTTTTCGACTGTGCATCTATTTGCGCAGGCAATAAAGAAAAACCCCTAGTCGAGGTTATTTTTTTGCGATGAACCGACTTTGACGGTTAGCAAACGTTTTTAGCGCCCTGAGCTTGCATCCCGTCGCCTGACCGTCATGATGTATTTTCGAGACGTTATACCCTGACAATCGGATGATATGAGGTTGAGCTTATGAGACGAGCAAACGTTATTTTGGTTACAGGTATAGGCGCTCTCCTGCTGGCGGGCTGCGCGGACGTCGGTGACCGAGGGCTCGGTCCGGCTTGCGAGTCCCGTCTGGCTGCCGCCGAAAATGAACTCGGCCGTGCAAAGGCGAACAGTATTGGCAAATCCATCGACTGGGCGCGTGCGGCGACTCTGATCGCAGCGGCACGAACCCAACAACAGTTCGACGAGTTTCAGAATTGCGTCATCAAAGCCGACAGTGCCCGCAAAATTATTGCAGAAAGCAAATAGACTGGAACCACCAATATTGCTTCGATGCGTTTCCCTTCCCAATTGCACCCCCAGCAATGCGTGACAAGATCAGCGATCTCGCCGAACAACTTGACGCTCACCGCAAAACTGTCCTCGACAAGCACAAGCAACTGACGGTGACGAAACTATAAACGTGCTTGAAAAGGTGCGGGCCGGTGAAATGCTGACGGACGCTGAGAAGGATATTGAACTGCACCGGAACCGACGTAGTCTCCGCTCCATATAGTGCTACACAAACAGTCGAGGCGGCACTGAGGCCGCCTCGTGAACCCGTTGATTTCCAACAGATTTGGATTTTGGTAGCGGAGGAGGGACTTGAACCCCCGACACGCGGATTATGATTCCGCTGCTCTAACCAGCTGAGCTACTCCGCCACAGGCGTGGAAGACCGGGGATTTACGGGGTTCCGGGGGCTCTGTCAAGACGCCCGGGCGGGTTATGTGGGGAGAATATCGGTGGCGCGGAAGGTCCTGTGGCTCGCGGTGCGCGCGCACCCCCTACCCCACCCGTGACTTCCCAGAATCGCGCAGCGATATCCGGGAAGCCGTCGCGGGGTTGTGATGTAGAAAAAGGGTTAGCGAACCTGCGTATCCGGCTCGGGGATGTCGATATAGATTTCCGGGGCCGAGTCAGACGGCGCATCAAGCTGCGTTTCATTCTGGGCCTTAACCGTGCTCCCGGCGGCACCGTCGGCGATGCGGCGCAGCAAGGCGCGGGTGCCGGTTGCGGAGGTCTCGAGCGCGGTTTTGACCTCAAGCGCTTCGGTTTCGGCGCGGCCGGATTCGGTCAGCCAAGGGCGGTCGGCGTAATCGCCGGACGCATTTGCGCGCGGCGCCGGACGGGGCGTGGGTTCCGGGTCCTTCACCCAATAGTTGACCATCACGGGCGCTTTCGGGGTCGGCAATGTGAGCGCAGGCGGCGCCTCATAGCGGCTCGGATGGGGGCCGTAATAGCTCACCAGGCGGCGCGCATCGGCGTGTTTCGGGGTGCGATAGCATTCCGCGGCCCCCAACGATTGATAGCAGTACACCGGTTCCCAAGCGTGGACCTGACGCTCGTATGCGTCGACGTAGCCGCATCCGGTCAACACCCCAGAAAACACCCCCACCGCACACAGTTTTTTCAGCATTGTTCGTCTCCTAAACCGCTCAATGACGAAAACACTGCAGATTCGATGCCAAAATCGAAAAAGCCGGCCCCGGGCGTACCCCCGGGAACCGGCTTTATGAGATTCCAACCACTTAAGGCAGAATTCGTTAACACCAAGCCTAGCCGTTGACGTCGATCACGCAGCGGCCACGGATGCCGCCCTTGAGGATTTTGCCCGCCAATTCCGGCAACTCGGCAAACCCTGCCCGGTTGGTTGCGGAATCCAGTTTGTCCATCGGCAACTGCTTGGACAACCGGTCCCAGGCCACCAAACGGCGGTCCTTCGGGCAGGTCGCGCTGTCGATGCCGCACAGGTTGATGCCCCGCAGCAAGAACGGCAGCACCGTGGTGTCGAGCTTGAACGAGCCCGCATTACCGACCGAGGCGCAGGTGCCCCAATAGCCGAGCGTGGTCAGCACGTGGTGCAAGGTGGTGCCGCCGACGTTGTCGATGGCGCCGGCCCAACGCTCGCGCGACAGCGGCCCGCGGGGGGCTTCGGCCAACTCGTCGCGTTCCACAATGGTGGTCGCGCCGAGGCTTTTCAGATAGTCGTGCTGCTCCTGCCGACCGGTCGACGCCGCGACTTTGTAGCCCAAGTTCGCCAACACCGACACAGCAACCGATCCGACGCCGCCGGAACCGCCGGTGACCAGCACGTCTTTGTCGGCATCCGGCGTCAGGCCGTGCGCTTCCAGCGTCATGATCGCCAGCATTGCGGTAAAGCCCGCCGTGCCGATGGCCATGGATTGTTCGAGCGTGATGCCCTTCGGCAGCGGCACCAACCAATCGCCGTTGACCCGTGCGCGGGTCGCATAGCCGCCCCAATGCACTTCGCCGACGCGCCAGCCGGTCAAGATCACCTCGTCACCGGCTTTGTATTCGGGGTGCGAGGAGTCTTCGACGACACCGGCGAAATCGATACCGGGGATATGCGGATAATCGCGCACCAGCTTGCCGATGCCGTTCAAAATCATGCCGTCTTTGTAGTTCAAGGTGGTGTATTTCACCGCCACCGTGACGTCGCCCTCGGGCAGGCGGTCGTTCGAGACGGTCTCAAACGCATGGCTGACTTTGCCGTCGTCGTCGGCGCTCAGCATGAGGGCTTTAAATTCTGTATCGCTCATCAGTATTCTCCCGGGTTCTGGTTACCGAGACCATATGCATATGCGCGGAAAATTCAATGAAAGTTCGTGAAATGTCGGCGCCTCGGATTCCGGCGACCGTCGTTTAACCGCGACTTACGCCTTTTCCCGTCACCCTCGCGAAGGCGGGGGTCCATGGCGGCCTAGATGGATTCCCGCCTGCGCGGGAATGACGTCGGATAGAAGGACCGACAGCATGTAGGGGGTTACTTAGAAACTTGCCAGTTCAGGGTCTCGCCGGCTTTGAAGGGGACGAGGGAATCGGCACCGGCGGGCAGGCTGGCTGGTACGGACCATGGGGTTCGGGTCAACGTCACGGTCTCGTCATTGGGGGCGAGGCCGTAAAACGCCGGGCCGTTGAGGGACGCGAAGGCTTCCAGTTGATCCAAAGCATCCTCTTCATCAAAAACATCCGCATAGGCCGACAACGCGACCGGCGCCGTGTAGATCCCGGCACATCCGCAAGCGCTTTCTTTGAGGTGTACAGCATGCGGCGCGGTGTCGGTGCCTAGGAAAAACCGCGCGTCACCGGAGGTTGCGGCCTTGCGCAGCGCTTGGCGGTGCAGCTCGCGCTTGGCAATCGGCAGGCAATACAGGTGTGGGCGGATGCCGCCCTTAAAAATATCGGAGCGATTGATCATCAAATGATGCGCAGTGATGGTCGCGCCCAAGCGACCGCTGCTGTCCGCCATCACGAAATCGGCGGCGTCTTTGGTGGTAATGTGTTCAAACACCACCTTGAGTCCCGGCAGCTCTTTCAGCAGCGGCTGCAACACACGATCGATAAACACGGCTTCGCGATCGAAAATATCGACATCTCCATCGGTCACCTCACCGTGCACCAGCAACGGCATGCCGATGTCTTGCATGGTTTGCAGTACCGGCATGATCTTGGCGACGTCGGTGACGCCGCTGTCGGAATTGGTGGTGGCGCCGGCGGGATACAGTTTCGCCGCCGTGAACACATCGGCTTCATGGCCGCGCCTGAGTTCAGCCGAGTCGATGCTGTCGGTCAGATACGCGGTCATCAACGGCGTGAACGTCACGCCATCCGGCACGGCAGCCATAATGCGATCTCGGTACGCTTTGGCCGCCGCGACATCGGTCACCGGCGGCACCAAGTTCGGCATCACGATGGCGCGCGCGAACACCGTGGCCGTTGCCGGGACCACGGCAGACAACATCGCGCCGTCACGAAAATGCACGTGCCAGTCATCGGGGCGGCGGAGCGTCAATTGATCTGTTTCGGTCATATCCATTTGCTGACATGATTTTTACGCCCTGTCCAGCACACGGAAATGTTTTCAAATGTTTTCAAATGTTTTCAGGCCTGCATTTTGATTCCCGTGATATAATGATCGTTCAGCACCCATGAAAGGACATCAGCATGCGCAAACCTTTGACGTTGGCTTTGGCCGCGCTGCTCGTCAGCATCGCCGCACCTGGCGCGGCGCAAGACACCAACCGCTATTCAACGTGGTCCGATCCGAACGCGCAATCGAGCGCTGCGGCGCAGAATGCCGATGCGCGGCTCAAAGAGATGATCGCGCGCCTGAACAAATTGATTGATGACGCGGAAAAGGCCCGCGCCGCGGACCCCGCGTTCCTCCGCGACCTCCGCACACTGGCCAACGGTGCCACCGTGCCCTGGAACACCATCGTTTTGGATGATGCGTTTACGGACGGTAATTATACTGCCAACGCGGCATGGCAGGTGATATCCGGAGAATATTTCATCGAACAGGGCTGGGGGCTCCGCAACCGGGTTCTCACTAAAACAAGCGATACTCAGACGCAGTCGAGCGGTGACAGCGGCGAAGATATCGCCAAGGCGATTTTCGGTACTATTCTGAAGCGCGCGGCTGGCGTTCCAGAGCAGACCGCGGCGGTCGAAAACGCCATCATTACCCGCGTGCCTATTTCAAACGCCTTCCAGATCAGTGCCGAAGTCTCGTCATGGGTCGACAACGGGCATCTAGAGCTCGGCGTGTTTCAAGGCGATGCAGCGCGGATCGGCTATCGCCTGCTGTATGTCAGTGGCAAAGGGCTGCAGGTGCACCGGGTCGGCAACAGCGGGTCGACCGTCGTCGACACCTCGGCGCAGCCGCTGAACCTTGAAGATAAAAAATACCACGCCATAGTCTGGTCGCGCGACACGGACGGCAAGATGACCGTCTCTGTCGATGGGAAGACCGTGATTTCGGTCACCGATCGCGGTTTCTCCGACCCGTTCGACGGTGTGCGTATTTCCAACAAAACCGGTGATTTTATTGTTAAGCGGATCACGGCAATCGGCGTTTAAGCAATAACGAGGGAGGTCCCGGATATCGCTATGCGATTCCGGGATGACGAGATGTAAAAAAAATGTCACCCCGGGCAAGCGAAGCGCGACCCGGGACCTCCCCCTCGCCGCGTTTTGTTCATCGTCGCCCCTCGGCGAGCACGTCAAACACATCTCCGGATGCGGACGCGCCCTCAATGTGATGTCGGTGCCAGAGTGCGTAGAACAGCAGCGTCCATTGCGCTTTGCCCTGATCCGCACCGGCGGCGAACAGACGTTCGACGGCAGATGCGTCGCAGACGTCGGCGATACCAGGCTGAGCCGCGACGAGCGGGCCGAGCTTTGCACCCTTTTCTGCGATCCAATCACCCACCGGCACCGTGAAGCCGCGCTTTTTGCTGAACGGCTTGCATTCGGGCAGCGCGGTTTCCAGCCATTTCCGCAGCAGCCACTTCCCGCGCCCGTGCTTGACCTTTAACCGGTCAGCGAGCGCAAATCCAAAGTCGGCGACGCCTGGGTCCAAGAACGGCACCCGGCCTTCGACGCCATGTGCCATCAGACAGCGGTCCAACTTGGTGAGCAGATCATTCGGTAGCCAATCCGCGCAATCTGTGGCCTGCGCGGCTTGCAAGGCGCTGCGGCCATACCGCTTGGCCTCGGCCTCAGCGATGGCAATCCCGTTGCGCCAACCGACAGGGTCATGCAAAAGAACGTCTGCACCGTCTAAGATCGCCCGCGCACGCATCGGTCTGCCGCCCAGCAGCCGCAGCCGGGCACTGCGCCGATAGCGACTGTAACCCCCGAAAATTTCGTCGCCTCCCTCGCCCGACAACACGACCTTAAGGCCGCGTTTGCGGGCAAGTTCGGCCAGCAAATATGTCGGCAACACCGCATAATCAGCAGCCGGATCATCCATTGCCGCCGCAATGGCCGGCAAGGTGCGCCAGAAATCATCGCCGGTAACGGCAATCTCGTCATAGTGCGCACGGCAGACCTCAGCGACGGCCCGCGCGTGGTCCCGCTCATCATGGGCATCGGTGCCGGGAAAGCCTGCGGTCATGGCGTGCACAGGCTCGGCATTGAGCCTGCGCATCACCGCCAAGATCACCGACGAATCGATACCGCCTGACAAGAACATCCCGTACGGCACATCTGAGCGCTGGTGAATGTTGACCGCGTCTTCGATCACCTCATCGAAGCGGCGGAGTGCCACGGCTTCGGTCTCTTTTCTCGGCGGGCCCGGCGGCAACGCGGCGATGATCTTGCGGCTGACGATGCGCCCAGCCTTCACCACCAATGTTTCACCGGGCAGCACACGATAGATGCCGTCGAACACGGTCTCGGCACCGGTGGTGAATTGCAACGCCAGCAGTTCATCACGCTTGGTCGGTGATATTTTCGGCGCGGCCAAACCCGCTTTCAACAACGCCTGCGCTTCGGACGCAAAGGCAAAGCCGTCTTCCGTCAGGCCATAATATAACGGCTTGATACCGAACGGATCGCGCGCCAGCGTCAGGGTCTGTTCAACCGGATCATGAATGGCGATGGCGTACATGCCGCGCAGATGCTCGGCAAAATCGATGCCCTGCTCGCGGTACAGATATAACGCCGTCTCGCAATCCGAGCCGGTGCGAAAATCGATGCCCGACCGTGCCGCGCGCAATTCGACGTAATTATAAATCTCGCCATTGGCGACAAGCGCGAGTTCCGCATCACCGTCCCTGTCCTTGGCGCCATGCGCCGGGGCGAACAACGGCTGGTCGCCGGTTTGCAGATCGATGATCGCAAGCCGCGTCTGCACCATCGCCACGTCGGCTTGGGCATAAGTACCGTGGCCGTCAGGGCCACGGTGCGCGAGAGCATCCGCCATCGCATTCAGCACCGTCATCGCCGGGGTGGCGCTGTCGGTGCTCATCAAACCGGCAATCCCGCACATGGCTCAGCCCGTGATGTCTTCGAAAAACGATAGGTACTGCTTCACCACTTGTTCTTCGGTGAAGTTGGCGCGATATGCTTCATAGCCCTGCCGCGCGATACGCTGAGATAGATTTTCGTCGCCCAGCACGGTGCGAATGGCACGGGCGAGCATCACGTCGTCGTCGGTTGGGACCAGCACACCGGTCTCCATATCCTCAATCAACATTCCAGGCCCCATGCTATCGGCGGCAACCACCGGCAAGCCTTGTGCCCAAGCCTCGATCACCACGTTGCCGAGCGGCTCGTGACGGGACGGGCAAACGAACAAATCCGCCGAACGCAGCAGTGCGGCAGTATCGTCGCGCCAGCCTAAAAAGCGAACGCGCGGCTTGATGCCTAAATCTTCGGCGAGCTTCTGCAGCTCGGCATTGAGCGGGCCATCACCGGCCAGCCACAAATACACATCGGGCACCCGGGCGATGGCGCGCAGTAAAACATCGAAAGCTTTGTTTTCGTGCAACCTTCCCAGCGCCACGATTAACGGCACGCCTTTCGGCGTATAAAGATCTTTGCGCGGGATCGGCTCGGCCTCTTGCTCGAGCACAAAATTGGGCAGGTAATGTGCGCACTCTTTATCCCAGCCGTGCTCGACCAGATAATCGACGATGTCGCGGGTGTTGCCGATCAGGTGCTTGCAGTTGCGATAATACTTGAGATCGTAATAGCCGCCGAGTCTGGCCGCATGCACATAATCACCGGACGGACACATTGCCGTGGCACGATTCATCCAGCTCAACACGACGTCGGGCTTGAAGCTCGCGATCTCGCGTTTCAGCGCGCGCCCGGTGGCGAAGTCAAAGCGACCACCGAACGGCAACTCAATCGGCTCGACACCACCGTCGCGCAACATTTGCGCGCGCGCCGGATTGGCGCGGATGACGACCCGCTGTTCGATATCAGTGCGGCCCAATGCAATTGCGAGACGCACGAAGAACGCTTCGGCGCCACCAAACTCCGCACCGGCCATGGCTTGTAGAACTCTCATCAGACTAGGATCAATTCCTCAAACGCGGCGGCGGCCTCGGGCCAGCGCCACTGACGTTGGGTTTTCAGGGCTTGGGCATGCTGCCCAGCCCAAAGCGCATCATCCGTGAGCAGGCGCCGCGCGGCAAGGGCGAAGGCTTCATCGTCGTCTGCCAAAAACCCGGTCTCGCCATCAATCACACGCTCGGGCATGGAACCAATCGGCTTTAAGACGGCGGGTACCCCCATCGCCTGCGCTTCGGCAACCGCCAAACAATAGGTCTCGTTGATGTCACCTTTATACAGCATCACGCGGCTTAAGCGCAGTTCTTCAACCAGCTTAGCTTTGTCGACCGGATCGCGCAGCCGCACACCTTGGGACTCCAACGCCTGCGCTTTCGCCAGCACTTGGCCCATAGCGTCGGCCTTGCGAGCGCCGGCGGCGCCATAGGTGGCTGCGCCTGAAAACACATGCAGCTCGGCGCCGGGAACCTGCGGCTCAATGTGCTCAGCCCAGATATCCAAAAGCCAATCCAGCCCACGCAGAGGGTTCGAGGTGAACACTGCACGCGGCCCCGGCGGTGCGTCGGCGGCACCGGCACGACAGAAAAGATCCGGCAGGCCATACGGGATCGTCCGTCTACCACCGTCCGGTACCCAGCCCGGCAACGTCGTCGCGTGATAGCTGCCAATGAACACGATCACCGGGCGCCTGCGCCAAAGCTGCCAAAGATAGCGGGCTTTCAGCATGTAGCCGCATGGATTATGGGTCCAGAAAACCGTCCGCTTAGCGTCCGGGCACAGCTTCAAAAGTTTGTCGCCGCGATTCGCGATATATAAGTCTGCCGTGTTCGGCACACCGTCTGCAATCGGCCGCCAGTGCACGCCCTTATGATCCAGGGCAGCCGCACAATTATTGTAGACCGTGACCGTATGACCGTTCGCCGCGAGTATTTCCATCAATTGAATGACGGAGGATTCAACGCCGCCCAAGGGCCGGGTCTCTGGCGTGTGCCCGTCGAATTCGATCCCGTCGTCGGCAAGAATAATGGTCGCCATTTCAGACCGTGCGCTCGTCAGCATGTGACGCCTTGGTTTGCGCATCGCGGGCTTTGATGTGTGACAACAACGGGAACAAGCCCGCAAATATGGCAATCAACAGCCCAAGGCCGCCTTCCCGGTAGCCTTTGCGCGCCACGAAGCATTTGATGAACCGTGAGAAAAACCGCCGCACGTTGTTGGCGAGCGAGCCAACGTCACCACTGTCCAATAAATCTAAAGCGCGCGCCGTCGAATAATTATCCAGCCGCTTGATCATGTCCGAGATATCCCGGTCCACATAATGCACGAGGCGATTTTGCAGCATCGCCCCTTTGGAGCCCGACCAATCAAGCGGCGGATGCACGCGCTGTAGACCCCACCGCTTCACACCTTTTTTGAACAAGCCCGGATACGCCGCCTTGCCGAACGACGCCCCCCAACCCCAGCGCACCAGCCGTGTGCCGACATAGTTGTCGACGGGGATCTCATGCCAATCTGCTGTGGTTGTCCGAACCGTCTTGAGGATTTCATCTTTGAGGGTATCCGGCACCCGCTCATCCGCATCAATTTCAAAAATCCATGCGCCCCGGCAGGCATCAATGCCGGCATTCCGCCGCGCCCCTTCGAGATCCCAAGCGCCTTCGATGATGCGGTCCGTATAGCGTTCGGCAATGGCTTTGGAGTCGTCCGTGCATTTATCCAGCAACACGACGATTTCATCGGCGAAGCTGAGCGTATCCAAGCACGCCGCCAGCTGGTGTTGTTCATTGTGCACGCTGATCACAGCGGAAAGTTTGGGCTCAAAGCTCACGCCGCAACACCCTTGGCGCGTGACCACAGTTTCGCTGCCGCATCTTCAACCTGATCGACGCTGAGGCTGTCCATCAGGGTATCGGTGTTTCGGTGGTCAAAGTTTTCCGGGAAGATGTCGTCGAACGCGACACGGGTCTTCACATAATCACACATCGGACCATATGGGGCGTATTGCTCTGCCGGCGACGGGCCAAACAAGCCCAACGTCGGTGTGCCGGTTGCCGCCGCCAAGTGCATCAAGCCGGAATCGTTACCGATATAAAGCGCCGAGCGTTCCAGGCATGCCGCCACCGTCAACAGATCATAGCCGCCGACCAAGTCCAACAAGCGCGCATCCGGGACGCTTTCGATCAGCGGCAACGCCATCGGCCGTTCGTCGCTGCGCCCGAACACCGCGACCCGCGCGCCCGGCATGATGCCGTCGGGACCGGTCAGCCGCTCCGCCAACTCAGCAAAACATTGTCCACGCCATTGCTTGCCGCGCCAGTTCGCCGTCGGACCAATGGCAAGCACCGGCGGACCGTCCGGGATCAAATCGACGGCTTTCGCACGCCGTTCCTCATCAATCCAGACTTTCGGCGCAGGCGGATCATCTTCGGCGCCGATCACGCGGGCCAAGCGAATAAGGCGCAATCCCTCGTCACGGGAGCGAATCATCCGATAGCGGGTACGCCCGCTGATCAAATATGTGATCGGTGCGTTGCGGAGGTCGACCAAAATGTCCCAGCGCCGCATCGCGGTCTGCCACCAAAGGTAAACCCAGTGCATGGAAAACACCATTTTATCGAGGACGATAATCCGCTCGATCCCAGGTACGGCTTCGAACAACGATGCGGCCGCCGGGCCGCACGCAACGGTGACACGGATGCCCGGATTCTGTTCCAAGAGGCGCGCGAGAATACCTGTAGACAGGATCGCATCGCCCACCCGCGTTGATGTCACCAGTAATAGCCGCATGCCGTCCTTCCGCAATATTACGTCAATCGTTAGCCCCGTTGACGTTTGGCGTCGCCTTCTTATACGGGGGCTTCCAGGCGATGCAAGACTTTGGCCGTCTCCATGACCCGCACACCCCTTGCGCTGCCCCGCACCGGCACCCCACATTAGGGATACCGCAACGGAGGCATTGTACCATGAAATGTATAAAACGCAGTGATCGCAGTGTCTTGGCGCTGGGCGGCGAAGATCGGTTCAGTTTTCTGCAGGGTCTGGTCTCGAACGATGTCATCCACGCTGACGGCAGCCGCGCCGTATACGCTGCGCTTTTGACGCCGCAAGGCAAGTTCTTGGCGGATTTCTTCATTATCGGCGATGGCGAGCGTTTACTATTGGACTGCCCGGCGGCGGACGCAGAATCATTGCTGAAAAAGCTCAACATGTACAAGCTACGCGCCAAGGTGACGTTGGAGAACCTCGGCGAGGCCGTGCACATATACGCGCTTTTCGGCGCAGATTCGCTGTCGGCGCTTGATTTGGGCCAGGGCCAGCACGTACTCGACGGCGGCATCATTGCCTATGCAGATCCACGCCTTGCCGATGCAGGCGCGCGGGCCTTTGTGCCGGCGAATGCCGATCCAAAAGCGCTTGGTGGCGAAGAGGCCAGCGAAGAAGAATATCAACGCCATCGTATCGCGCTGGGACTGCCCGAAGCGCCTACCGACCTGATCGCCGACAAATCCATCTTGCTGGAAAGTGGGTTTGACGAATTGCACGGCGTTGATTGGAAAAAAGGCTGTTACATGGGCCAAGAACTGACGGCGCGGACCAAATACCGCGGCCTGATCAAAAAGCGCCTGGTGCCGGTCAGCTTTGATGGTGGGCCGATTACACCGGGTGCGGCGATTACGTTGGACGGCAAAAATGTCGGCGAAGTGCGCTCGGTCAGCAACGCAGGCGGCATCGCCATGTTGCGCTTAGAAGCGATCCGCGCGGGCGCGCCGTTGGACATCGACGGCAACATCGCACACGCGCACGTCCCCGACTGGATGATCATTCCGGACGTCGAGACCGCAGACTGACCGACGCTTGACCTCGCCAAGCCTGCGCTGATGCGCTAGCGTCATCGCGTGACATTCAACATCTTCAAACGCGCCCCCAGACTTTTGGCGCCCGTGGCCCGCCTGTACGGCCAACGGCTCGATCAATGTGGCACCACCGCCAAAGGCGTGTTTTGGCGGGGCGAGCATTGGCAAGTGCGCCGTTTCGAGCGCCTGTGCGAGATCATCAGCCCCGAAGACGCAGCAGACGGCGGCATCGTCATCAATGACCTGGGCTGCGGCTACGGCGCGATGTTTGACTACCTGCACCCGCTTTCCGTGATGAACGGTAGCCGCTACATCGGCTATGACATCACCCAAGAAATGATCGCGGCGTGCCGTGATCGTATCAGCGACCCCCGCGCAAAATTTCACCGCAAGATGATCGCGACCGAGCGCGCCGATTACAGCTTTGCGTGTGGCACTTATAATATGCATGGCGGCGCCGACGAAGCGGCATGGCGGGATTACGTTGAAGACAACCTCAAGCACCTTTGGTCGATGACCGACAAAGGCTTGGCATTCAACATGTTGCGGAAAGACGAAGAAGAAAAATTCCAAGGGCTGTATTATATCGAGCCGACCGACATGCTGGCGTTCTGCCGCCGCGCATTATCTGCAGACGCCGAAATGTTCGACGAACGCCCGTTGCCGGACGTCACCTATTTCGTCAGACGATAAACTTAATGGCTGCCACGCGCGAGACTGAATTCCTGCATCGACCGCAGGTCTTCACATAGCTGATCAATGCGCGGGCGCAGCGCATGAATGTCCCGCCACACACCGTGGTGATGCAACGCCGAACGTTCGCGAGGATACGGATGCGGCCAATTGAAATATTCTAGGTCCCCAGGAAAGCTGCGCCCTATGTCGGCTTCAACATCGTAGCCTAAACAAACCACGGCATTGATCACCGCAGGTGAGTGATCGGCAAAGCTCTGCCAGTCTTTCGGCCAAAGACCCGCCGTCCCAAGACCGGCCAGCGTCAACGCCGACAAGGTGAACGGATCGGCATGGTCTGCCGGTCGGATACCGGCACTGAACGCGCGCACACCCGGCATGGCCTGATCACGCAGCAAGGCTTCGGCAATCAACGAGCGTCGGGCATTGTCGGTGCACACGAACAGCACCCCCATAACGGGCTCGCCTTGGCGCCAAATATCTTGATTCAAAACGTTCATTTCGGCACTTTTACTCGTTCAAGAGGTATTATACCGAAGAATACTTACCAAATTATGACAGCTTTGTATATGTTTTAGATTCGGATTGTGAGGGGCTATGCGTATTGGGCGATATCGGCGCGGAGGGTTTCGGCTAATTTACCGATATCGTCCATGTTACCTGGGACTTGCGGCCAATTCATGGTGAAGCCATCGTCGGCGGCGCGCGGGATAACATGGAAATGAATGTGAAACACCGATTGACCGGCGCCGGCGCCGTTCGCCTGAAGGATGTTGATGCCTTCAGGCGCGATCACGCGATCGACAGCGCGCGACACTTTGCCGACCGTCGTCATCACCTGGCCCAGGCTATCGGCGGGCGCTTCATAAATATTTGGCGTATGGAACTTCGGAATCACCAAGGCGTGGCCGGGCGTCAGCGGATTGATATCCATAAACGCCTTTGTGGCATCGTCTTCATAGATCGTGAAGGACGGAATCTCGCCCTTGATGATCATGCAAAAGATGCAGCCGTCTTGCAGGCGATCACTCATGCAGAAGCCTTCAGCGCCGCCTGTGCGGCGGCCAAGCGCGCGATCGGCACGCGGTAAGGTGAGCACGACACGTAATCCAATCCGGCGTTCTGACAGAATTGGATTGAGGCCGGATCGCCGCCGTGTTCACCGCAGATACCGAGCTTGATGTCGGGCCGCGTCTTGCGGCCACGTTCGACCGCAAGCTTCACCAACTCGCCGACACCGTCGACGTCGATGGTCATGAAGGGGTCAGCCTCCATGATGCCCTTGCGGTGATAGACATCCAAAAACGGCGCCGCATCGTCGCGCGAGAACCCGAACGTGGTCTGCGTCAGGTCGTTGGTGCCGAAGCTGAAGAATTCCGCCGTCTCGGCAATGTCGCCGGCGCGCAAACAGGCGCGCGGCAACTCGATCATGGTGCCGACCAAATACGGGAATTCCTTACCGGATTCCTTCATCACAGCGCTTGCCGTCGCCCGCACAACATCAGCCATGGCGTCCAATTCGGTGCGCATGCCGACCAGCGGAATCATCACTTCGGGCACCACATCGATGCCGTCGTTGATGACTTTGACGGCGGCTTCAAAGATCGCCCGAGCCTGCATTTCATAGACTTCCGGATACGTAATTCCGAGCCGGCAGCCACGGTGACCCAACATCGGGTTGGCTTCGTCCAACTGGTTCTTGCGGATCTTGATGTCTTTCAGCGTCACGCCGGCAGCTTTCGCAACTTCGGCCAGCTCTTCTTCGGAGTGCGGCAGGAATTCGTTCAGCGGCGGATCCAACAAGCGGATCGTAATCGGGTGGCCTTCCATGATTCGGAACAGGCTCTCGAAGTCGTCGCGCTGATAGGGCAGCAAATTCTTCAACGCTGCGCGGCGCGCCTCTTCGCTGTTCGACATGATCATTTGCCGCATGTGGATGATGCGCGCCGGCTCGAAGAACATATGCTCGGTCCGGCACAGGCCGATGCCCTCGGCACCGAACTTGCGGGCGGTCTTGGAGTCCGCCTCGGTCTCGGCATTGGCGCGGACACCCAGCGTGCGGAATTCATCGACCCACACCATCAGCTTGCCGAAATCGCCGGTCAACTCGGGCAGAATCATGTCGACCGCGCCTTCCATGATTTGCCCGGTCGTGCCGTCCAACGTGATGACATCACCTTCGCCAAACGTGTGGCCGAGGCAGGTCAGCGACTTGTTGGCTGCATCGACGCGGATTTCACCGGCGCCGGACACGCACGGCTTACCCATGCCGCGTGCAACCACGGCCGCGTGGCTGGTCATGCCGCCCCGCGTCGTCAAAATACCTTGTGCCGAGTGCATGCCGCCGATGTCTTCAGGGCTGGTTTCGGTGCGCACCAAGATCACGCTTTCACCTTTGGCCGCAGCGGATTCCGCATCTTCGGCGGTAAACACGATGCCGCCGGTCGCAGCCCCCGGCGAGGCCGGCAGGCCACGCCCGATGATGACGCGGTCGGCGTCGGGGTCGAGCATCGGATGCAACAGTTGATCCAACTGGCCGGGCTCGATCCTCAGCACGGCTTCTTTTTTTGTGATCACGCCTTCGTCGACCATATCGCAGGCGATCTTCAGTGCCGCTTTGGCGGTACGTTTGCCGGACCGGGTCTGCAGCATCCACAGACGGTTCTGTTGGATCGTGAATTCCATATCCTGCATGTCTTTATAGTGCGCTTCCAAGCGCGCGCGGATGTCGCAAAGCTCTTTGAACGTTTCCGGCATGGCTTCTTCCATGGACGGCAGATCGTTCTCGGCGGTTTCGCGTTCAAGCTTGGTCAGGTTTTGCGGTGTGCGGATGCCGGCGACCACGTCTTCGCCTTGCGCATTGACCAGGTATTCGCCGTAAAATGCGTTCTCGCCGTTGGCCGGGTTGCGCGAAAAACACACGCCCGTCGCGCAGTCGTCGCCCATGTTGCCGAACACCATCGCCTGCACGTTGAGCGCCGTACCCCAACTCGCCGGAATGTCATGCAAGCGGCGATAGGTTTTGGCACGGTTGTTCATCCACGAGCCGAACACGGCACCAATGGCACCCCAAAGCTGGTCGTGCGGATCTTGCGGGAACGGCTTACCGAGCACATCGCGGACGCGTTCTTTGTACATCGGCACCAACAGCTTCCAATCGTCGGCGCTGAGATCGGTGTCGAGGCGCAAGTCCCGGTCGGCCTTGAAATTATCGAGAATTTCTTCGAATTCGCCATGATCGACACCGAGCACGACGTCGGAAAACATGGTGATAAAGCGCCGATAGCTATCAAAGGCAAAGCGCGCATCACCGCTTTCTTCGGCCAACGCTGCAACGGTGTCGTCGTTGAGGCCCAGGTTCAAGACCGTGTCCATCATCCCCGGCATGGACGCACGCGCGCCCGAACGCACCGATACCAGCAACGGCTTATCGACGCTGCCGAAATTGCGGCCCAAACCGTCTTCGACTTTTTTCAGCGCCGTGATGACTTGCTCTTTAAGGTCGTCCGGATAGGTTTCGCCATTGTCATAGAAATGGGTGCAGACTTCCGTGGTGACGGTGAAGCCCGGCGGCACCGGCAAACCAAGGTTGGCCATCTCGGCCAAGTTGGCGCCCTTGCCCCCCAACAGGTTCTTCATATCGGCGCTACCTTCAGCCGCCCCGTCGCCGAACGCATAAACCCATTTACTCATAACTCAATTCGCCTCCGTGTATTCGGTTTATTATCGTCGTCCCGGTTGACGGGGAGGTCCCGGATACCGGCTGCGCCGTTTCCGGGATGACGATATGGCGGTTACGCCGCTTTTGCTACCTTGGAAAACGCTGTGCCGCCGTCAAGGGTTACACAAATTCTTCCAAATATTTTCAATCACCTAATGTAGATAACATTCTTCTAAATCACTCTCGTCACCCCCGCGAAGGCGGGGGTCCACCGCCCCGCCATGGATTCCCGCCTGCGCGGGAATGACGGATTGGTGATGTTGTCCGATGACCGTCAGGCCTTGCCGCCCTCGATCTTCGAGAAGTCGGCAACTTGATCCATGGTGCGCCGGACATGCGCCAACGTCTTTAACCGGTTCTCGCGCACGTCCGGGTCGTCGGCATTGACGGTGACCTTATCAAAGTACGCATCGACCGGCGCGCGGAATTCAGCCATTAAAGCCATCGCCGCTTTGAAGTCTTCGCGCGAAATCGCGCTGAGAATCTTCGGCCCGTGGGTCGTGATGGCGTTGATCAGGTCATGTTCTTCCGGCTCGACAGCGGCGTCGATGGACGACTCGCCACCGTATGTTTTGTCTTCTTTCTTTTCTTCGATCCGCAAAATGTTGGCGGCGCGTTTATAGGCGGTCAGCAAGTTCGCCCCGTCATCGGTGCCGAGGAAACCCTGCAGCGCATGCACGCGTGCGACCAGCCGCACGAGATCATCTTCATTGCCGAGCGCCATTACCGCGTCGATCAGATCGTGACGCACGCCTTGCTCGCGCAAATGAACTTTGAGGCGGTCGGCAAAAAACGTCATCAGATCAACCGATGGATCATCGCCCGTACCCAGCTGCCCATGCGCATGCGTGAAGACATCCAAAAGTGGAATCCGCAGCCCATTCTCCAGCACCAACCGGATCACACCCAACGCAGCACGGCGCAGCGCGTATGGGTCTTTGGAGCCAGTCGGCTTTTCGTCGATGGCGAAGAATCCGACCAAGGTGTCGATCTTGTCGGCCAAGGCGACACAGACGCTGACCGGTGCGGTCGGGCAGGTGTCGTTCGGGCCTTGCGGCGCATAGTGTTCGGCGACCGCATCGGCGACCGCCGCATCTTCACCGTCATTGAGCGCGTAGTAGCGACCCATGACACCTTGAAGCTCGGGGAACTCGCCGACCATGCCGGTCGACAGGTCAGCTTTCGCGAGGCGTGCGGCGCGTTTGACGGTGGCCGCATCAGCGCCGTCAACATGCTGTGCAATCTCTGCTGCCAACGCTTCGACGCGCGCGACTTTCTCGAACAAGTTGCCGAGCTTGGCATGGAACACCCGGTCTTTGAGCGCATCGACGCGGGTCTCTAGCTTCACGGCGCGGTCTTGGTCCCAGAAGAATTTGGCGTCGGACAGGCGCGCACGCAGCACGCGTTCGTTGCCGGCGATCACTTGCTTGCCGCCGTCCAGCGTCTCGGTATTGGCGACGACGATGAAACGGTTGGCGAGTTTGCCGTCGCTGTCCAACGTCGAAAAATATTTCTGGTGTGACCGCATCGACGTCGACAGCACCTCGTCGGGGAGGTCCATATAATCATCGTCGATCTGCCCCATATAGACGACCGGCCATTCGACCAGCCCCGTGACCTCGTCGAGCAGGCCCGGATCGTCTTTGAGCGACAAACCGGCCGCTTCGCACAACGCCTTGGCGTCGGCTTCGATTTTAGCGTGCCGATCTGCGGGATCGAGCATGACCTTGGCGGCCAGAAGCTTTTGTTTGTAATCGGCAAAGTCGGAGACGATGATCAATCCAGGAGCTAAGAAGCGGTGACCGAGAGTCGTCGAACTCCAGTCAAATGCAATACTTTTTGCATCTGGATTCTCTAGGTTTCTAGTACCTAAACCCCACGACATATTTAGTGGTTCACCATCAAATAACGCGAGGATACCGTGAATGGGGCGTACCCAGCGAAAAACAGTACTCGCCCAACGCATTGACTTTGGCCAGTCGAAATCAAGCAGACTATTATTGATCACTTTTATAATAACACGCTCGGCAGCCTCCCCTTTTTTATCAATCATCGCGAACAAGAACACACCCTTCGGCGTTTCGCGTTCTTCGATCACGGCACCTTCGGGGAGCGAGCCTTTGAAACCGTTGATGGCTTGTTCGGGGGCGTTGACGTTGGGGCCGCGTTTTTCTTCGGAGACGTCGGGCTGCTTGTCCGGCAGGCCGTCGACGACCAGCGCCAAGCGGCGCGGCGTGACGTAGGCGTCGGCGCTTGAAAATTCGAGGCCGGCCGCTTTCAAACCATCCGTCACCAGACGTTTCAGATCATCGGCCGCCCGCGCTTGCATGCGCGCCGGAATTTCTTCGGACAGGATTTCGAGGAGGAGTTCAGGCATTGCACTGCCCCTTCTCATCGCGCCGCCCCTTTGCGTACGCGTCACCCCCGCGCAGGCGGGGGTCCATGTCACGGGGTGGATTCCCGCCTGCGCGGGAATGACGGGGGGAGACGTGGGCATGGCAGGAGAGGCATGGGGGGAAAGTCATTGGGCGTCCCCCAGGGCATTGTGCTGGCGCATCCAGGCTTCGGCGCAACCTTTGGCGAGTGCGCGGACGCGGCCGATGTAGGCTTGGCGTTCGGTGACCGAAATCACGCCCCGCGCATCCAGCAAGTTAAACAGGTGCGAGGCCTTCAGGCATTGATCATAGGCCGGCAGCACGAGGCGTTCGTGATCGCCGGCGTCCAGCACGTGCTGACATTCGGCTTCGGCATCTTCGAAGTGTTTACGCACCATGTCGGTGGTCGCGTGCTCAAAATTATAGGCGGAATATTCACGCTCGGCCTGCAAGAATACGTCGCCATAGGTCTTGCCGCCCTTGGCTTTGTCGATGCCGTCCCAATCCAGATCATAGACGTTTTCGACGCCCTGCACGTACATCGCCAAACGCTCCAGGCCATAGGTCAACTCGACCGGCACCGGATTACAGTCATAACCGCCGACTTGCTGGAAGTACGTGAACTGCGTCACTTCCATACCGTCGCACCAGACTTCCCAGCCGAGGCCCCAGGCCCCCAACGTCGGGCTTTCCCAGTCGTCTTCGACGAAGCGGATATCGTGCATCGCCGGATCGATACCCAGCACACGCAGGCTTTCGAGATACAGGTCCTGAATGTCGGCCGGGCTCGGCTTCATCAAAACTTGGAATTGGTAATAATGCTGCAACCGGTTCGGGTTTTCGCCGTAGCGGCCATCGGTGGGACGGCGCGACGGCTGCACGTAGGCGCAGTTCCAAACGTCGTCAGCCCGGCCCAAGGCACGCAGCGTGGTCGCCGGGTGAAACGTGCCGGCGCCGACTTCCATATCCAACGGCTGCAAGATCACGCAGCCCTGATCAGCCCAGTAATTCTGCAGCTTCAAGATCAATCGTTGAAAGCAGGTGTCTTTGTTCGGTGCGGGCGCCATCAGCGGGGCTTTTCGTTCCGTTTTCGTTGCGCCGCAACATACGGGCCGCGCGCCGAGGGATCAAGGCTAAGTCCGTGGTTACGGCGCCCGCCTCAGTCCGGATACGGGCAGTCTTTGCGACCGCAAGACTTGGCGCCGGTGCCGGCGACGAAAGTGTTGCAGACCTGACAACGGGTCATATCTTCGACCGGGTCGGCGGTGCCTTGGGTTTCGCGGCGGGATTCGCGGACGCGTTCGTTCTTTTTCGCGGCCTGCACTTCGGTGCGACGCTGCAAATACTTAAAGCCCTGCCAGACGCCGATGATGATCAGCGCCAACAAAATAAGCTTGGGGAGTGAGAATCCGAACATGCTCTGTTTTACGGGTTGGGGTGGGTCAGGGCAAGCGGCGGATGCACGTGTGGCGGGGAGGTCCCGGATCGCCTTCGGCGTCCGGGATGACGATGTAAATATTTCGTCATCCCGGAAAGCCCGGAGGGCTTATCCGGGACCTCCCCTTCCACGAGTCCTACACCTCGCCCGGCAAACTGGTACCACCGTCTTCGATCGACAGCAGCGAGGCGTTGCCGCCCGACGCCGTGGTGTCGATGGACAACGAGCGCTCGTGAACGAAGCGTTCCACATAGTTCGAGCTGCCCGCCAGCGGTTGCCCGGCGCCGGCGTTCATCGCCGGGTCTTCGCGGAAATAGATCACCGGGCGGATCGCCGCGTCGGCAGCAGCCAGGGTGCGGTTGATCTCGGCGGCGAACTTGAGCGGCCCGGCATAGGCCACAGCCTCAATCCCCGCGGCGCCGACCACATCGGCCAAAGCGCCGTCGGCCCCGGCTTCGATCACCGTAATAGCTTTTTTGTCGACACCTGCCTTAATGAACACCCGCGCCAGCGCATCGGCGACACCCGGGTCCGGATGGAACAGCACAGCGGCGTTACCGGTCGCCAAGGCGGCACCGGCCTCGACGGCCAATGCACTGATGCCGTTGCCGCCACTGGCCGCCAAACACAACACCGGGCCGCGCGGGACCATAGAAAGCTCGTTCCGCTCACCGGTCGGGCCGGGCAGCGAAACCGGTTCGCAAAAATGCGCGTCAACGTGGGCAGCATAGGCGCGCAAATAACTTGCCGCCCGCGCGCCTTCGAAATCGGACAGCGCATCAGCACCCGAGCCGGATTCCAGCGCATCCGCCACGTCTTCGATGATATCGGCACGCTCTTCTGCGGGCACATCCCACTTACCGCCGATATCGGTCACGGTCTTCATAGCCGTAGCGATGCTGGCTTTGGCGGCGAGCTTGTCGTCCACATGCAAGTCGGACCAACCGCCGGGGCTGTCCACAGCGGGGCCGCTCTCGGTGACAAAGCGATGCAGGTATTGTGGGCCGCCGGCTTTGGGGCCGGTGCCCGAAAGCCCCTGCCCACCGAACGGCTGCACACCGACAATCGCGCCGATCTGATTGCGGTTCACATACGTGTTGCCGCATTTGACCCCGGCGAACACCTTGCGCCAGGTCTCGTCGATGCGCGTGTGCACGCCGAACGTCAGGCCGTAGCCGGTGGCGTTGATCGCCTCGATCACATTGTCGAGCTTGTTGGCTTTGTAGCGCACCACGTGCAGCACCGGGCCGAACACTTCACGTTGCAACACACCGATGTTGTCGATTTCAAACGCCGCAGGCGTCACGAAGCAGCCGTCTTCCGTACCGGCGCCCAGGCGAGTGCGGTTGATCTCATTGCCTTCGCCCAACATGCGTTTGATGTGACCGTTCAGCATATCTTGGGCTTCAGCGTCGATCACCGGGCCGACGTCGGTCGAAAGATACGCCGGGTCCGAGACCTTGAGCTCATCCATGGCGCCTGCGAGCATATGCATGGTGCGCTTGGCGACGTCGTCTTGCACAAACAACACACGCAAAGCCGAGCACCGCTGCCCGGCGCTTTGGAACGACGACATCAGCACGTCGCGGGTCACTTGTTCGGTCAACGCCGTGGAATCCACGATCATCGCGTTTTGACCGCCGGTTTCGGCGATCAACGGCGGCAGCACGCCGTCGCGGGATGCCAGCGTGCGGTTGATGATCCGCGCAACCTCCGTCGAACCGGTGAAGCATACACCGGTGACGCGCGGGTCTTTGACCAGCTTGCCGCCGACCCGTGCCCCATCGCCCGGCAACAAATGCAAGACCTCGCCCGGAATACCGGCGCGGTGCAAAAGGCGCACGGCTTCCGCAGCGATCAGCGGGGTTTGTTCGGCAGGCTTGGCGATCACGGCATTGCCCGCCGCCAATGCGGCGCTCACCTGACCTGCAAAGATCGCAAACGGGAAGTTCCACGGGCTGATGCAGGTATAGACGCCGCCCCCGGTCAGTGCGATCTCGCCGCCTTGACCATCCGGCGCGTGCAGACGCACACCGCGCGCCAAATCATTGCGGGCGCGGAGCGCATAATAGCGACAAAAATCAATGGCTTCGCGAATTTCTGCGACCGAGTCCAATACCGTCTTGCCGGCTTCGGCGACGCACAGCGCCATCAGCTGCGACATTTCGGTTTCCATCAGATCGGCGGCGCGCTCCAGGCACGCCGCGCGATCTTCAGCAGGCGTCGTCGCCCAATCTTTGCCGGCCTTGGCCGCCATCGTCAGCGCCTTGTCGATATCCGCGTCGGTGGCTTCGGACGCTTGCCCGAAGGTGCGCGACAAGCGTTGCGGCGAGGTCACATCGCGGGCGTCTTGGCCGTCCAAATCTTTACCGCCAACAATCGGCCCGGCACGCCACGAGGTGTTAAAAATTTTCGGCATGTCTTCAGCCAGTTGATTAAGCACGACCCGATCCGACAGATCGACACCTTTGGCGTTCGGACGATCCGACCCATAGATATCGACCGGCATCGGAATGCGCGGATGCGGAATCCGGCTATAGCCGGCAACCTGAGCAATCGGGTCGGCGATGATCTCGTCGACCGGCGTCGATGCATCCTGAAGGCGGTTGACGAATGACGAGTTGGCGCCGTTTTCCAGCAAGCGACGCACCAAATACGCAAGCAGGTCTTCGTGCTGACCGACCGGCGCATATATACGGCACCCGGTGCCGATCTTGTCGTGTTCAATCGCGTGCTCGTAAAGCTCTTCGCCCATGCCGTGCAGGCGTTGGAATTCGAAGTCCCGGTCGTTCCCGGCGAATTCCAATACGGCAGCGATGGTGTGTGCGTTGTGGGTGGCGAGTTGCGGATAAAACGCATCGGTGTTGGCAAACAATTTGCGGGCACACGCCAAATATGAAACGTCGGTATTGGCTTTGCGAGTGAACACCGGATAGCCCTTGAGCCCGAGTTCCTGGGCGCGTTTGACCTCCATATCCCAATACGCCCCTTTGACGAGGCGCACCATGAACCGCCGCCCGTGGCGCTTGCCCATGTCGGCGAGGTAATCGAGCACGAACGGCGCGCGCTTTTGGTATGCCTGCACGACGACGCCGAAACCCTGCCAATCCTTGAGGTCCGGGTCAGCGGAGATCGCCTCCATGCAATCGAGCGAGATATCCAGCCGGTCCGCTTCTTCGGCATCAATGTTGAGGCCGATGTCGTATTTGGCGGCATCCATGCAAAGCGCGCGCAGGCGTGGCACCAATTCGTCCATCACCCTATCCGCTTGACCGAGTTCGTAGCGCGGATGCAGCGCCGACAATTTGACCGAGATGCCCGGCCCTTTGTAGGGGCCGCGCCCGTCAGCGGTCTTGCCGATCGCCGCGATGGCATCTTTGTAGGATTTAAAATAACGTTTGGCGTCTTCCATGGTCCGCGCCGCTTCGCCCAGCATGTCGTAGGAATAGCTGTAGCCCCGGGCTTCCCAATCACGCGCACGTTCCAACGCATCCTCAATGGTGCGGCCCATGACGAACTGCTTGCCCATGATCTTCATCGCTTGGTTGACGCTTTCGCGCACCACCGGTTCGCCCAAGCGCGCGACCAGACGTCGCACCTGTGCTTCCGGCGAACGACCCCGGATATTGTGCATGTTGACGACCTTACCGGTCATCATCAAAGCCCACGTCGACGCGTTGACGAACAACGAGCTTGAGCGCCCGAGATGCTTTTCCCAGTCTGCGGTGCCGAGCTTGTCGCGGATCAGCCGCTCGCGGGTGTCGTCGTCGGGCACGCGCAGCAGTGCTTCGGCGACGCACATCAGCAACACGCCTTCTTGGCTCGACAAGCCGTATTCGTAAAGGAACGCGTCAATGCCGCCCTGATTCATGGTTTTCGCGCGCGCCGCTTCGACCAGCTTGGCGGCGTAATCATGAATATTGGTTTTCATCTGATCGCCGAGATCAAGCTCGCTCAGCAGACGCTTGATGCAGTCGCTTTCATCGGCGCGGTAATGCGCATCAATCGCACTTTTCAGATCATCGCGGGCGGCAGGCGGGGTCTTGAACACCATTGTGTTTGGCATTGAGCACTCTCCATTTATGCGCGTTTCTTTCAGCCTAACAAATCAAAGCCGAGTCTGAAACCGCGACAATCGGAGAGGCTTTAAAGCCGATAACGGTCCCAAATCAGGCGTTCTTCGACGGCACCCACGACCTGCATCACTTCGGAACTGCCGAATCGCCGAGACAACCATCCTTGGCGGCGTTTAAAGACCGGTAGCTTGACCTTTTTGCCATAGCGCTGGCGCATCAGACTGCGCAGGTCGCCGAATTGATCGACAAGGCCCAATGCCAAAGCCCGCTTGCCGGTCCAAAAGGCGCCGGAGAATATTTCCGGGTCATCCTTGAGTTTTTCACCCCGGCGCTGGGTGACATATTCCTTGAAGCTTTGGTGCATGTCGGCCTGCACGTCTTTCAGGCGTTCTACGTCTTGCGCGCGCTCAGGCAGGAACGGGTCCAGGAAAGATTTGTTTTCACCGGCCGTGTACATGCGGCGTTCGATCCCGAGTTTTCCGATCGCTTCGGTGAAGCCGAAACTGGACGAAATCACGCCGATCGAGCCGACGATGGAATTTTCATCAACGACGATCTCGTCCGCCGCACACGCCAGCCAATAGCCGCCGCTGGCCGCGACGTCTTCGCAGAATGCAACGACGCGGACATTGTTTTCTTCGGCGAGGTGGCGAATGCGCTGCGCGATCATTGCGGACTGCACCGGCGAGCCGCCGGGGGAATTGATGATCAGCGCCACCGCCTCGGCGCGCTTGACCTTAAACGCCCTGTCCAAGACCGGCGCCAACGCTTCCAAGGTCAGCCCTTGGCGCAAGGGCCCCATGGACCCAATCACGCCCCGCAACGGCACCACCGGCACCACCGGCGGCATATCGCCAGTGACGACACCTTTGATCCAAGGCAGCATGGTTTCGTCAAGAATACCCATCATTAAATCCTCTGTTATTCTTGTTCGGAGATGGGGGTGCAGGCGAGATCGCGCAAGATTGCCGATGCGGACTCGGTAAATTCTCCGTCCGCCGTGTGCAGCACCATACGGGACCGCTGAATGTCTGCATGCGGTTGGCCCGCCGTCGCCTGCACGATGACGCGCTTGACCGGCCTGCCGTCGTCGACCGCGACCAGATCAAGAATTTTCACACCACCACAACCCAACGCAGCCAGGTGCGCCAAAATCTCGTCAACGCGGTCATAGCGGTGCACAACGCTGAGCGTACCGCCGTCGATCAGATTGGCGGCCATGTATTTGAGCCACGTTGCCAGATCGGCGGTGCTCTCCAACGTCGCTCGCGCACGCGCCGGGTCTTTCGGACGCTGACCACTGTGCTTATCCAAAAACGGCGGGTTCGACATCACATGGTCATAAGGCGCCGACTGAAACATATCGGCATCTGCGATATCGACGACGGCAAATTGCGCGCGTTCGCCGGCATCGTTGCGTCGCGCACTGAGCCGCGCCAGATGCACAAGCTCGGCTTGAATATCGATGCCGGTGACCCAGGTCCACGGTGCACGGGCCAGCAACGCCAAGGCCGCCGCACCGCTGCCGGTGCCAACATCCAATATGCGGTCGCCATTCTTGGCCGGTACGCTGGCGGCCAGCAAGACCGGATCGATGGCGGCGCGAAAGCCCCGCGTCGGCTGCAACAAGGTGACCCGGCCATCCAAGATGGTATCTTCGCTGACCCGACCTTCGGTTTCAGCGAGCACGGCGGTCGCCAGTGCCACATCATCCTCGTCGACCATAACCCGACCCAGCGCAGTTACGTTCATCGACGACAGGGCGCTGGCACCAAAAGTATCCAGCACCACCGCCTCAATCCCTTCTGCCGCCAGTTCGGACGTCAGATAGGATAGGAACACCGGGTCGTTAGATCGGGTCAATTCGTGCATTCAGGCTACCCTTCGCATCGGTCTTGCCCCTTGTCTTAGCCGTCCGTATGCTTCCAGCCAAGAACAACGGTGGTCATTCTGCCGTATGACGACAATAGAGAGGGACGACCCGTGGGCGTAGTGGTGAACCTGGATGACGAGCGCGCTCCGCGCCCATCCCTTGACGAACTTCACGCGCTGATCAAAGACGATCTGGCCGCCGTGAACGAACAAATCGTGACTCGGATGCACAGCCCGGTCGCGATGATCCCGCAATTGGCATCGCATATCGTCGCTGCCGGTGGCAAGCGGCTCCGGCCGATGCTGACGCTGGCTTCGGCACAACTGTGCGGCTATACCGGCAGCCGCCACGTCACTTTGGCGGCTTGCGTTGAATTCATTCACACCGCGACCTTGCTGCACGACGACGTGGTCGACGAAAGCGCGCTCCGTCGCGGCATGGAATCTGCCAACGCACTGTTCGGCAACAAGGCCAGCGTTCTGGTCGGCGATTTCTTGTTCTCGCGCTCGTTCGAGTTGATGGTCGAAGACGGCTCGTTGGACGTGCTGCGCATTCTCAGCCACGCATCTTCGGTGATTGCCGAAGGTGAAGTGTTGCAGTTGATGACCACCAACGACACCGAAACCGGCGAGGCCCAATACCTCGAGGTCATCAAGGCCAAGACCGCGCAATTGTTCGCCGCCGCGTGCCGCATCGGTGCGGTGGTCGCCGAGCGTCCGCGCGTCGAAGAAGAAGCGCTGGAAACGTTCGGCATGAACCTCGGCATCGTGTTCCAGTTGATCGATGACGTGCTCGATTTCCGTGCCGAGCAGGCGACGTTGGGCAAGACCGTCGGGGACGATTTCCGCGAAGGCAAAATCACCCTGCCGGTGATCTTAGCGTTCCGCCGCGGCAACGAAGAAGAACGCACGTTCTGGCGGCGCACCCTCGAAGACCTGGAACAAAAAGACGGCGACCTTGAGCATGCGATTAAGCTGATGGACAAACACGGCGCGCTCAACGACAGCATCGAACGCGCCAGGCACTACGGCGCTATGTCGCGCGACGCGCTGGGCATCTTCCGCGACTGCCCGGAAAAACGCGCGCTCACCGCGCTCATCGATTTCTGCATTCAGCGGGTGCACTGAGCACCGTTTTCACTGGGACTCAGCAACCACACATCAACGTCACTCCCGCGTAGGCGGGAGTCCATCGTGTCTATATGGATTCCCGCCTGCGCGGGAATGACGGCATGAAAAAAGAGTTAGCCAACAACCGTGGTTTTGCGGCGGCGGATGGTTTCGCCATCGTAGTCGAGGACGCCCTCATCCAGCGCAAAACACGCGAGGCGAACGGATTTTGGGATCGGCACGCTTTTGCCTTCGCGTTCGCCTTTTTCGTAATACTGAATCATGCGCGGCTTTAGCCCCAGCAATTCAGCCGCCTTCTTCTGCGACAGCTTGCGGCCCTTGCGCCATTTGCGGAACTGCTTGCCGTTCATTTCGTAAGCGCTCATTTAAAGTCGGTTCCCAATGTCTCGACAAACGTCACCAGCGGCGTCCATTCAGCTTGTTATATTTTTGCCGCTTTGTCACCGCGGTCAAGTTAACGACGTTTCCAAAACACCGGGGCGGATTTGAGCGTCTTCCAGTCGGCCAGGAGTTTATCTTCCAGATCATGCAGGCCGCGCGCGTGCCAGCCCATCACTTGGCCGGCGGCGGCAACGGCGCGGCGCCGTTCTGCCGGCGTGCCCCCTTTGACGGCAATCAGGCGCGCCAACAAATCCTCGGCGACGCTGACATCGTTCAAATGGCCGAACTGGTCTTGCATGCGCGCCAACGCTTTGTTGAAACGACGCACATCGGCGTTCGGATACAACGCCTGCAGAAATTCAGACGTATAGCGGAATTTCTTCAACGCGACCCGCACCCGATGCCGGTCTGCGATGTCCATGTCCCGTAAACCGCGGGCTTTTTTGCGCAGCTTTTTATAGGCGTGCGACAAAATATCGCCGGACACCGCATCGACCGATGCACGCAAAAGCGCGGCGTCGGCTTCTGATGCCGGAACCCAGGCTTGGGTGTCGATAAACTTGGCAAGGCCAATCACCAATTTCGTATAGCGCACGGACTCGATGGCCGCCGCCGCCTCGCCATAGCCCGCCGTGCGCTCAACTTCCGCCCGCTGCCGAAGCAGGGCGAGCCCTTCCATATCGATGCCGACCCCGCACACCGGCCCGAGGATTTCATCGACGAACACGTCCCAGTCGCGGGCCGCACCCAGGCTGTCGGCGAGCCATTTGAGTTCGACGTTCAGCGCCTGACAACCAGGCGCGTCGATCATGCCTTTGAACACCGCGAGGGCCGAGCGCATGCGCCGAAGCGACACCCGCATCTGATGGATGCCCTCGGGATCAATGCCGGACACGGCCGGCACCTCGTTCGCCAAGACGTTGGCGAGACTGGCTTGGAATATTTCGCCCAACGCGTCCGAGACGGTCATCGTCGGCGTGAGGATAAATTTCTGCGCCCGCACCGGTTGCGCCGGCGCGCCCGCACCGTCCAGCAATCGATAGCCGCGCTGGGCTTTGGTGAGATGACTGACACGGAGTCCGCATGCGGCCAATGCTGTCGCCAGATCATAGATCGCCGATGAATTCCCACAGACCAGTTCAATTTCGACTTCAGAGATTACATCCTTAGCGCGGCCCGCCTTGACCGTGCCTCGGTCCACCGCAACTTCGACCTCGGCGATGCCGATTTCGGGGCCGCCGTCGAGACTCAGATTGGCGCGTTTCCGTGAAACGTCGACGGCGAATAAGCGTTTTAATTCGCCGGGCAGCACCAACCCTAAGCGGGTTCGCGCCGCAACCGGCATCAATGTCGGGTCGGGCGTGGCACCGCCGATCTCAACGTTCCACTCCGGCCGATTTGCGAGCGCGCCGGTCGGCCCTTCGGCGGCGGCTTTCACGGTCTGGGTATAGGTGCGGTTTTTGCGGCGCACCCGGAGCGTCGCACCCCGCTGCGCCAAGCGCCGATCTGCGGTATCGTAATAGATACTCAACAATGCATCGGTCTGCCATGACACGCTGCCGCCGGCAAAGCGTCGGATCACCGCTTCTGCCGATCGCAACGCACCCATGGACCCGGCGAGCTTGATCTCGCACTCCATCGGCGTCGCGTCTGTGTCCGCTGCGGTCATCACGTGATCCTCATCGCAAGCGGTCAGGCTCGCGCACAATGTGCGCCATTTCAAGCTGATAAATATGACATTCCAATATGTTAATGTGGCCTTGCTGCCCCCACCAACGCCCCGGTGCAGTTTTTTTCACCCAGACAACGCGCCGTTCTTGCTCTTATAATCGGCGAACGCTATAACACGCGCCGCGTCCGGACGGAGTGTAGCTCAGCCTGGTAGAGCACTGCCTTCGGGAGGCAGGGGTCGTAGGTTCAAATCCTGTCACTCCGACCAATGAAAAGCCCTTTAACTTCAATTGGTTAAAGGGATTTTTCGTTGCCATCAAGCGCCCTACAAAAGGGACCGAACACGAAACTTTTACAAGAACTGGTATTTCAAACCTTACCGAGTGTTTGCCTATTTTTAGGTTCCGCAATGAATACCGCTTATTTCATATTATCGGCTACAACCTCGCGACAAAATCTGGAACGGCTTTTAGCCATAAGCAGCAATGCCCATTTTGGTTGGAATGACATATTTCGAGGCTATTAACGGGTATCAAAATTGGAATGGATTAAAGCGATGCGAGCACTTCTTCAACTCGCTGTTTGATGATCGCCGGGTCTTTGTCTTTGTGAATGTAATCCATAGCGCCCGCGTGGATGCATGCCTCGGTCACATTCCAATTGCTAACCGTTGTGAGCATAACAACCTTAGCATTCGGATCATGACCTAATATCTTGCTTAAGGTTCTCATCCCATCCATGACCGGCATTTCAATGTCGAGAAGCACAAGGTCGGGGTTCACAGACTTATAAAGCTTAAACCCCTCTTCTCCATTTTCAGCTTCTCCTACAACCTCTACGCCGGCACTTTTCAACATAACTTTGGCGAGGCCCCGCATCGACTTCATATCGTCAATAACAATTGCCGTTTTCGGTGCGCTTGTTGTGGTCACTTTATTTTTCCCCGTAACATTTGAAGTGATCTATAGATCAAAAAAATCAAAAACCTCTCGTGCGAAAGACGGTCCTTTCTGGATAATACTGCAGTTTTTTGGCAAATCTATAATGTCTGCACTCTGATCGCTCGCCGTCAAAATGGCGACCTTGGTTCTTTCAAATTCAGAAATTGACCGAAAAATTCGCGCGACCTCGGCGCCGCTTAGGCGGTCGATAACTTTGGAGGTGACGATGTATTCAGGCTTTAAATCGAGCGCGGTGTTAATTGCAGAAATCGGGTCCTCCTCAAGAGCGACTTTAAGTCCCAACTGCGCAAGCTCTTGAGCGATGATCTTCCGCTGAAGATTCTTTGGCATAACGATGAGGCATGAACCAACATATGCGGCTTTGGAGCCAATGCGCGAGCGTCCGGTTGGGAGGCTCTTTAGAAGCATCTCCTTCTCTTTTTCGTCGGGCTCCCGTCTCTCATTTACAATCGATTTTATAGCTAAAAAATAAGCTTCTAGATCAATAGGGTCGATAGTGTCGATACTATCCGAGGATTCGAGAAAACTCTCAAAGCTATGGCAAATATGACTTATAGAAGAAAAGCCAAAAGGCGTCCCGCCGCCTTTAACACTGTGGATTTCCCGTTTAATCTCCAAAAAGTTATCGCCACGCTTACCTAAGCCGGCCTTGATGCGATCAATACAAAGCTCCACCTTTTCAAGCCTATCCCAACTTTCGTCAAGATATTCACCGGCCATTTCCTGCAAGAGCATTTGATAATCGGCATCGTAATCGGACATCGATTTTTCTATCCTTTTGGAGGATTATTTAAATGCGGAAAGAATCTCAAAAAAGTCACCCAGTAGGTAATTGGTGAATCTATGAGCCCCATGTTTTTGCAGGTATTCCCATTCCGGCCAAAGTTATTTGAGTATAGCATTCGACCTATCTAGACCGATTGGAAATTAGTTCTGATGACATCCGACGCTTCCGCTTCGGATCAATAACGGACATATTGCTTCCTTTAAATTTTTTCATCTCCTCCCCGAAGACATTAATGAGTCTGTGCAATTAACTGGTGCATCAACTGGGGCATGATACCCCAGTGGCTGTCGATTTTTTCGGGTTTTGCCGCGTTTTTGTTAATGTTTATTCCGGAAAACGGCAGATTTCTGTCGATCCACAAACCCGACACGGGCCTTCGGAAGGCAAGGGTTTTCATGTGCGCGGCACCCTATCTTTTTGCCCACACACACCGGCGTCACCCGCGCGAAGGCGGAGGTCCATAGGGCCGAAATAGGTCCCGTTTGCACGATAATGACGGTTTTTACATTAACCATCATTTTCCCCGATCCCGTCATTTGGCGGTACGGTTAAAGTATAGATTTAGAAAACCAGGCATTTCAACCTTAAGTAAAATAGGTTCAATGCTTATCTTATAATAATTATCTAAATTCATTCATAAGATGTATAATTAAAAAACTACATTAATACTACCCTATTATACTACATATATTTCATTCTTTAGTGATAGAAAATTTATGGGCCTTTTATCTGAGCCAGACTATGAAAGCAGAGAGTTCACAGAACTCTCGTTAAGGAGGTATTTGTCATCACATGACCTTCTACAAGAATTTGTGGATATGGTCGTTCGAAAGACAAATAGCCAAGTGGGTTTTCTTCATTTTTATGATGAAGCGCGAAATGAACTGGACCTCAAGGTTTGGTCAGGAGCGGCCCTTGCCCATGGGCCTGTGACGCATAATACGCGTCATCAGGCGGCGCCATCGGAAATCTGGACGAAAAGCATTCTAAACCGTGCACCGGACGTGGAAAATCAATCCAAGCAAACCTGCATGGTCAGTCGAACTAAAATGACTGATTTTAAAGTAAAAAATTATATCAGTTTTCCGATCTTCTTGGATGATAAAATTGTCGCCGTTCTCGGCATCGGCAATAGGTCGACCCCTTATAATGCGACGGATTTAGATAAGCTTGAAGTCTATGTAAAAGTGGGCTGGCCGATCATCGTCGATCTGCTGAAGAGTAAAGACGAGGAAGAGCATTGCCATTCGATTGAGTTTCAGAACCGATCCCATGAGGAAATCCTTGTGTCGATGACACAAGCAATCGGGAAGGCGCTTGAACTTCGTGACGAATATACCAGCCACCATCAGTCCAATGTTGCTAAAATCAGTGCAGGTATTGCGCGGCAGCTCGGCTTATCGAAGGAAAGATGTTTTGGCTTAAATATTGGTTCACTCATTCACGATATCGGGAAGATCGTCACGCCATCGCAAATACTGAATAAAACCGGCAAATTGTTAGCCGCGGAATTAGAGATGGTCAGGTTACATGCGGAGTTCGGTAGAGAAATATTTAGCCATCTGGACTTGCCCTGGCCAATCGCTGATATGATCGGACAACACCACGAAAGAATGGACGGGTCCGGTTATCCAAACGGGTTGAAGGGTTGTGATATCTGCCTGGAAGCCAGAATTATTGCGGTCGCCGACACATATGATGCAATGTCCGGGGATCGGCCTTATCGTCACGCCCCCGGACAAGATAAAGCATTATCCACGTTGATTAATGGTAGGATCACAAAATATGACCCCTACGTTGTCGACGCGTTTATCGAAGTCCTTGAAGACAACGCAGATATTCAGCAACTTTACGCGTAACGCAAACAAAGCCTGTCATCATCTAGATAACACACTAAGAAAGCATCATTTATTGTCTTAGTTTCTAAATAAAATATTCGGTGTATAGTCACATTTCACAAGATATGAATGGAAAATAAGTGGTTGACGACGCCCCACAAAGTGACCGTTCCCTTGAGGATTTGGATAAGCGCATCGAAAGTGATCGTCGCATTGCGGTCACCGCGTTCGAAACATCATTTTCCGGACAGGTCGTGGCCGCTATTTCGGCGATCGGTGAAATCAACCAGGTCGCAAATGCCAGAATACAGACCGATACCCGTGTCGCGGCGGCGCGGATTGCATCGCATGCCGAGGTCACCTGTATCGAGCTACTCTCGACTGTGGAGCTGACGGCACTAAAGATTGATCACTTAAAAAGCGAGAATTCAAGCGAGACCAATGGTGCGCATGAAAAAATCACTGCCAAAATTATAAATGAAGCGCGATTGGAAATTGAAGATAGCTGCAATAATTCCGTTGAAGAAATAAGAAGGCACGGCGATATGGCGGTTGCTCAAATCTCAGAAAACGTCAATACGGCGATCGCAACAATTCAAAAACACGTTGCTGATGTGAAATCAGAAATCGAAAATAATGAAAAAATAGCCGTCAAAAAACTTGAGGCCTCAAAGGTGAAAAAGCGCACGCTCGAAAGCGCCGCAGACGATGGCGAAGAAGCCAAGCTGAAGATCACAAGCTTTTCGAAAGAGGTCACGAACAAGCTCACCAAAATGAGCGCCGCTGCCATTTTAGATATCAATAGATTATCGTCGGCCGTTCTGGAAGAAATATCCGCCGTTGTTACGACAGCGGAGACGAAAGTACTGAAAATGAAGGAGGTCGCGCTCTCGCGCCTGCGAAATTTAAAGGCGTAGGGTTTCGAATACCGGACGTGTGTCCTGCCTGTATCTAAAAGGCGCCCCCGGAAGCCGTCGTGGGAGAAAAATTAGCCGGCGAGCGTGGTTTTGCGAAGGTGAGCGATTTCGCCTGACCGATGCGATCCATCTACATCGTCACCCCCGCGAAGGCGGGGGCCCATCGTGCTTGTAGATTCCCGCCTACGCGGGAATGACGGGGGACGGGTGAGGTTCGGATGCTTGAGGCGTCAGGCTTTTGCCGCAAATTCGAAATAAAGCTCACGGGCGCGGGTGGCGACGGCGCCGGGGTGCAGGGTGCGGTCTTCAAGACGTGTACAGGGGCTGACCTTGGCGTAGTTGCCGGTCGCGAACAGCTCGTCCGCCACGCGCAGTTCATCAAAATCCACTGTCCGTTCAACGACTTGGTAGCCGTCATCGCTGAGCAATTGCATGATACGCTGGCGGGTGATGCCGTTTAGGAACGTGCCGTTGATCACCGGCGTCGTGACGACGTCGTCTTTGACCATGAATAGATTGGCATAGGAAAACTCGGCGACGTTACCGCTAGGATCTAAGATCACGCCGACGTCGAAGCCTTTTTTCTGGGCCTCGCCGACGCTGCGCGCCACGTTCGGATACAGGCACGACGCCTTGGCCTCGGTCGGCGCCATGTCGCGGGCCGGACGACGAAAACTGCTGAGGCACGCCGCGAAGCCGTCAAACGCCGGCATCGGTGATTCTCGCACCACCATCGCGAACCGAGTGCTATCCGGATCGGGCAGCACGACGGCACCTTCTTCGGCATAAAAGATCGGGCAGATATACAGATCGGCATCGTCGGCGAATTTACCGACGCCTTGCCAAGCGATGGCCTCGATCTCAGCTTCGCTCAGGCAGGGTTTCATGGCCAAGATGCGTGCAGACTTCATCAGACGCGCGATGTGGCGGTCCAGATCGGGGGCGCGGCCAAGCATGTAGCGGGCACCATCAAACACGGTGGACGCCAACCAAAACGCCTGATGACGCGGCGCCAGTACGCCCTTGTCGCCTTCGAACCACGCGTCGTCGGCGTAGGTCCAGACCTTGCCTTGAGCATTGTGCGCCATCACGTCCTCCGCCGAAATTATCCAAGCAACAGAGCTTAACCGTATTTCACGAGGCCGACCATATTACCGCCACATTTTCTCGGTTTTATGCTGGTGAACGGAGGCATGCCGAACGTGAAACGGTGGACCATTTTAGACACATGCAGTGCCTAGAGTGTCTAAGACGCAATTTTCACACGGAGCAAGCCGACGATGACGAGACCCCCACGCCCCGCAGACGAGCCGCCAACAAAGCGCTTCAACAGCGCCGAAGAAGCCTGGTTTTGGCTGATGCGCGCCGAAAAGGCCCGCAACGACGGCAAGCGAAGTGCCGCGCGTACGACCACCGAACCCAGACCCTGCGAACCCGGCGATATCTTTCGCTGGGTCGATCAACTGTACCAAGCCGGCGCACTGTATCCGCTGCATGTCGAAGTGCTGAGCGAATACGGATATCTGGATCGCATGCCCTACCCCGATCATGACGAAGAGGTGATCGACTGGGTGATATGGACCGATGCCTTCGATACCATCGACCCCATCCTGCGCGCGAAAGACGTCATCGAATGACGGCGCCAAAGCTGATGCGCCCAAGCGGCGGCTCGCTCGCCGTGGTCGCGTTTGCGCCGTCGTCGATTGCGTATCTTCGGCTCCTAAAGCCCGACTACCGCCATTGCATGGTTGCGGTCCAAGACCAGAGTGTATGGCAATTGCTGGACCCGTTGTCGAACCGGCTTGAGGTGACCCATTTGGGCGAATTGCGGGTCGACGAAGTGCTGTATGCGTTTACACAAGCCGGATATGAGGCGCTCTGCGTACAACGCCGCCCGCCGTATATGCGCGAGCTACCCTGGGCGCCATTTACCTGCGTCGAAGCGGTCAAGCGGGTGCTCGGGCTGAATGCACGTTGGGTGATCACGCCTTGGCAACTGCGGCGCTACCTCGCACAACACCCGGGGCTTTTCATTCCAAGCTGAGATGCCGATAATCGGCGCAGTTAAATTAAGCTGGAGAGCAGACATTGAGCACTAACGTCGAGAGTTTTTTTGATTCCGCCACCTTCACGCTGACGCATCTGGTCAGCGACCCGGCGAGCAAGACGTGCGCCGTGATTGACCCGGTGTTGGATTTCGATCCCAAGTCCGGACGCACATCGACCGACGGCGCCGACAAAGTCATCGCGCGGATTCGCGAACGCGGGCTCACGCTGAGTTGGGTTTTGGAGACCCACGTGCACGCCGACCACCTAAGCGGCGCGCAGCACATCACGGCTGCATTGGGCGGGCGCATCGGCATCGGTGCGAATGTCACCGACGTGCAAAAGACCTTCATCGATATCTATAACCTGACCGACGTTGCGCCCGACGGCAGCGCCTTTGACCATTTGTTCGAAGACGGCGAGACCATCGAGATCGGTGCACTTAAAGGGCACGTCATGTTCACGCCGGGCCACACACCGGCCTGCATCACCTATGTGTTCGGCGATGCGGCGTTTATTGGCGATACGCTGTTCTCGCCTGATTATGGCACCGCGCGCTGCGACTTTCCGGGCGGTGACGGAGCGGTGCTGTGGGCGTCGATGCAAAAGATTTTGGCGCTGCCGGAGACGACGCGGCTGTTCTTGTGTCACGACTATCTGCCGGACGACCGCGCGCTGATGACCCACACCACGGTAGCACAACAGCGTGCCGAAAATATTCACCTTTTGGCCGCCAGTGATGGCGAAAGCTACGCCCGGATGCGTGCCGAGCGCGACGCCGGGCTGTCGATGCCGGTGCTGATCTTGCCGTCCGTCCAAGTCAATGTCCGGGCCGGACAGTTGCCGCCCGCAGAGACAAATGGTGTCAGCTATTTGAAATTGCCGGTCAATCGGCTTTAAACGGCCTGTAGGGTTTCCGCGTTTCGATCCTGGCCATCGGCGGGCGTCGGTGCTATCGGTCGGGATAAACCAGGAGGCGTTTCATGCGTAATGCGGTTATCGGACTGATCATCGGCGTCGTTGCCGGCATCGTACTCGGCACCACGGTGATCGCCCCGCGCTTGGCGAAATCCGTAGCGGGCGCTATCGCTTTGGCCCCGGCTGCCGAGGACACGGTCGATCCGTCGTCGGCGGCCAACGATGCGGCCGATCCAGCCCAATCCGACACCGCCGCGAACACGGCGGCGGCGCCAGCCGCCGCGCCCAAAGACACATCGCCAGAGAAAAAAGTTACGCGCCTGCGCATGGCAAGCGCGTTCGCGGAAAGCCTTAAAGTCCACGGCACTTCAGCCAAACGGCTAGAGCGGACGGTGTGGCGAATTTCGGACGGCCGGTTGGACCTGCGCTTTCATACACCAGGTGCCTTGGTCGCCGACAAAGATGCTTTGGCTGCGGTCACGTCGGGTGCGATTGATGCATATTTCACCTCTATGGAAACCCTTGCCGAGCGCGAGCCGGCTTTGACGCTGTTTGCAGGGCCCCCGTTCGGCAGCTCGATTGCCGCCTATTTGGGGTGGGTTTCTTCGGATGGCGGGCAGCGTTTGCTGGACGAAATTTCGAGCAGCCTACAGATCAAGACGTTGGTCTGCGGCTTGGTCCCGCATGCGGGCGGCGGTTGGTTCCAAAAGCCGGTCCGCACGTCAGAAGATTTACGCGGTTTGCGCATCCGCGCGTCTGGCATTGCCGCGCAACTTTACCGACGACTTGGCGCCGAAGTGCTTGATTTATCCTTTGCGGATACGTTGCTTGCCATCGAGTCCGGCCTTTTGGCCGGTGCACAATTATCGGCGCCGCACGTCGACCTCGCGCTTGGCGTCGCCAAATCCGGGCAGACGTATTACGTACCGGGCTGGACGACGCCGGCCAGTGTTTTCGCCTTAACGCTATCCGACAAAGTATGGGCTGGTCTGAGCCCCGTGCAGCAGACGCAGGTACAGACCGCGTGCAGCGACAATATCCGTGCCGCCATCGCAGAGGCCGAAGCCGTGCAGTTCAATGCGCTCAAAGAGATCACCAAGGCCGGCGTCGATGTACAGCCGTGGCCGACGGAAATTCGCGACGCCATGCGTGCCGCCTGGGTTGCCGAAGCAAAAGAACGCCAAGCCGGCAGCCAGATATTTTCGAAAGTGCTGCGGTCGTACCGCAGCTTTACCAAAGGGCATTCGATCTGGGAAGAATTGACGCGGCCCTAACTAAATAGGTGCCGCGCCAGTTCGTCTTATACAGGATTGCGAGAAGGTTAAGCGATTACGCCCCCTCTTCGATCTTCCGTCGGCGACGTTGCACGACGATGATCAGGCCCAACAGGCCGAGCGCCGGTATCCAGAAGACTTCTTTCGGCAAGCGATCATTCGGCAACTCGACCATCACAATCTGCCAATCAAAGTCGATCTTGGCTTTCGCCGCCGGGCTGTCGAAGCCGACTTGATCGACGATTACTTTTTCGTCTTCAACCCGAAGCGTCAGGCCGACGTTGTTTTCAAGCCGGCTTACACCGTCTGAATCAGCGTCACCCAACGGTAACTCGACGAACTTTTCATCGATCTTGCCGGTGGTCAGGTTCTCGCCCATGACCTTGATCCGAAGCTTCGCATCCGCCGGCATATTGCCGACCAACTCGGTCAGCCCAACGGGGTTTTTCTGCTCATAAGGCGCCCACACCATATCCAGCCAGAACCCCGGGCGGAACAACGTGAACGCGATCAAGATCAGCACGACGGATTCATAGATCTTCGAGCGGGCAAAGAAGTAGCCCTGCGTGCCCGCCGCAAATACCAGCATCGCTGCCGTTGCGACGATAAAGATAAAGATGCCGTCGAGCCAACCCACATCGATCAACAACAGATCGGTGTTGAAGATGAACAAGAACGGCAGCAATACGGTCCGCATACTATAGAAAAATGCGACAAAGCCAGTCTTGATCGGATCGCCTCCAGACACCGCCGCGGCGGCGAATGACGCAAGCCCCACGGGTGGAGTCACATCCGCCATGATGCCGAAGTAGAACACGAACAGGTGCACCGCGATCAACGGCACGATTAAGCCTTCCTGCGCGCCCAACTGCACGACAACGCCGGCCATCAACGACGACACGACGATGTAGTTGGCCGTCGTCGGCAAGCCCATACCCAAGATCAAGCTGATCAGCGCGACCAGCAACAACATCACCATCAAGTTACCACCGGACAGGAACTCGACCAATTCAGCCATCACCTGACCGATACCGGTCAGCGACACCGCACCGACGATGATACCCGCCGATGCGGTTGCAACACCGATACCGATCATGTTCCTGGCCCCGTCATTGAGACCCGCAAACAGATCGACGACCCCGGACCGGACCGCCCCGGCAACATCGGACTCACCCCTAAAGATCGCCTTCAATGGCTTTTGCGTGAGGATTTGGAAAATCAACAGCGCCGTCGCCCAGAACGCGGACAGGCCCGGCGATTTACGCTCAATCATCAAGAACCAAACGAGCACGACAATCGGCAACAGATAATGCAGACCGGTTTTCGCAGTCGCCCCCATCAGCGGCAATTCGACAACCTCGGCATTCGGGTCATCCAATTCCAAGTCGGGATACTGCGACGCAAACTTTACCAGACCGACATAAATCGCGAGCAATGCGATGCTCAAAATCCAGCCGGCGTTGTCGCCGAACAGGTCTTTTGTCCAGCCGATACCGAAATACGTTATCGCAGACAGAACGGCGATCACGACGATGCCGATCAAAAAGCCGTTGACCTTTTGCATAATCGAACGCAACGGACCGGATTTCGGCAGGCCCTTCATGTTGTTCTTCGCGGCCTCAAGATCGACCAGATAAAACAACGCGATGTAGGAAATAACCGCCGGCAGGAAAGCATGCTTGACGACTTCTTGGTAGGAAATGCCGACGTATTCAACCATCAAGAACGCCGCCGCACCCATCACCGGCGGCATGATCTGACCGTTCACCGAGGACGCAACCTCGACCGCACCCGCCTTTTCAGCGCTGAAGCCGACGCGCTTCATCAGCGGGATCGTGAACGTGCCCGTGGTGACCACGTTGGCAATCGACGAGCCGGAAATCAAACCGGTCATCGCAGATGCCAAAACGGCGGCTTTTGCCGGACCACCGCGCAGGTGACCCAAAGCTGCAAACGCGACCTTAATGAAATAGTTGCCGGCGCCGGCCTTATCGAGCAGCGCACCGAACAACACGAACAAAAACACGAACGCCGTCGACACACCCAACGCGATACCGAACACGCCTTCTTGGGTGATCCACAGGTGCGACATGCCTTTGTTTAAGGACGCGCCCTGCCAGGAGATAATGTCAGGCGCGTATTCGCCAAAGAAGATGTAGCCGCCGAAAATCAAAGAGACGATCATCAACGGCGGGCCCAAGGCACGCCGCGTCGCTTCCAAAAGACAGACCAAGCCGATCACCGAAACGGTCAAATCGGCCGTTGTCGGCAGGCCCGGACGGTTCGCGAGCTGGTCGGAAAATACCGCCAAGTACGCAACACACGCGGTGCCGACCAATGCAAGAATCCAGTCATAAATCGGCACGCTATCTTTCGGCGACGATTTCAGCGCCGGATACGCCATGAAGGCTAAGAAAATGGCGAACGACAGGTGCGTCGGGCGGGTGTGAGCGTTACTCGGGATCGGAATGAAATCCGCGACCATGAACGGCAGCGGCGAGGCGATCCACAACTGGTACAACGACCAACTGACGGCGACGATTGCCAGGAACTTGCCGACCGCACCGGATGGTGCGCGTCCCCCGGTATCCGTCGATGCCACCAATTCATCAAGATCGATCTTGTCGACTTTCGCGCCCGGATCACCCGGTGTCATCGAACTGTTTTGCTCAGCCATTTTTTATCCCTCACATGACGTCAACCGGACGACCCCCTTGCGGACCGACAGATCGAGCTCCCCGTATTGCGGCGAAAATCGCCTTTTTATTACTGTCGAATTTATTTCGACGTTGGTTTTAAAAAATTACCTAAAAGGTATCGGGGGCAGGCAATGCCCGCCCCCGACAACAGACAAGATCACTTAATCAAGCCGGCTTCTTTGTAGTACTTAACGGCACCATCATGGAGCGGCGCAGACAGCGCGTCCTTGATCATTTCCTCTTTTTTGAGGTTGGCAAATGCCGGGTGCAGCTTGGTGAAGGTGTCGAAGTTCTCGAACACAGCGCGCACGACGTAATAGATCGTGTCGGCAGGCGTTTTCGTGGAGCTCACGAACGTTGCGCCCACACCGTACGTCGGGGTGTCGGCGTCGGTGCCGGTGTACATGCCACCAGGGATCGTTGCTTTACGATAGAACGAGTTGTCGGCGACCAGCTTATCGATGGCCGGGCCGTCAACTGTCACCATGTTGGCTTCGCAAGACGTGGTTGCTTCTTTGATCGAACCCGACGGGTGACCAACCAAGAAGAAGAACGCATCGATCTTGTTGTCGCAAAGTGCTTGCGACTGCTCGGACGACTTGAACTCGGTCGCCAGGGCCAGCGTGTCGTCGGTGAAGCCCAGCGCATCGGCCATGACTTCGTAAGACGCACGGGTACCCGAACCCGGGTTACCAATGTTCACGCGCTTACCTTTAAGATCCATGACGTTTTTAATGTTGGAATCTTTACGCGCAACGATCGTCACAGGCTCGGCATGCACGGAGAACACGGCGCGCAGTTCTTTGAACGGGCCTTGGTCTTCGAACTTCGACGTGCCGTTATAAGCGTGGTACTGCCAATCCGACTGAGCAACGCCCATGTCGAGTTCGCCGGCACGGATGGTGTTGATGTTGTAAACCGAGCCGCCCGTGGATTCCACCGAGCAACGAATGCCGTGCTCTTTACGGGTTTTATTGACCAAACGGCAGATCGCACCACCGGTTGGATAGTAGACACCCGTGACACCACCGGTGCCGATCGAGATGAATTTTTGTGCCGCTTGCGACGTGCCCGCCGTCAGCGAAACGGCGGCAATGGCAGCAGCGGCCACCAGCGTTTTCTTGAGATACATAAGTGACTCCTCCTTGGAGACTTCGTTTCTAGTTTAAGGTTCCAAAACCAATCCAGCAGTTTTTTTGCGGAATGGGCCGTTTTACTGACCTTACCCAGGCAAAAACCTGCTTGCGTTGCGATACGCCAAAAGACGCACCGCCACCGGACAAACCGTCCGGTGATTTCGCCGTTCGCGGCACACCGAAGTGCACACACGCGAGCGTGAAAATCTGATCAACAATTTTGGGGACATCGGGCGTAGACACATCACGCCGTCGGCTTATGCCGCTATTGTTACTGCCCCTTAGACTCCCTGTTCTCATTCGGATCCGATCCGATCTTATTTTTTATGACTCTAACATGAAGTCCCAAAGGCGCAACCCACTACAAATTTCCCGAGAAAAAGTACGGAAATCTCGAAAATTCAGCGAATTACGCGGCTCCAATCTCCGTTAACGACTTTTCCACAGCGCCTGCCAATTTAGCTACCAACTCGTCCAACTGTGTATCTGTGATGATAAACGGCGGTGCCAACAATACGTGATCCCCACGCTTTCCGTCTGCCGTAGCCCCACCCGGATAGCAAATCAAGCCGTCCGCAAAAGCATGCTTTTTAATCCGTGCGTTCAATTTAAGCCCCGGATCAAAAGGGGTTTTCGTGGTCCGGTCGGCGACAAACTCAAGCCCTTGAAACAGACCGCGTCCGCGAATATCCCCGACGTTGGCATGGTTGCCGAAGCGCGCATGCAGCTTGTCGACCAAGGCAATGCCTTGCCGATTTACGGCGGCCAACAGATCAAGCTTGTCGATCTTACGTTGTACCGCGAGCGCTGCCGCACAAGCCGTTGGATGGCCCATATAGGTGTGCCCGTGTTGAAACGCGCCCGAGCCCTGCACAAAGGTCTCGTAAACCTGTTCTGTCACCAACGTCGCCCCGATCGGCTGATAGCCGGCGCCCAGGCCCTTAGCGATACAAACGATGTCCGGCACCACGCCGTCTTGTTCGCATGCGAACAGCGTGCCTGTGCGGCCCATCCCGCACATCACTTCATCCAAGATCATGATCACGCCGTGCGCGTCACAAATCTCGCGGATACGCTTGAAATAGCCCTCCACCGGCGGGATCACGCCGGCGGTCGCGCCGCCGACGGTCTCGGCAATGAACGCGCAGACATTTTCAGCGCCAAGGCGGCGGATTTCCGTATCCAGTTCGTTGGCAACGCGCAGCCCATATTCCTGCTCGCTCTCGCCGTCCTGCATGTCGCGGTACGCATAGCACGGTGAAATGTGCGAGGCTTCAATCAAGATCGGGGCATAGGGCTCGCGCCGCCACACATTGCCGCCGACGGCGAGCGCACCCAAGGTATTGCCGTGATAGCTCTGGCGTCGGGCGATAAAGCGGGACCGCGTGCCCTCGCCGCGCTCAAGATGATACTGGCGCGCCATCTTCAGCGCTGCCTCGACCGCTTCCGAGCCGCCGGATACAAAATACGCAGCCCGCATGCCTGCAGGTGCCCGATCAATCAAATAATCAGCTAAATCTTCGGCAGGCGCCGACGTAAAAAAGCCCGAATGCGCAAAGGCAATGTTGTCGACCTGATCTTTGATAGCTTGAATCACGTCTGGATCAGAATGCCCAAGGCACGAAACCGCAGCCCCGCCCGATCCGTCCAGGTAGCGCTTCCCGTCGCTGTCGACGATATAAATGCCGTCTCCCTTGACGGCGCACGGCAACGTGGATGTCGGTGCCCGGTGAAAGACGTGTGTCGAATCCGCCATTTTTTCTTCTCCCACCCGATCAAAATTTTGCAGACCGGGCCTCCCTGATAAAAGCGAACCACGAATCCTGAGGCCGTGCAACACAAGCTATCCAAATCGATCAAAAGCGATTTCAAAGCAGGAACAAAAATTGCGCACCGGAGACACCGTGCTAGGATGCCAGTATCTTTTCATTTGGAGCGACCCATGGACCTTAAAGAGCATATCCGCGCCGTCCCGGATTTCCCAAAACCGGGCATCCTATTTTACGATATCTCAACGATGCTGGCGCATCCGGACGCATGGCAGGTCGCGCTGGGTCGCTTGGCGCGGATCGTCTCCAAGCATCAACCCGATATGCTGGCCGGCATTGAATCCCGGGGCTTTTTGGTCGCAGCGCCACTGGCGGCGAAGCTCGGGCTCGGCTTTTGTATGGTGCGCAAACCCGGCAAGCTGCCGGGCAGCACAATCCGTCATGACTATGACCTGGAATACGGCTCGGACTCGATTGAGTTGCAAAGCGACGCCGTCGCGCCTGGCCAACGCGTTGTGGTGTTGGATGACTTGCTGGCGACCGGCGGCACACTCGGCGCGTCGTTGGAACTGTTCGATAAAGTTGGCGCCAAAGTCGTCGGCGCCGCGTGTATCATTGAACTGACGTTCTTGGGCGGGCGCGACAAAATCGGCGTACCGTTCGATGCGCTGATCAGTTACGACGAATAAATCAAAGGTAATCGCCAAAGGTAAGCTCATGGCAGACCCGCAATCCCTTGAATCCGGCCTAAGCTCAGAGACCGCACCCGTCGCCTGGGAGGTGCTCGACCATCGGACGGTCGATCAATTGTTGCTGCGCGAGGGGGCTGCCGGCGTGATCGGTACGCTGGTCAACGAAACCCCGACTCCTGCCGCCCGCGCCGACGCGCTGGTCGACTTTGCGGTCGCCGGCAACATTCCAAAGCTGGCCGAGCAAGCCGGTGCCTTTCGCGCCTGGACCGAAGGCTACGGCCTCAAACGCCTGACCAACGCGTTGATCGAATTGGACCGGGTGCTTTCGTTACCGACCCGCGGCACCGCGATCTTAGAAGCCCAATCGCTCACCCGCTTCATCCGCACGCACGTCACCCAAGACGTCGAGGTGCTGCGTAAGCACATCACCGAAAAGTAACTCCCGTCATCCCGCGTAGGCGGGAATCCATCTAACCCACGATCTCAAACCATAAATCACGCCAAATTGGATTGCTTTCCTCAATCAAACGGACCTTCCAAGAACGGCTCCATTTTTTCATCGCTTTCTCGCGGGCAATGGCCGATGCGATATCGTTGTGGCATTCAAAATAGACCAACATTTTGATGCCATACTTTTGCGTGAACCCATCCGTCTCACCTTCACGATGTTGCCACACGCGGCGCACCAAGTCAGATGTTATACCTATATAAAGCGTGCCATGCCGCCCGCTGCTCATGATGTAAACAAAGCCACCCCTTTCCATACAGTTGGATATGCAAAAGTTAAGGCTGTTTTTTTACAGCCATGGATTCCCGCGTAGGCGGGAATCTATCGACCAGGCGAACAGCTTTTTTAATAACCGTCGGCAGCGCGTGGGCCGCGAAATCTTTGCGGGCTACCCAGAAGCCGTCCGCATCGTGCCCCGCAGAGACCACCCCACGATATACCCGCATGCTAAGGCGGAAGTGGGTGAACACGTGCTCGGCCTCGCCTTCGACGGGCTGCCAATCGGTGGCGACAGGGGCATGGGCGTGCAGTTCGGCTGCGTCCGGCCAGTCGCCGTCGCGCCAGGGCGTCGACGGTAACTCGGTCATACCGCCGAGCAGGCCGCGCTCGGGGCGCTTTCTGAGCCACACCTCACCCGCCGCATTTTCCAACCAGAACATCGCGGCGCGCCGGTCCGGGCGCTTTTTCTTTGCCGCCCGGACCGGCAAGCGTTCGGGCGCACCTGCCGCCTGAGCCAAACACTGATCGACCAGCGGGCACAACATACATTTCGGCGCACGCGGCGTGCAGATGGTGGCACCCAGATCCATCATCGCCTGAGCAAAGTCACCCGGGCGGTGCGCATCGGCAAAACCTTCGGCACGCGCCTTAATCTCAGGCTTACCCCCCGGCATCGGTGAGTCGATGGCATAAAGTCTGGCGGTAACCCGCTCGATATTGCCATCCACCGGCACGCAGGCGCGGTCAAAGGCGATGGCGGCGATGGCGGCGGCGGTATATGGGCCGATACCGGGCAGCGCGCGGAGCCCATCTTCGGTATCTGGAAACGTCCCGCCATGGTCACAGGCGACGACGCCGGCACACTTATATAAATTGCGCGCCCGCGCGTAGTAACCGAGCCCCTGCCACGCCACCAAGACATCGTCCAAAGACGCCGCCGCTAAATCTTCAACGCCGGGCCAGCGTGCCTTAAAATTGCCGAAATAGGGGCCCACCGTCGCCACCGTGGTTTGCTGCAGCATGATTTCCGAGAGCCAAACCGCATACGGGTCTGCCGACCCACCGGGCGCCGCCCGCCACGGCAGCGTGCGTTGATGGCGGTCGTACCAGGCAAGCAAATCGTGGCGCACCGTCGCGATATTCGGTAATTTTTTGGCGCCCGCACGCGGCATGATGACGTTCCTTAAAGAGCCCAATCTTCAGACTTCACAACAATGCGAGCCGTCATGCTCAACACTTGCTCGGGCATGGAGCGCACCCTACCATCCCCTGCACGGCGCTCAAGATGTGCGAAACGTTTTAAAGTGATTGAATCCGCGATGGCCAAACCCACTGCTCCAAAGCCGTCAGAAACGCCCGAGGCTGCGGCAACCAACGTCCGCAAGGCGCGCGCGCAGTCTTTGAGCCGCGCCGTCGCGGGCTTGGCCCGACGCACGCTGGACAAGCGCGGCTTTGTCGACGCCGCCATCGTCAACGAATGGCCGACCATCGCCGGCGAGTTGATCGGCCGCCACAGTGTCCCTGATCGCATCGCCTTTTCCCGCGACCGCAAGCAGCCTGGGGTTTTGTATCTGGTGCTGTCGAACGGCGCATTGGCCACCGAGGTCATCCATTTTGAGCCGGTCTTGCTGGAGCGCATCAATCGCTATTTCGGCTTTCGTGCCGTCGGTAGCCTCAAGATCATTCACGGCCCCCTGCCGGCGCCGCGCACGGAAAAACGTAAACCCCTGCCTCCCTTGAACGCAGAGGCCCGCGCTGAGATCGAACAAAGCCTGACCGCCATCGATGACGATGACATCAAGGCTGCGCTTGACCGGCTCGGCAGTCATGTTTCTAGACGGCGTGCAGCGGACGGCTGAACTGCCTATATAATGTTTCACGGATCAATTCTGGAGCTTTCCACATGAAAATTACGCGCCGCGCTACTTTGTCTCTGGGCCTCGCGATGGGCCTAACCGTCGGTATCTTTGGGCTCATCGCCCCGACGCCCGCCGTCGCCAAAATCGCCACCCTCGAAGAGGCGACGACGGAACTTGTGATGGGCGAAGACGATGCACCGCTTGAAATCATCGAATACGCCTCGTTGTCGTGCCCGGCGTGCCGGCATTTCCACGAAAACGTATTCCCACAGCTGAAGACGGAATACATCGACACCGGCAAAGTCCGCTTTATCTATCGTGACTTCCCGACCAATACGCCGGGCTTGGCGGCTGCGATGATCGCACGCTGCGCCGGACCGGACCGCCACGCCGGTATGATCGATATGTTCTTCGACACTCAGCCGCAGTGGGGCGGCGCCGAAAACCCGATGCAGGCGCTCGGCATGATCGCGCGCATGGGTGGCATCGGGCCGACCGAAGTCGATGAATGCCTGAAAAACACCGCGCTGATGAACGCGATCCAAGACAAAGCCCGCGCGGCCAACGAAAACGAAGGCGTCAACGCAACCCCGACCGTTTTCGTTGCCGGTGAAAAGGCCGAGCACGCGTTGGATTGGGACAAGCTCAAAGAGGTCATCGACGCGGCTTTGGCGAAAGTGCAGTAAGGCTGACGGCCACTCTATGATCCCGGATAACGCCTGCGGCGTTTCCGCTCCCCCGCGTCATCCTGAACTTGTTTCAGGATCTTGAGCCATCGTCACAAAGATCCTGAAACAAATTCAGGATGACGCTTCTACAATACCCCTCAAGTTATCCCCAGATCGGGGTATAAAATGAGTCGACTTTGCCCGAATCGCGCCCGTATAGTCCCCAACATATTGTGCGGATATGCGAAATAAACGCCATATCTGTATATATTTGAGGTATACTGCGGCCTTACAATTAAGATCGCTCTGGGAGACAAGACGACCTTGCTGCACTTTAAAAAGCTGCGCCTCAGTGGATTTAAGTCCTTTGTCGAGCCGACGTCGCTCGAAATCGACAAGGGCCTGACCGGTATTGTCGGCCCCAACGGCTGCGGCAAGTCGAACTTGGTCGAGGCCCTGAAATGGGTGATGGGCGAGACCTCGGCCAAACAGATGCGCGGCGGCGAGATGGATGACGTGATCTTTTCCGGGACCGACAAGCGCCCGGCACGCAACGTCGCCGAGGTCGTGCTCACCCTCGACAACATCGGCAAGAACGCGCCCGCGCAATTCAACGAAGCCGAAGACCTGGAAATCGCCCGAAAGATCGAACGTGAAAAAGGCTCGCTGTATCGCATCAACGGTGCCGATGTGCGCGCCCGTGATGTGCAGTTGCTGTTTGCCGACCAAGCCACCGGGTCCCGTTCGACCGCACTCGTCAGCCAAGGCAAAATCGGCGCCGTGATCGCCGCCAAGCCGACCGAACGGCGCTCCCTGCTCGAAGAAGCCGCCGGTATCCGTGGCCTGCATTCCCGCCGTCACGAGGCCGAGCTTCGACTGCGCGGCGCAGAGACCAACCTTGAGCGCTTGGACGACATCCTGGTCACCCTGGAAGCGCAAATGAACGGCCTGAAAAAGCAGGCCCGCCAAGCCACCCGCTATCGCAATCTGTCCGACCTGATCCGCACCGCCGACGCGACACTGTTTTATCTGCGTTGGACGGCCGCCGAGCGCGACATGGACACGTTCCGCATCGAGCTTTCCGAGATTGAGGCCGAGGTCAACCGGCTCGCCGTCGTCGTCGCCGCAGCGGGCACCGAACAAGCTGAAGCGGCCGCCGATATCCCGGCGCTGCGCGAAGCAGAAGCCGCGGCGGCTGCCGTGCTGCAACGCCTGATCATTGCGCGCGACGGCTTGGACGAAGAAGAAGCCCGCATCGAAGCCCAAGCCAACGAAACTCAGCGCCGCATCGAAGAGACCGTCGCCGACATCACCCGCGAGCAATCGCTGATTTCGGACGCCGACGCCGCACACACACGTTTAACCGAAGAGCGCGCCGGCATCGATGCCGCGCGTAACGGCGAAGATGAAACCCGCGCCGAGGCAAAACAGGCGCTTGAAGCTGCAGGTGAAGCCGTCGGTGCCCACGAAGGTACGCTCAGCGAATTGACGCAGCGCGTCGCGGAAAGTGAAGCACGGCAGAATTCCTTAGCCAGGCGCACCGACGAATTGCAGACCCGCTCCGCCCGCCTGCAGGCCCGCAAGACGGAGCTGAGCGAAGAGAAGCAAAAGCTCGAAGCCGACGCACCGGAGGCCGAAGCCTTATCTGATGCCGAGCGTGATCTCACGCGCCGCCAAACCGACGTCGCAGATGCAACGGTGATGCTGCAAGACGCCGAAACCGCGCGCCAAGCCGGCGACCGCACCCGTGAAGCCGCCCGCCAAACCCTCAACGAAGCCCGCGACGCGGCGACCAAACTGCAGGCTGAGCGGACCGCGCTGAGCCAGCTTTTGGATACCGGCGATCCGGACATGTTCCCGCCGCTGATCGACGCGCTGAACGTGGAGCCGGGCCTGGAGTCGGCTTTGGGCGTCGCACTTGGCGATGAAATCGAAGCGCCGATTGACGAGGCTGCACCGATCCACTGGCGTGCGTTGCCGCCGCTGATCGACGCCCCAGCGCTGCCCGCCGGCGCCACGCCGCTCAGCCAATGGGTGCAGGCGCCGCCGGCCCTGGCGCGTCGCCTGCAGCAGATCGGCGTTGTCGCGACCGGCACCGAAGCCCGCGCCATGATGGGCGATCTCAAGCCCGGTCAACGGCTGGTCACCCGTGACGGCGGCCTTTGGCGTTGGGACGGTTATTCGGTGTCGACCGGCGCCACCACATCCGCCGCACGTCGCCTGGAAAGTCGCAACCGACTCCGCGAAGTCGAAAGCCAAGTCAGCGCCGCCGATCAGCGGTTCAGCGAAGCAGACAAACTGGCCGAGGCCGCCCGCGCCGAACTGGCGACGCTGGGTGAAGCCGAGCAAACCGCCCGCACCAACCTGCGCAATGCCGAAACTGCCCTCAATGACGCGCGTCAGATGCTGGCGCAGATACAAAACAAAATGACCGCGCACAATTCCCGCTTGGGTGCACTCGGCGATCAGTTGACGACCGTGGACGGGGACCTGAGCGAAGCGACCGATCAATTGTCGGTGGCGGAACAAGAACGCGCCGCGCTGCCCGACGTCGCCGATGACCGGGCGCGTATCGAGTCGTTGCGCGTCGAACTCAGCGAACGACGCACGCAGTTGATGGAATGCCGTGCCCGCCACGACGAAATTGAGCGCATGGCCCGCGAACGCGCCGAGCGCTTAGCCGCGATCGAGCGCGAAATGACCTCATGGGCCGGACGCAAAGAAACCTCAGAAACCCGCCTGGGCGAGCTCACGCAACGCCGCCAAGATTTGGACGCGCAGCGCATCGAGCTTGCCAACAAGCCGGCAGAGCTAAACCAGCGCCGCCAAGCGTTATTGAACGAGATCACCGCCGCCGAAGGCAAGCGGACCGAAGCCGCCGATCAACTCGCTACGGCCGAGCAGCGCTTGGCCACGGCCGACAAAGCCTTGCGTACCTCCGAAGCCGAACTGGCCGCATCCCGCGAACGTCGGGTGCGAGCCGAAGGTGCCGTCGATCAAGCGCGCCAGACCTGCCATGCGATTGCCGAGCGGGTCGACGACCGGCTCGAATGCCGTCCCGATCAATTGTTCGAGATTTCCGGCCTGGACCCGGAAAAGCCATTGCCGGACTTGGAAACGTCGGAGCGCAAGGCCGAGCGCCTGCACCGAGAACGGGAAACCATGGGCCCGGTCAACCTGCGCGCCGAGCAGGAAATGAACGAGTTGAGCGAACAGATCGAGACCCTGACCACCGAGCGCGAAGACCTCACCAAGGCCATCGAAAAACTGCGCCGCGGCATTTCCGAACTCAACCGCGAAGGCCGCCAGCGTTTGCTGCAATCCTTCGAAGAGGTCAACACCCACTTCCAAGAGTTGTTCGCGAAGTTGTTCGGCGGCGGGCATGCGTACCTGGAATTGACCGCAGCCGATGATCCACTCGACGCCGGCCTTGAGATCATGGCGAGCCCACCTGGCAAAAAGATGCAAAACCTGACCCTACTGTCGGGTGGCGAACAGGCGTTGACCGCGTTGTCGCTGTTGTTTGCTGTGTTCTTGACCAACCCGGCCCCGATCTGCGTGCTGGACGAGGTCGACGCGCCGCTCGACGACGCCAACGTCGACCGATTCTGCTTGATGCTCGAGCACATGGCGAAAAACGAAAGCACACGCTTCATCGTCATTACCCACCACCGCATGACCATGGCCCGCATGGACCGCCTGTACGGCGTCACGATGTCGGAACGCGGCGTCTCGCAACTGGTCTCGGTGGACCTACAAAAAGCTGAAAAGATTCGCCAAACGGCGTAAAATCCCCCTCACCTGTCAGGCTCCTCACTTGTCAGGTGAGGGGGATTTCGCAGGCGCAAAAATGAGTCCTTGCGAGCGTGGGATGATTTGCTACAACAACCTCCAGATAGTTACTATCGGGGTTTTAATGGCTGGGCGCGGCCACTCGTCAGGGGGTTTATCCCCTAAAGGAGATACATGTCGCCCGATCACGACCCAGATAAAAAGTCGCCAGAAGACCTCGACGCGTTTGGAAAAAAGCTTTCTAAAGCGCGGGAATCCGAGGAAGCACGGCGGTTATGGAAAAGTAACGCCACAAGGCCGCCAAAATCGGCGCTGGGGCTTGCTTTTCGGGTCGCTGTCGAGTTAGTTTCCGCCGTAGCCGTTGGTTTAGCCATCGGGTGGGGTCTGGATTACCTGCTCGATACGAAGCCCTGGCTGATGGTGGTGTTCATTATTTTGGGCTTCGCCGCTGGAATTATTAACGTGTATCGCATGGCGTCCGGGTTCGGTAACACCATGGGATATGAGAGAGACAACGAGGCGCACCCGGCGAAATCCGCTGAGGATGTGCCCGACGAAAAGGGGAAAGACTGAGGTGGCTGAGGGACATTCTCCGCTCGCGCAGTTCGAGATCAAAACGCTCGTGCCGATTGAAATCGCCGGCGTCGACGCATCGTTCACGAATTCGTCGCTGTTCATGGTACTGACGGTCATCACCATCAGCCTGTTTCTGATCGGCGGCATGCGCAAAGGCGCGTTGGTGCCAGGTCGTTGGCAGTCGATGGCTGAACTTTCCTACGTCTTTATCGCCAACATGATCAAAGATACCGTCGGCAGCGAAGGCCGACCTTATTTCCCGTTCATCTTCACGATCTTCATGTTCGTATTGGTGGGCAACCTTTGGGGCATGATGCCTTACAGCTTCACGTTCACCAGCCACATTGCGGTGACGTTCGCGATGGCATTCTTTATCTTTGTCGGCGTGACACTGATCGCGATTGCCAAGCACAAGCTGCACTTCCTATCGTTCTTTATGCCGCCGGGCGTGCCGATTGTGATGGCGCCGCTGCTGGTGCCGATTGAGATTATTTCGTATCTCTCGCGTCCGATCAGCCTCAGCGTACGTCTGTTCGCCAACATGTTGGCCGGTCACACGCTGCTGAAAGTATTCGCAGGCTTTATTATTTCGCTCGGCGTTGCCGCAGGTTGGCTGCCGTTTGTGTTCGTGATCGCGTTAACTGGTCTCGAATTCGTGATCGCCTTCCTGCAGGCGTTCGTGTTCGCCATTCTGACGTGCCTTTACCTCAACGATGCATTGCATCTGCATTAAGGCCGTCCGGACAATATCTTCATCAACCGTTTAATCGTTTAACTCGACTAGAAAGGATCTGATCCATGGAATTAGAAGCTGCAAAGCTCATCGGTGCTGGCCTCGCCGTTATCGGCGTTATCGGTTCCGGTATTGGTATCGGCAACATCTTTGCTTCGTTTATCCAAGCCGTTGGCCGTAACCCGTCCGCTCAGGGCGCGGTTTTCCCGATGACCATGCTGGGCTTCGCGCTCGTGGAAGCCATCGCGTTGTTCGCGCTGGTTATCGCACTGGTTATTCTGTTCGGTTAATGCGGGTTGGTGCCTAAGGCACGGCGACCATACGGTCGTTAAGCCTTTGGGCACCGCCGCTTAAAGCGGGGATGTCATGCCTCAACTAGACGTCACCACCTTTGCACCGCAGCTGGTTTGGCTGGCGATCACGTTCTTCGCGATGTTCATCATCATGTGGAAAGTGGCGGTGCCAAAGATCGCCAATGCTCTGGAAACGCGGCAGATGCGTGTCGAGGACAACCTGAAAAAGGCTGAAGACCTCAAACGCGAAGCTGAAGCGACGCTGGCTGCCTATGAAAAGGCGCTGGCTGATGCACGGGCCCAGGCACACGGTGAAATACTGAAGATCCAAAACGATCTTCAGGCCGCTGCCGAGAAGGAAGAGGCTGAGCAAAATGCGAAGCTTGAAGCCAAACTTGCAGCCAGTGAAAAGGCCATCGCCAAAGAGGTCGCCAAAGCCATGGAAAACGTCCGTGGCGTGGCGATCGAGGTTGCCGTCAGCGCCGTTGAGCGCCTGACCGGTGATGCACCGGACATGCCGACAGTCGAAAAAGCTGTCGACAATGTCGTCGGCAAGGCCTGAGGAGAGCCGAGATGATGAATGATCCGACATTTTGGGTCGCCATCGCGCTGGTGGTCTTTATCGCACTTATCTTCAAGCCGACGGGCCGTATGGCCTCAAAGGGCTTGGACGAGCGTGCCGACAAAATCAAAGCGGAACTCGACGAAGCCGAGCGTCTGCGCAAAGAAGCGCAGGACTTACTGGCACAGTATCAGCGCAAGCAGCGCGATGCCGCCGGTGAAGCGCAAAGCATCATCGACCATGCGAAGAAAGAAGCTGAGCGCATGGACCACGAAGGTCGTGAGCGCCTAAAGGCCTCCTTGGAGCGTCGTGAGAAACTCGCAGCTGACCGTATCGCCATGGCCGAAGCAAAGGCAATCGAGCAGGTGCGTTCACGCGCCGTCGAGGTTGCCATTGCCGCCGCCAGCAGTGTTCTTGCCAGCAGCCTGAGTGCCGACAAGGCCAACGCGCTGGTCGACGACGCCGTCAAGCAGTTGCCGAGCAACCTCAACTAAGCGCTGTCACATTATTTATCGAAAAGCCCGCCACTTCGGCGGGTTTTTTGTTTGTCGGGGCGCTCTAATATCCCGGATAACGCCTGCGGCGTTTCCGGGAAGTCACTCGTTTGGTTGGTAAACTAGAAAGGTTTGCGACTTCCTGGGCGCGCAGCGACCCGGGACCGTAGAGCCTCAAACTCCGCCCTTCTCAGGCTCACACTCGCGCCGTATAAGGGGGTATGAAAATGTCTCGCATCGCGGCCCTCGTACTTATGTTCTCAGTCCTCAGCTCCCTGGTGCGGGCGGCTGAATTTACCGGTGAGGTTTTGGTCGCGCCGCCGCCGCCCAACTGGGATGGTGGCACGCCGATCACGTCCGAAGCCGGCGTCACGCGGTCCTGGAAACGCTTCCAGGTCGCAGGCAGCACCGCCAGCGAAATCGTCAGCATCCTCACCATCGCTGAGGTCGGCACACCGCCGGTGACGCGTATCAAGACTGCTGTGCCGGACATGGCGAAAGGCTGCGTTGAGCGCAGCGTCGCCCCGATCCAGCGGGAAAAAGCCAATATCGGTGCTTTGGCGTCCGTAACGGTGAGCTGTAAAAAGCTGGCTGATGCGCCGGTAGGCTCAACCCGCTTTGCCATGGGTCGCGCCTATGTGGGTGAATTCAACTCTTACATCGTGACGCGCATTTGGGCCGGCGGGCGGGTCGATCCGGGCAGCCCCGCCAATTCCCCGCGTACGGCCGCGCAGTGGCTGCGATTTTTTGATCGCATCGCGATTTGCAACACGCTCCGCGCCAGCTGTGATCCGGCCGATGCGGCGATGATCCATGCAGATCCCCGCTTCACAACCATGCGCGACGCCCCCGTACAAAGCAGACCCGAGGTCGCCATTGAGAACGTAATGAAAGCCGCGACCCGATTTGGCGAGTTGACCGGACGCGCCGAAGCTTGTGGCGAAGATACCACCGCGATCAAAGGCAAGATCGCGCGCATGTTCGCCTATGTCACCACCAACGACGCCGCCGCCAATGACGCCGTATTGCGCTTTAAACAAACGCTGGGCGTATCGGCGAAACAGCAATCGACCCAGCCAAAAGATACCTGCGGCCAGATCTTGGTCGACTTTCGCGCCCACCCGACGCGGGTGAGTGCATTCCCTCGCTACATAGAACGATTTTGGAAACAAAAATGATCAAAGTGATCGAAGCTGCCGGCACGCCTGAAGACATCGGACACACCATCGGCGCCGCCGTTGCCGACTCATTTGCGGACGCCGTCCTGGCAGAGCCCGAGTTCATGGAAACCGAGGCGCTGTTCGCAGGCACACCTTATTTAGCGCATCTGTCAGACGCCGCCGACACCGCGTATCCGAAATATATGCGCGAACTGACCGCCATGGCCGAGGCCATCGGCATTGATCCCGCACGTCTGTTCTTATGGAATTGCCGAGGCGATTTACGCTTCCCCCCCGAAACCGCACAGGCGCGCCTAGATGCGCTCAGCGACGGCTGCACGACGTTAATGGCGCCGGGTGACTTCGCCCAGGACAAGCCTGCCGTGATCGCGCATAACGAAGACGGCAGCGGTGCCTTTATGAAGCATCGCTATTGGGTGCGTGTGCATCCGGACGCGGCACCCGGGTTTGAAAGCTTTTTGTACCCGGGCATGCTACCGGGCCACAGCGTCGCTGTGAACGGGGCCGGGCTGGTGCAGACCATCAACAATATTCGGGCGGGCGACCTCAAGCCCGGCATCCCGCGGCATTTCGTCTGTCGTGCGATATTGGATGAAGACTCGATCCCAGGCGTTATCGGACACCTCGCACGCCGCGACCGGGCGTCCGGCTTCCATCACGCCTTAGGTATGATCGGTGAAGAATCGCCGCTTTCCGTCGAGGCGCCGGCATCGACCACCATTATCCGCACCGTCGCCGCGCCGATGGCGCACGCTAATCACCTTTTGGATGATACCTTCGAAGACGCGGACCAAGCGATCACCGCATCTTCCAAGTACCGCCAAGACACCGTGGATACATATCTGGCCGAGGGGGGCGACCCGAGCACGCCGGAAGCCATACTGTTCCAACGCAGCGACGACTCCGACGCGGCGCACGGCGAAAGCGTGCTCCGGCGCCCCGGCGATGGCGGCGATGATTATGGCTGCACATTGGCGACTGCGGTATTTCGTATCCACGCTGATCACATCGACTGGACCGTGCATGCCAGCCCCGACGACATGGACGCGCTGCAGGGCACCGTCACGCTCTAAGTTTTATGGTCGCTTACCGGTGAAGCAGTGCCATCCAATGGCACCAGTTGCTGTCATATCCCGCCCAAAGCTCCAAAGTGAATGATTGAAGTCGATGGTCTCGGTCGGGATGTCGGCTTTGAGGATCTCGTACGTGGCCTCGATCCGCGCAGCGAGATTGGCAAAGTGCCGCCCCATGTGCGCACTCCAATCTTCACACGTAACGTCGACCAAGCCGCCGTCCCGCATGGCCGACATAAAATCTTCGGCGCCGTACAGATCGTCTGAACCGTGCCGCTGGACAAGCCTCAAGCAGTCCTCGTCCGTGCATTTTTCACGCACGGTGGTCTGATCGGAAAATACCACGCGCCCACCAGGCTTCAGCACGCGACAGGCTTCGGCGAAAACCTGGTGTTTATCGGCGGCGTGTACGGTTGCTTCCTGGCACCACCAAACGTCAAACTGCTGATCTTTAAAATCAAGATGATGGTAATCGGCAAAGCGATGGGTAATGCGGGCTTCAAGGCCGGCCATATCGGTCAGCAGTGCTCCCGCCTTCGAATGGTCCTCTTCGATATTGGTCGCGGTAATTCGTGCGCCGCGGGCACGGGCCAGATATCGGGCCGTTGCACCCCATCCACTGGCGACTTCGAGTACATGCTGATTAGGCTTCAAATCGACTGCATCTGCCATTCGGCGCTTTGTCTCGTAGACCGCCGCTTCGTGATCGAGCGCCTCGTTTTCATAAATCCCAAAGTGGATACTGTCGCCCCAAACCCTTGCGTACAAACGATCTACACGATCGTTGCCATAGTGCAGATCTCGGTTTTTCTCACTTAAAGTTGTCACGGATGAGAAATTCCTTTTCAGGTTATTTCATAAAATGCAGAGAGGATGTTTATTCTCTTTGCGAAATATACACGATTTTTCGTCTTTTACGAGAACCATAAATAGGCTCACCCTTCTCTTTTCACCCTAATGAGGAGAGGAGTTTTCTCATGCGTCTTCCAGACCAACTACTACCTCGCACCACGACGCGCGAACAGGAGCTTATGAAGATCATTGAAACACTTGATGCGGAAGCCTACGCACATGGCCTTCAGATCACGCTGAACACTGATTTTGACGAGCTGAAGCAGATCAATAAAAATCTCGACAAACTGCCGCTAACGCCCAACTTCGATCCGGACAAAGCCGATGTTAACCCGACCAACGGCTTTTGGATGAAGGGTGTCGACTTTGGCGGCGAGGTCGTCTTCACCCAAGCAGCTAGGTATTACAACTGCCGCAACTCGACGCTGGCCTTGTTGCATCAGTCACTCAAGGCGTTTTACGAAGACCCCACCGCGCATGCTGAAGACGGTGAGGAATGTGTGTGTGAAGCACCGGCGACCCATTCTATTTCAGGTCACGTTTGCTATCACGGTGAGCTATGGCTGAAGCAATGCTATCGGGGACGCGGGCTGACGACGACACTACCTAAACTCTTGATGGCATTGGTCATGCTGCGCTGGTCACCGGACTATCTGTTCGGCATGGCGCAGCCCGGCATCTGCACCAAGGGCGTCGGCGCACGATATGGGTATCGCAACATGCAGCCGCACGGCATGATTTGGAATGTGCCGTCCAGCGGTGTGCTTGATGAATGGGTTATCTGGAATAATGCAGACGACTTAGAGCAAGCCGTCATGCGAAATTAACCGCCATAGTCCGAAGAAATACGTGGTTATGAGTTGCCCGACGACAGAAGACGGCGGGCAACTCTTGTTGCGCCTAAAATCGTTACGCGGCCATGAAGGGGATATCGATGTCTTGGCGGACGTCACACACCGACAAAACGACCGGTGCACCAAAGCGATCCCGCGTCGGGATCACGAGGCGTCGATACGGCACCCAAACCGGATCGCCGCCATCGCGGCGGATAGCCGCACGAATATGGTCCACATACGGCTCACCCGTTTCCAAGACTTGGGCGTAAGAACTACAGACCCGGTCGTCGAATTCAAAGTCAGGCTGCGTTCGATGGCAGACGCGGCCAACGGCATCGCGCGCCCATTCGTCACCGAAAACCTGGACAGCCCCGGATGCTTCGCCAATGTGGTCAAATATCAAGCGATGCTCGCCCCGGTCCGGTTTGAAGCCGAGCGCAAACTTCGAAATTTCCGCAAGTTGGTTGTTCCCTGAAGGCCCCAACATAAAATACGCACCATCGCGATCCCAAGACTCGAACGTCGAGCGGATTAATTCGCCTTCACTGCGCACGCCGTGCAGTGGTCGACGCACGATCATGGTGCCTGAGTACGGGACGACATCACGATAACTCGCGATGTCCACCATCCGCTTAATCGCTGCTGCAGGCGTCAACGAGGTCTCTCGGTTCCAGGCACCCCAGAAATATTCCAGCGTCACATTTGCCGTTGGCAAACGCGTCGTCAGGAATCGACCCGCCATCATCATCGCCAACGGCGAGACATGTGCCACGTCCCACGACATCTTCACCAATGTGCGTGACGCGAGAACCTCAACTAAATTAAAATATCGAAAGGCACGTCTGCGTGCTTGAAGGTTGCTCTCAACAAACCGGTGCGGCAGATATCGCCCAGTATCATCAAACCACCATTTACCCTCAACGAACGGATCGCCGGGGTGCATATGGTCACTGTGATCGTTCGTACGACGTGTGTCCCGCATGCGGCTCCCCCGGCAGATCGTTTTCCGTCGGGCTCAAGTGCCCGTATTATAAGCCTTTAACAAGTGAAGAAAGTTTGTCTTCACTTCATCATCAACAATCCGATCCAATTCCTTGGCAAGCTGCAATGCCCGCCTAGAAATCTTTTCATCTTCAAGACTGGTATCACTCAACCCATCAAAGAAGAAACTCACCGGCACATCTAGGATATTACACATATCCCACAGTCGGCTAGACCCAATTCGATTCGTCCCCTTTTCGTATTTTTGAACTTGTTGAAAGCTTATACCTAAACGTTCACCAAGTTGGGTCTGCGTCAAACCGCGCATAATTCGGACTTCACGCAAACGATGGCCCACATGGACATCTGTAGGATGAGGCATGCTCACATATCTCCTGTTTCGAAATGCGACAAAATAACATCGCCAATGGTGTATATTACCAAAGTCTTGCCACGCAAAGCACGCACTATTACGCCCGTTTCACGATTATTATGACAATTACTTAACCTATTTTGGTTAACTCAGTAGACCTAATTAAGGGTGTGCGCGGGCCAAAGCCAGCCATTCTTGTTCTGAAATCACTTGCACACCAAGGGATTCAGCCTTTTTAAGCTTTGATCCGGCCCCCGGTCCGGCGATCAGCAAGTCTGTGCTCTTTGACACCGCGCCCGCGACTTTCGCGCCCAACGCTTCGGCACGCGCTTTTGCTTCGGCACGGCCCATGACCTCAAGCGTCCCCGTAAACACCAGCGTCTTGCCGCTGATTGCACTGTCTTGGACGGTGTCTTGGAGTGGCTGCACATCGACCAGCGTGACCAAATCTTCCAGGTCACTGCGGCTGCGCGCATCACCGAAGAAAGCGACCAAATCGGCCGCTACCGAGGGGCCGATCCCGTCAATATTGGACAGATCCGCGTAGGCCTCGCTCAACGGGTCTTCGGCGGCCTTGCGCATTGCGGCCATCCACGACCCAACGTCGCCATAAGCACGGGCAAGATCACGGGCCGTGGTATGGCCGACCTGGCGGATGCCGAGTGCATAAATAAATCGACCGAGATCGGTCTCGCGGCGTGCCCGGATCGCGGCAAATAAATTCGCAGCCGAGGTTTCACCCCACCCTTCACGTGCCGCCAGCGGTTTACCGATCTCGCCGTCTTGCGCTTCGAGCCGAAAAATATCGGCAGGGGTTTTTAAAATGCCCTCGTCCCAGAACGCTTCGATGGTGCGGCTGCCAAAGCCTTCGATGTCGAGCGCATCTCGGGATACGAAATGCTTTAATCGGGCAACCTGCTGGAACGGGCATTCGAGTCCGCCGCTGCACCGCCGTACCGCCTCGCCTTCCGGGCGCACGGTTTCGGTCTTTAAGGGGCACGGACACACCGTCGGCGGCGTCCAAGGCACCGCATTTGCGGGGCGTTTGTCTTTGAGTACCTTGACGATTTTTGGGATCACGTCGCCGGCGCGTTCAATAACCACCCTATCCCCGATGCGCGCGTCCAGACGGTTCAAGACTTCGTCTTCGTTATGTAACGTCGCGCGTCGGACCACGACGCCGCCCACCGTGATCGGCTCCAACGCCGCGACCGGCGTCAGCGCGCCGGTGCGTCCCACTTGAATAACAATGTCATTCAAGATCGTTTCCGCTTTTTCTGCCGGAAACTTATGTGCAATTGCCCAGCGCGGCGCGCGGCTGACAAACCCCAGTCGCTGCTGCCAATCCAGCCGGTTGACCTTATAGACGACGCCGTCGATATCGTAATCAAGCGTTGCGCGGTCCGCGCCCAGGCGGTCGTAAAGCGCCAGCGTCTCGTCTAAATCCTTGCATACGCTGGCATACGGATTGACCGCAAATCCCCATACTTTGAGCCGTTCATAGAACGACCACTGGTCCGGCCAATCGACATCGCCGCCATAGCCCTGTGTATCCATCCCGCTGACCTCACCCCACGCATAGACGAACATCCTGAGCGGACGTGCCTTGGTGACACTTGGGTCTTTCTGGCGAAGTGACCCCGCCGCCGCGTTGCGTGGGTTCGCGAATACCTTACCGCCGCTTTCTTCTTGGCGCGCATTCAAGGCAAAGAAGTCCGAGGTCGACATATAGACCTCACCCCGCACCTCAAGAATATCCGGCACATCACCGCTGATGCTGTCCGGCACTTCATTGAGAGTACGGAGATTAGCCGTCACATCTTCGCCCTCGCGCCCATCACCGCGCGTGGCACCGCGCACAAAGCGCCCGTGCTCATAGCGGATCGAAATCGATAAACCATCGATCTTGGGTTCCGCCACGAGGGCCACGGGTTCATCCGTGCCAAGGCTCAAAAACCGGCGAATACGATCATAAAATTCCGCAACGTCATCGGTGGAAAATGCATTGCCGAGCGACAGCATCGGCGGATTGTGCCGCACCTTACCGAAGCCAGCCGCAGGCGCGGCACCTACTTTTTTGGACGGGCTGTCATCGCGAACCAGATCTGGAAACCGCGCCTCGATGGCATCGTTACGTTCGCGTAGCGCGTCGTAAGCCGCGTCCGAGATCGTTGGTGCGTCTTGTTGATGATAGGCTTCATCATGCTGGGCAATCTCTGCGGCCAGCGCTTCCAGTTCAACGGCCGCATCGGGTTTCAGCAGCGCATCGACCAGGATATCGCGAAGGCTCTCCCTCCCCGTCATGCTGCGTTGCCCTTCAGCAGACTGTCCGCAGCCGCCCGCGCTTCGCCGGTGACCTCTTCGCCCGACAACATGCGTGCGATTTCTTCCCGGCGCGCGTCATCCGTCAGCGTCACCACTTCGGTCTTGGCGGTTTTCGCATCAACGGCTTTACGCACATTCAGATGCTGTCGGCCTCGGGCTGCGACCTGCGGGGAATGGGTGACGACGCAGACTTGCACCGATTCACCAAGTCGAGCCAAACGCTCACCCACTGCCGCCGCAACCGCGCCACCGATCCCGGCATCGACCTCGTCGAAGACCAGCACCGGCACCGGATCGGCTTCGGCCAACACGACCTTCAGCGCCAGCATAAACCGGGCAAGTTCGCCACCGGACGCGATTTTGTTCAACGGCCCCGCTGCAGCGCCCGGGTTGGTCGCCACCGCAAACGCGACACGATCCATGCCGTGCTGGGCCCATTTATCTTCGTCCAAGGCTTCAAGGTTGGTGACAAAATGTGCTGTGCCCAATTTCAAAGGCGCCAGTTCTTTAGCCATAGCTTTATCGAGTTTACCTGCAGCCTTGGTCCGGCTGTTGCGAAGCGCCTCGGCTTTTTGAGCGAAGTTTACAAGCGCGTCTTTGGTTTCCCGACGCAACCGCGCCAAATTCGCGCTGCCGCTTTCCAGGCCTTCCAAATCACGCACCAGCTTCGCCATCACATCGGCAAGCCGATCAACTTCGGTATTGTACTTTCTCGCCAACGCACGAAGTGCAAACAATCGAGCTTCGGCAGCTTCCAAGGCCTCAGGATCGACGTTCAAGTCCTCCCCGGCACGCTCCAAAAAGCCTGTGGCATCCGCCGCTTCGCTAACCGCGCGCGACAATGCGCCGACGCTATGGTCCAAAAGCCCCCCCGCTTTGTCCTGTACCCGCTCCAGCGCGGTAAGTGCTTGGCTAAGCCGCACTTCGGCGCCATCGTCGCCGGCAAGCGCATCGACGGCTTCGCGCATCGCGGTCGAAATTTGCTCGCTATGCTGTAAAATTTTCCGCTTTTCAGCGAGCGCACTTTCTTCACCGGGCTGCGGGTCGAGGGCGCGGAGTTCTCCGACGGCGTATCGCAGATGATCTTCGTTCTCAGCGGCAAGTTGGGCGGCTTCTTCGGCGGCGGACAACGAGGCACGTAAGCTCCGCCATTTGTTGTGAAGCGCGGCCACGTCGGCCAATAAGTCATCATGACCCGCATAGGCATCCAAAAGATCACGGTGCCCGGCCGGGTCCAACAGCCGTTGCGTCTCGAATTGACCATGAATTTCGACGAGCAATTCACCGATCCGCTTCAACAGTCCGATGCTGACCGGCTGATCGTTGACGAACGCGCGCGTACGACCGTCATCGCCCAGCACGCGACGCAGCAAGAGTTCTTCGCGGGGGTCGACTTCTAAGCCGTTTTCAACGGCGAGCGCACGGGCGGCATGATCGACAGGCACATTAAAGACGGCGGTCGCACTCGCCTGCTCGGTCCCCTTACGCAGCAGGCCGGCTTCGGCCCTAAGCCCAAGTGCCAAGCCCAAAGCATCCAGTAAGATCGACTTGCCCGCGCCGGTCTCACCGGTCAGCACACTCAAGCCAGCACCCCATTCCAAATCAAGGGCGTCGATCAGCACGACATTACGGATCGAAAGGCGTGTCAGCATTCGGGGCGGGTCCTCGTCGGACACGGCATGGGGGGCGTTACCAGATTTTGTACCAAGGCTCGTCCACAACTTGGGCATTTGGCTTGCCCTCGAAAAGCTGAAACGAATCTTCGTACCAATCACTACCCGGAAAATTATGACCGAGCACGGCGGCGGTCTTTCGCGCTTCCCCGGTGATGCCGAGCGCCAAATACGCCTCGGTCAGGCGGTGCAGCGCTTCGGGAACGTGGGTTGTGGTCTCGTAGCGATCAACGACGGTGCGAAACCGATTGATGGCGGCCAGATAATATTTCTGCGACAGATAAAAGCGTCCGATCTCCATTTCCTTACCTGCCAAGTGATCGTAGGTGAGGTCGATTTTCACTTTAGCGTCGCGGGCGAATTCAGATTCCGGAAAACGCTTGATCACTTCTTGCAGAGCGGCCAACGCAAGCTCGGTCATTTTTTGGTCGCGGGCGACGTCGGAGATTTGTTCGTAATAGCTCAGCGCTTTTAGATAATAGGCATACGCTGCATCCCGGTGTGCCGGGTGTAACTGGGTAAAGCGGTCCAGCGCGATGATAGCATCGTCATAGCGGTTGGTTTGATAATACGCATACGCGGCCATCAATTGTGACTTCGTCGCCCAGACTGAATACGGATGCTGGCGCTCAACCTCGTCAAACTCGCGTGCCGCTTGTTTGAAGTCGGTGTTGTTCAGAAGGTCCAGCGCGTTGTTATAAATATCCGCGACCGGGCGTTCGATGTATTCAGGCTCTTCGACGATGGTGCACGCACTTAACCCCGCCACCACAGCAAGCGCGCCGAAAACCCGTCCAAAACCGCTGAGACCACGCATCATGTCGCCCGATATCCTCAGATAAACTGTGTCGCCCTGACCACGTCATAGTCGTGCAGAGCGTTGGCGCGGAGTATACCACGACCTGCGCGCACTGCTACAAGCGGTACCCACCGAAACACATTAATTTAAGGAAAATGCAGCGGATTTGCGAGGTTTTCAAGCCCTGCGTAGGGGCTTTGTCCGCTATCGACACTTAGACGGCGATGCGAATCTCAGCAGATTTATCGGCGTGGATTCCGCCATCGACGGCATAGCGCACCGCATCACCGCGCACCACATCCCACGTCCACGCCGTATCGTCGGCGAACAGAGCATGCAGCAGCTTGTTGTTTGCAGCGTGGCCGGAGCACACACCTTCGAAGCGACCCACCACCGGCGCACCGGCAAGATAAAGGTCACCCAACGCATCCAACACCTTGTGGCGCACGAATTCGTCGTCAAAGCGGAGACCGCCTTCGTTCATGATGCCTTCATGCCCGACCACGATGGCGTTATCGAGCGAGCCACCCTTGGCCAAGCCTGCTTCCCAAAGCGCTTCAACTTCGTGCAGAAAGCCGAACGTGCGGGCCTTGGCGAGTTCTTTGCAGAACGCCCCGTTGACGACAGGTAGGCTGATTTTCTGGCGGCTGACGACTTCGCTTTCAAAGTCGATCTCGAAGTCGAAAATTTGCATGTCGGCAGGCGACAACGCGACGTGACCGGCACCAAAACCGACCTCGACTCGCTTCAAGATTTTGATGACGCGGCGCGGCGCATCTTGGTCGACGACACCGACCTGTTCGATCAGCGCCACGAACGGCTGCGAGCTGCCGTCCATCACCGGGACCTCGCCGCCGTTGAGTTCGATATCAAGGTTATCGATGCCACACCCGGCAAGGGCGGCCATCAAATGTTCGACGGTGCCCACCGTGACGCCGGCATCATTTGCCAGCAGCGAGCACAAACGCGTGTCGCGAACACGATCCCAGCGTGCCGGGATCACAGCGTCGGCGGCAGCCACATCGGTACGAATAAAGCGAATGCCCGCATTTGCAGCAGCGGGCTTGAGAAGCATTTTAATCTTGGCACCGGAATGCAGGCCGACACCATCACATTCGATCGAATTTTTCAGCGTGCGCTGACGGACTTCGGTGCCGTCCAGAACAATGTCTTGCGCGTCTGCATGTTGATCGAACATAAGTCGTACTATCCTTGTTGGTCTTATTGCTTGCGTTGGTTTACCGGTTCGAACATTTTTTCCGGTGTTTTCCTGTGTATGGGTGTAGCAAGCGGGCCACCACCCCTCAAATCAACATTTGTTTCGAAATGTTACGTTTAAGTTATTTTATATCAATAGGTTACAGTATTAATTTTGGTTGCTCTTTCGCACTGCACACAACGGCCTACGCATGTTCGGTCACTCTTTGCTCCTAGGTTCAAGATCATTTGACGCGAAAAAGGGGTGCCCGCACGGGCACCCCTAGATCATCCTAGGCATAGGATCGGAAACGACTTATCGCCGCCGCCTTAGTTCGCTTGGCGACGCAGGAACGCCGGAATATCGAGGAGGTCGTCCTCGTCATCCGAGCTTTCATGCAGCCGGTCTTCGGGATCAAGCCCACCCAGCGCATGTTGCGGCGCGGCCATGGCCCCACCACGCGACGCGGACGGCGCCACGCTTGGTGGCATCGGGCGCGGCGGCTCGATCATTTGCGCTTTGGTGCCAGTGCTGTCGCTACCGGCAGACGTCCTCTCCGCGCTTTTCGCATCAGTCTTCTGTCCGCCGCCGGTCACTTTACCGAACGCAGCTTTACCGGTGCCGGTGACAAGCTCAAACAAGCTCGATTTGGTTTTCGCCGGTTTTTCAGCAGCAGGCGCTTTGCCACCGTTGATCATATCGGCTTCGGCCATCGGATCGATTTTGTCCGATTTGTCATTTTGATCATTCATACCGACGGCCGGTTTCGGAATAAATGCATCGGTGGCACCCACTTTAGGCGTCGCGGCTGGGGCATGATCTTCTTTAGATGCTTCAGCCGTTTCGTCTTCAGCTTTCGCCGAAGTCTCGGTGGCAGGTGTGTCGTCTGCAAACGCGTCGGCGGTCTTTACGTCCGTGACCTCGTCAGCATCGGTTTCAGATTCAGTGACCGATGCATCTTCAGCTTCGATCTCTGGCTGTTCAGCAACAGGCACGGCGGCGGCGGCAGGCTTCGGGGTCACGTTATCGGTGATCTCGAAGATGTCGTCGTCGAACGTGTCCGCATTTGTAGCAGGCATCGGCGCTGCAGCTGCAGCCGGTTGTGCTGCGGCTGCGGCGGCAGGTTGTGCCGCCGGGACGCGACGCATCGGCTCTTCATCAGGCGCAGGCGCGACAGTCTTCGGCGCCATCGCCGGGCGTGCATCACTACTGACGGTCAGCACTTGCGGACGCGGGGCTTCGGCTGCAGCCGAGTCGATGCCGGTGGCGACGACAGATACACGCATCAGGCCATCAAGCTCTTTATCGAACGCCGAGCCGATGATGATGTGCGCGTCCTGGTCGACCTCGGAACGAATACGGTTCGCGGCCTCGTCGACCTCGAACAGCGTAATGTCCATGCCGCCGGTAATGTTGATGAGCACGCCCTTGGCGCCCTTCATCGACGAATCGTCCAACAGCGGGTTGTTGATCGCAGCTTCGGCAGCTTCCAGCGAACGACGGTCACCTTGTGCTTCACCGGTGCCCATCATCGCCTTGCCCATCTCGCCCATGACCGAGCGAATATCGGCGAAATCGAGATTGATCAGACCTGGCATGGTCATCAGATCGGTGACGCTACGCACGCCTGAGTACAACACTTCGTCGGCCATCGAGAACGCTTCGGCAAACGTCGTGTTTTCGTTGGCGATCCTAAACAGGTTCTGGTTCGGGATGATGATCAGGGTGTCGACATAGCTTTCCAGGTCTTGGATACCGGCGTCCGCGATCCGCATGCGGTGCGAGCCTTCGAACTGGAACGGCTTGGTGACAACGGCAACGGTCAGGATGCCGCGTTCTTTGGCGGCCTTAGCGATAACCGGTGCAGCACCGGTGCCGGTGCCCCCGCCCATGCCGGCTGCAATGAACACCATGTGTGCGCCGCTGAGTTCTTCCATCACACGCTCAAGGCTTTCTTCAGCGGCGATGCGGCCAACGTCGGGACGCGACCCGGCACCGAGACCTTCGGTAACGTCAGCGCCCAATTGCACACGGCGGTCGGTCTTCGCCCGCACCAATGCCTGCGCATCGGTGTTGGCGACGACAAAGTCGACCCCTTGGAGTTCTTTGGAAATCATATTGTTGACGGCATTGCCGCCAGCCCCGCCAACACCGAGTACGGTGATCCGTGGCTTCAGATCGGGGTTTTCGTCGTCCCCCGGGACGCTAATGTTGATACTCATGTCAGCCTCCGCTCCTTTGGGTATGCTGTGATACTTTGCCTAGGAACGCACACCGCACTGCGCGGCGAACGTGGTCGTCTTGGTCGTGCGTGTCGTGATCTTCAAACGTCGTCATTAGAAATTCTCTCGCAACCAGTGGCCGATACGCCCGAGCCACCCGTTCGGTGGCTGCGTCATATCGATACTCGCTTCGATCGGCGTCATTGCGGTAGCAACAGCGTATTGCAGAAGCCCTGCAGCCGACGAAAATCCCGGTCCGGATACCGCCTCGGCCAAGCCGTCGATGGGTTTGGGTTGTGCGGTGCGGACGTGTTGTGAAAAGGCGCGCGATGCCATTTCTGTGATCCCGGTCATCTGCGAGGTGCCGCCTGTGAGCACGATGCGACCGGCCAGTTGGTCATAGCCGGCCTTCGCCAAACGCTCGCGGGCAATCTCGATGATTTCTTCGACGCGGGGACGAATGATGCCGACCAGCATAGAACGCGCGACCTGTACCGTGCCGGTCTCGTCGTCTTCACCGACCAGCGGCACTTGAATGACTTCTGCGTCGTCGGACGGCGACGGCAGGCAAGTTCCATAAAGATTTTTCATCCGCTCGGCATGGGCAAACGGGGTTTGCAGGCCGCGCGCAATGTCGTTGGTGATGTGGTTGCCGCCGACCGGAATGACTTCGGTGTGCACCAACTCGCCGTCAAAGAATACGGCGATGCCGGTGGTGCCGCCGCCGATATCGATGCAGGCCGCACCCATTTTCTTTTCATCGTCAACCAAGCACGAAAGCGCCGAGGCAAACGGCGAGACGACCATCGCATCGACATGCAGATGACAGCGCTCAACCACCGACCGCAGATTACGAAGCGGCGCCGTCTGCGCCGTGACCACATGCACGTTGGCGCCCAGCACTTCACCGAACATCCCGATGGGGTCGCGCACACCGCGGTTGCCGTCGACGGTAAAGCCGACCGGAATTTTATGGACAATCTCGCGGTCATCGCTGGCTTCGCGCATTAAGGCTGCGGGGTCCAACAGACGCCGCATGTCATGCTCGGTAATGCCATGGCCACCGATCGACGATTCAAACGCCACCAACTTTGAGCGCGGCTTGCCGGCGGACACGTTGATCACCACGTTCTCGATATTGTCACCGGCCATTTGTTCGGCGCGCTCGACCGCAGCCCGAATCGCTTGCTCGGCGGCTTCCATATCGACAACCACGCCTGAGCGAATACCCCGCGATTGGTGCGAACCGATGCCGATGATCCGCGGGCCGCTGTCGCCGTAAGCGCCGCGGTCCACATGGGGCTTGGCGATCAGACAACAGATCTTCGACGACCCGATGTCGAGCGCGGCCACGAAGCCTGACTTTGTTTTGATCGCAGTGCCGTTACGTTTCATGACTTAGGTTTCCTGCCCCGAACCCTTGGGGCCTGTTTTCACAATCAGCCGATCCGGAATCCGGAGATCGAGAACGGTCACGTTCTTATCCAAGACCTGATGGCTGCGATGATACTCGGCGAGCCGCGTCCAGGCTGCCGCCGGATTGTCTTCCGGCAAGCGCACATCGATGCCGCCCTTAAGGTGTAAGTTCCAACGCCGATCACCGACCCAAGTGGCGGCGCGGACAAAGTTCATCAACTCCGGCTCAACGCCCAGCGTCGCGATCAATTCGGCAGCGCGGGCTTGAGCGCCCTCGCCCACCACCATTAAAAGATCGGCATAGTTTTCCAAGCCGTCGGTCAAGATCACCGCGCCCTCGGCATCGATCAGATGCAATTTGTTGTCGAGCTGCCAAAGCGCCAGCGGCTCGCGCTCGTTGATCGACACCAAGATGGTGTCAGGCAGCATGCGCTCTACGGTCGCGGTCCGCACCCAAGGCAGCGCATCAACCCGCAGCTTTGCGGCATTGATATCAAATGCCAGGATCGGCGCACCGCGCGCAACGTTCAGGGTATCGATCAAGGTTTTTCGGGACGTCTGCTGACGACCGCTGACCATGACTTCTTTGACTCGAAAGCCCATCTGGGCCGTGGTCGAGATCGCCGCCCAACGGACCTGCTCTGCGCCGCGAGTCAGTTGCCCAGACGAGATCGCCCACCAACCGCCGCCGCCGGCAATGCCCATGATCAAAGCCGTGAAAATCGGCACCACCCAACCACGCCGCCAAACCGGACGCACGCGCGGACGCGGCTGTGCGCCCCGTTCTTTTGCTTTTTGCTTTTTATCGCGCGCAAACATCATGCATCGCACTCCGCGTTATCGACCATCCATGTCACCAACTCACTAAACGTAATGCCCGCATACGCCGCTTGTTCGGGCACCAATGACGTTGACGTCATTCCGGGCTGTGTGTTGACTTCGAGGATGTAGAGTTTCTCGCCGTCATAACGGAAATCGGCTCTCGATACGCCCCGGCAGCCCAGACACCGGTGAGCACGTCGCGCGAGATCGAGACATTCGTCATAAATCGCCTTATCGATGTCGGCGGGAATGACGTGACGCGATCCTCCATCACTATACTTAGCGTCGTAATCGTAAAAATTTCGTTCCGTTGTGATATCTGTGACCGCAAGCGGTCGGTCGCCCATCACGGCGACGGTGAACTCGCGGCCTTCAATGAATTTCTCAACCATCACATTTTCGCCGTGCGGCCAGCCGGTGCCGTCGAAAGACGTGGCGTTATCGCCGTCTTTGACGATGTGCACGCCGACGCTGGAGCCTTCGTTAACCGGCTTGATCACATACGGTCTCGGCATCGGGTCGGCCTTGAGAATCTCGGCCTCGGTCGCAACCACGTGCGGGGCGACCGGAATACCCTCGTCCTCGAACAAGCGTTTCGCCATCGGTTTGTCCATCGCGAGCGCCGACGCCATCAGCCCAGAATGGGTGTAGGGGATGCCTAAAATGTTCAAAAGCCCTTGCACACAGCCATCTTCGCCGTATCGGCCGTGCAACGCATTGAACACCGCATCGGGTTTCGGATAGAGCCGCGTGATCAGCGAACCCATGTCGCGCTGCACGTCAATCGGCGTCACATCGAAGCCGGCTTGTTTTAAAACCTTGGTACAAGCTGCACCGGAGCTCAGCGAAACTTCGCGTTCCGCGGACCAGCCGCCCATCAAAACAGCCACGTGTCGGGTCATGACGTCACCTCCGTCAAATCGGATGCAGCCGGGACGCCTAAGCGTCGGATTTCCCAATGCAGATCGACGCCTTGGGTTTCTTTCACCCGGCGCCGGACTTCTTCGCCCAAACTTTCCAAATCTTGCGCGGTGGCATTTTCGACGTTGATCAGAAAATTACAGTGCGCGTCCGACACCATCGCGCCGCCGATTCGCAAGCCACGGCACCCTGCCGAATCAATCAATTGCCACGATTTCCGGCCTTCGGGATTCGCAAACGTCGAGCCGCCGGTGCGTTCGCGCACGGGTTGCGAGGCTTCACGGTTGGCACTGATCTCAGCCATGCGGCGCGCGATGTCTGCGGGCTCGGCATCGGTGCCGGTCAAAACCGCCTCGGTGAAGATATAGTCCGCGGGCACGTCGCAGTGGCGATAGGCGAATCCCATGTCCGCGATGCTCAATTTATGCACCGTCCCGTCCAAATCGACGGCGGTGGCAGATTCGAACACATCGCTGATCTCAGCCCCGTAGGCGCCGGCGTTCATGCGGAGTGCACCGCCGATGGTGCCTGGAATGCCGACCATAAACTCAAGACCGCCCAAGCCGACATCGCGTGCACGCCGCGCCACGTTGACGTCAGCAGCCGCCGCACCTACCTGGATACGAGTGCGATCAACGTCGATCCCGGCGAATGTTTTTCCGAGCCGAATGACGATACCCGGAATGCCGCCGTCGCGAATCAGAATGTTGGACGTTCCGCCGATCACGGTAATATCGACATGTTTCGGGCGCGCGGCCAAAAAGCTGCACAGATCGTCCATATCGGCCGGTTCAAACAATACCTCTGCCGGGCCGCCGACACGGAACCATGTGAACCGGGCCATCGGCTCATCGGCGCGGAGCCGTCCGCGCACATTCGGTAGGTGATCAATCAGATGCGGCAGGGTGCGATTTGCTGGCATCATGCGTCGCCTCCCAGCGGCAGACCGCGGAGCGCACGCAATTCATCGGGCAACGCGTTAGCCCAGGCGGAAATGCTGCCGGCCCCTAAGCAAACCACCATGTCGCCGGGCTTGGCGATATCGTTGATACACGGTGCCAAGGCGTCGGGACCATCCAATGAGATCACGGTGCGGTGCCCGTGGTTGCGGAGCCCATCCGCCAAGGCGGCTTTATCGATGCCTTCAATCGGCGCTTCACCGGCCGGATAGACATCGGCGACGATCACCGCATCGGCAGCGTTGAAGCAGGTACAAAAGTCTTCGAATAGATCACGCAGACGCGTATAGCGGTGCGGCTGCACAACGGCGATCACGCGGCCCGTCGCGACATCGCGGGCGGCCTGGAGCACAGCGGAAATTTCCACCGGGTGATGGCCGTAGTCATCAATCACGGTAATATCGTCGACGATGCCGGTCTGCGTGAAGCGGCGCTTCACGCCTTTGAAGCCCGACAACGCTTTATATAAGACGTCGTCCGGTAATTTCATTTCGATGGCAATCGCAGCGGCGGCCAAGGCGTTTTGCACGTTGTGCTTACCGTACATGGCGAGTTGAATTTGCGATATGCGGCGCTGGGCATCGGTCTTGCGATCCGTAATCGCGACATCGAAGGTGCAGCCGGCTGGCCCGACGACTAGATTTTCAGCCCGTACGTCTGCCTGCGGACTAAAGCCGTAGGTAACGATCCGCCGGTCTGCGACACGCGGGATCATCGCCTGCACTTCGGCATGATCAATGCACAATGCTGCGAAGCCATAAAATGGGATGTTCTCGACAAAATCGACGAAGGCTTTGCGCAGCGCATCGAACGACCCGTAATGGTCTAAGTGTTCCGGATCGATATTGGTGACGACGGCAATCGCGGCGGGCAGTTTCAAGAACGTGCCGTCGGATTCGTCGGCTTCGCACACCATCCAATCGCCGGCGCCCAGTTTCGCGTTGGTTCCCAGCGCATTGATGATGCCGCCGTTGATCACGGTCGGATCCATGTCTGCGGCTTCGAGCACGGCGGCGATCAGCGACGTGGTCGTGGTCTTGCCATGCGTACCGCCGATGGCGATGGACCATTTAAGGCGCATCAACTCGCCCAGCATTTCCGCACGCCGCACCACGGGCAGCAGGCGTTCACGTGCTGCCATCACTTCGGGGTTGTCTTTTTTGACAGCGGTCGAGACCACGATGACGCTGGCATCCACGACATTTTTTGCCTCATGCCCGATGGCAACATGGATGCCGAGCCCGCGCAGCCGGGTCACGTTGCCGCTTTCGGCAATGTCCGAGCCTTGCACGCTGTAGCCCAGGTTATGCAGAATTTCTGCAATCCCGCTCATGCCGATCCCGCCGATCCCGACGAAATGGATGATCCCTATATCAAGCGGAATAGATCTCATGCGGCTTGTCTCTCGTTCTCAGTTTTAAGCACGGCCTCAACCAAATCGGCGAGACGCTTGGCGGCGTCCGGGCGACCGGTTTTGTCGGCGGCAACGGCAGCTTTTTCCAAGATCGTCGGCATGCCGAACATGCTTTCCATGCGCGCCGCCAGACTTTCCGGGGTGAAGTCGACTTCTGGGATCAACCAACCGGCGCCCACTTCGTCGACCGCGTGCGCGTTCAAAGATTGATGGTCATCGATGGCATAGCGATACGGCACCAAGATCGCCGGGCGTCCGACCGCCAACACTTCGGCAACGGTGGAGGCCCCCGATCTGGAAATCACCAGGTGCGCAGACGCCAAACGCTCGGGCACATCATCAAAGAAGCTTGCGAGCTCTGCGTTGATGCCAAGTTCGGCATAGCGCGCTTTGACGCGGTCCAAGTCTTCGGGTCGGCATTGCTGCGTTAGATGCAGCCGCGCCTTGAGTTTATCAGATAATTTTGCGACGGCATCGGGGATCACATCGGACAGTATCCGCGCGCCTTGCGAGCCGCCCAGTACCATGACCTCAAGCGGGCGGTTGTCGGTGAAGCTCGGATACGGCGTGCCGCGCAGTTTCAAGATGGCGTCTCGGACCGGCATGCCGGTGTGCCTAACTTTGGCTTCGGCGATTGCCGGAATACCTCGGCTTTCCGGGAACGAAACCGCAATTGCCGCGACGCGCGCGGCCAGCAATCGGTTGGCGCGACCCAAAATGGCGTTTTGTTCGTGCAGCACAGCCGGGAACCCGGCCAGGCTCGCCGCCATCATCGTCGGGATCGAGGCGTAGCCACCAAAGCCGACCACCGCTTTCGGCGCCAGGCGCTTGAGCAAGCCGCGCGCCTGCAGGGTGCCGAGTGCCAGCTTGGCAAGGCTTTTCAATTTCGCAATCGGGCCTTTGCCGGCAATGCCACCGGCGCGCACCTGATGGGTCTCCATCTGGCCGAGCGCACCACCGTAGACATCGCCACGCTTATCGGTCAGCAGCGCCAAGCGATAGCCCCGCCCCTGCAGTTCACGCGCCAAGGCTTCGGCTGGAAACACATGCCCGCCGGTGCCGCCTGCGGCCAAAACGATGAGGCCCTTATCGCTCATAAACACCCCCCGCCTGTGAGCCCGACGGGCGTTCGCGCGTCAGCGCCAACACCATTCCCATCCCCAATGCCAACGCCACAACCGACGAGCCACCGTATGAAATAAACGGCAGCGTCATACCTTTAGGTGGGATCAGGCTAACGCTGGACGCCATGTTGATCAGCGCTTGCACAGCAAACTGCGAAAGCAAGCCTGCGACCGCCAACAACACGAACAGATCGTCGCGCTTCATGACGCGGCCGAAACCGCGCAACACGACGAACGCGAACAAGCCGACCAAGAACATGCAAGCCAGCACACCGAACTCTTCACCGGTGACGGCAAAGATAAAGTCCGCATGAGCATCGGGTAGGACCTCTTTGACCCGGCCCTCACCTGGGCCGCGCCCGGTGATGCCGCCGCGCTGAAACGCTTCGATGGCGCGCGACGCTTGGTAGCCGAGTTCGGCATCGGGCCCGAAGAAGTTATCGACCCGGCGCTGCACGTGATCGAAGGTGAAGTATGCCCCGAACCCAGCCGCCACGAAGATTGCGCCGATCATGCCGACATAGATCAACGGTAGACCGGCGATAAAGAACTGCGTGCCCCATACCACCGAGACCACAAAAGCCATGCCGACGTCGGGCTGCAGCAACAAAATCGCCACCGTCACCAGATACAGCACGATCGACATTTGAAAACCCGGAAAGGTCTCGTCCATGCGGCGACGTGCGAACAGCCAGGCGGCAACGACCGCGATCCCCGGCTTCACAAATTCCGACGGCTGCAACGAGATGATCCCGAGATTGAGCCAGCGGGTCGCACCTTTGATCTCGGCGCCGACCAAAAGCGTGCCGACCATCAACACCAGTGAGCCAAAGGTAATGACGAGCGCAAAACGCCGGACACCCTTGGGCGACAATAATGACACGCCGAGTATAGTTAATGCAGCCAAGAACAAAAAAACCGCTTGGCGTTTGACAAAATAAAACGAGCCGACGTCGATCCGCTCGGCGACCGCAGGCGAAGCGGCTAACGTCATCACGCCGCCGAACGCCAACAACAGAGCCAACGCGGATAAGGTCCATCGGTCGACAGTCCACCACCACTTGCCGATCAGGCTGGTATCTGTGCGGTTGAGAGTGCTCATACAGCCGCCTCAACGCTGCCCGGAAACACACCGGGCTCTTCGAACGGATCCATGTGTTCACCCGGCAATGCTTCGACCACATCTTTGAAGGCATCACCGCGGGCTTCGAAATCGCTGAACTGATCAAATGAGGCAGCTGCCGGCGACAGCAGCACCACACTGCCCGGCAAGCCGGACTTTTTAGCGTCGGCATAAGCTTTTTGCGTCGCCTCGGTCAGATCCTTGCAGACCGTGAACGGCACTTTACCGTCCAATGTTTGCGAAAACGACAGCGCCGCTTCACCGATCAAATAGGCATGACGGATACGACCGAAATACTCTTCGCAGGCTTTGATACCGTCGGCCTTGGGGCGCCCGCCAGCGATCCAATAAATATCGTCGAAGCACGCTAATGCGCGCGCTGCCGCTTCGCCGTTAGTGGCTTTAGAATCGTTGATGAAGCCGACACCATCGACCAACTCGACAGGTTCCTGGCGATGCACCAGACCCGGGTAACTGTTGATGCACGCCATCACCGCATGCGGCTGAATGCCGGTCATTTTGCAGGCCGCATAGGCGGCAGCGGCGTTTTGCCAATTGTGCACGCCTTGAAGACTTGCGATCTGGCGCAAATCCATGACCGGGGTTTCTTTGCCCTCGGTATCATCGATCAGCATGCCGTCGATCACGTAGACGCCGCCGTGCACGCGTTTTTTCGCCGAGATCCCGACGACCATTTGTTCATCAGCCTCGTAAAGCTCGTCGTAAATCTTCGCGGACAATTCATCGTCAACGCCGACCACGGCTGTGCGCGGCTTGGTTTGACGACGAAAAATTTCACGCTTCGCGGCGATGTAACCATCCATGCCGCCGTGCCGCTCCAGATGATCGGCGCTTAGGTTCAGCAACACCGCAACATCAAACGTGATCGAAAACGTCAGTTCGAGTTGATACGACGACATCTCGAGGATGTAGGTGCCTTCCGGTCCGAGCGGTTCAAGCGAACATGCGGGCATGCCCAGGTTACCGCCGATCTCGGCCTCGCGGCCCGAGGTCTGGAAGATATGCCCGATCAATGCCGTCGTCGTCGACTTGCCGTTGGTGCCGGTGATGCCGACGTAGGCCGCATCCCGTTGCGTGCGGGCCAAAAGTTCGACATCGCCGATGATCTCGCATCCGGCATCACGGGCCATGACGACCAACGGATGCGGTTTCGGATAGGTGTGGGGAATCCCTGGGCTCAGCACCAAAGACGTCGCTTCGCGCCAATCGATCCCGTACAGATCGACGATGTTAACGCCGGCGTCGCGCGCGCGCTCCCGGCTTTCTTCGTTGTCATCCCAGGCCCAAACTTCGGCGCCGCCAAGCTCTAGGCCGCGCGCAGCCGCAATGCCGCTGCGCCCGAGCCCAAGCACCGGGACCGGCAAACCTTCAAATGGGAATACGTCGATCATCGCTTACCTCAGTTTCAATGTTGCCAGCCCGGCAAGTGCCAGGATGGATGCGATGATCCAAAATCGGATAACGATCGTGCTCTCGGCCCAACCCTTCTTTTCGAAGTGATGATGCAGCGGCGCCATCGCGAAGACGCGCTTACCGGTGAGCTTGAATGACACCACTTGAACAATCACAGATACCGTTTCCAACACGAACAGCCCGCCGACGATGGCCAGCACCAACTCGTGCTTGGTAACCACACTGAGCGCGCCCAAGGCGCCGCCCAAGGCGAGGGAGCCGGTATCGCCCATGAATACTTTCGCGGGCGGTGCGTTGAACCATAAAAAGCCTAAGCCCCCGCCGACCAGCGCGCCGCAGAACACCGCAAGTTCGCCCGCGCCCGGCACATAATTCAGCTGTAGATAATCCGAGAAAATCGTGTTGCCGGTCAGATAACTGATGAAGCCGAACACACCGGATGCAATCATCACTGGCACAATGGCGAGGCCGTCCAAGCCATCGGTCAAGTTCACCGCGTTCGACGAGCCCACCGTGACGAACACCGCAAACACCACAAACATCCAGCCGAAATCGAGCAACAGATCCTTAAAGAACGGCACCGCCAGCGTGGTCTGCAAATTGGCCGGCAAGTGGCTCAAAATCCAGAACATCGCAACGCTCGAAATCGCCAACTGCATGGCGAGCTTGAGCTTACCGGCGAGGCCCTTGGAATTGCGCTTCGAGACTTTCAAAAAGTCGTCCAGAAAGCCGATAAAGCCAAAGCCAAGCGTCACACCCAGCACCGCCCAGACATATGGGTTGGTCAGGTCTGTCCACAACAGCGTCGCCGTGCACACCGCCATCAAGATCAACACGCCGCCCATGGTCGGCGTGCCTTTTTTGGTCAGCAGATGACTTTCCGGCCCATCGTCGCGGATCGGCTGCCCTTGGCCTTGGCGGGAACGGAGAAGTTCGATCATCACCGGGCCGAACAGGAAGCTCATGGTCAGCGCCGTGATCATTGCGCCGCCGGTGCGGAACGTAATGTAGCGGAACACGTTCAACGCGCTGAACTGTTCGGCGAGCGGATAAAGAATATGAAACAGCATCGCTTAGGCACTCCCAGTTTCGAGGGGGCCGAGCGCCTTCAGCGCCTCGATGACGTAACCCATGTGGCTACCGGCGGAGCCTTTGACCATCACCAAGTCACCGCTCCGCACTTTGTCGGCGAGTTTTGCCGCCAATTGCTGCGACGTTGCCGCCCTGGCGCCTTGCATGTCTTGTGGCAGCGCGCTCAGAATATCCGACATGTACTGACCGCAGACGAAGACTTGATCGAAGTCGTGCGCCTGGATGTCGTCGGCCAACGCCGAGTGCTCGCGTTCACTGTCGTCACCGAGTTCCAGCATGTCGCCGAGCACAACGATCCGACGCCCACCGCGTCCAGGCTTGTGCGCCGCCAAAACGTTAAACGCCGCACGCATCGCAACAGGACTTGCGTTATATGTCTCGTCGATCACGGTAAGGAGTCCCTCGTCAACACGGATCGCCAACATTTGACCCCGGCCCTTCGGCGGCTTTACCGATTTCAGGGCTTCGGCGGTTTTTTGTAGATCAGCACCCATAGATTGCGCCGCCGCCAATACGCCGACGGAGTTTAACGCCCAGTGCTTACCCGGCATCGACAAACGATACTTTATATGTTGTGAGCCCACCGTAGCCTCGACCCTAGCCCCTTCGGCATCGGGCTCGAACGCCAGCAGTCGTGCATTCGAGAACGAGTGCACGCCGAACCCCCATACCATCTTGGCACCGGCGTCTTTTGCCTTGGCAGATAAGTAGTCGAAGAATGGGCTGTCGCGACTGATCACCGCAACCCCATCGGGTTCCAGGCCTGTGAAGATTTCCGCTTTCGCAGCGGCGATGCCTTCAATGCTTTCGAAATATTCAATGTGCACCGCTTCAACATTAGTAATCATGGCAACATGCGGCTTAGCGAGCGTGGACAGCGGCGCGATCTCGCCTGCGTGGTTCATACCCATTTCGAAAACGCCGAAGTCCGTGTCCGCCGGCATCCGCGCCAACGACAGCGGAAGGCCATAATGATTGTTAAGGTTGCCGGCCGTCGCCGTGACCCGACCTTGGCTACCAAGCGCGGCCGCGAGCAATTCCTTGGTGCCGGTCTTGCCGACGCTACCGGTAATCGCACAGATTTTCGCGTCCGTGCGCGCCCGCGCAGCTGCGGCCAGCGCGCGCAGCCCGTGCTCGGTACTTGCGACCTGCAACAGTTTCGCCTCACGACCAAGCCCTTCCACAAGATGTTCGACCATCGCCGCAGCCGCGCCCTTTGCAAACGCATCGGCAACGTGATCATGGCCGTCATGGTTGGGGCCTTTGATGGCTGTATAAAGATCGCCGTGGTTCAAGGTGCGTGTATCGATAGAGACACCAGATGCCTGCCAATCTGCACCCGCGTCGGATGGCAACAATTTGCCGTTCGTCGCATCTGCGGCCTCGTCGGCGCGCCAAAGTGGGGTAAGTTCATCGGTCATGCGTTCACCTCGGCCAGTGCAGCGCGCGCTTCGACAACATCGTCAAACGGGCGCACTTCGGTGCCGACGATCTGACCTTGTTCATGGCCTTTGCCGGCGACCACCAAGACGTCACCTTTGGCGAGGCCGCCGATGGCAGTGTGAATGGCGTCGCGGCGGTCTGCTATTTCCACCGCATCAGGCGCGCCGGCCTTGGCTTGGCGGCGGATCTCTGCGGCATCTTCGGTGCGTGGATTGTCATCGGTCAGAATAACCACGTCGGCACCGGCAGCCGCCGCCTTGCCCATTTCCGGCCGCTTACCCGGATCGCGATCCCCGCCGCACCCGAACACCACATGGACTCGATCTTTGGCATGCGGTCGGACCGCCGCCAACACGGTTTCCAAGGCGTCCGGTGTATGCGCGTAGTCGACGAAAATAGCCGCGCCATTGTCGCGAAGCCCACAAAACTGCATTCGCCCCGGCGCGGCGTGTAACGTTTCCAACGCCGGGACGGCCGATTGCATATCCGCACCCAGCGCGCCTGCGAGCGCCAACGCGACCACGGCATTTTCCGCTTGGAAGGCGCCGATCAGCGGGAGGTGTAATTTATGAGAGGTGCCTTGAACGGCGAGTTCAACCGTCAATCCGTCCGACACCGCTTTAATGCTGAGCAAACGTGGGTCGCAGGACTCATCCGATCCAATCCGCACCACTTTAAGGCCGCGTCGCTCAGCGGCACGCGCAAACACATCGGCGAACGCGCCGTCCATGTTGATCACCGCGACGCCGCCGTCTTCAACCAAGACGTCGAACAGGCGGAGCTTTGCCGCTAAATAGGCATCTTCGGTCTTGTGATAATCCAGATGATCGCGGCTCAGATTGGTAAACGCACCGACTTGAATATTCAGGCCGTCCAAACGGCGCTGATCCAAGCCGTGACTGGACGCTTCGATCACCAAATGCTCGACCCCGAGCTCGACCACGCCTTTGAGGTCACGGTGCAGGTCTGCCGGATCGGGCGTCGTCAACGAGCCCCTAATATTAATGATGTCCGCCCCGTCGGCGCCGGATGCCTTGATGCCAAGGGTACCGGCGCTGGCCGCAGCAACACCCGATGCATTCAACAATTGCCGCGCAAACCATGCGACCGACGTTTTGCCGTTGGTGCCGGTCACCGCGCCAATGTTGGCCGGTTGCGCATCGTAAAAATTCGCCGCCGCTCTGGCATATCGGCGGCGTGGGTCTGGATCGCGGATAACCGGCACATCGATCTTCATCAGATCTTCGCTATCCGCCGGCACCAAAATCACCGCAGCCCCTTTGGCCACCGCATCATTGATGAACGTGCGGCCATCAGCTTGATTACCGGGCAACGCGGCGAACAGATAGCCGGGCTCCACACGCCGAGAATCACAGGTCACCCCTGTGATGTCTATGTGGCGCAAGGCGTCGTCGATGGCGTTCAAAGTCTGTTCATCCCAAATATCATTGAACCGCAAAGGCCTGCTCCAGCGCTTCGCGGGTTTTTCGTGCAATTCGATCTGCGGGTGTCTCGTTTGCAGGGGGCGCCGTCGCTTTTTTGACGGCAGGCGGTGCGCGCACCACCTCTTCGGTGGGCTTCCGCGTCGTCGTGACCGAGGCGTTTTTCACCAGTGCCTTGGTCCGCGTGATCTTCTTTTGGCGTTCGTCGTCGATCAGCGGCAGGTCCAACGGTTCGGTCTCGGCGACGCGCGGCTGCACGCCCAGCATGGGGCCGATTTGGGCGACCACCCGGCTAACCACGGGGGCTGCAACCCAACCGCCGGTCGCATAATTAAAGGTCCGCTTGTTGCCTTCGGGCTCGTCCAACATGGCGAACACCACATAGCGCGGGTCTTGAATCGGAAACGCGCCGACAAAGGATGAAATCTTGGCGCTCTTTTTGTAGCGTCCGGCGACCTGCTTTTCCGCAGTGCCGGTTTTACCGCCGACGAAGTAGCCTTCGGCTTCGGCTTTGCGACCGGTCCCTTTGGCCACAACCAAACGCATCAATTGGCGCATTTTTTCGGACGTCGCCGCCGAGATCACACGGGTGCCGTTCGCAGGCGCACCGTTTTCATGGCGCAGCACGGTGGCCGGGCGATGCACGCCGCCGTTGACCAATGCCGCAATCCCGGATGCCAACTGCAACGGGCTGACCGCGATCCCATGCCCGAATGCAATGGTCATGGTATTGATTTCACGCCAATAGTCGGGCATCAGCGGATGTCCGATTTCAGGAATTTCCAGCGCCGAGTCCTGCAACAGACCAAACCGCTTTAGATAATCGCGCTGCCCTGGCGTTCCCACATCAACGGCCATTTTTGCAGCCCCGATGTTGGAAGAATGGACGATGATTTCAGGCAGCGTCAGCCAACGCTTTTGCGCGTGATAATCGGAAATCGTAAAGCGCGAGATGCGGATCGGGTCGGTGGCGTCATAACCGCCGGACATTTTAATGGTGCCGGTATCCAGCGCCATAGCCGCCGTGAACAGCTTGAACGTCGAGCCCATCTCGTAGACACCCTTGGTGACGCGGTTAAAGCGCTCTTCGGGGTCGTAGTGACTGCGGTCGTTGGGATCAAAATCGGGCAACGACACCAGCCCCAAGGTCTCGCCGGTACGCACATCGATCACCACACCCGCAGCCCCCAGGGCCTTAAACTCGGTCATCGCGGCTGCAAGCTCGGTCCGTAAAATCGATTGCACACGCACATCAATGGCCAGCGGTAGTGGCGTATCGCCACGGCGCAGGCGGGCATCAAAGAAGCCTTCGATTCCGGAAATACCGTTGCCGTCGACATCGGTCGCGCCTAACACGTGCGCGGTCAAATTGCCGAGCGGATAAATCCGGCGCTCTTCACGGATAAAATCGAATCCCGGAATACCGAGCCGGTTCGCCGCTAACTGCTGTTCTGGCGACAGGTTGCGTTTGATCCATAAAAACCGTCCGCCGCTTGCGAGCTTTTTTGCGAGCAATGCCGGGTCAATATCATCGAACACGGTCGCGATCTTCGCCGCCGCCAATTCTGCGTCGAGCACTTCGGCCGGGTCCGCATACAGAGAAGCGGTCGGCAAGCTGGATGCCAGCACGACACCGTTGCGATCGACAATGTCGGCGCGACTGACCAAAGCCGGCGCGCTGATATCTTGGGTGGTTTGCTGGGCGGGCTCGGTACCGTTCAAGACCGACAGGTCCACCAGTCTGGCGCCGATACCAACGAACGCCAGCGTCAGGACCGCGGCTGTCACCAACAATCGATTGCGCCCGGTCTCGAGCGCTTCTTTGCCGAAACCTTCGATGCGCCGACGCGCGCTGACGGGGGGGAGTTGATGCGAGCTCATGGTTTGATCTCCGCATCGTCGACTTCCGTCGACACCTTGTCGGCAAGCCCGGTCAGCATATGTTCAACGTCGCCGACCCGGTCCACATCCAACGGCCCAACCTCAAGGTAGCGCTGTGCCAATAGGCGCAGACGGTCCGGCTGGTTCAGGTGCGCCCATTCAGATTTCAGCACGTGAATGCTTTCTTGCGCGTTTGCCGTGGCGCGCGTGATCTCGCGCATTTCCTGATCCAAGTCCTGGACCCGATATTTGACGACGAACAGCGCGACGCTGACGACAGCGGCCATCAGCAACAGCATCAGCGTGGAGCGTTTCATGATCATGCCGGCCCCCTCATGCTGCGTCTCGATAGTCGGCGGCGGTGCGGATGCCCCAACGCAGACGCGCCGAACGGGCACGCGGATTGCGCGCGGTCTCGGCGGCAGACGCTTTGCGGCCCTGGCGCTCGGGCACATGAAATACGCTGTCGTCTGTAACATCGGTGGCAGCTTGCGGCAGGTGTCGGGACGGCCGGGGCCCGGCGCCGCTTAAGCTTTGGAAGAACGTCTTCACGCGACGGTCCTCCAGGGAATGGAACGAGACCACGGCGAGACGTCCGCCCTCACCCAACAGGGTGGCGGCAGCCGTCAGGCCGCGGTCCAGCTCGGCCAGCTCCTCATTGACGTAGATCCGAAGCGCTTGAAAGGTGCGCGTCGCCGGATCGATGCCATCTTTGGATCGCCGGACCACACTGCGCACGACACTGGCCAACTGGCCGGTGCGGGTGATCGGCGATTGTTCACGAAGCTCGACGATGGCGCGCGCAATCTTGCGCGACGCACGCTCTTCGCCATAGCGGAAAATAATATCTGCGAGTTCTTTTTCGGCAAGCTGATTGACCGCGTCTGCCGCGCTCAAACCGTCTTGGCCCATACGCATATCGAGCGGCCCGTCGCTGCGGAACGAAAAGCCCCGCGCCGGATCATCGATCTGCATCGACGACACGCCGATATCCAACGCGATGCCGTCGACCTGATGCACGCCGACATCGGCCAGCAAAGATTTCATCTCGCCGAAGCGGCCGTTCAATACCGTCAACCGATTGCCGAAGTCTGCGGCCATCGCATTGCCCGCAGCGGCCGCGTCGGGATCGCGGTCGATGCCCCATACGGTGCAGTCGGCGGCGTCCAAAAGCGCCCGGCTGTAACCGCCGGCGCCGAACGTGGCGTCGACATAGACGGCGCCGTCACGGGGTGCCAGCACGTCGATGACGTCATCTAATAAAACCGGGATATGGCGGGGTGCGGACGTGGCGGACACATCTGACATGATCAGCCCTCCCCACCGTCTGAAGCGCGGTCACTGGGTCGACGAAGTTTGAGGGTGAGGCCGCGTGTCTTGGCGCGCTCGAACGCCGGTTTGCGGGCGCTCGCATAGGCTTTCGGCGCCCATAGCTGAAATGTCCGTCCGCGGCCGACAAAAGCGATCTCGGACTCGATGCCGGCAGCGTCACGGAAGCCATCAGAAATCACCACGCGGCCTTCCGGGTCAAAGGCCAGGCGCTCGGCGCTTTCAATGATGATCGAGAGGTCATCTTGTTCGTCAGAGAACATCGGCAGGTCTTCGAGGCTGTCGACGATTCGCTCCATAAAGCTTTCGGGGCAGGCTTCGAGGGCGGGCTGACGGAACGACGGGAAGACATAGACACCTTGAAACACTTCGCGCTCAAAAAGCGCGCGAAAGGTCTTAGGCACCGATACCCGGCCCTTCTTGTCGACCTTATTGGTATGTGTTCCCGTGAAGACCCCCATTTAGGGCTCCTTAATCTCAACGCGTTATAAACGGCTTCTGCCGTCCTCCCGAGACACGCTGCGCCCCCTAACATCCCGAGCGAGACGCTCATAACGGTTTTGGGATATTTTGGGATACCATGGGTTTTAATGGGCGTCAATGGGTTCTGTTCCCAATATGGTTAACGGAAGCCAAGGAATCCGCGCGTTTCAGCAGCCCGTTATGGGCGCTGACAATGTCAGAATGATGGGCAAATGTGGGTGGTTTGGTGGCAAGCACTCAAGTTCCTCTCCCCCGTTTGCGGGGGAGAGAGCTTAGGTGAGGGGGTGAGACCGGTGTGCGCACACGGCGACAACGGCGTTTTATCTAATACCGAAGCCCCCTCACCTAGCCTCTCCCCCACGGGTGGGGGAGAGGGATAGCTCTTCAAATACATATAAAAAAACAACTTTAATATGTTTTTTTATATTTTATTCTTCTCATGTCAAAAAACACCGCACGCTCATCCATTATTTTGAATGAACACACACCACATCCGTGACATCACAGAAAGGCGACAGGAATGCTACTGACAGTCCTCATATCTTTATTGGTCATCAGCGTCGGGCTTTTTATCTTCGCGATATACAAGGACGATACAAAAGAGAAAATGACGCGCCTATCGTTTTTAGGGTGGGTCTTGTTTGTCGGTGTCGGCAACATAATTTTATCAAAATTGTTCGAATCGTATTACCTATCACCGAGCGACTTAGTCCCTGTGGTATTTTTACTCATCATCGCCTATCCATTCGGTCGCGCCTTCTCGCGGCGAAGTCGCGATGCCGGTTGGAGCAAAACCCCGGCTTATTGTGCGCTCATTCCCGTTGTTGGATTCGTCATTACGATCGCACTGATCTTCAAGGGCCCTGCCGCAAAACAATATGACGGCTCAAAATTCGGCAAAGTTGAGCGTTAGTTCGAAGAGCGCGTCTTCGTCCCCCTCCCCCACAAGTGGGGGGAGGGGGATGTTTTACATCTAAAAATAAAGCCAGACGGTCTGTAAGCCGGGTTCTGTCCTCGCCGAAGCGATGGATGACCATTCATCTGGGACGTTCGTTACCGAACGCCTCACGCGACCTACCCGGACGATAGCGCGGGAATGCGCCTGCGGCCGAACCGCTGATCGTCCCTACTCGGTCTTGCTCCCGGTGGGGTTTACCTTGCCTCCGCAGTTACCCTTGGAGCGGTGCGCTCTTACCGCACCCTTTCACCCTTACCTACGCCGAAGCGCAGGCGGTTTTCTTTCTGTGGCACTTTCCCTAAGGTCGCCCTCGCCGGGGGTTACCCGGCACCGTATTCCCGTGGAGCCCGGACTTTCCTCCCACAGCCCCTTTCGGTGTGCTGCGCGCGGTCATCCAACCGTCTGGCCGGCGGACATTATATAAGAGTATGCACCCGAGCAATAGCGCGCCGTGTTTCCACATCAAGTTTGCCGTCAACACGAGTTGGGCAAAAGTGCCGCTGAAACGCAACGACGGCGGCGATGGGATCGCTGCAATCATAGCCGATCTCACTCAAGTACAGCATCGCATCGTCTAGGGGCACGGGCGCAGAGGCAAGATCGGCTGCCGGCCAAAGACCGATTCCGTGCGCCGCCAAACGCGCCCAATCGAAGCGTTCGCCAGGGTCTTGCTTGCGGCTCGGTGCGACATCCGAATGCGCCACGACATTCCGTGTCGGGATTTCGTGACGTGCCAAAATGCCCTGACACAGCGTAATCAACGTTTGCATTTGCGTGTCCGGAAAATCTCGATAGCCGAATTCATGGCCCGGATTGACCAACTCGATCCCGATGGAACGGCTGTTGATATTGCTATCGCCGCGCCACATCGCCACGCCCGCATGCCAGGCACGCATCTGCTCATCGACCAAATGCGTCAGGGTGCCGTCTTCGTCGATCATATAATGCGCACTGACCTCGCACGCCGGATCGCACATACGGACCAAGGCTTCTTCCGCCGATTTCATGCCGGTGTAGTGCAACACCAGCATGTCGACCGGCACCCCGTCGCGTGCGTTGAAGTTGGGGGAGATCGGCGCTGCGCTCACGATATCCCGCGTTCTTTTTTCACCCGGTCATAGGCATCGTTGATGGTCGCGAGTTTTTTGTTGGCGAGATCTATGAATTCTTCGGGCATACCTTTGGCCATCAGGGTGTCAGGGTGGTTTTCGCGGGCCAGTTTGCGGTACGCAGCTTTGACCTCGGCGTCGCTGGCATCTTTGGCGACGTCGAGCACCTCATAGGCATCGGGCGCCCCGCTGCCATGCCCGTCCGTGCCCTGCCAGTTGCCGAGATAAATCGTGTGTAGACGCTGGAAATCGTGCTCGGAAAAACCGAACAACAAGGCGACCCGGCGCACAAATTCGATTTCTTTAGGGTGGATTTTACCGTCGGCCTTAGCGATGTGGAACAGCGCACCCAGTAATTCTTCAAGCACCTGCGGTTCGCCTCGGAACATCGATCCAATCTGCTCGGCATAGCCTTCATAACCGTCGGCACGGCGTTTGGCTTCGTCGAAAATTTTACCGACCGCCGCCATTTCATCGGGCGGAATGCGGAACACCTGCTTAAACGCCTGAACTTCTTCGCGAGTCACGTGACCGTCGGCCTTAGCCATTTTCGCCGCCAGCACGATCACCGCCGTGGTGAAGGCTATTTGCTTATCCGCATTGCCGATCCGAGCTTCGCCCGCGTCACGTTTTTTGTCGACCACGTGATGGCCGGCAACAGCGCCTATCAGGGCGCCAATCGGCCCGCCGACGGCGAAACCGGTGACGCCACCAATCACTTTTCCCCAAATGCTCATACGCCGTCAGCTCCCTTCCGATTAACCGTTTTGCGCACCGATGCGCCCAGCCAGCGGCAGTTTCAATGCCGGTCGATTTAAATCAATACCAAACGTCAGGCCCAACACATTGAGCTCGAACCCTTCTTCGAGCGCTCCCATGACGCCCAATAAACCGAATAGCGAGACTTGCACGCCGGTACCGCTTGGTGCCATCGCGAACACGCCGCCGTCGGGCAGGTAGTCCTTGCCGATGGCCGTCGGCGGCAGATCAAGCTGCAACTCGGGCACCGCGCGGGCAATGTGCGCGGTGAACGTATTCGAGTTCGGGCCGGGCCATACCGTATATTGTTCCCGGTATGGATAGCTCTCGACTGCGGCCGCAACACGCTCGATCATCTGATCGACGCCCGCGCCCCTGATGTCGGCGAGGATTTCCGGCGCCGCGCCATACCAGCGCCCGTCCGCCGGCCGATTCGAGGCCACCACCGCATTGCCCCCCCGGTACGCACGCCAGCCCATGACTTCATAGACCGTGAAGCGCGCGGCGTCGGTGGGTTTCACCGCAACCCAAGTATGGATGCCGAAATAGCCGCGCCAGTTATAGGCACGCGCACCATAAACTTGAATGATCGCTTCGGACACGTCTGCGGGGTCCGGCGCGATGCCGGTCGACTCCCGGCTGGCAGTGCGCCAGTCCGCATGCACTTGATGTCGCTCAAAGGCGGTCAGGCCGGACCCAATCACCACCAAAACAAAGATGGCCCCAACGCGCCGCCAAAACTTCCACGTCCGCATGCCGAATACTCCAAATTACGGGCTGCGCGCCAAATCGGCCTCAGGCTTTCTCGGAGTTACCGAGCAGTTTTCGAAACACCGGGCGCAACACCATGGGCATGATATAGATAGGGAACTGACCCACCGCAAAAAAGAGTGGCACATCCAAATCCACATTCACCGGCAAAACCGCCAAAATGATGGCAAGATTTCGCGTGCCGGAAATAAACCCGGCACTGAGTGATCCGCGTCGCCCAACACCCGGCACGGCGAATGCAAACACGGCAAACCCCAAGACCATCAAGCCGGTGTAGACGATGAAAGACAGCATTGCGACATAGGCGATATCAAGAGGATCTGCGATGATCCTTGCCGTCACCCCGGACATGATGCCGACCGCAAACACGATCAACAACACCACCGAGATCCCATCCACGGTCTGCGCTGCCGCCGCCACCCGCGCCTCTCCGAAAAGCCGCCGCGAGATCGCGGCACAAACAGCGGCACTTAAGACCAAGCCGCCGAGCCGCATCATCAGCGCCGATGGCTCGGCCCCCAAATCAAAACCAATAAGTAGGCTCGCCATCAACGGCAACGTCAGCGGCACCAACAACGTGGTGGCGACCAAGACGATCAACAACAATGCCCCATCCAGGCCAAACATGACGCCGAGTGACGGCGTCGAGAACAACGGCGCCGACGAGGCCGCCAGCACCATCGCCGCCACCAAGCCCGGCCGGATATCAAAGAACGCCAACGCACCCGCGACAATTGTCGGCGTCACGATCAGCATCCAAAAAATAAGCGCCGCGCTGAACACCGGTCGGCGCATACGCTCGACCAGATCACGCCAAGCAATGCGCATCATCGCCAGATACAACAACACCCACACCGCTGGGGTCAGCCAAGGCCTCAGCATGTCGGCCACACTTGGCAACGCCAAGCCGACGAACACACCCAGCGCCATCGCTTGGGGTGCATGGCGCCCTAAGAAACCGAGCCCCTGAGATAAAATTGCAATCATAAATTTAAAGCCCACGCCTTGCCCGGTTCACCGGATTGGTGCATCCATTGTCATCAGATGATTGGGTGACGAGTGGAACCGCTTCATGACGACGGATCAAGGCCCCCCAAATAAAATAAATGAAATAAAAAACATCTCGACCACCGGGCTCGAGGCGAAAGCATCGACATTCACGTTCGATGCTTCCAGGGGCCGCTTTTTTCGATTGTTGCTGGTCAATAGCGCACTGACCCTGATCACCATCGGAGTCTATCGTTTTTGGGCACGCACCCGCATCCGCCGATTTATGTGGCACCACGTCCGCATTTTGGGCGACCCGCTAGAATACACCGGCACCGGCGCAGAATTGTTCTTAGGGTTTCTGATCGTCCTCGCCGTGCTGTTTCCGCTGGGCTTGGTATATTCTGCGATTGCTGGCCTGGTGCCGCCCGATCAGGTCGGATTACAGGTGAGCCTAGAGATCGCATATTACACCGTGATCATCGGGCTGATTCACATCGGCCTGTACCGGATGTGGCGCTACCGACTGAGCCGCACGGCATGGCGCGGCATCCGGTTCAGCCTACAAGGTTCAACCTGGAGCTATCTGAAACTGGCGCTGCTGTGGGACGTGCTTTGGATTCTCACGCTCGGATTTATGATGCCGTGGCGCGAAGCCACATTGTGGCGCTATCAAATTCAGCACACTCGGTTCGGCCAACAGGCGTTCCGCTTTCATGGCACCCCGCAAGCGCTTTTGCGGCCTTGGCTGATGGTGTGGCTGACGGGAATGGTATTTCTTGTGGGCGCGGGATTGCTCGGGTTCATGATTGCCGGCAACGGTCAGTTCGACCTGAGTCGCCCGTCCAATATCACTCCGGACATACGAAACCTTTTTATTGTGGCCATCGGTACGCTAACCCTCTCGGCAATAACCTTTCCATTCACATATTTATACTTTTTGATCCGCCTGACGCGCTGGAAAATCTCAGGGCTTGCCCTTGCCGACGCCCGGTTCAACTGCGATTTGCGTTTCGGTCGGCTGTTGGCGTTTGCCACCCTTGCCCTGGCGCTTGTCGCAATCTTTACCGGCCTCGCCGCACTGATACCCGTTCTGTGGGGAACCCCGATCTATACAGATGGTCAGATCAATCCGTTGCTGCTCTTGCTGGGCGGCTTCATCGGGTTTGTCCTGCTGACCACCGTCGTGCCGACGATCTGGATGACGGTGTTTAGTTTTGAAGCCGTGAAACAAACCGTGCGCCGGTCCGACTTGGATCAACCATCGGCGCTTGAGCGCGCCGCCCAAGCGGCAGATGCTGGCCCGCGCACCGGCGAAGGGTTCGCCGATGCGTTTGATCTCGGCGGTGGATTTTAACAGCCCATGCCCCACCAAGGCGCATTCAACGACGGCAAGACGGCAGCACGGCGCGACGTCACGCTGGCGATCGAAGGCGACGCTCTGGTCATCCACCATTCGGATGCCAACCATGCCGCGCGCTGGCCGCTCGTCGACATCCGCCGTATCGGGACCACGGCAGAACGCCCGCAGCGGTTTCGCACCACAAATGACGACGCTCGGCTTACCCTCAACGCTGACGACGGTGCATGGCTGGCGGCGGCATGCCCAAATTTAAACAAGCGCGACGCGGGCCGCGTGCGATGGCCGGTGTGGACCGGCGCCGGGGTGTTCGCGGTGATCTCGGTCTTAGGTTTGGTGTTTTTTCTGCTGCCGGGCGCAGCCGCACTGCTGACCGGCGCAATCCCGGTGTCATTGGAAACACGGATCGGCGGTGCATACCGCGATCAGCTATTGGACTTAGCCGCACGCGTCGACGAGGGCGGCAAGCCGGTGCAATGTCGCAACGCGGACGCGCTGCGCATCTTACAAAAGCGCGCCGACGCGATCGCGAGCTTAATGGAAAGCCCGTTTCCGATCCAAATTACGGTGGTGCGGTTCCCCATCGCCAACGCGTTCGCGCTGCCGGGCGGGCATATTCTGATTTTGTCGGAACTAATCAAAACGGCGAAATCCGGGGATGAAGTGATCGGCGTTTTAGCACACGAGATCGCCCACGTGGTGCGACGGGATGCGATGCAGGCCTCCATGAAAAATGCAGGCTCTGCACTGTTGGTGAGTCTGCTGATCGGCGACGTTGTCGGCGGCGCGATGTTGGCGGGTGGCGCCTCGGCGATCATCGAAGGCGGCTACAGCCGAGATGCCGAAGCCGCATCGGATTTCATCGCCGTCACCGCGCTTAATCAACTGGGCCTAAGCGCTCGTCCGCTTGCCGATTTTCTGGAACGCATCGAGAAGGATGACGACAGCAGCGACTTTATGCCGACGTTCCTCAGCACGCATCCGGCCGGCGCGGACCGTGCCCGCGATATCCGTGCCCTGTCACAAGGGGTCGGCCGGGCGATGAGCGCCTATGACTGGCGGACGCTGCAAAAAATCTGCGACTAAGATGGTTAATGCGGCCCATTGAAATCTGTGTGCCACATCACAGACAGCCCGGTGCGCTTGGGCTTTAATGGTTAATATTCAGGGTGTCCAGTGCGGCAGAACGTCGCGATCCTGGATGATAACGGAGGCAAAAATGAACACACATTGGCGCCAAATCATTTCAGAAACGCTCGGTGCCGCTGCCGGCACAACGCTGGCGACCCTGGGGTTCGGGTACGGTGTTTTTCTGCTCGTGATCAACAGCCTTGAGGTCGTGATCTACTAAAAGCGCAGCGTTCGTCTTAGGGCAGCAATACCGTCGCACCCAATGTGGTCCCGCTTTCAATCGCCGTGTGCGCGGCCACCGCATCTTTCAGCGGATATTCATAATTGATATTGGCGCTGAGGATACCGTCACTGATGGCTTTGAACAGCGCATCTGCCGTCATCACCAAATCTTCGCGTTTGGCGACATAGTGCATGATCGCGGGCCGGGTGATGAACAACGAACCGCGTCGGCCTAAATCCTGAATAATATCGACCGGATCGGGTGGGCCCGAAACATGCCCATACGCCGCGCACATGCCCATCAAGCGCAAACAATCCAATGATTTTTGCAGTGTGTCTTTACCGATGGACTCATAAACCACGGCAACGCCTTCGCCGTCGGTGACCTCTTTGACCTTCGCCTCAAAGTCTTCCTCGCTGCGGATCACCGGATGGTGGCAACCGGCAGCCGCAGCGGCTTCGGCCTTTTCCGCCGTCGACACGGTGCCGATCACAGTTGCGCCCAACGCATTCGCCCACTTGCACAAGATCAGCCCCATACCCCCCGCCGCCGCGTGCACCAAGATGGTGTCGCCGGGCTGCACGGCATATGTCCGGTGCAACAAGTAGTGCGCTGTCATGCCCTTCATCAAAAGGGCAGCGACTTGTTTTTCGTCAAGGGACTCCGGCAGGTGCAATAATTTGTCGGCGGGATAATTTCGCACTTCTGCGTAAGACCCCAACGGCGGGATTCCATAGGCAACACGCTCACCTTCGACGAATTCCGTGACACCTTCGCCCAAGCCTTCGACGATGCCGACGGCTTCAAAGCCGATGACGCAAGGCACATCCGGCACCGGCCACGGATGCGAGATACCGCCGCGATGATAAGTATCGGCGAAATTGACACCGACTGCGGTGTGGCGCACGCGAACCTCGCCGGGGGCTGGATCGGACACCGCCCATTCCTGCCACTTCATCACATTTGGAGGGCCTTTTTCGTGCAGCACCTGGGCCATCGGCATGGCTTTTCCTCCGGTTTAAAGCTCGAAAGGCATCTACACGCCGATGCGCCATACGGTTCTATGCGCTGACGGCGCGAAACCTCGCCATGGCCTCAAGCTTTTTTTGTTGTTCTTCGTCTTTGTCGATGAACTCGACCGCAAAACCTTCGGGGATGGCGCGACGGATGTAGCCGTCCCGCGTACCGATCCCGTCCATGTGCAATTGCACGAAGGCATTGTTCTCGTAGCCCACACCGCCCATGCCGACGACGGCGGCGCCGGTTGCAGAGACGTCTTGCAAACGCGCTTCGAACGGCTGCTCGCCGATCTGTCCGTGGACGGCTGCATCAACGGCGTAACGAGGTGCAGTGCGATGATCGGTATTGGGTGTGTTCATGCCGCGACTATAGCATCAACTGCTGGGCGGATGGCCAAAAATCCCGGTATAGCGTTCAACGTATGTCGGCCAGCAATCCGGATTGACCAAACGCGGCGGACGACGCCCATTCAATACCTCGATCCACTGCTCGGCCCCCCACTTCGCCATGTTGTAGCTGCAGACATCGGTAATGCCCGCCGCATGTGGCGTCATCAGGACGTTCTGAAACTGCATCAGCGGATGACCCGGACCCGGCGGTTCTTGATCGAACACGTCGACGCCGGCGCCGTCCATCTGACCGGCGGCCAAGGCATCGGCGAGGGCGGCTTCATCATGAATGAAGCCGCGCGCCGTTGTGATGAAATATGCCGTAGGCTTCATCATCGCGAACGCCTCAGCACCGATCATGCCCCGGGTCTCTTTGGTCAGCGGACAATGCACTGAGATGTAATCGGATGTCTTAAACAGGGTATCAAAATCGACGGGCTCCGCATCCCGCGCGACGAAATCTTCGACCGTGATGTATGGATCATAGGCGATCACGTTCAGGCCTAATGCGTGGCGGGCGATCTTGGCGGTGCGCCTACCGATCTGCCCAAGCCCGACGATGCCGAGCGTCTTGCCCGTGGTCTCAAGCCCCGGATACGCCATCCGGTCCAAGCCCGGTGCATCGCGCATCATCCGGTCGTGGCGGATCATGTTTTTAGATAATGCCAATATCATGCCGATGGCGTGCTGCGCGACGCTATCGGAATTGGCACCGGAATTGTTGATCACCATGATGCCCATTTCGCTCGCCGCATCATCGTCGCAGGCATCGTAGCCCGCGCCCAAAGATGCCACGGCCAACAGGTTCGGACACTTTTCCATGAACGCTCGGTCCGGCCACCAACGCGGCTGCAATTCGGTTTTTGCCAACATCTGATAGCCGTGCGCGTCTTTCATGACGTCAAACACATGCGCTTCGTCGTCGTTTTGATCGAGACGAATCATCTCGATTCCGGGTGCGGCGTTGAGAATTTCCTCAGCGATCGGGTGAATCCAGGTATCGAAGTAAACCAGCTTACGTATGTTTGCGCTCATCTCACCCTCGCTTGATAAAACCGGCGCATAAAGTGCGACTTGGCCCGGGCGCCGTCAAGCCGACGTCGCGACATCCGCCGCTGTGACGCCCTGCGCAATCGCCGCCGCCATCTCGGCAACACGGGCAATGACCGGACGGGACGGGTCGTTGATGTAGCTGGCGGTGAATTTGAGGGGTGTCGGATACCACTCCGAGTCGACTTCGATCAGACGGCCTTCTTCGAGGGCACGTAGGATCAGAGCTTTTGGCATGGCGCCGATGCCGACGCCGCGCTCGGCCATGCGCTGGCATGCGGACAACGATGTCGACGGAAAGATGCGCGGTGCTTGTCCGGTAAGGCGTCGGAACGCGTCGTCGATTTCGGCGAACGGCCGGGTATTGCGTGCGTAGGTCAGAATTGGATACGTGCTCATTTCTTTGAGCGTCATGTGACGGCGCCCGATTTCGCCGGGCCCTGGTTGCATCGCCCACACCAGCGGATATTCGCTGAGCGCCACATTACTGACGGTGTATTCCGACACCGGCCCCATCAAGAACGCCAAGTCCAAGGTGTGGTCGACCACCTCGTCCCGCAAACTTGCCGTCACGTCGACGGAGATTTCCACATCCAACAAAGGATAGGTCTCACGCAGTTGCGCGAGCAGTTCCGGCAGCCACGTCTGCACGATGGTTTCCGACACGCCGAGCCGCAACAGACCCGCGGCTTCGACCGGCAGGCCGGCGCGCTCACGAATCGCTTCAACCGCGCTGAGCGCATCTTCGGCGAGCGGCATCAGAGCGCGGCCTGCGGCTGTGAGGCGTACGGCACCGGTCTCTCGCGTGAACAACGGCGTGCCCAATTCGTCTTCGAGAATGCTGATTCTGGACGAAATCGCCGGCTGCGTTGTGAACAAACGCTCGGCCGTCTTCGAAAAACTGCCCAGTTTGGCCACCCAAAGATAAGCCTCCAACTGCTTGAGATTCATCCGCACCCCAGCCTTTCCGCCATTTTATCGGCCTATAAATAAAATTTATCACATAATGAAAAAATTATAAATTAGACTTCTTGGCCAAGTCGCCCTTTAGATGCTGTCATCATCTTTAAGCGTCGGCATCAGATCGGCGATGAAGCAGGGAAGAAAGAATGGCAATTGCCGCGAACATCGCGCCGTCCGAGCGTGTGACTTACGAAGATCTTTGCACCATGACCGCCGCCGAAGCGCGGGGGCATTTTCGCACCGGGGCCTATAGCGGTCATACCGCCGGTATCGCGCCCGGCATGTTGCAAGGCAATGTGGTCATTTTACCGGCAAACTTGGCGTTGGATTTTTCCCGCTTTTGTCAGCGCAACCCGCAGCCGTGTCCATTGATCGGCGTCACCGACACCGGCGATCCGATGATGCGCACGCTGGGTGAAGACATCGACATCCGCACGGATGTGCCTGCGTATCGCATTTATGAATACGGCGAATTAAAAGACGAAGTCACCGATATATCGGCGCTTTGGCAGGACGACTTCGTGGCGTTCGCCATCGGCTGTTCGTTTTCCTTTGAAGACGCGCTAATCCAAGACGGGATCAAATTGCGCCATCTCGAACAGAACAAAACCGTCTCCATGTTCATCACGAACATCATGACCGAACCTGCCGGCCCATTCTCGGGCGGCACCGTTGTGTCGATGCGGCCATTGCCGATCCAAGACGCCATTCGCGCCAGTGCGATCTGCGCCCGCTTTCCGCAAGCGCACGGTCAGCCGGTGCACATGGGCGATCCCGCCGAGATCGGCATCACAGATATCAACGCCCCCGACTGGGGCGACCCGACCGAATTCAGAGACGGCGAGATTCCCGTCTTCTGGGCCTGCGGTGTAACGCCGCAAAACATTGTCAGATCGGCGAAGCCGCCATTCTGCATTACCCATGCGCCGGGCCGAATGCTCGTCACGGACGTACCCGCATGGGCAACCGATTCGAAAAAACTCAAAAGCTAACCTTAAGGGAGATGTTAAAAATGAAATTATCAATCAAAGCAGGACTGATCGCCGGCGTTGCGGCGTTGGCGCTTCAGTTTACGCCGGCCGCGCACGCTGCCGATGCACCCGTGGTGATCAAAGCCGTCGGCACGTGGGGCAACTTGACCAACTTCACCAAGCACGAAGGCCCGTTCTGGAACAAAACCATCGGCGAGAAAACCGGCGGCAACATCGTCGGCGAAATCAAGCCGCAGACCGAACTCGGTCTGAAGGGTTTCGAGATCATGCGCCTTTTGAAGCTGGGCGTGTTCGATTACGCGCACGGCCTGCCGGGTTACGTTGCCGCTGAAAACGCCGTGTTCGAAGGCGCGGACTTGTCGTCCATCGTCCAAGACATCGGCACCGAGCGCAAAGTCGCCGAAGCGTATTTCCCGACGCTCGAAAAAGCGTTTGCGGAAATTTATGAAGCCAAGCTGCTACAGCTTTATCCGTTCCCAAGCCAAATGCTTTGGTGCAATGCCGAGATCAAATCCATTGACGATCTGAAGGGCAAAAAGATCCGCGTTTATGCCACCACGTTGGGTGACTTCGTCGAAGGTGTCGGCGGTTCCAGCGTCACGGTCGGCTTTGCCGAAGTGATCCCGGCCCTTGAAAAAGGTGTCGTCGATTGCGGCATCACCGGCACCATGCCGGCGTATAATGCCAAATGGTATCAAGCTGCGACGCACGCCTACACGATGCGCGTGGGTTGGGGCCTGGCATTCGGTGCGATGAACATGAAGAAGTGGAACTCGATGTCGGAAGGCCAGCAAAAGACGCTGAAAGCCGAAATCGACGCGTTGACCGACCGCATGTGGGCCGAGACCGAGAAAGAAGACGGTATCGCCGTTAAGTGTTTGACGGGTGGTCCTTGCGAGATCGGTGAGCCTGCAAACATGGTGCACGTTGAACCGTCTGCAGACGACCTCAAGAAACGCGACAAGATCGCCACAGACGTTGTGCTTGCCCGTTGGGCCGAGCGTTGCGGTCCTGAGTGCGCGGCAAACTGGAACGAGACCGTCGGCAAGATCGTCGGCCTCAAAGCCACAGCGAAATAAGTCGAATTTCCCGACTTAAGGGACGCCACCGGGAGTGCTTCAACGCCTCCCGGTGCGCACCCTGACTTTAGAGCATTATTTGTTTTATCCTTTTTTCTAAGACCTTTCCTTCAACATCCAAGCGGGGCGAGATCATGAAGTTTTTTGATAACCTGATCGGCGGCTTAGAGAAAATCTCACTGCGCCTTGTATGGCTCAGCGGATCTTTGCTGATCGCCGCTGCTGCCATGGTCACCATTGATGTGATTTTGCGAAAGCTGTTTAACTGGACCTTGGGCGGGGCCGACGAAATTACCGGCTACGTCTTCGGCGTTTCGATCATGTTCTCGCTGTCCTATGCGATGATTCATCGCACCCATATTCGTATTGATGCCGCGTACCAATATTTTCCAAGTTGGCTGCGGGCACTAATGGATATCCTCGGCGCGGCCATGTTGACCGCTTTCATTGCCTACATCGCATACCGCGGCTGGTTCATGCTGGTCGATACATATGACAACGGATCGCGCTCAATCACGCCGATGCGCACGCCACTGGCGATTCCGCAAACGCCGTGGTTCGCGGGCATGATATTCGCCGTGTTTACCGGCCTCGTGATGATCACAGCCGCGATCGTCGCGTTCTTCAAAGGGGACTTCCCCTACATCAACAAACTGCTCGGCATCCCAAGCGTCGACGAGCAGATTGAAGACGAAATCTAAACACAGCACTACAGATAGGGTAATCAGAAATGCTTGCACAAGCGCTCATCTTCCTTCTGGTGCTGATCGGTCTCAGCGTACCGGTTGCCGCGTCCCTTGGTTGGCTCGGGTTGTTCATGTCGTATTTCCATTCGGGGATGCCACTGGATTTGGCGCTCGGCGACATCGCCTGGCAGAACTCGATCGAATTTCTGCTGGTCGCGATCCCGATGTTCGTGATGCTGGGCGAGATTTTGCTGCGCTCAGGGATCACGGAACGCATGTACAACGGCATGGTGCAGTGGCTCGGCTGGTTGCCGGGCGGCTTGATGCATTCCAACATCGGATCGTGCGCCTTGTTCGCGGCGACGTCCGGGTCCAGCGTTGCGACTGCGGCAACCATCGGCACCGTGGCGCTGCCTGAAGTCGAGAAACACGGCTATAACGAGCGCTTATTCTTAGGCACCATCGCAGCCGGCGGCACACTGGGCATTTTGATCCCACCGTCGATTAACCTGATTATTTATGGCCTTTTGACCGACACCTCGGTGCCGGAACTGTACCTTGCGGGGTTCATCCCCGGCCTAGTGTTAGCGGGTCTATTCATGCTCACCGTCATCCTTGCGTGTATGTATCGCAAAAGCTGGGGTGGCGAAGCTATGCACAGCTCATGGTCGGACAAGATCGACTCTCTGCCCGGCTTGTTGCCGCCGCTTGGTATCTTCGCCGTTGTCGTTGGTTCGATCTATGCCGGCATTGCAACACCAACCGAAGCCGCGTCGCTCGGGGTGATTGCGGCGATTGGTTTGGCCGCATGGAACCGTACGCTATCGATTGCGATGCTGAAGCGCGCCATCGAAGGCACCATGCGGACGACCGCGATGATCATGCTGATTATTTTGGCTGCCATTTTCTTGAACTTTATTTTGGGTGCGATTGGCTTGACCCAGGCGTTGGCCGCGTTCATCACCGGCCTTGGCCTGACGTCGATGCAAACCATGCTGATGATCATCGGCTTTTACATCGTGCTTGGGTGCTTCATGGAAACGCTGTCGATGCTGTTGACCACAGCACCGCTGATCACGCCGATCGTTATCGCCTTGGGTTTCGATCCGGTCTGGTTCGGCATCTTGTTGATGGTGCTTTTGGAAACCGCCCTGATCACGCCGCCGATCGGCATCAACTTGTATGTCGTCCAAGGCATCCGAAAAAGCGGCAGCCTGAACGACGTGATGATCGGGATTCTACCGTTCGTCGCCGCGATGTTTGCGATGATCGGATTGCTGCTGGTGTTCCCGAGCATGGCGCTTTGGTTGCCGGGCTTATTTTACTGATACTCACTTAACCGCGACCGCGACGAATTGGCGCGGACGCTGAACGCGAATGGAGACGCATGTCATGTGGCAGATATGGATCGACCGTGGGGGCACTTTTACCGACCTCGTAGCAAAGACACCGGACGGTGCTTTGATTACCCACAAACTGCTGTCGGAGAATCCTGAGCAGTACGAAGACGCTGCCCTGCATGGCATTCGCGAGTTGATGGGCCTAGAGCCCGGCGCAGCGATCCCGCCCGGCACGCTGCAAGCGGTCAAGATGGGCACTACAGTTGCCACCAACGCGTTGCTTGAGCGCAAAGGTGACCGAACGGTACTCGTCATCACCAAGGGCTTCGGCGATGCGCTTCGGATCGGGTATCAAAACCGTCCGCGTTTATTCGACATGAACATCAAGCTGCCGGAACTGGTATACGAAAAAGTCATCGAAGCCGACGAGCGCGTGGCCGCCGACGGCGCGGTGCTGACGCCGCTTAGCGAAGATGCATTGCGAACCAATCTGCAGGCCGTCTATGACGACGGCATCCGCTCGGTCGCCATTGCATTCATGCACGGTTATCGCCACACCAAGCACGAGACCGAGGCCGCAAAAATCGCCGCCGAGATCGGCTTCACACAGATTTCCGTATCGCACACCGTCAGCCCATTGATCAAGTTGATCTCGCGCGGTGACACCACTGTGGTCGATGCGTACCTCTCACCGATCCTTCGACGCTACGTCGACCGCGTTGCCACCGACCTCGAAGCGGGCGGCAGTGGCGGCCCTCGGCTTATGTTCATGCAATCAAACGGTGGTCTCACCGACGCTAAATTGTTCCAAGGCAAAGACAGCATTCTGTCCGGACCCGCGGGCGGCGTCGTCGGCATGGTGCGCACGGCGCAGATGGCCGGATACAACAAGATCATTGGCTTTGATATGGGCGGCACGTCGACCGACGTTGCGCACTTTGACGGCGAATATGAGCGCTCACTCGAAAGCGTCGTCGCAGGCGTGCGCATGCGTGCACCGATGATGCACATTCATACTGTGGCTGCCGGTGGCGGCTCGGTCCTGGTGTTCGACGGCGCCCGCTTCCGGGTCGGCCCGGAAAGCGCCGGCGCAAACCCCGGCCCTGCGTGTTATCGCCGCGGCGGTCCGTTGGCGGTAACAGATTGCAACGTCATGCTCGGCAAGATTCAGCCGGAATTTTTCCCGCACGTATTCGGCCCTAACGCCGACGAGATGCTGGACGCCGACGTGGTACGCCAGAAATTCACCGAGATGAGCGAAAAGATCGCCGCCTCCACGGGCGAGAAACCCCGCAGCCCCGAAGACGTGGCCGAAGGGTTCTTGACCATCGCGGTTGAGAACATGGCCAACGCCATCAAGCAGATTTCCGTGCAGCGCGGCTATGACGTGTCAAACTATGTACTGAACTGTTTCGGTGGCGCCGGTGGCCAACACGCGTGTTTGGTTGCCGACGCGCTCGGCATGAAGAACGTGTTCGTGCACCCGTTTGCCGGCGTATTGTCGGCATATGGCATGGGCTTGGCCGATGTGCGTGCACTGCGCGAGCAAAGTGCCGACGGCGCTTTAAATGACGAAACACTCAAAAACCTAGATGCACCGTTGAACGACATGGCCACCGATGCAGCCCGGGAAGTCACCAGCCAAGGCATCGACGAGGATGCACTACAAACCTTGAAGCGTGCGCACTTGCGCTACGAAGGCACGGACAGCTCGATTGAGGTGACCGTCGCCGACGCCAAAGCGATGCAGGAAGAATTCGAGACCCTACACCGCCAACGTTTCGGCTTCGTCCCCGAAGGCCGCGGATTGGTCATCGAAGCGCTGACCGTCGAGGTTATCGGTGTCACCGAAAGCACCATCGATCCCGAGCTCAACGACCCCAAGCGCACCGAACCGGTGCCTATTTTGGCGACGGTCAAAATGTATTCCGGCAGCGAACGACACGACACACCGGTTTATCATCGAGGCGATTTCCTGTCCGGCGACGTGGTCAACGGACCGGCGATTATTTCCGAAGATACCGGCACCACCGTGGTTGAACCGGGCTGGCAGGCGTCGATGAACACGCGCGGTCATCTGATTTTGAAACGCGTCAAAGCCAAGCCACAGACATTCGCCATCGGCACCGAAGCCGACCCGGTGATGCTTGAGGTGTTCAACAACTTGTTCATGTCCATCGCCGAGCAGATGGGCGCGACACTCGCCAATACGGCCTATTCCGTGAACATCAAAGAACGCCTGGATTTCAGCTGCGCGATCTTTGACGTGGTCGGCAATTTGGTCGCCAACGCGCCGCACATGCCGGTGCACTTGGGCTCCATGGGCGAGAGCATCAAAACCGTGATCCGCGAGAATGCGGGCACGATGAAGCCGGGTAATGTGTACGCATTGAACGCGCCTTACAACGGCGGCACCCACTTACCTGACGTCACGGTAATCACGCCGGTGTTCGATGATGACGGCGAGAGCATTCTGTTCTATGTCGGCTCGCGTGGTCACCAAGCCGATATCGGCGGACGAACCCCAGGTTCGTCGCCGCCGGACTCGAAACATATCGAAGACGAAGGCGTGTTGATCGACAACTTCTTGCTGGTCGAAGAAGGCCGGCTGCGCGAAGAAGAAACTTATGCGCTGCTGAAATCCGGCAAGTACCCGTGCCGGAACCCCTCACAGAATATGGCCGACCTGACCGCACAGATCGCCGCCAACGAAACCGGCGTGCGTGAAGTTCGCAAGATGGTCAACAACTACGGCTTGGATGTGGTGCATGCCTACATGGGGCATGTGCAGGACAACGCCGAAGAAAGCGTACGCCGTGTGCTCGAGGTATTGTCGGACGGGGAATTTACCTATCCGATGGACAACGGTGACCAGATTCAAGTCAAGATCACCGTCGATAAGAAAAAGCGTGAAGCCCTGATCGATTTCACCGGTACTTCGCCGCAAGGCCAGCACAACTACAACGCACCGTCGGCTGTGTGCAAAGCAGCCGTATTGTACGTTTTCCGTACGCTCGTGGATGACGAAATTCCGCTGAACGAAGGGTGCCTGAAGCCGCTGAAGATCAAAATGCCGGAAAAATCCATCATCAGTCCGGTGTATCCGGCCGCCGTGATCGCCGGCAACACCGAGGTTTCGCAGTGCCTGACCGACGCATTATATGGCGCGCTCGGCGTCCTCGCGTCGGCGCAAGGGACGATGAACAACTTCGTCTATGGCAACGAGGTGTATCAGAACTACGAGACGATCTGCGGCGGCACTGGTGCCGGGAATGGCTTTGACGGCTGTGATGCCGTGCACTCACACATGACCAACACACGCATGACCGATTCCGAAGTTTTGGAAAACCGCTTCCCGGTCCGGGTTGAGGAATTCTCAATCCGGCGGGGTTCGGGCGGCGTCGGCAAAAACTACGGCGGGTCCGGCATTGTTCGCCGGATGCGGTTCTTGGAGCCGATGACGGTCACCGTGCTGTCGAGCCATCGTCACACCGACCCGTTCGGCCTCAACGGCGGTGGCCCCGGCAAGCGTGGTGTCAACCGCGTCGTGCGGGCATCGGGTAAGGTCGATCAACTGCGCGGCAACGATGAAACGCAGATGGAAGCCGGCGACGTATTCGTCATCAAAACCCCCGGCGGCGGCGGCTTCGGCAAGGCGTAGGTGCGCGGACGCATCCTTCGAGACGCGGCTTCGCCGCTCCCCAGGATGAGGGTGTTGATAATATTAAGACACCTCATCCTGAGGAGGCCCAACGGGCCGTCTCGAAGGATCAGCCGTCACTCCCCATTAAAGCGTTGTTAATTCAGCACCGCTATAACCCCTATATCTTGTGTCCTTATCCGGAAACCGGTATTTTTACCGCAGAATCGATTCGCCACGAAGATCAGGGCAGGAACGCGCTTTGCCGCTAAGACGACCGATATTCGCATCGATCTTGAGTGTCGCCATTTTTGGCGCCGCAAGTTCTACGCTCGCCAATCCGATCAATGTCGAATTGACCGGGCTGATTACCAATCACCCAAGCATTCGTGCCGCCGAGAAATCGCTGCAGTCGTCCCGCCAAGGCGTCAAAGCCGCGGTTGCCGACTTTTATCCGACGGTCAGCGTTTCCAGCGATGCCGGCTATGAAAATATCAGCAGCCCGACAACGCGCGCGGACAACGATCCCGACGCGACGCCGTTCGGACGCACACGCAACACCGCCTCGTTGTCGCTCACCCAGAACCTGTTCAGCGGCTATGCCACCGCGTCCGCCGTCCGCACAGCACGACTAAACCGCGAGCTCGCGCAAATTTCGCTAGAAGGCACGCGCCAAAACACCCTGTTTGAAGGCATCCAGGTCTACATTGATGTGCTCCGCCAGCGCCGCTTGATCGAACTTGCCCGCGAAAACGAAGCCACCATCCAACGCCAACTCAACCTCGAAGACGAGCGGGTGCAGCGGGGCTCGGGTGTGGCGGTCGACGTGTTGCAGGCAAAATCACGTTTGCAGATCGCCAAGGAACGCCGCGTCAACTTCGAAGGTGCACTCGAAGACGCGATCAGCCGCTATACGCAAACGTATGACCATCCGCCAGATATCGACTCCATGCTCGATCCCGAGCCGCCGATTGAACAGATCCCGAGTGAGTTGACAAAATCCATGGATATCGCCGTGGTCGAGAATCCGGCCATCGGCAACTCCGGCACCACGGTCGAAGTCGCGCGTGAGCGCCGCCGCACGGTACGCTCGGAATTATTCCCGACCGTCGATCTTGAAGGCACGTATAACTACGAAAAACACAACAACGCGATACTGGGTACACGCCGAGATTATTCCTTGGTCGTCAGCTCGACGTGGGAATTGTTCTCGGGCTTTTCGACCCGCGCCTCGATGGCGCAAGCGGCCTACGATTATCACGCCAGCAAAGACCAGCATGAGTTCACGGTGCGTAAGGTGATCGAGCAGACCAAGCTCGCATGGCAATCCTTACTGACGGCCCGCGAACGGCTTGAGCTTTTGGAGAACGCGGTCAACATTGCGTCCGAAGTCTTCGAAAGCCGCAAAAAATTGCGCGAAGCCGGCAAAGAAACCGTGATCAACGTCTTGGATGCCGAGAACGAGGTCAACCAGGCGCAGATCAACTACACCTCAGCATTTTATGATGAACGGCTGGCAGTGTTCCAACTTCTCCTCGCGATGGGACGCTTGGACGACGCCAATCTCGGCCTCGGTCGATAATGTCGCTTCTCGTCGATTTTAAAGATATGCAGGACGCCCGCGCGCGCCTGCACAAGGCTGTGCGCCACACACCCGTCATGCCGCTGGCCCGCAATGCCACCGAGATCGGTGCCGAGAAACTCTATATCAAATGTGAAAATCTGCAGGTCACCGGCGCCTATAAAGTGCGCGCGGCCTTCACCATGCTGGACCGTTTATGCGCTGCACAAAAAGCTAAGGGCGTTGTGTTGGCATCGAGCGGCAATTTTGCGCAAGGGTTTGCTTATGCCGGACGGCTGATGGGCATCCCGATTGCCGTCGTCATGCTGAACGAAACCAGCCCGTATAAACTGGATGCCACCCGCGACCACGGCGCTGAGGTCGTGTTTTGCGAAGATGCGCTGGCGCGCCAGCCGATGGTCGAAGAGGTCGCCGCCGCGCGCGGCATGACCGCCATCGATACCTGGGAAGAATATTGGATCACCGCCGGCCATGCCTCGCTCGGTTTCGAGATGTGCGAAGACTTACCCGACGTCGAACAAGTGCTGGTCCCGGTCTCGTCCGGCGGCGTTGCCGGTGGCGTGGCAGCAGCGGTTAAGCATTTGCGCCCAGACGTGCGCGTCATCGGCGTGCAGCCGGAACGCGCCAACGCGGCCTATGTGTCCCGCCAAGCCGGCACACCGACGGCCATCGACTATTGGGACAGTATCGCCGACGGTCTATCGGCCAGGCGCCCAGGCGAGCGCCCGTTCGCGCACTTGCAGGCCTACATGGACGACATCGTCTTGGTGTCAGAACCCGACATCGGACGCGCGTTTGTGACGTTGTTAGAACGCGGCAAACTAATGGGCGAGGCTGCGGGTGTCGTCGCCGCCTCGGCATTTTTGGCCGGCAAAGTGGATACGTCTTTAAAAACCTTAGCCGCGCTCACCGGCGGCAATCTCACGTCTGCTAGTGCGGATAAGCTTAGGGCACTGGCGGTTTCTTAGCTTCGGCAACATCCTTCGAGACGCGGCTTCGCCGCTCCTCAGGATGAGGAATTACACTAACAACCTCATCCTGAGGAGGCGCGAAGCCGCGTCTCGAAGGATCAATCAACCTCCAACGCTGCCGTCACATGGCCGAGCAAGCCGTCAATGTGGGCCTGATCGATCCAACGGAACACGGCAACGATATCGCGGGGCGGGTCGATCCAGATCAGATTGGCACCAGCGCCGAGTGCGAAGAAACTGCTCTCGGGCGCTTGCGGATAGTGGGCGCCGTTGGTGTTCAGCCACCACAAAAACCCGTATGCCGGATAGATATCGATCGGCGTGCGCATTTGTTCGATCCAAGCGCTGTCAACCAGTTGCACATCGCCCCACGCACCATTGCGCGCGATCAGCAGGGCAAAGCGCGCATGATCGTAACTGTCGATCCACATACCGCCCCCCCAATGCGTGCCGCCGGGCACAGAGGTCATTAGTTTACCGTCGATGCTCACTTCAGAATTTTTATAGCCATGCCACTGCCAGCCATCGGACGCACCAATCGGATCCATCAGGCGTTCCTTCAGCACGTCCGGCAGCGGACGCTTAAAGGTGTGCAGCAACGCCAACGATAACACATTGACCCGCACATCGTTGTATTCCCAAAACTCACCGGGCGCCGCCAATTCTCGCTTTTGGCCTTTTCTGGAATTATCGCCATTGGCGCCCACATCACGGAAATGGTCGACTTGGTCCGGCTTATCGAACAGCGTGCCGGTCCACTCGCTTGTCTGCGTCAACAAATGCCGCCACGTGACGCGGCCATTTTGCAGGCCTTGAAATTTTGGAATATCAACCGTATCGGCGACCGGCGCGTCGATGTCCTTGATCAAGCCGTCTCCCACCGCAACACCGGTAAGCACGGCCAGATAACTTTTCGCGATTGAGAACGTCATATCGATACGCCCGGGGTCCCCCCAACTCGCTGCGATCTTCCCGCCCCGCAAAATAAGACCCGCCGGACCGCCGCGCGGTTTTAAGGGACCCAGCACTTCGTTCCAGGGTTCAGGCTCGATCTGCGTCAGGCCCGGGACGTTGCCGGCGTCTTCCAAATCGCGGGGCCACGGGCTTTCATGCGCTTCGGCATAAGCAATGGCGACTGCAAGTTTATCCGGATCAACACCGGCTTGGTCCAAACTAATGCTCGCCCACTCGCCGTTATCGGCTTTCGGCGGCACATATAGAGCACCTGACATAATGGATTCCCCCCGTTTATGATTGGCCGAATAAACTATCACACCCCCCGTTTACGCCAAGGCAAGGTACGACTTTAAACGCGGTCCAAGCGCATTTTACATTTTCCGGAACGTCACAAATGCCCTAAAGATCATTTATCTATATAGGGAAATCATGATGCAGTGTGTCGTTCGACTTTGCGCTTCGGTTATCATGTTTATGGTCGCTTACGCATGGTCACCCATGGCCAGTGCGATTGAACTGAATTTCTACAAGATCGCATCCGGGTCCAGGGGAGGTGTATACTTCCCGGTTGCCAGCGCGATTGCAAAAGCGATCTCAAATCCACCGGGATCAAAAAACTGCGAAGACGGTGGCAATTGCGGCGTGCCCGGCCTGTCGGCAACGGCCCAAAGCACCGGTGGCTCTGTCGCCAACGTGGATGCATTGCTGCTAGACAAATATCACGCCGCCATCGCGCAGTCCGACGTGACCTATTGGTCATACACCGCAACCGGACCGTTTCGCACCCGCAAGCCGAACACGAAACTTTGCATCATCGCCAGCCTGTACAGTGAAGAAGTGCATTTGGTCGGCGCACAAGGTGCAAAAATCAACGGCGTGCCGGACTTAGCCGGAAAGCGCGTTGCACTCGGCAAGCCGGCCTCCGGCTCGTTGCTCGGCTCGCAATTGGTAGTGCGCGCCTATGGCATGACAGAAGGCAAAGACTTCATGCCATCGCTGGTCGACTTCAATGGCGCGCAAGACTTGATGAAAGCCGGCAAGATCGATGCACTCATTTATGTCAGTGGCTATCCAAACCCTGCGATCAAAAGCATGAGCGAGACATTGGGTAGCACGCTCGCCCCCATCGAAGGGCCTGGGCGCGACCGACTAACCAAAGCATCACCATTCTACACGAACGCAACGATCCCGGCGTTGACCTACGCCAATCAACCCGATCCCATTGAAACCGTGGCGGTGCCCGCACTTTGGATATCGCGCACCAACGTCAGCGATGATTTAACCTACCAGATCACCAAAGCTTTTTGGCAAAACAGCAAGACGCCGTCGATCTTAGCCGCCGGCCCGGCAAAAGCGTCGGACATCACCTTGCCATTCGCCTTCAAAGGGGCGAGCATTCCGCTCTGCACCGGTGCGCAGAAATTCTATAAGGAAATAGGTATGCTGCAATGACCACGCCCAACCAACTGACCGCCACCGAAGCGCTGGCACAGCTTAAGGGCAAACAACTCACCGCCCGCGCACTCACAGACGCGTATCTGGCGCGTACAGATGCCCGTGACGCGGATGTCGGCGCTTGGATTTATATCGATCCAGATCATGCGCGCGGCCAAGCGGATGCGCTAGATGCCTCGCTGGCAGCCGGCAAACCGCCCGGCCCTTTGCATGGGCTACCGGTCGGACTCAAAGACATCTTAGATACCGCAGATATGCCGACCGAAAACGGCTCGAAGCTGTTTGCAGGCCGCAGACCGGCGACCGATTCCACCATTGCCAAACTGCTGCGGGATGCCGGCGCGGTGATCATGGGCAAGACCGTCACCACCGAGTTCGCTCTGTCCGCCCCCGGTAAAACCAAAAACCCTCATGACCCGACGCGTACACCAGGCGGCTCGTCACAAGGCTCTGCCGCCGGCGTTGCGGATTATCAGATGGCGCTCTCGGTCGGTTCGCAAACCGGCGGGTCGATGATCCGCCCGGCAAGTTTTTGCGGCATCTATGGCTATAAGCCGACGTTTGGGACGATTTCCAGGGCCGGCATGTGCCCCCTCGCCCGCCCCCTTGATCACCCGGGCGTTTATGGGCGTTCGCTCGCAGACTTAGCATTGATCGCCGACGTGTTAATGGTCCCGGATCCGGCAGACTTGGACATGCGGTCAAACCCCGGCGCCGATCTGTCTGCGGCCTTAACCCATCCGTTGTCCAAAGCGCCCCGCATTGCCTTCGTTAAAGGCCCGATGTGGGTCGCGGCAGAATCCTATATGGACGCACTGTTCAAAGGTGTTGTCGACACCCTGGACCCGGACGCGCACGAGGTCGAGATGGCCGGCGTATTCGACGGCGCGCTTGACTGCCAGACCATGGTGATGATGCCCAACGTCATCGCCAACATCGGCGATTATGTGCAGAATTCGCCCGAGTATTTACACCTGGAAACCATCCGTCGCACCAAAGACTGTTTTGATATTTTGGCCAGCGATTATGTCAAAGCCATTGAATTCAAAGACAGCATCACCGCCGCCGTGCACCGCATGTTCCAGCACGCCGACGTGATCATCACGGCGAGCGCACCCGGCGAAGCCCCGGTCGGGCTCGAAAGTACCGGCAATGCGATTTTCCAGAAAATCTGGACCCTGGTCGGCGCGCCGTCGATCACGTTGCCGAAACTGACCGGCCCCAACGGCATGCCAATCGGCGTTCAGGTGATCGGCCGTCCGGGCTATGACGCCGACGCCTTCCGCAACGCAGCCTACATCGACAGTATTTTATGAGCGCACACATCAATCAACAAAGGTTGTGGGACAGCCTGATGATGCTGGCCGAAATCGGCAAGACCGCCAAGGGCGGCGTCGGTCGTATCGCGCTCACAGACTTAGACCGCCAGGGGCGCGATCTGTTTTGCACCTGGGCCCGAGATGCCGGCTGCGGGATCAGGACGGATCGAATCGGCAATATCTTTGCCCGCAGACTTGGTCGTAATCCGGACGCCGCACCGGTCGTCACCGGTAGCCACTTGGACAGCCAACCGCTCGGCGGTAAATTCGACGGCGCATTCGGCGTCATGGCCGGACTCGAAGTCATCCGCGCATTGAACGATGCCGGCATTGAAACCGACGCCCCGATTGAAGTCGTCGACTGGACGGATGAAGAAGGTGCCCGCTTTGCCGCAGGCTGTATCGGCTCGGCGGTGTTCGCTGGCATGCGACCATTGGATGAAGCCCTTGGGCTCAGCGATGCCGACGGGGTCAGCGTCGAAGCGGCCCTTGATGATATCGGCTACGCAGGCTCAGACCCGGTCGGTGGCACGAAGTTTAAGGCATATTTCGAGGCGCACATTGAACAAGGACCAATCTTAGAAGCCGAGGGCCTGCCCATCGGCGCCGTGCTCGGCGCACAGGGGCAACGTTGTTTTATGGTAACCCTGGTCGGTGAAGACGGGCATGCGGGCACCTTGCCGATGGTCAAACGCCACGATGCGTTTATGGCAGCCGCCGAAATGTCGCTCACCTTGGAAGCCCTCGCTGCAACTTACGAGCCCGCCGCCGTGATCACCATCGGGCATGTACGCGTAACGCCAAATTCACGCAACACCGTGCCCGGTCGCTGCATGTTCAGCATCGACAGCCGCCACCCAGACGAGGCCGTGCTGGCCCGCATGGAAGCGCAAATGACCGACACCATGCAGGCGATTGCAGGCCGTCGCGGTGTGGCATTTGAGGTCGCAGCGGTCACCCGCGCCGAGCCGGTCGCATTCGACCCGGCCTGCATCGACGCCGTCCGCCAAGCCTGCCAAGCCCGACAAGTGCGCTTTATGGATATACATTCCGGCGCCGGCCACGATGCCTGCAAAATCGCCAAGGTCGCGCCGACCGGCATGATCTTTGTACCATGTGAGCGCGGCATCAGCCATAACGAGGCTGAGAACGCACGACCTGAAGACCTCGCGACCGGTGCGCAGGTCTTGCTCGACGTCATGCTGGCCACCGCGAACAGCTAGGTTGTCGGCAGTTCCCAGCGTGAAATAGCCGGATCGACGAATCAAAACCCCGCAGCACCGTCAAAAAGTGTATAATACGGTTCCTAATCGTGAAACACGTCGGCAACGCCGATCAAAACGGGTGGGAGGAAAATCGTGCATCACAGAAAATTAAAAGAAGTCGTCGCAGGCCAGCATCTGTTGCAGGTCAGCAGCAAAACCTTGGTGATCGATGTGGCAAAACGAATGTGCGACCGCAATGTCGCCGCCGTGTTGGTGATTGACGACGACGATATGGTCGGGATTTTCACCGAGCGTGACTTGCTGCGGCGCGTGGTCGCACATGGCCGCGCGCCGAACAAGACCAAGATCGCCGACGTCATGACGAAACACATCACCTCGCTTGATGGCGAGCGACTCGGCTTCGAGGCAGTGGCATTGATGATTGAATTGAACATTCGACATGTCGCGGTCACCGGATTGCGCGACACCGGCTACGGCATCGTCTCGATCCGCGATTTCGCACACAGCGAATTATCGACGTTTGAGCGCGAACTCCAATTCGAAAACGAAGTCTGGTCATCGATCTAAGGGACTTTACCTCGCCCCTGATAGGGGGAGCGAGAAGAACGCCCTCATCCTGAGGAGCGGCGCGGCCGCGTCTCGAAGGATCAGCCCGCGGTCGTTGCCTTTTCGATCACGTCGGTGAGCTTTTTTGAAATCTGCTGGTACTGATAATCGGGGATGATGTATGTCCAGCCGTTGGTGCGCGCGTTGATCTCGGCGGCTTGGGTAGCGGCGGCTGAGGGCGGTGCGGCTTCGGCTTGGATGCGCAGATAGTGCTGACCGTCTTTTTCCCACATCCTTGTCACCACTTGCATCCCGTCTGTGGTTTTGAACGTCGCCACGTAGGCGAGGGCCGGATCAAGATTGATGTCGGCGCTCGGCGTCACGTTGTTCAGCACAAAGCTGCCGAGCACGGCGGCCACGTTACGGGGCGCATAAGGGCTTTTTAGCTTGAAGCCATCGGGCATGTTATCATATGCGAAGCCGCCGGTGGCATCCGGTGCGGGCACCACCGCTTGCTGGGTGCCATCCGGGAACACGACATCGACGCGTGCGACCTGTTCAGGTTTGATGTCGATGATTTCACGGATCAGCCAATCGCGGGGCTCGACCCCAATATCGACGAGGCCGCGGGCGAGCCATGTCTGATCTTCGCCGGGGCGGCGGATATACATGCCGCCGGTTGTGGTCTCCGGTAAAAAATAGTTCGCGCGTCCGACGATCAGATCAGCGATCACGCTGCCATTTGCATCAGTCAGCTTCACCTGCTGCGCTTTCGACTCTGCATCGGAGGGATCGCTTAACTGAAGATCCTTGAAGCGCGACGGCATTGCCGTTTTGGTGTCCAATAATTCCATATTGGCGAGCCCGAAGACGACCTTCGAGACCAAGTTGTCGTGCACCTGATAGTTGCCGCTCTGCTTAAGCGTCCAGCCGGCGTCATTTTTCTCGAACGTCATAACGGTACCAGACTGGGTGACCGTCATCGTCGTCACATCCTTGGCTGTTTCCACCAAGTCCGGAAACACGCGCTGGCCTTGGAAATCAGTTTCTTGAAAGCTGACCCGCTGGGCAATCGCAAAGGCGGCAGCGGCACTGCTGACAATCGCGCAGACCAAAAGGATGGCTAAGGTTCTAGGTGTCATGATCGATCCCTCCTCAGCTTTCAGCCATGTGGAAGCGACGCGCGCGGCGGCGGCGACCGATGATCAGCCACCCCAGCGCAATCACGCCCAGCAACAATGGAATGGCGGCGATGTTAATGAATTTCAACGTCGCATCTAAATCATCGATATCTTTGCGGAGCGCATATTGCACATCGCGCAATTCGCGTCGCAACCGCACCATCTCGCGGCGATATTCTTCGGCCCGCACTTTGTCTTCGGGGCCGATGATCAGTTCGCCGCCCGCCTGTTCGCGGTTCAGAAGCTTCGCAAGCTCGCCTTGGATGGTGGCGATCTGTGCGGCAAGTTCTTCTTCCTTAGAACGGAAGTCACGCTCTGCGGCCTTGCGCACTTCATCCACATACGTGAACGAGCGGAATGCTCCAGATCTGCCGCGCAGACCCATCAACGCGGTCCCGCCGGCAAGATTTTCCAAGGCGTTGACGGTGAAGTCCGCGTTGTTGGCGAACGGCACATTGAAGGTCTGACCGAACAACTGGCGGGATTCCATCCAGAACTGTTCGTGCAGCATGTCGACGTCAGACACCACGATTACGCTGATGTCTTTATCCGCCTTGGCGACGTGTTGCACCATGGTCGGGGTATCGGGCAGCGGCGTTACACCTTCTGGCCCCGCTGGCGGGCCATCTGGGAAAGCCGTCGACGGTTTGCCCTGCACACGGGCAGCGATGATTTTACGTTCACCTGAAGGGACGAAATTCCGGAAGATGCCGATCACGTCCGGGCTGGTGCGGACTTTCGCGACATCGATGGCCATAGATTGCTCGCTGGATTGAACCAACGGCTGCAAGGTGGTACCGGCGCCGTCAATCGGGCTCAAGATACCTGGCGTTGCCAGCGTAACGCGCTGCAAATCGCCAGTGATGGTATCGTCTTTCGCGAAGTTATCGGGCAGCATCGACAGCCACACCACATAATCCGCCACCGCCGTTTGGCCGCGCAAATTGACGTTGACGCGCCTCGCCGTGGTGAGGTCGCCGAGCACTTTGTCTTTAACCAACTCCACACCCCAAGCGTTCAATATCTTATCGAACTCGGAACGTCCGGCGCCTTCGCGGCCGCGGTTCATGGCGACGTCGATTTCGGAGTTGGCGTCCACGAATACCAACACCTTGCCGCCGTTCAGCACGAATTGATCGATGGCGTAGGTGAGCTCGTCGGTGAGGCCTTTCGGATGTACGATCAACAGCGCGTCCAGACCGTCCGGCAGGCGGCGAGCGGACACCGCTACGGTCTCCAAATCGAAAAACTCACGGACCTGCTCGACAATCGCCCAAGATTGGCCGCCTTGGGTGCGCGGACCGCCGACAATCGGCAAACCGGCGATCAGGCCGACGCGCGGCTTGCCGCCGCTGGCCAATTTAAAGATCAACTTCGACAGATCGTATTCCAGGAAGCTTTCACGCTCCGGGCTCAGATACGCGATGGTTTCCAACGTATCGACGCTGTTGGTGGCCGCTAAGCCGAAGTAGCCTTTTTCGCCGGTGTTATCCAGCGGCACAGCTTGTAGGCCATAGGCGACGGCGAGGTCTTCTTCGTCGGTAAACGGCTCCGGGCTATATAGCTCTAGAACGATCTTATCGTCAGAGATATCGACATAGCGCTCCAAAAGCTGGCGCACGCGGTCGGCATACGTGGCATGGCCGGGGTTAAGCTCGGTCAGGCGGCGTGATACGAAAAGCCGGATTTTTATCGGCTCGTCGATGCCCTGCAAAATCTCTCGTGTGCCGTCGGAAAGCGTGAACAGCTTTTCCTCGGTCAGGTCCACATCAAGCCCCCGAAACGTGGCATTCGAGAAAATATTGATGGCGACGAAGGTGATGACCGCAAGCACGCACGAAAAGCCTGCCAGCGTGCTGCGGTCCATGTTCTTAAAAAAGCGCATCGGCCTCAGCGTCCCTTGTTCAATTCAACGGCGACGACGTTCAAAAACAGCCACATCACGATCAACGAGCCGAAGAACACCACGTCCTTAAGATCAATGACGCCGCGCGTTACCGCATCAAAGTGGGTCAGGAAACTCATCGAGCGAAGCGAGTCGACCAACACCTCTGGCGCCCAGCCCTGGAAGAAATTCAACACCAGCTGCGCGCCGGACATGGTAAACAGAAAACACACCGTCGCTGCGATAATGAAGGCGATCACTTGGTTTTTGGTCAGTGCCGAAATGCAGGAGCTGATCGACAAGAACGCGCCGGCCATCACGAAGCTGCCCAGATAACTGGCCAGGATGACACCGTTGTCGGGCGTGCCCAGCACATTGACGGTCACCCACATCGGGAACGTCAGCGCCAATGCCAAGCCGCAGAACGCCCACGCGGCCAAGAACTTGCCGATCACGGCGTCGACGGTGGACACGGGCAGGGTCATCAACAATTCGATGGTGCCGCTTTTCCGTTCTTCCGCCCAAAGCCGCATGCCGATCGCCGGCACCAGCAGCAAAAACAGCCACGGATGATACGCAAAGAACGATGTCAGGTCGGCGCTGCCGCGTGTAAAGAAGCCGCCCACATAAAAAGCAAACGCGCCGGTCAGGGCCAAAAAGATAACGATAAACACCAACGCCAAAGGCGTTGCGAAATAGGCTTTGAACTCGCGCTTGGCAATGATGGCGATGTTACGCATGACCGGCATCCCCGCTGGCGGCGTTGCGATCCGGGCCACGAGTGATCTCACGGAACACCGCGTCCAAAGCACCCTTTTCGGTTTTGAAATCGCTGACGTCGTGGCCTTTGTCTTGCAACAATGCGGCCAATGCGGGCGCGATGGGAGCGCCGCTTTTTGACGTCACGATCAGCGTCGCTTTGACGCTGAAGCTGCTGTCACGCCGCACCGAGCCGACACCGGCCAAGGCTTCGATATCACGGATCACGGCGTCGACGATGTTCGATGCCACATCAAGATGCACGGCGTTGTGCAACGGTGAGCGCCGCACCAATTCTTCGGGGGTGCCGTCGGCCAACAATTTACCGCGCGCGATGATCACGGCGCGGGTACAGACCGCTTCAACTTCTTCCAAAATGTGCGTCGAGATGACGACCGCTTTGTCTTCGGCCATTTGGTGGATCAAATCCCGCACCTGATGCTTTTGGTTCGGGTCCAAGCCGTCCGTCGGCTCGTCCAAGATCAAGACGGGTGGATTGTGCAAGATCGCCTGTGCCAAGCCGACGCGGCGCTTGAAGCCCTTGGACAGGGTTTCAATGGGCTGCTGTAGAACGCCACCGATCTCGACCCGCTCGACGGCTTGATCGATGGCGCGACGACGTTCCGCACCCGACAGTCCGCGCACTTCAGCAATGAAGCCCAAAAACGACAACGGCGTCATGTCACCATAGCAGGGCGCGCCTTCGGGCAAATAGCCGAGGCGGCGCTTAGCGGCAACCGGGTCTTGGACGACATCTATGCCGTCAACCCGCGCTTCGCCATCGGTCGGCGTCAAAAAGCCTGTGATCATTTTCATAGTGGTGGACTTGCCGGCGCCGTTCGGCCCCAAAAAGCCCAGCACTTCGCCCTTTGCCACCGACATATTAATGCCGTCGACGGCCTTTAGGGGGCCGAAATGCTTGGTGAGATGCGTGAGTACGATCATCTCTGTCATGTGCCGTCTGCCTCCCAGCGTTTTATAGTCTCGGCAGGCGGAAAATGAACGTCATTTCGCCCGTTTCAAGCCCCGCCGGCGCGATGCGCACTGAGACGTCGTGGACTTAACATATTGGTCGCAAAAGAAAAGACCGATCCGCGCCGCGGACGCCCTATGCATATTAAAGATTCGAAAGGTTAGAGAATAGACTGCCCCGTCTTCTTCCAGTCGTCCAAAAATGCCGCCAGCCCCTTATCGGTGAGCGGGTGCTTAAACATCTGCATCAGTACCTTTGCCGGCACGGTCGCGACGTGTGCGCCCATGCGCGCCGCATCCACGACATGCATCGGGTGACGCACAGACGCCACCAACACTTCGGTGTCGTAATCGTAGTTGCTGTAGATTTCACAGATTTCTTCGATCAACGACATGCCGTCTTGGCCGATATCGTCCAAACGCCCGACAAACGGCGAAATGAATGCCGCCCCTGCCTTCGCCGCCAAGATCGCCTGCGCCGCCGAGAAGCACAGCGTCACGTTGACCGATGTGCCTTCGTCCGAGAGCGCTTTGCAGGCTTGAATACCAGCTTCGGTCAACGGCACTTTGATCGCGACGTTGTCAGCGATTTTACGCAGCTTGTCGGCTTCGGCGAGCATGCCGTCGAGGTCGGTTGCGGTGACCTCGGCAGACACCGGTCCATCCACCAAATCGCAGATTTCCTTGATCGTTTCGACCATATCGCGGCCCGACTTAGCGATCAGAGATGGGTTGGTGGTGACGCCGTCGACCAGTCCAAACGCCATCAGCGCACGGATCTCGTCAATTTCGGCGGTGTCGACGAAGAATTTCATGTTATCGCTCCCAATATTTTCGCGGCATCATCCAGAATGGCGGGCTCAAAATCAAGGTAAGGTTGGCTATTTGGCCCCGCCAGATGACGGTGCCGGTTGCTGCCACGGCTGCGGTTCGCAGTCGGATTGTTCATCCAAGCCCCACCAGAGGCTTTTTGCCGCACACGTGAGCCGGTCGCCGTCTTCGCTGTTGGCTAAAAACGCGGCGACGGTCAACCAGCCGAAAAACGTCACGATGGCGATAGCTTTGATGATTTTTGAGATATCTTGGCGCGCCAGCGTTGCCTTGACCCGATCACGGTTCTTAGCAAATGTTTCCATGAACCACACAATCATCACGAACGGCTGGCGGAAATACCAAATCAGCCAGGATTTGATCGCCTGGTTCTTCTGGCCACGCGCCGGGTCTTGATGTCGGTCTTGGGTCATCGCTCGCTCGCCAATGAAGTCATGCGGAGGAAATCGTACTCAACGTAAAACGGTTATCGCTTGAAGATGCGGGTATCCTTATACGCGGCGCATGGGCAAAAGCCCAGGAAATCGGCGTTGCCATGTGTATCGCCGTGACCGATGAAGCGGGCTATCTGATTGCATTCAAACGTATGGATGGCCGCAAGCCACGAGCGGTCGATTTTCGACGGTCGGCGGCGGCGTGCCGGTGGTGATGGCCGGTGACGTGGTCGGCGCGATTAGATTATCCGGCGGCGCGCCCGAGTAAGACATAACCTGCGCCGACGCCGGGGTCAGCGCATTCTTGGACGCCTAAGCTTATTCGGCGCGATTTTTCCGATCTTCGCGGATGTCTTCGTACAAGCCATAGACACCCATCGCGGCAACAAAGATTACGATAATCGTGAACGGCAGTTGCCCAATCGACTCAGCAAGGCCACCGATAAACAGCAAGAATATACCGACCCCAATGACGCCTGTGATGATGCTATCCATAATCCCTCATCCTTCGCTTTAGTCGAGTTTGCCACAAAGGCGTGGCGTTGTCATTTCCAACCCAAATCAGGCTGTATCAATATTGGTATCGCCGGCTTCGACGGCAGCCATCAACCAGGACGCAACCCGCAGCAAACGGGCATCACCGCCCTTTTTGCCGACCAATTGAACACCGAGCGGCATGCCGTTCTCGCCCTGCATCAACGGTAACGTGATCGCCGGCAGGCCGGTGAACGTCCAAAGCGTGCAGAACGACGGGCTGCCCGTCGCATCCAAACCGACCGGTGCCTCGCCCTGAGTCGCAGGCGTCAAAATCACATCGAAGTCTTCAAATACTTCGTCCAGGCCACGTTCGAACGCGACCTGACGGTCCAGGCCCAGATTATAGTCAACGGCCATCACCTCGCGGCCACGTTCGACCATTTCGGTGAGTTGCGGACTGATTTTGTCGGAGGCACGTTCAAAGTCGGCGGCAAAGTTCTTGGCAAGGTCCGCTTCCATCACGCGGCGCTGCCATTCGAACACCTCGTCATAGACTTCGGCCAATGCTAAGCGCTGCGCCTGATCCCCTAAGAAATCGGCGAGCTCGCTAAACGCTTCTTGGGTCCCGGGCTCGGCTTGCTTCCAAGCCGGTGACGGCACAAAGGCAAAGCTTGGCGGCAGCGGCGGCTTTTCTGTCGCCGCCTGCGCCAACGGCGGCATCGCAATCGGACGCATGGCCGCGTCGTGCGCGTCATAATGCATTATGTGTTGCGCCATCAGACCGGCGTCTTCGACGGAGCGCGCAAATACGCCCACTTGATCCAACGGCGGCGATTGGCGAAGCGCGCCGCTTCTGGAAATCAGGCCAAACGACGGCTTGTAACCGACCACACCACAGAACGAGGCCGGACGAATGGTCGAGCCATTGGTCTGCGAGCCCAACGCCAAAGGCACCATGAACGATGCCACGGCGGCCGCAGAGCCACTGGATGAGCCCCCCGGCGTGCGCGAAACATCGTGCGGATTGGTGGTCTTGCCCGGCGCATAGACGGCAAATTCCGTGGTCACGGTTTTACCCATGATCACGGCGCCGGCTTGACGCAACTGCGCGACTGTCGACGCATCGTCGATCGTTTGCCGTCCCTTGTGGATTGGCGAGCCGTATTCGGTCGGATAGTCGACAGTATCGAAGATATCCTTGATGCCGACCGGCACACCGCCCAACGGGCCGATTTCTCGGCCCTGATAGCGACGCTGATCAATGCTGCGCGCTTGCTCCAGCGCGTACTCGGCACTCAGGTGCGTCCACGCCTGCACCGTCGGCTCAAAGGCAGAAATCCGGTCCAGGCACGCCTGAACCAGTTCTTCCGACGTAATCTTGCCGTCACGGATCGCACGCGCCGCATCTGCAGCGCCAAGCGCGAAAGGTCCTTCTTGCGTCACGTTCACGTCTCCGACGGTCAACCTGGACCGAACAGGTATTCAGGCAACCAAAGCGCCAATCCCGGGAAGTTGTAGAGCAACACCATCATGAAGATCACGATCCCCAGGTACGGCATAATGCCGGCGAAGATATCCATCAACGTCACATGCGGCGGCGCAACACCCTTAAGATAGTAGGCTGCCATCGCCATCGGCGGCGTCAGGAACGACGTCTGCAAGTTCAACGCCACCAACATGCCGAAGAACAGCGGGTCGACATTGAAGTGATCCAACAACGGCAGGAAGATCGGCACGAAGATGATGATGATCTCGGTCCATTCAAGCGGCCAACCCAGCAGGAAGATGATACCTTGCGCCAAGATCAAGAAACCGACGGTGCCCACATCAAGGTTCAAGAACCAATCTTTGATAATGTCGTGACCACCCAGATACGAGAACACCGCAGCAAATGTCCACGAGCCGACAAACAGCCAGCACACCATGGCTGACGTTTTGGCGGTCAGGTAGACGGCCTCTTTCAAACGCGTCCACGTCAGCGAGCGATACAATGCGGCCAACAACAAACCGCCGCCTGCCCCCACAGCAGCCGCTTCCGCCGGCGTCGCAAGCCCCATCAAAATGGCGCCCAGCACCGACATGATCAGCACCGCGAGCGGCACAAACGACGTTATCAATTCATAAGCCACTTTGCCGATGCTGACATCGACGTCCTTCGGCTTCGGCGCCAGGGCTGGGTTGATGGTTGCACGCGTGACCACATAAATCATGTAGAAGCCGGCCAGCATAAAACCCGGGATCATCGCTGCCGCATACAGACGCAACGGCGAAATTTCTGCAATCGCCGCGTATACGATCAGCATAATCGACGGCGGAATCAAGATGCCGAGGCAACCGCCGGCACAAATCACGCCGGACGCAAAACGTGTATCGTATTTGGCTTCGAGCATCGCCGGGAATGCCAGCATACCCATCAACGTCACAACGGCGCCGATGATACCGGTCGCCGTCGCAAACACTGCGCACGTCGCCAATGCGGCGACAGCCATCGAGCCCGGCAGGTGGCGTGCTGCCAGCTGAAAGCTGAAGAACAGGCGGTTAACGATGTTCGCACGTTCAACCACGTAGCCCATAAATAGGAACAGTGGGACCGCCACCAACACATCGTTGGACATCACCGAGAATGTATTCTGCACGAACAAATCAAATATTCGGTTGTCGAACAGTGACGTCATCCGCATCGGGTCGAAATACGCGTAATAGCCGAAGCCGAGCCCCATGCCGATCAGGGTAAAAGCGATTGGAAAACCGAGCAGGACCACGAAAATAAACAGGCCCAGCATCATGATGGCAATTTGAGGATCGGTCATTGGGCTTGCTCCGCCTGCTTTTTCGCCAGGTCTTCTTTTTCATGCAGCAACATGGTCTCTGTTTCCTGAACGTCGTGCAGGCGGGCCGGCCAATAGCCGTCGCGCATGCATTGAATGCACCGAACCGCTTCTGCCAGGCCTTGCAGCAAGACCAGCATGCCCGAAATCGGGATCAGCGTTTTGAAGAAGTAAATTTGAATACGCGCCGGGCTCGACCAACTCACTTCTTTATAGAACCAAGCGTCGGCGGCGTAGGAATAGCCATAATAAATCAGGGTCAAGGCACCCGGCATCAGGAAGACTATGTACAAAAGCAGATCAATGCCAGCCTGCCATTTGATCGGCATCAATCGGTATACGACGTCGCCGCGCACATGGGCGTCTTGGGAAAGCGCATAGGCACCGGCCATCATGAATAAAGCCCCGTACATCTGTACGCTCATATCGAAAGCCCAAACGGTGGGGCTATTCAATACATAGCGGACAAAAACCTCGTAACACGTCGACAGCGTCAAAATCATAATGCACCACGCGAACGTTTTACCGGTCCAGGCGCTCAAGCTATCGATAAAATGCAGAAGACGGGTCATGACCAATCGCCTCGCTCAAAAATTTAAAAATGAGAATGGTAGAGAGGCGGCGCCGTAATCGACGCCGCCCTTCCGTTACCATTTTACAAGCAACAGATCGACTTAGAGCTTGCCGAAGTAGTGCTCGTACGCACCGTGGTAATCCGGCGCGTTGTTCAGCGCGTAAGCGCCGTGACGCTTGGCCCAAGCTTTTTGCGACTCGATGACCTTGGCAAAGAACGGGTCTTCTTTGCTGATACGCTCAACAACAATGTCCCATGCCTTGAGCTGGTCTTGCATGACAGAGTCCGGCGTACGGTGAACATTGACGCCAAACTTTTCTTTGAGGACCACGAGGTCGGCGGAGTAACGCTCCATCGCCTTCCAAGCCATGTCCTGGGAAGCGGCTTCCGACGCGTATTCGAGAATAGCGCGCTGCTCTTCACCAAGATTTTCGAACAGGGTCTTGTTGAAGATGATCTCAAAGCATTCCTGCGACTGGTGGAACGAACCAAGGTGGTAGTGCTTGGACACGTCCTGCATACCGAAGTCTTTATCCGACGTCGGGTTGTTGAATTCGGCCGCATCGATCAGGCCCGACTTCATGGCAGGCTGAATTTCGCCGCCCGGAAGCTGCACAACCGACATGCCCATTTCCTGCAGAACGTCTGCCGCCAGACCAACGGTACGGTATTTCAGACCCTTCAATTGTGAAGAATCGGTGATTTGCTGCTTGAACCAACCCAGCGGCTGCGCCGGCATCGGGCCGGAAAAGAAGCCGACGAGATCAAGGCGGAGCTTTTCATGCATCAGTTCGTAGTAAAGCTCACGACCGCCGCCGTAAGCTATCCAGCCCATCAGTTCGTTGGCCGACCAGCCGAAGCAAGGACCGGTGCCGAACAGCGAGGCAACCGGCGATTTCGAATACCAGTATGCGGTCACGAGGTGCGCGCCATCGAGCACGCCTTTGTGCACGGCGGTCTGCATTTCGGCGGTCTTCACGACGGCGCCGACACCCAGCAGGTCGATTTTCATCGCGCCACCGGACATTTTGTTGACGCGGTTCACATAATCCTGAGCCATTTCCAGGAAGATGCCGCCGCCCCAGGCCGCTTGGACCTTCAGCGTGGTAGCAGCTTTAGCAATGTGCGGGGCTGCAACGGTCGCAGCGGCAGCGCCAGTCGCGGCCAACGCCGTGTTCTTCAAGAACTTACGGCGCGATACTGTTTCAGTTTTCTTGGACATATTCGTCTCCCAATAGTTTGTTGTCCCAGTTCCCAAACGCGGCGAATGCCACGCAAGGTTCAGGTTTTGGCCATAAGGGAGAGCATGCCGTAGCGACATTTTCCTCCCCAATGAGGACCTTTCCCACTTTAACGACATGCCGCTATCGACGTGCCCTTTCGATGGCCGGGTGTCCAACCCGGATTATGTGTCGGGGGATATTAACTTCTTATCCAACCCGTTGTCGCATAAACTACTTTCCAGACTGCCGCTGGTCAACTTTTCCAAGTCATCTTAGGCAACTCTATCCCCAGGCTCTTGACCTGCAAAAATAGCGTCTAGATTGTCCAATGCACGGAAACCCATCGCATCGCGGGTCTCGCGCGTCGCACTGCCGATGTGCGGCAGCAAGAAAACGTTCTGCAAATCCCGATAGCCCGGGTGAATATCAACGGGCTCGCCATTAAAAACATCAAGGCCGGCTGCGGCTACTTTGCCCGACTTCAAGGCGGCGATGAGCGCATCGTCATCGACGACGGCACCCCGGCTGGTGTTAACGACAATCGCGCCGTCCGGAAGCTTTTCGATGGCAACTGCGTTCACCAAACCCTTGGTTTCCGGCGTCGCCGGGCAATGGATTGAGAGCACATCCGCGTTCGGCAGCAAACCTTCCACAGTGTCGTGATAGGTCGCACCGGCTTCGTTCGCCGTATCCAAGCGGCGACGATTGTAATAGTGCACGTTCATATCAAAACCGCGCGCGCGCTTCGCCGTGACCTGGCCGACGCGCCCCATACCGATCACGCCGAAGCGTTTACCGGTGACTTGGGTGCCGACCATGAAAGCAGGGCTCCAATCTTTCCAGCCTTGGCTACGAACCAGACGCTCGCCCTCAGATGCGCGGCGCGCAGCGCCCAGCATCAACAGCATGGCGATTTCAGCGGTCGCATCGGAAAGCACATCCGGGGTGTTGGTGACAATGATTCCGCGCGCTTTCGCAGCGGCCACATCGACGTGATCATAGCCGACGGAGAAATTCGCAATCGCTTTGATACGGTCGGATAGCTTGCCGATCACATCCGCGGTCAAATGCTCGGAATGGCACGGCAGCATGGCGTCGGCCTTGGCCGACATCTCGATCAGTTCTTCCGAGGTATAGAGCTTATCGTGCGGATTGAGGATCGCGTCATAATCGCGTGCCAAGCGCGCCTCAACGGCGTCCGGCAGCTTGCGCGTAACCAAGATAGTCGGTTTTGATGGCATGCTTCCCCGTCTTATTATTTTGTCTTATCGATTTTTTGACGTCGCGCTTTGATCGGCGATTTCGCCATAGTTTGTAGCCAAAAAACCTTTGTGCAAGCAAATTTTTATGGTGCAGTGCGCCATCGGCAAATGCCCGACGCCTATATCCCCTCGGCCTCGCCGCGGCGACCGACCGGCACATCACGATGCACACCGACGCCGATCAGAAGGCCGAATCCGAGCATCAGTGTCATCATCACGGTGCCGCCATAGCTGACCAGCGGCAGCGGCACGCCGACCACCGGGATCAGGCCGGTGACCATGGCGATATTGACAAACACATATAAGAAAAACGTCGTCGTGATGCCGCCGGCGACCAAACGTCCGAACTGATTGCGCGACCGGACCGCAATATAAATGCCGAACGCGATGATCATGACATACAAGATCAACAAACCTATGGCGCCGACCAGGCCCATTTCCTCGGCCAACATCGTAAAGATAAAGTCGGTCTGCATCTCGGGTAAGAAGTTCAGATGGCTTTGCGGCCCCTGCATAAAGCCTTTGCCCATCAAACCGCCCGAACCCAACGCGATCTTTGATTGAATAATGTGATAGCCGGCGCCCAATGGATCGGTTTCGGGATTAAGGAATGTGAGCACGCGCTTCTTTTGGTATTCGTGTAGAAATTGCCACGCAATCGGCGCCGCCGCCAACCCGGCGATACCGACTAAAACAAACTTCCATATACGCACACCGGCCAAGAACAGCACGGCAGCCCCCGTCATAACGACCATGATCGCTGTGCCCAAGTCGGGCTGACGCAAGATAAACACCGCAGGCGCGGCAATCAAAAGCAACGGCACGAACAAACGCGGGATGCTGCCGATATCTTCAATCGCGCTGGCGTGGTAATAGCGCGCCAAAGCCAGCACCAAAAAAATCTTCATCAATTCTGACGGCTGAATGTTGATCATGCCGAGCGAAATCCACCGCTGTGCGCCCATGCCGACGTAACCCGCCACCTCGACCGCCGCCAACAGTACAAGGGCGACGAAATACAACGGATACGCATACCGCAGCCACAAACGGACATCGATGGTTGCGACCACGATCATGATGCCAAGGGCAACGCCATAGCGGATCATCTGCCGCTCCGCCCACGGCTGCGCGCTGCCATCAGCAGCGGAATACAGCATCGCAAAGCCGACACCCGCGACCGCCGTGATCAACAGCACCAAGAACCAGTTCATGGTGAACAGCTTGCGGCCCAGCGTCAGTTCCGGTGTTGAGAGCGTCGAACGCATTACGTCCCTTGCCCTTGGTTGCCGGTGTCCGGCGCGGTGCGCGTTTGCTGTCGCCCCGGTGCATCGTTTTTGGTCGTACCTTCGGCAGATCTGCGGGTTGGTGCGCGCTCAGCAATCGCAGCGCCGATACCGGCCGAGTTGCGACGATGCGCTTCCATCAAGACGTCCCGCGCAATAGGGGCCGCCATCGACGAGCCGCCGCCGCCGTGCTCGACCACGACGGAGACCGCATAGCGTGGATTTGCGACCGGCGCGAATCCGACAAACAGCGCGTGGTCGCGAAACTTCCACGGCAGTTCTTCGTTTTTGCGCACACCCTGATCGCGCTCAGCCTTAGTGATCCGGCGCACCTGTACGGTGCCGGTTTTGCCGGCCATTGGAAAACCTTCAACATTGGTCGCCGAGCGGCGCGCAGTGCCGGTCGGGTAGTTGACGACACGGTTCATGCCGTCCGTCACAATCGCCAAATGACCTGGCAAGACGTTGATCGAGGGGACCTCAGTCGGCGACGGGCGCGGCATCGCCTGCTCACCGACGGCGCGGGTGAGGTGCGGCGTAATCGCACGACCACCGTTGGCGATACGCGCCGTCATCAATGCCAACTGCAAAGGCGTGGTCAAAACGTAGCCCTGACCGATGCCGGCGATCACGGTTTCGCCCTGATGCCACGGCTCATCGCGGGTCGCGCGCTTCCAATCGCGAGTCGGCATCAAGCCGTCTTTTTCGCCAGGCAGGTCAATCCCTGTCAGCGCACCAAGACCAAATTTACGCGCCATGGCGGCGATACGGTCGATCCCGGTGCGCTTGGCGATCTCATAGAAATACACGTCGCAACTTTCGGTGAGCGCTTCGCGGGCATCGACAAAGCCATGCCCCTGCCGCTTCCAACAGTGGAACTTGGCATCCCCCAATTCGTAAATCCCGTCGCAATAAATTTTTTGATCCGCAGAGATCACACCTTTTTCAAGCGCGGCGAGCAACACCATCATCTTGAAGGTCGAGCCCGGCGAATAAACACCGGCAATCGATTTATTGATCAGCGGCGTCCGCTGATCGCCGACCAGCGCCTGCCACTCCTTGGTCGACAAGCCACGGTTAAAATCATTGGAGTCGTAAGCCGGGTTCGAAACCATCGCCAGCACATCACCGGTGAGAACATCCATCACCACGACCGAAGCACTTTCCTCGCCCAAGCGCTTGGCGATGAATTCCTGCAGGCCGACGTCGAGGGTCAACATCACCTCGGCACCGGGTTGCCCCTCACGTCTGGACAACTCGCGGATCATGCGCCCGAACGCATTCACCTCAACCTCGGAACTACCGCCGGTGCCGCGCAGTTTCAGATCGTGCACCCGCTCAACACCGGCGCGCCCGACGCGAAAGCCCGGTAGTTTCAATAGTGGATCGTTGTCCAAGTCTTTCTCGGACACAGCGGCCACATAGCCCAGCACATGCGCAACAATCGACCCGTAAGGATAGCGTCGTGCGCGACCGACATCGATCATCAGACCGGGCAGGTCAGGGGCGTTGATTTCGATCCTGGCAACTTCAGACCAGCTTAAATTTTCCCGCAACGTAATTGGCACAAACGCGCGGTTGCGGCGGACATCGCGGATGATGCGACGCAGGTCGCTGTCGCTCAGCGTGACGATCTGACGGACGTGTTCCAAAACCTGCTCGATATCGCTGCTTTTAACGTCTTCGGGAACCAATTGCAGACGATAGTTCTGCTGGTTCTCGGCCAACGGCGCGCCAAAGCGGTCCAACACGCGACCCCGAGGCGGGGCCAATAGGCGCAAGTTGATTCGGTTTTCGTCAGCCAGGGTCGCATAGCGGTCGGCTTCGATAACTTGCAAATAATATAGCCGCCCTGCCAACGCCGTCATCAACACGGCCTGTCCACCGGCCAAAAACGCGGCGCGGCGGGTGAAAAGTTTATGACGGTCCGGATCGCGGTTCATATCATTCGACCTGCAAAAACGTCTGCTGCCAGCGGGTAAATAACCACGCCAAGATTGGGAACAAGGCGGCGGTCAGACCGTATTGATAAAATGCCGAGCGCGCCTCAATCAGATTCCCGTTCACCACCGAGAGCACAAGCCATTCAAATGTCACCGCACCTGCGCCGACCAACATAAAGCCGATCCAAACGATAATGAACGACTTTCCGAAAAAGAACGCACGCTGCGCCATGCCGATGCCATACACCAAAAGAAACGTCAGCGCACTAACGCCGACCGGCAGACCGGATAAAAAGTCATGCAATATCCCGATCAAGAACACTGCGGCCGCCGGCATCAGGTCCGGGCGATAAACGGCCCAGAAATAAATTCCGATCATCGGCAGTAACGGCGCGACCTGTGCGAACCCTGGAATTTGCATCGGCACTGCATTGATGACCAGCAACATAAAGGTCAACGCGAACGGCGTCAGGTCCCGTGCGAAACGATCCAAGCGTTGCCAAAAAGAAGGTCTCATGCGGCCGCCCTTTCGTTAGCGTGAGCGGGTTTTATCCGGATCATTCCCAGCCTTGAATTCAAGAATACCATCCAGACCGTAATCAAGCACACGCACGATCTCGAGCCGGGTCGGATCGACAAACGGTCTCACTTCAATACCGGACTCACTGACAGCCGCGACAATCCCCACCGGCAGACCCGCCGGCAACGCACCGCCGTGCCCCGACGTGACGATCCGATCACCGGGTTCTACCAGTGCATCAGGGGGCAGGTGCAAAAGACGAAGCGTCTCGCCGTTGGTACCGGCAACGACACCGCGTATCCGTGAGCTTTCGATCAGCACCGGCACGCGCGAGTTCAAATCCGCGAGCAGCAACAAACGCGACGACCGCAGACCAACTTCCTGCACCCGGCCGACCAAGCCGGCACCAGTGATAACAGCTTGGCCTTTGCGGACACCCACGCGCGCGCCCGCGTTCAATATCAAGGTTCTGGCGAAGGCGCCACCAGCGTCACCGATCACCCGGGCCGATACGGTGTCCGCATCACTCGCCGGGACAAAATTCAACAGCTCGCGAAACACTTTATTTTCAGCCTCGAGCTTGCGTGCGACGCCTTGCCACTGCAAAAGCCGGTTGCGTTCAGCCTGCAACTTGGTGTTTTCAGCGCGCAATGTCAGCAAGGTTTTACCCTCGCCGATCATATCGTGGATCGCATCCATGGGGCGCGAGACAACGTCTAATATCGGGGCTACCGCGTCGGTGACTTGCGCGCGCGCGCGCTCAAACGCAGCCGGCTCCATCTTGCCGACCAACATCAGCATCGCCGCCGCCACAATCAGTCCGATATACGCAAAGCGTTGCGCAAAAGTCCGGACCGGTGCGGCGACTCTGGTGATTGAACGTTCGTGATCGTTCACCGTGCGCCACCCAGCCTTCGCGACATTGCCCAGGTCGAAGCCGACGGACCGCGAAGTCTATCCGAAGGCAACGCTAACGCGACCATGAGGCCCCAAGCTGTCGCCTGGGCGTATCAATACATGGTCGTCAAAACGTCTTTTAGTCGCTTCATCTCTTCGAGCGCACGACCTGTACCAAGCACCACGCAGCTGAGCGGGTCATCTGCAATAGAGACCGGCAGCCCCGTGGCATGGCGCAATACGAAATCGATATTGCCCAGCAACGCACCGCCACCGGTCAACACAATCCCTTTATCGACAATGTCGGCAGCCAATTCAGGCGCCGTGTGTTCAAGTGCAACCTTGACCGCTTCGATGATCGCGCCGACCGGCTCAGCCAAACTTTCGGCGATCTGGCGTTCCGAGATCACCAATTCCTTCGGCACGCCGTTCATCAAATCACGGCCTTTGATTTCCATGGTTCGACCGTCGCCATCGTCAGGCGGGCAAGCGGAGCCGATTTCTTCTTTGATGCGGGCCGCCGAACCTTCGCCGACCAGCAAGTTATGATTACGACGAATGTAGGCGATGATCGCTTCGTCCATCTTGTCGCCGCCGACGCGGACCGAACGCGAATACACGATGCCGCCGAGCGAGAGCACCGCAACCTCAGTGGTGCCGCCGCCGATATCGACGACCATTGAGCCCGTAGGCTCTGTCACCGGCAGGCCGGCGCCGATCGCGGCGGCCATCGGCTCTTCAATCAGATAAACTTTACGGGCACCTGCGCTTTCGGCGGATTCCTGAATCGCCCGACGCTCAACCGCGGTCGAGCCGGACGGCACGCAGACCACGACCAGCGGGCTCGCGAAGGTGCGGCGATTGTGCACCTTACGGATGAAGTATTTGATCATTTCTTCGGCGACTTCAAAGTCGGCGATGACACCGTCACGAAGCGGGCGAATGGCGCGGATGTTACCGGGTGTGCGGCCCAGCATTTGCTTGGCTTCCTCGCCGACGGCAAGGACTTGCTTCTTGCCCTTCACTTCAGCGATGGCGACAACCGAGGGTTCGTTGAGGACGATACCGCGCCCCTTCACGTACACCAGTGTGTTCGCGGTTCCCAAGTCGATGGCCATATCGGCCGACAAAAATCCGAAAAGTCTCGAAAGCATAGCCTATTGGTCCAATATCGCCTGAAAATCGTGAAAGAGTATAAAGTTCATCGGCTTACATCAATCACTGCACTTATAAAAACGTTAACCCTCAATTGCCAGGGAAATTCCCAGTCGGGACACGTATAATTCCCAGTTTTTTGCGTGTTTTTTGCACGATTTAGCAGGTTTTGTCAGTGTTCAGTGTCACAGCCCCTACGCATCTACCCTTAATTGCAGCGAATCCCGTACGCTGAACGTCGCATGCAACGGTTTCCATAAGCTTAACAACACGCAATGCAAGAGAAAACGGGATATCCTTTGAACCGGTTCGATTCGGCGCTTAATGGACAAACGAATCCGCCCGAAATCCTTGCGCGTACAAAAGACCGGTGAGGTCAGCATGGTCGAGGCGGGCCGGGGCAGCGACACGGACGGACGGCTTGCCGCGAAAGGCGATGCCGAGACCTGCCACCTGCAGCATCGGCAGGTCATTGGCACCATCGCCGACGGCCAGGGTATCGCTAAGCGCCAAGCCAAGTTCGGCAGCACGCGCGATCAGGGTTTTCTGTTTCACGTCTTTGTTCAAAATCGGCTCGGTGACGACGCCGGTCAACTTACCGTCTTCAATCACGAAATTATTCGAGAGATCTTCGTGAAAGCCGCATAGATCACGCACCCGCGCCGTGAAAAATTTAAAGCCGCCCGAAATCAATACGCAATGTGCCCCGCTTGCGGCCATGGTGGCGACCATCGCGGCGGCACCTGGGGTGAGTTCGACCTGCCCCCAAGCATCTTCGAGCGTGCTTTCGGCGAGTCCCTTCAGCATGCCGACCCGCTCACGGAGTGCGTCTTCAAAATCGAGCTCGCCGTTCATAGCCCGGGCCGTGATCGCCGATATCTGATCCTTCAACCCGGCATACGCCGCAAGGTCATCCAAGGTTTCGCCGGTGACGATCGTGCTGTCCATGTCGGCCAGTAAAAGCTTTTTGCGGCGACCTTCGATAGGCTGAGCGACAACATCAATGCGCACGTCGCCGAGCACATGCCTAGCCGCCGCGTCGGCTTGATCTTCGCTGATGTTGTCGAACGCTAGATCGCACGCCGCCCCGGGCGCCAGCCAATCAGGTGCTGCGGTCTCGGCACCCAAGCCGTTGAGGGCGGCGCGTACATCGCTGACAATGGTGTCACTGAGGATTGTGCCAATATTTGTTTCTGTATTTGTCGCTGGCTCAGCGCCGCGGATCAGGGTTAGAACGGACTGCATAAAATAGGCTCCGGGATGGGGCTGACGTCGCGGCAGGAAAAGAATGCCATAGAAAAATCATGTAAGGTTGAATGTAAAGTGGACGATTTAGCGCCCGTTGTCATCATCGCCGGCCCAACGGCGTCGGGAAAAACCGATATTGCCATCCAAGCCGCCGAACGCTTCGACGGCGAGATCATCAATGCCGACAGCATGCAGGTGTATCGCGAGTTGAAAATCCTGACCGCGCGCCCGAGCGAAGCCGAAACGGCGCGCGTTCCGCACCATCTATTCGGCGTGCTGGACGCGGCTGAGCGCTGTTCCGCCGGGCGTTGGCTCGACATGGCAGCGGCGGCGATCAAAGACATCCACGCGCGCGGCAAACTACCGATCGTCGCCGGAGGCACCGGCCTTTATTTGAAAGCGTTGATGGACGGTATCGCACCGATCCCGGAAATCCCAGCCGCCCGCGTGCAAGCGATCACCGCGCATCTGGAAGAAATCGGCGGCGAGGCTTTTCGGGCTGAGCTTGCCACCGTCGATGCCGAGGCCGCCGCCCGCCTACCGGCCAGCGACAAACAACGTCTGGTGCGGGCTGCCGCCGTATTCGCCGAGACCGGCCGCACGCTGAGCGAATGGCAGCAGGCTGAGCCGCCCGCGCCAGGCTACCCGGCGCGCTATCTCAGCATTATCTTGATGCCGCCCCGCGAGGACATGTACGCCGCTATCGACGCCAGGTTCGATACGATGATGACCAAAGGCGCACTGGAAGAAGCCCGCGCGTTTCATGCACTCAACCTCAATCCCACGCTGCCCGCGTCCCGCGCCGTCGGCGTTGCCGAGTTGATGCGGGTGCTGGACGGCGCATGGACGATGGAAGCCGCGATTGAAAAGGCGAAAACCAACAGCCGGCATTTGGCGAAGCGGCAACTCACATGGTTTCGGCGTCAGATTCGTACAGATTTGACGGTCAACGAGAAATATTCGGAAAGAGATTACGAAAAAATCTTTTCATTTATTCGTCAGTTTTTGTTGACCCCATCCGTTTGAGCCTCTAAGTTGCCGCGCGCTTCCGGGAACGGCGGCAGTTTTTTGATGACTGAAGACGACCGGAAGCAATGCCCGCCGGTCGTCATGTGTTTTAGAGCAACCGGGCGCAGATGCGCGCGGCAACGATGAAGGAATGAGACGATGACCACGAAAACGTTGAACGGTGCCGAGATTGTCCTGAAGGCCCTGGCCGATCAGGGCGTCGAAGTCATCTTCGGCTATCCGGGCGGTGCCGTCCTTCCGATTTACGATGCGCTGTTCCAGCAAAATCAGATTCGTCACATTCTGGTCCGCCAAGAAGGCGGCGCCGTGCATGCAGCCGAAGGCTATGCCCGTTCGACCGGCAAAGTCGGTGTGGTGCTGGTGACGTCCGGCCCCGGTGCGACCAATGCAGTGACCGGCCTGACCGACGCACTGATGGATTCTATTCCGATCATCTGCCTGACCGGCCAAGTGCCGACGCACCTGATCGGCAATGACGCATTCCAAGAATGCGATACCACCGGCATCACGCGCCCCTGCACCAAACACAATTATTTGGTCAAAGACGTCGAAGACCTGTCGAAGGTGATGCATGAAGCCTTCCACGTTGCGCGCTCGGGTCGTCCGGGTCCGGTTGTGGTCGACCTACCGAAAGACGTGTGCATGGCGCAGGGCACCTACCAGGCGCCGGAAAAAATCAACTTGGATAAATACCAACCGCGCCTAAAAGGTGACCAAAACCAGATCAAGGCCGCGGTCGAACTGATGGCCGGCGCGAAAAAGCCGATCTTTTATTGCGGCGGCGGTGTCATCAACTCAGGCCCGGCAGCGTCGCAGTTACTGACTGACTTTGTCCACACCACGGGTTATCCCTGCACGCTGACCCTGATGGGCCTTGGCGCGTTCCCTTCCAGCGACAAGCAGTTTTTGGGCATGCTCGGCATGCACGGCACCTATGAAGCCAACATGACCATGCACGACTGCGATGTGATGATCGCGGTCGGCTCCAGATTCGATGACCGGATCACCGGGCGCTTGGACGCATTTGCGCCGAACGCCAAAAAAATCCACATCGACATCGATCCAAGCTCGATCAACAAAAACGTGCGTGTCGACATTCCGATCATCGGCGATGTCGGCCATATCCTCGAAGACATGATCAAGGTCTGGAAATCCACCCAGGCGAGCCCGGATAAAGCGGCGCTCAAGGCGTGGTGGAAGCAGATCGACGCGTGGCGTACCAAAGACAGCCTGAAGTTCGACACCGCGAGCGAGCTGATCAAACCGCAGTACGCAATTTCGCGGCTGTACGAACACAGCAAAGGGCGCAACACCTTCATCACCACCGAAGTCGGCCAGCACCAGATGTGGGCGGCCCAGCACTTCGGCTTCGACAAACCTAACCACTGGATGACGTCGGGCGGGCTCGGCACCATGGGCTATGGCCTGCCGGCTGCGATGGGCGTGCAGGTCGCGCACCCCGATGCGCTGGTGGTCGACATCTCGGGTGAGGCCTCGTTCCTGATGAACATGCAGGAATTATCGACGATTGCGCAGTACAATCTGCCGGTAAAGGTGTTCATCCTCAACAACTTCTATATGGGGATGGTGCGCCAGTGGCAGGAACTACTGCATGGGTCGCGCTATTCGGAAAGCTACATGGACAGCCTGCCGGACTTTGTGAAGCTCGCCGACACGTTTGGCATGGTCGGGCTTCGCGCCACCAAGCCGGGCGAGGTCGACGACCTGATCAAGGAAATGCTGGCCACAGATCGACCGGTGATTGCCGACGTGCAGGTCGACCCCAAAGAAAACTGTTACCCGATGATTCCGTCGGGCGCGGCGCACAACGAAATGCTGCTGGGGCCGGACGACAAAGCGGAAAAACCGGTCTCCGAAGAAGGCATGGTCCTCGTTTGACCTTGGATCGCCCTTCTTTTAACGCAACCGGTTGGAAATAAGAACATGACCAGAGACACCAAAATTAACTTCCACACGATTTCCGTGGTGGTGGACAACGAACCCGGCGTGTTGGCCCGCGTGATCGGCCTGTTTTCCGGGCGTGGCTACAACATCGAAAGCCTGACGGTGGCCGAGGTCGACATCGAAAAAAACGTGTCGCGCATCACCATCGTCACGTCCGGCACGGAAATGATCATTGAGCAGATTAAAGCCCAGCTTGGCCGCTTGGTGCCGATCCATCGGGTCGCCGACCTGACCCTGGACGGCCCCCATGTGGAGCGTGAACTGGCGCTGGTCAAAGTGGTCTGCACCGGTGAAAAGCGGGTCGAAAGCCTGCGTATCGCCGATATCTTCCGGGCGCACGTCGTCGACAGCACGAACGGGAGTTTCGTGTTCGAAATCGTCGGCGACACCGGCAAACTGAACGCGTTTATCGACCTGATGCGCCCACTCGGCCTCAACGATATTTCACGTACAGGCGTCGCCGCCATTGCCCGAGGCACTTCGTCGCTGTAAAACCGCCGCGACACGGCATCTACGCCCAGACATTTTTTTAAAACGACTTGGACACCCCGAGGGAGAAAACAATGCGAGTTTATTACGACCGTGACGCGGACGTGAACCTGATCAAAGGCAAGAAAGTCGCCGTCATCGGTTACGGCAGCCAAGGTCACGCCCATTCATTGAACCTGCGCGACAGCGGCGTGAAAGAAGTCGTCGTCGGCCTACGCGACGGCTCTGGCAGCGCCAAAAAGGCTGAAAACGAAGGCTTAAAGGTGATGAACCCGTCAGACGCGGCTGCATGGGCCGATGTTGTGATGGTGCTGACGCCTGACGAAGGCCAGGCCGCGCTGTATCGTGATCACCTGAAGGATAACATGAAGCAAGGCGCCGCACTGGCGTTTGCCCATGGCCTGAACGTTCACTTCCAACTGATCGAGCCACGTGCCGACCTGGACGTGTTCATGATCGCACCGAAGGGCCCCGGCCACACGGTGCGTTCCGAATACGTGCGTGGCGCAGGCGTCCCGTCTTTGGTCGCCGTACACCAAGACGCCACCGGCAACGCGCTCGAAGTCGCGCTGTCGTATGCCTCGGCCACCGGCGGTGGCCGTTCCGGTATCATCGAGACCACGTTCCGTGAAGAGTGCGAAACCGACCTGTTCGGTGAGCAAGCGGTGCTCTGCGGTGGCCTGTCACATCTTATTATGGCCGGCTACGAAACCCTGGTCGAAGCCGGTTACGCACCGGAGATGGCCTATTTCGAGTGCTGTCACGAGGTCAAGCTGATCGTCGACCTGATCTATGAAGGCGGCATCGCCAACATGCGCTACTCGGTATCCAATACCGCCGAATACGGCGATTACGCGTCCGGTCCGCGCGTCATCACGCCGGAAACGAAAGCGCGTATGAAGGATATCCTGACCGACATCCAGACCGGTCGTTTCGTCCGTGATTTCATGAACGAGAACATGACCGGCCAAGCCAGCTTCAAGGCATCACGCCGTCTGGCCGCCGAACACGGCGTCGAAGTCGTCGGCGAAAAGCTCCGCGCCATGATGCCGTGGATCACCGAGAACCAGCTGGTAGACAAAGAAAAGAACTAAGTGCTTACACCACGCTAAAAGATAAAGGGCCGCATCCCGAGGGTGCGGCCCTTTTTTTGTGCTTCTTCACCGCACAGCCTAACTTCATCCTGCCCCAAGGCGCGTCATTTTTTCCCGGCGCGGCACCCTGACCCTCTGGACCTGCGTCATCCTGAACTTGATTCAGGATCCGCCGTTGTGCAAACGCTTAAGCGCCCGTGCGAGGGTTGCCATGGGTCCTGAATCAAGTTCAGGATGACGCGCCAAGAGAGGATGGCAAGCATGAGGAAAAGGACGCAGACAAAAGAAATCACGCCGCGCTGATGACCCAGCGCGGCGTGAGATAACGATAGACGGCTGAAGAGGTAACTTAGCCGTCGCCCAAGCGGATCGCCACGAAGCGAACGCCTTGCGCCCCTTGGATGCGCAGCAAAACCGACTTGCGCCCTTGGGCCTTGGCTTCGTCGACCTTGCGGCTGACATCCGCCGGGTCTTTGACGTCGCTTTGACTGACCTGGATGATGCGATCACCCGGACGTAGACCTTTTTCCGCAGCGGGGCCGGTTGCGGAGACATCGGTGACAATCACGCCGCCTTCGTCTTCGCCGATATTAAAGCGGCCACGCATTTTCTCGGTGATCGCCGCGACCGTAATGCCGAGCGGCTCAATCGCGCGTTCACCGCCATCTTCTTTCTTTTCAGGCGCAAGCTTAGCCAATTGCTCGGCCTCGCGCTTCAATTCGCCGACGACGACTTTCAGAGTCGTATTTTTGCCGTCACGCCAAACTTCGGCATCCACCGTCGTATCCGGCTCGACGTCAGCAACGATGCGCTGCAGATCACGGGTATCGGGCACCGGCACGCCGCCAAATTCGAGGATCACGTCGCCGGCTTTAAATTTGGCCTTATCGGCCGGGCCGTCTTCGATGACGCTGGCGACCATGGCGCCTTTGGTTTTATCCAAGCCAAGGCTTTCAGCAATTTCGTCGGTAACGGTTTGGATCTGCACACCCAACCAGCCACGACGGACTTCGCCGTTTTTCATCAATTGGCGAATCACCGGCTCTGCGGTAGAGGTCGGGATCGCAAAGCCGATACCGACGCTGCCGCCGGTCGGCGAAAAGATCGCGGTGTTGATGCCGATCACGCGCCCGTCCATATCGAACATCGGACCGCCCGAGTTACCCCGGTTGATCGAGGCATCGGTCTGCAAAAAGTCATCATAACGCCCAGCGTTAATGTCACGGCCACGGGCCGAGATAATGCCCGCCGTCACCGTGCCGCCGAGGCCGAACGGATTGCCGATGGCGATCACCCAATCGCCGACTTCGAGATTATCGGAATTGCCGAGTTCCACTGCCGGCAGCGGCTTATCATAGGTCACCTTCAGCAACGCAAGATCGGTTTCCGGATCGCGCCCGACAAGTTCGGCTTTTAAGCGTGTGTCATCGTGCAAGATCACCGAAATCTCGTCAGCATCTTGGATCACGTGGTTGTTGGTGACGACAAAACCGGACGAATCGACGATAAAGCCGGACCCCAATGAGGTTGCGCGTCTGGGCTGAGATTGCTGGCCGTTTTTATCAAAAAATTCTTTGAAAAAATCTTCAAACGGTGAGCCCGGCGGCAATTGCGGCATTTCCGGGCCAGCGCGGCCTTCGACGGTCTGTGTCGTTGAAATATTGACCACCGTGGGCAGCAGCTTCTTCGCGAGCCCAGAGAACGACTCAGGCGCGCCTTTGGCGAACGCGGCGCCTGCTTGCATCATCAATGCAGCGGCAAGGGCGAGCGCAAACAAGCGCATCAGCCATACGGCGTGCTGTGACGCATCTTGAGCGCGGGCAATGGCGACGTTGGATTTGGGGGCCTTATACATCAATGGATAAACCTCTTCGATTTGGCGTGTGACCATATACATTTTGATGGCCGCCGCGTGTGACGGCAACAAGACAATTGATCTATGCTTCAAATGTGGCCGGAACAGGGCAATGTCCAGTCCCTTCACTTTAACGGCGACAAAAGATACCCCTCAGCCGCGCAACAACCATATCAGCAAGACCCCAGCCACGGCAGCAGAAATCCCGGCCATGCGAAGCGTCTGCGTCGGCTGCGACAATACTTGGACCATCATCTTCTTCATGGCGTCAGGGAACAGCGCATAGCACACGCCCTCGATCACAATTGCGAGACCGAGGGCGGTGAGAAACGTTTCCAATGCTATGCGCTTTTGAGCGCGGCCCGCCTACTGACGGGTCTCCTGACGGGTCACAGGTGCAACGCGCGGCCCGGAGTTGTTGAAGTACCGGAAAAACTCGCTATTCGGCGACAACACCATGGTCGTGTCTTCGCTTAATGCCTTTCCATACGCTTCCATCGAACGATAAAAACGGAAGAATTCTTCATCCTTGCCGTAAGCGTCAGCGAGGATTTTGTTCTTCCCCGCGTCGCCTTCACCACGAAGGATTTCAGACGTACGGTTGGCTTCGGCAATGATCACGGTGCGTTGGCGATCGGCTTCAGCTTGAATGGTCAGCTTCAGCTCTTCGCCGCGGGCCCGGATTTCTTTGGCCTCGGCAATACGCTCAGAGCGCATCCGGTTGTACACCGACTGCAACGTGGCATCCGGAAGGTCGGTCCGACCGATCCGAAGGTCGATCAGCTCGACACCAAACTTGGGTGCTTGGTCTTTCAGGATTTGGAAAATACGATCCATCACCTTAACCCGTTTCGGCGACAACATGTCGGCCAAGGACACTTTCGCGACCTCGACACGCACAGCGGAGTTGACCAGGTTGCCATAAATTTGGCGGAAGTTGTTGTCGGTCTGCGCGGTTTTGATGAACTCCAGCGGATTGACGATTTTATAGCGCGCAAAGCTGTCGACGCGGATACGTTTTTGGTCCGACAGCAGAACTTCTTGCGGCTTCGGGTCCAAGTCGAGAATCCGGCGATCCACATAGCGCACGTCTTGAATAAACGGCATTTTGAACTTCAAGCCGGGCTCACTTTCGACGCGCACCGGGTTACCCAATTGCAGCACCAGCGCTTGTTGCGTTTGATGCACGGTAAAAGCCGAACTGTAGAGCGCCAACAAGGCGAATGCGGCAATCACACCGAGGATGACGAGAGACTTTTTCATTGTTGTGACCCTCCGCGCTTTTGTAACTCATTGAGCGATAAATACGGGACGATCCCGCTGCCGCCTTCGACGCCCTCATCGATGATGATCTTATTGGCTTTCGACAACACGTCCTGCATACGCTCAAGGAACAAGCGCTGCGTGGTCACGTCCTTGGCGTTAGCATAGGTCTCGTAAACCGAAATGAAGCGTTGCGCTTCACCTTCGGATTCCTTGATAACCTGCTCTTTATACGCCTTGGCTGCGGCGATGCGCTTTTCGGCTTCACCTTTCGCACGCGGGATGATGTCGTTTTTATACGCCGCCGCTTCGTTCACAGAACGCTCTTGGTCCTGCTTCGCCGCGTTGACGTCATCGAACGCTTCAATAACTTCTTTCGGCGGATTGGCATCCTGCATTTTCGCTTCCGAAATCAGCACGCCTGCGCCATACCCATCAAGAATATTTTGCAAAAGTTCCTGCGTCTTGGCGTTCACTTGCTCGCGACCCGACGTATACGCCTGTTCCAGCGGCGTTTGGCCGATCACTTCACGCAGCGCGCTTTCGGCTGCAATCTTGATCGTACCGTCCGGGTCGCGGATGTTGAAAAGATACTCAGCGGCGTCTTTGATCTGCCACTGCACGACGAAGTTAACGTCGACGATGTTTTGGTCACCCGTCAGCATCAGACTTTCCGTCGGCACTTCACGGTTGACGCGACCCGAGCTGGTATCACCACGGAAGCCGATCTGGGTGGTATTCACACGAGACACGTTGGGAGTCGCCACCGAGCCAAACGGTGACGGGATCCAATAGTTCAAGCCGGGCTGAGTCTGCTTGACGAATTTGCCGAACAGAAGCTCAACGCCCTGCTGTTCCGGCTGCACGCGGTAAAAACCACTCGCCAGCCAAATACCAATGGCGGCAATCACGACCAGGGCCACACCTTTGCCGCTGGCACCGCCACCCGGCATAAAGCCTTTAACGCGCTCTTGCGCACGGCGCAGCATTTCCTCGACATCGGGGGGCTGCATCCCGCCGCCGGGACCGCCTCGGCCCCCGCCATTGGAACCACCGCCCCATGGGCCTTGTCCACCACCGCCGCCGCCCCAGGGGCCGCCTTGTTTTTTCGATGCCATATAAAAACCTGCCCTTGCTTTCCGCCCGGATGACCTGCATCCATGGCCTGATACCTTGTAATTTCGAAGCCGCACGTTACTTACAGCCAAAGAATTCATGGCTCAAGCGGCAGCTTCGCGTTATAGGACAGACCCGGCGATGTGACAAACGTCGTATATTCGTCGCCACGGGGTCGCCACAAGATCGATAAGCCCGTCTTAGCATTAGATATCGGCAAGTTTTCGGAGATTGCAACCATGCCCGAGATTACAAATGACGTCATCCTCGACGCCCTCAAATCCATCACCAATCCCATCGGGGACGGCGACATCGTTTCTGCCGGCATGGTTCAGGGGCTGCAAAGCCGGGACGGCAACGTTGCATTCGCCATCGAAGTCCCTGCCGACAAGGGCGCAGAGCTCGAATCGCTCCGCAAAAAAGCCGAAGACACCGTGTTTGCGCTGGCCGGCGTCGTCTCGGCAACCGTGGTCTTGACGGCGCAGCGTGAAGCCTCCGCAAGCACGGCCCAGCCCGCGGCGGGTGGCGGCCAGCAAACCAAGCCTGGTCAACCCGTGCAGCCGCAGGGCAAAGGCGATATTTTGCCGGGCGTCAAATCGATTATCGCGGTGGCATCGGGCAAAGGCGGCGTCGGCAAATCGACCACCGCCGTAAACCTTGCCTTAGGCCTCGCCGCCGAAGGCCGCAAAGTCGGCCTGTTGGATGCAGACATCTACGGCCCGTCGATGCCGCGCATGATGGGGATTTCCGGTCGTCCGAACTCGGCCGACGGCAAAACCCTGGATCCGATGGAAAATTACGGCATCAAAGTGATGTCGATCGGCTTCATGGTCGACGAAGAAACGCCGATGATCTGGCGTGGCCCGATGGTGCAGTCGGCACTCGAACAGATGATGCGCGACGTCAACTGGGGCGAATTGGACGTTTTGGTCGTCGACATGCCGCCGGGTACCGGTGATGCACAACTGACGATGGCGCAGCGCGTGCCGTTGACCGGCGCCGTCATCGTATCGACCCCGCAAGACATTGCGCTGTTGGATGCCCGCAAAGGCCTCAACATGTTCCGTAAAGTCGATGTACCGGTGTTCGGCATCATCGAGAATATGAGCTATTTCCTGTGCCCCGATAACGGCAAACGTTATGATATCTTCGGCCACGGCGGCGCCAGGCGCGAAGCCGAACGTATGGGCGTAGATTTCTTGGGCGAGGTGCCGATTGAAATTGAAATCCGCGAAATGTCGGACCGCGGCACACCGATTACGGTCTCGCTGCCGGACAGCCAGAGCGCGGCCAACTATCGCGCCATCGCGGCCACCGTCGGCGCCAAGATTGATGCGGCGCTCGGCGAAGGCCCTGCTACGCCGCGCATCGTCGTTCAGTAAAGCGCACCGGGGGCTCAAAATCATGCATCAGCTGACCCTCGCCGCCGTTTCGCGTCGAGCGTTGGCGGCACTTGGTCTACTTGGGCTCGCACTATTTTATGATCAATCGGCGGCTGCCGAGACCGTGATCGCCCTGCCCGGCGTTGAATGCCGCGAAGTACGGCAAGCTTTAGAGACCTATGTGCCGATCGCACCCGGGTTTCGCCAGCTGGAAATGCCGTTCCCGGAAAACCAAGAGCAGATCAAAGGTTCACTCTGCCGCTTGGTCGCGGTCGGCACCGGGGTGCACATCGAGAATGAGCAAGTGCGCACGCTCACCGATCTGCAGGCATATATGAAAAGTGCGCTAAAAGAGACCGGCTGGGCGGAGACCGAACAGACCGCCCGCTTTGCCGGCCGCTCAAAGCACGGGCGCCATGTTTTTGCCGTGACCCGCAACAATGCAATCTGCGTCACCACCATCCAGGTCGATATGGTGCCGGGCGCCACGCCACCGAAAGCAGCGACCGAAGGCGACACGATTTTCTTAGGCTCGCTCCGCCCATTCGAACGCGAATGGTGGATCGCCGTCGACTGTTTCCATTTTTAGCTTAGTGCAGCTTCAGACGGGGCCGGACGATCTGGTTGACGTGACCGACGACGATCAAATTACCCATCAAGCTGCCGACCGTCGAAAATCGGCTGAGCGAGACCAGCGAGCCCCGGTCGCAATATACGAAATCAACCAATGGCTTTTCGTCGATCAGACGCGCAAAAGCGCCCACTATGGCTAGAATTAATTTCAACCTAGCAGGCGTTTGCGTCGGTATCGAATGTTTTTACGGCTTGGCCGCGGAACCCGAAAGTCAGCCGCCGAACATCTTTTTCAGGTTGTTGAGGCCGTCTTGATAAACATCCTGAATCGCCTTCATGGCGTCATTTTCAGGCATGCCGACGGCATCGAACTCGCTCGACCATTCGATGGTGGCGTTGTCACCGCTACCGGTCACTTTGATGGTCGAGGTGTAGTTTTTAACCGGCAACGGGCTGTCGACGATGGAATATGTATAGGTTTTGGAATTGTCGTCGAGCTTTTCAAGCTTCTCGATGATGGTGCCGCCGCCGGCCAAGCTCAGCTTGCGAGTCTGACCTTCTTCGGTCAGCTCCGACTTATCGACCTGGGGGTGCCAATCGGGGAGCGCATTGAATTTTCCGACCATCTGCCAGACCTGATCGGCAGAAACATTGAGATCTTGCGACATTGAAACTTTCGCCATGACGTATCCTCCACTGTTTTTTTTCAGTATCCAGACAGTATAGTCTATTTTAAACGACTTCGCGAACGCGGGAGGGACAGCATGTCGCAAAACGCTTGGCAGCACCATGATATTCAGGTCAACGGCATCCGCATGCATTACGTGCAGGCCGGTCACGTTGGCGCGGCGGTCGACCCCAAGATCGTGACTTTGATTTTGCTGCACGGTTGGCCTGAGTTCTGGTACGCGTGGCATAAATTGATTCCGCTTTTAGAAGACCGTTTTGCCATTATCGCGCCGGATCTGCGCGGCTTCGGGCAGACGGAAAAGCCGCCCGGCAGCGCGCTTGAGGCGTATCGCTTGGAGGACCACGTCGCCGATATTTCAGCACTCATCGACACGTTGGGATTGCGCAATGTCGGCATCGTTAGCCACGACGTCGGCGCAATGGTCGCACAGGGGTTGGCACAATCGGTGCCGGAAAAACTGGCGGGCCTATTTTTCTTCAACGTCCCTTACCCCGGGATCGGATCACGGTGGGCCGCGCCTGAGCATCTGAACGACATCTGGTATCAGGGTTTTCATCAACAACCTTGGGCCGCCGAGTTGCTGGCAACCAGCCGTGATGCGATCCGGGTTTATTTCGCTAATATGCTGTCCGCTTGGGCGCATGATCCGCACACCTTCGATGACGATATCGAGGCGTGGGTCGACAACTTCGCAGAACCCGGCAACCTGCAGGGTGGTTTCAACTGGTACAGCGCTATTTTTCCCCGCCGACTCAAGATCATGCAGGGGGCCCAAGTTGACTGGCCCGTTATCGATGTGCCGACCTGCGTGCGTTGGGGTGAGCATGAGCCGTTCATGCTGATCGAGTATGCGGATCGGCTCGGTGAATTCTTCAGCGATCTAGATTTTGCGGTAGCCCCCGATGCCGGGCACTTCGTACATTACGAGCGTCCTGCGTACGCAGCCCGTGAAATTACGGCGTTTTTTACAGGCTTGTATTAAAGAAACGGGACTGACAGGTAGCATCACTTGATACCACCTAATCGCCATCCAGAGAGTGGAGGTTCTCGTTCCATTTTCTTAGCGCGCAACCAAAGCGCTCTTTAGCCTCAATCTCCGTTTCACGAGTCACGCCGATCTGAAACGGCACGCCATATGGCGACACAGCAAACCAGCCGCCGCATTTCCGCTGCCCAAGTTTCGGTTCGGCTTTTTCATAAAACGGGCGATTCTCTGTCATTTTCCAGCTTCTATATGCATTGCGTTCTGGTATTATTGCATATAAATTAAAAAAAATACTATAAAAATCAATATGTTATAATATTTTTTAAGAATACAGAACAAACTATGTTGCGCTTTTGTACAGAATAACATAGCGTTGGTACATCTACCGACCAAGGAAATGTACAATGCCAGTTACAAGCGACGCCTCAGCCCCTTACGCCCCAGCATCTGCCGTGCTGGATATTGTTGCACGGCATCGTGCTAAAGGCCTCCCGTCTCCGATTAACGGAGAGGTGCTTGGTCGTGCCGGAGTCTCCAAAAGCCTTATCCCGCGCACGCTCTACGCTCTGCAAGCGCTGGACCTAATTGATGATAAAGGCAGCCCGACTGATACGCTTGAAAGTTTGCGTCTAGCCCCAGAGGCTGACTACAAGCAACGCCTCGCTCAGTGGCTGACAGGAACGTATGCCGATGTGCTGCAATTTATTGACCCAGAAACTGCTGATGAAGTTGCCATTAGGGACGCATTTAGGAGTTACAACCCTGTCGCTCAGCAACCACGTATGGTGACTCTTTTTATAGGTCTGTTCGCTGCTGCTGGCGTCAGGCCCGATAAGTTCACGAAACAGCGTCAACCAAGAAAGCGGAGCACAGCACCAAATGCAGCACCTAGTGAGCCACTCGCTCCGGCGGCGAATAAACCCCGTCAGGAAATAGGGAGCGGGTCAGCGCAGGATGGTGGACACTCCAAGCCCCCGAGTGGGCACTCCATGACCGATCTTGCATTGGAGCACAAACTGGTTGAGCTGATGAGAAACGACGATATTGGCGACGAGGAAAAAAGCGCAATCTGGATATTGATCCAGTACCTAACCTCTAAGTCAAAGAAAATGGCGGCAGATCAAAAATAATCCACCGCCACGTACATTTGAGTGTTCCACGCAATCGCCCTGGAAAAGCAGCGTGGGACAGAACCCCAGAAGAAAAGGAGACGAGCATGGTTTGGCAAACCATCCGGTTATTACCGGTCAGCCGCTAAAATAGCGGCCTAACCCACCTGCCCCGTTCCACAAGGGGTAAGAAGCAAGGGCGTCACCTGACCATATGGTGGCGTCCTTGTGCATTTGTGTGGTACCATTTCTTTCAAAAATTTGCAAGGGCAAAGGCTAGATTCGATGAGCGATTCCAAACACTTGCCTCTATCGGTCGCGGCAAAAGACGGGCGATTACAAGACTTTATCGCCCAAGAGGAGGCACGCGGAGTGCCGCCAGTAGCGACTTCTGACTTCATCGATGCACTAGACTTGACCATCAAACAGCCCCGATCAGAAGAACAAACATCGCGTTCTGCATCTCGCGGTGGTTTGAGCGAAAAGTAAACTCATCAAGATACCGCTTCATATGCTTTTGTGAGACGTGAATGTGCTTCGAACGGATCGACGCATTGAACAGCCCCCAGTAATGACTCGACGCCATTTGTGTGGCACGTGGCATCGTGGTGATAGTCGTAGTAAGCAAATTTCTTCGCACCATGCTTGACCGCTCCGTGCTTGTACCCATCGTCGTCCAGTAAACCATAGCTCGTAAGTTCATCAGTTGAGACGATGGTTTTACCTTAGGCACCACGGCCCCGCTTCCCACCAGACCGCTTGCCGCCGACATATGCTTCATCGAGTTGGACGTGGCCGCGAAGCATCTCGAATCTATCGGCTTTCGACATAAGATCACGAATCTGCTGCCCAATGCGCCAAGCGGTCTTGCAAGTAACCGCAAGGGTACGTTGCAGTTCCTTACCCGAGACACCGTGGCGCGGCGTCACAAAAAGATAGATGCATAGAACCAGAGTTATAGCGACGTGCGACTATCCTTGAAGATGGTCCCAGTGCAAGGATACAGGTTGTCACCGCAATGCAAGCAAACATACGCCTTGCGCTTAGTAAGCTTGTGGAACGTCGCCTCTTGACCGCACGCTCGGCAAACATAGCGCGCACCAAATCGCACTTCCATGACGTGATGCAGACACGCATCGTCATCGGGAAAGCATCTCGAATTGTAAACTTAGCGGCCATTGGTCGTCTCAATTTGATAGAGAAATCATACCAAATGACTTACCTGTTTCACGGGGATAGTCCCGTAAAGGAATACGCGATCAGACCCGCTTCAACGTCACAAAGCTGTAGGCGGGCTGGGTGTCCGGTATAGCCGGGTGCGGCTCGCGTGCGACCTCGCGCCACACCGCACTGGGGATTTCCGGGAACACGGTATCGCCGTCGACGACCTCGTGCACCTCGGTCAACTCGATGGTGTCGGCAAGGTCGATCACGTCGGCATAGATTTGTCCGCCACCGATGATCATCGCTTTGTCGGCGCCGGCGTCGCGGCAACGATTGAGCGCTTCTTCAACGGATGATGCGCGGGTCACGCCGTCTACCTCAAAATCCGGGTTGCGGGTAATGACGATGTTTTCGCGTCCGGGCAGGGGCCTACCGATGCTGTCCCACGTCTTCCGCCCCATGATGATCGGGTGGCCCATGGTCACGGCTTTGAAGTGTTTCAGGTCTGCGGAAATTTTCCACGGCAGGTCGCCGTCGCGCCCGATGACGCGATTTTCCGACATCGCAACAACGAGTACGATGTCCATCAGACGGCAATCGGCGCTTTGATGTGTGCGTGCGCCTGATAGCCTTCGAGAGTGAAATCGTCGAAGGTAAAGTCTTTCAAGTCGCGCACAGCAGGATTGAGGGTCATGGTCGGCAACGGCAGCGGTGTGCGGCTCAACTGTTCGTCGGCTTGGTTCAGGTGGTTGGCATACAAATGCGCGTCGCCCAGCGTGTGCACAAACACGCCCGGCTGCAGATCGGTGACCTGCGCCACCATCATGACCAACAGCGCGTAGGATGCGATGTTGAACGGCACGCCCAAGAAAACATCGGCGGAGCGTTGATAGAGCTGGCAGTTGAGCCGTCCCTCCATCACCTGAAACTGGAACAGGCAGTGACACGGCGGCAGCGCCATGTCGTCAATATCAGCGGGGTTCCAGGCACTGACCACCATCCGCCGGGATGTCGGACGGTCGCGAATTTCTTTCAGCACCCAGTCGATCTGATCGATCACGCGCCCGTCGGGCGCCGCCCAGGATCGCCATTGGCGCCCGTACACCGGGCCCAAATCGCCGGTTTCGTCCGCCCAGTCGTCCCAGATCGAAACGCCGTTGTCGTTTAAGTATTTGACGTTGGTGTCGCCCGCCAGGAACCACAAAAGCTCGTGAATGATCGAGCGCAGATGGAGCTTTTTCGTCGTCACCATGGGAAAACCGTCGGCCAGATCAAAACGCATTTGATGGCCGAACACGGCCTGCGTGCCGGTGCCGGTGCGGTCGCCACGCATAACGCCTTCGGTGCGGATACGGTTCAAAAGATCAAGGTACTGTTGCATGGCCGGAGTTTACGCCCCCGCCGCGTGCGCTGCCAACAACGTCTGACATCGCGCCACCGCGCGCGCCGGTGTGATTTGCCCCAAGCATTTGTAACGCCCGGATTCCAAGGGGTGTATACATTGTCCAAGACACCCCGCGCAGTCGATCTCGGGCACCATGAAATGCGCGTTTTCCGGCATCATGCGCGAATCGTAAGGCACACTGTCAATGATGTGCGCCGCAGACGCCAAGCACAACGTCGGCGCCCCGACGCCAACCGCCAAGTGCATTACCGAGGTGTCGACCGACACCACCAGCGCAGCACCCCGCAACAGCGCCGCTTTGGCTTCGAAGCTTGCGGTATCGATGCGTGCGCCCGGCATGTCTGCCAACGCCTGATGACGCGGCGCGCGTTCAAGGTCATGCGGCCCGGCGGTGACGACGATATCAAAGCTGTCTTTAAACGCATCTGCGATGGCGACGAAGACGTCGGGCGCCGCTTCACGCTCGGCCATTGCCGAAAACGGATGCAGCACGATATAAGGACGCGCGGCCTCAACCGGTGCAAGCAGCCGGTCTGCGGCAAAGGCAACCCGGGGCGGCGGCAACTTCTCGCCGGTGAGCGCGTTCGCCAGTTCCCACCAACGGATCAATCGGTGCGCCGGCGCGGGGTCAGGGTCAATCCAGCGGGTATACCAAGCCTCGTGCTGCGCCAAAGCGCGGTCGTGCTTGGGCCAAGTGCGCGGCCTCAGTGCGAACTTCTGCGCGGCCCCCGTGGCCATCACCATCACGTCGTCTACGGTCGGCAGCCGCAAATGATCGCTGGAGATCGCGATCTGCACGTTCAGCGCACGGAGTTCGGCACAAACCTGACGCTTATAGGCGCCGTCCCGAATAAAGCGGCGGTAATCGACGCCGATGAGATTGACTCGACTTGGGAACAAAAAGCCTACGCCCAGGCTTTCGCTGCGCACCACCAGCGTCACCGGATCGTCATCGCCAACCAATGTGATGAAGCGTTCGATCATCAACGAAAACAGAATGCTGTCGCCGATTCCGCCAGAGGAAACAACCAGCAACCCGCGCTTGTCCCCCGACCCGCGGGCGGCACGATATTGAATCTGGGCGTCGTTCAGGCGGCGAAACATGAGCTCATTCTAAGGCGCGCGGGCCCCGACGCAATCTTATGCGCAATCGCGCGTTATATTTGCGGACATCTGCACCGAGAAACCTTGCGATTTTGGGTAATTAAGCGCATATTAGCTGTGCCAGCTTGCTGGCTATGGTGATAAACGCTTATCGGAATAAGCGACGCGGACCCGGGGGCAGTGCCCGGCACCTCCACCAAGTTTCTCTTGTCACGCCGAAGGTTCGGCAAGGGCAAGTTGATGGGGGTGAAACAGGATCGACGCGCGTAGTAAAGGTTAAGTTTTTACCCGGCATGGTTCCGCCGATACCGGGCCATTTTCACAAGTGCCAATGATAACAACGCACTTGCGGTCGCGGCTTAATACGCCATAACGACCACGGGGTTCGGGGGGCACCTGGCAACAGAAGCCCCCCACTTTATTTCGGCCCAATACAAAATCACGGTGACGTCCAAAGAATCGCCTGGACGGGAATAAGAAATCAGCGCCCTTTCGCCCTTTTACCAAGGCCCGAGAGCGTCTAAAGTGCCCCTATGATGATAGAAGATGACGACCTACTCCGTTACGACATTTGGATCGAGGAGGCGCTTCGCGGCGTCATCCGCCGCTCGCTGTTGGCAATAGAAGCCACCGGCCTGCCGGGCGATCACCATTTTTATATCACGTTCCGCACCGATCATCCCGATGTACACATCGCGGACTGGTTATGCGCGGAATATCCTGAAGAAATGACCATCGTGTTGCAGCATCAGTACGAAGACCTTAGCATCGGCCCGGACGGTTTTAATATCCGGCTGCGCTTTGCAGGTCGCCCGGAATTGCTGGAAATCCCTTACGAAGCGATCACATCTTTCGCCGATCCGTCGGTCAGCTTTGGCCTGCAGTTGAAATCCGTCGATCTCGACGACGATGATGAAGATATGGACGGCGAAATGACGCCCGAAGAAATGGGCATCCATCCCGGCACGCGCCTGAACGACAGCGCGTTGAACGCCGATGGCGACGGCGATGACAAAAAGACCGGCGAAGTCATCGCGCTGGACGCCTTCCGCAAAAAATAAATCTCCGCCAACCACGCGGTTCCATCCGGTGCCGCGGCAGCAGCCACGGGTACAAGCCATGAGCGATTACGTGCACCACACCATGTTTCCGCTGGGGCCCGATGAGACCCCGTATCGCAAACTCACAGACGACTACGTCAGCGTCGAAAAGTTTGGCGATGACGAGATCATCAAGGTCGATCCGAAAGCACTGACGCTGTTGGCGTTTGAAGCTTTCAAAGATGTTTCGCACCTGCTGCGCCCGGGCCATCTGGCGCAACTGCGCAAAATTTTAGATGATCCGGAGTCGTCGGACAACGACCGCTTCGTCGCGTTTGATCTGCTCAAGAACGCCAACATCGCAGCGGGCGGAATTTTGCCGATGTGCCAAGACACCGGCACCGCGATCATCATGGGCAAAAAAGGCCAGTGCGTCTGGACCGGCAGCGGCGATGAGGCCGCGCTGTCCGAAGGCGTGATGAAAACGTATCTTGAGACCAACCTTCGCTATTCGCAGGTCTCGCCCACCGACATGTTTGCCGAAGTGAACACCGGCAACAACCTGCCCGCCCAGATCGATCTGTATGCCGACGAAGGCGATGCTTATAAATTCCAGTTCATCGCCAAAGGCGGCGGGTCTGCGAACAAGACATTCTTGTACCAAGAAACCAAAGCATTGCTGAACGAAGCCCGTTTGATGGATTTCCTCGACGAGAAAATTCGCACGCTGGGCACCGCTGCCTGCCCACCTTACCACCTTGCCATCGTCATCGGCGGCACGTCGGCGGAAGCGACACTGAAGACCGTCAAGATGGCGTCGACGCACTATTACGATGCCTTGCCGACGCACGGCGGCACCCACGGCCAGGCGTACCGCGACCTGGAATGGGAACAGCGTATCTTGAAGATGACCCAGCAAATGGGCATCGGCGCCCAGTTCGGCGGCAAATACTTCTGCCACGATGTGCGCGTCATCCGACTGCCCCGCCACGGCGCCAGTTGCCCAGTCGGCATCGGCGTATCGTGCTCGGCAGACCGCCAGGTCAAAGGCAAGATCACCCGCGACGGCGTGTTCTTGGAGCAGCTCGAAGCAAACCCGGCCAAATACCTACCGGACATCGCCGCCGACACGCTGGGCGGCGACGTGGTCGACATCGACCTCACCAAGCCGATGGCTGACGTGTTGGCGGAATTGACCAAGCACCCAGTGAAAACCCGCTTGTCATTGACCGGTACCCTGATCGTGGCCCGCGACATTGCGCACGCGAAACTGAAAGAGCGTTTGGACGCCGGCGAAGGCCTGCCGCAATATTTCAAAGATCACCCGGTGTATTACGCAGGCCCGGCGAAAACCCCCAAAGGCTATGCGTCCGGCTCGTTCGGCCCGACCACGGCGGGACGTATGGACAGCTATGTCGAACAGTTCCAAGCCGCCGGCGGCTCGATGGTGATGCTCGCCAAGGGCAACCGTTCGAAAGCCGTCACCGACGCCTGCAAGGCGCACGGTGGATTTTATCTGGGCTCCATCGGCGGTCCGGCGGCACGCCTGGCACAGGACTGCATCACCAAAGTCGAGGTGGTCGAATACGAAGAACTCGGCATGGAAGCAATCTGGAAAATAGAGATCGAAAACTTCCCCGCCTTTATCGTCGTCGACGACAAAGGCAACGACTTCTTCGCCGAGTTTAAGCGGCCGTTGTAAGCCTACCCTTTTGCCGTCATTCCCGCGAAAGCGGGAATCCATCGGCGGCTCTTGATAGTGTTGGATTCCCGCTTTCGCGGGAATGACGGAAAAGGCCTAAGTATCACATGACAAAAACACGCAGTGAATCCGACAGCATCGGCGAGATCGACGTTCCCGCAGACAAGTACTGGGGTGCGCAGACGCAGCGCTCGAAAGAAAATTTTCCGATTGGTGATCAACGGGAATTGATGCCGATTGAACTGATCCGGGCGTTCGGCATCCAAAAGGAAGCGGCGGCACGGGCCAACATGGCGCTGGGCGTGTTGGACGAAAAACTCGGCACCGCGATTGCGTCGGCGGCGAGCGAAGTGTCCGACGGCACGCTGGATGATCATTTTCCGTTGGTGATCTGGCAGACCGGGTCCGGCACGCAGACTAACATGAACTTGAACGAAGTCATCGCCAACCGCGCCATCGAAATGCTGGGCGGTGAGATCGGCTCAAAATCACCGGTGCATCCGAACGATCACGTCAACCGCTCGCAGTCTTCCAACGACAGCTTCCCGACGGCGATGCACATTGCGCTGGCGCTGGAGATCACGAGCCGGCTGATGCCCGCGCTGGACGGCTTTTTAGAAAGCCTGGAAGCGAAGGCCGACGCGTTTAAGGACAAAATAAAAATTGGCCGCACCCATTTGCAAGACGCGACACCGATAACGCTGGGCCAGGAATTTTCCGGCTACGCGCACATGACGTCGGAAAATATCGAACGGCTGAAAAAATCCCTGAACCAAATTTACGAACTCGCCCAAGGCGGCACGGCGGTGGGCACCGGGCTCAATGCGCCGGACGGTTTTGATACCCTGTTCGCCGAAGAGGTTGCCACCATCACCGGGTTGCCGTTCCGCACATGTCCAAACAAATTTTATGCGCTGGCATCCGAAGATGCGCTGGTCAATTTGTCGGGCAAGCTGAATACCATCGCCGTGAGCGTGATGAAGATCGCCAACGATATCCGCTTGCTGGGCTCGGGCCCACGCTCCGGTTTGGGCGAGTTGATCCTGCCCGCGAACGAGCCCGGCTCGTCGATCATGCCGGGTAAGGTCAACCCGACCCAGGCCGAAGCCCTAACCCAAGTCGCAGCCCAGGTGATGGGGCATCACACCACGGTATCCGTCGCGGCGTCGCACGGGCATTTGGAATTGAATGTGTTCAAGCCGGTGATCGTGGCGGCGTGCCTACGCGGCGTGCGGTTGTTGGCCGATGCGGTGCAAAGCTTCAAGGAACGTTGCGTCGACGGCATTGAAGCGGACGACGCGCGGCTAAGCGAACTCACCGGGCGCTCGCTGATGCTGGTCACCGCGTTAGTACCGGAAATCGGCTACGACAAAGCCGCAACCATCGCCAAAAAAGCCCACGCTGACGGCACGACGCTTAAAGAAGCCGCGCTGGCACTCGGCTATTTGGACGAAGCCACGTTCGATAAACTTGTCCGTCCAGAAAACATGATAGGAACATCATCATGAGCCCCATGACGCAGGTCACCATCGTTACCGGCGCCTCCCGCGGAATCGGCGCGGCCACCGCAAAACTATTGGCATCTGAAGGCCATGCGGTCGGCGTCAATTATGTCTCGAACAAAGATGCTGCCGACGCAGTGGTGGCTGAGATCACGGCGGCCGGTGGGCGGGCACTCGCCGTGCAAGCCGACACCGCCGATGAAGCCGCCGTTGTCGCGATGTTCGAAACCGTCGAGAAACAGCTCGGCCCGATTACCGGTCTGGTCAACAACGCCGGCACCAATGGACGCCGGTCACGGGTCGACGAGCTCAGCGCCGATGAAATCCGCCGTTTACTCGACGTCAACGTCACCGGCTGCATCGTCTGTGCGCGCGAAGCCGTGAAGCGCATGTCGACCAAGCACGGCGGCCAGGGCGGCGCTATCGTCAATGTATCGAGCGGATCTGCGAACCTGGGCAATCCCGGCATCGGCGTCCTGTATGCAGTCTCCAAAGGGGCGCTGAATTCGCTCACCATTGGGCTCGCGCAAGAAGTCGCCGCCGAGGGTATCCGCGTCAACACGGTCGCGCCGGGCATGACCAATACAGACATGCCGGGCGCGGATCGGATCAAAGCGCAGGCCGCTAAAATCCCCATGGGCCGCGTCGCCGAGCCCACTGAGATCGCCGAGGCCATCGCGTTTTTGCTGTCCGACAAAGCCGGCTACATCGCCGGCGCCAACATCCGCATCGGCGGTGGGCGCCTGTAAATAATGCCGTCGTTCCTCATTGATGGACCTAACTCAGCACCCCTCACCCTGGCGTTGGCGCACGGCGCAGGCGCGCCGATGGACTCAGATTGGATGAACACGGTTGCCGGTGCGATTGCCGAGACCGGGGTGCGGGTCGTGCGGTTTGAATTCCCGTATATGAACGAGCGGCGCGAGACCGGCAAAAAGCGTCCGCCCAACCCCGAACGCGTACTGCTGGAAACGTGGCGCGACGTGATCGCCAAGCTCGGCGCCGCCACCTTGGTGATCGGCGGCAAGTCCATGGGCGGGCGCATGGCCAGCTTGATCGCCGACGAAATGAAGGTGCAGGCTCTGGTCTGCATGGGCTATCCGTTTCATCCCCCCGGACGCCCCGAGAAACTGCGCACAGCACACCTGGCGGACCTGAAAACACCGACGCTGATCTGTCAGGGTGAACGCGACCCGTTCGGCACCAAAGAAGAAGTGCCTGGTTTCACCTTGTCGCCCGCGATCAAAATGCATTGGGCCCCCGACGGTGATCACGGGCTAAAGCCGCGCAAGAAATCCGGTTTCACCGAAGCGCAAAATATTGAAAGCGCAGTGGCCGCGATCTCGGCCTTTATAGGATCGCTGTAGCGCATCATATCCCGCGTATTGGCAGCGGCGGATCGCTGTCATAAGATTACGTCATGCAACTTGATCACATCAATATCGTCACACCCGACGTTCCCGGCACGACCGATTTTCTGGTCGACGTCCTAGGCCTACAAGTCGGGTTTCGACCCGGCTTTCCGTTTCCGGGCGCATGGTTGTACGGCAGCGGCGATCAGCCGGCCATCGTGCATTTGGTCGAAGGTGACATCGGTGGCGGGCCGACAGGGGCGCTCGATCACGTGGCCTTTCGGGGCGAAGACATGACGTCTTTGATCGATAAACTCGCAGCGCGTAGCATTGAACATAACAGCCGCCAGATTCCCGGCACAGGCGATCACCAAGTGTTTTTTGTGGCGCCATTCGGCCTGAAGATCGAAGTTAATTTTACCCAGACGAAAGTATGAGCGCAGGATCATCCCGGCTTCGCAAGCGCTCCGTCAGCATTGCCGGCCATGCCACCAGCGTGTCCATGGAAGACGCATTCTGGGTCCGTCTGACGGCGATTGCCAAGGTGCGCGGCGTCAGCGTCAGCCGCCTGATCCGCGACGTTGACGCGACTCGCGAAGGCAATCTTTCGAGTGCACTTCGCGTGTTCATTTTAGAAAACACAGAGCCCGGCTGAGCCTTATTTAAACAGCTTATTGAGCAACTGCTGCGTCGGATCGGCTTGCTGTTGGCTCGGCTGTTGCGGCGGCGGCGCGTTTTGTGCCGGTGGGGCATCACCGGTTGGGCTCTCAGGTGCTGCTTGCGGTGCAGTCTGTCCGCCACCAAGCAAACCTTGCAACAGACCGCCGACACCCGGCACTTTCTTTTCCAACTTATCGAGCCCAGGCACCTTGATACCGCCCCCACCTTCGCTCGCCGCCCCCGAAAACGGCTTGATTTTGACGTTGGGTTTGTCGATGTCGCCAGTTACCTCGAACGGGATTTTGCTTGGAACGCGCGCAACGTTAGCGAGGAGAGTCCCCAAAAGACCTTGATCCATCGCCAACGAGCCACCGACGTTCATACTCCAAAGCGGCAGATTGACTGTGCCCTTGATATCGCCTTTGTACAGGTTGGAAATAATCTTGGTGTCGTTTGTGGTCAGCGTCCCGTTGGCGATGTCAAACGTGCTGGTGACGTCGGTCTCGCCGATCTTGGTATTGGCACCGGCACCGATCAACGACCCCAGGCCGCTGTTCAAAACCTCAAAAACCTGCAACAGCGGGCCGAGGGCCAACCCGATCACCGGCATATCGCCCAATGACGATTCCCCCTTGATCCCACGAATTTCAATGGCCCCTTTGCCGCCCAAAGCACTGACCCACTGAGCGGGCGACGCGCCAACGCTGGCGACCTCGATTTTCGATGTCAGCATACCGCTGCTGCCGGAAATACCCGCCGCTTTCGACGCCTGACCGATGTTCATTTTATCCACCGCGACGACACCGGCCAACGAGGCTTTATCGGTGCGCGCATCCATCACCCCACTCGACATCACGTTGCCGTCAAAGGCGATACCTGAAAATTCACCAACCTTCAAAAGGCCGTCGCTGAGGGTCGCGAAAAGTTTTGCGCTTTTCAGCACGTACTCATGATACGCAACTTCGGGCGCGGTCAACGTGAGGTCAGCATCCAAAGATTTCATAGCACTGAGATCAAGCGGCACTGCCGACCAACGCTCGGACACAGTGGCGATTAAATGCCTGAGCGCATCCGCGCCACCCGCACCACCGTTGGGCACCCAATAGCGCGCCGGCTGCATCCGGGCCGGCAATGCGGGCCAAAGGGTCGCGGTTTTTTGCGCCGGCAAGAACGGGTCGACGATCAACTTGCCCGCATCCAACGTCGCCGTCAGCGCCGGCCGTGCGCCATCTAAGTCAACACGCCCATTACCGGTGATTTTTGCCTGGCCGACCGCCGCAACCAAATCCGAAAACGCAATCCTGTTGGCGTTGCCTTTCAACATGCTGGCAATATTGACGCCGCCGATCTTTCCGGACGGGACATAGCCGGTATCCAAACGACGCATCAACGCAGCAAAATCGTCATGGCGCAAACGCAAACCGATATCGAACATATCGACCGCATCGAACGGGCGCACGGTCCCATCCGCAATCAAGGTTGCATCAAATCCAGTCACGGTTGAAACCAATGACGGCGCCGTCAACGGGCCGTTCAAGTCAGCTGCGAACGTCGGCTTACCGATGCTTTTGTTGTTGTACGGCAGGTCGACCCCGAAGCGATTGGCGAGCCCGTTCGGGTCTCCTACCTCGGCACGCAGGGCGAACGCCTTGGCCACGGGCACGCCGCGCCCCACCCCGTTCAGCATGCCCGTCATCCGCGCGGATACAGATAGCGCATTGCCGAGCACGAAATTTCGGATCGTCAGATCGCCATCGACAAGGCCAATATCGGCATCGATTTTCTCCAGTGGGATCGCGTTGACGGTCAAAGACCCGATCTTGGTGCGTAAGTTGGCGTTAATACCAGCAAGTGCGCGCAAGGCCTCAAACGGTGATGTCGGCGCCGGGGTCGCTACCGCTTCAGTTGTGGTGCCCTGATCTTCGGTTTGTTCTGTCGGTTGTTCTGTCGGTTGTTCTGTCGGTTGTGCGGGCTTTTTTGCAGGTGCCTTCGCGGGTGCTTTTGACGACACGTCCGCTAAATAGGCGTCAAGGTTCAGGCGATCCATATTGATCGTCGCACCAATGCCCAATACGTCTCCCGGCACCAACGTTGCCGCGCCGGTGATATTGGTCTCGTCAAATGACAGATTAAGTTTTCTAATTGAAATCTGTTGCGGCGTACCGCTAAACCCGACAGCAAGCGAAGTCGCCCCTGGCTTGCCGACCTTCAATGCACTTGTGTCCGACTTCAACCAAGCCATCAACGTGCGAGGCTGTTTGATCTTCGCTTCAAATTGCCCATCGAAAGACGGCTTGCCGTCTTTCGCAACGAGAAAACCGAACAACGCCAATTCACCCGCGCCCGGTGTTTGCAGCGAAAACTGACTGAGCGTCATCTCGCCGTTGGCCAATTCGGCATTCAATACAACGTTGCGCACCGCATCACCACTCAGCGCAATTTCGCCGACACGAATGGACGCCGTGACGTTCAGTCCCTGCGGCAGTGAAAACGCGGCGGCCTCAGCAATCTCTTTCACAACTTCAGATGGCGTCTCCGCCGATGACGCTGTCGATTTTTTCGGGGCGCTTGCCGTGTTGGCCGGCGCCATCCACGAATTAATATCGATCTGATCAATATTCACGTTCGCCTTCAGAGTCGGCGTGCCCTTAAAATTGCCCGAGATCGTGCCCTTACCCGTAGCACCGCCGATGCTGATATCAAAATTTTCAAGGCTGAGGGATGTTTGCGACGCATCCAAAACACCTTTGATGGAAAATGGTTGATGCAGCGGCGTGGGAAGCGGTGTCCCCTTGGCAAACGCGGTCGCGACGCGACCGATATTTTCGCTCAGGACATTTAGGTCACCGCGAAAGCGGGGCGTATCGTCAAGACCGAGCACGGTGCCCGACAGTTGAATTTTCGCACTGTCACCGCCGATCGTCAGACCGACGTCGACCGGCAGCGTCCGACCTTCGACGATCGCGCCGATATCCGCATCAATGCCCAGGCGGATACCGTTATACAGCAAACTCCCTTGCGCACGAAACGGTCCTTCGGTCAACGAGGCGGCGGCGATATTCAGATTGATGCCGCTGACGGTCTGACGCGAGCTTGTCCCCGCGTCTTCGTAGGTGAGCTGTCCGTCGACAATGTCAAAGTCATCCAGCGAAATGGCCGGGCCTTCGCTTTTACCCCCAGAGGGAGTGACCGATGCCGTCGCTTCATCACTAGGCAAGGCGCCTGCGTCGGGCTGCAAAATGGTCCAAGAATTACGACCGTCGGCGAGCACTTCCAGATTTATCTGTGGCTCGATCAGGCGGACATTTTCAATCCGCACGTGACCACCCAAAAGCGGCGCCAAAGCGATCCGCACTTCAACCGAACGAAGTGTCGCCAAATCGGGAGACTGCGCCCCCTCAATGCTGCTAATTGAGACATTTTCCGCGGTCAGGGTCGGGGCTGGAAATATTTGCGCGTTGATATCACCGGCGATCACCAAGTCACGCCCGGTCAGCTCGCGGACCTTCGCGGCAATTTCAGGTTTGTAGCTGTTCCAATCGATAACGCTAGGGGCCACCAACACGGCGCCGACGAGCACCACGACCAAGCCGACGAGCGCCCAAACAACCTTTTTCAACGCATACTCTCCATCCCAATGGGGTTCTTTTTATCCATCACTACGTAGCTGGCACCCCTTGCGGTATCCGCCGTTTGAATGGGCGAACTTCGCATTTAGCGGCGGCATCGTATCCCGCCAAACAGCCGCAGGCAACGCGCACCCGCAGCCATTCGGCATAGCTCAAGGCATAGTGATCAATGGTGTCATTTATAAGACGACAATTGCCCGAAAATCATTAACGTTGGTAAACGTCGGCCCTGTCACCAGCAACGCACCGATATTGTCAAACAAGGTGTAAGCGTCATTGGTGGCAAGCGCGTCCGCCACATTCAGGCCACTGTTTTCAGCGGCAATCATGGTACCTGGGCCGATGAAGGCACCAGCATTGTCTTCACTGCCGTCAACGCCGTCGGTGTCACACGCCACCGCATGGATGCCGTCGGCGCCGTTTAACGCCAGTGCCATGCCTAAAAGATATTCCGTGTTCCGCCCGCCGCGCCCGTTGCCGGTCATGGTCACCGTGGTCTCGCCTCCCGACAAAATCACGCAAGGCGTTTTGGCCGGACCGGTGCCGGCTTTGCACTGAAGCGCCAGCGCCGCATGTTCAGCGCCCAGATCGCGCGCTTCCCCTTCGAGCTGATCGCCCAGATCGACAACCGTGTAGCCGGCCGCTTTTGCAACCGCCGCCGCCGCCGCGATGCTTTTATCGGGCTTGGCCGCGAATACCAAATCGGTTTTATCAAACACTTTGTCGCCCGGCTTCGGCGTTTCGTCCGCCGCCGCATCCAAATGTCGGCGTACGCTTTCCGGCAGATCAAGATGGTATTTTTCGACGACAGCATGCGCATCGGCAAACGTCGTCGGGTCCGGCACCGTCGGACCCGATGCGATCACGGCCGGATCATCGCCCGGCACATCCGAAATCAGAACGGTGAGCAAGCGCGCCGGATAAGCCGCTTCCGCAAGCCGGCCGCCCTTGATCGCCGAGATGTGTTTACGCAGCGTATTCATCTCGCCGATATCAGCGCCTGAGCGCAGCAACTGACGGTTCACGTCTTGTTTGTCAGCAAACGAAATGCCCTCAGCCGGCGCCGTCAACAACGCGGACCCGCCGCCCGAGATCAACGCGATCACCAGATCCCCCTCACCCGCCGCCTTTGCGGCTGCCAGAATTTTCTGCGCCGCGATCCGCCCGGCTTCATCCGGCACAGGGTGCGCGGCGGCCACAATTTCGATGCGGCCACACGCGACTTCATAGCCGTAGCGCGTCACGACGACGCCGGAAAGTTCAGTGTCGGGCCAAGCGGATTCAAGTGCCCGCGCCATCGCCGCCGACGCTTTGCCGGCGCCGATGATAATTGCGCGTTCCGGTGCATCCGGCAGGACAGCCGGCACGCGCACGTTCGGATCGGCCGCTTCGATCGCTGCGTCAGCCAATGAGCGCAAAAATGCTTTTGCAGAATCCGTCATTTATTCAGCCTTACATACGGACGATTTTACCCGGGTTCATAATGTTTTTAGGATCGAGCGCGCGTTTCAAGTCACGCATCACCGAGATCGCTTCGCCATGCTCGGCCTCAAGGAAGCCCATCTTACCGTAACCGACGCCGTGTTCGCCGGTGCAAGTGCCGTCCATCGCCAATGCGCGCATGACCATGCGTTCGTTCAAGGCTTCGGCGCGGGCCATTTCTTCGGCATCGTCCGGATCGACGACGATCACCAGATGGAAATTACCATCGCCGACGTGGCCGACAATCGGCGCGATCAAACCGCTTTCGGCAATATCCACTTGGGTTTCGAGAATACATTCGGCGAGCTTGGAAATCGGCACACAGACGTCCGTCGCGATCCCTTTACCACCCGCACGCAGTGCAATGCCCGCATAGTACGCATCATGGCGGGCCTGCCAGAGCTTAGAGCGGTCCTCTGCCTGACGCGCCCATTTGAAATCGTCACCACCAAACTCACCGGCGATCTCTTTCACTTGGTCGACCTGCTCGACAACGCCTGCTTCGGAGCCGTGAAATTCAAAAAACAACGTCGGCTGCAGGGCATAATCAAGGTCCGAGTATTTGTTGCAGGCTTCCATCTGCAACGCGTCCAACAGCTCAATCCGGGCGACCGGGATGCCGGACTGAATGGTCATGATCACGGTGTTGACGGCGCTTTCCATATCTGGGAACGCACAGACGGCAGCGGACGTCGCTTCGGGAATGCCGTAAAGCCGAACCGTGACCTCGGTGATCAGGCCGAGCGTGCCTTCCGAGCCGACGAACAACCGGGTCAGATCATAGCCGGCGCTGGATTTCTTGGAGCGCCGCGCGGTGCGGATAATCCGCCCGTCTGCCATCACGACTTCGAGCGACAGTACATTTTCGCGCATCGTGCCGTAGCGCACCGCATTGGTGCCCGATGCCCGCGTCGCCGCCATACCGCCCAATGACGCATCCGCGCCCGGATCAATCGGAAAGAACAAGCCGGTGTCGCGCAGATGCGTGTTCAGTTGTTTGCGGGTCACGCCCGGCTGCACGCGACAATCCAAATCTTCGGCGTTGACCGCCAAAATCTGATTCATTTCCGACATATCAACGCAGACACCGCCCTGAAGCGCCGCCACGTGGCCTTCCAGCGACGTGCCGGTGCCGAACGGGATAATCGGCACACCGCGTGCCGCGCACGCCGTCACAACGCGGCTGACCTCGTCTGTTGAATGTGCGTACACCACCGCGTCCGGCGGCATGCAGGGGTGAAAGGACTCATCGCGGCCATGGCGGTCCAAAATCGCCGCTGTCGTGGTCACCCGCTCGCCGACAATTTGACGGAGCACGGCGAGCAATTCGTCATCAAAAGCCGATACGGCCTGCGCGGTCATTTGAAGCCACCTAAAAGTTAACGTGTCGCAGGTCCACAATGTAAAACGCCCGGCCTGTTTCCGCAAAGGGAACAGTCAACCGGGCGTTTTCCATATTTATGGATACCAAACTTCGAGGACTAAGCCACCGCCACCTGTGCCAAGCTGTCAGCCGCCGCATAGCGCGCTTCGGCGGCTTCAATGATGTCGAGAAGCATTTCGCTGTACGTCATACCGGCAAAACCGGCCATCAGGTTCATTTTGCCGTCCCAGCACCAACCCGGGTTCGGGTTCACTTCAAGCAGCTTCATCTCACCGTTTGCATCGGCGCGGAAGTCGAAGCGCGCATAGTCGCGACACCCCAAGCGTTCAAACAAACGCATTGAGCGGTCGACCAAGTCACGCCGCGTGTTCTCGGGCAGCAACGCTTCTTTGTAGGCGATCTCGGTCCAATACGGGCTTTCGGGCTGCCATTTGGATTCGTAGGACAAAATCTTCGGCAGATCCGCCGGCAGCTTCGAATAGTCGACCATCAAAATCGGCAACGCATCCAAGCGGATGCCTGGGTTGCCGATCAGGCCGACCGTGTATTCGTCACCGGTCAGATATTCCTGCACCAAAATCGCACGTTCGGGCATGGTTTCACGGAGCTTACCGACGTAGCGCAGCGCCTCTTCAGGCGTGTGCACGACGGCGTCTTGGGTGATGCCGATGGAACTGTCCCCGGTCGCAGGTTTGATCATCGCCGGCAGCACGGACGGGATCGTGGCGGTGCGGTCGTCGGGGTTGATATACGTTTCAAGCGGGACCGGGATATCCATGGATTCCGCAATCGCCCGCACCAGGCCTTTATCATAACAAAGCCCCAAGCACGCCGGCCCGGCCCCCGTGTAGCGCAAATCAAAAGCTTCCATAAACGCCGGCACATGCAGTTCTTTGAAGGCGTCGTTCATAAAGCCTTCGTCACACAAATTCAGGCTGATCGCCGGGCGGTCACGGCGCAGCGTGTCGAGCAACGTCGCGTGTTCGTCCAAATAGGTCACATCGAACGCGCCGGTTTCGATCAGTGCGGTCTTCAGACGCTGCACGGTGTCCATATCTTGATCACTGAATACACCGCCGAGTTTCACCTCGTCCGGACGTCTTGGATCGCCCAACAGCACGGTCAACGGACGCGGACCGCTGCGCGGTTTAACGCTGACTCGTTCCGGCGCTTTGGCCGACAAAATCAGGCGTCGGCCCATCATCCCCAAGTCTTGATTACGCTCGGTCTCGGGCTGATAGGGCTCCTGAATCTGCACGGCCTGGAACCCGGCGCGCTCAAGCAGCACGCGGATTTGGTCTCGGGTATACAAACGTTCGGCATAGAACTGGTCGGCGACGACACCTTGATCGGCGTGGGTCACAACCTCGCGCGACACCAGGCGACGGCCGTCCTCGGACAGGGTCCGTTCGCGGCAGACGAATTGGTTCTTGTCGATCCACTCCCAAGAGCGGCGCTCGTAATGCTCTTTCAGCCATGCCCCGTCGGCAATGTCGAGGTACAACATGCCGCCGGATTTGAGCACCCGAATCACAGATTTCAGGACTTCCAGGTCATCACTGTCGCGCTCGAAAAAGCCAAATGAGTTGCCGAGCATGGTGACACAATCAAATCCACCGGCCTTGGCGCGGAACTTCCTCGCATCGCCTTCATGAAAATCGATGTTGAGGTTTTCTTGACGCGCACGGCGACGGGCAAGGCGCACCAGATAACGCGAGCGATCAACACCACTCAGCGCTGAATAGCCACGGCTCGCCAACTCAATCAAATGACGGCCTTGGCCGCAGCACAAATCCAAGATCCGCGCATCACGCGCCAACGGTATAGCGTTCAAAAAGACGTCGACTTCGCGGGCTGTGATCACTTTGTTTTCGACCACATCGCCGTCGGTTTGCAAGTACATGGCGTTAAACAGCGTACGCCACCATTCGCCGGGCAGATGGCGTTCAAGGTCGCTGAGTGGGCCCAGAGTCCCTGATCGCCTTTTCGGATCAGAAGCGGGGGTGGTGTGGCCGGGCTTGCCGGTGTCGCCGTGTTTGTCGGTCATGACATTATCTTTCAGACGAATGGGGGTATCCGGCCCTTCCTAGACCGGCTGCCGATCGTCCCGTATGTCATGCAGGCAAATTACTCACCGCACGGCATCTGCGCCTTATCGGAGCGCGAGATTTTTGCGCTTATTTGAGAAATTCAACAAGCGATAAAATAACATGGCTGAAGCACATCCGTTGCAGAATGTGCATGGCACAGTTACGTCTTTTTCGCCTCGATCGCATCGCGCAAGGCTTGCATGCGGGCGTCTAACCCGGGCATGCCCGGATAGATCTCCTTCACCTGAACCAACACATCCAACGCCGCTTCGACGTTACCGAGCTGTTCTTGGATCATGGCGAGGCCCGAGAGTGCGCCGAAATGACGGGGCTCCAAAGCGACGGTTTCGCGGATATCGCGGACAGAGGCGTCCAGGTCGCCCATATAAAACGCCACCGTCGCCCGCTTGTTCCAGCCTTCGGCAAAGTCTGGCGCGACCTTAATCACTTCATCGAATCTTGCCCTAGCACCGGCAAGGTCGTGCTGGTTCATACGGATGATGCCCTGCGCAAACGGCACAGATGCCAAGCGATTGTCGGGCAGGCTCCAGATTTTCCAGATTTCACGCTCAACATCTGCGGCGCGTGACGAATTCAGGATGGTTTGAAGTTCGGCGAATAAGCCGTCCAGGCGAGGGCTATTCTGATCGGCACGAACAGGCCCTGCCACGGCAAAGCTTGCCGCGAAGACCAGCACAGCTACCTGCACATAGGACCGCCAAATGCTCATCATTTCCATATGGTGCGAATACGGCGGCCGACAAGAGACTTTATCTAATGGCCCAGACTTCAGATGTGGTAACAGCGAGGCAAAAGCGCGCACTCAGTGCATATTATTTTGGGTCATGTTTTTCACAGACCCGATATTTTGCGGCATCGGCCCGCCGGTCGCCCAATCCAAAAGTTCGACCGTGTGCACGACCGGCGGCGCGCCATCGTCCTTCAGATATTCGGTGATTTGCGTAAGGCACCCGATGTTGCCGGTCGCCACGATGTCGACGCCGAGACGTTGGATATTGCCGGCTTTACGTGCGCCGAGTTCCGCCGCCCATTCGGGCTGCATGATGTTGTAGGTGCCGGCCGACCCGCAACACAGATGCGATTCTGCGGGCTGGTGCACCTCAAACCCTGCGGCCTGCAGCAAATTCACCGGCGCCGTTTTGATTTGCTGACCGTGCTGCATCGAGCAGGCGGAATGATACGCCAACACCGGACGCGGGCCGTCGACGACATCGCTTAGGCCAAGGCCTTCAAGGATTTCGGTCACGTCGCGGGTCTTGCCGGAAATCTCAGCCGCCCGTGCCGCCCACGCGTCATCGTTGCGCAACATCCAAGCGTAGTCTTTCACCGTCGTGCCGCAGCCGGACGCATTGATGACGATGTCATCGATGTCACCATATTGCGACGCCGCCGATTCCCATGCGCTAATGTTCCGCTTAGCCGCTTCATGGCCTTCATGCTCGCGGCCCATGTGGTGCACCAACGCCCCGCAGCAGCCTTGGTTTGCTGCGACGACAACTTCGCACCCTTGGCGGGTCAGCAAGCGCACAGTCGCCTCGTTGATCGCCGGGCGTAGCACTTGCTGCGCGCAACCGCTGAGGATCGCGACCCGACGCTTCATCTTGCCTTCGGCTTTGAACACTTGGGCGACGTCGACCGGGCTTTGCCCCGGGATCGAACGCGGCGCCAGTTTCAACATCGCACCCAGCCGACCCGGCAACACACCTGCCAGCGGCCGTCCCATCATCGCGCCCAACAGTGCAAAACGGAACAACTTCGGATTCGGCAACACGATGGCCAAGACGTTGCGGATCAGACGATCAAACCACGGTCGGGTGTAGGTTTTCTCGATAAACACGCGACCGTGATCGACCAAGTGCATGTAATCGACGCTGGCCGGACAGGTGGTCATGCACGACAGACACGACAAACAACGGTCCAGGTGTTTGACCAGTTTCGGCGTTGCCGGCGCGCCGCTTTCGAACGCCTGCTTCATCAAGTAGATGCGCCCCCTCGGGCTATCGAGTTCGTCGCCCTTGAGCACATACGTCGGGCATGTGGCCGTGCAAAAGCCGCAGTGCACGCACTTGCGCAAGATGTCGTTGGAGGCTGCGATATCCGGATCGTTGAGTTGAGCCAGCGTGAAATCTGTTTGCATATCGGCTCACTAAACTCCTTGGTACATACGTCCGGGGTTAAGGATACCGTCCGGATCGAATCCGCTTTTGATGTTGGCCGTGACCTCGGCTTCGGGGCCCAAGCGCGGCTCGAACACCGGCGCCTCGGCGCGCACATCGGCAGGCGCACGGATCAACGTTGCATGACCGCCAGTTTTCGCCACCGCGGCCCTTACCATGTCGGCATGGGCATCGCCGCCCGCCAGCGCCAACCAGATCGAGCCCCCGCCCCAGTCGTAGATAACCTCGCCCCGCAAATTTTCGAGAAGGCCCAGCGCAACCTTTGAGCCCGATGCCGGCGGCACCGAAAGATGCCAGACAATCGGCAGGTCGTGTCGGCCGACGAATGCGGTGACATCGCGGATTTCTTGCCAGAACGTTTTTGAATTTGATGTGTGCAATTCTTCAATGTGGCCAAATTCTTTGAGCGACTCAGCCAATGCCTTGGCGCGGTGCTCAACCGACGGTGCCGGCCCTTCGACGCGCAGCGCGGTGACCCCGCCACCGCTATTGCTGACGTAATCCACAGATGAGCGCCCGGCCACCGCCGCAGGTAAGTGCGCCGCACCCGACACGTCATGAGGACTACCGAGCGCACGCGACATCGCCTTCATCGCGCCATGGTCATACACCCCGTCGGTGCGCCAGCAGATCAAAAGCGTGCGAATTTTTTCAGGAGCCGGCAGCACTTTGAGCGTCACTTCCGACATCACCGCCAGCGTCCCCATGGAGCCCGCCAAAAGCTTTGAAAGATCAAACCCGCTGACGTTTTTGACCACCGTACCGCCGGATTTAAACGTCTCGCCGCGACCGGACACGGCATGGAAACCCAGCACGTGATCGCGGGCCGAGCCTTCTTTGATGCGACGCGGACCGGCCAAATTGCAGGCGACAACGCCGCCGATGGTGCCAGCATGCGCGGCCCCACCTAAAAGCGGGCCCAAATCAGGTGGCTCGAACGACAGTTGCTGACCGGCTTCGGCCAACGCGGCGTCGATGTCCGACATCGGCGTGCCGGCGAGCGCCGTCATATACAACTCAGCCGGCTCATATATTTTGATCCCAGACAGCGCCGAGAGATCAAGCGTGGCGGCGGTCTGCATCGGTCGCCCGTAGACGCGTTTGGAGCCACCGGCCACGACCTCAAGCGGTTGCTTTTCGGCGACCGCCCATTGCACTGCCTGCAAGAGTTGCTCAGCATTTTCCGGCTTTAGCGTATCGGACATCATGAGCGGGCCTTAATCTAAAACCTGGGAATGTCGGGGAACGGCAGCTTGCCATGATGCACGTGCATTTTGCCAAGCTCGGCACAGCGGTGCAATTCCGGATAAACCTTGCCCGGGTTCAACAAATGTCCGGGGTCAAAGGCGCATTTGACGCGCTGTTGTTGCTTCAGGTCATCTTCGGTGAACATCGCGCCCATCAGGTCGCGTTTTTCGACGCCGATCCCATGCTCGCCACTGAGCACGCCGCCGACTTCGACGCACAGCATCAAGATGTCGCTGCAGACCAGCTCCGCACGTTCCAACTCACCCTCTTTGTTGGCATCAAACAATATCAGCGGATGCAAGTTACCGTCGCCAGCGTGAAACACGTTGGCGACCCGAAGCCCGTGCTTTTCGGAAATCCCGGCCATGCGTTCTAAGACTTCGGCAAGTTTCTTGCGGGGGATCGTGCCGTCGACGCAGATGTAGTCGGGCGAGATCCGTCCAATCGCCGGAAACGCGTTCTTGCGCCCGGACCAGAACCGCACGCGCTCGTCTTCGTCGGCTGCGGTCTTGACGGTGCTGGCGTTGTTGCGCTCGGCGATCTCGCGGACGCGACCGACCAAGTAGTCGACCTCGGCGCCGGGGCCGTCCAATTCGATGATCATCAAGCCGTCAACGTCGAGCGGATAGCCCGCGTGCACGAAGTCTTCGGTGGCATGAACGGTCGCTTTGTCCATTAATTCCATGCCACCCGGAATGATCCCAGCGGCGATAATGTCGGCGACGCAGTTGCCGGCATCAACCATGGTCGGGAAGCCGATCAACAGTGCCTGCACGGTCTCCGGCTTGCGCAGAATGCGTACGGTCACTTCGGTGATGACCCCCAGCAAGCCCTCGGAGCCGGTGATCACGCCCATCAGATCGAGCCCGCCGGCGTCCAAATGCTTACCGCCCAAACGGATGATATCGCCGTTCATCAACACCATTTCCACGCCCAAGATATTGTTCGTGGTCAGGCCGTATTTCAGGCAATGTACGCCGCCGGAATTCTCTGCCACATTGCCGCCGATGGAACACGCGATCTGCGAGGATGGATCTGGGGCATAGTAAAAATTATCGGCTTCGACGGCTTGCGAGATCGCCAAATTCGTGACGCCGGGCTGGGTCACCACACAGCGGTTGTCGAAATCGATATCGAGGATTTTCTTAAACTTGGAAAGCCCCAGCGTAATGCCGTCGGCCAGCGGCATAGCGCCGCCGGAAAGTCCGGTGCCGGCCCCGCGCGGCACGATTTTGACGTTATTTTTGTGGCAGTACTTAAGCACGGCGGCGACCTGTTCGGTGGTCTCCGGCAGCACCACGATCAACGGCAGTTGCTTATAGGCCATCAAGCCGTCGCAATCGAAGGCGCGAAGCTCTTCGGCGCCGTCGATCACGCCTTCACCCGGCACGATGTCACGCAACGCATCTGCCAGTTCCTGGCGACGGGCAATAACGGTCTCGTCCGGTTTCGGCATCAACATGTGATGGGCTCCTTAAAACGTGCCGCTTTATATCATAATTTACCGAATGGAGTGTGTCACATACATCTCGACACGTCACCCGTTTGCAGCCTCAAGACGCAGGTTGCGCGACCGCCGGCGTCCGTTCTTCGGAAATCGGCCAATGCACCAATGCAGCCGCGACCCCAAGCGCCACCCCGGCCCACCAGACCGGCATATACGAGCCAGTGGTGTCATAAAAATAGCCGCCAAGCCAAACCCCTAAGAAACTGCCGAGCTGATGGCTGAAAAAAACGATGGCGAACAAAGTGCCCATGTAACGCGGACCAAACATATGCGCGACCAATCCGGACGTCAGCGGAATCGTCGAGAGCCAGAGCAGCCCCAGTGCGCTGGAAAACAGTATGACGCTGATTTCGGAGAGCGGGACTACGATGAAAAACAGAATGCTCAAGGCGCGCAGCAGATATAGGCCCGACAACAGGCTTTTTTTGCGATATTTGTCGCCGAGCATGCCCGCGCCAAAACTGCCGATCACATTGAAGACACCGATCAGCGCCAACGACCAAGCCCCCCACTCAGCCGCCATGCCCATGTCGGTCAGATATGCCGGCAAGTGAATGCTGATAAATGCCAAGTGGAAACCGCAGACAAAAAAGCCCAACGTCAAAAGCCAATAGCCACGGTGCGAAGACGCCTCACGCAAAGCCGCAGCAAGGCCCAGGTCTTGCTTCTCGGCATTGCTGGCAGCATCGCGAATATTGGGCTTTCCGGCCAACGGTACCCCGCAGATAACGATGAACACCGCAGCCGTCGCCAAAATCAACAAGGCCGGCATCCAGTCGAGCCCGCTGCTCATCAATGCTTGGGCGCCCGGCACCACCGTGAACTGTCCGGCTGCACCAGCAGCGGTGACGACACCGAGGCCGAAGGTTCTTCGATTGGCTGGCAATGCGCGCGCGACCGCGCCCAACACGACCGCCAAGCCGCCGCCGGCTTGGGCCATGCCGATCATTACGCCAGCTGTCAAATTAAGGGTCAGCGGATCGGTAGCATACGCCATCATCGCGAGGCCGACGCCATACAAAATGCCCCCAGCCGCGATCACGCGCCCAGCGCCCCATTTTTCGGCAATCGCGCTGGCGAAGGGTTGCGTGGCGCCCCACATCAGATTTTGCACAGCCATCGCCAGCGCAAACACCTCGCGGCCCCAACCCAGGTCGACGCTCATCGGCTTTAAGAACAAGCCAAAGCTGGACCGCAAGCCGAACACCAGCAGCACAACCACGGCACCCGCAGCCAAGACCACCATTGGCGTCCGCCAAGGTAGCTTCGCGATGCGGTCATCGACAGGTGCGTTCGTTGGAGCCGTCATATTGGGTGTCCTCCGAGCCGGCGCATCCGCGCCTTTATGCCGGAAGGATAATTGAACCGTTCGCGGTCAACAATGAAGCTTCGCGACGAAGTTGTCGTGATAACAATTCCGGAATGTCGAGAAGCCACACAAGCCGAGGCGGAATCAAGTCACCATGGGCTCAGACAAACGAAAACCGCGCCCATGTCACCATGGGCGCGGCTGATGGTCGGTTACTTCGCTAAATCAGCCCTGACGAGCTTTAAAGCGTGGATTGCGTTTGTTGATGACGTAGACCCGGCCGCGACGGCGCACAATACGGCAGCCTTTCTCGCGCAGCTTGGCCGACTTCAACGAGTTCCTGACTTTCATAACCCGATCCCCGACGTAAAAATTAAACCGCCCCAGGCCGTCCCCGGGGCGTTCAAGCGGGCGGAACATACGGTCCAGCGCCGACACTGTCAACGGCCAAACCGGGTAAATCGGACCAAGACTTTTGCCCTGCCGCCGACTTGCTTGCACGCCGGGACTCAGTAGTGTGATGCCGTCACCACGATAGATTGGGATCACGTGTCCGCCGCACCACCAAGAGCAAATGACCTAAAACCGACGCCCAGCCCTGTTTCTGGACCGCAGGCACTGGTCAAAGACAATCTGACCGGCATTCTTTGGATGCTGGTTTCGACGCTTTGTCTGGCCGGAATGCATACAATTATCCATCATGTCTCGAATACCGTGCATCCTTTCGTCACGGTATTTTTTCGCCTTTTATTTGCATTATTTGTCGTCATCCCGTTTTTTGTGCGCGCAGGCCCATCGCCGCTTCGGACCGGACGGTTGTGGATGCTGACACTGCGGGGGGTGCTGAATTTTGCCGCCATGTTGTGCTTTTTTACCGCACTCAGCCTGTCACCCTTGGCCGATGTGACAGCGCTTTCGTTTACGGCCCCCTTATTCGCAACCCTTCTTGCCGTGCTAATCTTGAAAGAGCGCATCGGCTGGCGTCGGGTAATGGCCATCGTGATTGGATTTATCGGCACCTTGATCGTGCTGCGACCAGGCTTCGTCGAAATCGGGCTGGGGTATGGATTGGTGCTGACCGCCGCCGTGTTTTGGGCAGCCTGTGTGATTATCATTAAAGACCTGGGCCGCACCGAATCGGCGGCAACGATCACGACATACATGTCGTTGGTAATGGCGCCGCTGGCGTTAATCCCCGCATTGTTCGTTTGGTCGTGGCCGAGCTTAACCGATTTCGGCTGGCTGGTGGCACTCGGACTGCTGGGCGGCTGCGGACAACTGGCGGTGTCGCAAGCGCTCAGGAAAGCCGACACCCACGTCGTGATGCCTTTCGATTTCGTCCGGCTGATTTGGGTATCGCTGACCGGCTTTATCTTTTTTGCCGAAGTCCCCGACATTTTTGTCTGGGTCGGCGGGACTGTGATTATGTCGAGTACGGCGTATATCACGTGGCGCGAACATCGCCGCAAAGCAGCGCTTACCGTCGATTAACGACTAAAGTCGTCAAACCACTCGCTGAGCCGCACAGATACGCGCGCTAAAAATTCTTCAGGATTTCGCCGCATGAATTCCGACGTCAGATGACCCAAGCGGTCATCATCATAGGCAATCCGCTCAACCATCACCCAACGATTCCATTCTTTAACGATGCCCCAGTCCGGTCGCTCCAGATTGGTGTTGGGCAAACGGTAGTGATAGGTCGGCCTGGCCTGGATCAGCGGGTCGTCAAGTTGGCTGCGGACACGGTCTTCATCGATGTGCGCGAACAACGGCAGCATGTCCAACTCTCGGTTTCGGGTCGGATTGTCGGCGATGTAGTCGTCGATCAACGCATCCATGTCCGGCGCATAGTCAGGATTGATGACACGCCTAGCATACTTGGTCGGAAACGGATCTACGTAGGGCAGCATACGGCGCATGGCGTCCACGCCGATCCGCCGCCGCAGCAATGGCGACATCAACAAATAGGCCCTGAGAATCCGTAAGATATCGGCTGCCGTCAAAGACGGCGCTTCTGGGTTCAAGTGCACTCCAAAGGCGGACGTCAGGCCTTCCGAGGTGCCCTCGGCGCCGGCATCTCGCAGTTTCGTAATCAACGTATCAAACTGTGTCAGGCTATCGATGCCGGCGGGCGGACCGACGATTTCGGTGGGCACCAAGCCGGTTGAAAGATCGCCGATCACACGCTTGGTCTCGCGCTCGAAGTCGTCGGCTTCAGCGCCCGGATGCACGACCCGGGCATCCAGCTCGATCTCGAAATCGCCGATCGGCGTGCCAGTAACCATGTGGCGATGTGCCGAGCGCACCTCGAGCGTGCCGCCGAACACCTCGGCGACCAGCGCCGACGTTTTGGCCACATTTAAGCCGCCGAATTCAATCTCGACACCGACGCGACGCGGGTCGCCATCGCTGTTGTTTGATTTTGGGGGGGCCCAGATTTCACTCATACGTCAGCCTAACCGATCAGGCCAGATGACAAAACCTTAACTGTGATAAATACGCATTCACGTTGATCGATATAGAAAACACCGCTTAAAGTGCGCCATGAACAAATGTACTGAGACCATCCCCGCCGCCAAAGACGTGCGCACACTTTTCGATATCCCAGCCGACGTCGTGTATTTGAATGCGGCGTCGAAATCCGCGATCCCGATTGCCGCACTTGAGGCCGGGCGCTCAGGAGTCGGCGCAAAGGCGCAGCCGTGGGCGATTGATGAGCCTGGGCGCTACACCCAGGCTCATCATGTGCGCGCGCTGTTTGCCGACTTGATCGGGGCCACGGCACATGACATCGCCATACAACCCGCAGCCTCGTATGGGATCGCTACGGCAGCCCGCCAACTCAGCCCAACCGCTGGCAGCCAGATCATCCTGTTGGAAGGTCAGTTTCCATCCAACGTTTACGCGTGGCGTCGACTCGCCGCCGAGATCGGGGCTGAAATCATCACTGTGCCGAGCCCCGATGACGACGATTGGACAGCGGCGGTACTGGGCGTGCTCTCAGAAAAGACGGCCATCGCCGCCCTGCCCCCAGTGCATTGGGTGGACGGCACCGTGCTGGATCTGGAAAAAATCGGCGCGGCACTGAAAGACGTTGATGCCGCGTTCGTCGTCGATGCGACGCAATGGATCGGCGTGCAACCGCTGGACGTCGCGGCGATCCAAGCCGACTTCGTGGTGTGTGCCGCATACAAATGGCTGCTCGGACCGTATGGCATGTCGTTGATGTATGCAGCGCCAGCGCATCAAAACGGCGTGCCGTTGGAAGAGCATTTATTCAATAAAGGCGGCGTCGCCAGCATCACCGGTGGGCTTGGCTATACCGATGACTTCTCAGAAGGTGCCATGCGCTATGACGCCGGCGAGTACCTGAATCTGATCACATTGCCGATGATCGAAGCCTCGTTGCAGCAGATCAGTGCCTGGGGCCCGGCGCAAATCGGCGCAAGAATTGCACCGATCACGGCGCATATCGCAGACGGGGCACAAGCACTCGGCCTGAACGTCGCCCCGGCCCGGGCACGCTGCCCGCATATCATCACATTGAGACGCGATGGTGGCTTTCCGGCAGAGACTGTGCCTAAGCTGGATGCACTTGGGATTTACGTCAGCGCACGTGGCGGTCATATCCGGGTGAGCCCATATATCTTTAACGATATAAACGATGCGAATCGGTTCTTGAACGGCCTCGAATCGGTCTTGTCGTAAGCCCTGTAAACGGTGAATTTTAGTTCAACACTGAACCTTTTATGATATTTTCAGAAATATATTTTTATTAAATGTATAAATTATTATTTTAAAACAAATACTTAGAATCGATCTTTGTAGATCGCCACAGTGATCAAGCGCACAGTCAAAAAAGGTTGTTTCGGGTACATTATGGCTATTGAGGTTCGGAAGCCACACAACGCCGAACCCACGAACCGGCAAACCGTCGGCGACGACGGGACGCAAAGCTACCGACCTAAGGCCGACCGAAGAGCGGCATAGGCAGCGGGGCTACCGAAGGGAAAGGGACGACACCATGTGGATTTCAGACAGTATCCGAGCCAGACGTTGGTTTTTCACCAGCCTGCTGATCGCCTTACTTGTACCCGGCACGATCTTGGCAACCATGGCACACTTCGCCGAAGAAATGTCGGATGACGAGGCACTGCAGGTTGCCGCCGTCGCGGTAAAGAACTATGTCGACGAAAACCCGCCGCGTGAAGGCTGGCGGGCCACGAAAATTTACATCGACGAGAGCAAGGCGGTGGTCGTCGACGTGCAGGTCCCGCGGTTTGACCATGCGCAGGTGATCCGCAGCCGCAGCGAGCGGATTCGCTATTCGTATCTGAAACTCGCCTGCCCACCCGAGGATGCTTGGGTTTATGAATGGCTGAACGGTGACAATCGCATATGGATCAACCTCCACCACCACGGCAAGACCATCTACAAAGCGCCGTGCCCGTCGAACAAGACGAAGGGCTATTTGTCCTAACAACGTGGTGCGCGCATTGCCAAGCGCCGCGCCGCAGGCTTTTATGATGTCAAAACCACGCATCCGTTGGAGACAGACATCATGCGGGCCATGGCCTTCAAAACCACATCCGGACCAGACACCCTTAGCCTCGTCGACCGTCCTGTACCGACGCTCGGCCCTGGCCAAGTATTGGTGAAACTGGGCGCCGCCTCGCTGAATTACCGCGACCTGCTGATCGCCAAAGGCGGCTATCGATCCCGGCAGAAACAAAAAGACCTGGTGCCGCTTTCGGACGGCGCAGGCACGGTCGAAGCAATCGGCAATGGCGTCACGGACTTCAAAGTCGACGACAGAGTGACGGCGTGCTTTTTCCAAGATTGGCCCGCCGGTCGTGCATCCGAACGCGCCATGGAGAGCGACACAGGGCGCGCCGTCGACGGTATGCTGCAGGAATATCGCGTCTTCCCCGAAAGTGGTTTGGTGGCGACACCCGCGCACCTGTCTGATGCGGAAGCGGCCTCGCTGACCTGCGCGGGACTGACCGCATGGTCAGCCATCGTGCGCTTGGGCGCCGTGCAGCCCGGCGACACGATCCTGACACAAGGTACCGGCGGCGTATCGTTGTTTGCGTTGCAGTTCGCAAAGATCGCCGGCGCACGGGTCATTGTCACATCGTCGTCCGACGAAAAGCTCGCCCGCGCCAAAGAGCTGGGTGCAGATCACGGCATCAACTACCGCGATGTTGAGGCCTGGGGCCAAGCCGCCAAAGACTTTGTCGGCGGCGACGGCATCGACAATGTGATCGAACTGGGCGGCACCGAGACCATGAAGCAATCGCTGATCGCGGTACGTCCGGGCGGCACGCTCAGCCTGATCGGCGTTTTGTCCGGGGCCACCACGGGCAACGTGTTGTTGCCGTTTATCGTCAGCCGCGACGTGCGCCTGCAAGGCGTCACGGTCGGTCCCCGCGACGATATGATTCGCATGAACCATGCGATCACCGCCGCACAGATGACGCCGGTGGTCGACAAAGTATTTCCGTTCGAGGCGGCCGCCGATGCGTATCGGCATCTGGCGTCTGGCGCACATTTCGGCAAAGTCTGCATCGCCATCGGCAACGCGTGATGGAAACGGCTGCGTGAACAGGATCGTGACGACGCGCCCGTTATGTGATCCCGTTCTTTTATGCGACGTTCGTGTTCGCAGCGCTTTATGATTTTGCGGTGTTTGCGGTGGTGCCGGGGCCACTCAATCTCGTGGGTGCGGCGACCATCACCGCCGGCGCAATCTTTTTGGCCTATCGGGAACGGCAAATTAAGGTCCGCGCGGGTCAACTGCCGGGAAACCGAGCCGCACGATCAGCCCAGGTTTGTTGTCATCAAGCTCAAGACACGCGCCATGCAGTTTTGCGACTGCCGATACCAATGCGAGCCCAAGGCCACTGCCCGGTGTCGAACGGCTGCCTTCAAGTCGCACGAAACGATCCAACACCCGCTGCCTATCAACTTCAGGAATACCCGGCCCCGTGTCGGCGACGACAACCCACGGCGCATCGTGCTCTCCGCGCCCAGCCTTAATTGAAACGGTGCCGCCGCTCGGCGCGTACTTCAAAGCGTTGTCCAACAAATTGACGAACGCTTGCGAAATCAAACTGGGATTGCCGCGCACAAACAATCCGTCGGCAATCTCGATCTTGAGATCAAGGCCCTCTGCCTCCGCCGCCGGCTCATATAATTCCGCAACGTCAGCCAAACGCTGTGACAAATCAACGTGTTCGAGAGAGCTTTTCTCGAGCCCAGCTTCGGCCTCACCAATCAACAGCAAGGCGTTGAAGGTTTTCAGCAGGTCGTCGACTTCGCGCATGGTGTCGCCGAGCGCTTCGCGATAGACTTCTTTCTCAGGATTATCCATCAACGTCACTTCGAGGCGAGAGCGTAGGCGGTTCAGCGGCGAGCGCAGATCGTGTGCGATGTTATCGGTCACTTGGCGCAGCCCGGTCATCAACCCTTCGATCCGGTCCAGCATTGCGTTGAGGTTGCGCGCGAGTCGATCCAGTTCATCGTCGGTGCCACGCACCGGGACACGCCGGGACATATCGCCCTGCATGATCTCGCCGGCAGTTTTGTTGACGTTGTCGACACTGCGCAGCCAGTGCCGCGCCATCATCAATCCGGAACCCAATGCCAGCAACAAGGCCAACGCGCCAATCCACACCATGGATGTGCGCATCCGATGCTCCAAACGCACCTGATCTTGCACGTCATAGCCGACGAGCAAATTAAATCCGCCCGGCAGCACCAAGTGGCGGCCGTGCGCGCGATGTTCGACCATGCGGTCGCCGACTGGACGGCGGTAATCAAAATCCACCCAATCACCGGGCAAACTCTGTATCGGCCAAGTGTTGAGGTTTCCGGCAATGCGACGGCGCGAGGGGTCGGTCAGCAGATACAGGCTGAGCCGTTGCCCCTGCGCGCGCTCGCGGATCACGTCGGTAAGGCCAGCCAAACCGGCCTGGCGATAGTGTTCGGCCAAGCCCGTTAGCTCGGCTTCGATGGTTTCTTCGGTTTGTTGGGCAACGAAGATCGCCGTATTCCAGTACAACAGACCGAACAGCACCCCCACCGACAACAAAGACAGCAGCGCATAGGCGGCTGCCATACGAAACCAAGACGTGCGGATAAGGCGGAGGCTAATCAGGCGCATGCAAGCGGTACCCGGCACCGCGCACTGTTTCTAATAGCGGGTGATCAAAATCCTTGTCGATCTTACCCCGCAAACGGCTGATGTGAACGTCGATCACGTTGGTTTGCGGATCGAAGTGATAATCCCAAACGTTTTCCAGCAACATGGTCCGGGTCACCACGCGCCCGGCGTTGCGCAGCAGATATTCGAGCAGTTTGAATTCGCGCGGTTGCAGGTCGATCTTCAAGCCGGCGCGTTTCACGTCGCGGCTGATCAAATCCATTTCCAGGTCTGCGCACGTCAGCACCGTCTGCGTTTCAGGCGTGCCCTTTCGACGGCCCAATGCTTCGACCCGCGCCAACAATTCGGCCATGGCGAACGGCTTGACCAAATAATCATCGCCACCGGCCTTGAGGCCCGCGACCCGATCATCGACTTTACCCAACGCGCTTAGAAACAAAACCGGCGTAACGCTCCCCATATCGCGCAGCTTCTCAACCAGCGCCAGACCGTCCAGCTTAGGCATCATGCGGTCCACGATCAAAACGTCATGGACGTCGCTGGCGATGCCGAGCGCTTCTTCGCCGTCGGCCGCGGTATCGACGATATGACCGGACTCACCCAGCGCCTTCGCCAGGAAAGATGCCGCATCCAAATCGTCTTCAACAATCAGTATCCGCATGTTCATTCCTTTGGTCCTCTCTTATTTACGGTGGATTGAAGGTCATCGCCACCCCCGCGCATGCGTGTTTCAAAAAAAGATGCCCGCTCAACAACCAGCGCGGCTGATGAACGGGCAGTTTGGGGGAGGCGGGGCCGAGCATGGCTCTGGGGGAGAGATCGCCCGGCCCCAGGGAGGATGCCGCGTCTTTACGCAGCACCGACCGGGAGTGCGATAAACCTTTGTCCGCTGCTGCGCTTTATCAGCGCTAACACCGAGGTCTTACCGGCGCGCTTTGCAGCCGCGAACTGTTCGTTCACATCCGCCGGCGAAGAGACCGCCTTGCCGCCGGCTTGGGTTAACACGTCGCCGCTTTGCAGGCCCTTTTCAGCCGCCGGACTGCCCGGCTTAACGGCAACCACGACGACACCGGATGTGCCTTCTTTAAGACCCAACTGCTTTGCCGTTTCCGCATCAAGTGACTTCATCGCGAGCCCAATTTCGGCCTCGACGGGTGAGACCGCATCGACCGCACCGGCAACTTGATCCGATGTAGGCTGGCGACCGATCTCGACCGTCAACGCGCGGGATTTTCCGTCACGCCAGATCGTAAGCGGCTGACGCGCACCCGGCTTAATGTCTGCAATTACACGGGGCAATTCGCGCAGCGTTTCGATCCGCTCATCACCCACGGCAACGATGACGTCACCGGCTTTCAACCCGGCCTTTGCCGCTGGGCTATCGTCGTTGATTTCGGCAACCAGCACGCCTTCGGCTTTTTTGAGGCCGACGCTCGCGGCGATGTCTTCGTTCACCGGTTGAATGCTAACACCCAACCAGCCCCGCTCAACAACGCCGTTCGACATCAGTTCGGCAATGACTTTTTGCGCGATTTCAGAAGGGATTGCGAAGCCGATACCGACGTTGCCGCCGTTCGGCGAGAAGATCGCCGCGTTCACGCCGACCACATTACCTTGCACATCAAACGCCGGTCCGCCCGAATTACCCCGGTTGATCTGCGCATCAATCTGCAAGAAGTCGTCATAGGGACCGGCACCGATGGTGCGACCCCGTGCCGACACCACACCGACGTTCACTGAATGACCGAGCCCGAAAGGGTTGCCGACGGTGACAATCCAATCGCCGACCCGCACGTCATCGGATTTGCCGAACTCGACAAACGGGACAGGGCCTTTAACGTCGGCCTTTAACAACGCAAGATCAGTTTTATCGTCTCTACCTATCAGCTTAGCTTTCGCGCTGGTGCCGTCTTTGAAAGTCACGGTGATTTCTTCGGCATTATGAATGACGTGTTCGTTCGTGACGATGTGGCCTTCTGCATCAATCGCGAATCCCGATCCTGCACCAACCCGGGTCGGTGCTTCTTGACGCTGCTGCGGCATACCTTGACCGCGAGCATCCGGCGCATTGTAAAATCGCTCCATGAATTCCTGCATATTTCCAGGCACGGCAGGCATGTCGGTCAAGGTCGGCGTAACCCGTGACGTGACTTGAATGTTGACCACCGCAGGCGAGACTTTGTCGACAACGTCAGCAAAACTCGCCGGCATCGCGCGCTGCAGTGTTTCCGTTGTGGTCTTGCTCGCGCCGGTAGATTGTGCTGCGATTGCTTGGCTGCTTGGACTCGAGATCGCACCGACGGCAATTGCGCCTGCGCCCAACATCAGCGTGCTGGCACAGACCAAGCGCTTGGTACGGCGCGCCAGCGTGTTTGTCGGAAACTTCGGCGCCGGCACTTTGCGAGGGCGCAGAGTTGCATTAGGTGTTTGCATGGCTATTTCCTTAATTTTCTGAGATGACGTATGCATCTTCACTCAACACACATAGGCCATCGGACATTACGAGTGCATGTCCTGGGCATTAATAATTGTTCATGCGATTTGGATAACTTGATGCACGCTGCACCATGCTAAGCCTATGGGTCACCGCGGTTGCGCTTTGCCTGCAAAGCGGCGTGGTTGGCGCAGCTATCTGGCAACGCAAGCAAGGCATCGTACCGGCACTTGTCGGAACCGGCGCTGCTGCGCTTGCCGTGCGTAGTGTTGCCGTGTTGGTCGGTGCCGTGCCGTCATCAGCTACGGGCGAGACCGGTCTTGTGGTCGCCAGTCTGGCCTTAGCATTGGTCATGGCAGTCAGCCTCATGCGACCTTCAGAACCGGCACGGCCTAATGACCTCGCACCCTTAATCAAGAATGCTATCGAGGCCTCCCCGACCCCGCTGATGATTAAAAATGCGGCGGGATATTATATATACGTCAACAAAGCATTTACCGATTGCTTTGGCCAAAATATCGCTTCGTTACGCGGACACACGGCCGACGAAATCTGGCCGAACGAACTAACAGAGAAAGTGGAATGGAGTGACCGCGATGTCCTCGCCAACGGCGCACCTCGTGTGTTCCACATCGCGCTCAAAGGCATAGACGGGAGGGATGTCGATTGGTTGGTGAAAAAATTCCCGATCACGCTTGCCGATGGGCGTGCGGGAATTGCCGCCTTGTATACGGACATTTCCGAACAGCGAATGTCTGAGCGGCGCCTCGCCGAGAGCGAAGAACGGTTCGCGCTCGCATCGCAACATGCGGGTATATGGGATTGGGATATCCGTAACGACGGTTTCTATGCATCCCCCGCGTTCGCCAAAATGATGGGCTTGAACGAAGACGAACGTGAAAAATTGACGCTTAGAGAAATCAGCCGATTGATTCACCCGGATGACTATCCAACGCACCGACGCCTGCTTGAAGTGCACATTGCAGATCCTGATAAACCCTATGTCAGCGTGCATCGCTTTCGCATGCCCGACGGCGAATATCGGTGGTTTCGCACGATTGGACGCATCATCATAGATGACACCGGCAGGTGCGTGCGCATGACGGGCATGATTACCGACATTGATGCCGAACGCCGAAGCGCCGAAGCGCTTAAGCTCAGCCAGGCACAAATAATCAACCTTTTAGATAACTCACCGGCACCAATCTATTTCAAGGACCGCGACTTGCGGTTCATTCTGGTGAACCGTCGTTACACAGAAGTTTACGGCTATGAAACGAAAGATCTTTTGGGCAAAACGTCTGAAGAAGTCTTCTGCGATTCCTTAGGCACTTCATTTGTAGCACATGACAAAGAGGTCTTAAAATCCGGCCGTCTGGTGGTGCACGAAGAAAATATAAACAACACGATTTTCATGACTGCGAAGTTTCCGATCATCGATTTCGAGGGTGCGCTGATCGGCATCGGCGGCATTGAAACCGACATCACTGAGCGGGTCAAAGTCGAGGAAGCCTATCGTAAAGCACGCGATCAGGCCGAGGCTGCCAACCGTGCGAAATCGAGCTTCCTTGCCAACATGTCACATGAATTACGAACGCCGCTAAACTCCATCATCGGCTTTTCCGATAGCCTGTTATCCGGCACGCAAGGGAATATCGCAGATAAAAACCAGCGCGAATATTTGAGCAATATCTTAAGTGCCGGCTCGCATCTTTTGGAATTGATCAATGACATCCTTGATCTCTCACGGATCGAATCCGGCCAGATGGAGCTTGAAGAAACCGATGTCGATATCGCGGCAATCGTTGCTGGTGTGCTTGGGCTGACGGCAGAGCGGGCGAATTCAGCCGGCATTCAAATTGTTGACCGAATTGATCCGAACGTGCCGCGGGTACGCGCCGACGAGCGGCAAATTCGCCAAGTGCTATTAAACCTGCTGTCCAACGCCCTGAAATTTACCCACTCTGGCGGCAAAATTCGGATTACGGCTGGGTTGGTGCCGAATGGCGATGTTGCAATCGAAGTGCGCGATAACGGCATCGGCATCGCGCCAGATGATTTGGCGCGCGTACAGCAGCCTTTCATTCAAGTGGCCGACAGCCAAACCAGAGATCACGAAGGCACGGGATTGGGTCTCGCAATCGTAAAATCCATCGTCGAGCTTCATAGCGGTGAATTTAGATTGGCGAGTACGCCAGGCCATGGCACGACCGCGCGTTTCACCCTACCTGCGAAACGCCTCATCAAGGAATCCGACAGCGCGTGATAAAATAGGATGCAATACGCCCGGACGCGCTCAATTCAGAAACGGCATCGCGGCGAGGCCTATGGCAATTAGTACGCCAAGGCTGAGCATAAATCGTAACCGTAAAAACCAACCTGGCAGACCGAACATCATTACAGCGAGCGCATCGAACGCCAGGGCGGCCAAAAAACCACTCCCCAATACGATAAATGACAACGGTGGGGCCAAAAATGTGGCGGCCCAGCCGACCAGAGAGATGACGATGGAGACGACATACGCAACCGATCCAGGCCTACGCGCAGACAAGGCGACACCCCACTGAATGCCCCCCAGGAACGACAAAATAATAGCGCCGTAGCCGATAATGAACCAATGCCCAAAATCCGCCGTCACCGTGATATTCGACAGCACCGCGCCGACCACAAACGGCAACAAGCCAAACCCGCCCAACCAGGCGGCTGTGTGCGGAATGGATGCACTATCTGGGTTTATTTGCGGCATGGTATGGATCCTTTATCGGAAGCTTGACGCGATTGTGTATAAAAGCATTTGTTTTAGGGCAATCCAATATCGGGAAAGCTGCGTATACTGAGCATGAACATGATCAAAGAAAAATACGAATTTAAATCGCCAGCGTCCCTTCGGACCGCGTTGTGCGCTGGGCTGATCGCCGGGGCGACCGTGGTTGCGATGCCTCAATCCGTTTCAGCGAGGGCGAACACCATCGACCCCTTGCAGTTATATGGACCGGACGTCGTTTTTGACGTTTACCGGAAAGGGGATCGCGTCGGCCAGCATCATATCACATTCCGCCGCGACGGCGACGCTGTAGTCGCGGAAACCCGCTTTGATGTGAAAATAAAAGTGCTGGCACTCACAGTTTACGAATATCTTTATACGTCGCACGAGCGTTGGAAAAACGGACAACTCATATCCCTCAATGCCCGCACAGATGACGACGGCGATATCACCGAGATCAATGTTTCACGTACCGGCTATGCGCTTTCGGTCAAAAATGGTTCGAAAGTTGAAATGGTGAACGGTCAGACTTATCCGACAACGCATTGGAATGCCGGCGTGCTGGGGTCGACGAAGGTGATCAACACGATCACCGGCGGCATCAATAATGTACGCATCGAAAATAAAGGCGCGTCGACGGTTGTTACGGGCGGGGCTGAACGCCAGGCGACGCACTATGTGTACCAGGGTGATTTGCAGACGGAGGTTTGGTATGACGCCGCTGGGCGCTGGATTAAAATGCGCTTCCCCGGCACCGACGGCACGATGATCGAATACCGCTGCGTGCAATGCGGGCCGATGCCGGGCGTACGGAGCGGGAGTATCGGGACCGATACAGAGATTGCGCGCCAACGTCCGCAAGGCGACTAAGCGTGAGTATTGACGCTCAAAACCCAGATTATTGCGGCTTTTTGCGACGTATCACGCCAGAAAATCTAAATGAAATGGCGCGACACATTGCGCCGAATGTGCATTTCAAAGACCCCTTCAACGACGTCAACACCCTCGCCGACATGCAGGCGATCTATGCCGATATGTTTGAGCAGGTCAGTGATTTCACATTTGATATCCATGAACAACTCAGTGACGGCCCGGTGACCGTGATCACTTGGACGCTCGGCGGCACCTTGATGGGCAAGCCTTGGGCGATCGACGGCGCCAGCCGGTTGACCTTCAATGAAGCAGGCTTATTGATCGAGCACGTGGATTTTTGGGATGCGGCCGGCGGTCTTTACGAACGCTTTCCGGTTATCGGGTGGCTACTTGGCGTAATTCGTCGAAAGCTGAGTGTTGCGGAAACGCCTTGATTGACGTCTGAACTGCAGCATCCGCCTTGCTGAACGACAACGTCACTTCGCCGATCGCGATCCCCCACTTAGAAACCTTGGCCCGATTCAAAACCACGCCGTCCGGTTGCAGAAACATCCAATCGTTAAAATGTACCCGCAGCGATGAATCGCCGATCGCCAAGTCCATATCGTAAGACCAGTTGAGCGCATTGCCGTAACTTTCACCGGTGGCCACACCGATGATGTCGTCGGCTTTGCCTTCGTAAGTATGCTCATTCAATTTACGGATACGCCAAATGCGCTGATCGGTCTCACCGTCGGCATATTGGAAACGTTCATCAAGGACAATCTCATCGCCCTCCATGGTGCCGGTAATGTCGACCACAAACTGACGACGCAGGTTACCGAACCGGTCTTCAAAAATGCCCCAGGCTTTTGTTTCGCCTAAGAAATATTCTTCAATACGGAATCGCGGTTCTGTACCGTCGAAATCAGATGCTTTCATGGAACACCCCGTCACTAGTCCAATTAAGAGCAACATGGCGATTGCAGCAAAAGAGCGTCTTAAATTTTGCACAGCCGTGTCATCCCTTATGAAATTGCAGCTAGGCGGCGGCGAATAGTTTCTTGGCGCACCCGACCGATCGGATACTTCGCGACAATCGCCACCGCAATCAGCTTTAGTACGACGGGAACAAGCGCATAGATCACGATCAACGCCCAAACCGCATCCGGCGCGTCGGCATCGGGATCGAAACCTGCGAGGTCGAGGGCGGGAAACGCTATCCCCACGGACAACGCCAGCGCCAACTTGGTCGCCATGCCCCAAAGCGCAAAGTAGATCCCGGTACGGTCTCCTTTGTTTTTCAGACGGTCATAATCGACGACGTCGGCTTGCATCGACGGCGGCAACGCAAGATCGGCACCGAGCGTCGCACCGGTCACGATACATACCATCAAGAATATCCAGATTTGGTCAGGCGAAATCAACGGCACCACAGCAAATGCTGCGGATGCCATCAGCATCGCCCCACACCAGACTTTATGCTTATCGCTATGACGGCTGAGCCAGACCCATACCGGCACACCCAGCACGCCCGGCAGAAAATATGCCAAAATATACAGGGGGCGGTCATCGGCGCCGATATTGAGGGCGTGCTCCATATATAAAAGAAACAAGACTGCCGGTAGCCCGTTGGCGAGTCCGTTGACGAACCACGCACTAAACAGCCGCAAAAACGGCTTGTTGGCGATTATGGTTTTAAACGCGGCACGAAATTCATCCGGCCGCACGCGCCACGGCGCGGGCGCACGCGTCGGTAACGGGTCCGGCACTTTCACCGCAATCACAAAGAACGCCGGAATACCGATGAAGACCGCCGCCCAGGCGATGGCCTGCAGATCCCCACCGTCGCCACTGGATGGCGTCGCGGCATCGCCCAACACCACCGGGATAGTCGAGGCCAGCAAAATACCGACAAGCATCGTCCCCTCGCGCGCTGCGGTGACTCGTGAGCGGGCGTCGTAGCCGCTGACCAACTCGGCCCCCCAGGCCGTGTAGGGGATGATCACCAACGTCCAGCCCGCATAAAGGGTGACGGCAAGGCCCAGCAAATATCCGGCCCCGGCACCCGCAGGCGGATGCGCGAGCCCCAGCATCGCCAAGCCGGCAATCACGCCGCCGATCATCATCAACGGCTTACGCCGCCCCCATCGCCAGCGCAACCGGTCTGAAACGTAGCCGGCAATCGGGTCTGACACGGTATCGAACATCCGGGCCGCCAACAGCACACCGCCCACCGTGCCCAGGCCTAGGCCTACTTCAGTGGCATAGAAGCTCGGCAAATAGATGTAGACCGGGATTGTCGGCATCGCCAACGCAAGCGCCGGCAACGCATACGCGATCAGTTGAATAGGTGACATAGTAGGTATGTAGGGTTCGGTAGCTTGAACGCCAAGCACATCCTTATCAACCATGCCAAAGGCAGCGCTAAAAGGCGTGGGCGACATTATTTTATGGACGTGGCACCTTGCTCTCCCCACATCTCGTAAGCGCAGGGAAATCTGCGACGATCAAATATTCAGGCATCCACAGGGAGAAATGCCATGTTCCGTAAATTTTTCAGCTTTTTACCGGCATCCGTGCTGGCCGTCGGCGTGCTCGCTGCCGCCCCGGCGTCGGCCGCAGAAGTGCAATGGTTCGGTCAATCGGCGTTCAAAATCACCTCCGCCAGCGGCAAGGTGATCGTCATCGATCCGTTCATCACCAAGAACCCAAAGACCCCGGCTGAGCACAAAGATCTGGCCAAAATCGGCAAGGTCGATGTGATTCTCGTCACCCACGGTCACGGCGACCACGTCGGTGATACCGTCAAACTCGCAGAGATGACCGGCGCCAAAGTCCTGATTAACGCCGACATGGGCCGCACCTTCGCAACGTTGGGTTGGCTCGATTATAAACAAATGATTCGGTTCAATAAATCCGGTCCGGTCACGCCGGTCGAAGGCATCACCGTTACGATGGTGCATGCCGAGCACAGTTCGGACGTCAGCTATAAAGACGCCGACGGCAAAGAGACCATGCACCCGGGCGGTGAGCCTGCAGGCTACATCATCAAATTAGATGACGGCATGACGTTCTATCACGCCGGCGATACGGGCGTTTTCGCCGACATGGCATTTATCGCCGAATACTATAAGCCCGACGTCGCGATGCTGCCGATCGGTGGCCATTTCACCATGGACCCGGCGCACGCAGCGTATGCGGTAAAGAACTTGCTGAAGACCAAAACCGTGGTGCCGATGCACTATGGCACGTTCCCGCCGTTGAAAGGCACGCCGGAAGAATTCAAGGCCGCGCTTGGCGACTTTGATACCAATTTGGTCGTCATGCAGCCCGGCGAAATCCGAACCTTCTGACGCCGAAAGACGACAAAAACGACACCTTTATTGATGCGCCGGCCATCCCCATGGGATGGTTGGCGCATCAATGGGCTGGTTTGATCAATATCGATCTTTGTCCGACGCGCCGCCAGTGCTTACTCAAAGTCATCCGCAAGGCACGTGATCTCTGCTGCGAAATCTTCTGCGCTCACTTTTTGTCTTCGGCTTCGGGGTCACCCTTGCGTCGGTCGTTTTCAACGGCGATGTTACGATGACGTCGATCCGGACCAAAAAAATCGTCGGACCGCACGTACGCCCTTGGATATTCTATGACCGTGCACATGCGATCATAGACCAACTTCGGTGAAAACGGTCGCGCGATGAACGTGGTCATCCCCGCATCGCGTGCCTCTATGACGGAATCCGGCTCGGTCAGCGAAGACGTAATAATCACCGGGACAAAAAGATTCATGCTCCCTTTGTCGTTGCGAATGCGCTTGAGCATCGCAAGACCGTTAAACGACGGCGACCAATCCAAGAACACCATATCCGGTTGCGTCGACTGAAGCGTATCCCACGCGGTCTCCATGTGGCGCTCGTCCAAAATGGCACCCACACTGAAGGTGCGGAGGATACTCCGCAGCACACGACGCATAAAGGCGTTTCGATCGACGATCAGCACGCGGATTGATGAAAAGTCGTAGTTTCTCACACTCAGCAACACTCTCGACCAGGCATCACAAAGGCGCACAGCCGCCCCAACCAAAAATTCTGCAAATGGTCATGGCTAAGATACCACAATACGCATTCGAGAAATACAACTGAACCAGTTGATTGTCCATCTACTCGGAGAAATAGTGGTGGGATCGCATTAATCGTATGAATAAAGGCTCACCGTTTGTTTCACTCGTGAAACTCGGCTCTTAAATAGTTACTCGATATTTCTGACAACGGCCTGTTGAGGTTTTTGCGTCATAGCGACAGATAAAACCTAAATCGCCGCCCCGTATTGAAGCCGCATAACATCGACGTCACGTTTTCGCCCTTGCCCATCAAATGACCATGGCTCTTTCGTTTTCAGCGCCGGATGTCCGCGACCAAATATCAAAATACTTATCAGGGAAAGTTTTCGGCTCTTCGAGTGTCAGCACAAATCTGGTGTCACCATCACTATCAAGAAAAGGCATGCGCAATTTGTCATAGTGCAAGGTTCCCTCGGAACGGCTGCGAATGTTTGTGGTCATTTTCATTGGACACGCAAATGCGATCACCTCGGCGAGTTCCGCATGTGCTTTTACGGCAACTGTCATAGGGGAAATGGTCGAGACCAACGCGTTCGTAAAATCACGCGCCCCGGCAGAAGCCCAGCCACTGCCGCAGTAAACAATTCTGAAATCGTTGATTTCCGCTTCTCGAACCACCAGCACGGCAGAACGGAGAAAATGACTTGGAAACGCAAGGAAGTGCTCCGTCTTCCATGTCGGCAATTTATCATCGCCCTTGAGGCGCAGCCAAACGTCATAGGCCTCCAAAAGCGCCGGGCTGATTTCGGTCTCATGCGAGATAATCGCACCCTCATAATCTGCTTCAAAAATCGCCATCTCACTGAACCTTCATACTAAATTGTGTAGACACCGGGATTCCGCACCATCGCTCTCAATGATCGCCGCCGATTTAGGCGCATTCGAGCCGGGCTTTGGCAACGGACGTTGTCGACGACACCGCGGACGTCACGAAAATTTGGATGGCGCTTTGTGCGCTCGTGACACCAAGTTTCTGAACGAGCGGAATCCGGTAACGCGCAACTTGCCCTTTTGCGAACAATATCTTACGGCGGACGATAATTTTCTTTTCGATTTCCGAGATGATGATGATCTCGCCGGTCTCTTGCCAACGGGTGCCGGCGTTATGGATTGTAAACACCGCCCGGTCACCTTCGCACTTGGTAGAAATTTCGACCTTCATGTGCGCGCCGTGAAGGCCACGTGTCTGGGCCTCTGCAACTGCGCCGACGGTCATGACGACAGCAAGCGTCGCGAAAACCAGGGCTGCGGTGCGAAACGAGTTTTTAAATTTGGTCATCTTCACTCTCGATCAACGTATGGCCGCTATTGGCTTGATCGGAAGATGCGCTTTAAACCTGACCTGAAATTGACGGCGGTCTCGACAAAACCTGACTGAACCTGACAATATGCTATCGAGTTTCGGGCGCGTAATAAAAATCGCTTATTTTCAATTAGTTAAGGACAATAAAATTGTCGACGCATATCCTAATGATCGAGGACGAGATGATCATTCTCGACCTTTTATCGACGTTTCTTGAAAAATCCGGATATCGCGTATCGACCGCAACGTCCGCGCAACACGGCCTGACATTGGCGAGCAACGAGCCGCCGGACCTCATATTGCTCGATTTAGGATTGCCGGACGAGGACGGCCTCGTCGTCATCCGCAAGCTCCGCGCCTTCAGTTCTGTCCCCATCCTCGTGCTCTCAGCGCGCAGCGAAAATGCACAGCGGATCGCCGCTCTGGAGATGGGCGCCAACGACTATGTTTCCAAAGGGGTTAATCCGCAGGAACTATTGATTCGAATGCGCAATATTCTGTTCCCAGATACGCAAGGCGACGAACGCGCGGCAAACCCGTTAAATTCGACCATCGACGAGGTGCGTTTTGCGGGGTGGGTGTTGAATTACAACAGTCGCCAACTGACGAACGCGACGGGCGAAACCATCAACCTGACCAACTCAGAATTTCTGGTGCTGTCCGCCTTGGCACGGCGTCCCGGGCATGTCGTGACACGAAGCACACTCTTAGAAGCCGTCAGTAACATTCACGAAACGCCCCTCGACCGGAGCATCGACACATACATCAGCCGGCTTCGCCAGAAAATTGAAGCCGACCCAAAGAAACCACACGTCATCATCACGCTCAAAGGCGTCGGGTATCGTCTGAATATATAGAACTGTGGCAAACCGGCTCAAGGTTTATGCGACGCATGTTGCATGCGCGCGACGCGACGCCCGCCGCTTGGCTCAAGTGACTAAAATCATGAAGACCCCATATGAGCCTCGACGGACTGACCCTGAAGGCGTTTACAGCCCCGTCTAAAGAAGGGGCTCAAAGCCGAAACAAAGGCCAAATAGGTGTGAGATTTGAATCCTAATTGTAATCGTGCGAATGCTACTGAATAAAGCGCGGGGGGGTATTACGCATTTTATTATAGATGGTGCCCGCTTGACGGTCCATTTCCACCATAAGGTCTTTGTCTGCGAGGATATCGCTGACCCGTGTCTCGACATCGCGGTTTTCAGACAACGTACTGATAAATGAGCTATTCGGAAAATGCTCACGAAAGTACGTATTCTCCTCGCCGGCGAACACACACCCGTTGGCAATTGCAATCGACGGGCGCAACTCCACGCCGCCGACAAAATTGGCGAAATCACCTAGTAATATTTGGGCCCTGCGTGTTTCTACCATTACCGCACCCATATACGATGGGCCAACGCATGTGACGTTTTCCTGCGTTAGAATTTCCGGGTCCGTAACCTGACCGTATATCGTAATTGGAATCCGCCGGAAGGTCTGGATCGCATTCTTTCGTCGCTTTTTGCGCAGCATCTGGTCAACCACTCTGAATATCTTAGCAGCACCAGATTCGCGCTCGAATTTTAAGGCTTCCTCTCGAGCGACGCTGAAGGCATCAAGCGTGCCGGTGTCGTCGATCATACGTTCGATAACCACGTCGAAGACTTCCCCAAGCACTGGGTCACCTCCGCTTGCCTTTGTCCGGTAAGCTTCGACAGGTTCCATCTCGTTGATGCTCCCAACAAAAAATATAGGAATATCGCGCACGGCGTCATCTGTCTGCGACAACGCCCGGGCTGGCCCCCACATCGGAAAAAAGGCGTCGTCTGTAAGTGATAGACCGGCAGCGTCACCGTTTTCGACACCGCATGCATCTGCAACCAGCACCGTTTCCTCAACGCCTCGGAGGCTCTTGCGTTTGATGAAATCTACGTGGTGGCCGATGTTATCGACCAGCCAGGTGATAAGCGGCGCACTCAAAAAGGAATAGATGTCGTCCTCACCGCCGCCAACTGCGATAACGTTCGATGGCATTAGAAAGCCCCTCCATCCCCTGTCTCCAGGTCTCGATTTATCGTCAGAATTTTCTAATCAAATACCTGATTGAGACGCGCAGCTCATCGGGAGAGACACAGCGAGCCGCAGGCTCTGGCGACCTCGTTTACGATTTCACAGTTGAGAACTAGAAAAGTGCGAAAATCAGGCTAGAATCAAGATCGAGAATGGTTGATTTGATAAGCAAAAACCCCCGGTTTCCCGAGGGTTTTCACATGGTGGGCACGACTGGGATTGAACCAGTGACCCCCTCGATGTCAACGGCACCTAGGTAAAGCTCACCTTGGGTTTCAGCCCTTTTCACTGTGTAACCAGTGTTAAGGGATAATATGAAATGGCTACCTACCGTCAGTTAAAAACCAGCCAACGTTGGAATGTTCAAGTAAGACTAGCTGGGGAAAAGTCTCGATCAGCAACATTTGATACTAGAGCCCAAGCGGGGCAATGGGCAGGGAAGCTAGAAGCCCGATCTGAAAAGAAGAAATCCATAACCTTCTTAGATATCGGTTTAATCTATTGCAATAGAGCATTAATCGATAAGCCGTCCTATAAATACATCACAGACCGTGTTCATGTCTTGGCTGGCATCCTGCCTGACAGTCTCTCCAAGATCACACGAGACATCATAAACGATTATCGTCTAATGCGTTTGAAGGTCGTTAAGCCTGTTACGGTTAGAGACGATATACAGTTGATATCCCGTATTTACCGTTGTGCGTATCGCGAGTTGGTTCTGGATGAAGTGGAATACCCGAACCCCTGCCAAGGCGTACCGATGCCACCAACGAGCAAGCCCCGGAATAAAGTTATAAGACCGGATGAGCTGCATCTTCTGTTATCAGCATTGCCACCCTTGATGCAGGAAATTGTTGAACTCGCATACGAGACGGCCATGCGACGAGGAGAAATTGTAAAGCTCTGTTCCAAGCATCTTTATTTAGACGAGCGCATATTATCCGTTATCGATGGCAAGACCGGAGATCGCTCAGTCCCACTTACCAAGAGAGCCGTGGAGCTCCTGAGAGAGTCACTGAGTCGTTGCAATGGACCAGAGGAAGATTGTACCCCATAACCCCGCATAGCGTCTCTACGGCCGTTAGACGGGCACGTAGGGCCGTTGGCTTGGATGAAGATGTCAGGCTACACCAGCTTAGGCATACGCGTATTACTGAGGTTGCCAAAAAGGGCTTCAATCAGGCCCAGATTATGATGGTAAGTGGGCATAGGGATGTTAGGAGCGTGCAACGTTACACGCACTTGAACGTTAGGGACGTAATCGACCTGCTAGATTAGATGGTCGTCATGGAGTTTTGTGATGGATTAAGAGAGGTTTTTTATTAGAAAATTTAGCACTCGATCACATTACTCGAACGCTACAGACTTTGTATCCGATCAATAAACTTTTGAGGCTCAAAACCTATTGCAGCAGAAATATCCAAAAATTCCAAAAGGTCTATTCGTCGTTCGCCCTTTTCATATTTGCTGACAAATGATTGGGGCTTTGAAAGGGCGTTAGCCACGTCTGTCTGCGTGAGACCAGCATTTTTCCGGTACTCAATCAGTAGCTGACGAAATAGTTCATACCGTTCCGTATGGAGGGATGAGGGCATTGGGTGATATTCCGCATCAATTTGCGGTAACCCAACTAATCCCCTTTTAGGATTATCCCATAACGGGTTATTTTAAGAGTGCCAGATCAAAAACTAATTTCCACACCTATTGGCCATTATCCAAAGGGGCGCAGACAACAATGTTCAACCCATTCAAGAAGAGACCGCCAACGCCTGAGGGCACGATTGATGAACAAGCCCATGCATACGCATTAGATGTACTCTCAAACATCGGAGTGACTGAGGCACTAGCAGATCTTCATCGATTCTGTATCGAGAACCAAGAGGACAAAGCTGAAGTCAGAGGCGTTGTAATTGGAGGGTTTAGGACAGTCGGATTAGGCGCTGCGCTTGTTGCCAGATACATGCAAAAATTCGAAAGACCGACTGAAGAAATTCGTCACGCCTTTTATCACTTCATAAACACAAGCGCATTCCGGCATATCGCTAGTGATTTTGACTTAGCTATATTGCCCGGCGAACCAGTTTATCTTGGTGTCATAGATAAGGAGCATCAAACACTGCTTAATCGGGGGTATGAAATTGGCCATTTGCATGAAGCTAGACAATTTGAGCAAGCATTTGAGGTATGGCGTAGTGTAATGAAAATGGAAACAACTCAACCACAAGAGACATCAAGCGAGGAAAATCTTGAAGAAAGACTAAGATTGCTGGGTCAAAAAATTGACGCGGCGAGTAGAAAGTAGCTTGCTTCTATTACGCCTGCTGCACCACCACAGATAAAATTGGGATTGAAATTAATTCTCGCTTCTCCACTTCGTTAATGCGCGCCTTGGTGCTCCTAGTGTTGCTGTTCAGCGGGTTATCGATTGGAGCAGGGGTGGGATTTATAATGTAAATAAAATGGACTGGTCCGATGCAGCCGTAACGAATAATTGCCAAAAAGAGGTTGATTTAGGGGAATACGTGGAAATGTCGCGCTGCGTTGAGGAGACCTTAAGATCAGGTGTCGGCTTTGGAACTCTTATGATGTTTTCTTCTGCTTTGTTTGGCTTCTTAGCATTAGCCACAGGTTCTGTTTGGGTATTTCTTTTACGTCGAAATGCCAATGTTAGTGATGGGAAGCAGACATCGTGATGTCAGAAATGTTCAGCGCCATACTCACTCAAGCATGCGTGATGTAATTGGATTGCTGGACTAGGTGAATTCGTCACTGGATAGAATCACAACGCCATCAACAAGACTATGTCTTTCAAGATCAATATCTGGCTTTCCACATATAAGTCCATAAACTTCTATGCTAACCGTATCTTCATCGACGTATTTCAAGACAGGCCCTCCTGAGCACCCTTGATATGAACTCCCTGAAACTAAGAGCTGATGGCACTTAAGAGGCCTATCTTCAATCACGTTCCCAACGTCAATGGAGACGAACAATTGACCTCCAACAAAGTTTCCGGCTTTACCAAGTGGAAAGCCTAAGCACCTAACACCATCGTCACATTGCAAATTCGTGGATGGTAGGACGAACGGAAAAGAAGGAGAGTTTATGCCGAGTGCAACAAAATCTATTGAAGCATAATCACAGCAATTACCATTTGGGTGACTGTGTACCATGATTTGATTTTGGCCGCCACCAGCAGAATACGATCTCCAATCTACCCGAACTACTTCTGAACTTGGGATGTTACCACTTGGCCAAATGACGTGGGCCGCTGTGATGAGTCTAAATTCGCCATTTATATTGATCCAAAAGGCTGTTCCTTTACCCATCAGTTGACCATTCTTGGTAACTATAATCTCCACCAATAATTCTTTTGCTTCTTGGATGCTGATTGGCATTTCTAACCACTCTGCTCTTAGTAATAAAAACCTGTTTACTCGGGGTAAAGCTCCGATGGATTAAGTAGTGCCATCTGCATAAACTCTTTTATCGCTTTTGCTGACTGAGAGAGTCTCATCTTCTCACCTATCCCCTGTTGCTCATAAATCTCCGAATATGTTTTTCCATTTCCTCCATCCGGACAAAAAATAGTATCCCAATAGAAACGGCGATCTCCTCTCGGCTTATCTGTTAGTATCCCTTTTGTTTCTCCTTTGAAAACATTGACGCGGGCGCCATCGCAATAACCAACTACAGCTCTTGCAATCACATTTTTACCCGCCCAATCAAGTGACTTAACAAAGTCTTCGGCACCCAATGCATCCCACATAGGTTGAGTCAGCCCACCCGGATAGTTGCCATTCTCGAATCCTTCAAGCACCAGCCCTGCATGTTCGACGATACACGGGGCTAATAAACTGCGAAATGCCGACTTTGCTTTATGCTTCACCATTGCAGCAAGGTCTCTCTCAAGAGGTTCATCTGTTCGAACATCTACTGGCCGAATGTCAAACGCGTCGCTCGCTTTGACAAGCTGCTGGTCTTTTCCAACTAACTGACAACTATCAAAAATTGCTGTGAGCTCTTCCTGTTTAAAAGAGCTCTTTGTTGCATAATAAACTGTGTATTTAATCGTCATGGCGCCAACATAGCTTCCAAGACACTAGCGACTGCTTGGCCTTTATCATCCCCATATGCGGGTAAAACTTGAATGCCTCTAGCTTGAAATAACTGATTCTCAAAGTCCGAGGGATTAACATAAATAACATAGGCACGGTTACCAGAGGGCGAACTTGGCAACTTATCGAGATGTTGCTCAATCAAATGAAACAGGTAGGCAACGTTTTGATCGTTAAAGCTATATCCAATAAATAATATTGCCTTACCAAGAACGTCCGCTCTAAGTTTCATATCCAACGGATTCAAAAAATTCATCCGGTTTTGATAATGATATTCTGAAAGAACCATTTCTTCGGGGATGTCAAAATCACCATGAAACTTTACTACTTGGGCATCAAGGTTCCGTTTAGCTAAGTCAGCCTCTCGAGCAACCCGAATGACATCTCGACCTGCCTTCTTAAGTGCCCTCTCAATGAAGTTATCGTAGTTCGTCGTGTAGAATACGTTACATTCCTCCATACTCCCCAAGTTCTTGAAAATGGGGGAGCTCAAGATGTCGTCGTCCGATGGGGTCATTCGTCTTACCAACCAATTAATTAACGGTTGGTGGTTTCCTTTTTTCATCCGAAAATACTCAAGTATCTGTAGCGACGTGCCTCGCATGCTAAGTAGCTCTGGATCATCAATCCCAAGTAATATGCATGCTTGGTCAACAAGCTCCGACCAAGATGGCCCCCGAACAGTCTTACCGTCTTGTTTCCAAGATACAGACATTGATGCCCCAGCCCCAACGAACGGGATTACACGTCCTTCTCGATACAAGCTACGGAGTTCAGGTGGGCAAAATCCAGTCATGTGATTCGCTTCGCTAATATACGTGTCAGAGAATGCTGGTGCGGAATCATGTTGTGTGGATGAGTCTCAAATAAAGTCTCATCACTACAAATCAATATATCCCAATCACTGTAAAATTCTCGGTACATCTCATGAGTGAGCAAGCAAGGGTGAAGCCCGGGATGTGCGCTCAAATCTTGTTCTCGTTCGTTAAACGTACAAAGAATGTTATAGCCCCCTATTTTTGTCGCACGCTTCAACCTCTTTATAACCTTTGTTATTTCTGCTTCGCTGGAAAAACAATGATATAGGCCGTAAGCAACTATAACGTGATAGGTAACAGGTTTCGGACAAAAATCCCGTACGTCAGCCTCAATCCAATGTATTGAATTGTCATTCCATATCTTTTGTCCATTCGCCAGAGCAGGTTCAGAACAATCAATAGCTGTAACTTCTGCGCCCAATGAGGAAAGCGCGTAGGCGTTCTTGCCCTCCCCGCAACCCACGTCCAAGATTTTCATACCGCTAAAATCTGGTATACGTAGCATTAATTCGTTGACTAGCTTTCCCGGTTTCTCTCCCCAAAAGCAATCACAACTGAGATATCCCTGATCGTATCCACCATCAATCATTCAGCTCGCCTCAAACCTAGTTCAGTTGCCATTGCTGATAGCGCTGCATCATACTTATCCGCGCCTAACCAATTATACATGACGATGTCGGCGCTATTCATAAGATATTTGACGCCTTGCTCAACTGGCGCACTGTAAAGCTTCATGAAAGTTAGTTGATCAACATCTTTTTCTGAGCCCTTTGCCTCACGCCCCTTAAATAGATCGTAAGCGACATCCGGTGAAGCATGAACAAACAATACCGCAATGGGCTGGGTGGATATCTCTTGGAGTTCGAACAAGGTTTCAACTTGGCGGATCCCATCAATCACAACATAATCCGCTCTTGATTGATTGACCTTCTTTATTAACTCTTCTGCTAGACGCCTGGGGCCACCTTGAGAGGTAATAAATTCCCAAGCTGCACTTTGAAATTCAGCCCTTGGGGTCTTTGGGACTGGTGGTAAATCGAGTAGTGAAGCTAAGACGCGACCACTGTTTAGGGCTTTGTAAGAATACACCTTTGAAAGAAAATTTGTGGCCCACGATTTACCTGAACCTATCGACCCGACGACCACGAGCACATGTGGCTTTCGAAAAAGCTTCTTGCGAATGATCCTATATTGAGGTTGAGCATTTGCAACGACCGGAAACAATGACCGCCAACATAGTTGGGACCAAAATTCAAACTCTATCAAATTTATCGGGGGCTGGGAAAAATCAATCCAACCTAGCTTGTTGATAGACGCTTCACCACCACGGACATTCTTCCAAATCTCCCAATCTGTTACCTCATATCTCATCACCACACCAAGATGTCGCCGACCTACATCAGTGGAATCGTCATTAATGATTCCAACAAGTTTCAAATCATCGTTTTCTGGGAATGCAGATCGGTCTGATAGCTCGAGCTCTTCTGATAGCTCTCTAATAGCGTTTTCTGATATTCCATCATCAAAAGATGAGAAGAGATTTATATCCGCGAGGGTCACATGCCCACCAAACCCAATACACTTACTTCCACGAAGAAAATCTGCGGCTCTATTAAATATTCCTCGTTCGAAACAAAGAACCATTGTGCCGTGAGATATCACCACATAGGTGACAATCTGCTTCACCTCTTCTGTTTGCTCAGCTTGAGTTCTAGGTAAATGTTTTATCTTTTTAGCCAGCAATTTACTTAAAAGCTCACTATCGGCCTCCCGAAAACCTTGGTAATTGATGAGAGAAGTTACGTGAGCCGCAGGGATCACTAGCACACTCTCGTTTGGAGTTGCAGGGGCTCGTCTTAACGCCTCATATTCACTGCGAGGCGCCGACAATAGTTCTCCGGCAGAGCTATCTGCTTGCAACTGTTCCCGTAAGAGAAATAAGCCACGGCCCGTTCTAACAAATCGCGATTTTTCGCCATTTTTTAAAATGTCCATACTCAGCCGTGCTTGCATGGACTTTTCGGGGGTGCTGCTAAACATATCCTCGGAAAAGAGGCCATCTTGCCTTGCGAACGAAACCAATTCCCGAGCTTTGAGAGGTCGTCCAAATTTTCTGAGAATCTCTTCAGCCACCCATAAATAGGTTGGATTATTTTTTGTCATAATAACATTTTAGATATTTTGAAGCATCCAAGTCGAACGAATCTTCAAGTAAGGCATCCTTATCAGAAAGCATCAATTTGGCTAACAGCAAATTATCGTCGTCTAGTAAGGGGGGGAAGGCTCTCCCTTAGACGACAAAAAAACGAATAGAAATCTACCCCACCTAACATCACGAGTTGTCCGTTGTAGCCACAAACGGAAACGGACGACGTGATCAAGCGACAAAAATCAAAAAACAATAACCCCCGGATCATCTTCTTCATACATCAACAGGTCCAAAAGCTCTCTGCCACTGAACCTCTCGTGTATTAGCTTTCTTTCGTTCAGTCATTATCTTCATCGTATCTTCTATGATGTCAGCCATTAAAATCGGGCCTGTATGCACGTATCCAGCTGGAGGATCGTACACCGCTTCTTCAAGGCTAATATCACAGGGAGCACCAACCAATTCCTCAAAAGCATCATTCATAGCGTACAGCAAATCCCACTCTGCCCCGCGACGAACAATAAAAGAGTCATGAACAGGCAAGGCTGTTACAGGTACTGGCATATCCAGCAATTTGATCATCACTCGTTCAGCTATGTCAGAATCCATGCGTTGCATGTGTCCCCATATTCCAGAGAAAAAGAATTGATCAATTGGACGATGCATATTCAAAAGACCACGCAGGAGGTCCGTATAGGGACGATTGAATACCTCTTCGAAGCGATCAAGCAGGTAAGGATTTCTTTGATGAACATTTAGATCGTGCCAATTAACCGGAACTTCAGATAGCTCTATTTTTGGGGCAAACCTGTGCCATTGATTTTCATGTCTCGATGTTTTGTCACTATTGATTAGCTGACTGAATGCTTTCTTTGCGAAGGGCCTGATATCTACGTGCCAGCCCTCCAAGGCATATGCATCTTGTGGAGGCTTTTCACCCACCCTCGCATACATCAGGCGTGGTTGCATGGACGAGTAATCCATTTCCCGTGTCACGGCACCATCGATCACTATGTGCTTACGGTATTCGCTTGGTATGCCTTGCCACCAACCACCATAGAAGCGGCCTCCTGATTCAAATTTTCCTTCAGCAAAAATTCGCCTTAAAAATCGATTTGAAAATTCAAATGGCTCTTTCGGCTCCTGTTCTTCGTTATCATCACCTCTCATGCGTACTCTTATTTCTTCATGGTCCGTATCATCCACATGGAGGTTAATATACGTAAGCTGAAGATTGCTGTTGATCCGATGCAAATTTGCTTCGGCACTATCGATATCAAAGCTATCTGAGCTTGGGTGAGGGATTGGCTTTTTATTGTTATCTTTAACTATGATCACGGGTGAATCAGGGTCATAAGCGATACTTGTCCAGTTCAAGTTCCTTTCCCTGAATATTTCTCCTAGCTTAGGAGTTGCTCGCATTCTGGATGAATACCCACCATACCCTGCCTTAGCTACGTTATTTTCAATGAAACCTTCTGCTTCCATATATTCTATGAGTTGAAAGAATACCCGCTCGCTCAGAATAGAGCGGTCATTCTTGTGGTCCCAATAACCACCACCACGAATGAAATATGAATGACTCCTACTGTATCCAATCCATCGAGTAGGATCTCCTTCGAATGCAGCCAGTAGATCAAGAAGTAATTTTACTATATGGGCGCGAAAGGTATCTCTCTCACCTTCACTTAGTCCCCTGCCCTTTCGATAAGCTTCATATGCACCTAAAAACTCGTTTACTAAGTCGATAGCAGCTTTGTTGCTTAGCTTATAATAAGGGCAATTTCGTCTTGAGTTGAGCCATTGGTCCATAGATGTCTTCACAATTCGACAGGAATTTAGATAGGACAGTGTTAGAGTGCATTGAGGTTTCTATGCATCATTCATCAGAACCTAAGGAAAACCAACAGTTCTAGGAGAATTGTAACGCAAAACAGCGCGCCTATATGGACTATTGCATCTACCCTTGGAATAACGTGCATATTAACTCACGTACTAGGGTCGTTAACTGAGGTTATTGAGTGGCAATCTCTGAATTTTGCCGAGAAAATATCGAGCCCCTATGCATAATATATTGGACGGCCCGCCCCTCCCCTTGCCCCTTCTCGATTTATTGTCAGAAATCACGCAATTTTAGTCATCGTCGTTCCTTAAACATGGGCGCGTAGCTCAGCGGGAGAGACACAGCGAGCCGTCAGGCTCTGGCGACCTCGTTTACGATTTCACAGTTGGTGCTGGAAAAGTGTGAAAACCACACTAGAATCAAGATTGAGAAGGGTTGATTTGATAAGCAAAAACCCCCGGTTTCCCGAGGGTTTTCACATGGTGGGCACGACTGGGATTGAACCAGTGACCCCCTCGATGTCAACGAGGTGCTCTCCCGCTGAGCTACGCGCCCTTTAAATCGTTATGATTTAACGATTTTTTCGGTGCCGTGCAGTCCGGCGGCAAAACCACCGAAGCAAGGCTAGGGGTTTGTAGCCAAGACAATGGCGAAACGCAAGGAATTGAATGCAAAAAAGCCATGCGCAGGTCGGGCGCAGGTCGGGCGTAAGTCAGGCGCAAGTTAGGCGCTGGTCCGGCCCGTTGAAAACACCAGGTTCGCCTGAAACCCTTGCCAGTCGGGATTTGCGCGGCTTTAATTCTTGTCACGTTTCTGACTTCACCGCTGAGGACTTAGCCCCCCACATGTCGCCAACTTATAACGATCCCGAAATTGCGCCGGGTGCCACGCCTGAGCGCGCGGCGGCGGACGCCGTGTTCGACGTATTGCGCCCGGCACGGGTGACGACGCCGGTGGTGTTTGCATCGCCGCATTCGGGGCGTCGGTATCCGTCCGGGTTCTTGGCGTCGTCGGGGCTTGATGACAAAGCGATCCGCCGCTCGGAAGACGCGTTCATCGATGAAATATTTGCCTGCGTCACCGATTTCGGCGCGCCGCTGTTACGCGCGCACTTTCCCCGCGCGTATGTGGACGCCAATCGCGAACCGTTCGAGCTTGATCCGGCGATGTTTGCAGGGCCGCTGCCGGATTGGGTGAACACGACCTCGCCCCGGGTTGCGGCCGGGCTCGGCACGGTTGCGAAAATTGTCGCAGGCGGGGCGGAAATTTATGCCGGGCCGCTCGATTTCGACGAAGTCAGCGCGCGCATCCGTACCTGTTATGACCCCTATCACGACGCCCTGCGGGGACTTATCGACGATGCAGTGACGTCGTTCGGGTGTTGCTTACTGATTGATTGCCATTCCATGCCGTCGATGATTCCCGTTGGCCATCAAACGCAAGCGGATATCGTGCTGGGGGATTGTCATGGCTCGACCTGCGCGCGCGACGTCAGCTTGTCGGCGGAACGTACGCTGCACAATCTCGGACTCAACGTGACTCGCAACAAGCCCTATGCCGGCGGCTTCACAACCCGCAACTATGCGCGCACCCTGGATGGTGTGCAGACCTTGCAGATCGAAATCAACCGCGCGCTGTATATGGACGAATCGACGATCCGCCCAAATGCGGGCTATGCGCGCCTAACGGAACGGATGCGGATCTTGGTCGCACACCTGACTTCGTTAGACCCAAGTGTGCTGGCGCCCGCTTGGGCCGCCGAGTGACATGGTAACGCAAGCGCCCGGCGACGTAGGCAACTTAGAGATTCGCACCCTCACTGAGACGACCATCGATCAATATATTGACGCGATCACCGCGATTTATGGGCATCACGTTTTGCACGGGACCTCAAGTTGGGAACTGACGCCGCCAGACCGTGTCGACATGACAGACCGCGCCAAAGCGTTGTTGGCCGGCGGCTATCCTTATCTACTGGCACTGATCAATGGGCGCGTTGCGGGCTATGCCTACGCTGGCGCCTATCGTCCAAGGCCCGCGTATCGTTACACCGTCGAGCATTCGATCTATGTGAATGAAGCCGAACGCCGGGGCGGCGTCGGGCACACATTGATGCAGGCCTTAATCGAATCGTGTACGGCGCGTGGGTTTCGCCAGATGATTGCCGTGGTCGGCGACTCGCAAAACCAGCAATCCATCCGATTTCACGAAAAAATGGGATTTCGCCATGTCGGGCTCGTGGAAAACATCGGTTTTAAATTTGAACGCTGGATGGATCAGGTGCTGATGCAGCGCGCACTCGGCGACGGGGCCAAAACCCAACCCTAACGGCCGCCCAAGACACCTAGTCACGTGCAATTTCGCACAATTGCTCTGCTGCACTGCACTATTTGCCGGGCAAAAAAAGGGCCGTGCCTACGGCACGGCCCGAGTGTTTGGGAGGAAACATCCAAGTTTGCAACACCTTGAGAGCTCGAAAGCAACTCAATAACGATGTTGCAATGCACAACTTAAACCGTTTTGTTCTTCATGCAAATAAAAAATGCACATTTTACAGAACGAACAAATCTTGCCCATACCCGTGACTTTTTTATCACGCCTAGTTGACACCTACATCGCAACTGCACGTCAATACACTTAAATATACAGCCGATCTTAAGGGTTCATTGACCTTATTCAGAGACTCTATGCCCAGAGCATTCCCTAAGCGGACCAACAAGTTGGCAAGGGTATTGCTTAGCTCTTTTGGAGAGGCATTGAGCGAGCACAATGAATATAGACATGAAATTCTGGTGGAGATTCTTTGGCGTAGGTATTGGCGCCGCGGTATTGATGCTTGCCGGCGCCGCGCAGGCCCAGGCATCAACGACCACGCCGGGCATATCTGCGATGACAGCCGCCGAGACCGAACGTACACATCAGCTCTGTGAACGCGCGGCATCGCGTTGGGAGCGGATTTCCGAGGTGCCGGAGAAACTCCTGCAAGCCATATCCATGACCGAATCCGGACGCTGGTCTGCGACCCACAAGCGTGTCCGTGCCTGGCCCTGGACCGTCACGTCCGGCGGGCCCGGCACATATTTCCCGAACAAAGCCGCCGCTATGCGTGAAGTCCGTCGCCTACAGGCCAAAGGTGTGCAGAACATCGATGTCGGCTGCATGCAGGTAAACATGCAGTATCACGGGCAACATTTCCGAAGCGTCGAAGATGCTATGGACCCGGACATAAATGCCGCCTATGCCGCCAAGTTCTTGATCAGTCTTCGCGAGAACACGGGCTCATGGGGCGAGGCCGCAGGTCACTACCACTCGTTCACGCCGGAACGCACCATGTACTATCGGGGCAAGGTTGAAAAATTCTGGGCGTCCTTGAACGGCCAGCCGAACCCGGGCCTCGCGCGTCGCATGGCGCCGGAACCTGAAAAGACGCCATCCACCTTCACCATCGCGCCCATCGACCGCGCCCGCACGGCGGCGCTGAATGCACGTTTTAAGACGCTAAAGACCGCCGCCCGACAACTCCGTGACGACCTTGATCCCGACGTAAAACGGGCCCGTCAGATGGAAGCGTGGCGCAACGCGCGCGGGCGGTCCGAACAATTGCAGCACCTGCTTACCCTGCGCCAAGCGGAACTGCAGGCACGCCGCGAACGTGAGCTAACGGAATTCACAAAAGACGACCGTGAAGAAAGCTTCGCCGAAGCCCGCCGCCGACAACTTGCCGACTGGCGTGCGCACAGGGCCGCCAACTAGGTCAGGCGGCGATAAACCGATCTATTGGCTTTCTTAAGGACTGACTTGCATCAGAATATTTCGAGTCGATTTTTAGGGATGCACCCTTGTGCCGCGCTTCGCTAATTTGACCGACTCAAAAGATCGCTAAGTGGGCTCGTTGAAGGCCGCGCCTCAAGTGACATTATCACATCAAGGGCATCTGTGGACCAGGCCTCTCCACACACAGAAGAGGCGATGCGATGAAACTTCTCGACGACTTCATCCGGCGTAAGAGGATTCTGATCGCTGCCCTTGGCATGATCGACCGTCTCCTCAAGACAAACGCCGTTCTTCATATGAATGGCAACGTGCACCTTATGCCGACCTGACGGGCCGAGGGCGTCAAAGGCGCTATCATGTTTCACTTCAACGCGAGATGCCAACGCACACACGGATTTTTCAACAATCCGCTCAGCCGTAAATTGTTCAACGAAAGCATCGCCATCGATTAATGTGACCGCCAAACAATAAGGTAGGTTCATTTGAGCAGAGGTAATGCTGCGCGGCTCGTAGGGCCAACCGACATGAAGAAGGGTGGCCATGCTGGATGAAACTTCGATACGTTCAATATCAGCCGGTGCAATTTTTTGCCGCGCTCGGATTCGTCGGGCGGCCTCAACTGAGGTGTGGCAACTGCCACAGCAAGAATAGACCTTGAAGCCAACCTTTTCGGTTTCAAACACGGTGCCCAAGTCTTGCGCAATAATCGCCGAGTTTGGCATCGTGCTAAACGTCGAGCAATAGCCGCCGTAGGCCGTCTCGAACACGTCATCAATGCCGGTAAATCCACGTTGGGCTAACTCCGCACCATAGACCCCAGACTGTGATGCGCGCCCGGCATGCATACGCTTGACCATGGATTCAAACTGCGCCGCCATCAAACCCGAGGCCTGCGTCGCAGCAATGCTGATGGCATGTTCCATCTGTTTTGGATCAAGGCCAAGCAAGCGGCCTGCGGCAGCGGCGGCGGCAACGGTGCCGTTGGTGCCGGTAGGATGAAAACCTTGCACAAGGTGTGCGGTACCCAAACTCATACCGGCGCGTGCGCCAACCTCGAACCCGGCAACGCACGCGGTAAGAAATGCGCGTCCGCTTATGCCGCCCTGCGCTTCAGCAATCGCCAGAGCAGCAGGCATCACGGCGCTACTTGGGTGCAAGATTGATGCTTTATGCAAATCGTCTAATTCGAAACCATGTATCAGCGTACCGTTCACAAGTGCAGCCATCGCCGCGGGAACGCGCTGATGGCGCCCCCAAATGTAGGCCTGTTCGCGCCCTTGTTGATCGATCACATAGTCACTGAGAATTTTCCCCCACGGCAAGGTCGACGCAAAAAGCGCACACCCCGCAGCGTCAAGCAGGCACAGCTTTATACGACGGATTGCGGCATCCGGTATGTGCTCAAACTGCAATTGGCTGGCAAACGCGGCAAGCTGCTGGGACTCATGAAGATGAGATTCTTTTTCGTTGGTCATTCTATTCACATCCGGCTCATGCGTCTGGAGGGATCAGGAGAGATCAATGGTATCTTCCCCACCGTCCCGCACAAATTCAAAAATGCGCGTAAAGTCCTCATCTGGGATGCGCGCGTTACACGCATTCATAACTTCGAAAACATGCCGAGCCACGTAACTTGCCGTTCCTTCTTGCAAGACGTTTTCTATGTACAATCTGACGTCCTTGGTAATCAACGACGTCGGGAATCCCGCGTCAAATTTTTCAGTTAAGACCTGATCTGGAAATTTGATACTGGTCGCTGTGTTATGTCCGCTCGACACATTCACGACATCAAGGATGGTTTTCATATCGAGCCCGCGAGACATGCCGAATGTCACGGCCTCGGCGGTTGCCACCATTGCGGTCGCGGATAAAAAATTATTCAGCATTTTCAGCGTTTGCCCGTCACCCGGACGTTCACTTATGAAAAATGCACTTTTGATAAAGCTACGAAGGACGTCTTGATGCGCGTCGAATAAGATCTTTGGACCCGCCCACATTAGGCTGATGGTCGCCGCGACGGCGCCTTTGCGCCCACCGGATACCGGGGCGTCAACATAAGCCATTTCCGCGCCTTTAAAGATGGCCTCGACCGCGATGGTCGCTTCGCTACCGATGGTCGACAAGTCGATAATCGTATTGACGCGGGCGTTCCCGACATTCGTAATTTCGCGGGCAAGTTCTGCTGACACGGCGCCATTTGGGATACACAAAAAGATCGTATCGCACGTCTCTGCCAATTTCGCGGCACTACCGGAAATGATGGCAGTGCGAGGCGCAAGGCCCTGCGTTCCGGCTTTATCATAAACATGAAGAGAGAAGCCTGCGTCGACGATATTGGCCGCCATGGGCCCACCCATCTGCCCAAGGCCGATGAAACCGAATACGCGCTCTGGCATGAGGTGCCCTCCCAAAGACAATGACGCTAAAGATATCCTCGACGTTATCTAAAACGAGCGCGGCATACCGAGCACGTGTTCGGCAATGTACGACAAAATCAGGTTGGACGAGATCGGGGCGGTTCGGTACAACCGGGTTTCCCGGAACTTCCGTTCGATGTCATATTCCTCGGCGAACGCAAACCCGCCGAAGGTCTGCATACAGGCATCGCCCGCTTTCCATGAGGCCTCGGCGGCTAGGTACTTAGCCATGTTCGCCTCAGCCCCACATGGCGCGCCTGCATCAAAAAGGGCGGCTGCTTTTTGCGTCATCAATGCGGCCGCTTCGCTTTCCGCATAGCTTTGTGCAATCGGGAACTGGATACCCTGGTTTTGCCCGATCGGGCGATCAAAGACTCGGCGTTCCTTGGCATACTCAGAGGCCTTTGAAATAAACCACCGCGCATCACCGATACATTCGGACGCGATCAAAATCCGCTCGGCATTCATACCGTCCAAGATATAGCGAAAGCCCCGCCCTTCTTCTCCGATCAGACTGTTCGCCGGAATCCGTAAATCATCGAAAAAGATTTCCGTGGTATTGTGATTGATCATGGTGCGGATCGGCTTGATGGTCAGCCCGTTGCCGACGGCTTCACGCATATCCACTAAAAAAATCGACAAGCCGTCATGCGGTTTTTTACCGGCGTCACGAGGCTGGGTGCGGGCCAACAGCAGCATCAAATCGGAATGCTCGGCCCTGGATGTCCAGACCTTTTGGCCATTCACGATATAGTCGTCACCATCGCGGATCGCGGTGGTGCGGGTGCGCGACGTGTCGGTGCCACTGGTCGGCTCGGTGACACCAAACGCCTGCAACCTAAGCCGTCCAGTCGCAATTTCCGGCAGATACGTTTGCTTCTGCTCTTCGCTGCCATGGCGCAGCATGGCACCCATAATGTACATCTGTGCATGACACGCAGCCCCGTTGCCACCGGAACGGTGCACGGTCTCAAGGATCGCAGATGCTTCGCGGATGCCAAGGCCCGAGCCACCGTAGGCTTCAGGGATCAAGCATCCCAAGAACCCGGCCTCGGTCAACGCGTTGACGAATGCGGTCGGGTAGCCCCGTTCTCGGTCCAGTTCACGCCAATATTCGCCAGGAAAACCTTCACACAGCTTGGCCACGCTTTCGCGGATCGCCAACAAATCATCGTCATTTTCAATATTTGTCATGGTTCCGGTTTACACCAAGCCGCGCGCCATGAAAACTACGTCCATAATCAATATTCATTGGAAGGTGCATCGATGTTGAAGCTCTATGACACGCCAGTCTCCGGCAATTGCCACAAGGTGCGGCTGTTCTTATCTCTGCTTGGTATCGAGCACGAGATTAAACCGGTGAACCTATTAGAAGGCGAGCAAAAGGCGCCCGCCTTCCTGACGATGAATCCCCTCGGCAAAGTACCGATGATCGATGACGACGGCATCGTGATTTGGGACAGCCAAGCAATCTTGGTCTATCTCGCGAAAAAATACGGCGATACCGGGTGGTATCCCGATGATGCCGAAGGCATGGGCGCGGTGCAGAAATGGCTGTCGTTTGCGGCGAACGAAATGTGGGCAGGCCCGGCGATTGCGCGGGCCATTGTTAAATTCAAACGCGACGCTAATCCGGAAGCGGCGATCAAAAATTCAATCGCTGCGATGAGGGTCCTAGACAGTTGGCTCAGCGACGACGACTGGCTCGCCTGCGACCGCCCGACGATTGCCGACATCGCCGTTTATCCCTATGCCGCGATGGTGTGGGAAGGCAATGTGGACATGTCGCCGTACGACGCACTGAACGAATGGATACGTAGAATAGAAGCGTTGCCGGGCTACGTGGGCATGCAAAACATGCCGAGGCCCGATTAGTATTAGGCTTCGGCTGCAGCCGCGGCTTTTTTCTTTTTCGCAGGCTTTTTAGCAGCGGCCTTTTCAGCGGCGGCAGCATCTGCGGCTTTCTTGTCGACGGCTTGCTTTGCCAAACGGCGCGCACGCAGCTCAGCCGTGTGGCCGGCGCGGACGATCTGCGCTTGTTCTTTATCGGCAATCGCTTTTTTAGTCTTCTTTTGCGCGGCAGCGAATTTCTCTTCCGCCGTCTCGCGGCCGGTTTTAATCGGTGTCATCATTTTCAAGAGTCCTCTTTAAACGCGTCGTGTCGCAAAAACGATCACCCCCGACCGCGACGTGCGCAGGCCGGGGGTGACACATTTTCGAACCTTAATCGATTACGGACAGGTTCTCGGCAGAACTTTTACCGTTCTGACCGGCCTGAACTTCGTAAGAGACCTTTTGGCCTTCGTTCAAAGTGCTGAGTCCGGCGCGTTCGACTGCAGAAATGTGCACGAATGCATCTTTCGAACCATCTTCAGGCTCGATGAAGCCATAACCCTTAGCGGAATTGAACCATTTAACGGTGCCTTTAGCCATATTCGTATCCTTAATCACGATGTGACCGGCCTGCCGACGCGTGTCGTGGCGGGTCCGGTAAACGTTCACACTGTCAGGGATAACTAAGCCTATCGGCGTACCGGGTCGTTTTAGGTAGCACCAAACGAATGTAAGACGTCCGTAATTAGGTGCGCTAAAAACGCCAGTAAGTCAATAACATAAAAAAATCAGGCACGCAGTAAACGATAAAATAACAGGGTAAATGGCACAATATATGACTGAAATTAGTCGTTTTTTTAAATATCAAAATCAACATGCATTAATTTAACAAAAATTCAAAAAATACGCGCGCGCTTCAAATAAAAGATCCACGCACGCCTAATCTTTAAGGCGATATCCGGTCTTAAAGATGTACGCGATGGCGCCGATACAGAGCGCCAAAAACAAAAAGGCGATGCCGACGCTGACGGCGATATGTACATCGCCCTTGCCGTAAAAACTCCAACGAAAGCCACTGATCAAATAAACAACCGGATTCAACAAACTCACTTTTTGCCAAATATCGGGCAGCATGCTGATCGAATAAAACGTACCGCCCAAAAACGTCAACGGCGTGATCACCAGCAAGGGGACGATCTGTAGTTTTTCGAACCCGTCCGCCCAGATCCCGATGATGAACCCCAACAGCGCGAACGTCACTGACGTCATCACCAAGAACCCAAACATCCAAATCGGATGATCGACCTGCAGGTCAACAAAGAAGCCTGCCGTCGCCAAAATAATAATACCGAGCAAAATCGATTTCGTCGCTGCCGCGCCAACGTAGCCCATAACGATTTCAATATACGACACCGGGGCCGAGAGAATTTCATAAATGGTGCCGGAAAAACGTGGAAAATATATCCCAAACGATGCGTTGGATACGCTTTGCGTCAGAAGCGACAGCATGATCAGGCCCGGCACGATGAACGAGCCATAGTCGACGCCGTCGATCTGGTCGATCCTGGATCCGATGGCCGCGCCGAACACGATAAAATACAGCGACGTCGACAATACCGGCGAGACAATACTCTGGCCGATGGTTCGCCAAGTCCGCGCCATCTCAAACATATAGATCGCTTTTACACCGCGCAGGTTCATGACTTTTGCACCTCGCGCACAAGGGTGACGAATATATCTTCCAATGATCGCTCGGACGTATCGATATCTTTGAAGCGGATGCCGGCCTCGTTGAGGTCGGCGAGTAAGCCGGTAATGCCAGTGCGCGCGCCGTGCACATCATATGAATAAATCAACGAATAGCCGTCCTCGGATAATTCAAGGCCGTGCGCATCGACCAACTTTTTTGGCACACTTTTTTGCTTATCCTGCAAATAGACGCGCAATTGCTTTTGACCGAGTTTCTGCATCAGCGCTTTTTTGTCTTCGACCAAAATGATCTCGCCGCCGCGAATGACGCCGACGCGGTCCGCCATCATTTCGGCTTCTTCGATATAATGCGTGGTCAAAATGATGGTGACCCCGCTGTCACGCAGGCCGCGCACGACCTCCCACATGTCTTTACGCAACTCCACGTCGACGCCGGCGGTGGGCTCATCCAAAAACAACACCTGCGGTTCGTGCGACAATGCCTTGGCAATCAGCACGCGGCGCTTCATGCCCCCGGAAAGGGTCATGATTTTGCTGTCTTTTTTATCCCATAGGGATAATTGGCTAAGTACCTTTTCGATATGCGCCGGATCTTTCGGCTTGCCGAACAGCCCACGCGAGAAGGTCACCGTTGCCCAAACGGTTTCGAACGCATCGGTGGTCAGCTCTTGCGGGACCAAGCCGATCATAGACCGGGTTTCCCGATAATCCCGGACGATGTCATGACCGGCGATGGTGACGCTGCCGCCCGTCGCGTTGACGATGCCGCAGACGATGCTGATCAGCGTCGTCTTGCCGGCGCCGTTCGGGCCCAGCAGGGCGAAAATTTCACCTTTGTCGATGCTAAGATCGACGCCTTTCAGCGCCTGAAAGCCATCGTCATAGGTCTTTGCAAGGTTCTGGATATCAATAATTGGCTGCATCGGCGAAACGTAGTCTCGCAATACGTAAATTGGAAGACCTAGAGCAGCAAAAACTTAGCCCCAAAGTTCCGGATCAGCCGGATGAATACGTCCATCCGTGAAATTCAGGCCCGGCGTGCGGTCTTCTTTCAACAGCAACGGCCCATCCAGATCGACGATTTTGGCGCCCTGCGCCACCAACACGGCGGGTGCCATCGCCAAGGACGAACCGACCATGCAGCCGACCATGATCTCAAAGCCCAGCGCTTCGGCGCGGGCGCGAAGTTTGAGCGCCTCGGTCAAGCCACCGGTCTTGTCGAGCTTGATGTTGACCATGTCATAGCGCTTGACCAAATCTTCCAAGCCGTCAGCCGTGTGCACGCTTTCATCGGCGCAGATCGGCACCGGGCTATCCAACGCAGCTAAGCCGCCGTCTTGGCCAACGGGCACGGGCTGCTCCAACATCTCGACGCCGATCTCCGCCAGGTAGCGGACTTTCTCGCTTAGTAGCGCGACGTCCCAACCTTCGTTCGGATCAACGATGATCCGCGCGTTCGGCGCACCGGCACGCACCGCATCCAAGCGCTTTTCGATGTCCTCGGCGTTGATCTTAATCTTCAACAACGGCGCCGCGCTGAGTTCAGCGGCGCGCGCACCCATTTCATCGGGCGTGCCCATACCGATGGTCTCAGCCGTGATCTCGGATTTGAGCGGCGCCAGCCCGGCGGTCTCTGCAACGGAAATACCATCACGCTTGGCATAAAAATCCCAGAGCGCACAATCGACCGCATTCCGGGCTGCACCTGCCCTCATGATTTCGTTGATTGCCGTGGTATCGGCACCGTCTTCGAGCGCGGCACGCACCTTTTCAATATCGGCGATCACACCTTCAACGGTTTCGTCATAGCGCGGATAAGGCACGCACTCAGCCCAGCCCTTTACGTCGCCTTCGGTGATTTCAACGACCACGACGTCGGCGGCCGTCTTTACGCCGCGTGAGATCGCGAACGGGCGCGCGAGTGGGAAGCTTTCAGCCCTTATTTCGACGCGACGGGACATCCTTAAACCAGCTTGTCGACGATAGGCGCGACACCGGTACGGATCGCATCAACGGTCGGTAGACCGAGCCGGTCTTCGGTCTCTTTCAACAGCTTTTCTGCCGCAGCTTGATCCAGGCTCTTGGTGTTGATCGACACACCGACCACCTGCACGTCGGGATTGACGTTACGGGCCGCCCACAAGCCGGCCTCGATCACGTCTTCGAAGCTCGGTAGCGACTTGTCGCCAAGGCCACGCGCGGTTTTGCGGGCCGCATCATGGCAGATCACCAACGCGTCCGGCTGCGAACCATGAATCAGGCCCAGCGTCACACCGGCATAAGACGTATGATACAGCGACCCCTGGCCTTCGACCACATGCCAGTGATCAGCATCTGCATCGGGTGACAACCATTCCGCAGAGCCGGCGATAAAGTCGGCAATCACCGCATCGACGGAAACACCATCACCGGCGATAAAAATGCCGGTCTGACCGGTGGCGGCAAAGGTCGTCTTTATGCCGCGCTTTTCCAGCTCGCGCCAAATCGCCAAGGACGTGTACATCTTGCCGACCGACACATCGGTGCCGATGGTGAGCAGCCGCTTACCGGAGCGCTTTTTGCCGCTGGCGACATCGAAGTCGCGCGTCGGATGGCGGACATCGGTCAGCGTGCGGCCATGTTTTTCCGCGGCTTCGCGGATCTTCGGGTTGGACGACAGTTTACGATGCAGACCGCTGGCGACATCCATGCCGTTCTCGATACACGCGATGATCGGATCGACCCAGTTGTCGGGAATGATCCCGCCCCGGTTGGCGATGCCGACGATCAATGTACCGCAACCGGCCTCGGCAGCCTCGGCGGCAGACATGTCGGGAAGCTTCAGGTCAGCTTTACAGCCGTCCAAGCGCATTTGTCCGACGCACCATTCCGGGCGCCAGTCGCAGACACCAATCGCGGTTTTGGCAGCAAGTTCATCCGGCGCATCGCCAAGAAACATCAGATAGGGCGTACGAAAAGACATGATTCGTTCCTCTTGAGCTTCAAAATTATGATTTGTCGGCAGAATGAAGGATCAAAGGCGGAGCGTCCAGCAACCAATCCCTTTAAAGTGATGGCGCCAATTATCGAGAAGCGTTGACGAAGCCGTCTCCAAATAAGATAACAACCCTATGGTAAATGTCATTAAAGCTCCCGAGCCTATCGCCATTCCGGTGGCCGGTTCGGACGACAGCTTTCCGGTCCACCGCGTTTTTTGCGTTGGCCGGAACTACGCCGAACACGCCATCGAAATGGGTCATGACCCGGACCGCGAGGCGCCGTTCTTTTTTGAAAAACACACCAGTGCCCTTTTGTTCGCACCGGCACCCGATGGAGCGGAATTTCCTTATCCGCAAAAAACGTCGGACGTGCACCACGAGATCGAATTGGTGGTGGCGCTTGGCAAGGGCGGAAATGACATCTCGGTCGAAAACGCTTTCGATCACGTGTGGGGCTATGCGGTCGGCATCGACTTCACCCGCCGGGACCTTCAAGGCGTCGCCAAAAAGGCCGGTCGGCCATGGGAAATCGGCAAGTCTTTCGATCACTCAGGCCCTATCGGCATGATCCATCCGATCGGTGAATCCGGTCACATGGCCGAAGGTCATATCCGCTTGGATGTAAACGGGGAACGTCGCCAGGACGGCAACCTCAACGAACTGATCTGGAAAATCCCGGAAATAATTTCGTACCTTTCCGAACTATTTACCCTGCAGCCGGGCGACCTGATTTTCACCGGCACACCTGCGGGCGTAGGCCCGATCGTTAAAGGCGACGTTTTGGATGGTCATGTCGAAGGCTTATCGAGCATCCGCGTAACCGTAACGTGAGCGAAACCGGGTCCGGCCGCGTCGGCCTGGCCATCGCAATGCTCATCGTGACACCACTGTTTTGGGCCGGCCACAGCGTGGTCGGTCGCATCATTGCCAATGAAATTCCGACGTTTTCACTGGTCAGCCTGCGTTGGCTGGCAGCGTTTGTGCTGTTCATGTTATTTGTACATCGCCGCGTGTGGGCCGAACGCTGGCTGGTGATAAAGCACTGGCGCTATGTGCTGATGACCAGCCTGATCGGCCCGACACTGTTTCCGATGTTCCTGTACGCTGGCCTTAAAACGACGACGGTGACCAACACCAGCATCATTCAAGCCTTAGTGCCGGCCATGGTGCCGGTGCTGGCATGGCTGTTTTTGCGCGACCGCGTACGTATTTGGCAGATCATCGGCATTGGAATTTCCATGTTCGGGGTCTCGTTGATCATCGCCAAAGGTCATCCGGAAAACCTGGCCGCCGTCGATTTCGTACCCGGCGACTTTTTAATCTTGGCCGGTTTTACCGCGTGGTCGATGTACACCGTGGCGATCCGCATGAAGCCCACAGAAATGCACGCCAACACGTTGCTGGCGGCCGGCATGGCCATCGCCGGCGTCGTCACGCTGCCGCTGTGGATCATGGAAGCGGCCAACGGTGAGGTTATCCCGATGACCACAGAAGCATGGTGGGCAATCGGCTACATTCTGATCTTCCCAACATTGCTGGCGTACTATTTTTACAACCATGCAATCTCGGTTGTCGGCCCGACCAAAGCCGGTTTGGCCTCGCATTTAGTGCCGCCGTTGGGGATTTTATTGGGTGTGGTTTTCTTGAACGAGCAACTGCACACATATCACGCCGCAAGCTTCGCCGCCGTGGTCATCGGCGTGACCATGGCTATTGTGGGCGGGCGCGCTGCCAAAACGAAAGCGCTGCCCTAAGCGCATCGTTCCGCGCCATGCCCGGTGTGATCTCAGGCTGATACAACGCGCGCAGCAACCAGCGGTCATGCTCGGTTAGCTCAAAATAGCGGCTGGTGTCGTTAAAGATTGAGTTTTTCACATAGTCGGAATCGTTTGGCAGGCCCAAGATCTGCGTGATCTCTTCAACCGCGCAGGCACGGTGATAGCTTTCGGGATGGCGTGACGGAAACACCACAACGGCGGCCACGATTTCGCCCTTTTTGGTGAAGTAATTCGCAAAGCACGTCGAGTTAGCAACCATCCAGCGCACGCGTTCCTGATCGCCTTTCCAGTATTTCGCCACCGCCGCCGGGATCTCGTCGTCCGGCAGGTAATACAAAATCACGTTGACCTTGTTGCGGTCAAAGTTCGGCTCGAGGCGCTTTTGTTTTTGTTTCGTAAACGAATAATACAACTCGATCTGATGCCCCGTCGTCTCGCGCAAATCACGCGCCACATCTTCGATAAACGTTTCAAGATATGGCGGATAATCTTTACCCTGGAGGCCCATCAACACCGGCTTCGCCCATTTCCGGACGATGTCATAGCGTTTGCCGGTATATTCGTTACCAAAAGCGATCAGATCGAAACTTTTTAAAAGTTCCGCATTGCTGACAGGGTCGTCGGCCCGCACGGGCGCGGTCTGGATGATCGACAAAACGATAAGCAGGACGGTAAAAATACGCATACACCAAGACTGCCCGATCCCATGTGTCCGCTCCAGCCTTTCCGGACCGGCGCCCTTAAATGACCCAGGTTTTGCCGCATTTGCACCGCGAAGTCGCCACATCAGATGCGGATACTCAGCATGGATAACGGATGTGCCCCGCACTTCGTTTCTCCATCTCTCCACCGATCACCTTGAGGGGATCGCCCACATACGCTCTGGGGGCGGTCCCCTTCTTCTTTCAGCCGACCCTGATATGGCGGACGGCGTCAGGGGCCAAGCGGGTGACGTCGCCAGCGACCCGCGCCGTCAAAAGCGCTATCGCCGCACGGCGCACGTTCGCCGCCAAGCCTGCACCGACCACGTTCGCTGCGAGCAAATAAATCTCCCGCGACACCACAGGACCTGATAGCGGCACCGCCACCAGATCGTCCGCGTACATCTGCCCATGCACCAGGCACAAAGGTGTCGTCACGGCCCAACCCAGGCCTTCGGCAACCATCGCGAACACCCCATCGGTGCCGTCGAATTCAAACACCCGAGGCGGCACCCGGCCTCGGGTTGCGAGTTCGCGTTCGATGTCCTCACCGATCACCGAACGCACGCTGTAGCGTACCAGCGGTAATCGCTCGGCCATGCGGATCGGGTCGACAATTTCAGGGCGGTGGCGAAGCGCCTTCGGCAACACGGCGATAAACGGTTCCCGCAGCAGCCGCTTCGGTTTGTGCCCCGCCGCCATCGACGGGTTTGAACTGACGATCAAATCCAGCCTGCCCGCGGCAAGGTCACGCCCAAGCGTCGGCGAAATTCCCGACCACACTGACACTTCGCGCACATCGTCCCGGATCGCCCGGATCAGCGGTGCACCGATGGTCCCGGCAACGGAATCGATCAAACCTAAACGCACCCGGGGGCGCGCCTGATTGCCGGCGTGCCTGAGGCCGTCGGCCAATTCTGAAAAATCAGCGAGCACACGGCGTGCGCGTTCCGCCAGTTCTTCGCCCGCCGCCGTCGCCACCGGCGGACGGCGGTCGCGATCGATCAGGTCTACGTCCAATGATTTTTCTAGCCGTGCCACCGCCTGACTGACCGCCGACTGAGTCAGACCAAGTGCGCCCGCCGCCGCCGTCATACCACCGTGATCCAACACAGCTAGAAACGCCTTCAGCGCACGCATATCGATATCGTCGTCGATCCCTGATTTCACCATGGCCGTGCACCCAAAACTGCCCACATGCACAATCATCATAAGTAATATTGTTAATGTCTAAAGTTATTTTCATTAATGCATTCCCGCCTCCGGCAAAGCCTGTTTAAAGTCACCCATCTGTTGGAGGCCGCCGTGACCCGTTATTCAATATTTTCCCTCGCCCGCAATGCGCTGACGGGCCACAAGAACTGGACCGAGGTTTGGCGCTCGCCAGACCCGAAACCGCACTACGATGTGATCATTGTCGGCGGTGGCGGACACGGCTTGGCGACGGCGTATTACCTGGCCAAGGAACATGGCATCACCAACGTTGCGGTGATCGAAAAAGGCTGGCTCGGCGGCGGTAACACCGGTCGCAACACGACGATTGTGCGCTCCAACTATCGGCTTGAAGGCAACGCGCATTTTTATGAGTTGTCGTTGAAGCTGTGGGAAGGCATGAGCCAAGACCTCAACTACAACGTCATGTTCTCGCAACGCGGCGTCATCAATTTGGTGCACAACGACGGCGCCATCGATGCAGCACAGCGGCGCGGCAACGCAATGCGCTTTAACGGCATCGATTCAAAATGGCTGACGCCGGCAGAGATCAAGCAGCGTGTGCCGCTATTGGACTTGACCGGCGGCGGTCGTTTCCCGGTGCTGGGCGGACTAATCCAGCAGCGTGGCGGCACGGCGCGCCATGACGCGGTCGCCTGGGGCTATGCCCGAGGCGCAGATGCCCTTGGCGTCGATATTATTCAAAATTGCGAAGTCACCGGCTTTATCTTTGACGGCGAACGTATCAGCGGCATCGAGACCACACGCGGGCGGATCGATGCCGGCAAGGTCGGCATCGCGGTGGCGGGTCACACCTCCAAGGTTGCCGAGATGGCGGGCCTACGGCTGCCGATTGAAAGTCACGTGCTGCAAGCGATGGTGTCCGAACCGATCAAGCCATGCCTGGACACTGTGGTGACGTCGGGGTCCGGACACATGTACATCAGTCAGTCCGACAAGGGCGAATTGGTGTTCGGCGGCGACCTCGATTTCTATAATTCCTATGCGCAACGCGGCAACTTCCCCAGGCTCGAACAAGTGGTGCAGAACATCCTGACCCTATTCCCAGCGTTTTCCAGATTGCGGCTGATGCGGTCATGGGGCGGCATCATGGATATGACCATGGACGGCAGCCCGATCATTTCGAAAACGCCGATCCCGAATTTCTATATCAACGGCGGCTGGTGTTACGGCGGCTTCAAGGCAACGCCGGGGTCCGGCTATGTGTTCGCGCACACCATCGCCCAGGACCGTCCGCACCCGACCAACGAAGCGTTGTCTTTAAATCGTTTCGAGACCGGCGCCGTTCTGGACGAAGTCGGCGTCGGCCCCGTCCCCAAGCTGCATTGAGGCAACCTTATGCTTGAGATCACCTGTCCTTGGTGCGGTAAACGCGCGCAAATGGAATTCACCTACGAAGGCGATGCCAACGTCAAACGTCCCGACGACGGCGACGAAAAGGCATTCTTTGACTATGTCTATCTGCGCGATAACCCAAGCGGCTGGCATGACGAGTTGTGGCAACACACCGCCGGCTGCCGTCGCTTTCTGGCCGTCCGCCGCCACGTCACGACCCACGAGATTGCCGGCACCGCCGCCCCCGGCGAACCGCTGCCTAAGGTTCTCGATACCGGAGCCGGTAAATGACCACGCATAATTTCCGCACCGCATCCGGCGGCCACATCGACCGCGCGCAGCCGCTCAGCTTCACTTTCGACGGCAAACGCTACACCGGCTATGCCGGCGACACCCTGGCATCGGCGTTAATGGCCAACGGGGTCCGGCTGATGGGGCGCAGCTTTAAGTACCACCGTCCGCGCGGCCTATTCGGCTCCGGCTTTGAAGAGCCCAATGCAATGGTGCAACTGCGCACTGGCGACCGCACCGAGCCCAACATACAAGCGACCCGGATCGAACTTTACGACGGCTTGATCGCCGACAGCCAAAACCGCTGGCCGTCGTTGCGTTTTGACGCAGGCGCGCTGACCGGCATGGTCAGCAAACTGTTCCCGGCGGGCTTTTATTATAAGACGTTCATGTGGCCGGCCTCACTCTGGATGACCTACGAACATGTGATCCGCAACATCGCCGGCATGGGCAAAAGCCCGACCGAGCGTGACCCCGACCGCTACGCCCAACGCTATGCGCATTGCGACGTGCTCGTGTGCGGTGCTGGGCCTGCGGGCATTTCCGCAGCCCTTACGGCAGCCGAAAGCGGCGCGCGCGTGATCTTGATCGACGATGCCCCGACGCTGGGTGGCGCCTTGCTATCGACGCGGCATACCGTCGGCAGCGAACCAGGCGCCGTATGGGCCTTGGCGCAGGAACAAATTCTCCGCGCGCGGGACAATGTCACCGTGCTGACCCGCACGCAGGCGGCGGGCTATTACGATCACAACACCATGATCGCAGTCGAGCGGCTCGCCGATCACCTCGCCGAGCCAGATGCCCACACGCCGCGACAGCGGCTTTGGCGCATCCGTGCGACCGAAATTGTCCTCGCCACCGGGTCTATGGAGCGCCCGCTGGTGTTCGCCGGCAACGATAAGCCGAACGTGATGCTGGCGTCGGCGGCGCAAGCGCTGGCCAATCGCTTCGGCGTTAAAGCCGGCCATCGAGCCGTGGTGTTCACCAACAACGGCTCCGCCTATGGCGCTGCCCGGGACATGGCAAACGCCGGGATTGAGATCGCGGCCCTGGTCGATGCGCGCACCGACATTCCTGCAGACGAACTCGCCATCGCCAAAGATGCCGGTATCGGCGTGATCAAAGGCCATGTGGTGCTGGCCGCTGACGGCAGCAAGCACGGCGTCAAACGAGTGCACATCGGCCCCACGCCGAGCGATTCCTCGCTTGAACATATTCCAGCCAGCCGGGTCATTGATTGCGACCTCGTCGCAGTCTCGGGCGGCTGGACACCAAGCGTGCACTTATTTTCGCAATCTCGCGGCAAGTTGCGGTTTGATGCGGTAAAAAGCTGCTTCGTGCCGAACAAAAGCTTCCAGCGCGAGCGCTCCGCCGGTGCCTGCAACGGCGACTTTCGCCTCAAAGACTGCTTGGCCGATGGTATTTCGACTGGCGCAGACGCTGCCCGCGCCGCCGGGTTTGAGATCAGCAAGAAAGCTTTCACCATCGCGTCGGACGAGCCGGATGTTCAGCCGTTCGCATTGTGGGCACTACCCCTGCCCGATGGCCATCACGACAAACGCTTCGTCGATCTGCAAAACGACGTCACCGCCGACGATATCGCACTGGCGCACCGTGAAGGCTTCCGCTCGGTCGAACATCTGAAGCGCTACACCACGCTCGGCATGGGCACCGATCAAGGGCGGTCGTCAAACGTCAACGGACTCGCCCTGATGGCCGGGCACCGGGGCGAAGATATCCCCGCCGTCGGGACCACCACGTTTCGCCAGCCGTTTTCGCCGATCACGCTCGGCACTGTCGCCGGGCCCTCGATTGATATGCACATGGCGCCGCTGCGTCGCACCGCCATGCACGACTGGCACGAAGCCGCCGGCGCACCGTTCGTGCCGGCGGGGGCATGGATGCGGGCGCAAGCCTATCCCCGCGCGGGCGAGAGCTTGCGCGACGCCTACATGCGCGAGGCCCGCCACGTGCGTCACCACGTCGGCATCTGTGATGTCTCAACACTCGGTAAAATCGACGTGCAGGGCAAAGACGCAGGCGAGTTCCTGAACCGACTTTACATTAACGGCTTCGGCAAACTTGAGGTCGGCAAATGCCGCTACGGCGTAATGCTGCGCGAAGACGGCATCGCGTATGACGACGGCACCGTGACGCGCCTATCCGAGAATCGCTACATGGTAACGACCACCACCGCACACGCAGGCCCGGTGCTGGTACACATGGAACGCCACGCGCAAGTGGTGTGGCCAGAGTTGGACGTGAAGATCGTTTCCGTCACCGAAGACTGGGCGGCGATTGCCGTTGCAGGCCCGGATAGCCGCGCCTTGCTGGCACGGGTCACCGACGATATTGATCTTTCGAACGAGGCTTGCCCGTTCATGGCGTTCCGCGAAGGTCATATCTGCGGGGCCCCCGCGCGCTTATTCCGCATCAGCTTTTCCGGCGAGTTGGCCTATGAAGTCAACGTCCCCGCCGATTATGGATACGAGGTCTGGGACGCCTTGATGCAGGCCGGCAAAGACCTGGACATCGCACCTTACGGCACCGAAGCGATGGGCATCATGCGCATCGAAAAAGGCCACGTGGTGGGCGGTGAATTAAACGGGCGCACCACGGCCTCGGACCTCGGGTTCGAAAAAATGCTTTCCAGCAAGAAGCGTTTTATCGGCGACACTTTGAAAGATCGTAGCGCACTGATCGGCGATCAGCGACAACAACTGGTCGGCTTGAAGCCCGTCGATGGTGTATCGAAACTGCCGCGGGGGGCGCAGTTGGTGGCCGACCCGAACGCGCCTAGACCCGTGATCATGCAGGGCGAAGTCACATCACAATGCGAAAGCCCCAACGTCGGATCGCCGATTGGGCTGGGTATTTTAACCAATGGCCGCGCGCGCATGGGCGAACGGCTGATCGCGGCGTCGCCATTGACCGATACTTTTGTCGAGGTCGAAGTCTGCGCCCCTGTGTTTATCGATCCTGAAGGGGAGCGGCTCCGTGGTTGAAACATTGAAACGCCGATCAGCGCTGGCCAGCGTCTATGTTAAAGGCCGCTTCGGCGCCGATACTAACGTTCCCGGCATGACGGTGCACGAGCGCACGGACCTGACACTCGTACATATCGACGGCGGAAATGATGACGTAAAGAATCCGCAGGGCTTCACGCTGCCCACCCCCGGACACAGCGCCGCCGGCACTGACACACGCGCGCTCTGGATGGGCCCGGGCCGCTGGTTGGTGATCGCAAACGACGGCGCATACGGCGCGCTTGCACAAAAAATTACCGAACGCATCCCCGCTGCCGCCATCAACGACGTGTCGTCCAGCCGCACCGTGCTGCGGCTGACCGGTCCGAAAGTCCGCGACGTTTTAGCCGCAGGCTGCCCGATAGATCTGCATACCGCGAAATGGACGTCTGGCGTCTGCGCGACCACCATCCTCGACCATTTCACCGTGACCATCGACTGCATCGATGCCGCCAGCTTCGACGTCTATGTCGCCCGCGGCTTCGCCCTGTCGTTCTATGAATGGCTGATGGAAGCGGGCGAGGAATTCGGCGTCGAGGTGGTCTAGCTCCTACTCGTCATTCCCGCCTTCGCGGGAATGACGGGGGGCGTTAACAACGAAAATCAGTAGGAAATTTACCCCGTTCGCGCCAAATCCAACAGCATTTTTGCGACCTCGCGCGGGCGTTCGACCATCATCATGTGGCCCGTTTTTGACAGCACCGTCTGCGTCAAAGCGGCGCCTGACTGCAGCAACGGCACCGCCGCTTTGACCGGCGTCATCTTATCTTGATCACCTGAAATCAAATGCACAGGCACAGTGATCTGACCAAGCGCGGCCAGCGCATCCTTATAAACATCGCAAGCGACCAGATCGCGAGCCAGCACACCGGGGTCCGCATTCATCAACAGGCGCACGCCCGCCCCCATCGCCCAGAGACCCGGCTGCGGGTGGCCACCTTTGTGCGACGGTGTACCGAAGCCCCAATCGACGACAAGCTCGGGCGCCAATGCGCCGCCGGCTTCCGCCGCTTTAATCAGGTCAGGATGCACCGGCATCTCAGCAGCACAGCCCAACAGGCCGACCGCACTAAAGTACTCGAGCGCACGGGCTGCCGTCTGGAGAGCGATCAGCGCCCCCATCGAATGTCCAGCGATCACCGCACGTTTAACACCGGCTGCCGCCAACACCGCAATCACCCAATCGGCCATATCTGAAATATTTTCCAAAACAGGTCCGTCGGAAGCGCCATGACCCGGCAGGTCCAGTGCCATCACCTTGACCCCACGGTGCGCGAGATAGCGGCTTTGCAATTGCCAGATCGTCCCGTCCATCCCGGCGCCGTGTAGCAACACCAACACCGGCGCGTCGGCGTCCTCGGACACCATGCCACCCGTCGCCCAGTGGACGTGCTTTCCGTTCATTTCCAACTGCATGACTTAACCCCGCTGCGAGGCGCGAAGCGCCGTCTTGAAATCGGCGATGATGTCGCCGGCGTCTTCGATGCCGACCGAAACGCGGATCAGATTTTCACCGATGCCGGCGGCTTCCAAAGCTTCCGCGCTCATCTGCTGGTGTGTGGTAGAGCCCGGGTGAATGACCAAGGTTTTCGCATCGCCGACGTTAGCCAAGTGCGAGGCCAATTCGACCCGCTCGATAAATCGCCGCCCGGCCTCGCGGCCGCCTTTGATGCGGAAACTCAAGATTGCGCCGGCACCCTTCGGGATCAGCTGTTGCGCCAGTTCATGATCCGGGTGAGACGGGATGGAGGGGTGATTGACGCTTTCGACTTCGTCGGCAGCGTCCAAGAAGGCAGCGACCTTGATCGCGTTCTCCACATGGCGCGTCATGCGCAGCGGCAGTGTTTCGAGCCCTTGCAGGATATGGAACGCGTTCATCGGGCTCAGGCACGCACCGAAATCTTTCATACCCTCGGCGCGCATCCGCATGCATAAAGCCTGCGGTCCGAACTCCTCGGCAAAGTCGATGCCCGCATAGCCTTCATAAGGCTCGGTCAGGGTCGGGAACTTGCCGCTGGCTTCCCAGTCAAACGCACCGGAATCGACAATGCAGCCACCGATCGCAATCCCGTGTCCGCCGCAAAACTTGGTCAACGAATGCATCACGATATCGGCACCGAACTTGAACGGATTCATCAGATACGGTGTCGTGAACGTACTGTCGATCATCAGCGGCACACCGGCATCATGCGCGATGTCAGCGATCACCGGCAGATTCATGACCTCGATCCCTGGATTCCCCAATGTCTCACCGAACACCAGCCGGGTTTCCGGTCGGATCGCCGCCTTAAAGGCGTCGGGGTCGCGGGGATTGACGAACGTGGTCTCGATGCCGAAACGCGGCAAGGTATAGCTGAACAAGTTGTGCGTGCCGCCGTAGACGGAGCCGCTCGACACAATATGGCCGCCCTTGTCCATCAACGTCGCAATCGCCAAGAAGATCGCCGCCATGCCGCTTGCCGTCGCCACCGCGCCGACGCCGCCCTCAAGCGCGGCCATCCGCTCTTCGAGCACCGCAACCGTCGGGTTCGACAGGCGCGAATAAATATGCCCAGGCTGCTCAAGGTTATACAGCGACGCCGCATGATCGGTGCTTTCGAACATATACGACGTTGTCTGATAGATCGGCACCGCGCGCGATCCGGTTTCCGCGTCAGGCGTGTGCCCGGCGTGCAGGCTGAGGGTATCAAAGTTATAAAATTTTGGTGCGACCATGAATCTCTCCCTTTTGTTTCCTTGGCCGCGTATTGACCATCGGGCTTTACAATCGGCGACCCTCTGATTAGGCAGAACATCTAACGGGCGTCAATCCAAACCGCATGATCCGCTTTTGTACCAGGAGATAATGTATGAGCCGCAAAATCAATTCAGTCGCCGTCTTGGGCGCCGGCACCATGGGCATCGGCATCGCCGGTTTGGCCGCAGAGCATGACTGCAAGGTCCTAATGTTGGATGTCTCCATGGAAGCCGCCGAAAAAGCGCTGGAGCGCATCGTCAGCGGTCGCCCACCGGCCATCGACACGCCGGGCAAAGAAGCCAATATCACGTTGGGCACGCTGGAAGACGATCTGGAAAAGATCGCCGACTACGATTGGATTTGCGAAGCGGTGATCGAAGATCTGTCGACAAAGCGGGCCCTGTTCGACCGGCTTGAGCCGTTGCGCAAAGACGGCTCGGTGGTGTCGACCAACACGTCTGGCATTCCGCTTCGCGACATTACCGCCGGCATGCCGGAGCGTTTGTTGAAAGACGTCTGCGTCACGCACTTCTTTAACCCGGTCAAAATCATGAAGCTCTGCGAACTGGTGCCGAGCGCGCAGACCGACGCCGAAGTGGTCGACGCCTTCCGCGATTATCTCGGCGGCGTCATGGGCAAGGGCGTGGTCAATGCCAAGGACACCGTGAACTTCATCGGCAACCGGATCGGCTGCTTTTGGATGCTGATGGGCCTGCACGCGGCAACCCACGCCCGTGCCGCAGGGCTCAGCCAAGAGCGCATCGATGCGCTGATGTCAAAACCCATGGGCCTGCCACCGACCGGGTTGTATGGCCTGATCGACTTGATCGGCCTAGACGTGATGAACTTCGTCGGCAAGAACCTTGCGCTGAACCTGCCGAAAGGCGACGCCGGCCAGGGATTCACCAAATTCCCGGCTGCCGAACAAGCGATGTTTGAACGTGGCCAACTGGGGCGAAAATCCGGTGGCGGCTTTTATAGGGTCAGCAAATTGGACGACGGATCGAAGAAAAAAGAGACGTTTGATCTGGCCACCGGCACCTGGCGCGACGCTGAAGACGTTAGCTTAGATGTTGGCCCAGACGTGATGTTCGACGACACAGCTGACGGCACATTTGCCTGGGACATCATGGGGGGCACTCTCGCTTACGCCGCCGATCTGGTGCCCGAAATTTCTGACGACATCGTCAATATCGACCGCGCCATGCGTTGGGGATTCGGCTGGTCAAAGGGCCCGTTCGAAATGATCGACTCTATCGGCCCTGCCCGCTTCGCCGAAAAATGCCGCGCCAAACTTGAGCGTACGCCGAAGATGCTGGAAGTCCTTGAGTCTGCGGGAGCCGATACTTTTTACAGCGAGAACGGCACGTCATTCTTAGGTCTGGACAGCACATTCCACAAAGTACCGGCTGAATAATCAAGGGGGAGGTCCCGGATCGGCGCAACACGCCGTCCGGGACCTCCCCGCCTGATTTTAAATCATCCAAGGGCGCGCGGGTTGCTTTCCAACAGCGTCGCTTCGACCTCAGCCAACAGACGCGCGTGATCTTCGGGGGTACCTTCGCCGGCACGAAGTTGCTGCGTCCAAGCCGCACGTGCGCCACCGTCGTCGACCTGCCCACCAAGCGAAGCGATTTGCCGAGACACGATGGCCATGGCGTTTGCCGCCATCAGCGCTTTGTATTTCGCCTCCCCATCCAACACGTTGGCGAGGTCGCCTCGCACAATATCGCGCGCAATACCCAAAAGTGCGTCCAGCGACGGCGCCGGACGCACGGCCTGGACCGCATCAGACGGTGCGGGTGCTGGAGTTGTCGGTGCGGTCTGGCGAAGAATTTCCAACTCAAGCTCCGGCACAATGTGCGCGGTCAGCGCCAGTTCCAAGTTTCGCTCGCCGCCGCTGACGAACCGGTCGCCCTGCTGTAAGGCGATCACCGCCCAGCGCATGTGCGCCATCACCTGCCAATAGCCGACCTGGTCGCGGGGCAATGCTTGGCCGCATTCGGCCTCGTAGCCGGTGAAAAACGCATCCAACGGACCGATGCCGCCGACTTCACGTTCCACAGCGCCGAAGCGCCAGCATTTTGCCGTCAACCAGCCTACGTCTTCCATGGGATCCGACCAGCCGGCGAATTCCCAATCCAAAATTGCCGTCAGCGCGCCGTCTTCGACCATATAGTTACCGGTGCGGTAATCCCGGTGACAGAACACCGGTGCCACAGGGTCCGGCGCGTGCGCCTGCAACCACGCGAGACCCCATTCCAAAGCCGGATGATCATCGGGCAACGCATCCAGATGGGCGCGATAATCTGCAATCGATGCAGCGGCGGGGGCTTCGTCGGATTTTTCGATAAAGCTGAGCGTGCCGTCATCTTTGATTGAGTGAATGCGGGCAAGATTTCGGCCCAAGTCCTCGGCCAAACTCGGATTATCACCGGCCTTCGCCAACCGATGTCCCGCCGCCGTGCCGTCGGCGCGGTGCATTAAAAAGAACGGCGTCCCCAAAACGCTGATGTCTTCGCACAGCACACAGGGCATAGGCACCTTGACGCCTGCCGCGTGCGCGGCCTTGAGAATCGCGAATTCTTCCGCGCGCCCGTGGCTGACGGCGACGTTTGACGGCGCGTCTTTGCGCAAAACCAAGTCGTGTGATCCCGGCCAATCACCGCCTTCAAGATCAAGGGTAAGCTTCCAGTTTTCCTGGATTGCACCGCCCGACAGTTGCTTGAGGTCGCGCACCTGTGCGCGGCCGCCCGATTGTCGGGCCAGCCAGACTTCTAGTTGCTTGATCGCATCACGGTCCATGTTGTTGACGGCGTCGTCGTTGCGGCTCATGCGCCGCCCTCGCCCCCACGCTCACCGTTACCCCATGACCAGAAGTCCATGCCTTCTGCCCGGAGCGCACCGGCCAGCACCATTTTGTGCACTTCCGATGCGCCGTCGACGAGCTTGGCTTGGCGGGCATAGCGATAGATCCACTCGAGCACGGTATCTTTCGAATAACCGCGCGCCCCGTTCAGCTGGATCGCGGTATCGACGGCTTTGTGCAGCACGTCGGCGACGGCCACCTTAGCCATCGAGACCTCTTTGCGGGCACGGGAGCCTTGATCCAAAGCCCAAGCCGCCTTCATCGTCAGCAAGCGGCCGATTTCGATGTCCATCGCCGCATCGCCCAACAGCAACTGCACGCTTTCACGCTCAGACAACTTGGTACCGAAGGCTTCACGATGTTCGATATACTCGCCAGCGATTTCGAGCGCGCGCTTGGCAAGGCCGGTCCAGCGCATGCAATGCGTCAGCCGCGCCGTGGCCAGACGAATTTGTACACATTTCATGCCTTCGCCGACGCCCATCAGGCGGTTCTCGTCAGGGATTTCCAACCCGTCGAATTTGAGCTCGCAATGGCCGCCATGCTCTTCGGGGCCCATGATCGGAATGCGCCGGATGATTTCCCAACCGGGTTGATCTTTGTGAAACAAGAACGCGGTTAGGTTACGCCTTGCGTCATCGGAAGTGCGGGCCAGCAAAATGAAATGGTCGGCCACGGCAGCACCGGTGATGTACCACTTGTGGCCATGCACGACCCAGGTGTCGCCCTTTTTCTCGGCGCGGGTCAGCATCATGCCACCGGGGTCGGACCCGGCGCCCGGTGCAGGCTCGGTCATCACGATGGACGAGCGCACTTTGCCGTCGATGATCGGCTGCAGCCATTGTTCTTTTTGTGCGTCGGTCGCCACTTTGTTGAGGACAAACATATTGCCGTCATCGGGTGCGGCCGCGTTAAAGCAAGCCGGCCCGAAGATTGAGTGGTTCATTTCTTCGTAGCATGCTGCCATCCCGACCGTATTAAAGCCGCGTCCGCCGCGTGCTTTCGGCATCGCCAGGGCCCAAAGGCCGGCAGCCCGGGCGTCGGCCTGCATTTCTTTCAAAACATCCATATCGATGTTTTCATGATCGTCATAGTTCGCACGGTCACTTTCCAGCGGGATCAGCTTTTCAGCAACAAAAGCACGAATGGCGAGGCGGGTTTCCTCAACCTCTGGCGGTAGCGTGAAATCCATAATATTCTCCTTGAGTCGACGCATTGTTGCGCGCGCGGCAAGCTTTCTCAACACCCCGAGAGGGGATTGTTTAATTTATACGTCGCTGGCCGGGCCGACGCCGCCAAAACTGCCAGACGGCGTGGCGCGCACGTCCCATGCGTCTGCGCGGACCGTATGCAAAAAGCTCAAAATCGTTCCATTGAAGCGGGCCGGGTCTTCCAAATTCAGCAAGTGCCCGGATTTCGGCGCAATGTCGAGACCGGCAATCGGCATCGTGCGCTTCAGCCACACATTGGCATCCAGGCAGGCCTCGTCCTCGTCGCCGACCATCAGCAGCGTCGGCACCCGGCATGCGCTGAGTTGGTCTTCAAAATCATAGAGTGACGGCCGTTTCGCCTGCACGTTGGACAGCGTGTGCGCGGCGCCCACCGCCGGATGTTCGGCCAAGTGGTCCCGGAACTCAACCCAACCGCGGGGGTCTTTGCGCTTGAGCTGGGTGCGGGTCGGGCCCATGGCGAAGTCATCGGCCAGCATCCGGCCTTGGCGCAAAATCTCTGCGGCGAGTTTTTCAGCCTCGCGCTGAAATGCCTCACGGTGCGCCGGGTACGATCCGGACCCAGCCGAAGCGGCGACAATGGCCGTTATCCGCTTGGGCATCTGTAGAGCAAGCCGGAGCGCCGTGTAGCCGCCCATGGACAAACCAATCACGATAACCTTGTCCAAGCCTAGATGATCGAGCACAGCCACCGCATCGTTGATGGCGTGACCTTGACCATAAAGTGCAGCATCATCCGGCACGTCCGAGGGCGGATAGCCCCGCGCCGCGGTCACGATACAACGGTGCCAGCGGCTGAAGTAGCGCACCTGCGGCTCCCAACTACGATGATCACCGCCGTATTCGTGCAAGAATATTATCGGCGGCCCTTCGCCGGTATCGTCGAAATAGAGCTTTACGCCGTCACGTTCTGCATATCTCACGATGTACCTTCCCCTAGCACTTCTAGAACCCTGCGCCTTTTTTCGATAAATACGCCACCTCGGCCCGAGATGACGGGCGGCCCAGCAACGCGTTGCGGTGTGGGAAGCGCCCGAATTCGGCGATCACGTCGCGGTGCGCTTCAGCGAACCGCGTGTAGCTGTCATCCTCAATGGCTGAGATCAAACGAACCGCGTCATGTTGATCTTCGATATCTTCACTGTGTTCCAAGGGCATATAACAGAACACCCGGCGGTGCGGTGCGGGCTGGCGCATATCATAGCCCTCGGCGATCATCCGCCGTGCCCAATCCCTGGCCAAAGCGTCGCCGGCAAAGGCGGCTGCGGTATCCCGATGAATATTGCGGGAAAATTGATCCAAGATAAGGATCACCGCCAAGTGGTCATCCGCCGTTTTAGCTCTGCCTTCGAACGCACCGGCGCGGGCTTGACCGAGCAGACTACCAAACCGGGTGCGGATGTTTGCATCTAGGTCAGGCGTCGACTTAAACCAAAATGGTTGCGGCGCGGAGTCCGCCGGGTCGGTCACCTTGCCGAACCAAAATTCCAGAACGCTTTGGGTGATGTCTTTCATAGAGCGGCTTTCGTGAAAAAACGATACTGCGTGTTTGCGGTGATCCGGGCACGTCGGTTATGGTCCGGCGCGACCGCACCCGGCAACCATACAACATCATGAGCAAAGTCACATGTCCGATCAAAACAGCGACCTGACCGTTTTAGGCTGGGAAGAATGGGTTGCGTTGCCCGACCTGGAAATCCCCGCCATCGTCGCTAAGATCGACACAGGCGCCCGAACATCGGCGCTGCACGCCTATGCGATTGAGCCGTTCGGTGGCGACAAGAATCCGCATGTGCGCTTCAAAATTCATCCGATACCCGATCGACCGGAAATTGAGATGCTGTGCTCGGCAAAAGTCGCCGACCGCCGCGAAGTCACGAGTTCCAACGGCGAGAGCGAGTTGCGCTACGTCATCGAGACCCACATCCGCATCGGTGATCGCCGTTGGCCGATTGAGGTCACACTGACAAACCGCGACAACATGCAGTATCGAATGCTGCTGGGCCGACGCGCCATCGGCAAAGACATGATCGTCAACCCGAACAAGTCGCATCTACAGGAAAAGCTGTCATACGATCTGTATGCGAAGGTCAAAAAAGCCAAGCCGTCAAAGCGAACACTTCGGATTTGCCTTTTGACGCGTGAGCCAAACAACTTTACCACGCGGCGCATCGTCCAAGCCGCCGAAGAGCGCGGCCACGTGTGCGAGGTCATCAACACGACGCGGTGTTACATGAACATCAACTCGCTGGCGCCCGAAGTACACTACGATGGCCGCGTGTTGCCGCAGTTCGACGCCGTAATCCCACGCGTCGGCACGTCGGTGACGGCCTACGGTATGGCCGTCGTACGGCAATTCGACTTGATGGGTGCATTTTGCGTCAACAAGGCAATGGCCATCGGTGCGTCCCGCGACAAATTGTTCGCGCATCAAATTTTGGCACAACATCAAATTGATATGCCGGTGACCGCGTTCGCCCACTCACCCCACGATACCAAAGAACTGATCGAGATTGTCGGCGGCGCACCGCTGATCGTGAAACTGATGGAAGGCACACAAGGCAAGGGTGTCGTGCTCGGCGAAACCCGCAAGGCCGCCGAAAGCGTCATTGGCGCATTCCGCGGCTTGGGTGCCAATTTTTTGGTGCAGGAATTCATCAAAGAAGCTGCCGGCGCCGACCTACGCTGCTTGGTGATCGGCGGCAAAGTCGTCGCAGCTATGATGCGTCAAGCCGCCGAAGGTGAGTTCCGCGCCAACGTACACCAAGGCGGCACGGTCATGAAGACCAAGCTGTCCAAAGAAGAATCCGCGATTGCCCGCAAAGCCGCCAAGGTGATCGGACTCGGCATCTGCGGCGTGGATATCCTGCGTTCAGACAGCGGCCCGAAAGTGTTGGAAATTAATTCGTCGCCCGGCTTCGAAGGAATCGAACGGGCAACTGGTCTCAATGTCGCCGGCAAGATGATTGAGTACATCGAAAGCAAGGTGGGCACCAGTGTCCGCCGCCGTCCGGGTAAAAAGCCAACCCGCAAAGACATCCGCGAGACCTTCGAAGGGCTCCCCGCCGATAATTGAGTGTGCGTTAAAGCGTATTCACCAAGTGCCCGCCGTCGACTGGGATCACCGCGCCGTTCATGTATGACGACGCATCGGACGCCAAAAGCAACAGCGGGCCGTCCAAATCACTGAGGGCGCCGGCGCGGCGCATCGGCACGCGCTTGAGCATCGCTTGGCCGGAGTCGGATTTCAGGTAATCAATGTTCAGATCGGTCTCAATATAACCGGGTGCCAGAGCATTCACGCGGATGCCAAAGCGCGCCAGTTCTAAGGCCAAGACTTTTGTCATCTGCACGACGGCGGCCTTCGAGACCGCATAGGGTGCAACCCCCATGGACACCCGAAAACCAAGGATCGAAGCCGTGTTGACGATGTTGCCGCCGCCGTTGTCGCGCATCCGGCGGGCGGTTTCCTGGGCGACGATCCAGGCACCATCGACGTTGGTGTCCATGATCTTGCGCCAGTCCGCATCGGTGACATCAAGTGCCGCCGCGCCACTGGCAACGCCGGCGTTGTTGATCAACACATCCGGGATCGCGAGGTTTTGTGCGATCTCATCCAAGGCGGCTGAAACGCTGGCGCGGTCGGTCACGTCCATGCTCACCGCAAGTGCTTTACCGCCGGCGTCGGTGATTTCTTGGGCCAGGTCTTCGAGCTTCTCACGCCTGCGTGCGGCCACAGCGACCTGCGCCCCTGCCCCGGCCAAGACCCGGGCGAAGTGTTGGCCGAGGCCGCTTGAGGCGCCGGTCACGAGCACGGTCTTGCCCTGCATTTGAAATCCGCTCATTTAACATTCCCTAATTTTTCGGCGAGCGCCGTGGCTGACACCCGCAAATTAAATTTCTGAATCTTGCCGGTCGATGTCTTCGGTAACGGCCCGAACACCACCTGGGTCGGTGCTTTAAAGCGTGCCATCCGTTCTTTGCAGAAATCGATCAGCTCTTTGGCATCCAGCATGCCGTCGGCTTCGGCGGTCGGTGTGACGAACGCGCACGGCGTCTCGCCCCATTTTTCCGACGGCATGGCGACGACCGCGCATTCCATCACGTCCGGATGCTTATAAAGGACCTCTTCGACTTCCAACGACGAGATGTTTTCGCCGCCGGAAATGATGATGTCTTTGGAGCGATCCTTGATTTCGATGTAGCCATCGTCGTGCTGCACCGCGAGGTCGCCGGTATGAAACCAACCGCCTTTAAACGCGGCCTTCGTGGCATCCGGGTTTTTCAAATACCCTTTCATCACCGTGTTCGACTGAAACATGATTTCGCCCAAGGTCGCGCCGTCTTCGGGCACCAGATCAAGGCTGTCGCTGTCACGGATGGTCTGATGGGCGAGCGTCGGATAACGCACCCCTTGGCGAGACATCTTGGTGGCCCGCTCATCTAGCGGCAAAGCATCCCATTCGGGTTGGAACACGCAGACCGTCGACGGCCCATAGGTCTCCGTCAGGCCATACAAGTGCGTCACGTTGAAGCCCATTGCTTCCATTTTTGAGATCACCGTGGACGGCGGCGCGGCGCCACCGGTGGCGACCTCAATGGTGTGCTTAAAGCGCCGCTTCACGTCCTTGGGTGCGTGCACGAGCATGTTCAAGACAATCGGTGCACCGCACATGTGCGTCACCGTGTTTTCTTCGATCAGCGGGAATATCTGTGCCGGATCGACCTCGCGCAGACACACGTGCGTGCCGCCGACCGCCGTCACCGCCCAGGTGTACGTCCAACCGTTGCAGTGGAACATCGGTAGCGTCCACAGATAGACGCTTTCCGGCCCCAAGCGAAACACCAGCGCATTGCCGAGCGCATTCAGATACGCGCCTCGGTGATGGTACACGACGCCCTTCGGGTTGCCGGTGGTGCCCGACGTATAGTTCAGGCAAATCGCCTGCCATTCGTCTTCGGGCGGCTGCCAGACGAAATCCGGATCGCCCTCGGCCAACAAATCTTCATAGGTCATATTCCCGATCAACTGCCCGCCCTTAGCCAGCGCATCGTCGACATCAATCACAACAAGGTCCGGGTTGTCCAAGATCGCCAAAGCTTCGCGGATGACCGGCGAGAATTCCCGGTCGGTGATCAACACCTTGGTTTCGGCATGACGCAGAATGAACGCGATGGTCTCGGCCTCAAGGCGATAGTTCAGCGCATTCAACACCGCGCCCGCCATCGGGATGCCGTAGTGCGCTTCCAGCATCGCCGGAGCATTGGGCGACATCACCGACACCGTGTCGCCGACACCGATGCCCCGCTTGATCAACGCAGAGGCCAAGCGGCGACAGCGAGCATCAAACTCGGCCCACGTGGTCCGCGCAGGCCCGTGCACAACGGCAGTTTTGTTAGGAAATACCCGCGCAGCCCAGTCCAAATACGTGAGCGGGGTCAGCGGTTGATAATTCGCAGGCGTCTTGCCGAGGTCCTGCTCAAAGATGTTTTTAGCCATGCGGCCCCTCCCGATATTTTATATTTCTTTAGTGATAGCACTCCGAGCCCGGCGCCGGAAGACTTGCCGTGCCTATCTTTTGCGCGCTACACAAAGTCAGCAAGGGGAGACATCGTATGAGCAAGACGTTCAAGGTCGGATTGGTGCAAACCTGCGCCGGCGCCGACATGACCGAAACACTGGACCGGGCCGAGGCTTTGAGCCGCAAGGCTGCCGCCGACGGCGCAGAGATGATCGTGCTCGCGGAATATTTCTCGTGCTACCACGTCGACGAGACCGGCATACACACCAGCCCAATCGCCGAGGACGAACACCCGGCGCTGAAGCGATTTTCCGCACTGAGCCGCGAGCTTGGTATCTGGAGCGTGTTGGGCTCGGTTGCCGTGCCGTCACCGGACGGTCGCGCCTATAACCGCCAGTACGTGTTTGATGACACCGGTAGCGTCCGGGCGACCTATGAGAAAATTCATCTGTTCGACGTCAATTTGAGCGCCGGCGAACAATACCAAGAATCCGCAACATTGAGCCCGGGCGCCCGCGCCGTCACCACCGATACGCCTTGGGGCAATATGGGTCTGTCGATCTGCTACGACGTGCGGTTTCCGCACTTGTACCGTGATCTTGCCAAAGCCGGCGCAGATTTTCTGACGTGTCCCGCCGCATTCACTCACAAAACCGGCAGCGCGCATTGGCATGTATTACTGCGTGCGCGGGCGATCGAGACCGGGTGTTTCGTGTTCGCGACCTGCCAGTCGGGCTATCATGGCAAAGCGCGCACCTATGGCCATTCGTTGATCATCAACCCATGGGGCGAGATTTTGGGCGAAGGCAAGGAAGACAAAGAAGACATCGTTATCGCCGAGATCGATCCGGACCAAGTCGCCAAGGCCCGCCAGCGGATACCGGCACTGACCCATGACCGCCCCTACGACCAACCCAACCCTATCCACAACAATAAGGCAGCCGAGTGATGGACCTTTATAAATTCAGCCAAGGCACGTCGCCGCTTTTGATCGACGTGCCGCATGCCGGCACCTACATCCCCGACGATCTCGCCAAGCGCATGACGCCCGAAGCGCTGCGGACACCAAACACAGATTGGCATGTGGACCGACTTTATGATTTCGCGCACGCCATGGGCGCGTCGATGCTGGTGGCAACGCATAACCGATTCGTGATTGATTTGAATCGGCCACCCGAAGACGTTTCGTTATATCCGGGGCAAGACACCGAAGGCCTGCTGCCACGCCAAACAGGTGCCTACGAGCCCGTTTATCTGCCGGGCGAAGAACCGGATGATGCCGAACGCGACCAGCGCCGCGATACCTATCATGTGCCGTATCATGCCAAACTCGCCGATGCCCTCGAAGCGATCAAGGCCGAGCATGGGTATGCGTTGTTGTGGGACGCGCATTCGATCAAAAGCGTCCAGCCGCGCTATTTCGACGGTAAATTATGGGACATCAACATCGGCACCAACAACGGCGCAAGCTGTGCCCCAGCGCTTGAAAGCGCGCTCGCCGAAGTCGCCGCAGAGGCCCACGGCTACACACAGATCATGAACGGGCGTTTCATCGGCGGTTTTGTCACGCGCCACTATGGCGACCCGGCGAACAATGTGCACGCCGTGCAGTTAGAGCTCAGCTGGGCGACATACATGGATGAAGAATATCCGTACGGTTACCGCGAAGATCTCGCCGCCGGCATTCAGCCAGTGCTGCAACGCTTCATCCAGGCAATGCTGGCGTTTCGGCCTTAAACCCGTCCGCCGGCAACGGGCAAGATCGCGCCTGTCACATACGACGCCTCATCCGAACACAGCCAATAAATCCCGTTTGCAACTTCTTCGACCTGACCGATGCGGCCCATCGGGACTTCGTGGCGAAAGCTGTCGAAGCGGGCTTCAATCTCACCTTCGCGCGCCATGTCGGTGAGCGTATAGCCCGGCGCCACGGCATTGACGCGGATGCCCTGTTCACCGACTTCGCGGGCCAAGCCTTTGGTCAAAATATCCACGGCGCCTTTGCTGGCCGCGTAATCGATCCACTGGTTCGGACTGCCGGCCAGCGTTGCCGTCGACGACAGATTGCAGATCACCCCACCGCGCCCGCCACTCGCCGTCGACATCCGCGCCACGGCTTCGCGGCACATCAACGCCGTACCGATAATATTAACCCGGCAGACCTCTTCGAGGGTGGCGGACGTGACCTCGACCATGCGCCGCTTCGGCCCGGTGATCCCGGCATTGTTGACCAGCGCATCCAAGACGACCCCATCGCCATCTAATGACGCCATCGTCGTCAGAATTGCGGGCTCCGAGCCGACGTTGCACTGCAGCGCCTGAGCGCCGGTCTCCGTCGCCACCTCGCGCGCTGCCGCTTCGTTCGACACATACGTAAAATGGACCTGCCAGCCGGCGTCGGCAAAGCGCCGCACGGTCGCCGCCCCGATGCCCCGCGAACCGCCGGTGATCAGGACGGTCTTCGTTGCGGTCATCGCATCACGAACGGGTTCGGCGTCTCGGTGGCATACGACATCCAGACCGATTTCGTCTGCATATACTCGCGGATCGCGTCTTGGCCGTTTTCACGCCCGATGCCCGATTGTTTGAAGCCGCCGAACGGCGCCATGTAGCTGACCGCACGGTAGGTATTCACCCACACCGAACCGGCACGGAGTTTTTCCGACATCGTAAACGCACGGCGCATGGATTGCGTCCACACGCCCGCAGCCAAGCCATAGACCACATCGTTGCCGATGTGCAGGGCTTCTTCTTCGTCCTTGAACGGGATCACCGATAGCACCGGCCCGAACACTTCTTCCTGGGCGATGCGCATGCTGTTGTTGACGCCGGTAAACACAGTCGGCTCGACAAAATAGCCGTCGCCGCATTCAGGCCGCACTGCCTTGCCGCCGCCCATCCGCACCTGCGCACCTTCATCTTTGGCAATGTCCAAATAGCTGAGAATTTTTTCGTACTGCGGGACCGTGGTGACCGGCCCCACCTGGGTGTCCATCGACATCGGGTCGCCCATCTTTGCGGTCTTCGCCAACGTCACCAGCTTGTCGACGAATTCGTCGTGGATACTTTGCTGCACCAACAACCGTGAGCCCGCGATGCACGTTTGACCCGTCGCGGCAAAAATACCCGAGATCGCGCCTTTGACGGCATTTTCCATATCGCAGTCATCAAATACGATGTTGGGCGACTTGCCGCCAAGCTCCAGGCTGACGCGCTTCAACTGCGCGGCCCCAGTGGCGTACACGCGCTTGCCGGTTTCAGGCCCGCCGGTGAAGGTGATTTTGTCGACACCCGGATGCTCGGTCAGCGCGGCCCCGATTTCGTGGCCATAACCGGTGACGACATTGACGACGCCGGGCGGAAAGCCGGCTTCTTCGAACAACGCCGCATATTCAAGGCTCGATGCCGAAGTGAACTCCGAAGGTTTAAGCACCACCGTGTTGCCCGCTGCCAACGCCGGCGCGAGCTTCCACGCCGCCAACAACAAAGGCGAATTCCAAGGTGTGATCGCACAGACAACGCCGAGCGGCTCATGGCGCGTATAATGAAAATGCTCGGCCTTATCGATCGGCGTCACGGCGCCTTCGATTTTGTCGGCGAGCCCACCGAAGTAATAGTACCACTGCGGCACGTATTTCAGCTGCATGCCCATTTCAGCGATCAGCTTGCCGTTGTCACGGACCTCGGTCGCGGCCAAGGCCTCGGCACGCTCGGCAATCAAATCACCGAGTTTGCGCAGCAGATGCCCACGCTGGGTCGCCGTCATTTTCGGCCAATCACCGGTCTCGAACGCTTTGCGGGCAGCCGCGACGGCACGGTCCGCATCTGCCCTGGCGCCTTTTGGGATCAGCGCCCAGGTCTTGCCGGTGAACGGATTCATACTCTCGAACGTCTCACCGTCCACGGCATCAACCCATTCGCCGCCGATCATCATTTTATAGGTTTTGACGTCACTCATGATGCCTCTCCCAAAGATATTATTTTATTCTGCTGCCGCTTTTTGCTGCGCGCGATCGTTCACCATCACGCATGTCTTGGAAATAATCCGCCAAGCGCCGTCCAATTTCAAAAGTGATAGATAATCGATGAATTCCCGCGTGCCGACCAAAACTTCGACCTTGACCATCACGGTATCGGGCCCGGCTTCATCAATCATCACGATCCGCTCGTCACGGTCCGCCCCGTTCGCTTGCGGCGACGGGCGGCCCTCAATGATCGCCTTGAATTCATCCATCGGCCAATCGACGAATGCGCCGTTCATATCTGCGGCATACAGATGCGCGTTCGGATGAAAAACTTTGCCCATCAGCAGCGCCGTATCGCCGGTATAAAGCGCGTCGAAATAGTTCGCGATACAAGTATGGATCGCACTCAAATCATCCGCCAACATGATGCCCTCCTTGTATTGCCTGATCCTTCGAGACGCCCGCCCTTTGGGCGCGCTCCTCAGGATGAGGATAATACTATAACCTCATCCTGAGGAGTCGCGTAGCGGCGTCTCGAAGGATATTCTCACAAAGCGTTCTCGCCCAAAAGGTTCGCGCGGAAACGGTTTTTCAGGTGCACGCCGTCTTTAGATGGCAGCACAAAATCAAGTGGTTCGGCGCGGACTTTGATGACGCGGAAAATCGGACCGTCGGCGTTGGTGATGGCGTCCAGGTTTGCCTTCAGTTCTGCTTCGTCGGCAATCGTGTCGGCGTCTTGGATGCCGAGGCCTTTCGCGGTCAGTGCCAAGTCGGTAACGCTTGCGGTATGCGTGGTCTGCATGCCGGTTTCGCCGTAGCGTTCGTTATCAAACACGCAGATCGCCAGATTCTTCGGCGCCTTCACGGCAACCGTTGCCAACGCGCCGATGCCCATCAGCATCTCGCCGTCGCCGGTTGCGACCATGACGCGTTTATTCGGTTGCGCGAGGGCCAGCCCTAAGCCGATCGGCACCGCGCCGCCCATCGCGCCCCACAACGGAAATATCCGTGGCTGGTCGCCGGCGGCGGTAAAATCCCAGTTTGTCGAGCCCAAACCTGTGACGATCAGCATATCGTCCTTGGCGTGCAACAGAGTCTTGGCAACGTCTCGACGGTGCAGGGGAAATTGCTCAGCGCGTTCGCTCATCATTGCATCCTCACTTACCAAACGTCTTGACGGGAACCAAGCGCTGCCCCAACAGCAGCGCCGTCGATTGCGCCCCGACGAAGGCCTTATGCAGCGCCGCCGCAGCGCGCGGGCCGACGTCGTTCGGATCATCGACCTCGTCGACGAGCAGTCCCGACGTCTCAAGCGCCAACTTTGTGGTGGTGCCCATCGGCATCTGCCACGGGTTAAATTCATGCCATTGGCCGCGCATGGTGACGAAGGTGACGAACGGGAAACGGCAGGTTTCGATCAACGACAGCATATTGATACAGTTCCCGACGCCCGACGACTGCATCAGCAAAACACACTTATCGCCGCCCAGCCACGCCCCGGCAGACACCGCGACGCCTTCTTCTTCGGTGGTCAACGAGACGGTTTGGATGTCGTTGTCGGCAATGCACGCATTGATCAGGCGCTTGTGGCCGGCATCCGGCACGTACGCCACTTGATTGATGCCGGCGCCCTTGAACGCAGCATAGATGTCGTCAGCCCACTCCATAGGTATCCCCCAAGTTTATATGCGTATCAGCCTTCAGATAAACGGTGATCGTCCGCATCGGTCGGGTCGACTTTCCAACCGCGCTTATGTGATCGATACATCATAATCGCAGCAATCACGAGCAACCCGCCACCTAGAACAGGTCGTACCGAGCCGACCATCATAAACATCGGCACAGACAACAATGCGATCAGCGCGGGTGTGTAGAAGATCGTCCATGCCTTGTGCCCACGTTGCGTCTGATATGATGAGAAGAACATCGAGAACACCGCTAAGATGATAAAGAACAGCGACCACGGATGCGTGAAGAACGGCGATATGTCGGTGGTAATTGCAGTGGCGCGCGACAGCCACAGTTCGGCAATCCGCCCCAGCACGACGCCCAAAATCATCGGTGCCAACGGGAAGCCCAAGTTCCGCATCACGTAACCCAAGATGCCAAACCAAAACAGCGTCCACATATCAAAGGCAACGTTGTTGAGCGCGAAAATGCCGATCCCGCAATACGCCAATATGATGCTGGCCAGCACGTACATGCGCACCTTGGTGATCAGCACGAACAGCTTGAGCGCGCCTGACTGCAAGAACAACATCAAGAAGTTGGCAACGAAGAACGCAATAAAGATTGCATACGCGAGCACCGGTGAATCGTTGATAAAGCTAGGGCTCGGGATCACGTCGTGGATCAACAGCGCCCCCAGCATCACCGCCGTCACAATATCACCCGGAATACCCAACGCCATCATCGTGATCAATGCACCGCCTGCGGTCGCATTGTTGGCCGATTCCGGTGCAATGATGCCGTCGGCACAACCGGTACCGAATTCCTGCGGATTCTTTGATGCCTTTTTCGCTTGATCATAGGCCAAGATGTTGGAAATCGTACTGCCGGCGGCGGGCAAGATGCCGGTAAACACACCGATCAATGACGACCGCAGCAAGTTGACCCAGCTTTTCAAGACCATCACAGCAGCTTTGCGGTGTTCGATCCGCGCGTTGACGCCACTGGTCTCAGTCAGTTTCTCCCGTGCCCGCACTCGATCTTGAATATCGCTGAGCAGTTGTGAGAACGCGAACAAACCGATCAGCACCGGCAGGAAGTCAAAGCCCTGCTTCAGCGAGTCTGAGCCAAAGTTAAAGCGTGCGATACCGTTGACGGTGTCCTCACCGATGGTCGCGATCAACAACCCCAGTGCGGCAGCGATCAAACCTTTGATCAAGTTCGCGCCGGCAAGACTAGCCGCAATCGTCAGCGCGAAGATGATCAACGCGAAATAATCCCAAGGCTGGAACTCTAGGCCAATCCGCGCCAACTGCGGCGCCAGCGTCACCAGCAACACCGCCGAGATCGTGCCGCCGAAAAATGAGGCCCAGACCCCAAGCCCCAACGCCAAGCCGGGCTTGCCCTTACGCGCCATCGGGAAACCATCGAATGTTGTCGCGACGGAACTCGGCGTCCCCGGGATGCCGATTAAAATACCTGACATCAAACCGCCCGAAAGACCGCCGACAAATACACCAATCATCGTCGCAAGACCCTGCGCCGGCGGCATCCCGAAGGTGAACGGCAATGTCAGCACGACAGCCATGGCAATCGTGAAACCCGGAATAGCGCCCGCGATCAAGCCGGCGATCGTGCCGACCGACATCAACAGCAACGTTTTGAACGTCGCCAGTTCTTGGACCGCAAGGATGATATTTTCAAAGATCATTGTCGGCCCCTACAACGTCGTGAAGATCATGCCCTGCGGCAAAATCACGCCCAGCGCAAAAGTGAAGATCGCCCACATCCCGGCGATCGAGATCAACGCGATCGCAGCATGGATCGCGAGGTCGCGCGGCGTATGCCCGCCGAGCACGGTCAGCAAGCAGAACACAAGCAAGACCCCGCCGATCAACATACCAAGCACCGGCAATGACAGCAGGAACAGGAAATACAGCGCGTAACACCAAAGCGGATTGCGGTACTTCGTGAACCAACCTTTGATGGTGAACGGCTCATCAGGCACTTCGTCCGCGCCGGCGCGCAGGCTTTGAAATAAATAAATCGCCGTTAAAACAATCAGCAATATAACGATACCACGCGGCCAGACTTCGGCGCCCATGGTGCCGTAGTCAATTTGCCGAATATCAAAGCTGGCCCATAGAAATACGGACCACATGACCATCATAAACAGCGCAATAATGGTGTCGCGATTAAGGCGGCTCATGGCTGCTCACCCAAATTCCAAATGATAGAAAAATAAACCGGCCACAGGGACGGTGCACCGCACCGTCCCTGCCCCGGAAAAAGTCAGATCAGCTTATTTCTTGTACATGCCGATCTTGATAGCGACGCGCTCGTGGTCGTCATATTCTTTTTTGAACCATTCAGCATAGCCTTTCGGGCCGACCCATTTGACGACCGTACCTTTGGCTTCGAGCTGTTCTTTCAGCTTCATGTTCTCGGCTGCCTTTTTGAAGACTTCCGACCAATGATCGATCATCGCCTTCGGCGTGCCTTTCGGTGCCACAACACCACGCACCAACGCGTAGTTCATGTCGACGCCCAGTTCTTTCAGCGTCGGCAGATCTGGCAAATGCTTGGAACGCTCATCATCAGCGATCGCATAGGCTTTCAGCTCGCCGCTTTCGATGTACTTACGGCCCGATGCAACGTTGATGGTGCCAAGCTGAACCGTATTCGAGAGCAACGCGGTCATCCGCTCCCGCGTGCCGTCAAAAGGCACGTACTTGAACTTCATGCCGGTCAGATCTTCGAGCAACAGCCACATGAACTGGCTGGTGGAGCCGAACGTGGCACCCGTGAGGGCTTCGCCTGGGTGTTCGATGCCGAATTTTTTGAATTCAGCAAAATTGTTCCAAGGGGCTTGACCCGACGCACCGAGAATTTCCGGCGTCTTGGTGACCTGAGCGACCATGTCGAAAGCATCCCAGGTGAAATCCACGCGTCCGTTCAGATAGCTAACGATGGCGCTTTGGTGGATTGCAAAAAGCGTGCAGCCATCGGGTTTGGAGTCTTTGGCTTCTTTCGCGCCTTTGTTGCCGCCCTGACCAGAGATCGTGACGACCTGGATTTTCGGCTCGGCTTTGATGTCGTTGTTGATGATATTTTCAAAGATGTTGAAAATCACCGCGGTGCCGCCACCAGCTTTCCAAGGCACAATCAGCTTCGCCGTCGAGCATGAAAAACCATCAGCCTGGGCTGTGCCGGCGCCGAAGGTGCCAGCCAAACCGACGACAGCAGCGGCAAAGATACCGCCCAAATACTTCTTATTCATCGTGAAACTCCCATAGGTTTTTAGTTCTTGCGCCCGATACAACACGTTCGAGCGTCAATTGAGAAAAAGGTTAACCCAGGAATTTCCGGCTAGCCAGTACCTTGATGAATTCTGTATGAATATTTATCCACAAAAGTTAGCGCCGCATTCGATGGCCCAAACAAGAACAATCAGATTAAGGAAAGCAAATGCGCGATCTCGAAAAACCCGGTCGTTCCCCCGCTCACGGCAAGAATGGCATGGTTGCTACCTCGCATGCGATTTCGACAGCTGTCGGTCTCGATATCCTACGACGCGGTGGCAACGCCATGGATGCGGCCGTCGCCGCATGCGCCGTGCAGTGTGTGGTCGAACCGGAATCGACCGGCATCGGCGGTGATAATTTTTGTATGTACGCGCCCGGCGGCGCGATCAAAGACATGATCGCGTTCAACGGGTCTGGGCGCGCACCGATGGCGGCGACCCCAGAGTGGTATCGCGACAACGGCATCACATCGTTGGAACGCCAAACCCCGCATTCCGTGATCATCCCCGGCGTGATCGACGCCTGGGACACGTTGATCCGCGACCACGGCACGATGGATCTCGGCGAATTGCTACAACCCGCCATCGAATACGCCAGGGACGGCTATCCGGTGTCATCGCGGGTATCGGTTGATTTTGCAAGCCAAGTACATTTGCTTGCCAACGACGAAGCATCGAAGCGCGTGTTTATGCCGAACGGGCGGACGCCTGGCGTCGGCGAAATGCACCATCAGCCGGAACTTGCTGCGACCCTCGCCAAGATTGCCGAGCATGGACGCGACGCGTTCTATACCGGCGACGTCGCCGAAGATATGGTGTCGTATCTGCAGTCGCGGGGCGGTCTGCATACCCTCGAAGACTTTAAGATTGCCGCCGGTGAATACGTGACGCCGATTTCGACCAACTATCGCGGCTATGATATCTATGAGTGCCCGCCGAACGGCCAAGGCATCATCGCGTTGTTGCTGCTGAACATGCTCAGAGATATTCCTGTGGCCGGCGTTGATCCGTTATCGGTGGAGCGCCTGCACCGGGAAATCGAATACGGGCGTCTCGGCTATCAAGACCGCAACATGTTCGTGGCCGATCCGAATAAGGTGGACGTGCCAGTCGACTATCTGTTGTCAGATGCGCACGCCAAGGACCTGGCATCCGAGTTTGATCCATCCCGTGCCCTTGATCCGTTGCCGCCGGTCAAAATGCCGAGCAACGACAGCACGGTCTATATCTCAGTCGTCGACAAAGACCGCAACGCATGCAGCTTTATCAACACACTGTTTTCTAACTTCGGCTCGGTGCAGATGGCACCGAAATCGGGCGTCATGCTGACCAACCGTGGCCAAGGCTTCAACTTGATCGATGGTCATCTGAACTGCATCGCACCGGGCAAACGCCCGATGCACACGATCATCCCGGCCATGGTCGGCCAAGGTGACAAGGCAGTGATGTCATTCGGCGTGATGGGTGGACAGTACCAATCGTTCGGCCATATGCAGTTCTTGACGAAAATGCTGGATTTCGGCATGGATATTCAAGAAGCCCAAGATGCGCCGCGCGTGTTCCCGATTGCCAATTCCATGGACGTGGAAATGGAAGGCACCCTGCCCGCAGAGACGATTGCAGGCCTAGAAGCCTTGGGACACAAGCGCATCAAGCCAGGGAAGCCCATCGGTGGCAGCCAAGCGATCTGGATCGATTGGGAAACCGGCATCCTGACCGGCGGCTCTGACCCGCGCAAAGACGGCTGTGCAGTCGGTTACTAATCGACACTGAAACGCGGCGGGGTGCCTTGAAACGAGGCACCCCATCCCGCACACTGCGCGCATGACCGATTTAGAATTTTCAAAAATAGACTGCGACATCGACATCACCGCCGACGGCCACCAGCACGGCGCGTTGATCATCCCGTGGTCCCGCGACGAATCGTCTTGGGGTTCGATCCGCCTGCCTATTTCCGTGATTAAAAACGGTGCCGGCCCGACGGTGCTGCTGACCGGGGCTAATCACGGCGACGAATATGAAGGCGCGATTGCGCTCAGCAAATTGCGCCATGCCTTGGCGCCGATTGATGTTACCGGGCGCGTGATCATGGTGCCTGCGCTGAATCTACCGGCATTTCGGGCTGGCGCGCGGACCTCACCGATCGACGGCGGCAATATGAACCGCTGCTTCCCCGGCAATGCACAGGGCACGATTACCGAAATGATCGCGCACTATGTGACGACGCGATTTATCAGCGCCGCCGACGTGGTCGTTGATATTCATGCGGGTGGCCGCTCCATGAACTTGGTGCCGATGTCGATCATCCATGACTTACCCGACCCCGATCAGATGGCCCGCAGTCTGGCCGCGATGAAGACGTTCGCAGCACCTTATGGCATGGTGCTCACCGAATTGGACGCCGCCGGGATGATCGACACCGTGGTCGAAGATATGGGCAAAGTGTTCGTGTCGACGGAGCTTGGCGGCGGCGCCACGTCCAGCGTCGAAACCATCGAAGTGGCTGAACGCGGAATCATGAACATCCTCAGGCACGCCGGTGTCGTCGCCGGCGCGCCGGATATTCCAGCCCCCAGCCGCCTGATCCACACACCGCCCGGCAGCTTCGTGACATCCAAGACCGAAGGGTTGTTTGAAATCTGTAAAGAGCTCGGCGACAGCGTCGAAGCAAACGAAGTGATCGCCCGCGTGCACTACTTAGAAGAGCCGGAGCGCGACCCGACGCCCCTGATCGCCGAGCGCGCAGGCTTTATTGTCTGCCGCCACGTGCCGGGTCTCATCAACCGGGGCGACTGCGCGGCCGTGATCGCCGAAGACTGGCCGGCAGCCGCAACCGCCGGCGCATGACGATGCCGGCGTCGTCTCTGCCGGTGACCCTGAATGACATCCGCGATGCCGCGCACCGCATTGGCGCATTCGTCACGCGCACGCCCCTGCGCCTCTCCCCGTTCCTCAGCAAGCACGCCGGCCATCCGGTCCGCCTGAAGCTGGAGACCATGCAAGATACAGGTGCCTTTAAACTGCGCGGCGCCACCAATGCGTTGATGCAGCTTTCCGACGCGGCGCGCCGTCGGGGTGTGCTTGCGGTATCCACCGGCAACCATGGGCGCGGCGTTGCCCACGCGGCAAAATCACTCGGCATCCCGTGCGTGGCCTATATGTCCGAATTGGTGCCCGACGTGAAAGTCCGCGCGATCCGCGATCTGGGTGCGGATGTCGTCATCCATGGCCGTTCGCAAGACGAGGCCGAGGTCGCCGCGATGGCGCGGATCGCCGAGGACGGGCTCACCTACATCCACCCCTTCGACCAACCCGCCGTGATCGCCGGGCAAGGCACGCTTGGCCTGGAAATCATCGAAGACATGCCGGACATCGCCAATTTGATCGTCCCACTGTCGGGCGGCGGTCTTTTGGCCGGTACCGCGCTCGCCGTCAAAACCCTGCAGCCCACCGCGCATGTGGTCGGCGTGACCATGGATCGGGGTGCCGCAATGGTGGCGTCAATGCAGGCCGGCAAACCGGTGCCGGTCGAAGAGGTCGAAAGCCTCGCCGACTCGCTGGGCGGCGGCATCGGGCTGGACAACGCGCTGACGCTCAACATGTGCCAACACCTGATCGACGAGACGGTACTGCTGAGTGAGTCCGAGATTGCTGCCGCCATGCGCATCTTATTCTTCGAAGATCGCATTGTCGCCGAAGGTGGCGGTGCGGTCGGCGTCGGCGCGATGTTGTCGGGCAGGCTGAACCTACGGCCTGGCCCAACCGCGATCGTGATCAGCGGTTGTAACGTTGACATGAAATTGTTTCTATCTATTTTAGCGACGACTGAAAATTAGAAGTGGGATGCGCGCCGCATGAGCGACATGTTAGCCCTCGCTGAGAGCAATCTTCTTTCTCCGATGGTGTTGTTTTTTGCGCTTGGTTTCATTGCCGCCGCCGTCCGATCCGATCTGCATTTTCCAGAGGCCGTTGCCAAAGCGCTGTCACTGTACCTGCTCGCCGCGATCGGTTTTAAGGGCGGCGTGATCGTCGCGGAAAGCGGCATTGATGCGAAAATGATGGCGACCATTGGCGCCGGTATTTTCCTCAGCGCGCTGATCCCGTTTATCGCTTTCCAGTTATTGCGAGCCCTGTCGAGCTTACCCCGGATCGATGTCGCCGCCGTCGCCGCGCATTACGGCTCGATTTCGATTGTCACATTCGTTGCCGCCACGTCAGCCCTCACCACCTTGGGCATCTCGTCGGAAGGCTATCTGGTTGCGGTCGCCGCCGTCATGGAAAGCCCGGCAATTATCGCAGCCTTGATCTTGGCGCGCGGCAAAAGCAAAGACGCGACCAGCGCACCGGACCCATCCAACGGCTTCAACACCGAGCTGGTGCGCGAGGTACTGTTGAACGGCTCCATCGTTTTGCTGACAGGCGCGTTCATCATCGGCTGGATCACCGGACCTGACGGGATGGCACAAGTGTCATCGTTCATCGTCGATCCATTCAAAGGGGTGTTATGCCTGTTCCTTTTGGATATGGGCCTGATCGCCGGGCGCGGCATTCGGCAAAGCGCGCACGAACTGAAACCCGGCGTGATCTTCTTCGGCCTGATCATGCCGCCGATCGGCGCTGCGATTGCCCTGGCCGCGGGCATTGTGATTGATCTCGATATCGGCAGTACGGCGCTGTTGATGACTTTGGCCGCGTCGGCCAGCTACATCGCGGTGCCGGCGGCGATGCGCGTCGCCTTGCCCGAAGCCAGACCGGAAATATATCTGACGCTCTCGCTCGGCATCACGTTTCCGTTTAACCTGACGGTCGGCATCCCATTATATGTTTGGGCGGCTGAAAAGATCATAGGAGGCTGACGCACATCATGCAGATGCACGAAAAAAAACGGCTGGAAATTTTCATCGAAGCCCCGGCGCTGCGACGCCTGACCGCGCTGCTGGACGATATCGATATGTCCGGCTACACGATCATCCCCGTGCTCGGCGGCTCTGGTGAACACGGCGCTTGGACGCGGGACGGCTTGGTGTCGTCCGCAGGCGGCATGGTCTCCGTGGTCTGCATCGTAGATGAGGATGAGTTGGACGCGGTTGTCGAGCGCGTCTACACGCTGGTATCCCGTCAAATCGGCGTCGTCAACGTCACCGATTGCACGGTGATCCGGGACGCAAAGTTTTAGCACGGCGCGCAGCGTTTACGCATAAAAAAGGACTCGCAATCCCGCCGCAATGTCCGCGAGAGAGCCCGCTTTGAACGCATAAACAGACTAATTATGATGGACGTCGAAACAGCTGGGGGTGGCCATGAGCGGAAGTGTGCAATCCGAGTGGATGGTGTAGTCTCGCCATCCTAATTCCCTCGTAATTGCATGGAAAGTTGGCTGCGAAATGAATGAACCAACGCGGATGTTCGATAAGTATACAAAGATTTGGCGCGAACTCGGTTTTTACGAGCGGCTTGAGCAAATCGCGGCAATTTTCCTGAGCGTGCTCGTTTCGGTTATCGTCGTATACGCCTGTGGCCATATTGCTGGCGACGTATACAAACTTCTAACCTTGCAAGTTGATTTAGCGGCGCCGGATACTTTTCGAAATCTTTTTGCCGGTGTTTTAACTGTTCTAATCGCTCTTGAGTTCAATCACTCTATTGTTCAGGTCATCGAACGAAAACAAAGCATTGTTCAAGTTCGTATTGTCGTACAAATTGCAATACTCGCATTGGTGAGAAAATTCATTCTCCTAGATCTCGCCCAGACTGAGGCGATGATGTTGATTGGATTGGCTGCATTGATCGTCTCACTCGCGGTTTTGCATTGGGTCGTAAAGATTGCGGACACACCATCACGAGAATAAGTGTAGTGGAAGTTCCTCGCTAAATTCGCCTCCATCAGTTCATAAACCGGCGTGATCCACATTGGTTGTTTGGAGTATCAAGCTAAATGGTGTTGCCTTCACTTGCCATCGTTGGCGGACTGTTACTTCTGGTTTGGAGTGCAGACAAATTTGTTGAGGGTGCCGCTGCCGTCGCGGCCCATTACTCAATTCCCCCGCTCTTGATTGGGATGATCATCATCGGCTTCGGAACATCGGCACCGGAGATGATGGTTTCCGCGTTCGCTGCGAGCGAAGGCAATCCCGGGTTGGCGCTGGGCAACGCATATGGATCTAACATCGCGAACATCGGGCTGATTCTCGGCGTGACGGCAATGATTTGTCCGATTGCCGCTCAATCAGTTGTGGTCAAGAAAGAGGTTCCAATTCTCATCGGCATAACGGGCCTATCCGCCGTGCTTTTGGCTGATGGGCAGTTGACGCGTCTTGATGCGCTGATCCTTCTCTGTGTGTTTGCTGTATTGATGGGATGGAGCATTTACGAAGGTTTGCGTAACCGAGATGACCCTTTGGGTCATGAGATGCAAAAGGCGCTCGACGACCACAGCAAACGGTTCACGAAGGCCTTGGCATGGGTAGTCGTCGGCCTCGTCTTGCTGATCGCCAGTTCCCGCCTGCTTGTCTGGGGTGCCGTGGAAATTGCCAGTGGCTTGGGTGTTTCCGATCTTGTGATCGGTCTGACGATTGTTGCTGTCGGCACATCACTTCCAGAGTTTGCAGCATCCTTATCAGCGGCGCGGAAGGGGCAGCCGGACCTGGCATTGGGTAATATACTCGGCTCGAATTTATTCAATACGCTCGCCGTGGTTGGCATTGCCGGTGTGATTGGCCCGACTTCCGTGCCACAGGAAATCCTTCACCGAGACATGGTCGTTCTCGGCCTGCTGACCGTCGGCCTACTTGTTGTTTGCTTCAATTTCAAAGGGACCGGCATCATAAACCGTCTTGAGGGCACTTTGCTTTTTGCTTCATACGTCGGATATACAGCTTGGTTGGTTTTCGGTCTCTAAGGCTCGCACGGGAAGTGTCCACCCCGAGTCAAACCCGGACTCCAGCACTCACCAATAAACGTCTGCTTCTGCTGAATCAGCAAACAGTTCGCGCACATTGTCTGCTTATGGCTCCATGCCCTCGTGCGGCCCTCAGCATCACCGGACGATGCCGTCATCCCGACCCGAGATAGCGTCATCGGCGCTGGCACGGTTGATCAGCGTCATTGCCATTCCCCCGTTGACGACTCCGCAGGGGAACCGGCAGCGTCCGTCTCTGGCGCCTGCGTTGACTCCGAAAGCCTGGGCGCGCACGGTTTGCAAAACCCAGACGGCTTCAGCGGAGTGCGCACCATCAATGACGGCGATAGCATCAGTTTTACCAGCGTCGATCACATCGTTTGGTAGATCGGCTTATCGGTATGCACTCAACGCTTTAGCGCTGCTCGCCGTCGGCGCCCTGCCGGCGTCCGCAGGCGCACTGCCGGATCGCATCACGGCGCTGTTAGCGGTCGCCTGCGATGCGCCCTACAGCGATCCGCAACGGTTTCGATCTGCGCTCGGCGACATCAAAATCATCTCGCACACGGTCAACAATATGGGCGATGCACCGGGCCGGGCGAAAACGGTGCTGATCGATGCGGACGGCAGCGAAATCCAGATCAGCGCGCTTTTCCCGGCAGGTCGGCTGCGGCGCATCGGCATTGAAATCAGCGATCCGGCCCCGCGCCTCAGCGTCAATGCGGATCACATGTGCCGCGTCACCGAAATCCGCGACATTGTCTATACACCGATGGGCATCGCGGATGCCGTCCGTGTGCTCAGCGCAGACATGCAGACGACGATTTCAGAAGAACCTCTCAATCCGCCGGTGCCGTCCGGCAAAGACCCGGGCGGCGTCACGGTCGGGGTCATCGACAGCGGCATCAACTACACCGTGGCCCCGTTTAAAGATCATCTGGCGCGCGACAGCGACGGCAAGCTGATCGGGCGTGATCTTTGGGATATGGACGACCGACCGTTCGATGTCGACACATCGCGTTCACCGTTCTTTCCGCTGCACCATGGCAGCGCGGTCGCCAGTGTATTGCTCAACGAAGCGCCGATGGCACGGATCATACCGGTCCGCTATCCGCGGCCCGATATGGCACGCCTCGCCGATGCCGTCGCGTTCTTCGCCGCGCACGACGTACGGATTGTAAACATGGCGATGGGTTCAAACAGCATCGACGATTGGACCGCTTTTGCCGCAGCCGCACAGCAGCATCCGAACATGCTGTTCATACTTTCTGCGGGCAATAACGGTCGCGATATTGATCAGGTACCGGTGTATCCAGCGGCGCTGGACCTGCCAAATACCATCGTCGTAACGTCGTCGACATTAGACGGGCGTTTGGCGCAAGGCTCCAACTGGGGTGCCGCACATGTCGATATCATGGTGCCGGGCGAGCGGGTTGAAGTCATCGATCACCGGGGCGCCGTCGGCAAGGCGTCCGGGTCCAGTTTTGCCGTGCCGCGTGTGAGTGCGCTGGCGGTGCGTTTGCTCGCCGCCAATCCGGACTGGGACGGCCCGGCGCTTCGGGATGCGATCTTAAAGCGCGCCCGGACTTTGGACGGGCCGCAGCGCGTGCGCTTTGGGTGGATTCCCGATCCGACCGACGGACCGTGATACTTCAGCCCGGTGGCCTCATGCGCGGCTTCGGCGGTGGGTTGTCATAAAACCGCCGGGCCGCCGGCGCCATCTGCGGCATCACATCTTGAATGCGCTGCATCGCCAAATCAGCCAACGCCTGATCGCCGCCCCAAATCCCCGCCTGCAATGCCAAGCGCAGCACTTGCGGTGCCGTCGGCAAAATATCGAGGGCACGATATAAGATCGGCACCTCTTCCTCAAAACGCTGCGCCAAGTGCAAGGTAATGGCGAGCGAGATCAATGTGTTCGGCGCATTTGGATCTTGCGCATATGACGCCCGCAACAACGCCAGCGCCGGGTCGATTTTGCGGCGCATCGCTAACTCACTCGCGGCAACGTCCATCAACTGACGATTCTGACTGGCCAAGCAGGCGTCTTTTATTTTGATGACGGCGCCGTCGGTCAGCACCCCGCGAGATGTGCGGATATCATCAGTGAATTCAACACAGCGGACATAGGCCCGGCCGATTTCCGCTGAAGCCGACACCTTTTCCGGACCGCTCGCGTGGATCACCGCGTCAATGTCGGCGGCAGGAATCGCCTCGTTCCGTCCCTCGCCGCCGGAAGCGACGATGCCGACCAAGCGCCCCTCGGCATCAAGCAACGCGCCGCCGGAATTGCCGGGCAACGACCGCGCGTCATGGTGCAGCCGCGCCAACGCCGTGTCCGCCTTTTCAACGAGCAACGCGCCGGGCGCATACACCCGAACCGCATCCCGCCCGACGTCGAAGCCGACGACATAAAGAGTGCTTTGCAGATCGGCTTGGCCCAGCGGCAATATCGGCAGCGCCGGCAATCCCGGCACCGTCAGCGTCACCAAGTCCCCGGGGTAATCGGTGGCGAGTACCTGGCCTTTTAGCTTACTGCCATCCGGTAAAATCACTTCGGCGGCAGTGTTATCCGCGAGCATGTGGCGATTGGTAATGACCCGCTCAGGCCCGATCACCACGGCACTGCCGATCGGCTCATACGACGAAAGTTTAACGACCGAGCCGACTGCCGCGCACACCGCCGACGGGGCTGTGCAGCTTTGCCCCTGCGCCGTGTCGACATTCAACACGGTGGCAAACAAAGCACATAAAACGAGGCATAATCGCATCGTTAAAAGAATCCTTCACCCCGGCCCCAGACAAGAACCATGAATAAGCCGGCCGCACTCAAGGTGCCAACGCCTACATTGCGGCGAAACACGTAAAAAAGCACAAATCCAAATGCCGTCGCCACCAAGCGATCTATGATTTCGGTCTCGGCTAAAAGACCCACCGGCATCACGATGATCCGTGAAATCAGCCCGGCCAACAGGCCATAGGCGACGCACGCGATCCATTGAAACAGCCCGCTTTCCGGATCGATGCGGGCTGCGATCGCGGTGCCGAGACCGCGCCAAAAATACGTCGCTGCGATGGCCAAGCCCAACAACACCCAAGGAGCATGCATAATATCGAGACCGCTCATCGTATGCGCCTCAGCCAACGGTCGGCATAAAATCCGGCGGTACCGGCAAGCACACCACAGAGCGGCAAACTCCATACCGGCGACAAAAGATACAACGGAGGCCCGATGATCGCGCCGACCAGCATCGCAAGCAAGCAGGCGCGCGCTCGCATCGCCGAAAATATGAACGCAAAATAGATCGGGTTGATGAATACCAACGTCACGGTGACGAAAAACGGCATCACTTCGGCCATCAAAAAGCCTGCCGCCGTGCCGCCGGCACCAGCCACCATACAAGTCGTCGAAAAGCCTGCGTAATAGGGGCCCCGCATGTCAGGGCTAAGGTCCGGCGCTTTTTTCAGCAAGCCGACCCAGGTATTCACCGACATCAACTGCACATAAAAATAACGCAGCCGCCACCCGGACTTAGAGCCCCGGAACATCGGCACCAACGATAAGCTCATCGGCAAAAACCGCATATTCGCCAGCGCGACCGCGATCAGCATTGAGAAGACGGGTGCGCCCAACAGAACGTATTCGATAAACGCGACCTGCCCCGGCAAGCCCCAGATGCCGATGGTCGACACGACCGCAATGCCCAAACTCATCCCCGCCGAATGCACCAACGCGCCATAGCCGATCATGCTGCTAGCGACCATGAAGGCCGGCAGGCTCAGACCGTCCATCGCGCCTTGACGAAAAATCTGACCTATCGGCGCATCTGCTGGTGAATGATCGGTATCGGTAATCGGTCGTCTCCCTGCTGCCATGCTGGCGCAAACGCGGGCGGGCTTCAATGTGCTTTAAAATAATGCAAAATGACAATTATCGAGACAAATTTATATTTATTATTGAATTATAGCCTGCTGCGTCTACCCTTTTCAAAATAACAACGACGGGAGGAGACCTCGACATGCTGGATGGTGCACCACTTTCCCACATCGTGCCGCCCGATGGCAGTTCAGCCCTCGGTAAGGGGGTGACGGTGTTATCCGCGATCCTCAACGCGCCCAAACCGCCCAGCCTGAGCGAGCTTGCCGACGCCACCGACCTGCCGCGTCCGACCGTGTTTCGGGTCGTCAAACAACTGGAAGACACGCTGTTGGTGACGCGCACGCCGGGTGGTGATAAGTACGTGGTCGGCCCCAACTTGATGGCCTTGGCCACCGACGCGATGTCGTCATTTGCACGGATCGCCCCTGTGCGCGCGATCTTGAATGCGCTGGTCACGGAAATCGGCGAGACATGCAATCTCGGCGTCTTAGACCGGGACGGCGTGATTTATGTCGAACGGGTCGAATGTGCCTGGCCGTTGCGTCTGCAAATTGGTGTCGGTACCCGGGTGCCTTTGCATGCGACCGCCATCGGCAAACTATTGTTGGCTCACCTGCCGGCGCGGACACGCAAGCGAATCCTCAGCGCCGGACCGTTGCAGCGCTTCACCGAAAACACGCTGACGGAACGAAGCGCGCTGGAAGCCCATTTCAAACAGATCCGGCGTTTAGGTTATGCCTGCAACGACCAGGAAAACACCGCAGGTCTGGTCGGCATTGCGGTGCCGGTGTTCGACAGTAAAGGCCGCGTGTTCGCGGGCCTTTCCGTGCACGCACCGGCGGCGCGCATGACGATCCCGACGGCCGTTGCCAAACTGGACCGCTTCAAAGCCGCCGCTCAGCAGATCGAACGCGCAGTGCGCGATTACGATGTGCCGATGAACGACGACACCGACCAACAAGGAGCGACGTCATGACCCTCACCCCCGAACAACGCAGCCGCATCACGCTGGTCACCGGGGTCATCGGCGCCGACACCCACATCGTCGGCAACCGCATCCTGTCGATGGCACTGGAAAAAGAAGGTTTCAAAATCGTCACCCTGGGCGCGCTGACGCCGTCCGAAGATTTTATTAAGGCCGCCATCGAGACCGCTGCCGATGCAATCTTGGTATCGTCGCTTTACGGCCAGGGTGAATTGGACTGCCGTGGCTTTCGCGACATGTGCATCGAAGCCGGGCTTGAAGACATCGTGCTGTATGTCGGCGGGAATCTGGTGGTCGGCAAACAGTCTTGGGACGAGGTCGAGCAGCGCTTTACCGAGATGGGATTTGACCGCGCGTTCCCGCCGGGCACACGGGTGCCGGGCGTGGTCGAAGCGTTGGATGCAGACCTCGGGGCAAAGGTCGGGATCGTCGCGGCATGACGCAGAACACGGCCCTTCTGATCGATTTCGGCAGCACCTACACGAAATTACGCGCCGTCGACCTGGACGCCGGGACCATCCTTGGCAGCGGCCAAGGCCCGTCGACGGTCACCAGCGACGTTAACATCGGCTTAGATGCTGCACTCGCCGATCTGAAACTGCGACTAGGCGTTCTGCCTGCCTTCAAGCACCGGCTGGCATCTTCAAGTGCGGCAGGTGGTTTAGCGATGGTGACGGTCGGGCTGGTCAAAGAGCTCACCGCCGAAGCAGCACGGCTGGCGGCGCTCGGTGCCGGTGCCAAACTGATCGGCGCGCACGCCTATAAACTGACCGACAAAGATGCGGCGGGGATCGTCGCGGGCGCGCCGGATATTCTTTTACTGGCAGGCGGCACCGACGGCGGCAACGAAGAAACCATCCGTTGGAACGCGGAAAAACTGGCTATGGCCGGGCTTGCGTGTCCCGTCATCGTTGCCGGCAATCGGGTGTGCGCGGATGACGTGGCTCGGACGCTCTTGGATGCCGGGATCGACGTGCGGATCGCCGGCAACGTGATGCCGGAATTCAACGTGCTGGATGTGGAGCCCGCCCGCGCCGCGATCCGCGATGTATTTATCGAGCGGATCGTGCACGCTAAAGGCATCGACCGCGCGGCAACGCGCTTCGATGCCGTGCTGATGCCGACCCCGGCTGCGGTGATGGACGGTGCCAAGTTGCTGGCCGAAGGGGCCGCCGGGCAAGGCGAAGGTCTGGGCCCGCTGATCGTCGTCGATGTCGGCGGCGCCACCACCGATGTGCATTCCATCGCCGACGGCAAGCCGGTCGCCAGCGGCGTATTGCAGTACGGCCTGCCCGAGCCGCACGCCAAGCGCACGGTCGAAGGCGACTTAGGGATGCGCCATAACGCGCACACGATTGTCGACGCCGCCGGGCCCGAGGTCATCCGCACTGCTGCCGATATAGATGCCGACGCCTTTACAAGCATCCTCGCTGCCATCGCCGACGACCCGGAACGTTTGCCCGAAAGCGATGCCGAAAAGAAACTCGATATCGCGCTCGCGGAATCCGCCGTGCATCGCGCTATGCAGCGCCATGCCGGGCGTATCGAAATCAAACAATCCGTCACCGGGCCGATTACCGTGCAGTACGGCAAAGACCTAACCGAGATCGCGACCGTCATCGGCACCGGCGGCGTCTTGGCGCATAGCGATGATCCAGAGCGTATTTTACGCGCCGCCCTTTTTGAAGATGCGGCGCCCGAATCGCTTCGCCCGAAACACCCGCGCCTGCTGATCGACGGCGCCTATGCACTTTATGCCATTGGCTTGTTGGCCGGCGTCGCACCGGATGCGGCGTTGAAGCTTGCGCAGAATGTTCTGCATCCCACCGATGCGAAAACGCCGAACAAGGAACCGCACCATGACCAGTCGCCCGCAGCCTGAGGCATCCCTTCCCTTATCGGCGGCCCGCATCGATGCCGACGTATTCGACGAGATGCGCCGCGTAAACTTGGCGCGCTGGCCAACGGGGGGCGAAGTCGATATCGACGAAGCGGTGGCCTTCCACAAAAGCCTGCCCTTGCATAAGCAATTGGGCTGGGTGATGCGCCAAGCCGACGCCGAAGGGCGATGCCTGACCCAGCCGCGGGGCGGCTTTGCAACGTTGGAACTGCAAAAGGAACTGATGCAGATTCTCGATAAAGAAGGCCACGCCGATATCGTGCCGACCACCACCGACAGCTATACCCGCAACGAACAGTGGGAAAATGCGGCGCGCGGTATCGAGGAATCAAAAAAGGCCGGACGCTCAATGCTGAACGGCTACGCCATGGTCAACTATGGGCCAAAGGCGACGCGCCAGTTGATCGAGGCCATCGACAAGCCGGCGATTGTGCTTTCCGGCACTTCGATGCCGAGGCTCACGTCCGAGATCGGCTTTGCTGCAGGCTATTCCGGGTATTTGGGTTCCGGCATGGCGTACACGGCGTCCTACACCAAAGAAGTCTCAATCGAGCAAGGCATCCGTAATTATCAATATCTGGATCGCTTGGCCGCCATGTACCAAGATAAGGGCGTCGAGTTGCACCGCCGCCAGCCCGGCTTTTTGACCGGCACGAACATTCCGCCCAGCATCGCGATCCTGACCTGCATCATCGATGCGTTGTTGGCTGCCGGGCAAGGGGTGAAAAACTATGGCCTCGAGCTCGGCCAAACTATGCATCTGGTGCAAGACGCTGCAGCGATCAAAATGGCCCGTGTGCTGACCCAAGAATATCTGCAGGCCCAAGGTTACGACGACGTATTTACGCCCGTCACATCACTGCATTGGATGGGCGCTTGGCCGCAGGACGAAGCACAATGCGAAGCGTTGGTGTCTTATGGCGGTACGCTTGCGGCGATCGGTGGCGCAGTCAGCGTGACGACGAAGTCATCCCATGAAGCATTCGGCATTCCGACGCCGCAGGCAAATGCCGCCGGACTCCGCAACACGCGAATGGCGATTTACCTGGCGCGTCATATTCGTTTGGACACGTTGCCCGAATTTGCCACCGAGTGCGATTTAATCGGCCGCGAAGTACGCCCGGTGATGGATAAAATTCTTGAAATGGGGGATGGTGACGTGGCGGTGGGCACGGTGCGTGCCTGCGAAGCCGGTGTCATGGATATCCCCTGGTCACCCAGCAACTACCTGCAAAGCCGGATCATGCCGGCCCGTGATGCGGACGGATATCTGCGCATCCTCGACGCCGGCGACATGCCGATCCCGACCGACGTCATGGACATCCACCACGCCAACTTGCGCCGCCGTGCCGAGCGCGATCACCTGTCATTCGATCACGAACTCGCGGTCTCAAGCGTCTTTGAAATGTCCGAGGGTCTGGATCAATTGATTCCGTTCCCATGGGCCGCGGCATAAATTAATCGCCTTTAGCGTCAAAAATTTCTGCGTAGGTGCTACCGGTGTCCCGGATTCGCGCCAAGGCTTCCGGTGAAAAGTCGACCACAACGATGATCTGAGAGACCGTCTCACCATCATTCATGATCGGCACGCGAAGCGCCGTATGCGCATGCACATATCCGTGCCTCGTCATGAACGAATAATGATTTGCGTGCGGTCGTTTGTTATTAACGATGTCTTGATAGTCGACACGCAGGCGCTGACCCAAGGCCAGCGGTTTTAAGTCGTAAGGATGTTTGCCGGTCATCTCGACACCGTGGATGCGGGTGAGTTCTGAGCCCCAAAAACGAAATATGCTCTTTTCAAGCGGCTGCATGATATCAATGACCATGGTCATTGGCAGCAAGCGCGATGGAAATTGCACTAAATCAACATCGCGCCACGCGGGCGCCGGGCGCTCGGCGCAGAGGTCCGTCCAATACGCCATGACCGTGGCGAGGTCAGTCGGCAGCTCAGAAAGACGGACGCTTTGAGTTTCCATATGCGGACACCATTCAATGCACCGTTAGAATAGCGCGCGCCGGATCAAATTCAAAGCGACCACAAATAAGGCGATCAGCAGAATCTTACGAAACCGTTGCTCGTTGATGAGGCCACGCAAGCGCTCGCCCACCAAAATGCCCAACATCGCCGGAATACACGCTGCCGCCGAGATCGGTGCCGTCTCGGTATTGAGCACGCCGTTGGCGATGTAGAACGCCACCAACGGAATCGCGCCGGCCAGCCAGATAATCGCAATCGTGCGGACCCATTCGTCTTTCGGCAGGTGCAGCATGAACATGAACATCATGATCGGCGGCCCCCAAATAGTCGAGATACCGCCCAAAAGCCCCCCCACACTACCGGCGATAGGGCCTAAAATACGCTCTGTCCACGGCCCCATGGGGCGCTGTCTCGGCTTCCAAAGTTCAGACACCGTAAATACGAGAGTCGCTATGCCCATAGATAAAAACATCGTCGCTGGATCGGTTTCAGCAACAATCAGCGATCCCAAATACAGGCCGATCACGAACGGCACGAGCAACGGCCAGAACCTAAAAAGCGGGCGCCAGTCGCTGCCGGTCCTAAATGCTTGCCAAATATTGGTGACGACAATCGACAGCACAATCAGCGCAAGTGCTTCTTGCGGCTCGACAAAATTGACGACGATGGCCATGGTCACGACCGGCAGCGCGACGCCGGTGATGCCTTTGACGATGCCGCCGATAAAAATCGACATCGCCATCGCGGCCAAAATTTCCGGCGCAAAACCGAACATACCTTAAAGGCCGCCGAAGCTGTGGGTGTCTTTAATGAACGCACCCAAATCACCGAGGCTGGGTACCGTCGACGGCAACACGACCGCGCCGTCCATCACCTTGAGCGGGTCACGAAACAGCGGCGTCACGGGTTTTAGGAATCCATTCATTTCGCCTGCATTATCAATTAAGGTGCGCGCGATACAAGCCTCCATCCAGCAGCCGAGATCACTGGCCACACCGTTCCCCAGCACCGGCGTCATCCCGAGTGCGCGGATCAAGCGTAGTTGCGCCGCCAAATTATCGATGCTGCCGGCCTTCATTAGCTTAAGTTTCACATAGCTGACATTGCCCAGCGCAGCCGCACGCTCAATCTCGTCCGGGCCGTAGATACTCTCGTCCAACATAAACGGCACGTTACTGACAGCGGCCACCGCTTTGGCGGCAGCCCAGTCGTCCATATGGCAGGGCTGTTCTAAAAGCTCGATCCCGTCCGGTTCAATTTGTGAGGCATAGGCGATGCCTTCGTCGCGGGAATAGCCTTGGTTGCCGTCGACCCGAATCCGGACACCCGGCGGCAGACACGACTGAATGAATCGGGTGCGCGCGAGGTCATCCGCAACGTCCCAGCCGATTTTGACTTTGATGGTCGTGTAGCCGGCATCCGCATGCGCTTGAACCTCGCAGATGATTTCAGCGTCCTCAGTCGCATTCAACGTTGCCAGCAGCGGCACCCGGCTATCCGGGGTCGGCTTCAGCAATGGATGGCCTTGCATCATTTCAATCGCAGTGACCAAAGCGGTAACGGCAAACGGGGTCGCTTGGTGATGCACCGACAACGCATCCTTGGCCGCGTCGGCGTCCAGACCAACGATCGTTTTGGCGAGCCGGCAGACAGTCTGCCAACATCCGTCGATGGTCTCGGACGTATACCCGGTAAGAATCGTTGCCTCACCCATACCCTTATGTCCATCGTCGTCCACAATATCCACGATGATGGTATCGAACGCTGTCACCGGACCGAAGGCGAGTTTATACGGCACACGAAGCGGCAGCGACAGACGTCGCACGCGAAGGCCGGTAAGCTTGGTCATGTGTTTTCCCCGATCAGCATGACGTCGATTGGTTGCCTCGGCATTCTCAGATGCCTAAAGTCTCAGCAGCTTAAACGACCTTGGGAGGGGCGGTCATGCCTCGTGGTATCGATCATCTCGTTTTGTGCGTGAATGACCTAAAAAAGGCGCGTGATGCGTATACGGCCATGGGATTTACCATGACCCCGCCGGCACAGCATCCGTTCGGTACCGGCAATACCTTAGCGCAGTTCGACGGCTGCTTTCTTGAAGTGCTCGCCGTCACTCAGCCTGAAGATATTTTTGAGCATGACGGCGATGCCTTCAGCTTCCCGGCCTTTAACCGAGACTATTTGGCACATCACCAAGGCATGTCGATGTTGGTGCTGGACAGCAAAGATGAGATTGCGGATCGCGCACAATACCTGGCGCGCGGCCTTCGGGTGCACAGCCCGTTCGATTTTCAACGCCAAGCGAAGCAGCCGGACGGCGGCTCTGTCACCGTTGGGTTTTCACTGACGTTTGTCACCGATCCGGCGCTGCCGGATATGGCCTTTTTCACCTGCAAGCAATGGCGCCCGGATTTGTTTTGGAAGCCCGACTACCAACGCCACGCCAACGGCGCCACAAGTATCAAAGATGTGTTTGTCGTGAGCCCTGACATTGTGTCCGGTGCGGCGTTCCTGAGCGCTTTCGCGGATGCGCCGGCAATCGAAACGGCGCCGGGTGTCCATATCGTCGCGACCCAGCGTGGCAACCTAATTGTGATGACGCCGGATGCCTTTGCGGCACGGTTCCCAGGGGCGTTTGCAGACCGCGACACTAGCGTCCCATTCTTCGCAGGGTTTTCCATCGCCTGCGTAGATCCGGACAAGACGGCGCATTTATGGCAAGATGCCGGGCTTCAGGTGCACACGGGCGCCGATGGTACTTGGCTGGACCCAAGCGCAGGCCTCGGATGCGTGATCGCCACAGCATGACGCACATATCGTAAATTTAAATCAAGAATATCGAAAACAAATCAATCAATAATCATGATAAAAACTGGTTCGCACCCTCAACACAGAGTATAAACACCCATATGAGCAACAGCATTCATGTATCTGTGTGGCGCGGCGGCGAACAAGGCCAGTTCGAAGCCTTTGAAGTGCCTCGCCAACCGTCGCAGACCGTCCTTGATGTGGTCACCTACATCCAACGCAACATTGATCCGACGCTGAGCTATCGGTTCGCGTGCCGGGTCGGCATGTGCGGATCGTGCGCGATGACCGTCAACGGTAAGCCGCGCTGGACGTGCCGCACCCACGTCGACAAAGTCGCCGGCGACGGCACCTTGGAAATTTCGCCGCTGCGCAATCTGAAAGTCGTCAAAGACTTGGCCTGCGACATGACCGAATTCTTCGACAAAATGAATCGCGCCGAAGGCAAGTTCCATCCGACCAAAACCCGCCACGACGACTTTGACGTGGTGCTGCCCGACGACCCGGCCCGCAAGCTCGTCGCCCAAGCGATTGAGTGCATCGGCTGTGCGGTCTGTTATTCGGCCTGCGATGTCGTTGATTGGAACAAAGATTATTTGGGCCCGGCCGCCTTGAACCGCGCATGGACACTGGTCAACGATGTCCGCGACGGGGGCAACAAAGAACGGCTTACCGCCGTATCCGGGGACGCCGGTTGCCATGCCTGCCACTCCCAGCAAGGCTGCGTGAAACATTGCCCAAAAAACCTCAGTCCGACGTTCTCGATCACGGGGCTCAAGCGGGCCACGGCGAAAGCAGCGCTTAAGGGCGAGCTCTGATGCCGGGTGCTGCGGTCGAGGCCAAACTTTGGATCTGGCAGCGCCTGAGCGCAGCCGTTCTAGGAATTTGCGTGATCGTACATTTGGCGGTCATCGTTTACGCCGTGCAAGGCGGACTGACGGCGGACGAAATCATCAACCGGGTCTCCGGCAACCTCGCGTGGTTCGCATTCTATTCGGTGTTTGTGATCGCCGTTGCCGTACATGCGCCGATCGGCGTGCGCGCCATTTTAAACGAGATGACAGCGCTGCGCCCAGGTGCCGTGCACGCGGTCATGGCCACGTTCTGCCTGATCATCCTGGCGATGGGCTTTCGCGCCATCATCGGCCTTTATAACGCAGGGGGTGTCTGATGTTCCGTGGACACCGCCATCACGCGCACTATTGGGCGTTCGCATTACACCGGGTATCCGGCCTGTTGTTGGCATTATTTCTACCCGCACATTTTTATGTGCTCGCCCTTTCCATCGAGGGAGCAGCCGCCATGGACGACTTTATCCGTTGGACCGACGCGCCCTTGGTCAAATTGGCTGAAACCGTATTGGTGATCTTGCTCGCCGCCCACCTGACCGGTGGCCTGCGTCTGATGGCGTTGGAATTCATCGGCACCCGCGAAAGCTCGAAAGCCGCCGTCGCCATCGGCACCGGCATCGCGCTCGCGGTCGGCTTGATGTTCTTGCTCAATGTCACCTGAAATTATCCTCCTGTTGGTCGGTGCGTTCGCTGCCGCATTCGTGTCGGGCACCGCAGGCTTCGGCGATGCACTGATCGCGTCTGCGGTGTGGCTACACGTGCTGTCCCCCGCCGAGACCGTGCCGCTGGTCGTTGCGTCCTTTTTTGTGATGCACATCTTTATGCTGGCCGGCATGTGGCGGCGGCTATCGTTTAAATATCTTTGGCCGTTTTTGGTCGGCGGCACCATCGGCGTGCCGTTCGGGACCGAGCTTTTACGGATCATCGACCCAGACACATTTAAGCGTGTCGCCGGCATCGGCCTGATGATCTATGGCGCGGCGATGCTATACGCGACCTCGTTGCCGCACATCACTCGGGGCGGGCGCCCGCTGGACGGTGCCGTCGGCGTGATCGGCGGGGTGCTCGGTGGGTTCGCAGGCTTATCCGGCTTCGTGCCCGGTGTGTGGTGCACGCAACGCGGTTGGAGCCGGGCCGAGGCGCGCGGTGTCACGCAACCGCTCATCCTCACCATGCACGGCATGGCGTTCGGATGGCTGGTGGTGGGTGGCATGGTCGCGCCTGAAACCGGCACACGTTTTTTGATCGCTATGCCAGCCATCGCCATCGGTGCCTGGCTCGGCGTTAAGCTATATGGCTATTTCAATGAAGTGCGCTTTCGCCAGTGCGTGTTATCCGTGCTGTTCATCGCAGGCGCCGTTCTTTTGCTGACCCCGGGAGGCTCCTGACATGTCTGGTAACTTTACCATCGAAGAACATCGCACCGATGTTTTGGTGTTGGGCTCAGGTGGCGCCGGTTTGTTCGGTGCACTGCACGCCAAAGCCGCCAACCCGGACCTTGAAGTCACCGTCGCGGTCAAAGGCCTACTCGGTAAGTGCGGTTGCACGCGCATGGTGCAGGGCGGCTACAACGTGGCGTTAGCACCCGGCGACAGTGCGGAGCGGCACTTCATGGATACCGTCGACGGCGGCAAATGGATCAACCGCCAAGACCTGGCGTGGAAGCTCGTCACCGAGGCGCAAGTCCGCATCCGCGAATTGGAAAACGAGCTCGGCTGCTTTTTCGACCGCAATCCCGACGGCTCCGTACATCAAAAAGCGTTCGCCGGTCAGACCTTTGACCGCACCGTACACAAAGGCGACCTGACCGGCATCGAGATCATCAACCGTTTGTCGGAACAAGTGTGGGCGCGCGACATCAAACGCTTGGAAGACCACCGCGCGGTGGCCTTGGTCCCGGCCAAAGACGGTTCGGGCATCGCCGGCGTGTTGATGATCGATATGCGCGCGGGCACGTTCCGCTTGGTGCGTGCCGCCGCCGTGCTGTTGGCAACCGGCGGCGGGCCGACCATGTACAAATACCACACGCCATCCGGCGACAAGACCTGCGACGGCATGGCGATGGCGCTGCGTGCCGGACTGACGCTCCGCGACATGGAGATGGTGCAGTTCCACCCGACCGGCCTGATCGCCGGCGAAGACACGCGCATCACCGGCACCATCATCGAAGAAGGTTTGCGCGGTGCCGGCGGCTATCTGCTGGACGGCAACGAAGAGCGCTTCATGCACAAATATGACGAACGCGGCGAGCGCGCGACCCGCGACATCGTCAGCCGCGGCATGTTCCAAGAGATGCGCGAAGGCGTTACGGCCAAGAACGGCGGCCTCTATATCACCATGCGCCATTTGGAAGCCCCGCTGGTCCGCAAAAGCTTTAAAGGTATGGTCGAGCGTTGCGCCGACTGCGGCTTTGACCTAGTCGGCGGCTTGGTCGAGGTGGTGCCGACCGCGCATTATATGATGGGCGGCTTGGTGTTCGAGCCCGACTGCACGACCGAGATGGCGGGCCTGTATGCGGCCGGCGAAGATACCGGCGGCGTGCACGGCGCCAACCGCTTGGGCGGCAACGGGGTCGCCAACTCGACCGTGTTCGGCGGCATTGCCGGCGACAGCATCGCGGCGGCCATCAAGCCTGGGCAAGCCATCCCCGACGTCGACCAAAGTGTGATCGACGCCACCATGGCGCTCTGTCGGCAACCGCTGGACCGTCCGGCCGGGCGCATCGACGAGGTGCGGACCGAGCTTTGGGATCACATGTGGGACGACGCCGGGATCGTGCGCGACGCGGCAAGTCTCAAGCGTGCCGACGCCAAACTGATCGAATTGGACGCCCAGCTTGACACCGTCGGCGTCGCCGAAAGCAACCTCGCCTATAACCTGACATGGCACGATTGGCTGAATCTGAAAAACCTGATCTTGGTCTCGAAAGGCATCGTCGCTGCGGCGACGGCCCGCGAAGACAGCCGCGGTGCGCACTTCCGCGCCGACTACCCGGACGTCCGTGATCTGGAAAACTCGACCTACACTGTGGTCAACCTGAAAGACGATAAAATCCAACTTGGCACCAAGCCGGTGGATTTCAGCATCGTCAAACCGGGTGAAACTTTGTTGGACGAAAACGCTGCTTAAGACTGGCTAGTCCAAACAATTTTATTGCCATATTTTGGAACGCGTTGCCCAGGTTTCTTTCCATCAACAACAACTTTTCCGTTGGCCTCATACCTTCGGATTAAATCCTTAACATCTGCGTCCCAAACAAGAGGCAATTGCAGTAACCGTCCGAGAATTTTATCGAACAATATAGATTTTTTAGTTTTCAATATTTGCTGAAATATATCTTCTGCTCTCATAAGAGCGCTTCCACGTTCGATATCAAACCATTTTTGGCGAATTGGAATCTCGTCGGACGCAAACATCGGAACCTGATTTGTTTTATTCAATTTTTCAATATCCTTAATCCTGCCACGCACGAGATTTTGCTCTTCAGCAGCTTTCTTCTCGACCCTGGAGAATGCTTCTATTCCTGGTAATGCTTGCGTTCCATAAATCAAATGAAAATATGATCTATCAAATAAGGGTTTCATTACGCGTATAGATTTAACGAATTTATAACCGCCTATATTTTGAAGTTGTTCTTTATATGTTTCTAAAATTGCCTCTTCACGGCCGACACCTAACGCCATTTTACGTTCGAACTCGATTCTCCAATCATCTCTGCCCATTAACTTATTCATTTGCAAAGCAATGGCAGGGTCTTTTGCCTCAATAAATCTGTTTATATGATCATACATAAAATTAATTAAAATTTCGCCTCGCAGTTTCATAACCGGCTTCATCTCAGCGAGACCAAAACCTTGCCAACTTGTAGGGTCAACAAATAAGAATAAGAATGAATTACCTACAAATGATCTAATATTTTCAATATTTTCTTCAAACGGCCCATTGACCGTTTCTGCTTCAATATGTTTTTGCCCTTCCAGCGCACGAGATAAATCTTCGTAAGCTTTTTGTTCTTTTTCTATAAAAAGACATCTCACCTTAAATTTTGAATTTTTAGATCGAACAATATTTTGCGCTCTGCGTAATTGCTCGACAGCAATCATAAACGATGTATCGTCAAAGCCTTGGCCCGCTGAACGCCAGGGGCCTGAAAACCCGTCTACTAAAACAAATTCACCGTATCGCATGCCAATTTTGATCGCGACTTCTTCAAGATATCGCTCGAAGATGAAATGCTTAATGTATGTCTGTTCTTTGCCAAAATAAAAGTCGAGTGGCTTCACATTTAGCCCAATCGGTTTGAGAATTTATTATCGTTAAAATAGAATATAAAAATTAAATGTTAACATAGATTTAAGCGAAAATTTTTGGAAACTCATCCCAAGTAGCCCCATCTAATTCTCGCCCGTTCGATTTAGGTCGGAAGCCACCCCACTGTTTAAAGAAAAACGGAACGCCGCTGGCGACGCATTGGTCGCGCACTTCAATGACCCATTCCTCTTTCATGGGGCGATGGCCGGGGCCGCTTTCGCCGCCGACGATAACCCAATCGATGCCAGTCAGGTCGACCTTTCCAATAGGGCCGATTAACGGTTCGACCGAGAGAAATTTTATACTGGCGGGCATTTGTTGAATATGTCGAATGCGGGACACTTTCGAGCCGTCTTCAACGGACGTCCCTAGCCAAATATTGGGCGGCGCTTCGGCATCTCCGTACCGGCGTTTGACGTAATCACGCATGCGAGAGCTGCGCTTGGTCAGCACCTGAAAGGTGTGCCAATGTGCTTTCTCCATGATCTCGAATACCTGATCGACAAACGTGGATAAAATTTCCTTATGGAAAAGGTCGCTCATCGAGTTAACGAAAATCATTTTTGGCTTTTTGGTGCGCAGCGGCTGATCGATCCGGTCGGGACGAAGAACCAAATCAAAACCATGTTCAAATGGATGGTCTTTGACCCCCCGGAAACGCTCGGAAAAGCGCTCAGCATAACAGTTATCGCAGCCCGCGCTGATCTTCGTGCAACCGGTCACCGGGTTCCACGTGAGATTCGTCCATTCAATCGCAGAATTTTGGGCCATCATGCCTCACAATAGAACAAAACAAGAACACATGTCCATGCTAACGTTCGTTAGCAAAGTAGATTTAACAAGGATTCACTCAGAAAGGGTTAACCCCGCCTCAACCGCCGTCCCGCTTCTTGATGATGTCGTCGATGCCGAAGCCTTGGAACATGGTGATGCCGAGGTCGTGGCCGATTTCGATGCCGAGTTCGTCATCAACGCGGGCGAGCACGACACGGGTGCCGTTGGCCTGCATTTCGGCGATATCGTCTTTGAAGCGGGGTAGGATTGTCTCGGCACCCTGGCGCCAGAAAATCTTCGCCATGTTGGCGTTCAATCGTTTCATATTCACGATGCCGACGGTTTCGGGAAAGATTGCATCAATGGCGATGGAGCCGCCGCGCGATGTAATCAAGTTAGCCGCGACTTCGTATTCGTCATATTGCTGCAGTACGTTGGCTTGGCGGAATTCGAATGCCAAATTGGAAAAGGCATTGGCGCTATTGTCACCCAAGAACGCCTCGAACGCGCGGGTGAAGACGGATTCCACGTTCAGGTTGATGGAACACGTGGCGCGCGCCGGGTTGGCATCGCCGAATGCATCGAGTAAAAGCCGGTCCAAGGTAATCGTCAGCTGGTTGAACAAGTTACCGCTGCCGCGAAGTTCGACGTCACTGAATACATGCTGTTTAAGTGCGTCCATGCCGACGAAATATTCATGCATGATATCGCTCGGCAGTTGGCCGGGCTCAATCTCAACAATATTTTGTTGGCGAATAAAAACTTTTGCGAAGACGGCATTGCCGATCTCTTTATTGACTTCGACCACCCGGTCGATGTCTTGCTCGCCCAGTCGGCGTAATTTCGTGGCCTTTACAGGCGCTGGTTTCTTTTCATCTTCTTCATAGCGCTCAAGAAACCGGATCGCATTCGCCATTTTGAAACGTAGGTCAATCGGGCGCAGCAATCTGGATTGATCGACCATGCCGAACTGTTCTGGGAAGTACTGCTGGATCAACCGCAACAGTTCAACCTTCGCGTCCGTCAAAAGTGCGACCTGATTAAACTCGGACATTTTAACCAGCAGCGCACGGTCCACTTTGGACAATTCGAAAACTTTGGCATTGTGGCGCGTGCGAAAATTGCCGAGCACGCGCTGCAAATCCAGCCAAAACGAGTTTTCCGCGTCCTGAGTTCCCAAGCTGCCAAGCGACATCAGCAAGAGCGTATTAAACTCATGCGAATGACTACCCCAGTTTTTCAACATTTTCAGCAGAGACCCCACCGGTGGGGACCGGTCGAGCGGCACATTCTCTTTCACGCGAACCCCCTTATTTACCAATACACTAAACTATGACACAGAGAGTAAAGAAAAGGTAAGTGTCCGAAGCTATAAGGTGCCGTAAATACTAGGCTTTTACACGGCTGTTTTTCGGATCATATAACGGCAACAATGACGCCTTCGCAAACTTCCGCGCCCCCGCGACTTCGATTTCATAGCGACCGGTATTGATGTAAGCCGCGTCGACCCCGCCCGGGTCCGCCACATATCCGAGCCCGATGGCGGCGCCCAACGTATGGCCGTACATCGCCGATGTGATGTAGCCCTTGATCTCACCATCCCGGTATACGGGCTCGTTGTGATAAAGCAGCGGATCAGGGTCTTCGAGTTGGAACTGCACCAAGCGTTGGGTCACGCCGGATTCCTTTTGCCGCATGATCGCATCTCTGCCGATAAAGTCGGGCTTCGCGGTTTTGACGGCGAAGCCGAGTCCGGCCTCGATTGGCGTTTCCTGCTCGGTGATATCGTGCCCCCAATGCCGATACGCCTTCTCCATGCGCAGCGAATTCATCGCGTGTAGACCGGCGGGCTTGAGGCCGAACTCGGCGCCCGCTTCAAAAACAGTTTCAAAAATATGTGCGGCGAATTCGCTCGGCACATAAAGCTCCCACCCCAATTCGCCGACATAGGTGATCCGCGATGCCCGCACCAAACCGTAGCCGAGCTCAATCTCACGGGAATGTGCAAACGGAAATGCGTCATTCGAAAGATCGTCCGGACTCAACGATTGCAACAGCGTCCGACTTTTCGGCCCCATCACCCCGAATACCGCATAGGCCGACGTGACATCGGTGGCGACGCAGCGCGCATCATCAGGGGTGTTGCGGGTCAGCCAATCGAAGTCGCGCACTTGCGAACCCACACCGGTGACGACAAGAAAGTCATTTTCGCCCAAGCGTGTGATCGTCAGGTCGGCCTCGATCCCGCCCCGGTCATTCAGCCATTGCGTATAGACGATGCGTCCGACCGCAACGTCGATGTCGTTGGCTGAAATATGATTGAGCACACGAGCTGCGTCCGGCCCCTGCACACGAAACTTGGCGAACGAGGATTGATCGAAAAGGCCGACGTTTTCGCGCACGTTCAAATGCTCTGCCGCCGAATGCTGGAACCAATTTTGACGCTGAAACGCATATTCATACGCCGGCGTCACGCCGTCGGGGGCAAACCAGTTCGCACGCTCCCACCCCGACGCTTCACCGAAGCAGGCACCCATATTTTCAAGCTGAATGTGCACCGGTGATCGGCGCACACTGCGGCTGGTGGCGTACTGATAAAATGGCCAGTGCGTCGCGTACAACAACCCCAGCGTCTCGGTCACCCGATCATGCAGATATTTTTGATTGCGCATGAACGGCATATTGCGACGGATATCGACGCCGTTGAAATCGCCGCCCGGATGCCCTTCGACGATCCAGTTCGCCAGCACCTTGCCAACCCCGCCGGCGGATTGGATACCGATGGAATTCATCCCAGCCGCAACGAACAAGCCATCCAGCTCGGGCGCCGCGCCCAAATGATAACGATCGTCCGGGGTGAAACTCTCGGGCCCGCAAAAGAACGTCTGAATACCCGCCGTTTCCAGCGCCGGCATACGCCGGATCGCGTCTTCCAAAATCGGCATAAAGTGATCGAAGTCGTCGGGCAATTGATCGAAACAGAAATCTTCTGGAATGCCGCCCATACCCCACGGCTTGGCGACCGGCTCAAATGCGCCCAACAGAATTTTACCGGCGTCTTCCTTGAAGTACGCACAGTGATCATAGTCGCGGTACACCGGCAGATCCGGCGTCACCCCCTCGAAGGGTTCGGTCAGGATATAGAAATGTTCGCACGCATGCAGCGGCACCGAGACGCCAATTTCGGCTGCCAAGGTGCGCGTCCACATGCCGCACGCGAGCACTATATTTTTCGCCATCACGGCACCCGTCGGCGTCTCGACCCCGACAGCGCGGCCGTCGTCGACAAGAACCTTCGTGACCAACGTGTTTTCAAAAATCTCGGCGCCGCCCATCCGGGCACCTTTCGCCAGCGCTTGGGTGATGCCGACCGGATCGGCCTGCCCGTCGGACGGAATGAAAATACCGCCGACCACGTCATCGACATTGATCAGCGGATACAGGTCTTTGCAGCCGTCAGGCCCTAACACATCGACCTGCAAGCCAAACACTTTGGCCATGTCGGCGCGACGTACCAGATCTTCCATACGTCCGGGATTGGTTGCCGTCGACATCGAGCCGTTGATCTTAAAACCGGTCGCTTGTCCGGTCTCGGCTTCGAGGCCCAGGTACAATTCGGCGGTATACTTAGCAAGTGCGGTCATGTTGTGGTTATCGCGGAGCTGCCCGATCAAACCCGCCGCATGCCACGTCGTGCCCGACGTCAGTTGCTTGCGTTCCAGCAACACGACATCGCTGACGCCGCGCTTCGTCAGGTGGTACGCAATCGAACAACCGATGACGCCACCGCCAACGATCACCACTTCAGCCGCGGTTGGTAGTTGTTTCGCCATCCTTGATCCCCTTTTCACCCCCGCTATGCTGTTGCAGGCGCGCCCTCACGGCAACCGCCAATTTTCCGACATTTATACATCCAGATGACATGCAAGATCGTATAATCAACATGAACCGCAGACATTTCCTAAGATTAGGCGCGCTCAGCGCCCCAATCGCGCTGGCCGCGTGCTCGCCGCTGCGTGTGATCAACGCAGTGGTGCCCGATGATGGGGTCGACGTCATCGCTGACCTGGCCTATGGCACCGTGCCGCGCCAAATGCTGGATATATACCGACCCAAAGCTACAATGCAGCCGTTGCCTGTGGTGCTGTTTTTTTACGGCGGCAGTTGGAAGAACGGGCGGCGTGCGGACTACGCCTTTGTCGGGCACTCACTGGCACAGCAGGGTTTTTTATGTGCCGTCGCCGATTACCGGGTTTATCCTGAGGTCACCTTTCCGGGTTTTGTCGAAGACGGCGCCAGCGCCATTGCTTGGCTTGCCGACAATGCCCAAGCCCACGGGGGCGAGGCTGGGCGCATCAACCTGATGGGTCATTCAGCCGATGCCCACATCGCCGCGATGCTGGCCTTGGACGCCCGGTATTTGGACGCGACCGAAAAAGGCCTCGATGTGCTGGGCCGCTGGGTCGGACTCGCAGGCCCGTACGCTTTTTATCCGAGTGAGGTTCGATCCGTTCGCGACATCTTTGCGCAGCTACCCGAAGACCGAGCCCGTCCGATTACATTCGCCGGCCCCGGTGCACCGCCGGCGTTGCTGTTGCATGGCACCGCAGACAGAACGGTCTATCCTTGGAATTCCGTGCACCTGTCGAACACACTGCAAGAACACAACGTCACCGCCGCCGTAAAAATCTATGACGGCATCGGCCACGCGCCGTTGGTGCTGTCGCTCGCGCCCCCCTTCACCGGGATTGCGTCGACGCTTGAACACAGCGTCGCATTTTTGAAATTCGGCAGTATGCCGGAACTCGTCGCAGCCTAAACCGATGTCGTTCGCGGATAACCGTTAACTCAAACGTCGGAGCCGCCCGAGAAGTTGAACACGGCGCCTTCTTTGACGCCCGACGGCCAGCGTGACGTCACGGTTTTCAGTTTGGTGTAGAATCGCACACCTTCCATACCGTGGATCGAGTGGTCGCCGAACAGCGACGATTTCCAGCCGCCGAACGAGTGATAGGCGACCGGCACCGGAATCGGTACGTTGACGCCGACCATGCCGATATTGACGTCGCGCACGAAATCGCGCGCCGTGTCGCCGTCGCGGGTGAAGATCGCAGCGCCGTTGCCGTATTCGTGACCGATCACCAAGTCTTTGGCTTCTTCGTAAGTTTTGGCGCGCACCACGGACAACACGGGGCCGAAGATTTCGTCTTTATATATAGACATGTCCTTGGTCACGTTATCAATCAGCGTGCCGCCGACGAAGAACCCGTTTTCATAGCCCTGCAACGACAAGCCACGGCCATCGACGACGACATCTGCGCCGTCGGCTTCGCCTTCGCTGATGTAACGCTCGATCCGGTCTTTGGATTCCTGCGTGACGACCGGCCCCATTTCGGCGGCACTGTCGTTGTAGGGGCCGATTTTTAGGCCGCGCACCTTGGGCGCCATTTTTTCGATAAAGCTGTTCGCGGCTTCTTCACCGACGGTGACTGCGACCGACACCGCCATGCAGCGTTCACCGGCGGAGCCATAGGCTGCGCCGATTGCCGCGTCGACCACTTGTGCCATATCCGCGTCGGGCATGATCACCATGTGGTTCTTTGCGCCACACAACGCCTGTACCCGTTTGCCGTTGGCGCAACCGGTCTCGTAGATATAGCGGCCAATCGCCGTCGAGCCGACAAAGCTGATGGCGCCCACGTCCGGGTCGTGCAGCAGCGCATCAACGGCCTCCTTATCGCCGTTGACGACGTTGAAGCAGCCTTTCGGCAGACCCGCTTCAATCAGCAATTCGGCGACGATCATCGGTGCGGACGGGTCACGCTCGGACGGCTTCAAGATGAATGTGTTGCCGCAGGCAAGAGCGACCGGGAACATCCACATCGGTACCATGGCCGGAAAGTTGAACGGCGTAATGCCGGCGCACACGCCGACCGGCTGACGGATGCCGACACTGTCGACACCGGCGGCCACATTGTCTGAATACTCACCCTTTAACAGGTGTGGAATACCGCAAACAAACTCGACGACATCAAGACCGCGTGCGACCTCGCCTTTGGCATCATCAAAAGTTTTACCGTGTTCCATCGATACCGCTTCGGCGAGGCGGTCATGGTTTTTGACCAACAACTCGCGGAATTTGAACATCACCTGCGCGCGCTTGGCGGGCGGGGTCGCGGCCCAGCCGGGCAGTGCACGGGCGGCGGATTCAACAGCGGCGCGCACTTCAGCTTTGCTGGCCAGCGCGACCTGACGCGCGACCTCGCCGGTCGCCGGGTTAAAGACGTCTTTGGTCCGCCCGCTGGTGCCTTTGACGATGGTGCCGTCGATGAAATGCTGGATGTCGGCGCTCATGATCTTCCCTCTCGGATGATATTCAGTGATTTTTCCATTATTTTTATATGGACTTTACTTAACGACCGCAGGTGCGGCTTGGCAAGCGATCAGGGCTTAGGATGTCTCGGTTTTCCGACACTGGATCCAAAAAAATACGGGATTTGGCCCTAACGACGCCATCCAAAACGGCGTGACGCTGCTGGTGACAAAAAACCGTAACCTCCGGTTTATTGACCAAGTGCAGGAAACGGGCCCATAATTTTGAGGCAAACGGCACGTGACCATTGCTGCTTAGGGCGCATTTAGGATGAAACAAACCCATGCAACCATGCGGCATCTTCACGCGAATAAGCTGATCGTCGTAAAAAATAAAAACCGATGACCACCGAGGAAATATCCAAAACGAACGGCCAATAAGACATAAAGTCGCCCATCAACGTTTTCTAACTCAATATTTTCTAACTCAGGGAGCTATCGCATGACCTCCACCTCGAAATCCTCTGCACAACGGACCGTTGCTGCAGCAAAGAAATTTAATCGCCGCACCGTCCTAAAGAGCACCGCTGCCATTGCCGGCGCCGCCGCCATGGGGCCGTTTGTGATCCGTGACGCATACGCCGCCGGCACCGTGAACGCCATCGTCTGGACCAACTATCTGACCGACGACTTCATCGAAGGCTTCGAAAAAAGGACCGGTATCAAAGTTAACGTGACGCCGCTGGGCTCGAACGAAGAGCTTTTGAACAAGATGAAAGCGTCGAAGGGCCGCGGCTTCGATCTGATCACACCGACCCTGAACCGCAAAGGTCAGTGGATCGACTTGGGCCTGTTGCAGCCTTGGGATACCGGCAAGGTCACGAACCTGCCAAATGTCGAGCCGGCGTTCGTCAAAGCGTCTGAAGCCTGGACCTGGGCCGGCGGTCAGTATCACCTGCCGCACATCTGGGGCACCGAGGCTATGTCTTGGCGCACCGACAAGTGGTCGACGGAATACGGCAAGCTCTCGTTCGGCGATCTCTGGATCCCGGAAATGAAAGGTAAAGTGCAGGGCCGTCCGCATTCGATGATGGCCGGCATTGGCCGTTACCTCGAAGGCATCGGCAAACTCCCGCCGTTCGTCGAAGCCTACAAAGACGAAGACAGCATGCGCAAAATTTGGGAAGAGATCACCAAATTCGCCGTCGAGCACAAGCCGTGGGTTAAGCAGTTCTGGAACGACCATGACACGCAAAAGACCGGCTTCATGCAAAATGGTGTGATTCTCGGCCAGACTTGGGACGGCCCGGCGATCGAATTGTTCAAAGACGACAAACCCGTCCAGTATATGGCCCCCAAAGAAGGCGCGTTTGCTTGGTTGGACGGCCTGTGCATGCCGGTCGGCGCCAAAAACATCGACGAAACCTATGAGCTGGTCAACGCCATCTATACCGTCGATGCGGCGGCGGATTCAGCGATCAAGACCGGCTACAACGGCACCGTCAAAGGCTATGCCGACAAGCTGGATGATCTCTCAAAGAAGGCCTTCAATCTGGCCTATCCGGGCGATGCGTTGTCGAAGCTGTGGTGGTGGCCAGACGAGCCGGCATGGTACGCGTCGATCCGTGCCGAATACCGCGACAAGTTCGTCGCCGCCTAAAGGTCACATAGCCCGCACCCGATGCACAGAGGCGTCGAGTGCGGGTTCCCTGCCCCATTGAATGGCCATTCAAACAAAATGGGCAGCAAAATATAAGTCCGAAAACGGACATCGCTTTTTGCGGGAGGCTCGCACTTTAGAGCATATAGGGGGGCCGAATGAGCAGCGTCGAACTTGACCACATAACGATCCGCTTCGGGGACTTCGTCGCCGTCGACAATTGCAACCTGACCATCAATTCAGGTGAGTTCTTCAGCTTCCTAGGCCCGTCGGGCTGCGGCAAGACCACGATCTTACGTGCGGTATCGGGCTTCAACGAGCCGACCGAAGGTACGGTCAGGATCGGCGGCAAAGACATGCGTGGCAGCGGCCCTAACAAGCGGCCGACCGCGCTGATCTTTCAAAACCTCGCCTTGTTCCCGTTAATGAGCGTCGCTGACAACATCGCGTTCGGGCTTGAGGTTGCGGGCATCAAATACAACGAACGCCGACGCCGCGCCGAGGAATTATTAAACCTGATCGCGCTGCCCGGCCAAGGTGAAAAAATGGTGTCCGAGCTTTCGGGCGGTCAACGTCAGCGCGTCGCCATCGCCCGCGCGCTTGCCGTTGAGCCCGAAGTCTTGTTGCTGGACGAACCTCTATCTGCGTTGGATCTCAAGCTCCGCCAACATATGCGGACCGAGCTTCGTGCAATCCAACAGCGCGTCGGCATCACCTTTATTTACATCACCCACGACCAAGGTGAAGCGCTAACCATGTCGGACCGCATTGCAGTGATGAGTGCGGGCATCGTGCAGCAGGTCGGTAATGGATCTGATATTTATAACAATCCAGCCACCGCGTTCGTCGCGTCTTTCGTCGGCGAGAACAACGCGTTCCACGGCAAAGTGACCCGCGCCGAAGACGGGTTCGCGGTCGTCGAAACCTCGTTTGGACCAATGCGCGGCATCAACAATCGCGGTCTTTCTGAAGGTGACGAGGCATATGTGTTCATTCGCCCAGAAGCGATGCGCCCAGCCAAATCGGACGACACAGTCGAAGGCGGCACGTTTACGACCGACGCACTGAAAGAAGAATTCGAAGGCAGCTTCCTGCACGTATTTCTGCGCTCTGAGAACGAAGATAAGCCCTACAAGATGGCACTGGTGAACGACGCCAATGTGGAGCGGCAAACGCTCAATGCGCCGATCAAAGTCGTATTCGATCCGAAGCGTGCGGTGGCGTTGCCGGTCGGGGAACTCGCCGATGAGTGATCTTTTATCATCGGGGCCGGTCGAGCTGGCGCAGATGAAGATCACGCCTAACCTGCCGACGCCTGCCGAACCGAACCCTGCCATGCCGACCCCCTCGCTGCCCGGCAGTTCCGGTGGCGGGCTCGGCATCAATCCGTCGTTGCCTGGCGGCTCAGCTATTTCGCCGTCTCTGCCGGGCGGGAGTGCGCCTTCCAGCAGCACGAGTGCCCCCGGTGCCGCGCCGTCTGCAAGCGGCGCGAACTTCAATATCACCATCACCAACCCAGATAACCTGCCGCAGCTACCACCCGGGCAAAACGAGTTGAAATTGGTCATTCAAGACCCGGCCAAACAATTACCGGCAGACAGCGGACTCGGATTTTTCGAAATCTTTCTCGCGATCATCGCAGCGCTGATCATCGCGCCGTTCGTGCAACGTGAAGCCGGCAAATGGACGGCGAACTTAAACGCGTTGCAGTTCGTGCAAAAAAATGGTCTCGCGATCTCTGCATATCTATTGATATTCACGACCGGCTGGATCGTTTTTATGATCGTGCTGCCGCAGCTTTATATGTTCGACTTTTCGTTCCGCTATAACCTGCCGCCACCGGAAATCGGCGGCGCCAACGATGTCTATACCCTGAAGAACTATGAATACCTGATCTTCGGGCGTGAAGGCAGCGACGAGATGCTGAACTGGCTGCACCTAGAAGTCTTTTTCAAGACCATTGTGGCCAGTGTCATCGTCACGATGATCAATTTTCTGCTCTGTTATCCGCTGGCGTTCTTCATGGCGCAAATGGTCAAAGGCCGCGGGCAGCGCTTGTTATTCCTGTGCCTTTTGTTGCCGTTCTGGGTTAACGAAATCCTGCGCGCATTTGCCTTCAAACTGATCTTTGCTGAGCTCGGCCTGATCAACAATCTTCTGATCGGCTTAGGGGTTTTGGATACGCCCTACGATTTCCTGGGCGCCAACGTGGCGCTCTATACAGGTCTGACGTATGCTTACGTGCTGTTGATGATCTTCCCGCTGTATAATGCCATCGAAAGCCTAGATCACAATCAGATCGAGGCGGCGCGGGATATGGGCGCGTCGTGGCTGAAAATCCACCTTCGCGTCGTCATGCCGCACGCCAAACCCGGCATCGCGTCGGGCTGCACCATGGTGTTCATGCTGACCGCCGGCGCATTGGCGGCACCGAACATTTTGGGGGGGCCAAGTTCGCTCTGGTTCACGCAGATTATTTACCAGTGGTACAACACCGGCGGCAATTGGCCGCAGGGTTCGGCGTACGCCTTCGTACTGCTGATTTCGTGCATCATCTTTGTGCGTGTGGTGATGCGGATATTCAAAGTCGGTCTTGGGGATATCGCAAAACGATGAGCTCAAACCAGATCCGTAAATTGGTCGTAATGGGATATATCGTCCTGTTCTTCCTATATTTGTTCGGCCCGCTGATCATCATGTCGGCGTCGGCCTTCAACCAGTCCAGCTATCCGACGATAACACCGTGGGAAGGCTTCACCGTCAAATGGTTCGGCGAGTTGGCGGCGAACGACCGATTGGTGGCAGGCTTCATCAACAGCGTTTGGGTCGGCATCGGCGTGGTCTCGTTATCTGTACCGACAGCGCTGGCCGGTGCCATCATGCTGATGCAGGTCTCTGAACGGGTGCGGCCGATTTATTACACCATCGTCGTCTCGCCAGTGCTGGTGCCAGGCGTCATCATCGGTATCTCGACGGTGATTTTTTGGGAACGGTTCGGCAGCCTGGTCGGGCTCGATTATGAAACCACCAACAACCCGTTCTTCCTGACCATCGTCGGCCAGTCGACGTTTATTTCGGCGTATTGCATGCTGGTGTTCATGGCGCGCCTACAGCGCTTCGACAAAACCCTCGAAGAAGCCGCGCTCGATCTTGGCGCCACCCACGTCCAAGTATTTTGGAAAGTGCTGATCCCCTTCCTACGCCCGGCAATTTTGTCCTCCATCGTGCTGGCGTTCTTAACATCGTTTGAAAACTATAACACCACCGTGTTCACGATGGTTGCGCGGGGCACGCTGACGACCGAGTTGGCGGGCTTAGCCCGGTTCGGCGTGAACCCTTCGATCTCGGCGCTGGCCGTCGTCATCATGGGCTTCACGCTGATCGGTGCGGTCATCTATGAAATCAAAAAGCGCCGCGAAGAAGCGATTGCCGATGCCTCTAAACGCCGTGCCGCCATGAAACGCACGCGCGACACCGAAGCGGCGCAACAAGCTGCAGACGCTGCGCAAGCTGCATAATTGGGGAACACTGAGCGATGCCGACGACCGTCCAAAAGATTGCCCGCCACGCGATCCAAGTTCTCAATAAGCGCACCGGCCCGGCGCCGCGCCCATCCGTGATCGTGCGGCTCTATCAAGACGGCGGCAAAATGGTCGGGACCGCCGTATTTAAGCACTACGCCGATCTTGAAGCTGAACTGCCGACCGGCGATGAAGACGCGGGGCATGTGACGGCGTTTTTCGATATCAGCTTTTACACGGCTTTCGTCGGCTTACTTCAGCACGGTGGCCCGCTGTATTGGAAAGTACACTGGGTGCAAACGGGCGCCCGCAAAGAGCCCGCCGACGTCTCGCTCGACAGCAAAGAAGAAATCATCGGCGAGTTCTTTGCCAAAGGCTAACATTGTTCTTCTGACAGTCGTTCTCATCGCGCCCAACGCGTGGGCCGCCGAAGACGTCTATTACGATCTCATCTACGATTATGAAGTCGCCAGCTTTTGCGGGCTGATCAGCAAAGAAGTTTACGATGCATTTTGGCAAAAACGACGCGTGATTGAGGCGACCAATCCGCGCACCGATACACACCTGACAAAGACCCGCATCCGCGCCATGGCCGCCGCCGACTTGGAATTCCAAAACCGCGGGCTTGGCGGTTATAAGCCATGGTGTCGATCAGATGGGGTCGCTGGGATTCAAAGAATACTCGATTAGCCGCCGTCATTCCCACGCAGGCAGGAATGACGGGGCTTAGTGGTTTAAATTTTCGACAAAGACCCGCGCAGTTTATCGATCATCTCGTCAATGTGCTTTTCCTCGGCGATGAACTGCGGCGCGATGATGCCGTTGTCGCCGGTGAATTTGATGTGCAGACCGTCCCAGAACAGGGACTTTTGCAGGTTAGTGCCGAGCGCACCCGGCGCACCTTGCGGCTTCAATTCAATCGCCGCCATCAGACCGTACGAGCGAATGTCTTTCATGCACTCCAAATCTTTCAAGCTGTGCACCGCTTCACCGAAATAGCCGGAAAGCTCGCGCGCACGCTCAAACAGGTTTTCGCGCTGGAAGATATCCTGCGTAACGTTGCCCGCAGCACAGGCCGCCGGATGACCCGAGTACGTATAGCCGTGGAAAAATTCAATGGCGTTTTCAGGGGCCGCATCTGTGATGGTCTCGTAAATCTCGTCTTTCACCGCGACCGCGCCCATGGGCTGTGCGCCGTTGGTCAATGCTTTGGCCATCGTCATGATATCGGGGGTGACGTCGAAGGCTTGCGAGGCGAAGGCATGGCCCAAGCGACCGAAGCCGGTGATCACTTCGTCGAACACCAACAATATGCCGTGCTGATCGCAAATCTCGCGGATGCGTTCCAAATAGCCGACCGGCGGCACCAGGCAGCCGGTGGAGCCTGCAATCGGCTCGACAAATACGGCAGCGATGGTGGAGCCGCCATAGGTTTCGCAAATACGGGTCAAGTCTTCGGCAAGCTCGACGCCGCGCGTCGGCTGGCCCGGCGTGAACACATTTTCTTCGAGCCACGTGTGCCGCATCGTGACGACACCCGGCATCACGCCCGAGAACGTTTCGCGGTTCTTGACCATACCCGCCAAGCTGACGCCGCCGATGTTGACGCCGTGGTACGCGCGTTCACGCGACACAAAGCGGGTCCGATGCCCCTCGCCCCGTGCGCGGTGATAGGCCATCGCGATCTTCAATGCAGTATCGATGGATTCAGAGCCGGAGTTGACGAAAAACACATGGTTGATCGGGTCCGGTGTGATACGGGCGACTTTGCTGGCCAATTCGAAAGAGCCCGGATGACCGAGTTGGAACGGCGGCGTGTAATCGTTGGTCAAAAGCTGGTCATGGACCGCCTTGGCGATCTCGGGACGCCCGTGGCCGAGCGGGACACAGAACAAGCCCGACGACGCGTCCAGCACGGTACCGCCCTTATGATCGATGAAATACGCGCCCTCGGCTTTAACGACGATGCGTGGGTTTGCTTTAAAGTCGCGGTTGCCGGTAAACGGCATCCAGTGCTCTTCAAGCGAGTTGGTCGTGAATTCCATCGGTCTCTCCCATCAACGGTCGCACCGGGTTGGCCGACCGAAAGTTCATGATACGCAAAAGATACAATAAGCAAAAGTGCAGGGGCCAAGCGAAGATTACTGGCGACGTGAAATAGCGTAGACGTTTGACGCGCCGTCGTAATAGGTCCAAATTTTGGCTTTTCAAGGAGCCAATGCCGTCCATGCGCGATGCCATCTTCCATCTGAAACGGAGCGACACTGTCAGCCTGCAGGCGCAGATCAGAGAATTGCTGGTAAACGCGATCTTGGGCGGGCAGTTGATAGATGGCGAGCCGCTGCCGTCGAGCCGTCGCATGGCTGACAATCTGGGCGTTTCCAGGAACACTGTGGTGCTCGCGTATCAAGACTTGGTCGACGACGGATATCTGATCGCGCGCGAACGCAGCGGGTATTACGTCAACGGCGCTCTGGCCGGTAACAACACTGAGGCCAAGAATACCATCGCCGAAGTGAGCAGTGATCCGGCCGACAACCCGCGGGCGCCCGATTGGCAGAAGCTTTTTCGGGTGCATCCGTCGAAACAGGAAAACATCGTCAAAGCCATCGACTGGCCGTCGTATCCGTATCCTTTCGTGTATGGCCAAGTGGACCAGCAATTGTTTCCGCTGGCGGCCTGGCGCGAATGCGCCCGCCAAGCGTTGGGGCGTCGCGCCATGGATGCATGGACCGGCGACCGGCTGATCTATGATGACCCGATGCTGATCGAACAGATCCGCACCCATATTCTACCCAGGCGCGGGATCACCGCAGCGCCTGAAGAAATCCTCGTCACCATGGGCGCGCAGAACGCGTTGTATATATTGGCGAGCCTTTTATTCACCAAACAAACCACTGTCGGTATCGAAGATCCTGGCTACACCGATATGCGCAACATCGCGCAGCTTAAGACGGATCGCGTGATCCCGGTCCCGGTCGATGACGAAGGCTTGCCTGCGGATTCACGGCTTGATGCCTGTGACTATGTATATGTCACGCCGAGCCATCAGTTCCCGACCACCGTCACCATGCCGCTGCAACGCCGGATGGACCTGCTGGCCCGCGCCGAAGCGCACGACATCGTGCTGATCGAAGACGACTATGAATTCGAGACCAACTACGTCGGTCGCCCGAGCCCGGCGCTCAAGTCCATGGATGAAGACGGGCGCGTGATTTACTTAGGCTCGCTGTCGAAGTCACTTTTTCCGGGGCTCCGGCTTGGCTTCATGGTGGCACCGAAGCAGGTGATCGAAGAAGCCCGCGCGCTCAGGCGATTGATGCTGCGCCATCCACCGACGGTCAACCAACGCCAGACCGCGCTGTTTTTATCGCTCGGCCATCACGATGCGCTGATCCATCGCTTACACCGGGAATTTCACAAACGCTGGGAAACCATGGACGCTGCGCTGCAACACTATTTACCGGCGTCTGCAACGCGCCCGAGTTTCGGCGGCACCAGCTTTTGGGTGCGCGGCCCGGAGACTTTGGACGCCGAAGTCCTCGCCGTACGCGCCCGCGCCGAGGGCGTCCTGATCGAGCCCGGCCGCGTCCACTTTTTGGGCGACCATCGCCCCCGCAACTATTTTCGCCTCGGGTTCTCATCCATCGCCGCTGACCGCATCACGCCCGGCGTCCGTATCCTCGCCGAACTTATTTATGGATTTGAACGACTTTAGCGGTACGGTTTTCTTTGGCGCCATGATTTCGATCATATTGGCCCTAAAAACCATCGAAAACGAAGGCTTATCGTGATGGGATAAGCGGTGGCGGGCGCATCTCGGGTTGACCACCGGCGTGCAATCTGGCATACATTATCTTAATTTATGGGATGAAATGTCTCATTATTGAATTTATCGGTAAAATGTTTACATAACCAATCAGCATGTTTTCGATGGTGAAAACACAAGCTGAGCCAATCGGACCCCAAAAGGACCAGAGGGAACTGACATGACCAAAATGACAACGGAAGAAGCCTTCATCAAAGTACTGCAGATGCATGGCATTGAGCATGCGTTTGGAATCATCGGCTCGGCGATGATGCCAATTTCGGATTTATTCCCACAGGCCGGCATTACCTTTTGGGATTGCGCGCACGAGTGCAACGCCGGCATGACTGCCGACGGCTATTCGCGGGCCACCGGCAAAATGTCGATGGCGATTGCGCAGAACGGCCCCGGCATCACCAACTTTGTGACGCCGATCAAGACGGCATATTGGAACCACACGCCGTTGCTGCTGGTGACGCCGCAAGCTGCCAACAAAACCATCGGCCAAGGCGGCTTCCAGGAAGTCGAACAAATGGCGCTGTTCGAAGAAATGGTCTGCTATCAAGAAGAAGTCCGCGACCCGACCCGGATTTGTGAAGTTCTGAACCGGGTGATCGAGAACGCATGGCGCGGCTCAGCACCGGCACAGATCAACGTGCCCCGCGATTATTGGACCCAGGTTATCGATATCGAGCTGCCGCAGATCGTCCGTATCGAGCGTCCGTCCGGTGGCAAGCACGCCGTTGCGGCGGCGGCCAAGCTATTATCCGAAGCAAAATTTCCGGTGCTGTTGAACGGCGCCGGTGTTGTGCTGTCGGGCGGCATTGATGCATCACGCAAGCTGGCCGAAAAGCTCTCGGCGCCGGTCTGCTGCGGCTATCAGCACAACGACGCGTTCCCGGGCTCGCACCCGCTGTTCGCTGGCCCGCTTGGCTATAACGGTTCAAAAGCCGGTATGGAATTGATCGCGCAGGCGGACGTCGTGCTGGCGCTCGGCACCCGACTCAACCCATTCTCGACCCTGCCCGGCTATGGCATCGATTACTGGCCGAAAGACGCCAAGATCATCCAGGTCGACGTGAACGCGGACCGCATTGGCCTGACCAAAAATGTCGACGTGGCGATCCAAGGCGATGCGAAAATGGTCGCCGAACAATTGCTCGAAGCCCTCGCATCCAATGCCGGCGACGCCAACCGCAAAGAGCGCGAAGACCTGATCTCGACGACCAAGTCGCGCTGGCTGCAACAGTTGTCGAGCATGGACAATGAAGACGACGATCCAGGCACGACCTGGAACGAACGCGCCCGCGCCGCCCACCCGGACCGCATGTCGCCGCGCATGGCATGGCGTGCGATTCAGTCTGCTCTGCCACGCGATGCCATTATCTCGTCCGACATTGGCAATAACTGCGCCATCGGTAACGCCTATCCGACCTTCGACGAAGGCCGCAAGTATCTGGCACCAGGCCTGTTCGGTCCCTGCGGTTATGGCTTCCCGTCGATCCTGGGCGCGAAGATCGGCTGCCCAGATACGCCGGTCGTCGGCTTTGCCGGCGACGGTGCGTTCGGTATCTCCATGAACGAAATGACCGCGTGCGGTCGCGACGAATGGCCGGCGATCACCATGGTGATTTTCCGCAACTATCAATGGGGCGCCGAAAAGCGAAACACCACACTTTGGTACGACGACAACTTCGTCGGTACCGAGTTGGACCTCGACGTATCTTACGCCAAGATCGCCGATGCGTGCGGCCTGAAAGGTGTGCAAGTGACCACCATGGCCGAGACCACGGAAGCCCTGGCGACCGCCATCAAAGAGCAGATGGAAGACGGCGTGACCACGTTTATCGAGGTTATCTTGAACCAAGAACTGGGCGAGCCGTTCCGTCGCGATGCCATGAAGGCGCCGGTTTCCGTCGCCGGCATCAGCAAAGACGACATGCGTCCGCAACAGCGTTCGTGATCTAGAACGGCGGCTACGTTACACTAAACCGGACCGATATCATCATCGGTCCGGTTTTTTATAGATGAGTATTTCATGCTAAGCACCACGCCACACGAACTCCCGAGCGCCCTGCTTGCCCGCGCTCAAAAGCTACCGCCGGTCGCCATGGCGATTGTCGGTGCCGATCATCCGTTGGCGCTGGAAAGTGCATGGCAGGCGACCAAGTCTGGGCTGATCATCCCGACGCTGGTCGGCCCGAAAGCGGATATCGAACGCATCGCGAAGGACTTAGGCTGGTCGCTCGACGGTGTGCGCATCGTCGATGCCGCCCCCGAAGGTCCCAGCGCCGATGCCGCCGCCCAACTGGCATCGGCCGACGAAGTCCAAGCCCTAATGAAGGGGCAAATCCATACCGATACCCTGATGCGCGCGATTGTGTCCCGCGATGCCGGACTGCGCACGGACCGTCGGATCAGCCATGTGTTCCACATGACCGCGCCCGGCACCGACAAAGCGCTGATGATCACCGACGGCGCGGTGAACGTGGCGCCCAACGAACATACGTTGATGGATATCGTCGCCAATGCCGTCACACTCGGCCATGCACTCGGCTATGATGCACCCAAAGTCGCAATGCTGTCGGGATCGGAAAGTGTGATCGACAGTATGCCGTCGACGGTGCTCGCAAATCGCATTGTTGAGCGCGCAAACGCCGGCGAAATCTTAAACGCACACATCGCAGGCCCCTTTGCGTTAGACAACGCGATCTCAATGCAGGCGGCTAAACTCAAAGGAATTACCGGCCCGGTCGCCGGCCAGGCCGATATTTTGGCGGTCCCTAATATCGAAATGGGGAATGCGTTATTTAAAGCGCTGGTCTATTTCCGATCAGCCTTGGCCGCCGGCATCGTGCTCGGCGCCAAGGTGCCGATCGTCCTCACCAGCCGCGCCGATCCACCCGAAGCCCGCTTGGCGGCAACAGCGATTGCGCAGATCAGAGCGGCGCATAAGGCCTAGACACCATCCTTCGAGACGGCGCTGCGCGCCTCCTCAGGATGAGGGCGGGTATTTAAAAACCTCATTCTGAGGAACTGCCGAAGGTAGCGTCTCGAAGGATGCACGCCTTAGAACAAACCCTGGATCAGACCTTTGCTGTCCAAGTGAATGCTGTTCGCCGACGGTACGCGGGGAAGGCCCGGCATGGTCATGATCTCGCCGGTGATGGCGACAATAAATTCTGCGCCCGCCGACAAACGCACTTCACGCACCGCAACTTCGTGATTGCTGGGGGCACCCTTCGCGTTCGGGTCGGTCGAGAATGAATACTGCGTCTTGGCGATGCAAATCGGCAGGTGGCCGTAGCCGGCGGCTTCCCATTCCTTTAATTGATTGAGAACCTTTTGGTCCGCCGTCGCTTTGCCGCCGTAAATTTCTTTTACAACGGTTTCGATTTTTTCAAACAACGGCATTTTGTCGGCATATAGCGGCTTGAATTTGGCTTTACCGGAATCCACCAGCTTGACCACGTGATGCGCCAACTCTTCGGTACCCTTTGATCCGTCGGCCCAATGGCTGCACAAGATCGCTTTGACGCCAAGCTTTTTGCAGGTGGCTTCGACCGCTGCCAGTTCCTTTGGGGTATCGCTGACGAACTGGTTGATCGCAACCACCGGCGGCACACCAAACTTTTTAATGTTCTTGATGTGGCGTTCCAGGTTGCTGCATCCACTGATCACGGCTTTGACATTTTCTTTGCCGAGATCCGCTTTGGCGACGCCGCCGTGCATTTTCAAAGCCCGCACCGTGGCGACGACAACAGCCGCCGCTGGCTTCAGGCCGGCCTTGCGGCATTTAATGTCGAAGAATTTTTCAGCGCCCAAGTCGGCGCCGAAGCCAGCCTCGGTGACCACATAGTCGGCGAGCTTTAGCGCCGTCTGCGTCGCCATCACCGAGTTGCAGCCATGCGCAATGTTGGCAAACGGGCCGCCGTGAATGAACGCCGGATTGTTTTCTAATGTCTGCACCAGATTCGGCATCAATGCGTCTTTGAGCAACACCGCCATGGCGCCGGATGCTTTAAGCTGCTTGGCGCGAACCGGTTTGCGGTCTCGTGTGTAGCCGACGACGATGTTGTCGATGCGGCGCTGCAAGTCTTTCAGGTCCGTTGCGAGACAAAAGATCGCCATGATCTCGGACGCGACCGTGATGTCGAAACCGGCTTCGCGCGGAAAGCCGTTGGCGACCCCGCCGAGCGAAGCCGTGATCTGACGCAGCGCGCGATCGTTCATGTCCAAGACCCGGCGCCAAACAATGCGTCGCACATCAAGGTCCGGCTTGAGCCCCCAATAGACGTGATTGTCGACCATCGCTGACAACAAGTTGTGCGCAGCGCCGATGGCGTGAAAATCGCCGGTAAAATGCAAGTTGATGTTTTCCATCGGCACGACCTGCGCATAGCCGCCACCGGCAGCTCCACCCTTCATGCCGAAGCACGGGCCCAGCGAGGGCTCGCGAATACAGATTGCGGTTTTTTTGCCAATCGCGTTCAGACCGTCACCCAGGCCGACGGTGGTCGTGGTCTTGCCCTCGCCCGCCGGTGTCGGCGTGATCGCGGTGACCAAAATCAGTTTGCCGTCGCGCTTTTTCGCCAAACCTCGGATGAAGCCATAGTCGACTTTCGCCATGTGGTGGCCGTGGCGCAGCAGCGCGGTCTCGGGAATGTCGAGCTTGGCGCCGATGTCGGCAATCGGCTCCATGGTCGCGGCGCGGGCAATTTCGATATCGGACTTTGGCATGTCATCTCCTTTAAGCGTTGGTGGTGCGCCCCCCCATCGGCGCGCCACTCCACCAACATCGTGGAACGGTAATCAGACGACGGCGGGCGGGCTAATACAATCGCGCCTCGAAATTCCCCAAAACCGACACCAATACCGCTGCGCGCAGCTTAACAGATCAATGCAACGGTTGACTGTCATTATCGACGACAGTTGGGATCAAATTCGACGGACAGGGGCTTGCGTGATGCAACGCCATTTTCCACACACCGCGCTCCTGGACGAAACCGTTGGTCGCGACGAGCCCGGAGTTGCCGATCACTTCATAACAATTGACCACCGCCATGGTCCCGCTGGTGAGCACGCGCGGCGCGACCACCGTCATCGTGGCAACGCCGTCATCGCTGAGGATTTGCCGCCAGCTTTCCATGATCGCGTCCCGATCAAAAAGTGGCGGCGCCCCGGGATGCAGGCAGGCCAATTTCGCTTCCGTTGCCCAGACCGCGTTCATGATCGCCACGTCGCCCGATGCAAAGGCGGCATAGAAGGCTTCGTTGGCGAAAAAGATCAGGTCTTCGAATGCCGACATCAGTGGCCTTTGATGCTGGTCATCGTGCGACCGGGTGCGACGATTTCAGGATCGACGCGCAACTCAATCAACGACATGGTCTCCGATGCCATGGCGGCATCCAGGGCGGCTTCGAACTGTGACGTTTCAGTCACGACGAAACCTTTACCACCGTAGGCCTCGCACAATTTAGCGAAGTCCGGGTTGACCAAGTCAGTGCCCGAGATGCGGTCGGGATAACGGCGTTCTTGGTGCATGCGAATGGTGCCGTAGATGCCGTTGTTGACGACGATGAAGATCACATTGGCGCCATATTGGGCGGCGGTGCCGATTTCCTGACCGTTCATCTGAAAACAACCGTCACCCGCAAACGACACTACGACCCGGTCCGGATGGCGCAACTTGGCGGCGACCGCAGCCGGCACGCCATAGCCCATGGCGCCCGACGTCGGCGCCAATTGTGTGCCCGGCCCCCGAAAGCGGAAATAGCGATGCACCCAAATTGAATAATTGCCGGCGCCGTTGGCGATGATCGCATCATCAGGCAGTTTATCGCGCACCGTACGGATCACGGCACCCATATCGACGGCAGTATCCAAAGCTTGGGGCTCACTAAAAGCCATGTAGTCGGCGTGGGCCGCTTTCGCGTCATCGCTCCAAACTGGACTCGGGATCGGGTCCATGTCGGCACAGGCCTGCAAGAATGCTGTCACATCGGCCTGAATCGGCATGTCGGCGGCATACACCCGGTTCAGTTCTTCGCCAGACGGATGCACGTGCACCAACGGTTGCGGAATATACGGCGGCGTCAGAACTTCATACCCGCCGGTCGTCATCTCACCCAATCGGGGACCGATGACAATCAACGGGTCGGCGGTCTTCACGCGCTCGATCAACGCAGGGTCAGCGCCAATACCAACATGGCCCGCATACAGCGGATGCAAATTATCAAAACAGTCCTGGCGGCGGAATGCGCAGGCGACGGGCAAGTTGTTGGCCTCGGCAAACGCCGTCAGCGCGGCACTGGCAGCCGGTGTCCAGCCACCGCCGCCGACCAGCACCAAAGGCCGGGTCGCGGTCGCCAAACGTTCCCGAAACGCCGCAACGTCAGCTTGGGAAACGCCCGGTCGGGACAGGTGCACGGCGCGGGTTTCAGGTGCCTCAGCACTGCCGGACAGCATGTCTTCGGGTAACGCCAGCACCACCGGCCCTGGTCGTCCGGCGGTCGCCGTCTGAAACGCGCGACTCATGTATTCAGGCACCCGCGATGTATCATCAATTTGAGCGACCCACTTGGCCATCTCGCCATACATGCGGCGATAGTCAATTTCCTGGAATGCTTCGCGGTCGACTTGATCGCGTGCGACTTGGCCGATCAAAACAATCATTGGCGTGGAGTCTTGAAAGCCCGTGTGCACGCCGATCGAGGCATTGGTGGCACCTGGGCCCCGGGTCACCAAAACGACGCCAGGCTTTCCGGTTAGCTTGCCATACGCTTCGGCCATATTCGCCGCACCGCCTTCTTGGCGACAGACCGTCACGTGGATGCGATTCGAGACGTCGTACAAGGCATCCAACACCGCCAAATAACTTTCACCCGGCACGCAGAACACACGGTCGATCCCGTTTTCGACCAAAGCTTCGACCACCATCTGTCCACCCGTACGCATGCCTGACGTTCCTTATGTAATTTATTTTGAGACCTGCATCTTCGGCAACTGCTCGGGGCTTTGCAATGCCATTAGCCACAAGAAATGACGCACAATGGAATTTTGAAAAAACTAGCGGATGATCCGAACAGACGTTTAATGTACGATGCAGATAACGTGAAACGCGAGGGGATAAATTCATGAAGATGATTATTGCCGTCATCAAGCCATTTAAGCTCGATGCAGCGCGTCAGGCGTTGACGGAAATCGGCGTCGAAGGCTTGACGGTTTCTGAAGTCAAAGGCTTTGGTCGGCAAAAGGGTCAGACAGAAGTTTACCGCGGCGCTGAATACAACATCGAATTCGTGCCAAAGGTGCGCCTTGAGATCGTCGTCACCGACGACCGGGTCGAAGGTATTGTCGAAGTGATTCAAAATGCCGCGCACACCGGCAAGATCGGCGACGGCAAGATTTTCGTCACAAACGTCGGCCAAGCGATCCGTATCCGCACCGGCGAAACCGGCGAGTCAGCGGTCTAAGCGAACGCCTTTCACCTTCTGCACATCGCCGAACGACTCACGAATAAGCCGAGAATAGACGGGGAAATTAAATGCCCCCGCACACAGACATGTGCGGGGGCTGGGATTGCCGTGTGCAGCAACAATCCCCAGCAAAGACCGAGGTCTATGCCGTCGAAAGCATAGCAAATAGCAACCTAAACAACCACGCCCTCATATAGCCTAATATTTAATCAAAATTATAATATTGCATATTTATTAATCGAAATTTAATTAGCCTTCCATGCAAACATCCCTCTATTTAGCGTCCATGCGAGACAGCGCTACAGCCTAAAAAGACATGCAGAGTCAATACACTGGCGATTCAATCCACCATACGTGGTGATCGCCCCGCAAAACTGGCCCGAAACTTGATTACTGACGGCACAGTGCAGCAACAATCCTAGGGAGTGATATTGATGAGACTCAACGTAACCTCAATGGTCGCGGCTGGCGCGTTAGCGCTTTCAGCGGTGATCTCAAACCCGGTGCAGGCCGCGGAAACCATCAAAGTCGGCATTCTGCATTCGCTGTCCGGCACCATGGCGATCAGCGAAACCACGCTGAAAGACGCCATGCTGATGCTGATCGAAGATCAGAATGCAAAAGGCGGTCTGTTGGGCAAAAAGCTTGAAGCCGTCGTCGTCGATCCGGCTTCAAACTGGCCACTGTTCGCCGAAAAGGCCCGCGAGCTGATCTCCGTCAACAAAGTGGACGTGGTGTTCGGTTGCTGGACCTCGGTATCGCGGAAATCCGTGTTGCCGGTGTTCGAAGAATTGAACAGCATCCTGTTCTACCCAGTGCAGTACGAAGGCGAAGAAAGCCAACGCAACGTGTTCTACACAGGTGCCGCGCCGAACCAGCAAGCCATCCCGGCTGTCGACTACCTGATGAACGAAGGTGTTAAGCGTTGGGTTCTGGCCGGTACCGACTATGTGTACCCGCGTACCACCAACAAAGTGCTTGAGACGTACCTCAAGGACAAAGGTGTCGCAGCCGAAGACATCATGATCAACTACACGCCGTTCGGCCACTCCGATTGGCAGACGATCGTATCCGACATCAAGAAGTTCGGCTCGGCAGGCAAGAAAACCGCCGTTGTGTCGACCATTAACGGTGACGCAAACGTGCCTTTCTATAAAGAACTGGGTAACCAGGGCATCGATGCTGCCGACATTCCGGTCGTCGCCTTCTCGGTCGGTGAGGAAGAACTCGCCGGTATCGATACCAAGCCGCTGGTTGGTCATTTGGCCGCATGGAACTACTTCATGTCTGTCGACACGCCTGAAAATGCTGACTTCATTAAGAAGTGGCAAGCCTTCACCAAGGACCCGAAACGCGTTTCCAACGACCCAATGGAAGCACACTACATCGGGTTCAACATGTGGGTGAAAGCCGTCGAAGCAGCCGGCACCACAGACCCGGACATGGTCATCGACAGCTTGGTTGGTGTTTCCGTACCGAACCTGACTGGTGGCCTCTCGGCAATGATGCCGAACCACCACATCACCAAGCCGGTTCTGATCGGCGAAGTGCAGGCAGACGGCCAGTTCGAGATCGTGTCGTCAACCACAGGTCTGGTCCCGGGCGATGCTTGGTCCGACTTCCTGCCGGGGTCCAAGGACCTGATCAGCGATTGGCGTAAGCCGCTCAGCTGCGGCAACTTCAATGCCAAGACCGGCAAGTGCGGCGGTCAAGGTAGCTAACGCGCAAAGATAGGCACCGGGGGCGGCACCAACGCCGCCCCCGGACCTACCCTGACTCCTCTGAATTCAGAACAGGACCGGTCGCAATGACCCCGCGCACGCGCTATTTACTCAGCTTTTTCATTTTTTCATTTTTATCCGTTCAGGCGCTTTTCTACGCCCCGTCCAACGCGCACGCTGACGAGCTCAGCGACGCCATCAACACCTTGGCGCTAGGCGACTTTGATGAACGCGAAGCCGCCATCGCAGCCCTTGCCGAGACCGGCGACACACGCATCATTCCAGCCCTGGAAGCCCTCGCCAAAGGTGTCCTCTTTCAACAAAAGCTTGGCGGCAAAGTGGTGATCGCTGAGCGTGTCGGCGCCAACTATGCGCTCACCGATCCGATCAGCGGCGAGCAGCTGGGCGAAATGCCGCGTGGCGCCGTCGAGAAAATTCGCGTCAACAACCGTCTGCGCCGTGCTGTGCGTGAAGCATTGGGTGGCCTGCAACTCCGCGCCGAGAATCCCACTGACCGCAAAGCCGCCGCCGACGACCTGTTTACCGCCAAAGATCCCGCATCAATTCCGCTGTTAGATCGCGCGCTCGAAACAGAAGACAATCCCGATGTGAAAGCGGCGATGGCGCAAGCTCGGGCCGCCGCCGTGCTGTCGAGCGACTTGGACGACAAAGCCAAGCTGGACGCGATCATCTTGATGAAGACACGCGGCGACAGCGATGCCAGGTCTATATTGTTGGGTTTCGCGAACACCGCTGAGGGTGAGTTGAAAGTCGCTGCGGACGCCGCCGTCAAAGGCATCGACAGCACACTTGCGAAGTGGGCGACGGCGCAGAACGTATGGTACGGCTTGTCTTTGGGCTCAGTCCTGTTGCTGGCCGCCATCGGCCTTGCGATCACGTTTGGCGTCATGGGCGTGATCAATATGGCGCACGGCGAGATGGTGATGCTTGGCGCTTACACAACATTTGTCGTGCAAGATTACATCCGCACATCGGTGCCGGGGCTTTTCGAAGCGTCGCTGTTTATCTCAATTCCGCTCGCATTCCTGGTCGCCGGTGCTGTCGGGGTGGTGATTGAACGCGGCATCATACGGTATTTGTACGGGCGGCCACTGGAAACGCTGTTGGCGACCTGGGGCATCTCGCTCGCCTTGCAACAGACCGTGCGATCAATTTTCGGCCCCACCAACCAAGAAGTCGGCACCCCTGAATTTATGTCCGGTGCGTTTGAGCTCGGGCAGCTGACGATCACCTATAACCGGCTTTATATCTTGGTGTTCTCGCTGATCGTGTTGGCAGCGTTGATGTTGCTGATGAAGAAAACCGCATATGGCCTGCAAATGCGCGCGGTGACGCAAAACCGCGGCATGGCTGGTGCGATGGGAATCCGCACCGATTGGGTGGATGCCCTGACGTTCGGGCTCGGGTCCGGGATCGCCGGCATCGCTGGCGTGGCCCTTAGTCAGATCGACAACGTCAGCCCGAACCTGGGCCAGTCCTATATCATCGACAGCTTTATGGTCGTCGTGTTCGGCGGCGTCGGCAACCTTTGGGGCACCCTGGTGGGCGCAATGACGCTGGGTATCGCAAATAAGTTTCTGGAACCCTTTGCCGGCGCCGTGCTCGCGAAAATTCTAGTGCTGGTGTTTATCATCTTGTTCATTCAAAAGCGCCCGCGCGGCATGTTCGCGCTTAAGGGCCGGGCGGTGGAATCATGATCGCCGCCAAGTTCTTTGCCCGCGGCTTTGGGCCCCGCGCGTTCATCTTTATCGGGATCGTGACGTTTGTGGTGATTGCAGTTTCGTTCTGCAATCTAGTGCTGGCGCCCGATCACGCACTGTATGTGCCGACCTATGTGGTGTCGTTGCTAGGCAAATATTTATGCTATGCGCTGTTGGCGCTGTCGATTGACTTGGTGTGGGGCTACTGCGGTGTGCTGTCGCTGGGTCACGGCGCGTTCTTTGCGCTCGGCGGCTATGCGATGGGCATGTATCTGATGCGCCAGATCGGATCGCGCGGCGTCTACGGGCACCCCGAGTTGCCCGACTTCATGGTATTTTTAAATTGGAAAGAGCTGCCTTGGTATTGGTACGGCTTTGATCAATTTTGGTTCGCTGCCTTGATGGCGATGGCGGTGCCGGGCGCACTCGCATTCGCGTTCGGCTGGTTCGCATTCCGCTCGCGCGTCACCGGCGTGTATTTGTCGATCATCACCCAAGCGATGACGTTTGCGCTGCTGCTCGCGTTTTTCCGTAACGACATGGGATTTGGCGGCAACAACGGCCTGACCGACTTCAAAGATATCTTGGGATTCGATATCCAGACCGATGCGACACGGATAGGCTTATTCGCGGCGAGCGCCTTCGCCCTTGTGTTAGCGTTTATCGTCGCCCAAGCCATCGTGGTCTCGAAATTGGGCAAGATTTTAGTTGGTGTCCGAGACGCAGAAAGCCGGACCCGGTTCTTGGGCTACCGGGTCGAAAACTACAAACTGTTCGTCTGGACGATTTCTGCGATGATCGCTGGCGTTGCCGGCGCGCTGTATGTACCGCAAGTCGGGATCATCAATCCGTCGGAATTTTCGCCCGCGAATTCCATTGAAGCGGTGATCTGGGTTGCTGTCGGCGGCCGAGGCACGTTGGTCGGCGCCGCACTTGGCGCGGTATTGGTGAACGCATCGAAGACCGTGCTGACCGGGGCGATTCCGGAAATCTGGCTGTTCGCACTGGGCGCCCTGTTTATCGCCGTCACCCTGTTCCTGCCCAAAGGCATTTTAGGGCTGGTCAATCAATTAAAGCGCAAACGCAAGGCAAGCGACGTCGTCGCCGACGCGCGCCCGCAGGAGGCGGACTGACATGTCGGTATATGGCGACACGCTTTTATATGTTGATAACGTCTCCGTCAGCTTTGACGGCTTTAAAGCCTTGAACGGCCTTTCCCTGTATGTAACCGAAGGCGAAATGCGCGCCATCATCGGTCCGAACGGCGCCGGTAAGACCACCATGATGGACGTGATCACCGGCAAAACGCGCCCCGACACCGGGATCGTTGCGTTCGGACAATCCACCGATTTAACCAAACTGGACGAGGCCGCGATCGCCGAGCTTGGCATCGGCCGCAAGTTTCAAAAACCCACCGTGTTCGAAAGCCATACGGTGTATGACAATATCTTGCTGGCCCTAGATCGCCCGCGCGGCGTGTTCGCAACGCTAATTGATCGCACGTCATCCAAAGACGTTGAGCGCATTGATGAGATTCTTCAAACCACACGCCTGAGCGCACATCGCGATCAACTCGGCGCCAGCTTGTCGCACGGCCAAAAGCAGTGGCTCGAGATCGGCATGTTGTTGGCCCAAGACCCAAAGCTTTTACTGGTCGACGAGCCTGCTGCCGGTATGACCGATGCGGAAACAGCCGAGACCGCCAAACTTTTAAAAAACATCGCTAAGACCCATTCCGTGATCGTCGTCGAACACGATATGGATTTCGTGCGCGACCTCGATGTCAAAGTGACGGTGCTACACGAAGGCTCGGTGCTAGCCGAAGGATCGCTGGATCAAGTCAGCGCCAATCAACACGTCATCGACGTTTATCTGGGGCGCTGAGCATGCTGGCTGTTGACAACATTGATCTTTATTACGGTGCAGCGCAGGCGCTGAAACGGGTGTCACTTGGTGCCGAACCCGGAAACGTCACCTGCGTCATGGGCCGCAACGGCGTTGGCAAGACCAGCCTGATGCGCGCGATCTGCGGCCAACAAGGTGTGCAGTTCGGCAGTGTGACGTGGGATGGCAAAGACATCACCCGCATGGCCGTGCACGAGCGCGCACGATTAGGCGTTGCTATGGTGCCGCAAGGGCGGGAAATTTTTCCGCTGTTGAGCGTCTCTGAAAACCTGCAAACCGGCTTCGCCTGTCTGCCGCGCGGTCAACGCAATGTACCGGACGAAGTGTTTGAACTGTTTCCGGTCCTGAGCGACATGCTGCGCCGTCGTGGCGGCGATTTATCGGGCGGTCAGCAACAACAACTGGCGATTGGCCGTGCGCTTGTGACACGCCCCAAGCTGTTAATCTTGGATGAGCCGACCGAGGGCATTCAACCGTCGATCATTCAAGATATCGGGCGCGCGATCTCGTATCTTCGCGACAAAGGGGATATGGCGATTGTCTTGGTTGAACAATATTTTGATTTCGCACGCGAACTTGCGGACACTTTCGCTGTGATGGACCGGGGCGAGGTCGTGCTTGCCGGCAACAAAGCAGAATTGAACGAGGCCGATGTTCGACAACACCTCACCGTTTGAAACGATAGACGCGGTCACCGGACAAAGCCTGCAACGCACCAAAGGGCGTGCGCGTTGCACGTTCAAAGTGCGGGACGGCAAAACCGTGCTCGATACCCTCGGCCAATCGGGTTCGTTCAAAGTGCGCTTACCGAAAATACCGGGCGGCGGCATCCCCGAAGCCGTGTTGCTGAATACCGCAGGCGGGCTGACCGGTGGCGATCGGCTCAGCTTTGAAGGCGGCGTCGCACCGCAAGGTCATGCGATTATGACCAGCCAAGCAAGCGAGCGCGCGTATCGCTCCGTCTCGGGTCCGGCCAAGGTTCACGTTGATCTGCACATCGGCGAAGGCGGCAGGCTCGACTGGCTGCCTCAGGAAACCATTCTTTTCGACGGCGCTCAGTTGGCGCGCACGTTCGACGTTGATCTTGCTGAAAATGCAACACTGCTGGCCCACGAAACCGTCGTGTTTGGGCGTACCGCCATGGGTGAAAGTATCCACGAAGGGCACTTCAGCGATCACTGGCAGGTGCGTCGAGGCGGACGTTTGGTGCATGCGGATGCACTGCGCATCGACGGTGATATTCAAGCCGCGCTTCAGGCGAAAGCAGCACTCTCCGGCGCCACGACGATGGCCAGCATTCTGTATGTCGCCGACGATGCCGAGACCCGCGACGCGGCGCTGAAAGATATCGCCGACGGCATCTCGCCGGCCGACGGTATTGCCGGGGTGAGTGCCTGGCACGGAAAGCTCGTCATTCGCGCGGTCGCTTTCGGCGGCCAAGCCATGCGGCGGATCATCACACCGTTATTGCACAATTTAATGGACGGACGCGAACTTCCCCGCGTCTGGTCCATATAAGAAGGAGACAAACATGAACCTGACGCCCCGGGAAAAAGACAAACTGCTGATATCCATGGCCGCCATGGTCGCGCGCCGCCGCCTTGAACGCGGTGTGAAGCTGAACCATCCGGAAGCCATTGCGCTGATCAGCGATTTCGTCGTCGAAGGAGCCCGTGACGGTCGCACCGTCGCCGAACTGATGGAAGCCGGCGCCAGCGTAATTTCCCGCAATCAAGTCATGGACGGTATCGCCGAGATGATCCACGACGTTCAGGTCGAAGCAACCTTCCCTGACGGCACCAAGCTCGTCACCGTCCACGAACCGATCCGCTGAGGCGCGAAGACATGAAACCAATGATCCCTAGTAAAATAATCCCAGGTGAAATCATCCCCGCCGAAGGCGAGATTGAACTGAACGCCGGACAGCCCACCGTAACGCTGACCATTTCTAACACCGGCGACCGTCCGGTGCAGGTCGGCAGCCACTATCATTTTTACGAGACTAACCCGGCGCTCGACTTCGACCGCGAACAAACGCGCGGCATGCGCTTGGACATCGCGGCCGGCACCGCCGTGCGGTTCGAGCCCGGGCAAAGCCGTGACGTGATGCTGGTGCCGCTGCTCGGCACACGCACGGTTTACGGATTTAATCAAAAGATCATGGGGGCCCTTGATGCCGGCTAAAATTTCACGCGCCGCGTATGCGGATATGTTCGGCCCGACCACGGGCGATAAAGTCCGTTTAGCCGACACCGAATTGTTTATCGAGGTCGAACGCGACTACACGACCTATGGTGAAGAAGTAAAATTCGGCGGCGGCAAAGTGATCCGTGACGGCATGGGGCAATCCCAAGCACCCCGCGCGTCCGGCACTGCCGACACCGTGATTACCAACGCGCTGATTGTCGATTATTGGGGCGTGGTGAAAGCCGATGTGGGGCTCCGCGATGGGCGCATCATCGGTATCGGCAAAGCCGGCAACCCGGACACCCAGCCCGACGTCGACATCGTCATCGGTCCCGGCACCGAAGCGATTGCCGGTGAAGGCAAAATTCTGACGGCCGGCGGCTTCGATGCGCACATCCACATGATCTGCCCGCAGCAGATCGATGATGCGATCATGTCCGGCGTCACCACCATGCTGGGCGGCGGCACCGGGCCTGCGACCGGTACCAACGCGACGACGTGCACGCCGGGTGCATGGCACATCGGACGCATGATCCAAGCTGCCGACTCGTTTCCAGTGAATTTAGCGTTTTCGGGTAAAGGCAATGCGTCAAAACCCGAAGCCCTGTACGAGCAGATTCTGGGCGGCGCCTGCGCCATGAAACTGCACGAAGACTGGGGCACGACGCCGGCGGCCATCGACTGCTGTTTGACGGTGGCCGACCAGATGGACGTTCAAGTGATGATCCACACCGACACCTTGAACGAGTCCGGCTTTGTCGAAAACACCGTTGCCGCCTTCAAAAATCGCACCATCCACGCGTTCCACACCGAAGGCGCCGGCGGCGGTCACGCGCCCGACATCATCAAGGTGTGCGGCGAACTGAACGTGATCCCGTCCAGCACCAATCCGACGCGACCTTATACGGTCAACACCATCGACGAGCATTTGGACATGTTGATGGTCTGCCATCACCTGGACAACCGCATACCCGAAGACGTGGCATTTGCCGAAAGCCGCATTCGCCGGGAAACCATCGCCGCCGAAGACATTTTGCACGACATCGGTGCATTTTCGATCATCGCGTCCGATAGTCAGGCCATGGGCCGGGTCGGTGAAGTGCTGATCCGCACATGGCAGACCGCAGATAAAATGAAGCGCCAACGCGGCGCGCTGTCGATTGAAACCGGCGATAACGACAACATGCGGGTGCGTCGCTACATCGCGAAGTACACCATCAATCCTGCCATCGCGCACGGCATGGCCGCCCATATCGGCTCAATTGAAGTCGGCAAACGGGCGGACTTGGTACTGTGGTCGCCGGCGTTCTTCGGCGTCAAACCGGACTTGGTGATGGTCGGCGGCACGATTGCGGCGGCGGCCATGGGTGATCCGAATGCCTCGATTCCGACACCACAGCCGGTACATTATCGCCCGATGTTCGGCAGCTTCGGTCGGTCCATGACCGCAAGCAGCGTAACCTTCGTCAGCCAAGCTGCGGTTGAAAATGGGCTGAAAAAAATTTTGGGAGTCGATAAAGATTTGCTGCCGGTAGCCAACACGCGGGGCGGGATTTCCAAGAAATCCATGATTCTCAATGACCTCTTGCCGGTGATTGAGGTTGATCCGGAAACTTATGAAGTACGCGCAGACGGAGAATTGTTGACCTGCGAGCCGGCGAGCGAGCTGCCGATGGCGCAGCGCTACTTTTTGTACTAGTGAGAGTGAACAGCTGATGCAACGCGCCGAAAAACGCATACCCAAGGGGGACTGGTCGGGGCCGGCAGCCGACACCGTCGTGCTGACCCATCATGATCGGCACCGAAGGCGGATGCGAATGTTGGGGATGAACGGCACCGTGTTCGTGCTTGATCTGACGCGCGCCACCACGCTTCGCGACGGTGACGGTCTGATGTTGGATGACGGACGCATAATTGCTGTGAAAGCAGCAGCGGAGCCGTTGCTTGAAATCACCTGCGACGACCCGGTGCACCTTGCGCGGATCGCGTGGCACATCGGCAACCGGCATTTGTCGGCGGAAATCAGCGGCGGGCGTATCCTGATCGCCGAAGACCATGTGATCGGCGAGATGGTCAAAGGCTTGGGCGCCAATGTGCGCTTGGTCGATGAACCATTTGACCCCGAGGGCGGTGCCTATGGGGACGGCGGTGGGGGGCATCATCACGACGATGATGATCACGACTACGCGCACGGGTCACACAGATGAGCGATCCTGATCTGTATCCTGGCCTATACCGTTTGCTGGCATGGCTATCGCCGAGTTTTCCGGTCGGCGCATTCGCGTATTCGCACGGCATTGAATGGGCGGTCGAAGACCGGCGCATCGAGACCGAGGTCGACCTGCAAAATTGGATTTCCGACGTCATCCGTTATGGCAGCGGTTGGACCGATGCGGTGCTGTTCCAGCATGCCTATGACGGTGCGAACCTGAGTTCCCTAAACGAGCAAGCCCTCGCTCTGGCACCGAGCAAGGAACGCTATCTGGAAACCACAGCACAAGGCACGGCGTTTTTGAAAACCGTGCTGGATGCCTGGACATGGCCGGGGGCGCGGGATGCGCGGGCGACACTCGGGCATGATGTCGCATATCCAATCGCCGTCGCGCTTGCAGCCAGCGGACATAACATCCCAAAAGCCGCCGCATTGCATGCGTATCTGCATGGGCTGGCGGCAAACTTGGTATCGGCCGGCGTGCGGTTGATCCCATTGGGGCAAACGGCGGGGCAACGTATTTTGGCAGCGCTCGAAGTGCCGATTGATGCGACGGCCGAAGCTGCAATCAACGCAGATATTCACAACTTAGGCGGCATCGCGATGATGTCGGATATCGCCGCCATGCGGCACGAAACCCAGTACACGAGGTTATTCAGATCATGACGAATTCAGCAAACGGCCCTTTGCGGATCGGCATCGGCGGGCCAGTGGGCTCGGGCAAAACAGCGTTGATGGAAAACTTATGCAAGCTGTTTCGCGACACCTATGACATCTGCGCCATCACCAACGATATTTATACCAAAGAAGACGCAATGATCCTGACCCGCGCCGGCGCCCTACCCGAAGAGCGCATCATGGGAGTCGAGACCGGCGGTTGCCCGCACACCGCGATCCGCGAAGACGCGTCAATCAACTTGGCCGCCATTGATACCATGCTGGGCAAATTTCCGGGCCTAGATCTGATCTTGATCGAGTCCGGCGGCGACAACTTGGCCGCCACCTTTTCGCCCGAGTTGGCCGACATCACGATCTATGTGATCGACGTGTCGGCGGGAGAAAAAATCCCGCGCAAAGGCGGCCCGGGCATTACGCGCTCGGACTTGTTCGTGATCAACAAAACTGATTTAGCACCCATGGTCGGCGCAGATCTCTCGGTGATGGACAGCGACACCAAGCGTATGCGGGGCGACCGCCCGTTTGTGTTCACCAACATGAAAACCGGTGACGGCGTTGAGACCATCGCCAGCTTCATTGTCGAAGCGGGTGGGCTTGCGCCGTCGCTGCAATGTGAAAATAGCTGACAAAGGCTCGACATCCACGGGCGGCTTACCTATGTGAAGAGCATGCATTGGATGATAAACCGCCGCACATTCTTGAGCTTATCCGCCGCCGGCGCTGCGATGACATTGGCAGGACCGGTCGGCGCCACTGTTTCCGGCATCAGAGCCCACTCGATTCCAAAATCCGGTGAGCGCATTCCCGCCATCGGCATGGGGACTTGGATAACATTTAATGTCGGCGATGACCGCGCGCTGCGCGATAACTGTGCCGATGTGCTAAAGCAATTTTTCACTTTGGGCGGCGGCATGGTCGACTCGTCACCGATGTACGGATCGGCGGAAGAGGTGATCGGTTATGCCCTGAACAAACTACAAAAAACCGAGGGACTGTTTTCGGCAACCAAAGTGTGGACACCGTCGACATGGCACGGCGAATCGCAAATGGCGTCTTCCGAAAAGCTTTGGGGGCTGAAAACGTTCGATTTGTATCAGGTGCATAACTTGGTCAACTGGGAAGGCCACCTTGAAACACTGCGCCAACGCAAAGCCGAAGGCAGGATCCGCTATATCGGAATCACCACATCTCACGGTATGCGCCATGACGAGATGGCCAAGGTGATGCGCGAACCTGATGTCGATTTTATCCAGCTGACCTATAACGCTGCAGACCGCGAAGCCGAGCAACATTTGCTGCCCATAGCCGCCGACCATGGCGTCGCCGTGATCGCCAATCGGCCATTTCAACGGGGCGCCTTGATCGACCACATGCAGCGTCACCCGTTGCCGCGTTGGGCCGCTGACTTCGGGGCGGAAAATTGGTCGCAGGTGTTGCTGAAGTTCATTATCTCGCACCCCGCGATCACCTGCGCGATCCCGGCGACGTCGAAAGTCGCGCATATGACGGAAAACATGGGCGCACTGTCGGGACCGCTACCGGACGCAAAGCAGCGCGCGCGCATCGCCGATCACGTCGCAAGCTTGTAGGTTATGGACCGCCTGATCCCGTTCACGCCAGACGTCTATATCGACATGATCGCGCGCTACAACGAAGGGGTCTGGCCAGGACATCTTGCGGGTTTTGCCATGATTTGGGGCATCATTGCCTGCGCACGGCGCGGCGGCCGAGTGAATGCCAGGATCGTTTTGACAATAATTGCTGGGTTTTGGATCTGGGTCGGTTACGGCTTTCATATTGAACACTATGCGCAGTTGAACTGGGCCGCTGTGGCGTTTGGTTCGATATTCATCGCGCAAGGTGGAGTGATCTTGCTTTGGGCGGGGTTGGCAAAGACAGCCAACGTATCCCTTGGCCTCGATAGATTTTCCATGCTGGGGGGCATGCTTTTGCTGGCAGCGATGGCCTTGCACCCGATGTTCGCAAACGCCGTCGGATGGCCGTTATCTACAATGCAAACGGCTGGCACAACGCCGCTTTCAATGATGTTAGTAAACTTTGGCGGATTTGCGTTTTTGCGCCGCCGCCCACCACTGTGGGCGGTCGCCCTGCCACTTTTGTGGGGCATTTGGGACGGTCTTTGGGCGTGGACGCTTGGCTTGTGGCCGGATTTCACCGTGGCTGCGATTGCGTTTATCGGCGGTATTCTCTGCGCGTTGCCTCGCCCGACGCACGCTTAAACAGATACGCACGATTTCACCATCATATACAGGGCTTTGAATATAAATTGGCCAATTAAACGCGTATTCGCTATGATCCGTCTGTTCGCATGTAAGCGGATTGAGATTGAACAGAGGCTCAACATGGTTGAAAAGGCAATGCTCGACGGGGCATCGCAAGCGGCTGATTTTTTGAAGTCGATGGCGAATGAAAACCGCCTGTTGATCTTATGTCATCTGAGCGAGGGGGAAGTCTCGGTCTCTGACCTAGAAATTATGCTCGGCCTGCGGCAACCTACGCTGTCGCAGCAACTCGCACGTCTGCGCAGCGACGGCCTGGTCGCCACACGGCGTGAAGGCAAGACCATCTATTACTCGATCGCCAGCGAGGACGTCGGTAAAATGTTGGAATTTATGTACAATCTGTTCTGCTCAACAGAGGCTAAAGCGGCGCGGGAAAAAATGATGGCGGCACGCAAGACCGACGCGGCCTGACGCTACCGCCATCTTCAGGTTGCTCAGGGTTGAGTAGCTTCTTTCAAATACGCAATCAAATCCAAGACATCTTTTTCACTGCGCACGCCCGCAAAAGCCATCCGCGTGTTGGCCCGGCTTTTCCCGAGTTGTTCGCCAAGATATCCCTTCGGATCGGCGACAAACGCGGCGACGGTCTCATCCGTCCACACCAAGCCTTTGTCCCCTGCGGCCATCATATCTTTAGAGTATTTGAAGCCGTCGTGTGTTCCTGCCGCACGACCGAAAAGATCTTTGAGGCCGGGGCCAACACGGTTCTTGGCGCTGTCCACCAAATGACAGGCTTTGCACTTATTAAAGACCGAGCGACCGGCCTGCGCATCCCCGCTAGATGCCGCTGCGACTTGGGTTTCGACGGGTGCAGAAGATGCCGCTGCGCCTTCCTCCACCGCGTCGCCCCCGGTCTCCGGCGTCACGTCAAGCTTGCGAGCACTGCCGGTCACCTTGATCGGGCCGCCGCAGTCTTTCATGCACGGGTCACCTTTCGGCTGCGCATCCGGGCGCGGGTCGTCGAAGAAGTTGATCTTGTTCGGCATTTCAATGGTGCCGATGTTGGCCGCTGAGATCGACGTGTCTTCGGTGATGATATCGTTCATGAACAACAAGAACGCGGTCAATGCATAGACTTCGTCATTGCTGAGGCTTTGCGCATTACCAAATGGCATCGCGCGCTTGATATAATCAAAAACTGTGGACGCATACGGCCAATAGCTGCCGATGGTTTTTTCAGGGCGTTGATGCTTCAGCGTGCCGAAGCCGCCGATCAAAACCGGATAACGACCACCACCCTCGCCAAACTCACCATGGCAGGATGCGCATTTGACCAAATACACGCGCTCTCCGTCAGAGGGCGTGCCGTGGCCCGGGGGTGCGCCCTTACCGTCCGGTCGGACATCAATGTCCCAGCTTTGGATTTCCGCCGGCGTCGCGTCACGCCCAACGCCCGGATACTGTCGCTCAGCCGCCGTGACCGAGCCAACGGTAACGAAGACGGCCAGCGCCGCCAATACGATACGCATAATTGCGATGCGCTTAACCAAGACGAACATTATCCACCTCGCCAGTCTTTAGCACATGCCAAGTTTGGATGGCGTTGTTGTGATAGATGGAATTGATTCCACGGACTTTCTGCAGCGCCGCCATTTGCGGTTGTACGTAGCCGGTATCATCAATGGCACGGCTTTGCAGATACACCTCGCTGCCGTCCCATTCCCAGCCGTCCAGATAGAATCGAGTCAGGCACTTAGGCATTACCGGCCCTTCGAGCCGGGCCTCGTGCCAATTACGGCCCCCGTCCATCGACACATCAACACGGGTCACCGTGCCGCGCCCCGACCATGCGAGGCCGGTGAGCACATTGGCACCCTTACCCGGGATTGGGTTTTCCGGGCACGGGTTGGTGATTACAGACTTACAATCCATTTCCCAAGTAAACCGGCGTGCACGCCCATCGGGCATCAGATCGGTGTATTTCGAGGTTTCTTCGCGGGCCTGCCATGCACCGTCACCGACTTCGATTCGGCGCAGCCATTTGACCCACATGTTGCCTTCAAAGCCCGGCACCACAAGGCGCACCGGGTAGCCTTGCTCGACCCGCAAACGTTCGCCGTTCATGAACAATGCAACGATGCAGTCATCCAATGCCTTGGCCATCGGGATCGAACGGTTCATGCCAGCGCTATCGCCGCCCTCGACCATGATCCAATCAGCCTTCGGCTTAACCCCGGCCTCTTCAAGCAACAACTTCAACGGCACACCGGTGTATTGCACGCAATGCACCATGCCGTGCGTGTACTGCACGCCGTTAAGCTGCGCGTTACGCCATTCCATGCCGCCGTTGGCCGCGCATTCTAAGAAAAAGAACCGCGATACCCGGGGCAGACGCAAAAGGTCTTCGACGGAAAACAACAAAGGCCGGTCGACCATGCCGTTGATCATCAGATGATGTTGGGCGGGATCGACCTCGGCAGCGCCGCCGTGATGACGCTCAAAACACACACCGTTCGGCGTCACGAATCCGTCCAGCGCATACAACGGCGTAAAGTTAATCGAGGATTCCCGGGTCGCCGTCAGCCAATCGACGCTGCGACGAATAACGCCGCTTTCAAACGGCGACGGCTTGCCGTAAGGCGCTGCATCAACGTCGATGCCCAAATGTTGGCTCCAGACCGGGATATCAAGACCGGCGGCCTTTGCCGCACTGGCACCTGCGAGTCCCCCCGCTGCGAGCGCCGTTGATCCGGCAAGGCCTGCGCGCAGAAAATTGCGACGGTTCAGGCCCTTATTTGCAGAAGTGGTGACATTCGAATTTGATTTTTGATTGCGCATCCGCGCGGCCCTCCCAAAGGTCATGATGACCAGTCGTTTTTTATAACATATTCACAAATTTCATTATATAAAAAGCGAATATGTTGTCCAGCCCTGATCCATAAACGCCATCTTTACGACTGCTGGCGGACGTACTCGTGGAATTTCTGTGTTTTATAGGCTTCTTCGCGGACGAATTTGAACATCGCGATAAAATGCTCGGGCTTAAAATAACCTGGAATGCGCGCGACTTCGTTTTGCTTGCCAGTGCGACCTTTGGCGGCATCAACATCATCGGTGAAGAACTGAATGGTCGGCGTAAATTTTACCTGCCATTTTTGCGCCAACGCGCGCTCAGACAACTCTTCGCCGTCAAAATCGGTAACGATACGGGACCCTATGACATTCAACTGCAAGACACTGAAGTTGCTTTTGACGTAATCCAAAATCAGCGGCTGTGCCAAGTTAACGCGGTGCGTTTCTTTGCAGTATGGGCAACCCTTGAGTTCCCAAAACACGACAAAGCGTTTGCCGTTGCTGTGGGCGTCGGCCAAATCCTCGTTCATGATCAAAAACGAGTCCAAGAACCACGGCTGATAGATCAACCCATCATCGGTATAGGTCAACGCCTCCGCAGCAGCGGTGTCCGGCCACATGGCGCCACTGGCTATACCCGCGAGTGCGCTTGCAAGGGCGGCTTGATGAAAGCGGCGACGTGTGATCATCGTTGTCTCCGAGCCCTGTTTCGTATTCTATAATATGAATATATTATCAGGGCACACCCGCGCCCGGCAATGACCATTCACCAGAGGAACGATCTTGTGTCCCAAACATCCAAAGTCCTCGCGATTGTCTGTTTGATGGCTTTGCCGGCGATGCCGCTGGCCGCCGACTCCCTTTCAGACTTTAACGCCAAGGTATCTGAAGCGTACAGCGGATACCGCGCGGCGATGAACTACCTTCGCACCGGCAATCCTGGACTGGCCTCGCTGGAACTCGGCGCTGCGGTGGACAGTTGGCAATCCTTGGAGAGCACATATAAATCTGCCCCACCTACCGAATTCGCAAAAGATGGTACGTTCGCGCCGACATTATCCAAGGTCGGCAAAGCGCTGAACAACGGGTTAGACAGCGCGACCGACGGCGATATGAAAGCAGCACAAGCGCTGCTCTTACCGGTCCGCCGTATGCTATATGAGCTTCGGCAGCGCAACGGTGTACGGGTTTATGCGGACTGCATTACGGATATGAATACGGTGATGGATCGGCTGTACGTGTTTCGTCGGCCCGCGCCGGAGCTTGGCAATGCAGAGGTCCGGGCCGCCATCGCAACCGACACCCTAGCATATCAAAAGTTGGTGCCGACCTGTCGCGCCATGGCCCCCGCCGGCATTCAAAACGATATTGAGTTTGTGCGATTGTTTGACGGCGCAGAAGACTCGGTGGCGTCGTTGCTGCCGGCCCTAGACGCGCGCGACAGTCAGGCCGTCGTCAATGTGCTTCGCGAGTTGCGGTCGTTTGATCGGATATTGTTCTTCCGCTTTGGCGGCTAGCCGACTTTCCCCAACGACGGGAACGTTTCCAGCAGCCAGTACGCAATATCTGCAACGCTGCCGGTCAAGAACAATACCCCTGTGATGATCAGCAGAACGCCGATCCCCTTTTCAATCGCACCCATGTATTTGCGAATGCCGGGCATCATCCGCAAGAACGGGCCGATGGCCACGGCGGCGATCAGGAATGGTAAGCCGATACCGGCGGCATAGGTTGCCAGTAACAAAGTGCCACGCATTACCGATTCTTCGCTGCTGGCGACCATGAGGATCGCGGCCAACACCGGGCCGACGCAAGGTGTCCAGCCGAACGCAAACGCCAAGCCCATCAGGAAAGCACCGAATAACCCGACCGGCTTGGCCGGTCCCTGGAACCGGGCTTCGCGATACAACAACGGGATTTTGACGATCCCTAAGAAGTGCACGCCCATGATGATGATCAAGACACCGGCGACACGGCCGATCCAGAGCATGTTGTCTGCCAGCAATTGACCCAAAACCGATGCGGTCGCGCCGAACAGCACGAACACCGACGTGAAACCCAAAACAAAAGCCAAGGCAGAGGTAAACACACGCCGGTTTGCGCCTGGCGGCGGCCCGGCTTTATCCGTCATTTCAGAGAGACTGACGCCACCAATAAAGCACAGATACGGCGGTACCAACGGCAGCACGCAGGGCGACATAAAACTCAGCAGGCCGGCGATCAACGCGCCCCAAAGTCCGACGTCAAATCCGGCCATGCGGGCTATATCCTCACATCAACGCACGCGCTTAAGCGCCGCGCACAGTCACGGTTTGGTTTTCCGGCAGCTTAATGGTTTTTTGTTTGGAAATATGATCCGATACCAGATCATACGCCGCCGGTCCTTCGGTGCCTTCGTTGACCGACGCCCACCCTGCAACCACGTACGAGCGATTGGCATCGATCGGCGAGCCGTCTTTGAGCAACGTCATGTTGGAAATTCGGTTACCGATATCTTTGTTGATATCGATGGTATAGGCCATGCCGCCGACGCGTACCATGTCGCCGCCCTGTTGATAATACGGGTCTTTGTTGAACAAGTTGTCGGCGACGTCTTCCAAGATGACCTTCAAGAACTCGCCGGTCATCTCGTTGCGGTAAACGTTCGGGTAGGTAATCGAGGTTTGATGATACACGTGATCAACCGTGATATCTTGGCCCGGCAAAAGGCTGGAACCCCAACGGAAGCCCGGCGACAGCGCAATCTCGGCGTCGCGTTCGCTGATCAACGCTTCGCAGATCAAATCATCGAAGGTGCCGTTGAAATTGCCGCGGCGATACAAAACCTGCTCGGTCGTACCCAACACTTTGTCGATCTCTGACGCGAAGGGCGCGCGGATATCTTGTACCAGCGCCGCCATTTCCGGGTCCGGATCAATCACGTCCGAGAAAATCGGCATCAGCTTGTAGCGGAACGCCTTCACTTCGCCACCCGCAACGTCCAGATCCAGACGGGATAAGAATTTGCCGTGGCTACCGGATGCGACCAACAAGGTCTTACCGACCTGCACCGTGCGCGGCAACGCATCGTGGGTGTGGCCGGTTAAAATCACGTCGATCCCGGACACCCGGCTTGCCATCTTACGGTCGACGTCGAAGCCGTTGTGCGACAACAGCACAACCAGACCGGCGCCGCTCGCCCGTGCCTTATCGACGTGCGCTTGGACTTTTTTCTCGTTGATACCGAACGACCAGTTCGGGATCAGATAACGCGGGTTGGCCACGGGCGTGTAAGGGAATGCTTGGCCGATGACGGCGATCTTGATACCGCCCCGCTCAAAATATGCGGTCGAATCAAAAACGTCTTCTTCCCATGTGGTGTCGGTCACGTTGCCGGCCAAGAATGGGAAATTAAGGGTGTCTTTCAGTTCGTTGACGCGCTCTTCACCGAACGTGAATTCCCAATGCGCGGTCATAGCATCGACACCGAGCGCATTTTGCACGCGAACCATGTCTTCGCCACCGGTCTTCAGCGCGGTGTATGAGCCCTGCCACGTGTCACCACCATCCAGAAACAACGTGTTGTTCGGACGTTCAGCGCGAATCGCTTTGACCAACGTTGCCATCCGATCTACGCCACCGACGCGACCGTATTCACGTGCCAGCGCGGAGAAGTCTTCGCTGCTCAGCGCATACGCTTCAGGCGTGCCCTCGTCGATGTTGAATTCTTTCAGAAAATCGCGCCCGGTGATATGCGGCGGCAGCCCCTTAACCTCACCGACACCCAAGTTAAACGAGGGCTCGCGAAAATAGATCGGGGTCAGCTGCGCGTGCATATCGGTAAAATGCAGCAGCGTGACTTGGCCCAACGAATCAAATGACAGCAGTTCTTTCTGCGTCATCGCCTGGCTCGCCATGGCGCGACCGAAGGGCATGCTGGAGCCGGTTACCACGGCAGAGGCGGCAGCAAGGTGGAAGAACTCGCGACGAGAAATCACGGCACCGTTCCTTATTCAAGTTTGGTAAGTAAGTGGAACCGGAGGGGCGCATGGCCCCTCCGCTCCGGTCACAAACGGGTCGTTAGTTACGCACCGCCGGCGTTTCCACCGGAAGGCCACGACCACGGTACTTTACGTAAAGTTCAAGGTTCACGTACTCGTCCGAACCATACCCGAAGGGCGTTGAACGAACCTGCTTGTTGCAGCCACGGAAGCGGCGATGCAACGAGCCGGGCTTTTGCCACTTCAGACGATACGTCGGGAAGCCGTTGCCTTGCCCTTGCGAAAGGGTGTTGGCCCGAATCATGTTGCCGGCGTTGTCTTCATGGCAGTGCTTGCAGCCCATGTCCAACTGGCCACGACGCTCATAATAGAACGCTTTGCCCTTTTCAAAGAACGGGGCCGCCGCACCGTCGACTTTGACGTCCATCGGCATGCCCAACGACTGATGGTTTACGAATGACGTCATCGAGAGCATTTCTTTCGATTCCCATTTGTAGGGAGCCGCTTCCATGTTCTTCTCGCGGCAGATATTGATCTGCTGCTCAACGTTTTTCAGCTTACCCAAGCCCTCGTCCAAGACAGGGTAACGCGCGCCGACGCCCTTCATGGACTCCGCCGCATCACCGTGGCACGTCGAACATGACTTGCCCGCTTTGCCGTCAACAGTGGTCCATAATTCAGCGCCTTCCTCGACCCAAAGCATGCCCGGGTTTTGGAACGTGTCGACCTGCATGGCCCGGCTTTCGTCGGTCATGTACGTGTAGCCGCTGCGGCGATCTTCAACCTGATAAGGCCCCCAATCGGCTGCATTGGCGCTTGATGCCCCAATGCCCATAGCCACGCCAAGTGTGGCTACGGCGAGGGTGATATCACTCCAAAAACTCTTCATTTTTGTTCGCCTCCCAATATTTTTTTATCGGCGTTTTCGCTGCCGCTTAAGATACGGCGATTTTTGCCGTCTTTTCGTAAACCGAGCCGTCATCGTCGGTCCACTTGAAGGCGAACTCACCGCTCTCGTCGACTTTCGCGAAGAACGCCATGTACGGGTTGGCCGAAACCGCAGGATGCCAGTCGGAACTAAACACCGCGTTCCCGTTAAACGTCACTTCGAACTTGTTGATGATCGAACGCGGGATAAGTTTACCGTCTTTGCCCTTGCGGCGCCCAGATTCCATGTTGTGTGAAATCAAGGTTTTGATTTCGATGATCTCGCCCTTGGCCGCTTTACCTGGGACACGGACGCGAGGTTTTACATTCTTAGCCATGATATTATCTCCTGTTCCCTGGTTCAGCCGCCGCAGCCACCGATGGTGACTTTAACCTCTTGCGAGGCGCGGAACACTTTGCCGTCGCTCATCTCGGCGACCGCAATGACGTTTTGCGTGCCCGCCATGCGCATGCGGGTCGAAGCTTCGGCTTTACCGGACATCGGCGTGAAATAAAGCGATGCGACGGCGGGTGTCGGGTTGCCGTCCGCAAATAAGTGAACGGCTTTGACGTAATTATCCGCTGTCATTGGGCTTTCGACACTGATGCCGAGCGGGACGGTGTTGCCGTTTTCCGCGATCTGCGGCAGATCAAGAGTAATCTTGCCATCGACCGGCTTGGTGTCGCCGATCAGTTTCATCACCGCCTCGTCGACCATTTTGGGGTCAGCGTTGGCCGGGCTGCTTTTCAAGACGACGCCGCCAGCAGCGACCATGGTCGCTCCTGCCGCAAGAAGCAGCGCTTCACGTCGGCTCAGTGCTGCAAGTGCTTTTTTCTGTGACATGGGTACCTCGTGTTTCCTCGAATGTTTGTTGGATCACTTAAGGGTTGTCAGATAAGCCACCACATCTTCGACCTGTTCGGCCGTCAGAATGCTTTTGCCGTCGAACTTCTTGAGAACCCGATGGAGTCCTTCGGTTCGATAGAAGGCCGGCATGATGGTATCTGGATTAATCGCTTTGGCATTCACGACCTGCAGTCTCAGCTGTCCTTCGTTATAACGCTCGGCGACCCCGTCCAAAGTTGGCCCGATAAGGCCATGGAACGGTTGCGCCTCGAGTGCCGTCACCTGATGGCAGGCCAGACAGTTACCAAGTTTACGATTGATAAAAACTTTTTCGCCCGTGGCCGGATCCCCGGCCTTGCCGGTGAGCGATTTCGGAATCGCCATTTCGACGACTTCGTACTTTGCGAGCTCAGCAGCGCCCGCCGTGCCGGCCATCATAAGTATGGCCGCAAACGCCGAGACGAGTGTCTTGGTCTTTGGCATTGGATATCGCCTCCCAATTAAAATTGCCTCGCGGGAGCGATCATTATCCTTATCTGCGGAATCTCAGCTTCTTAATATAAAGAAAACCTTGATCGTCGCCCCCATCATTTATCATATTCAAAAAAGACGATATATCAAGATTGAATATGATAGACGGTTCTCCCATCACTATTTTGGACAGCCGTTTGGGAGTTTTGCAAGGTGATCAGCAAGAATTGGCCAGAAAAAATCTTCGCCGGGATAGCCGACCAAGCGGGCAACCTCTCGGCCCGCATCAACCAAAACAAACGTCGGCGTGTAGACAATACCTTTAATATCCGACAGATCATCAGGTCGCGCCTCACCGATATCCACGCGCCGGAGCGGCGCACAACGCGCGTCGCTGGTTTTTGGATAGATGGTGCCGATTTCGTCATGCCAGCGCTGACACCACGTGCAGGACTCACTTTCGAACATTACCAACTCAGCGGCGACGACGACACGCGGCAACGCCATCGCGCTTACAGCGATTGCTAAAACAGCCAGTCCCGTTAGAATCGAAAATCGTTTCATGCACTTTGATATAGCAGCAAATGCGCATTGCGCTAGACCCCATGGGTTCACGCTCATAAAAGGAAACGTTCATACATGGAAATCATGAACTTCAGCCGTCGTCGCGCACTGCAAATCGGTGCCGCTGCCGGCGCCTTGATCGCGGCGCCTGCGTATCTGCACGCAGCACCCGCACGGTTTGTAATTATCGGTGGCGGCTTTGGCGGCGCCGCAGCAGCGCGCGCCGCCAAAGCGCAGATGCCGAGCGCAGAAGTGATCTTGCTCAGCGATCAAAAGCGATTTTGGATGTGCCCGGGCTCAAACGCTGTGATCGCCGGGATGCGGGATCTCAGCAGCATTGAGGTCGGCTACGACGCACTAATCGGGCGCGGAATCGACGTTCGCTTCACCCGCGCCGATGCCATTGACGCCGACAAGCATCATGTGGTGACCAGCGACGGCGAGACAATCCGCTATGACAAACTGATCTTATCGCCGGGCATTGAGCTTAATTATAGCAGCATCGAAGGCCTTTCCGAGGACACCGTGGATCGTGTGCCGCATGCCTGGAAGGCCGGCCCGCAAACGACACTACTGGCAGATCAACTCACCGCGATGCCCGATGACGGTCTGTTCGTGATGAGCATGCCGCGCGCGCCGTATCGCTGCCCACCGGCACCGGCCGAACGCGCGTGCCTGATCGCACACTACCTGAAGCAAAACAAACCGGGCGCGCGGCTATTGATCTTGGACGCCAAAGATTCGTTTCCGTTCCTAGACCTGTTTACCGAGGCCTGGGATACGCTTTACAGCGACATCATCGAATATCGCGCCATTGCCGACGACGGGGCGGTCCGCGAGGTCGATCCGGAATCACTCACCGCTTACACCGATTTTGACGAAATCAAAGCCGATGTCTTGAATGTCATCCCCCCCCAAACCGCTGGGCGCATCGCGATGGATGCGGGGGCCACCGATGATACCGGCTGGTGCCCGATCAACATTAAAACATTCGAGTCGACACTTTTAAAAGATGTCTACGTGATCGGCGACTCGGCGCTCACGGACGCGCTGCCAAAAGCCGGCTCGACCGCGGCCAGCCAAGCCCGTGTCGCCGTCGATTCCGCAGTTGCGGACCTTACCGACACAACCGCCCCGCCACCCAGCTGGATCGCCAACTGCTATTCCCAAGTCGCACCGGATTACGGCCTCCGACTCGGTGCCTCATATCATTTTGAAGACGACCATGTGGTGCGGAACGAGACCGACTTCTCTGTCCTGGGCGCAGATGCGGACACACGAGAAGCCGACGCCAGATACGCCGAGGTCTGGCTGGAGCAGATTAAATCCGAGATTTGGGGCTAGCGACCTGCCCCGCTACTCCCATTCCATCTGCACATAGACGCGCCCTGCATTACGGGTCGCCAATTGCTCGAACGTATCCAGGTGCGCGTACGCCGACTGGTCAACATAATAAGCACCCTCCAAGCTACCGCCGCCGTCGATGTGTTCGCGAATTTTGGCGCGCAGGTATTCCAGATAATCAAGCGTGTAGCGGCGCACCTGCGCCATGTTGGTGGGGTGCCCATGCCCTGGGATTACATACGTAGCGCCCAGCGCTTCAAACGGACCTTTCCAGGTTTCCACCCATGCTTTGGTATTGGTGTCGTCAAAAATCGGCAGCATACGTTCGTGAAAGGCCATATCGCCGGCAATCACCAGCGATTGCGCCGACAGCCATACCTGAATATCGCCGGCACTGTGCGCCGGGCCTAGGTGCAAGACCTCGATCTTGAAATCGCCCATTTCGATGACGCGCTTATCTTCGAACGTCTCGGTCGGGCCAACGGCGGTGGTGCCTTCAAAGCGCTCTTTAAGGGTACGTTTGGCGGCATCTAAAACCTGCCCGGCGGTGTCATTGAATTCGTGGGCGGCATCAACATGCGCCAAGATCGGGACTCCTTGGCTGGCCCAATAGCTGTTGCCGAGCATCGCATGCCCTTGGCCGTTTTCATTGATCACCAGCTTCACAGGTTGATCGGTGATCACTTTGATTTCGTCATGCAACGCCTTGGCCAGCAAGTACGCGCCACCGCCATTGATGACGATGACGCCGTCGCCGGTGACAATGAAACTCAGGTTGTTGTTGTGGCCGACGTTGTCATAAGTCGGCGGCGCAGTCGCACCGATTGCCGACCAAACATGCGGAATCACCTCGACCGGTTTTGAATACAACATAGACGCCGGATATTGATCGGCGATGTCTTCGCTGGCTCGAACCGCCTGTGGCGACAACGTGACCATAACGAGCGCAATGAGCATGATAAGTGTACGCATGATGTCCTCCCTAATGCGGGAGGGAGTATGACTCAACACTTACGAAAAATCGAATATGTTTTGTGCGACGGTAAAGTTATTCCGCCGGCAGCACTTCCATTGAGCGTGCTTCGATGCGACGACGCACCAGCAGATCGCCGAGCAGCGCACCAGCGAAGATCGAGCTAATCGCCAAGATCGAGCCGATGGACAATGTGCTGACCCCGGACAATCCGGCGCCAATCGTGCACCCGAGCGCAAGCACACCGCCGAAGCCCATTAAAGCCCCGCCGCCGACATAACGCAGCAACTGGTGCGGAGTCTCAAACGCTTCTAAGTGCCATTCACCGCGTACCAGTGCCACGATCAGTGCGCCGATGACAACACCGCCGACGGCGACGATGCCGAAGTCCGCGCTGGCACCAGTGTACGTCATCAGGAATTGGATGGCGTTACCGACAGGGGCGGTGAAGGTCAGCGACTGCGCGCGCACCGGCTCAAACTCGTCATAGCCGATAACACCGCTCGCATACCAACCGGCGGCGATCAACAGGCCGACGACGACGCCGGTCAACGCGGCAACGCGCGGCGCCTTAGCACCGGATTTAAAGGCCACGACAAAAGCGCCGACCACAAAGATTGCAGCGATCAGCAACCCCGTGATGCCACCATTACCAATGAGATCAGCAAGGCTTTGGGAAGCCAGACCGAGGGTGGCGATGTCGAGGGTACCGACAGCTTCAAGAGATGTCCGTGGCACTGCCAAGATGCCGCGCAACGTCATGTAGGCGACGATACCGAGCACGCTGAGCACAATGGCGGAGCGTAAATTTCCACCGGCTACCAACACCATGTGCCGCGCGCCGCAACCGCGGGCCAAAATCATGCCGATGCCGAACAACACACCACCCAGCGCCAGCGTGAGCCACGGCAACGAGCTGGACAGGTAAATACTTTCGGAAACATCAACCGTACCGGTGAAGGACAGCACCTGGGTCGCCGTGACGGCAAACGCCAGCGCAAACGTCCAAGCGACCGCCTGGAAACCGATCCGACGCGCCAAAAGCTCCAAAACCGCCGAGCGGAAACAAAATGCCGTCAACCGTGCCGTGACGCCAAAAGCGGCACCAATCGCCAGGGCGGCAAGTAACATTGCTGTACGGGGTTCAAGAGCGTCCATGGCTTCCTCATTCAATGGGAAGTTTTTTTACATAATAAGTTTAGGAAATACAATAAAAAATTAATTTTTTGTGTGAAATAACTTAATATACAATTTTTTACAGTTAATTATATTTTTCTTCAAATCCCTTTAAAAAATAGCCTCTATACACATTCGCTTTTTGTGATATGTTTTTTGACGGTGTTTGAAGACAAAAATGTCCAAAGCCATAGTAAAGCCATAATATTGACACGATGGGAGTCGACATCATGAAAAAAATTCTGAGCGTTATTATGCTTGCCGTTACGATGTTCGCCTTTGCGAGCGCACCGGCTGATGCCAACGAGCGCTATGGCAAACAAAAGGTCGTCTATCACATCAACTATGATGGCGGCGATTCGGATAAGAAATACCGCGGCGCGCTGCGCAACATTCAAAACCACATCAACGCGGTGGGTGCTGAAAACATCGACGTCAAGGTTGTCCTGCACGGCAACGGCGTTGCGTTGCTGAAAAGCGCAGTATCGAACCAAAAACTGCAAAGCGACGTCACCAATCTGAAGACCCAACGCGTCGCCTTTAGTGTCTGTAACAACACCCTGGCAGGCCGCAAAATCGACTACAAAAAAGACCTGTTCGAAGTTTTCGAGGACAACATCGTCCCAAGCGGCGTCGCTGAGCTCAGCTATCTGCAGCAGCAAGGCTACACCTACATCAAGCCATAATCGTACCGAGTTGCAACCGACGCGTCATCCCGCGTCGGTTGCAACATATACACCGCTTTCAAACTAATGTTGTGACGCGCAGCCTACTTTTCTGCTATTCTCTCGTCGAACTGGGAGAGAAAGCCTATGAAAAGCAAGTATCTCAACAAAACAACATCCATTGAAGAGCTTGATAAATTCCTAGCTGAAGACCGACGCGCCGCCATTGAACTCGCTGAAATCACGTTCCAACAAGCAAGTACGTTAGCGATTCATAAAGTCGCCGAGATCAACCTCGTATCAGGCGCGCGCATTCAGGCTGACTGCAATGTGCTGTCGGCTAAAATCGCATCGAGTGCGGAAATCTGCTCCACCGAATTACTGGCGTCTGCAGAAATTGCGACACAGAAGATAAATAGCGCGGGTCGACGTGATGAACTTCACCTCGACCAAGCGCGCTCAATGATCATGGAAATCGGTCGCCAGACTGAGCGTAAAATTTCTGATAGTGCCAAACGGGCCATCGAAGATCTCCATGCCGCAGCAGCAGCATCCATCAAAAAAATTACAGAACAAGCAAAGGTCGGCATTCAAACCATCGAAGCTTTGGTCGAAGAGGTCTCGCACGAAGTCATCAAGCGGATCAAGATCGCGAAGACCAAACTAGACGAAACAAAGCAGGATCCACGCACCGCTGAAAATGCAAAGGAGAATGCCGCCGACGCCAAAGCGCTACTCGACGCGCAATCAAATCACGCGATGTCCCGCTTAAAAGAAGAGACCCGTACAGCAGTCGATGAAAACGGGTTGCTTGTCGAGCAATCCATAAAGCATCTGCGCACCGTTGCCGATGCGGCGGAGCAACGCATTATCACCGCACGTGATGCGGCTATCCTCAAGCTCAAAGACATCCTCTCTCGCTACGACTCCAAATGACCCTTGGTGCGCGGTAGGCCTTGCGCCCCGGACACGGGACCTGTAACCCAAATAGTCAAAATTTGCCGTCCTTTTTGATTGCCAGTATTTTCCGGCACCCGAACGGCGATGACACAATCATGATCGAGGCCGAGTTATGAGCGACACGACCCGCAGCGACAGCGCCAAAAAAAATCCCATGGCGCAGGTATTCCTCAACGATGTTGTGACGGGGCTTTCCAAGACACCAAAATCGCTACCCCCAAAATGGTTTTATGACGACGTCGGTGCCAAGCTGTTTGAAAATATCTGCGAGCTGCCGGAATATTACCTGACACGAACCGAACGCAGCATTCTGGAATCCTCCGCAGCCGAGATCGTCGCAGCCCTTGGCGAAGACACGGTGTTGGTCGAGTTTGGCTCTGGCTCCATGAGCAAAGTGCGCATTATTTTAGACCAGTTCACCGCCCCCAAAGCATTCGTCGCCGTCGATATCTCGGCGGAACAATTGGCCGAAGCCGCCAAAGAATTGGAATCGGCATACCCAGGGTTACGCGTATTCAGTATCGCCACAGACTTCACCCAGCCGTTCGATCTACCGGCAAATTTGGATGCGTCCCAGCGTCGATGCGTATTTTTCCCAGGCTCGACCATTGGCAACTTCAACCAGCAAGACGCAAAGGCGCTGTTGGCGCACATGCGCACTGCCGCCGGCCCTGGTGGCAGACTGTTAATCGGCTTCGATCAAAAGAAAGACGCCGCCGTCTTAGAAGCCGCGTACGACGATGCGGCCGGGGTCACCGCCGATTTTAATAAAAACGTGCTGGCGCGAATCAATCGTGAACTGGGTGGCGACGTGAATGTCGATGCGTTCGCACATGTGGCTTTTTACAACGACGCCGATGGACGCATCGAAATGCACCTAAAGAGCATCGGCGCACAAAGCTTCGGCATCGGCGGTCACACATTTCATTTTGCAGACGGTGAGACCATTCACACCGAAAATTCTTATAAGTATGCGGTCAAAGAATTTGAGCAATTGGCCAGTGCTGCGGGCCTTTGCCTTGCGCGCACATGGACCGACAACGCGGACAAGTTTGCGTTGCTGTTGTTTGACGTCACGAATACGGGATAGTCTTGGAGCGTAATCCGATACCTGATGCATAACGTACCCGTTATCATCAGTTCGAGGTGAGGACAGTGCCATGGCGAAATTCAAAACGCATTTTGAACTTGGGGTCGACGACCTGCAGCTTATCGAAAAAGGCCTGCGGCTGCGCCTGAGCGAGCTTGCGCGTACGGTTGTCGATATCGAAAACGGCGACCTACGCGTTCGTGAAACGGATAAGTCCGCCAAAGTGACCCGAGAAATCACCGCCATCCGCGACCTGATGGGCCGTCTACATCATCAAAAAATATGGTACGAGCCGGAAGATTACGTGCCCCGCGGCTAGCCGTAGCTACGCACTTTTATCTTTGCGTTCGCCGGGTTCGGGTGTGATGTCGACAAGCGCGTTGGTTTAATCGATACAGGTGCGGTGGCCCGAAGCGTCATCGGTGCCGCGCCAACCCAGGGCGCCTCGGCAATTTATTATCGTTCAATCTCGTTCATCCGCACCGGTTGACCTGCATCAATGCCACCCAGCCGGCCCGACCGTAAGATTAAAAGATAAATAACTTAAGACAGGACGCCATGGATAACCCTTACGATCTTTTGGGCCTCAAGCCGAGCGCAACTGCGGACGACGTCCGTAAAGCCTATCGAAAGTTGGCCAAGAAATGCCACCCCGACCTGCATCCCGGCGACGCCAAAGCGGAAGCCCGCTTCAAGGCGGTCAGCCAAGCGCAGGCACTGTTGTCCGACCCGGAAAAGCGCGCCCGCTTTGACGCTGGTGAGATTGATGCCGCCGGCAACGAACGTGCGCCCGAGCACTTTTATCATCCCCATGCCGACAGCGAAGATGGCGCGCGCTACGCCCGCTATAACGGTGGCGTTCATCCTGACGCGATGAGCGATATCTTCGCCGAGTTGTTTCGCAATCAGCAAGATCGCGCACACGTCAAAATGCGCGGACACGATATCCACTACAACATCGATATTCCGTTTCTTGAAGCCGCGCGCGGTACGAAAAAACGCGCCACCATGGCCGACGGCAAACAGCTCGACATCACCATTCCCGAAGGCCTGCAGAGCGGACAATTGTTAAGATTGCGCGGAAAAGGCACGCCGGGCCTGGAGGGTGGGCCACCGGGCGATGCCTATATCGATGTCCGTGTCAGCCCGCATACGTTTTTCACGCGGCGCGGCAACGATATTCACGTCACGGTGCCGGTCACGATCAGTGAGGCCGTGCTGGGCGGCAAGATTAAAGTGCCGACCATCAACGGCACCGTTGAGATGACCGTCCCGAAACATGCCAACACCGGCACCGTATTGCGGCTCAAAGAACGGGGCGTACTCGAGCGGAAAAGCGGCAAACGCGGCCATCAACATGTGCGCCTTGAAGTCGTTCTGCCGGAAAAGCCCGACAAAGCACTCGATACCTTCGCCGCCGCATGGGCTGAAACCCACAAAGATGATCCGCGGCGAGCGATGTTGGAGGCGATATGACAATGTTTTTCAATGACGTCGTAAATATGCTGGAAGACCTCAGCGCCGAAGAATTGACCACTTGGATCGAAAAAGGCTGGATTAAGCCGGAAAAAGCCGATGCGAGTGATGTATTTCACACGATGGACATTGCCCGCGTGCGCTTAATTACAGAGTGCCGATACGAACTGAACCTGGATGTCGATACGATCGATTTGATCATCCCACTGTTAGATCAGGTGTACGGCCTTAGACACGAACTGCGGACCTTGGTGCGCGCAATCAACGCGCAACCTGACGAGATCCGCCAAAATATTCTCGACGCCACAATCCACATCTCGAACGACAAGACCGCATAGGCCCTGCACACTCGAAGATCAAAAAGGATCATCCAATGCCGCACCGAAAACTTCATGAAATCGTCGCCGATCAAGAGCTGGTGTGCGTCGCACCCACGGACAAAGTCAGTGAGGTCGCAGCCTTAATGGTTGGTAACCATGTGGGTTCTGCACTGGTGCTGGATGATAATGAGGTCAAAGGCATCTTCACCGGCAGCAATCTATTACAGCGCGTCATCCAACCGGGCTTAGATCCAAAAGAGACAATCGTCGCCGATGTAATGACACCGGACCCGGTCTCATTACCTTGCCGTGCGCATGGGATTGAATGCGTTTCACTGATGCGTGACGAAAACATTCGCCATGTCGTCGTACATAGCCTACCCGATGGCGGCTACGGCATTGTCTCGGTCCGCGATTTCCCGAACGAAGAACTCGGCGAATACGATAAAGAGCTCGAATTCGAACATGATATTTGGGAGCGCCTGTAACCTACCCAGCCGATGATGGGGAATGCGATCAACGCCATATACCGGAACGCGCACGCTCCACGTCCAGATGCCAAAGGTGATCATCATCTGCGCGATCACCGCGACAAGATACGATGCACGGAACTTCAAAACGCTCACCCGGCGTTATGTGCCGCAGAAGGTCTGATGCACGACCTGATGTGATTCAGGGGGTTGCGTATAAGGCGAGTTCTCGGGCAGATCGTCATAAGGCTTAACGATCACCGCCAAAAGGTCGCTGAACGGTTTAAAATCGCCGTTGTCTTCGGCGGCGCGGATCACCGCTTCGACTAAATGGTTGCGCGCGATCACCGCCGGGTTTGCCGCCAGCAGCCGTGCGCGAATGTCCTTATCAGATACGCCCTCATCAGCAAGGCGCGCGCGCCACAATTCGGCCCATTCATCAAAATCCCCAGGCGTATTGAACTGTGACTGCGGCAAGGGTGCATCGCCCGATGGGTCGCCCACTACATTTGCCAAATACCGGAACGTGAGCGTGAAATCAGCCTCGTTCTTGGCCATACGCTCAAGCAGGTCCATGGCCAGCGCAAGGTCACCGTCAGCTTCGATCTTTATGCCCAACTTGGCCCGAAGCTCACCCGCAAGCGCTGTTTCAAACTTAGCTGGGAACGTGTCGATAATGGCTTGCGCCAACGGTAATGCAGCCTTCGCATCTTTGGCCATCAACGGCAACAACGCCTGCGCGAACTGCGCCAAGTTCCATTGCAAAATCGCCGGCTGATTGGAAAACGCGTAGCGGCCCATGTGATCAATGGAGCTGAACACTTTGTTCGGATCATAGATATCCATGAAAGCGCATGGCCCATAATCAATGGTCTCACCGACGATGGACGTATTGTCCGTGTTCATCACGCCATGAATAAAGCCGACTGAAAACCATTTTGCCACCAAAGCGGCTTGCCGTTCAACGACCGCGCTCAGCAGCGCAGTCGCCGGGTTTTCGGCGTCGCGGCTTGCCGGGTAGTGGCGATCAATCACATAGTCACAGAGGATTTGTAGCGCGTCGGTATCGTCGCGGGCGGCGAAAAACTGAAACGTGCCGACACGGATATGGCTCTCGGCGACGCGGGTTAAGATGGCGCCTGGCATCAAACCTTCGCGCACCACCTCTTCGCCGGTCGTGACTGCGGCCAACGCGCGAGTCGTCGGGATGCCCAACGCATACATTTGTTCGCTGACGATGTATTCCCGCAAGATCGGCCCCAATTGCGCGCGCCCGTCGCCGCCCCTGGAAAACGGCGTCCGGCCTGAACCTTTTAATTGGATATCGCGGCGAATGCCGTCCTTGCCGACGACTTCGCCCAACAAGATCGCACGGCCATCACCCAATTGCGGCACCCAGCCGCCGAATTGGTGGCCCGCATAGGCCATCGCCAACGGATCGGCGCCTTCGGGCACCTTGTTACCGGCGAACACCTGCGCCGCATCCTCCGACGCCAATGCGACCGGATCCAAGCCGAGCGTTTCGGCGAGCGGCACATTCACGCGGATTAACTGCGGCGCGCGCACGGCGTCAGGAGCCATGCGAGCATAAAACCGCTCCGGCAACTTGGCGTAGCTATTTTCAAAAAGAATTGAGAATTGGCTCACTGCGCCTGCTTTCGAATGTCTACGTTCACTCGTTTAGATAAGCTCAGTCAGCCGCCCCGGCAAGGTAACGGGCCGCATTGAAATACGGCAAGTCGTCACGCACAGAACAACCCAGCGCCGTCACCCGCTCGGTGATGATTGTCGCACGTTGGTATTTGATCTCGCATTCCGACCTTGAATGACTCTCAAAAAGGCCGCCGGCCATGGCAATCCCGAAATTTGCCTGCAGGGTTCGAATGTTGCGGCGCGTCTCTAGACCATCGGCAATCGAAGCGATAACGAAATCCATATCTTTTTTGATGTGCACGTCATGGTCGATCAGATACGCACGGATTGTCGCTTCGGTCTCGAGGGTATCGGCCCAGTACTCGCTCTCAGAGACGGAAGCTTTGCCGGACGCCTCGGCGAACGCCATGAAGAAAATCAGATATGCACGCTCAATCGGTGTGCCGGTACGCCATGCGGAATCCGCAAGGCTCTGCCATACGGAAAGGTTGAGACTTTTGTACGCTTCAGGGACCTTGGTAAAGAACAAGCCATGCAGCCGGTTATCGCTGATCGAGCTGTCGAGTTTTTGCTCTTTATATATGTCGATCGCCGCGTAACCGCCGCAGATCGGACAGGTATCGCCCTCGTACACACCCTTTTTATAGATGAATGAGCACGGTGTGGTTTCTGACACGTCGTTCTTGCACAACAAATAGACGTCACTCTCGCCTTCGTCTTTTTGTTGCTGACCGATCCAGTTGAAACGGTTTTTGTAGCGCACGAACGACTTCGGATGGCTCCAAAGCGCCCATTCTAATTTTTCAACGGGTCCGAAGGTGGTCCAGTTTGAGCTTACGTCGATGACGATACATTTGTTTTTACCGGGTGCAGAACGCAGGCCGCGACCGACCGTCTGGCCCCACAACACTTTAGAAAGCGTCGGACGAAGATGGACGATGATGTTACATCGCGGATTATCCCAGCCTTCGGTCAACACGCCGACGGACACAAGCGCTTCGACGGCACCGGTTTCATGGCTGGCAAGGATACGCTTACGCTCGCCGGGCGGTGTGCCGGCGGTCATGATCGCGGCTTGAATGCCGACGTCGCGCAGCCTGGCGACCGTGATTTCGGCAACCCGAATATCCGGACAGAACCACGCTGATATCGGCCCACCCTCGATCTTCGCCCGCTCGGCCATATAGCTGCGAAGCGCAAAGTCGAGCATCGATGATTTGATAATTTCGTTGGTCAGCGTGCTGACCGGAAACTCACCTGAGCTGACATCGATGCTGTCCAGATCAAGGTCGTGAACAAAAAACGGTCGGTATTCCGGCTGTACAAGAATACCTTCGGCGATCAAATCTTCGATATTGGCGCAATCGATGATGGCATCGAAGGCGAGGCTGAGCTGGTCGCGCTGATCACCGGTACGGCGCTCCGGCGAGGCGGTCAGGCCCATGAAATGCGCCGTCGGTTTTCCGTTTTCCCGAAAATTGTCGATAATGCGCCGGTAGCCTCGGCCATTCGGTGACACCCGGTGCGCTTCGTCGACAATCACCAAGTCGGCCTGCGGAATAGCGTCGGCTAGGACCTCTTTAGCGCGCATGCTGGTCGACAACAAAATATCGTAGCCATCAAACGCCGGGCCTTTATCGGAGACGGCGAGCTTGCGTACTTTACGGGTTTTACCCAGCGCACGCTCAAGCTGCTCCAGCAGCACCAGGCGATGACACAACACCACGACCTTTTTGCCTTGATAAAATTGGTCGACGATTTGCCGCGCCAAAACCGTTTTTCCCGCGCCTGTTGGGGCTTTCAGGATAAAACGGCGATAGCGTTGGGTGATCGACGGAAACTCGTCGATGATTTTATGTTGCCATGCGCGAAGATTCATTTGCGGGAATATTTCATGAATCCGCCCAATACACCAGTACAGACGACATCATTGTAAAGTGGCCAGTGAACGCCACTTTAAATGATGAAACTTGCGACGGATTCGTCGTTGGTGATGTCTTTATAGGTGTAGCCAAGCTCGTCCATACGCTTGAACAACAGCGGGAAGCTTGCGGTGTCTTTGGCCTCGATCCCGATCAGAATATGACCGAAATTGCGCGCTGATTTCTTCAGGTATTCAAACCGGGCGATGTCGTCGTCAGGGCCCAACGCATTCAAAAAGTCTTTCAGCGCACCCGGGCGCTGCGGCAAACGAAGAATAAAGTATTTCTTCAGCCCGGCTGCCTTCAGCGCACGCTCTTTAACTTCGGGTAGACGTTCGAAATCAAAGTTGCCGCCAGACGTCACGCAGACGACGTTTTTACCCTTCAGATAATCTGCGGGTAGTTGGCGCAGCGCATCAATGGTCAGCGCACCTGCAGGCTCCAACACGATACCTTCGACGTTCAGGAATTCAAAAATCGTCTCGCAGAGCGCATCTTCGTTGATCAACAACACCGAGGACGGGTCGACATGTTTCAACCGCTCAAAATTGAGCGTGCCGATGGCCGCGACCGCAGCGCCGTCGACGAAGGTGTTGATGTTTTCAAGCACCACGTGCTTGCCGGCCTCAAGGCTGGTTCTCAGACTGGGCGCGCCGACTGGTTCGACAAACTTAATTTCGGTTTTTGGCGACAACTCGCGAAACACTTCGACCAAGCCCGACGACAAGCCGCCACCGCCGACCGGCACGATCAAAACGTCGATGTCAAAGATAGCAGCGTCCAAAATCTCAAGACCCACCGTCGCTTGACCTTCGATGACGTCGGCATGATCGAACGGCGGCACCATCAGGCAGCCGTTTTGTTCGGCGTATTCGAGGGCGGCGCGATTGCAGACATCGAACGTATCACCGACCAAATGGACCTCGACATGCCCTTGTCCAAAAGCCTTGGTTTTGTCGATTTTCTGCTGCGGCGTGGTGACCGGCATAAACACGACGCCGGACTTGTTGAAATAATGACAGGCAAAGGCAAAGCCCTGCGCGTGGTTGCCCGCAGACGCGCACACAAACCCTGTCGGCGGTGAATCCGCGACCAAGGCTTTACGGAAAAAATTAAACGCGCCGCGAATTTTATAGCTACGCACCGGCGTCAGATCTTCACGCTTTAAATAGACATTGCAGCCATAGCGATCCGACAAAAACTGGTTGGCCTGCAACGGTGTAGGCGGCAAAATCGGCGCCAACGCGGCGAGCGCGTCTCGTACACCAAGCAGGGCATCCTGTTGTTTTAATGCATGTGTCGTCGTCATTGGCCGCTATCCCAGAAATACTGTATAGACCCGATTCGAGTCCGCTAAAGCCGCGCAGTATATCGATTTATCCAAAGAAATCACCACCCCTACGTTATAGGGGCGCATTTTAGGCGAAACTCAGTCTTTGCAGAGGCGAAAGCCACTGAACACGTCCCAGCGCTCAGGCTCAAAATAATTACGATATGTGCCGTGCATCATCCGGCTTCGCGTCGTCCAAGCACCGCCCCGCAGCACTTTAGTGGTGCCGAACAGGAACTGTGAGTAGTCCTCATAGGCGTCAGGCTTAAAGCCCGGGTAAGGTCCAAACGTATCCGAACACCACTCCCACACGTTGCCCAGCATCTGTCGGCATCCGAACGCGCTATCACCATCGGCATAGGCGGCAACGTCAACCGGGCCCAGCGCATAACCGTCCAAGTTCGCATGCGCGCCCTGATTCATCGTCTCGCCCCACGGATAGCGGCGCTTGGTGGCTGCCAAGCTACCATCCACAGCAGGTACAGCCAGCGCGGCGACTTCCCATTCCGCTTCGCGCGGCAATCGGCCCCCGGCCCATGCGGCATAGGCGTTGGCCTCATACCAGCTCACATGAATGATCGGCTCGTGATCGGCCAGAGGCAACATTTGATCAAAACGTCGCACGACCCAGTCGTTAGCGCCGTCTTTCTGCCAATAGCCCGGATGCATGAGCCCACGTTGATCCCGCCATGCAATGCCGTCCGTGCACCAAAACCGGTCGTTAGTATAGCCGCCGTCGGCGACGAACGCCGCGAACTCGGCATTCGTGACGGGCGCCTTGGCAATCGAAAACGGCTGGATGTCGGCCATATGCGCGCGCCGCTCATTGTCGAACGAGAACGGCACGCCTTTTGGGGCGCCGATCTCAAACTGCCCGCCCGGAATTTCCACATAACCCGGATGCGCGCCGGGCGCACCAATGTCCGCGCGATCAATCACGCCTTCGAGCACCGGCGTCGGATAGCTCAGGGTTTGCCGGCCCCACAAAAACGCCTCGGTATGCATGTCTTCGTGAAATACGCCGAACTGCGCCATAAAGCGGGCTTCGTCACTCAGGTCTTCGGCCTCAAGGCTTTTGATCACGGCGTCTTTGATCTCGGCCATATAGCGCAGCGTGGCGTCCATACTGAGCAGCGGCAAGTCCCAGCGGTCCGCATGGCTGACGTTGATCGAGTCGTACAATTTATCAGCCAAGTCGCCGAGCACGCTGTCTTTACCGAAGTGCGCACGCAGCACAAAGAATTCATAGAAATATGCAACGTGGCCTATTTCCCAGCGCAACGGGTTGACGGTATCAAGCTTGGGCCCGATCAATTGATCTGCGGTCAAATCGCTGACAAGCTCAAGCGTGCGCGTGCGCGCGTCTTGCATCATCGCTGCCAGTGTTGCCGTATTTGTCTGTGTGCTCATGCTGTCACTTAAATTTTGAAGGCCCCGGTTTCTTGAAAATTACCCTGATAACGCCGGCGAAGAAACACTCGAAGACCGGAAACCGCGCCACTGCTGTTAGGTGGGGTGGCATGCTGCATGCACAAGGGCATACGGTGCAGATCAACGAGACCTACGACGGCAAGCCGTGCGATCTGATGATCGCGATCCATGCGTGGCGGAGTGCGGACTCCATCACCGCGTACCGCACAAAATATCCAAAAGGCCCGTTGATCGTCGCGCTTGGTGGTACGGACGTGAACACGTTCCTGAACACCGAGCCGGAAACGACGCTGCGTTCCATGCGCACAGCCGATGCGATGATTTGCCTGCATAGCCTGATCAAAGACCAACTCCCCGCGAATTTGCGGCCAAAACTGCATCTGGTGCACCAATCCGCGCATCCATTACCGGACCCGCGCGCCCCTCGGAAGCGAATGTTCGGGATTTGTGTCATCGGTCATCTCCGCGAAGAAAAAGACCCGTTTCGCACAGCGTTGGCCGCCCGGCTCGTGCCGGTGCAATCACGGCTCTGCGTGCATCATCTGGGCAAGGCGCACACGCCAGCCTGGGCCCGCGACGCCAAGCGCGAAATGGCGCGAAATCCGCGCTACGTCTGGAAGGGCGAAGTCGCCGCATGGCAGGTTCGACGCGAGTTTGCAAAAACCCATGCCATGGTTATCAGTTCCAACCAAGAGGGCGGCGCCAATGTCGTGTCCGAAGCGATTGCGGCAGGCGTGCCGATCATTGCCTCTGACATTCCGGGTAACGTCGGCTTATTGGGGACGGATTATCCCGGCTATTATCCGGTCGGTGATGAAAATGCCCTCGCAGACGTCTTATGGCGAGTTGAGCGCGAGCCAAAGTTCCTCGCATCCCTGCAACGCCATATCATTAAACTACAGCCACAGTTCACCCCCAAAGGCGAAGCCAAGTCTTTAGTCAAAGTAATCAAGCAGGCCGTTAAAGCGGCGACCAAGTCAGCGTGACGGGCTCCAGGTGCTCGCTTTCGGCGGTGACTTTGCCAATGATTGTCGCATGTACATAGCCCATTTCGCGCAATTCATTGACACACGCATCAGCCTGATCTGGCGATAAAGCGGCAAGCAGCCCCCCCGATGTCTGCGGATCAAACATCAGCGGATAACGCTCGTTCTCAGCCGCCTCGGCAATATTGCGAATCGCGCGGCGAAGCCGCACGTTGGCCGGTTGCAACGAACTCAAGATACCGGCCCGCACCGTTTCCAACGCGCCGTCCATGATCGGCAATGCGGTCAAATCGATGCTGACGTCAACGCCTGAGCCTTTGATCATTTCGACCATGTGGCCCAGCAAACCAAAGCCGGTAATGTCGGTGCACGCTCTGGCGCCATGACGGAACACGCATTTCGCCGCGTCGTGGTTCGACATCACCATCGAATCCAACGCCGCGTCGATCCAGCGGCCTTTGGCTTTTTGCTGCATGTCGGCGGCAAACAACGTGCCGGTGCCGAGCGGCTTGGTCAGCACCAAAACGTCGCCAGGCTTCATGCCGCCTTTACGCAAGATTTCTTCACGGTCGGCCAAGCCGTTGACGGCGAAGCCCAGCGCAAGCTCTGCCCCCTCGCTGGTGTGGCCGCCGACAAGCGCCGCGCCCGCCGCGTTCAAGACTTCGAGCGCGCCGCTCATCATCTGTTTCACGGTGTCTTCGACTTTTGATTCGATCCCATACGGCACGGTGGCGATGGCGAGTGCAGTCTGCGCTTCGGCACCCATCGCGAAGATATCACTGAGCGCATGGTTGGCGGCGACTTTACCGAAAATATACGGGTCATCGATGAACGACCGGAAGTAGTCCACCGTGTGCACCATCACCTTGCCCGGCGGCACTTCGACCACGGCGGCATCGTCAGGTTCATGTAGGCCGATCAAAATGTCATCACGCGGTGCGGGTTTGAGATCCTGAAGCGCACGCGACAGCACGTTCGCGCCAACTTTCGCACCGCAGCCGCCGCAGCGCATCGTAATGGCGGAAATCTCTTTCATGGTATCTTGGTTGGTCAGGCCGTGATCGTAGGCGGATTTCTTCTCGTCCACCATTTCGGGCAGGTCCGTGTACTTCGCCATCCAGCGGCGATCAATCCAGTCTTTCCAGGTCCAATATATTTTACCTTCGACGGACATCCCAGCGCGGGCCGCGATGGCGTATTTGTCGCCTGTGCTGATCAGCGCCAGCGCCGCTTTTTGCGGGGTGAACGGCTGCAACGGTTGGCCCAACAATGCGCGACGAAGGTTTTCCGCGAGCGGCTTGCCTTGGCGGACAGCGAACACACCGGCTTTTTCGCGCGGATGGTTCAGCACGTTAGCGACGTCGCCGGCGGCAAAAATATCTTCATGCGAGGTCGAACGGAGGCTGTCTTGGACGGTCACAAAGCCACCATCATCAACATCTAAACCGGACTCTTTCAGCCAATCGGGTGCACTGGCACCGGTGACCAGCAAGACTTCGTCGAGATCAAGCGTCTTACCGTTCGACAGCGTCAACGTGCCATCACCGACGGCAGTCGCTTCAACGCCCAAATGCACGTTCACGCCGCGCGCGGCCAGCACACGCTCAAAGCGTGCCGCCACGGCGCTTGAGAACGCCGGTAAAATGCGCGCGGACCGGCTTACCAAATGGCAGTCGATTTTCTCAACGTCACGCCCGGCATCGCGCAGCATTTTCTGCAGGCGGAATTGGATCGCCAAAAGCATCTCGACGCCCGCAGCCCCTGCGCCCACCACACCGATGCGGTGCTCGCCAGGTTGCGCCATGACGCGCGCGCTGAGTTGGTGCCATTTGTCGACGAAACGGTTAATCGGTTTGACCGGCGTTGCGAACTTGTCTGCCCCGACAACGCTTTTCAACTGTGGTCGAGACCCGATGTTGACCGACAACACGTCATACGGCACCGCTGGGCGCCCGGCGCACACAACTGTTTTATTCACGGTGTCGATCTTGATCGCTTCATCATGGAATAGGCGCGCGCCTGCAAACTGACAGAGCGGACGCAGGTCAACATGCGCCTCGTCAAAATCATAATGGCCGGCGACATACCCTGGCAGCATCCCGGAATACGGCGTGTGCACGTCACGCGCAATTACGGTCAGGCGCACGCCCGGCTGCGGCTTCATACCGAAGCTTTTCAACACCGCAACGTGACTATGACCGCCGCCGATCAGCACCAGATCTTTGAGGATAATGTCGTCGCTCGATTTCATCGCATTCGTTCCAGGATTATTTCTTAAGTTGTTGTGCTGTGTCACTGAGATGCAGGCGCCTACGTATGCGGCGCGACAAGACATCAATCCCGATGTTCAAGATCGCCGTCACGACGATCAAAAACATGGCCCGATCCAGGCGAATTTCCGAGAGCGCACTGTCAATGAAGAAGCCCAACGTTGCAATGCCCAGGATACCCAAGATCGCGGTTTCGCGCATGATCACTTCCCAGCGATAGAATAAATACGCCAAAAACTGCCCATAAATACGGGGCAGCATTTCAAACGCATACAAGTTGATGCCCGTCGGATGATCGGGCCGCAAGACGATTTGATTGGAAAAGCGTCCGATCAAATGTCCAATGATCGCGCCGTTATGCAACGCCAACGCGACGATTGCCGGCAACATCGACGGCCCCCACAACTGCAAAAATATGTACGCCAAAATAAATTCAGGCGTGGAGCGGATCACGACTAAGACGCCATGCCCGACCGAGCGGCCGAACCGACCCAAAAATTTCTCTGAGATCAGCGGGAACATCACCAGTGCCAACATCCCGGTGCCGACCAGCGCGATCTGCGTCAACAGCAAGGTCGCGACGATGCCAGGCAGCGCCATGTCACTGAGCATCATCCACACCCAGCTGCCAAAGTCCGGTAACACACCGGCTGCAAATACATCTTGCCCTCGTAAGGGCGCCGGCACGATATCGACGGTAAAAAAGCGCACGATATTGGTCATCTGAATATCGACGCCGCCGCCCAACAAAAACGGTGCGACCAACACATACAAGCCAATCAGGCGCGCTCGCATCCAATAGCGAAGACTCGCGATCATAACGTAAAACAAAATCATCAACGCCGCCGCTTCGGAGTAATTGCCTTCGCTGAACGCGGTCTCCAGATAAAAGCCCAAGGTCGGCAATCCGACGAAGCCGAGCACGGCACTGGACCGCAGTCCGCATTCAAACCGGTAACTGGTGTAGTTCTTGATATGCACCCAAACGGTGGGCAGCCTGGCGTACAAAAACGCTGACACCATATCTGCGCCCGGCGCCAACACCTTAGACGCGCGCAAATCCGCCTCTTCCAAGGTTTCCGCATACACCTTCGCGCAGATGCCGGCATACGGAATGGCGATGGCGAGCACGCCGGTCAGCGGCGTGAGGCCGAACATTTGCAGGAATATCAACGCCCAGAACAACTCGTGAATGGCACGGATAAAAGCGCAAACCCACCGCACCGGGCCGACATAGAAAAATTGCGAAAGCACAAAGCCCCCGACCGCACCCAAGGCAACGCCGCAGAACGCGAACGCGACCGTGCGGACCAGCACCCAGCCGAGGTCGCTGACCGCCGTGAAGTCCGGTGTGATGATCCCAAGCGCCATCCGCTGCATCTCGGACCACGGGTCCAAGGTGGTGATCTGCACATCGGCAATCAGCAAACAGCCGAACGCGACCAATACAAAAAGACCGCTGACCCTCAACATAAAGCGCCCTCGCAGCCTTGGGCCCGCGTCACGTATCGCAAACAGACGTTCACGTTATTTCAGATACAGAAAATCGAGATCGGCGCGGGTCACTTTGTCAGCGGCAACGTCGATGGCGATGTTTTGATCCTTTATGCCGATGATCCGCGTCGAATATTCGAGCGCCAATGCGACGTCGTGCATCGCCAGCACGACGGTTCCAAAAGATGCCGTGATTGCGTCCATAATGACCCGGGATTGATGCTGGTCGTTGGCAGAAACAGGCTCATCACCCAACAGCGCCAAGCCGCCTTGAAGGATGGCACGGCAAATCGCAGTACGTTGCTGCTGCCCACCGGACAATTCGCCCACCTTGCTGAACAACTTGTCGCCGAGACCGAGTTGTTCGGCAATCGGCCGCACGCGGGCGACCTCGGTCGGGCGCGGCCAAACCAAATTCAACAAATTGTGCGCCATTGAGTGCCGCTGCAACGAGCCCATATAGATATTGTGGAAAACGCTGAGGTTACCAACTAAACCCAGGTCTTGCGGCACAAAAGCAGTATCTGCGGCGTAGCGATGCTGCAGCACGGAAATCAGCGTCGATTTGCCAGCACCACTCTCGCCGATCAATGCAACTCGTTCACCATCGTTGATCGCAATCGAAACACCGCGGAGAACGATGTCTCCGCGGTATCCGAAATCTTCATCGCTCAGATTAAATCGCAACGTCAGTCAATCAGCTTGATTTGCTTGGCGACATCTAAGATCGGTTGATAGTCGGCATTCGATGCCGGAATGAAGCTCGTCCTCGGGAACGAAGCCAAAAGCTCGGGATCCGTCATCGACAGCAAGGCTTTCGTCACACGCTGCGTAAAGCCGGCGCCGAACGTCTTATCGGCATCACCGCGGATCGACCACTGATAATCTGGATACGGCGGCGTTTTCCAGATCACCGAGACTTTGCTTTCGTCGATCTTGCCGTCTTTCATCTCGTCGAGCCAAACCTGGAAGTTCACAGCGCCGACTTGATAGGCCCCAGATTGCACCAACGCGATGGTCTTCGAGTGGTTGCCGCTGAAGCCGACCTTCGAGAACACATTATCCGGCGAGGCGCCGAATTCATTGCGGATATGATATTCCGGCATCAAACGCCCGGACGTCGAACCTTTGGAGCCGAACGTGAAGGTCTTGCCTTTGATACCCATCGGAAAGCCGTCCGAAGACTTCAACCCCGTGCTCGCATGCGCGATGATGTAGGTCTCGAACGTCTGGTCTTCATACCCTTGGGCGATGGCCATGGAGCCGTCGACGAGAGCACGAGCGCGGACGCCGGACAAACCACCGAACCATGCCAACTGCACTTGGTTGTTGCGAAATGCGGTAACGGCTGCAGCATAGGACTTGACCGGGATGTACTTGGTTTCAACACCAAGTTCCTTGGCCAGGTACGCGGCGACTTTACCGAACCGTTCGACCAGCTTGCTCTCGTCTTGGTCGGGAATCGCGGTAAACACGAAAGTCTCCGCCGTGGCGGACTTTGGCGTCGTGACAGCAATGCCGACAAAAAGCGCTAATGCACTGATAAATATGCTCATTTTTATCATGGAAAACTTAGCCTCATCCTGATTTAGACGTTTAATTATATGTGCTTTGAGTATCGGTGCCCGAACTTCGCACCACCGACACGATGATTCTAGTGAATTCTCGTATTATATGGGGACCCGGGGATGGTGTTGCAGCGTTTAAAATGAGATTGTGCGCCCATGCAGTATTTAGAAGAATATCCGGGCATCGCGCCACAGAAGGTCAACCGCTCATGAGCGCGCCCATTAAAGAAACCGAGGCGTGGGACTCCGCTGATTATGACATGATCATTGATGTCCGCGCGCCCGTCGAATTCGCGGACGATCATATTCCAGGCGCGGTCAATCTACCGGTCCTATCCGACGAGGAACGCGTCGTCATCGGCACGTTATATAAGCAAGAATCGCCCTTCATCGCTCGCAAGAAGGGTGCTGCACTGGTGGCCCGCAACATCGCCACTCATATTGAGACGGCCCTGCACGACAAGCCGACCGACTTCACGCCGTTGATACATTGTTGGCGGGGCGGCCAGCGCTCGCATTCTTTCGCACAAATCTGCAGCGCCATCGGCTGGCGCAGTTATGTGCTCAAAGGCGGCTACAAATTTTATCGGCGTACCGTATTAGAGCAATTGGATGCCCTGCCGCCGACACTCAACTTGATCATCATCGCCGGGCGCACGGGGTCTCGGAAGACGGATATTTTGACGGCACTTGCGGCCAAAGGGGCACAGGTGCTCGATCTTGAAGGGCTCGCGTCGCATCGGGGATCACTCTTGGGGCGCATCGCGCATGTGCCGCAGCCGAGCCAACGCATGTTCGAAACCGCTGTAAATGCCGAATTGCACCGCTTTGACCCGACGAGGCCGGTATATGTGGAATCCGAAAGCTCGCGCATCGGCAACGTTCAACTGCCGGCAGAACTCTGGAAACAAATGACCAAAGCCCCGCAGATTCCCATTTCGGCCCCGCGCGAAGCACGCGCGCAACATCTGTTGGAAGGTTATGCGCACCTGACCGAAGACATCACAGATCTCAACAAACTGATCGCCGGTATGACACGGCGCCATGGCCATGAGCGTACAAATCACTGGCAATCCCTGATTGAGGCGAGCGCCTGGGCCGAGCTTGCCTATGAGCTTTTGGAAGCGCACTACGACCCCGCTTATGACACTACTTTGCAGCGCCACCAACGACCGGTGCTCGGCGAAGTCACGCAAGCAGATTGCAGCGACGACGCGCTGGAAAAAACCGTGGACGCGATTTTGGATATTCAAGATGCATGCCCACAGGCCCGCGTCGGCTAAACGCACAAAAAACAATCAATACACGGAACCGGCCAAGTGACATCGGAGTCACTTTGTTAACCTTGTTGAGATAACAAAGTGTTGTACATTGAACCATTCCGTATTCGGGACTATCACGAAGATGGCACAATCACCTGCAAACATGCGACCGAAACACCCGGACGGCACGGTCAATTGGAGTGTCGTATTCGACGACCCCAATCGCGGCATCCTGCAGGCCATCGACAAAACAACCAGTATCACGCAGTTGACCAGCTTGGTCACGCAGATCGCGCCGTTGTTATTTCAACGCAAAAACGATGCCGCCGTCCGAGAAGAATTTGTCGAAAAGATGAAAGGAATCCTCGCTGGCGAAGACCAACTCGGCTTTACCGACACCAAAAGCATGATCCGACGTACCCTTGAAGCCGAGAAAACGCACCGTATCGAAGAAGCGAAAAAATATCTCGCCAACAAACGGGCGGGCCAAAGTATAGAGCGGCGAAGATCTAATTGGTCACTTTCAATCACGAACGCTTTTTTTGGCACGAAGCTTCGAACAATATCCAGTATCGGGTTTATCCTCATTGCGATCATCGGTGTTGCGTTAACGCAAATTGATATCGAAAAACTGATCACAGCAGCGCCTCCGAGCGAAGAAGAAACTACTGAAAAGGCCGCTGCGCCTGAACCGGCAGCATCGGCAAAACCTGCAGACACGCCACCGCCGGCACCCAAACGCAAAGACGAGACGTATCCGGTGTTCCTGATGAAACCGCTCACATTCTTATTTGGGAATGCCCGATTATCGCTGGTCCCCGTCATCGTTGCGCCTGCATATGATGGCAAATATGGTGACAAAGATGCGGTTTGCCGTCTGGCGCCGCGCATCGCAGAAGCCCTTAACTTTACGCTGGGGCCAAAAGCCGCACAGGGCCAAGCTGTGAGTGCCGCTGAATTGTCGGGCATTGCAGGCAAAATAAGAGTCGATATGGATCGGTACTTAGGGGAAGACAAGATCGAGCGTATGTATCTTATCGATACCCGAAAATTCCAACAACCCGCGCTCCGCACCGCATATCGTGGTTGCGGTGCCTTCGAGCTTTCGGTCAGCCCTGACGACTTGCGCGCACAATAGGCGCAAACCCTAGTCGAGCAGTCGGACCTCACCTTTGGCCGGCACGACGGTCACCTGCGCGCCCATGGGAATCGCCTTGGTGATGTCGATATCAAATCGGTCAATCATAGCTAAGTTCGCAAATGCGGCCCCCTGTGCCATGATCGGGTTTGCAAAGTTCAAAATTAACGCTTTCGGCGTGACCCCGCGGGACACCATCTCCTGCAACATCCACGCCGACGCGACGCCGCCCTTGGCCGCATTGAGGATCAGGATTTTACCGTCATAGCTCTGCCCATAAAGCTTGTGCTGAGGTCGCGAGAAAATGCCTTTGATCCGGTCCAAATCGTAGCGCGCGGAAAAGTTATCAGATGCCACCAACGCCTCGCCCGTGACCTCGTCACCAATACCGGCGTGCCCTTGGAAAACCTGTGTCATTGTGCTGCCTCCGAAATACGACCCTGCACGGCGCTGTCCACGCACGCCTCCATCGTCGCCAAGATCGGCTCATAGCCATAGCCACCCAAGATGTTGACCAATTTTGCGGAGTTGCTCATTAAGCGTTTCCAGCCATTGGCCTCGCCGATTTCACGGGCATACATCTGATAGAAGCATACCCCCGACAAAACCATGCCACCGGCACCTTCGATGGTTTCAGTCAGCCCCATGCGGTCGCAAGCGTATTTAATTTCGGGTGATGTGGTCGCGATCAATGCGACGTCTTTGTGGATGTGTCGATCTTGCATCAACCCGGCTAAGGTCTGCATTTCCATCAAAGACAGCTGTGGTCCGGCAAACACCACGACGTCGAGTTTATCGTCGCTCGGCATATATGATTGGATCAGCGCATCGACTTCAGCCTTGCCAATTTTTTCGACTTTCGGCACAGCCCCGTCAAAGACCGCACCCAACGTTGGCGCCTCTGGGGTGATGCCGATCATGTGAAAAAGCGGCGTCGAGCCGAAGCTCGCCAATGCCGCACCAAACTGTTTCAACTCGTCAGACGTCGGCGCATCGTCGATGCCGACGATCACCGGCACTTCCCAATACGAGGCCATCTTACGTCCCACATAGGCACCCAGCGCACCCCAGTCGCTGAGATCCTTGGGACGGAAATCAACCTCAAACACACAACTACCACGCCGGACTGCATCCAAGTGAAACCCATAGCGCGGTGCGCGACCGGTTAAGGCGGCGGCCAATGCAGACGGGCCGCCTTCAAAGTTGGTACGTGCACCCTGCACGCTGTTGGCATAAATGCTGGACCCCGTGTCGCCGAACGCAACATGCTCGCCCAACACCGGCGGGCAGATCGTTTGATAATTTATGCAGGTGTCGGTCATCATGAAGCCGAGCGCACGGAATGCTGCGGTGGCGCGACGCTCTAAATCCGCCATGCCCTCGGTCTGACCCAGGCGTTGATACGCGGCAAGGTCGACGCCGCGGGGGTCGGTGACGGCAGGGACGACGACGGTACGCTCGGCTTTAGGCAGCTTAGCCAAGCCTTCGAGAAATTCTACACCAGAACTACCCAAGGATTCCGGGTCGGCCATCAAGTGAACTTGCGCGACGGCGACCGTGTCCGGCGCATCAAAGAACGTGCCGACACGGACGACCTGTTCCATGCCGTATTTTTTGGCCGAACCATGCACGCCGGCAAGCATTTCCTGTTCATAATCGTTGAGTCTCATCATCGCCCCCAATCTGACCAATATCTCTATAAATCATACATTCCTCTATAGGACTAGATTTATTTTGACAAGGCACCCCGACTCCCTTCAGAGTCGCAGCATAAAGCACGTTGGGGATATCATGCAGTCTGTTCGCGAAGCCGACGACACAGAAATCGCAGCCGCCTTTCGGAGGAACGCCCGCCTCCGCGGGCCGAAATACTTGTCCTTATATCAAGCGATCGCCGAAGCCGTTGAAAGCGGTGAGTTCGCGCCAGGCGCACAACTGCCACCCGAAGATAGGCTGGCGCGTACCTTGGGTTTAAGCATCGGTACTGTCCGCAAAGCGATGCAGACCCTGACCGAAGACGGCGTTCTCACTCGCAGACAAGGATCGGGCACCTTCGTCACAGACCCGTCTTTGGAAATGCATGACGTTTGGCATTTTTGTTTTTTGGGCGACGACGGCGCAACGTTCCTGCCGTTGAGCGCCCGAGCAAAACGGATTGAGCGCATCCAAAAAGATGGGCCGTGGCGTACCTTCATGCCGGACGCGAAGTCTTTCATCATGATACAGCGCGTGATCGATGTTGGTGGCGAGTTTCTGTTATCGAGTGATTTTTATCTGGATGGCGACCGCTTTTCGGGCCTGCTCAAACTGCCGAAGGCGGAGTTCAATCGAGTCGTGCTACGCAATGTGTTATCTGAACACTTTGGTGTCCGCACGCAACGCGCACCACAGCTATTGCGCTGCGCCTCGTTGAGCACGTCGGATGCCCGCTTGATCAAAGCCGCGCCCGGCAGTCCGGGGATGATCTTAGAAACGCACGGGCGTGACGCCCGTGACCTGCCGATCTATTACCAGCGTGTTGTAATCCCCACGACCATGCGTTGCTTAGCCATTGACGGGGATCGTGTTTCTTGAATTATTCTCATGATAGACGAGTAATTATGCCTCCTACGAAATACCCTCTCGCCCTCGGCAGTATTGTCTATCATACTCTGCTCACCAACGGGGATGAGGTTTCTATTTGCTTAAATCATGGAAAGTCACTGTCGCCTGTTTTGCGACACCCTGCACGCCGTCACATTGACGAACGCCGATGACGGCCAATCAAAATTAAACGCGTTCAAAAATGGGAGATGAAAAAAATGAGCTTTAAAGCCAAATTACTGAGAACCACCACAGCACTCGCCGTTGCCGGTGTCGCATTCGCGACGATGGCAACCCAAGCCCAAGCCGAATATCCGGAGCGACCGATCACGATGGTCATTCCTTACGGCGCCGGCGGCGCGACCGATATTTCCGCACGCACCATCGCCGAGCCGCTCGGCAAAGCCGTGCCGGAACCTTTGCTGATGGTGAACCGCACCGGTGCCGGTGGCGCAACGGGTTCGGTGTCCGTCAAGAACGCCAAGAATGACGGCTACACAATGATCTTCGCTCGCGTCGGTTCGCATACTGTGAACCCAGCCATGAAGGCAACGCTGCCTTATACGTTGGACGATTTCTCGTTCGTCGGCGTTTACGAAATCAACCCGGTGGTCTGCGCCGTGTCGATGGAATCCGACATCATGACGATGGACGCGCTGATCACCAAAATCAAAGCCGATCCCGGCAAGGTTCGCTTTTCGTCTTCGGGCGTGGGCTCGCTTCTGCACATCGCAGGCATCATGGCGATTTCCAAGTTCGGCGTCGAAAAGGCCACCGAAGCCGTGACGCACATTCCGTTGAAAGGCGGCGGGGCAGCTGCAACAGCCGTGCTTTCAGGAACGGTAGATTTCATCTGTACGAACTCGTCGGCACTCGCCAGCTTCGTTGCCAACAAGCAATTGCGTCCGCTGGTCGTGACCACAAAAGACCCGGTTCCGGGCTTTGATGCACCGACCGCACGTTCGCTCGGCCACCCGGAATTGGAAGAACTGGTTGGTTGGACAGGTATCGGCGGCCCAGCCGGTATCTCTGAAGACGTTGCGGCGAAATGGCGCGGTTGGCTCGCATCGGCGGTGTCCGATCAGAAGTTCTTGGACGCCATGACCAAGCGCGGCTCGGTGATCCGTCTGATGGACCCGAAAGAGTCGAACGATTTCATCCGGGCACAGTACAATACGTTCCGGAAGCTCGTTGAAGACTTGGATATGCGCATTAAGTAAGCGTACGATTGTGGGCGGCCTCGGATGAGGTCGCCCATTTCGTGCACGTGTCGTAGAGGTTTTCGTTTTTCCATTTAGGGGTCTGCAATGCTGCGGCTTCACACTTCAATATGGCTCGGCGTCGGGATGTTGGCGTTTGCGCTGTTTTTGATCGAATTTTTGATTCCGACTTGGGTCATTACACCCAGCAACGTTCGCAAACTTGTTCTTTCTCCGGATTTTTGGCCGTACATCGTCGCTGCCCTTTTGGGCATCGGCGGGACCATTTTGTTGATTCAATATTATTTTGTGACGCGCCCACTGCAGATCCCCGAAGAGCACGACGACGTACCCGGCGGCAACATGCGGATCGCCTTAGTGGCGATTTTGATGGTGGTCTATTACGTGTTGTTGCCGTACCTCGGGATGATTTTAGCATCGGTGCTGGCCTATGTTGCCTTCATGGTCGTGATTGGATTGCCGCGCAAAGTGGCCGCCGCGATCATCGCCATTGTGTTGCCGCTGTTGCTTTATGGATTTTTTGATCACGTCGCAGGCGTGCCGATCCCGCAACCCGATTTCTTTCGTCTACCCTAAGCTCCATCTGAGGTCACTGAGGTCATCATGAGTTTTATCGATTATGCGCCGTCTGCGTTTGCCTTGGTCGCCCAATGGTCGAGCATTATTTCGCTGTTCATCGGCGTGGTCGTCGGCGTCATCATGGGGGCAATTCCCGGTATGTCGGCGACCATGGCCGTTGCCTTGACCTTGCCGTTCACGTTTGCGATGAGCCCAATCCAAGGCATCTTGCTTTTGCTAGGCGTCTATAAGGGCGGCATCTTCGGCGGCTCGATCCCAGCCATCCTGATCAAGACCCCGGGCACACCAGCATCGTCGGCCACCGTGCTGGACGGCTATCCGATGGCGGAAAAAGGCCAAGCAGGTAAGGCACTCGGTATGGCGCTGTATGCATCGTGCACAGCGGATATGATTTCGAACCTGGCTTTGATTTTATTTGCAGGCTGGTTGGCATCGTTCGCGCTCAGCTTCGGGCCGCCGGAATTCTTTACGCTGATCTTGTTCTCGCTCACGATCATCGCCGGCGTATCGGGCGACAATCTAATGAAAGGCCTGATCTCGGCGGGTATGGGCTTGCTGTTGGCAACCATCGGCCTGGACCTTGTGTACGGTACCGACCGCTTCGTTTTTGGTGAGCCGAACCTGATGGGCGGCTTGAACTTTATTGCCGTGTTGATCGGCCTGTTTGCTATCCCCGAAATCATCGAATACGCCCGCAAACCCCGCAATCAAGAAACCAAAGTTCGACAACTCGGCGACCGCCATGTGACGTTTGCCGAGTATCGTCATTGCTTCCGTTCAATTCTGCGGGGCAGCGTGATCGGCGTCATCTTGGGCTCGATCCCCGGTATCGGCGCAGCGCCATCGGCGTTCTTGAGTTATTCCGAAGCGCGTCGCAATTCCAAAAACAAGGATAACTTCGGCAAAGGTGAAATCGAAGGCGTCGCTGCATCCGAAGCCGGCAACAACGGCGTCTGCGGCGCGACGTTGATCCCGCTGTTGGCGCTTGGCGTGCCCGGCGACATCATTACCGCAATCATCATCGGCGCGTTTATGATCCACGGCCTGCAGCCTGGCCCGATGCTGTTCGCGACCAACGGCGACATCGTTTATGCGCTGTTCATGGGGCTGATCTTGAGCTCAGTCTTCTTGCTCGGCGTCGGCTCGGTGGCGATCCGGCTGTTCCGCTTCATCGCTGATGTGCCGTCGTCGCTGCTGTTTCCCGGCATTATGGTGTTGTGTGTGTATGGCGTCTATGCGGTCAACAACTCCATCTTTGATATCGGTGTGATGTTTGCGGTGGGCTGGGTCGGCTATATCATGCTGCGGCTGAATGTGCCGGCCGCACCATTCCTGATCGCATTTATCTTGGGGCCGCTGCTCGAAGACAACTTCCGCCAATCGATGCTGATGTCGGGTGGGTCCGGTGACATTTTATTCCGCAGCCCAATTACATGGGTGTTCTGGACGTTGACCGCAATTACCGTCGCCGCCCTGATCCGCACCGGCCTAAAAGAACGTCGGAATCGGCTGCTGACCCTCGAAGAAGAGTAACGCCAGCTGTGGTGACGCTGCAGCGCATTGACACGTGGGCGTATCGCGTCCCGTTGCAGCGTCCGGTACGCACCTCGTTCGGGACCATGCAGGATCGCCCCGCCGTGCTGGTGCGCCTGACCGACGACGACGGCATCCAGGGCTACGGCGAAGTATTCTGCAATTGGCCGGCTGCCGGCGCCGAGCATCGCGCTCGGCTGATCCTTGAAGACATCGCCGAGTTGGTGTTTGCACAAACGTGGACGTCGGCGCCCGAGATGTTCCGGACGCTCAGCCAACAAACTGAAATTAAAGTCCTACAGACGGCAGAGCCGGGCCCTTTCGCACAAGCCATCGCCGGGCTCGACATCGCGCTTTGGGATTTGATGGCACGGAAAGCCGAACTGCCGTTGTGCCGCGCATTAAACAATGCTGCACCTTTACAGACGCCGGCGTACGCCAGCGGCATCCAGATTGATGACGGTGCCCAGATGATCGCCGATGCCCGCGCCGCCGGCTTTCGGGCTTTTAAGGTGAAGGTCGGGTTTGATCTGGCTAGCGACGGGGCGAAACTCCGGGCGCTTCAGCTATCGTTGCGACCGGGCGAAAAATTGATGGCCGATGCCAACCAAGCATGGACGTTGTCCGAAGCCAAAACCTTCGTGACAGCGATCCAGGATATCGATCTGACCTGGCTGGAAGAGCCGATCCGTGTCGACGCCCCGAAAGCCGATTGGGCTGCGTTAGCCAAGGCGGCGCACATGCCGCTGGCGGGCGGCGAGAACCTATTGGGTGAGTTCGCCTTCGAGGCTGCCATCAACGACGACGCACTCGGCGTTATACAGCCGGACGCCGCGAAATGGGGTGGCGTCAGCGGCTGCTATGATGTCGCGACACGGGCTATCCAGGCGGGACGGCGCTATTGCCCGCACTTCTTAGGGGCCGGGATCGGTTTATTGGCTTCGGCGCACATTTTGGCAGCGGCGGGAGGTGACGGGATGCTCGAAATCGATGCCAATCCGAACCCGCTGCGCACGAAAATGCTGCCGGGCTGGCCCGTGGTCGCAGACGGAATGGTGATGATTCCAAACGCTCCCGGGCTTGGCATGACGCCGGATTTGGGTACGCTCGCCGACTATCAAACGTTCGACGGCAGCGTCAGCGCGTAGCCAACATCAACGGAACATCAACAACGGCATGCGGCATGCGCGGACCACAGCGGTGGTCGTCGAGCCGATGATAAAATTCCGTACCCGGCTATGCCCATACGCGCCCATGATCAGCAAGTTTGCGCCGATCTCCAACGAAACATCATGTATGACGTGTTCGGCATGCCCGTCGCGGATAATAACCTCGGCGTCGATGTCGGCACCTTTTAGGCGACTTTTCGCCGCCTGCACTTTTGCTTCAGCCGCCGCGTCACCGCGACTGACCAACAACAGATGAAACTTCACGCCCTTAAACAACGGGCTTGCGCAGATGAAGTCGAGGGATTTGCCGATGCTTTTGCCGCCGTCATAGGCAATCAAGCAGGTGTCGATGGGCTTGTATTCGAAGCTCGCCACCAGCACGGGTTTTTCAGCGCTGCGCAAGGCGCGCTCAAGGTTTGAGCCCAAATGCTCGCGTGCAAAGCCGGATGCTTCGCCGCGTTTGCCGACGATCACCATCTCGGCGTCTTTTTCATAGTCGATCAGCGTAGCGACAAAATCGTCGTGGCGAAGCCGCATCGTCACCGATTGATCCGTCTTTTGGGTGATCCGCGCCACCGCATCGTCGAGCACGGCGCGACCACGGGCCTGTGCAAGCTGCATCCATTGCTCGTCAGCTTTGGAGAGCTGATCCAACAAGTCGGTGCGCTCACCAAAGCGGAGGTTGCCGCTCAAATCCGCCGGCTCTGCGGTGCGCGAGCGGCGGCCCAAGATATGAAACAACTCCACATCCGCTGGCAGGCCTTGCGCCGCCCAAACGGCATAATCGCACACACTTTGCGAATAGTTTGATCCATCAACGAACGCGATGATCTTCATCGACGCCTCCCCCCTAATGCCCCAACAGCTTATCTAATGCCCCGGGCTTATCACTGATCCCGAGTTTATCGACAATCGTTACAGACGCTTCGTTCATGCCGACGATTTCAACCTGCGTGCCTTCGCGCCTGAATTTAAGAGTTACCATATCAACGGCGGCAACACTCGAAATATCCCAAATGTGGGCGCGGCTGACGTCAATGACGACCCGATCCAAGGCCTCGCGGTAATCGAATGAGGCTTCGAAGACTTCCGCACTGGCAAAGAATACTTGGCCCTCGACCACATAAGTGCGCGCTCTGCCGTCGTCGGACAGCGTGCTGGTGACGCGGAAAATCTGTGCGATCTTGGCGGCAAAAAACAGCGCCGACAGCAACACGCCGCAGAACACACCGATGGCGAGGTTATGGGTATAGACCACCAGCAGCACCGTGCTCAGCATCACGATGGATGACGAACGCGGATGTTCACGCAGATTCTTAATTGATGTCCAGTTGAACGTGCCGATCGACACCATGATCATGATGGCGACCAATGCCGCCATCGGTATCTGGCTGACCAGATCACCCAGCACCAAAATCATGAACAGCAATGCGACACCGGCAAACAAGCACGACAGCCGCCCCCGTCCGCCAGACTTAATGTTGATGATGGATTGGCCAATCATCGCGCAACCGGCCATACCGCCGAAAAAGCCGGTGACCAAGTTCGCGGCCCCTTGGCCGATGCATTCGCGGTTTTTGTCGCCCGTCGTGTCGGTCAATTCGTCGACGATCTGCGCGGTCATCATGCTTTCAAGCAAACCGACCGCCGCCACCGCCAGAGAATACGGCAAGATGATCATCAAGGTTTCAAAATTCAAAGGCACGTCCGGAAACAAGAATATCGGCAGCGTATCCGGCAGCGCGCCCATATCGCCGACGGTGCGCAGATCAAGATCGAAAAACCATACCAGTGACGTCACGACGATGATGCAAAGCAGCGGTGACGGGATCGACTTAAACACTAGCGGCACCAGATAAATGATCGCCAACCCAAGCGCCACCAGCGCATAGGTCAGAATCGGCACGTTTATCAGTTCGGGTAGTTGCGCCATAAAGATCAAGATCGCCAGGGCATTCACAAAGCCCGTCATCACTGAGCGAGACACAAACGTCATCATCCGTGCGAGCTTCAGATATCCGGCGACGATTTGAATACCGCCAGTGAGAATCGTACACGCCAGCAAATATTGCAGACCATGATCGCGCACGAGCGTCACCATCACCACTGCCGTTGCCGCCGTTGCGGCCGAAATCATTCCAGGACGTCCACCGACGATGGCCGTAATCACGGCGATGGAGAACGATGCGTACAAGCCGATCTTCGGATCAACACCAGCGATGATCGAAAACGCGATGGCTTCGGGGATCAGCGCAAGAGCAACAACCAATCCGGCCAGCAGATCAGCGCGGACATTACCAACCCAATCCTGCTTTAAATCGTGCAGCCAATGCATCGCTGTCTCCATACAGATAACATGAGGGGCACAGGCGACGGCATCTATACCGAGCCTATGTAAACAGACATGCGCGCCGACGTTCCAGCCGCGCGGGCGTGATTATTGAAACCTACAAACGCTCAGGAGTTTCAGATCAATACGCACATGCTTGGTGTCTGCCATCGACAGACGGCGAAGTCATAGAGGATGGGCGCCCGCTTCGGCAAGCAAATGCTCAATCGCGTCAACAGGCTGCGCACCGACCAAGCCGCGACCACCGGCGACAAACGTCGGCACACCGGTGACACCGTATTGATGTGACTTCGCCCAATCGGCATCGACTGTGTCTTTGAATGTACGATCAGACAGCACGCGCTTGGCTTCTTCGACATCCAGGCCGCAATCTTCGACGATTTTCAATATCACGTCTGGATCACCGATGTTGAGGCGGTCGACGAAATATGCGTGAAAAAACGCATCGTGGATATTGCGCGTTGGCTTTTGTGTATCTGCCCATGCGCCGATTTCTTGGGCCAGACGGCTATTATATGTGTGTGTACGATCCGTATACAGCAAACCGTCGGCTTCCATCAGGCCCCGCATACGGATGTTTTTAGCCGCGATCTCTTCCGGACCAGTGCTGAACAGATCTTCGAGCTTCCGGCCTTCGCTCGGCGTTTCTGGATGCAACGGAAAGTGCACGCGTTTGACCTCGACGTTCAGGCGCTTCTCAATATCTTTGATCCGGCCTTCCCCCAAATAGCACCAAGGGCAGACGTAATCGGAAAAAACTTCCAACACGACGAGATCGTTTACAGCGTCATTCTTATCTATTGGCATATTAATTGACCTTATGTCGAAGTTGGTCAGTGCGCGACAGGAATCGTGTTTTGCATCGAAGGGCGGGCGGAAAATGCCTCAAACCATGCAGCAAGTCGTGGGTGCCCGGCTTTGAAGTCGATGTGTAGGATACTCTCTCTGAATGCCATCCATGCAACCCCCACCGCTGCGGTGATTTGCGCCAGGTCGGGTTTTTCCGGATCAAATCCGGCGGCGTCCTTTTCTAATTGATCCAGCGCATGGATGACCTTTGTCCGCATACGATCATCCCAATACGGCCAATGCAGTTCGCTGGGGCGGCGCTGCAATTCGCTGAACAGAAGGATCATCGCTTCCATCATACCGTCGCCGAGGCTGGCGATACGGAACGTTTCAAACCGCGCCGAGCCCTCAGGGATCAGCTTCGCGCCGTCGTGAAGGCTGTCCAGGTATTCGACGATCACCCGGCTATCGTAAAGAAGTTGACCGCTGTTGGTCACAAGCGCCGGAACTTTGCCTAAGGGGTTGATCTCCGCATATGTCGTGTCGGGTTCCCACGGCAGAATTTCTTCGCGTGTGATCTGCGCCTCCAACCCGCATTCGATGGCGGCAACCAAAACCTTACGTACATAGGGGGATGTTTTTCCGTAATACAGTTTCACACGTATCTCCTTTGCGTAATGCGATATGATCCGGAGGGTGCATTTGAATCAATGCCGATAATTGATTAGATATACCTCAGGCACAGGAGACCTCAATCACCAAAACGCATACCATTCGCGATGCGACCGAGAATGACAAACCAAGCCTTATCGATTTTTTGCTGAAACTGGACGCGCACGTCGCCGGCGTTGACCCGAGTATCTTGAAGCTCAATGCAAAGGGCCATCAGGAACTCACCGCACGGCTTGATGATTTGATGAGCAACCGCTTCAGCAAACTGTTGGTCGCCGATTCAGGGCCTGGGACAAAATTGCTGGCGATGGGCGATATTGCGCTTTGGCACGTCGATGACATGTGGAAAAATCCCGAACGAAAAGGTATCTCATATGCCGTTATCGACGACTTATGGGTTGAGCCAGAGGCACGCCAGTTTGGTATCAGCAAAGCCATCGTCCGTGACCTAGTGACGTTTGCGTCCGAAAACGGCATTGATGATCTGATTTTGGAATATGCGACAACGAACATCGAAGCTGAAGCGACGTGGTCGCGATTGGGCTTCAAAACAACCGGTGTGCGCGCGGCAGCGCCGGTTGCAGATGTTTTGAATCGCTTAGCAACATCGGAACAAATTCCAGAACATGAGGACGATTGATGAGCGACGCAAAGAACGTACTGGTTTTATATGACGAAAGGATGCTCGGCCACAATCCAGAGGTCGAAGAGCCGTTCCTGCCCGGTCGCTTGGAACGCCGCGTACGCGAAATATTGCGCGGCCTTGACGCTAAGTGGAGCTATCCGGAACATCCCGGACGCCTAACCGCGATCAAGGACCTATTGGATCAAAAACCGATCCCCGGCGTGCGCATTGCGCGCGGTGCGGTGGCAACACGCGAACAATTGTCGCGTGTACACACGACCTCATATTTAGACGATATCTATAGCCTGCGCGGACAAAATGCCTGGCTCGATACCGACACCACCGCCGTTTCAGCCGGCAGCGTCGAAGCGGCCGAGGTTGCCGCCGGCTGTGCCATCAAAGCCGTTGAGGCCGTGGCTGCCAAGAAGGCAGACAGCGCATTTGCCGTTGTGAGACCGCCCGGCCATCATGCCGAACCCGTGCGCGCGCGCGGGTTTTGTCTGTTTAACAACGTCGCGGTCGCGGCTGCGCACGCACAATCCGCGCTCGGATTAAAGAAAGTGATGATTCTCGATTGGGATGCACATCACGGTAACGGCACCCAGGATATCTTCTGGTCGGACCCGGACACGCTATTCATAGACATGCACAGGGCATCGCCATTTTATCCAGGCTCGGGCCATCTTGAAGAGGTCGGCGCCGGTCTTGGTGAAGGGACGACGATCAATATTCCCCTAGCGGGCGGCACCGGCGATGCGGTGATGCTGAAGGCGATGAATGAGATCGTCATCCCCGCTGCAAATTGGTTCAAGCCGGATCTGGTCCTGGTTTCGGCTGGGTTTGACGCGCATCGGTTGGACCTGGCCATGAACGTCAGTTACGCCGGTTTCGCGGCTTTTACCGATATCATGCAAAAAATTGCAGATAGACATTGCGAAGGCCGTATTGCGATGGTGCTTGAAGGCGGGTACCACACGGAAAGCCTTTCAAACGCCGTTCATGCCGTACTTACGGTATTGGCCGGCGCGGCACCGCCGCCACTTATGGAATACGGCCTTGAAGACGCCGAAGCCGCCATCGCATACCATTTGCCGGCGTTCGCCGAACAAGAATAAATCAACACGTCAGCGCCTAAATCCTATACAGCACCGTTTACACGTTGGTTTTGGCATATTGATCATTGGAGAGCCCTGAGATGACCGAGGCCGATAATGCCATAACCCATCGTCGCGGATTTGCGCTGACGTTGTTCGGCGTGTTGGTTTTGACCCCCGATACGCTTTTAATGCGGCTCATTGATACCGATCCGTGGACCATGACGTTTTCGCGCGGCCTGTTGATGGGGATCGCCTTGATGGTGGTGTTCTTTACCGCGCGTGGTCGATACGCGGTCCGTGAAATCAAGGCGCTGGGAATGGTCGGGCTGGTGGTCGCCATCATTTATGCGGTCAACGCGGTTTCTTTCGTGATTGCGATTGAGAACACCAAAGTCGCTAACGTGTTGGTAATTCTTGCCGCCGGCCCGCTGTTTGCCGGTTTATTGTCGGTGCTATTTCTGCGCGAACGCGTCGCTGGGCCAACATGGGCAGCCATCGCAGCCGGAATCGTCGGTGTTGCGATTGTCGTATCCGGCGGCATTCAAGCCGGCACCGCCTTAGGCGATTTCTGTGCAGTGATCACGGCATTGTCGTTGGCGGTAGGCTTTACCGTCATCCGCCGGGTTAAAGTACACAATATGATCCCGGCGACGGCACTGGGCGGTTTGATCTCGGCGATGCTCGCCGCACCTTTCGCACAACCATTAATCGGCGCCGGCAGCCCCGAGGGCACGCAATTCATCTTGATATTGATCATGGGATTAATTGTGCTGCCGGTATCGTTCGGTCTGATTACCCTTGGGCCTCGCACCGTGCCGGCGCCCGAAGTGGCCTTGTTGATGCTCGTTGAGACCGTGCTCGGCCCGTTTTGGGTATGGTGGGTGATCGATGAGCGACCCGATGCGCAGACATTCATCGGCGGAGCGGTTGTCCTCGGCGCGATTACGCTACATGCGTTCTGGCGACTTTCGCGGCGCCGGGTCGTCGCCTAACGAATCACCCGACTTTACAGAGCCCGCCGTCAACGTTGATCGCAGCCCCTGTAATGTACGACCCGGCATCGGATGCCAAGAAGCACGCCATGGCGGCGAACTCTTCGGGCAGGCCCAAGCGGCCCATGGGTTGGCTTTTGCCTTCTTCATCGTACCATTCATCCAGTGTCAGACCGCGCGTGTCGGCCTCATGGCGACGCTCCCACTGGTCGGAGCGAATTTTGCCGACGTGCAGGCTGTTGACCAGCACATTGTGCTTAGCGTTTTCGTTGGACAGCACTTTCATCAATGCCATGCCAGCCGCCCGGCTGACTGCCGTCGGTGCGCCTTCGGCTCCCGGCATCTTCGCGCCGACGTTCAGCACGTTGATGATCCGGCCCCAACGGCGCTCCCGCATACCCGGAATAACCAAACGCGACAGCCGGATCGCGGCAAAAAGCTTTAGGTCCAGATCGTCTTGCCAGGCGGCGTCATCGATTTCTAGAAATGGTCCGCGCCTGGACGTACCGGCGTTGTTGACCAACACATCGATGGGGCCGAGCGCGGCTTGCGCCTCGTCGATCACACGCTGGCATTCCGCGTCCGTGCGAATGTCGGCAGCCACGGCGCATACCTTGGCACCACCGTCGGCCACAGCCTCAATCGCCGCCTTCGCCTCAGCCAACACCTCAGGACGACGTGCGACGATCGCAACGCTCGCCCCCGCTGCCGCAAACGCTTCGGCCATCGCCTTGCCGAGCCCAAGGCTTCCACCCGTGATTAACGCCACGCGCCCGTCCATACGGATGTTCATTGATGTGTGCTCCCATGTGCAAATGACGTGGCCAAACCTTATACCCCTTCTGCGACGACGGCGTCGCGTCGCGCGTTGGCGGCGGCGATTTCAGCGGTGACGAAATCGGCAAGGCGTTTGGTCGCCTCGTCGAGGCTGACGATGTCTTTTTCGTCGGTGAGGCGGTTATAGATTTCCACCTTCCCTTCTTTGAGATCACGGCCGAACACGACACGGAGCGGCAGACCGAGGATATCGCTGTCTTTCAGCTTGGAGCCGACCGAACCTTTACGGTCGTCGATCATGCACTCGCAGCCCTGCGCTTCGAGTTGCGCGGCCATCGCCTCGGCGGCGCCCATCATTTCAGGGTCGTCCGCCTTGACCGGGATCAGGTGCGCATGGAACGGCGCGATGATCACTGGCCATTTGATACCGGTCTCGGCATCGCAGTTCTGGTCGACCATCGCTTGTTGAATGCGCGTTGTGCCGATGCCGTAACAGCCCATTTGGAAGTTGCGGAATTTTTGTTCAGAGTCGGTGACGCCGGCGTTGAGGGCTTCGGAATACTTGCTGCCGAGCTTAAAGATATGCCCGATCTCGATGCCTTTGCAGTCACGAAGCACGGTGCCGTCGGGCCCCATTTCGCCGACGCGCGCCATGCGCAGGTCGGTGATCTCGGGCATCTCAAAATCACGGCCGGGTTTGGCGCGCACCGCATGTTTTTCAGGCGCACAACAGCCGGAGACCACACTGGTCAGACCTTCGAGGGTCTTGTCTGCGATCATCCGCACACCGGGCGTCATGCCGATGGGCCCGACGTAACCCGGCGCAGCCCCGGTGACTTTGGTCACCGTTTCAGCGTCCGACGGCTCCGCCGCGATGGCGCCGAAATGGTTCGCAAGCTTGACCGCGTTGACGTCGCTGTCGCCACGGATCAGCACCACAATCGGCTCAGACCGGTCATTATAGATCAGATCAAACACCAAGGTTTTCAGCACAGCCGACGCATCCACGCCGACGAAATCGGCGACTTTTTTGATGGTTCCGGAATCCGGCGTCGCGATGATTTCCATTTCGCCGTCGGGGCCCGGTACGGCGGTCGGCGCTTCGCTAATCGCGCGCTCGAGGTTTGCAGCGTAGCCGTCGCTGAACAGCAAAGTATCTTCACCGGCGGCACTGGTGGCCATGAACTCTTCGGACGCCGAGCCACCAATGGCGCCGGAGTCTGCCTGCACGACGATGTATTCAAAGCCCAACTTTTTATAAATCGCATGATACGCTTGGCGCATCTTGCGATACGAAAGATCAAGACCCTCTTCGTCCAAATCGAAGCTGTACGCATCCATCATGATGAATTCGCGCGACCGCAACAGACCCGAACGGGGACGAAGTTCATCCCGAAACTTGTGGTTTTGCTGAAACAAATTCAGCGGCATCTGTGCCGGGCTGCGGATCAAATGCTTCGCCAAGTCACACACCACTTCTTCGGCCGTCGGGCTGAGGCCGAACAGGCGACCTTTGCGGTCCGTGGACTGGAACATCAGACTGGCTTTTTCATACACCGCCCAACGCCCGGATTGTTCCCAGATTTCGGCACTTTGCAGAATCGGCAGGCGCACCTGCATACCGCCGAAGCGGGTGATTTCTTCGGCGACGATGTTAGAAACCTTTTGCTCGACCCGATACATCATCCCAGTGAAGCAATAAATGCCGGCGGCGTGACGATGGATATAGCCGCCGCGCAACAACCACGCGTGCGCCAGATCGTCGGCGTCGGAGGGCATTTCGCGAAGAATCTGAAGGCCGATTTGCGATGCTTTCATGGGACGTGCGGGCTCTCTTGATTATAAATGTCGGCGGACCGTAGCCCGCTAAGGCCCGTTTTTCCAACGAATATCGTTGAATGGCAAGGGCGACGACCGTGCATTGGCGCGAAAGCAATCCAGCCGGCAGTTACATGCGTATTCAAATACATGACGTCACCGCTGAAACCAAAACAGATTGAGACCGTTTTCGAACGGCTTGAAGCGCTTTTTCCGAGCGATGCCGCACGCCCGCCCACGGTGAAAGAAGATATCGACCTGTTTCGCGCCCTGGTCGGCTGCTTGCTGTCAGCGCAAAGCCGGGATGCCAATACCTTAAAAGCGAAAACCCAATTGTTTGAACGCGCCGACACCCCCGCTGCGATCTTAGCGCTCAGCGACGCCGAGGTGGCCGTAGCGATCAAGCCGTGCGGGCTCTATAATATGAAGACCCGGAACCTGAAAAAGCTCTGCCGCGCCGTACTGAATCTTCACGACGGCAAGATTCCCCGAGACCGCGCCGGGCTGATGGCATTGCCCGGCATCGGGCGCAAATGCGCGAACATCATGCTGCTGTTCTCCTATGGCGAACCGGTGATCGCAGTCGACACCCATGTACACCGAGTCTGTAACCGCGTCGGGCTGGCGTCTGGGAAGTCCGAAGCCGAAACGGCGCGCGATCTTGATGCCCGTGCACCACCTTGGGCTAAACTGAACGGGCACATGAAATTGCTCGATTTCGGCAAGCATGTGTGCCGCGCCAGGGCGCCGAAATGCCCCACCTGCATTTTGGCATCCATTTGTAACTACAAAGAAAAACGGGCTTAATCCCGAGCCAGCGTTGAAAATATGCTGCAACGCACCATATAGTACAGAGAGGGATTGCCTGTCACGTTTACACAATTCCGCGACTCACACCGAACGTTTAGCGTTCGGACAAAAAATAAAATGGGGCATCGGCGTATTGTTTCGCGGCGACATCAGGGGTCATGAACACATCAGGTTTTAAGACGCAAAAGCAATTTGTGCTAGCAACAGACTTAGACGGCACGTTCCTAGGCGGCGACGAAGAGGCGCGTTTGGCGCTATATCGCTGGATCGACGACCATCGCGATGATGTCGGCCTCATTTTCGTCAGTGGCCGCGATCTGCCTTTCATTCAGAAATTATGTACAACAACCCCTGTGCCATGGCCCGATTTCGTCATCGGCGATGTTGGAACCACCATTGCCCAAGTGCATGACGAGATCGACGACAATGACATGCGAGTGCGTCCATTGCCGCCGCTGGAATCCGAAATCGCCACGCTTTGGAACGACGCCGGGGCAAAAGTGCGTGATGCATTGCAGGAAGCACCGGGCTTAACGCCACAAGAAACGCCGTTCCGTTATCGCATGAGTTATCACTACGATCCCGACACCTTTCACCCCGCTGCCCTTGAAACCGTGCAGCAGATGGGCTTCGATGCATTAATATCGGATGATCGCTTTTTTGATGTCCTGCCTAAGGGCATCAGCAAAGGGCCATCGCTGCTGCGCCTGATTGATTGGCTCGAACACGATGCGAATACCGTGTTGGTCGCAGGTGACACCATGAACGATCTGTCGCTGTTCGAGACCGGGCTGAAAGGCGTCGCCGTCGGCAACAGCGAACCGGCCTTGCTCAACAAGCTCGGCGGCAAAGACAACGTTCATCATGCGCGCGGCCACGGCTGCGCCGGCATTGCCGAAGCCATTAAAGCTTTGAAAATGTATTCCACCAATGGAGACCCCTAAAATGTCGTCTGATCTGGTCATCGTCTACCACCGCCAACCCTATGAAGAAGTCGAGGTCGACGGGAAGATCGAATACCGGGATAACGCCAGCCCCAACGGCATCGTGCCGACCCTCAAAAGTTTTTTTGGGCGCGCTGACGGCGGCTCGTGGGTGGCATGGAAGCAATCGGATAAAGAACAACCGGATTTCGAACGGGTCGTCACCATCAACGACAGCTTTGGCGAATATCGCGTCGCACGCTTAGCCCTCAGCAAAGAACAGGTAACGAGTTTTTATCACGTCACATCCAAAGAAGCGATGTGGCCGATTCTTCACTCGTTCAAGGAACGCTATAACTATGACCCGGTGGATTGGCCGACCTTCCGTGAAGTGAACTGGGCGTTCGCGGAAGCTGCAGCATCCGAGGTTTCCGACGACGGCATCGTTTGGATTCACGATTATAACCTTTGGCTGGTGCCGGAATATCTGCGCAAGATTAAGCCCAAGGCTCGGATTGCATTCTTCCACCACACGCCGTTCCCAGCCGCCGATATGTTCAATGTCATGCCGTGGCGGGGCGAGATCATCAACAGCCTGCTGTGCTGCGATGTCGTCGGTTTTCACATTCCACGTTATGTGAACAACTTTGCCTCTACCGCACGCAGCCTGATGGATTGTGAGATCGTCAAAGAAGAATCCGTACGCACTGAATTTTCCACGCACGGCATGGCACTGTCCGAAGAAACCGTGGTCACGCAACTCCGCTATCAAGGTCGCGACATCACACTGTCCGCGCTGCCGGTCGGGGTCGACACCGACTATATCCGCGAGGTCGCACAGAATGATGAAGCCGAAAAACGTCTGGCTCACATCAAAGAAGAACTAGGCGGTTGCAGGCTTATTCTCTCGGTTGGACGTACCGACTACACCAAAGGCGGGATTGAGCAGTTGCAGGCGTATGAGCGCTTATTAGAGCGTCGCCCCGAGTTGATCGGGCATGTACGTCTGATGTTCGTGTCGGTGCAGGCGAATCGGAATATGGTCGCCTATGAGCGCGTCCAAAGTGAAATCGAAGAGGCGGTCGGGCGCATTAACGGGCGCTTCGGCAACTTTGATTGGCAGCCGATTTCGTTTATCGGATCAAAAGTCCCGTTTACGGAATTGGTCTCTTACTACCGCGCCGCAGATACCGCATGGATCACACCGCTCTGCGACGGTTTAAATTTAGTTGCCCATGAATTTGTCGCAGCACGCAAATTTGGCAACGCATGTTTGGTGTTGTCTGAATTTGCCGGCGCCGCTGTTGAGTTGGACGAAGCGGTGCTGACCAACCCGTTCTCGCATCGTTCCATGGACATGGCTATCGATCAGGCTTTGGATATGCCGATGGAAGAACGCCAGGCCCGCATGCGCCGCCTTAAAGAAAAGGTTGAGCGTCTCAATATCAAAGCGTGGGGTGAAGGCCAGCAGGCCGTCTTCGATAAGATCAAGAAACACTAACCGCGCGCGACTCCGACCTTGGTCTGGTGCCGGCCTTTGGGCGGTATTTGACCGGGGTAGGTTCTTTGTGTTTATGTTGCAGTGCAATATAAAAGGATTCATGCATGAGCGCTGACGGCAGCGTCGGTTCCGCCGACCACTCAATCATCCGCCACGACGACGCCACCGATGCCTTGGTAGCCTGGTGCAAAGAAACACTCGATGCTTCGGAAACTTTGTTCGATGCGGGGACCGAAATCGCGCGTAAACTCGGCGCGCACCGACGTGGTGAACTTTGCGAAATAGGCTTTTGGATTCCCGAACTACAAGAGCGTAGAGTTCCGGACGGCGATATTTTTCTCGAAGTTCTAGATCCGCTTGAGCCGCTTGACCTTAGCGTTTCCAGACAATCGATCCCGTTCAAGCGCAGTCTGGTCCCGGTCGTCCGTCATGAAGCATTCGCCTTCGTTGCCGTCGAAGGCATGTGGCCCGGCATTCGTGATGAAGTCGGCTCATTTTACGCGCTGACGTGGCGCGACGCCGAAGGTGCATGGCATCGCATTTATGACCCCCTCGCCATGTCGTTGCCGTTCGGCGCCTTCGCGCCGGCAGAATATTATGACATGGAGACGCTACAGCGGGACCGCCGCGACATCCCATATTTTCAAAACCTAAAAGACGGCACGGACAGCACACCGCACAAAATCGGGCCATCGACCTCGATCCTACAAATCCATGTCCCCACCGCAACGTTGGGCGGCACGCTGGCCAGCCTGACCCGCCATTTTGAACACTTGGCCGAGCGTATTCACCGCGACATCGCACCAGAGGCAGCTGAACGCGTGTTTATGGGCTATGACGCGGTGCAGCTATTGCCCGTCGAGCCGACAACCGTCTACGAAACTGGTCCCGCTTTTTGGACCGAGACCGGCGGCGACGCCAGCCTGACGACCGTCGAAGTCCGCCGCCCCGACACCACAAACTGGGGCTACGATGTGGTCATTTCAGGCATGGGTGCTGTGAACCCGGCAATCCTTGAAACGGGCCGTCCAGATGAACTCGCAGACCTCGCCGCAGCGCTACATAATTTTCCGGGCAAACCAATCAAGCTGATCTTTGACGTCGTCTTCGGGCATAGCGACAACCAAGGCTTGGATGCGCTGAATCATTACTTCTTTACCGGCCCGAACATGTACGGCCAGAACATCAATTATCGGCACGGCATCGTGCGCGCGATCTTACTTGAAATGCAACGTCGCAAGGTCAACTTCGGCGCCGACGGGGTCCGCGTCGATGGCGCGCAAGATTTCAAATACTGGGACGCTGGTGCCGAGCGGCTTCGCCATGACGATGAATATTTGCAATCCATGGCCGACATCGTGCAAAACGTCGGCGGCAAACAATATCGCCCATGGTTTATTTTTGAAGACGGGCGCCCCTGGCCGCAAGAAGACTGGGAGTTGTCATCAACCTACCGCGCCGTTCTTGAGAATCAGCGCGACGACGATGTTTTCCAATGGGGGCCGCTCACATTCGCACACAACACGCCCTTCCTGTACGGATTCTGGCTGTCGAAGTGGTGGCGCATCAAAGAGATCGTACAGAACGGCGCCAACTGGATTTCCGGCTGCGCCAACCATGACACGCTCAGGCGCGGCACGCAGATCAACCCAAAGCTCAACGTGAATACCCGTTTGGGCGAAACGCGGATGGAAATCCTCGACAAAGCCTATGACAACCCAGCCGTACAGTTAATTACCTATGCCGCATTCCCAGGCGTACCGATGGATTTCTTGAACGCGTCGGCCCGCGCGAGCTGGGGCTTTATCCGCAATCAAGATGACCGCTATGGCGTGAAAGTGGTTGCGGAAGAATCGATTTCTCTCAAATGGCAGGTTGATGCTTACGCGTATTCAATGCCCGCCGCGTTCCCGCGTCTAAAAGAAATGGGTTTCGATGATCGCGAAAGCCTGATGCGGTTCATGGAATTTCTGCCGGCCCTGGTTGAGGTCACCGACTACGATTTGGACGTCATCACCAAGCTGCTGAACGAGGTGGACCCGCCGCTCGCCGGCCCGCACCCGTATACGGTCGAAATCCTGAAAGCGATCGCGAGGGCATGGATGGACGACATGCACGATTACTGCAACGTCACCGGCTACTTGCCGCTCCTTAGCGACGAACAGACCTCATTCAGTGTCGGGCTCCGCAATTTCCGTCTGGAAAACCCATGGCTGCGCGACAACTTCAAACCGAACGATTATTTCGATTATCGCCAACCGGTCGACGGCACGGTGCTGTTTATCTCGCTTCGTAACGGCCCCGACGGCAAGCAGGTGTATCTGGTCTCGCACATGGAAGGTGGCCCGGTCGCTGAGATCGACCCGCTACAATTGCCGGTGCCGGGTCTTGATGGCGACGGCTGGAAGGTAGCGCTGCGCACGCCGTCCATCGGCTCAGACTATTTAGGCGGCCCGATCACACTCCGTGACAGCATGGGCCTCCTCTACGTTCGCTGAGGTCCGCGCGCGTTACGCACTCAGTTCAAACATCAATCCCGACAACGGCGGCAACGTGATCTCGATAGAATGTTCGCGACCGTGCGACGCTACCGGCGCGCTTTGTTTGCCGCCCAAGTTGCCGCGGCCACCGCCGGCGTAGATTTCCGCGTCGGTATTCATGATTTCACGCCACATGCCAGGGGCCGATACGCCGATGCGTTTATCGCGGCGCTCAATGGGGGTGAAGTTGAAAATGCAAAGCACCGGGGCGGCGTCCTTATCCCCCCAGCGGACCCAGGCGTAGACGCTTTCATCGCGATTATCACCTTCGATCCACTCAAACCCATCAGGGCGCGCATCCCACTGGTGCAGCGCCGGGGTGTCGCGATACAAGGTATTGAGGTCTCGAACCAATCTCTGCACGCCATCGTGCTTTGGGTCCATCAAGCTGCCCCAGGCGAGCTCACCATCATGGTTCCACTCGGTTTCCTGCGCCAACTCACAGCCCATAAACAGTAACTTCTTACCCGGATGCGCCCACATATACGCGTAGTACGCGCGTAAGTTCGCGAACTTTTCCCATTCGTTACCGGGCATACGGCCCAGGATCGATTTCTTACCGTGTACGACTTCATCATGGCTGAGCGGCAGCACGAAGTTTTCCGAGAATGCATAGTGCAACCCAAACGTCATCTTGTGATGCTCGTGGCGGCGATAGATCGGATCTAACTTCATATATTCGAGAGTGTCGTGCATCCAGCCCATGTTCCACTTGAAGCCGAAACCGAGCCCGCCCTCAGACGTCGGACGCGACACGCCGGGCCAGGCGGTGGATTCTTCGGCGATGGTCATGATTGAAGAGTCTTCGCCGTAAACGATTTCATTCATGCGTTTGAGGAACTGGACCGCCTCCAAGTTCTCACGACCGCCGTGCACGTTCGGCACCCACTCGCCGGCGCGTCGGCTGTAATCGCGATATAGCATTGATGCGACAGCATCGACACGGAGGCCGTCAACGTGATGCTCCTTAAACCAATACAGCGCATTGGCGATCAGGAAGTTCACGACCTCATTCCGGCCATAGTTATAAATCAGCGTGTTCCAATCCGGATGATAGCCTTCACGCGGATCGGCATGTTCATACACCGGATTGCCGGTGAAGTTCCCGAGCCCATGCGGATCGGTCGGGAAGTGACCCGGCACCCAATCCAAGATCAAACCGATGTCCGCTGCATGACAGGCTTCGACGAAATCACGAAACTCATTCAGCGTGCCGTGGCGGATCGTCGGTGCGAAAAGCCCGACCGGCTGATAGCCCCAAGATCCATCAAATGGGTATTCCGAAACAGGTAGGGTTTCAATGTGCGTAAAGCCCAGGTCTTTGACGTAGGGCACCAATTCTTCGCCGAGTTCTTTGTACGACAGCGATCGGTTGCCCTCGTCCGGGCGACGACGCCAAGACGGGAGATGCACTTCATAGATCGAGATCGGCGCATCAACTTTTTGCCGATCCGCACGCGCCTGTAACCATGCTGCATCTTTCCAGCCATAGCCGCCGAGTTCACGAATTACCGAAGCCTGCTCGGGCGGATGCTCGGAGCCAAACCCCATAGGATCGGCTTTCCACGGCTGCACGTCGCCAGTAGGTGATGTGACGATAAATTTGTAGCGCTGGCCTTCATGCGCACCAGGGACAAAGGCTTCCCAAATGCCGGTGCTGCCGTGCGTGACGAGTTGCGTCGCGCTGTCGTGCCAGTCGTTGAAGTCACCGGCGACAGCGACGCTGCGCGCAGCCGGCGCCCAGACGGCGAACGTCGTACCAGCGATGCCATCAACGTCAACGGGGTGCGCCCCCAATACTTCCCACAAACGGTTGTGGGTACCTTCGGAAATATAATAAGCGTCTTGTTCTTTGACGATACGAATATCAGTCACACGTCCTCACAATGTTGCTTCGGCATTCCAGATGTCGCGCGCATAGCCGCGCACCGTCCGGTCCGACGAGAACCAACCCATTGAACCGGTATTGATGATCGCGCGCTTAGTCCAGATTTCTTGATCGCGCCAGACAGCGTCGACCTCGCGCTGGCAGTCGTAGTAGGCCTGAAAATCGGCCGCCACCATAAACCAATCGTGGTGACACAGATTGTCCAACAAACCGTGGAAGCGGTTTGGATCATCGGGCGAGAACACGCCGTCGCGGATCTGTTTTACAACACGGCCCAGCGCCAAGCTGGCTTCAATCGCAGCGGATGGCTCGTAGCCCGCATCGCGAGTCGCCTGTACTTCTTCAGCGGTCTTGCCGAAGATAAAGATATTCTCAGGCCCCACATGGTCGCGGATTTCAACGTTGGCACCATCCAGCGTACCGATCGTCAACGCGCCGTTCATCGCGAGCTTCATATTACCGGTGCCGGACGCTTCCATGCCGGCTGTTGAAATCTGCTCTGATAGATCTGCAGCCGGAATCAGGCGTTCGGCCATGGATACGTTATAGTTCGGCGCGTAAACGATGCTCAGCCTGCCGGCCATCGCCGGGTCGGCGTTCACCGTCTTGGCAATGTCGTTGATCAACTTGATGATCTGCTTGGCCATAGCATAGCCAGGCGCCGCCTTGCCACCAAATATGCGCACGCGGGGTGCAATCTCGGCGTTCGGATTGTCGCGGATTTCATTCCACACCGCAGCCGCTTCCAAGATGTTCATCAACTGGCGTTTGTATTCATGAATACGTTTGATCTGAATATCGAACATCGCGCTTGGGTCGACGTCGATGCCGGTACGTTCTTTCAGATAACTTGCCAACGCTTGTTTATTTGCATGTTTCGCCGCTTGGAAGCGTTCACGGAACGCAGCGTCGTCGGCGGATCCGTTGATAGCTTGTAGTTGCTCCAGGTTAAACACCCAATCAGGACCCGCGACCTCGTCCAACAAGGTGCTAAGCGCCGGATTGCAGCCGCGCAGCCAACGCCTGGGTGTGACGCCGTTGGTCATACTGACGATACGATCCGGATGGAGTTCATGAAGTTCCTTGAACACGGTTTCGCGCATCAGGTCTGTGTGCAGCTGCGACACGCCGTTGACGCGTCTGGCGCCGATGAAAGCGAGGTTGCCCATGCGCACTTCGTCGTTGTGCACAATCGACACGTCATCGCTGCGGCGTTTGCCGGCGGCTTTGACTTCACGTGCGTGCGCATCGTCGATGCGCTCAATCAGTTGCATGTGCCTTGGCAGAATGTTGCCCATAAGATGCGACGACCATTTTTCCAACGCTTCCGGCATCAGGGTATGGTTGGTATAGTTCAAAGTGCCGCGCGTGATCGTCCAGGCTTCGTCAAAGTCGAGCCCATGTTCATCGATCAAAACCCGCATCAACTCCGGACCGGCAATCGCCGGATGGGTATCGTTCAACTGGATCGCAACCTTGCTCGGCAGTTGGCGGATATCATCGTGCGTGCGCAGAAAACGCTGCATCAGATCGCGGATCGAGGCCGCGGTGAAAAAGAATTCCTGCTTCAGCCGAAGCTCACGCCCAGCCTCGGTGGTGTCATCCGGATACAATACCCGGCTGATGGTCTCAGCGACCACGTTGGATGCGGCGGCACCGATGAAGTCGCCTCGGTTAAACGGCTCCAGATTAAACGCCTCGGTCGATTGCGCCGACCACAGACGCAACGTGTTCACCCAACGCCCCTGCCAGCCCGGCGTCGGGGTATCGTAGGCACAGGCCAATACCGTTTCCGCCGGCGTCCAAGTCGCTTTGCCGCCGTCTTCGCTGACCGCGCCACCAAAGCCGATTGGGATGACCGCGTTCATGCGCTCAAACTCCCACGCGTGACCTTGGGTCAGCCAGTCTTCGGCTTCTTCCGCCTGCCAGCCGTCGTTAAAGCTTTGTTTGAAAAGGCCGTGGTGATAGCGGATGCCATAGCCGTAAGCCGCGATGCCGACCGTCGACATGCTGTCTAAAAAGCATGCGGCCAACCGGCCAAGCCCGCCGTTGCCGAGCGCGGCATCCGGCTCGTCATGGATCACGGTTTCATAATCGACACCCAAGCTCGTCATCGCCTCGCGGGCCTCGTCTTCAAGGCCCATGTTAAGGATTGCATCTTCGATCAAGCGGCCAATCAGAAATTCCATCGACAGGTAATAAACCCGCTTACGATCTTCGCCCATGACCTTCTTCGCGGTGTCGAACCACGGGCCGACAACGCGGTCCCGCACGGCGTGCGATAGCGCCAGTCGCCAATCGGCGACGGAGGCGTTCACCATCGCTTCACCGCCCGAATACATCAGATGATAAAGAATAGAATCCCGAAGTGATTGCGCGCGACCATCGCTCGCATTTGGGGACAGGGCATCGATTGACGTATCCATACGTTCCATATTCCTCTAGGGGCGGCGCACGCGCCGACCTTGCGTTAAAATGCTCGGGTGTTTCCTATGTGATAACGTCCGGTTTCTTTCGTCCGGTCCGTTCTTTTATGCCCGCCAACTCTTCCATCGCGCCGATCAGCGGCGCGACAGCGTCTTGCGGGTCATGGTCCATCTGTACGGGGTCATCCTCAAAACGCTCCAGATATACGCGGATCGTGGCGCCAGAGGTCCCGGTACCCGACAAGCGGATCACACAGCGTGACCCGTTGTCAAAATACACTTGCAGCCCTTGATGCTCGGCCACAGAACCATCGATAGGGTCTTCATAACGGAAATCCAGCGCTTTTTCCACGCCCAAGCCATTGAAAGATGCACCAGCCAGTTTGTCCAAGCGGTCACGAATACCAGTGATAATCCCATCGGCAACGTCTTTATCGACGGCTTCATAGTCATGACGGGTGTAGTAATCTCGCCCATACGTCTGCCAATGCCCCTGCACCACATCGGCGACGGAACAACGCCGCTCGGCCAGCACATTCAGCCATAACAGCACCGCCCACAACCCGTCCTTCTCGCGCACATGGTCAGAACCGGTACCGGCGCTTTCCTCGCCGCAAATCGTAACACGGCCCGCATCCAACAATGTGCCGAAAAATTTCCATCCGGTCGGCGTTTCGTGCATTTCGATGCCGAGTTTTTTTGCCACCCGGTCGGCGGCACGACTGGTCGGCATCGAACGTGCGATGCCGCTGATTCCATCCTGATAGCCGGGCGCCAGATGCGCGTTCGCGGCTAAAATTGCCAAACTGTCGGACGGCGTCACGTATTGGCCGCGCCCGACGATCATATTGCGATCTCCGTCACCATCAGAGGCGGCACCGAAATCCGGTGCGTCCGGGCCCATCATCAAATCCATCAGCGGTTTGGCATAAACTGGATTAGGGTCCGGGTGCAGGCCACCAAAATCGGGCAACGGAATTCCATTCACAACAGTGCCGGTGGGCGCGCCCAGCGCCCCTTCAATGATGCGTTTTGCATACGGGCCAGTGATCGCATTCATGGCGTCAAAGCACATGGAAAAACCCGAACCGAACAACGCACGGATGGCGTCAAAGTCGAATAACGTCGCCATCAGATCTTCGTATATCGCGACCGGATCGATCACCTCGACCATCATGTCACCCAGCATTTGCGTGCCGACCTTGGTCAAGTCGACATCGTCGGCATCGATGATTTTATAGGTTTCGATTTTTTCGCTCAGCGCGTGGATGGCACCGGTGATGCTTTCCGGCGCAGGGCCACCGGCGGGCACATTGTATTTGATGCCGAAGTCACCGTCGGGGCCACCCGGGTTATGGCTCGCCGACAAAATCATGCCGCCGTCGGTCCTCAGTTCACGAATCACTGCAGAGGCCGCCGGCGTCGACAGTAGCCCATTCTGGCCAACATAAACTTTGGCGGCACCGTTGGCGGCGGCCATCTTCAAGATGATCTGGCAAGCTTCGCGATTATAAAATCGGCCATCGCCGCCGAGGGTCAAAGACTTCCCCACCATCCCGCCAGTCGAATCGAACACCGACTGCACAAAGTTCTCCAGATAATGCGGCGCCTGGAATTGTTTGGTCTTGGCGCGCAGCCCGGACGTGCCGGGTTTTTGACCGGGGTGCGGCGTGGTTTGGATGGTTTTGATCTGCATCGGATGTTTCGACCTTTTAATATTCTGTTCTTAAGCTTGTTTGCGGCGCAGGTGCGCATCCGTACCGCGCCCTGCGTTTTGCATGACATCGGCAATGTCGACCAACGGCTTTTGTGCAGCAATTTTTTCGACGCTATAGGGCATTTTTATGCGCCAGTTCGGATAGGTATCCACCGTGCCCGGAAAATTCGGCTGCAAAGGGCTGCCCAAAGCATCATCCAACTGCACCGCCACCATCTCGGCCTTCGTTTCTGCAAGGGCGGCATGCATAGCGACCCTGAGCTGCACACCAAAATCTTCGGGTGGTGCCGTCGGATCAAGGCCGTCCGGTAACACATGCGTGTCTTTCAGCATCCATAACAGGCGCGTGCGCGCATCTGCACGTTCTTGGCGCGCGTGGTCTGCGTCGTCTTCGGAAAACTGCCCGAGCTCAATCCGCTTGTCGATATCGCAGGCCAACCAATAACCTTGCAACGTCGGCGTGTCGTGGGTGCCGAAGCTTGCCAGCGTATCACGACGGTAATTGTGCGGATGGCGGAACGCGGCATCGTGCTCGCGTTCGAATTGCATCACGGCACAGCCATAAAGACGGTTTACCGAAAACGTGTCGCGCAAGCCGTCGGGCACAACACCCAGGTCTTCGCCGACGACAACGCATCCGCTGCGCGCCGCTTCGATCCGAATGATCGCCAATATCTCCGCCATCGGATAGCGGACGTAAGCGCCCGGCACATCTGCTGCAGGAATCCAAAAACAACGCATCAAACCAATCGCGTGATCAATGCGCAACAGACCGGCGTGGCGCATCGTCTGGCGCATCGTCTCAATCATCGGGCGGTAGGCCAATTCGCGCAGCGCATGCGGATTGATCGGCACCAGCCCCCATGACTGGCCTTGCGCATTAAATTGATCGGGTGGCACGCCAAGCGAGGCGCCGACGCTGAACGCGTCCGGCTGCGCCCATGGCTCAGCGCCGTCCGCGCGCACACCGACCGCCAAATCCGCATAAAGCCCGAGCCCCATACCCGCGGCCTTTGCCCGACTGTGCGCGCTGCCGAGCTGACTATCAGCAAGCCATTGCAAATAAATATAAAACCGTACTTCGCGCGCATAGGCGTCGGCGAACATACGAACTTCGTCGGTATCCGGCGCACGCAATTCCGATGGCCATATGGACGAGTCCGGACCATAGGCTTGGGTGAGTGATTCAAAAACAGCAAACGTTTCAAGCGCAGACCCACCGGCATACCGAAATGCATTAAAAGCGTCGCGCCTGCCGGTTTGCTCGCCGGTTTCTTCGAAAGTATCAAAGCACGCACGCAGCACCCGCATCGCAATCGTATGCGTACCGCTGTAATCCACGTACTCGGTTTTTCTAAGTGCCTTTAGTGCGTCGCCAGCATCATGCCACAAGCGCTTTGCGGCATCAGAATTCTCAAACTCAGGCGCACGGTCAATGGCGATGTGACGGGTATTGAACAAGCCTCGATGCGATGGTGAATACGGGCTGATTTCCGACGTGTGCGCGCCCAACGCATGCACCGGATTGGTCCCCAAGAAATCAGCGCCAAGGGACGCCATCGCCTCCGCTGTCTGCGCCAAGTCCTCATAATCGCCAATGCCACCGTTACGACCGGACGTCATACCGTAAAGCGATGTCGTCGCGCCCCAGATACGCGACGCACCGACCCGGTCTTCAACCGATGGTGCGTGGCTGGGTGCAACGATCAGCAACGTTTGTTCATGACCCCGCCACAAACGGTGATAGCCGCACGGCAGAGGCGGCAAGTTGACGCCATCTTCGTCCACACCGGCGATGACTTCACCGTTCTCGAACTCAATTTCCCAAGACGTGGCGCCGCCGGTGGGTTCAAGTTGATGCGGCACATCGGCTTCGAGCACCATATCCGCCGGCAACGTACGGCTCGCCGCCGCGCTATTCCAGACCGCCAACAATTCCGCCGCTTCAGCGGGTGTGTTCGGAAGTCCCATGGCTGCCAGCAATGCATCACGCGTTTCCGGTGTGGTGAAATGTTCGTCACCGGAAAAGTCGTGATACGCCGACAAGATGCCTGCACGGACCGCTATGTCGCCGAGCGCGTCATGATCATTACGGTCAGTCATCAATGCCTCCGCTGACGAACACGACGATACTCTGCGCCGCGATTGGTTGTGACCCAGCGGCGTCAATGGGCAGAGTTTCGGCAGATGCCGTATCAAGCGCGCGTTGCCAGATCACACTGTCCGGTAACGTGAAGGTAGCATCCTCATCCGATCCATTGACCGCGATAATCGCCTCGTCATCCGGGCGCGTTTCAATCGGTGCTTCCGCTGACCCTTTGAGCCAAACGGCAAAGGTACGAAAGTCAGATGCACCCCAATTCAAATCAGCACCGTCCATCGCCAGCCATTGCACATCAGGCGCGCCATCGCTATCGCGAAGCATACCATGCAAAAACCTAGGTTGGCGAAGCACCGGGTGTGTGCGCCGAAGCCGGATCAGGCGTTTCGCAAACTGATGAAACGACGTGTTCAAGCCCTGCCAGTCGATCCAGCCGATCTCGTTATCTTGGCAGTACGCATTGTTGTTGCCGCCTTGCGCATTGCCGACCTCGTCCCCGGCCAACAACATCGGCGTGCCTTGCGACAGCAACAACGTCGCCATTATATTGCGCCGGCGCTGATCACGAGATGCCTGGATACCGGCATCCTCCGTCGCACCCTCAATACCGCCGTTGCTGGAATAATTCTCGCCATGGCCGTCGCGGTTTTTTTCGCCGTTGGCCTTGTTGTGCTTGTCCTTATAGCTGACGGCATCGGTGAGCGTGAAGCCGTCGTGCGCGGTCACGAAATTCACGCTCGCCCATGGGCGCCGCGCACCCTGATCAAACACATCGGCGGAACCCAAAAGCCTCGCCGCCAGTGCCGCCGTCGCATCGTCGCCACGCCAAAACCGACGCACATCATCCCGGAAGCGATCGCTCCATTCGGCAAACGGCGTTGAGAACCCGCCCAAGCGATAACCATCCGGGCCGATATCCCAAGGCTCAGCGATCAGCTTCACTTTGCTCAAAATCGGATCTTGGCGGAGCGCACTCATGAACCGACCGTCGGCATCAAAGCCATCCGCTTCACGGCCCAGCGTGACGCCGAGATCAAACCGAAACCCGGCGACGCCATAGACGGTGACCCAGTGGCGCAGGCTGTCCAAGATCATCTGCACCACCTGCGGATGCGCAGCATTTATCGTGTTGCCGCAACCGGTATCGTTAACGTAGCGCGCGGGGTCGCCGGCTTCGAGCCGGTAATAAGCGGTATTATCAAAACCGCGAAAGCCGATGGTCGGGCCTAAATGGTCGCCCTCGGCGGTGTGGTTATAAACGACATCCAAAATGACTTCGATCCCGGCATCGCGGAGTATCGCAATCGTGTCCTTAAGGCCGTCGGCGCCACGCGGCCCCATGTAATGGGTCGCCGGTGCAAAAAAGGCGGCCGTGTTATAGCCCCAATAATTGCGAAGCCCGCGCTTCAACAAAAACGCATCATCCTTGAACGCGTGGATCGGCAAAAGTTCCAATGCCGTGATGCCCATGTCTTGTAAGTGGCGCAACACCGGCGGGGCCGCCAACGCTTCGAACGTGCCGGCGATGGTCGGGTCTACGTCCGGAAATTTCTGTGTCAGCCCTTTGACATGCGCTTCATAGACCACGGTATCGCCGAAATAATGCAGAGGGCGAGACACAGATTCACCAAGTTGCTCAGACACCACGACAGACTTCGGCACAAACGGTGCGCTATCCAAAGACGAAAACGAACGGTCTTTCTTTTTCGATGTCGGATCGTAGCCATAGAGCGCAGGACTTTCGGTGAAGTCGCCTGCGAGCCTTTTCGCATACGGGTCGATCAACAGCTTGTGCGCATTGAAACGGTGCCCATCGTCCGGCGCATAGGGACCGTGCACCCGATAGCCATAACGTTGTCCGGCGTCTACGCCCGGCACGAAGCCGTGCCAGATGCCACCATCTCGTTCCGGCATATCCAAGCGCGCAATTTCGGTGTCGGTCTCGTCGAACAAACAAAGCGTGACGTTTTCTGCGTTTTCCGAAAACACCGCAAACATGACGCCGTCACCGTGCACATGCGCGCCGAGCGTCGGCGCATCCGGGCCGCTGCCCAATATTTCAAAGTCCGATGTTATACTGACAAACGTATCCATTTAGGCGGCGACCCCCGTGTCGGCGCGCATGGCGCCGTAAATATCGATATACGTGGCCGCAGACGCATCCCAACTCAGGTCCTGTTTCATTGCTCGACGCATCACACCACGCCAACGCGGCGCATCGGCAAAGCACGCGACGGCACGCGCCAGCGCATCGCTAAGGGCCGCTTGCGTGATCGGCGCAAAAACAAATCCGGTGCCGTTTTTTGGGTCCGCGTCACAATCTGTCACGGTATCGGCAAGCCCACCCGTGTGCGCGACAATCGGCAAACAGCCATAGCGCAGCCCATACATCTGCGTCAGTCCACACGGCTCAAAGCGGGACGGCACAATGATCGCGTCCGAACCCGCTTGCAGTTGATGCGCCAACGCTTCGTCGTAACCGATTACGGTGCCGACATCACCCGGATAGGCCATGGCCGCATCCTTAAAGCCCCGCTCCATCACGGGATCACCCGAGCCCAGCAACGCCAGCTTGCCACCCGCCTTGATAAAACTGGGGAGTGCGTCCAGCAGAAGATCAAGACCCTTTTGTTCGGTCAGGCGGCTCACCACGCACATCAGCGGACCATCACCGGGCGTCAACCCAAATCGCGTGTTGAGATGGAGGCGATTGGCGGCGCGGGCTTTGGTGTTTCGCGTCTTGTAATGGCTATGGATCAGCGGGTCGGTCGCCGGGTTCCAGACGTCTTCATCGATGCCGTTCAAAATGCCGACGACATCTCCGCCCCGGTGGTTGATGACACCTTCGAGGCCCAAACCAAACGCCGCCGTTTTTATTTCTTCGGCATAAGTCGGGCTGACCGTCGAGACTTTGTCTGCATACATCAATCCCGCTTTAAGGAACCCCACTTGGCCATGGAATTCATAGCCGTCCGGTGTAAAGTCCTGCTCGGGCAAGCCGAGATCGGTACGTACCGCGCCCGGGAACAAACCCTGATACATAATATTGTGGATCGTCATCATCGACGGCGGCGCGCCTGCGCCCTGCATCGACAGATACAACGGCACCAATCCGGCATGCCAATCGTGTGCATGCACAGCGTCGGCACGCCAATCTCCTTCGAGCGCGCCGGTCGCAACCTCGGCAGCGGCGCGCGCTAAGGCGCCGAAGCGTAGATGGTTGTCGGGCCAATCGCTGCCGTCGGCCTGCACATACGGATTACCGGGCCGATCAAACAGATGCGGCGCATCCAACAACAAAAGCTCAAGCCCGTCTGCGCGCACCGCCTGCACGGTGGCCGGGCCGCCTATCAAGGCATCAAAGTCGGCGACGGTTTCAGTCACGCCGATGTCTGCAAACGCATCGCGGTACTTCGGCATCAAGACGCGCACGTCGACGCCTTGGGCTAACAGCGCACGCGGCAACGCCGCGACCACGTCACCCAAGCCACCGGTTTTCACGAACGGGGCACACTCGGCAGCGCAAAATAAAACCCGCATCAGGCCTCCAACGCGTCAATCATCGGCTGCGTGATCAACGTCACGCCACCTTCAGATCGACGGAACCTAGCCGCGTCCGATCCGGCATCTTCGCCGACGACCAAACCTGCCGGCACGACGACGCCCCGATCCAATATGACGTTGGACAGCCGCGCACCATCGCCGATCTCGCAATACGGTAAGGCGACCGCGCGCTCTAAATGAGTTTTCGAACCGACCTGTACACCACTAAACAAAAGGCTGTTCAAGATATCTGCATCGCGCACCACGCAACCGCCCGATACCATGGATTGGTCCACGTTCACAGGACCGGGCGCACCAATGAATTTGGCCGGTGGCGTCAATTCCGAATACGTCCAGATCGGCCACGCAGTATCATTCAGATCAAGTTCCGGCACCGGGTCCATCAGGTCGATGTTAGCCTGCCAAAAACTGTCTAACGTGCCGACATCACGCCAGTAAGGTTCGCGCTCCGAACCGGACATGACGCAACTCTGCGAAAACTGATGCGCCACCGCCTTCGCATTTTCAACCATGTACGGAATCACGTTTTTGCCGAAATCGTGATCAGACGTCGAGTCCTCGGCGTCGCGGCGCAACACCTCAAACAAGGTTTTAGTGGCAAATACATAAATCCCCATGGACGCTAGCGCACGGTCGGGCTTGCCCGGCATCGCCGGCGGGTCGGCGGGTTTCTCGAAGAACGCACTGATACGGTCGTTCTCGTCAATATGCATGACGCCGAACCCGGTCGCCTCGGCACGGTCGAGTTCGATGCAGCCGACCGTCACATCCGCGCCGCTCTCGACATGGTGCTTGAGCATGATCCCATAGTCTTGGCGATAAATATGATCGCCGGCTAAGATGATGATGTATTCCGGCGCATAGCTCTCAATGATGTCGATGTTTTGATACACTGCATCGGCGGTGCCCAGATACCACTGCCCGTCGGCGGTGCGCTGCGACGCAGGCAAAATATCCAGCATCTCGCGCCGCTCAGCCCGGAAAAAGTTCCAGCCCCGCTGCATGTGGCGGATCAACGAGTGCGCTCTGTATTGCGTGGCAATACCGATGCGTCGAATGCCCGAGTTCACCGCATTCGACAGCGCAAAGTCGATGATCCGGCTTTTGCCACCGAAATAAACCGCCGGCTTAGCGCGGCGGTCGGTCAATTCCATCAAGCGCGAGCCGCGACCGCCGGCGAGCACGAACGCCATGGCATCCCGCAATAAATGCGCGGTGGTTTCGTGACGCCCTGTTGGGTCCAAAACCATTTTTAGGTGCTCCTGCCGTGTGCAGTGCCCGAACTGAGCGTGCGGCGAACCGCATCGTGCCAGCCGGCAATTCGGGTCTGACGAACGCCGGACTCCATTGTCGGCTCAAACCGCTGATCGACGGCCCACTCTGCAGCGAAAGATGCCAAATCGCCATACACACCTGCGCGCATGCCAGCCAGATAGCCGGCGCCGAGCGCGGTGGTCTCAAGCATTTTCGGTCGATCAATCGGCGCATCCAATACATCGGCCAAGCGCTGCAGCATCCAATCAGATGCGACCATACCGCCGTCAACGCGGAGCACGGTTTCACTGTCCCCCGACCAGTCACGATGCATCGCATCGGTCAGATCGAAGGTCTGAAAACACACACTTTCCAAGGTCGCATGTGCCAATTCACGAGGGCCCGTGCCCCGGGTCAGACCAAAAATGGCGCCGCGGCAATCCGGGTCCCAATACGGTGCGCCCATACCGACAAACGCGGGCACCAGATACACGCCATCGTGCTCGGCCAGCGCCGCCAGATCGCCGGTTTCGCTGGCACTTTCAATGATGCCGAGGCCATCGCGCAACCACTGCACCGCTGCGCCTGCAATGAAGATCGATCCTTCGAGTGCATACGTCCGTTTACCGTCCAACTGATAGGCGATGGTGGTCAAAAGCCGGTTCTTTGAGCGCACGGGTTTGTCGCCCGTATTTAAAACAGCAAAACATCCGGTGCCGTAGGTCGCCTTGAGCATGCCCGGCTGAAAACAAGCCTGACCAATGGTTGCTGCCTGCTGGTCGCCGGCAACGCCCAATATAGGAACCGAACTGCCGAGGATGTCGGCTTGTGTCTCGCCGAAGTCGGCGGCGCTGTCCAAGACGTCCGGCAGAATCTGACGCGGCACGCGCAGGATTTTCATCAGCGTCGTCGACCAATCCCCTTTGTTAATGTCGTACAGCAACGTGCGGCTGGCATTGGTGGCGTCGGTGACGTGGCGTTTACCGCCGGTCAGCCGCCAGATCAAAAACGTATCGATGGTCCCAAACGCAAGCTCTCCGGCGTCGGCACGCTGGCGCGCGCCTGCGACATTGTCGAGAATCCAGGCAACTTTTGAGCCGGAAAAATACGGATCCAATAAAAGCCCGCTTTTCGCAGACACGGTTTCTTCATACCCCTCGGCTTTGAGACCAGCCGTCACGTCTGCGGTGCGGCGGTCCTGCCAGACAATTGCGTTGTGGATCGGCGTGCCCGTGGCACGGTCCCAGACTACGGTTGTTTCACGCTGGTTGGTGATACCGATGCCGGCAATATCCGAAGCCGTAATGCCGGCGTCCGCAATCGCGCCTCGGCACGTGACGACGACCGATTTCCAGATTTCTTCCGGATCATGCTCAACCCAGCCGGAATCCGGATAAATCTGCCGGAATTCCTGTTGCGCCGAACCAACAATCCCATAGTCCGCATCAAAAATCAAAACGCGCGATGACGTCGTGCCTTGATCAATCGCCAAGATGTATTTTCTCATGTCATTCCTCCCCCGCTCGATCTGCCGTCGACTTAAGATATCGGCGACATCGCTTCGGTTTTCTTTTTATCGAACCAGGCTTTCAACGCCTTTTTGCCTTTATCGCCGATCTTGAGGCCGAGCTTCGAGCGGCGCCACAAGACGGATTCTACGCTGTTCGCCCACTCGGCCGTTTGTAGATACGTCACCTCGCGTTCATAGAGTGTATCGCCGAAATGCGTTCCCAGCGAGGCCGTATCTGTGGCGTCCCCCAACAACTTCCGGGTCCGCGTCCCATAGGCCCGAGTAAGGCGGCGCAAAAGCCGACCCTCCAACTTCGGATACCCTGCAGCCAAGGCATCGACCAGCACGTCGAAATCGTCCGTTGCGAAGTCACCGCCCGGTAACGTCGCACCCCGCGTCCATTCCGGGCCTGCATCGGAGGAGCAGTCTTCGAGTTTTTTCAGGGCATCGCCCGCGAGCCGACGGAAGGTCGTAATCTTACCGCCGAAGATACTCAGCAACGCAGGACCCTCGGCGGGGCCGCTGCGCTCAAGCACATAATTCCGGGTGACATCTTGGGCCGACGAATCCCCGTCGTTATACAAAGGTCGTACCCCTGAATACGTCCATACCACATCATCCGGCATAACCGGTTTTGCGAAATATTCGCTGGCCGCCGTAGATCAACTTTGTGGAGGCCGATGAAGTTCCTGCCGCGAGGTCGGTTTTGTCACATTGCAGAATCTTGAGACCGCAGCCCACTCCCCAGTGAGTCAATAAGTTGATGTCGCTGATCAGCCGATAATGTCAGCGATTTCCGCGCGCACATCGTCGGCCAAGTCTTCGCAGTCTAACGCATAGGCCAAGTTCGCGGCAACGAAACCAGACTTAGAGCCGCAATCGAAGCGGCGCCCTTTGTAGCGCAGACCGTGGAACGGCACGTCGCCGAGCGTTGCCGCGATGGCGTCGGTGAGCTGAATCTCGCCACCCGCGCCGGTCTCTTTCTTATCTAAATGCGCGAACACATCGTGTTGCAAGATATAGCGTCCGATGATCGACAGCGTCGACGGCGCATCGGCGGGGTCCGGCTTTTCCACCAGACCTTTAGCGCTGGCCAGCCGGCCGTCGTCTTCGACCACGTCCAGGATGCCGTATTTGTTGGTTTGGTCGCGCGGCACTTCGGTGACGGCGACGATATTGCCGCCGACCTCCGCATACGCGTCCATCATCTGCTTCAAGCAGCCGGGGTCCGACTTCACCAAGTCGTCCGGCAAGATCACCGCGAACGGATCGGTGCCGACGAATTCACGGGCACACCAAATGGCGTGGCCGAGACCGAGCGGCGCCTGCTGGCGGGTGTACATGAGTTTGCTGGGTGCCGGGAACTGGCGCACCAGGTCGAGTTCTTTCAATTTACCACGTGCTTCGAGCGTGTGTTCCAACTCGACGGCATGATCGAAATGATCTTCCATGAGGTTCTTGCCGCGTCCGGTGACCAGCATGATCGCTTCGATCCCGGCCTCATAGGCTTCTTCAATCGCATATTGAATCAGCGGCTTGTCGACCACCGGCAGCATTTCCTTAGGCATGCACTTCGTCGCCGGCAAAAATCTTGTCCCTAGTCCTGCGACGGGCAAAACGGCCTTTCGGATCGGCTTCATGGATAATCCCCCAAATTTTCAGCACGTTACGTGTTTTGACTATCCCACTACAAGTGATGCCGCATTGCAACATATTCAAGGGATATTTTGTGCAGTGCACAATAGGTCTTGAACTAATCCTATCTTCCCTTATATGGAACGTTAACTATAAATGTGAACCGCCGAAAAAACGCGCGGAATCTTAGACAGTCGTCTCGCTTCAAGCTGGGAAGAAGCATAGACAAGGGAACGAGACACATGAAACGGATGAAGCACGCCGCCATCGCGGCGTTATTTATTACGATCAGCGCAGGCCTTTTAACTTGGAGTACGGATTCCGTACATTCCGACGCCTCCGCGCAGGATGGTTCAGACACACCAGGTATCGACACGCTGTTTGTCCACGCCAAGAATTTCATCGTCCACGCGCAAGATAACGATCGGGACGCCGCGCTGCAGTGTTTGGCGCTGAACGTGTATTGGGAGGCCCGCTCGGAACCGATGCGGGGCCAACTCGCCGTTGCTGCCGTGACCTTGAACCGCGTCAATGATCCGCGCTTCCCAGACGGCGTCTGCGAGGTCGTCCGCCAGGGCGGCGAAGTGCGCAAGCACCGTTGCCAGTTTTCCTGGTGGTGCGACGGCAAGAAAGATATTCCGGTGGAAGCAGATGCGTGGCGCCGCGCTTCGACCGTCGCACGGCTGACATATGCTGGCGTCGTCAGCGACCCGACCGATGGTGCACTTTGGTATCACGCCGATTACGTGAACCCGTCCTGGGCATCCTACAAAACGGTGGCCGCAAAGATTGGACGGCACATTTTTTATGTGTATCCAGATCGTTCGCTTGAAATGAGTTCGCTCTCGGTGTCTGACGTAACCCGCTAATTCAGCGCAGATCAGCCGGCGTCGAATTCTTCGCGCAACGCTTCGAGACGCAGCCACTCATCTTCCGCCGCAGACAAATCCTGAACGGCTTGCGTCAGCGCATCGCTGGTATCTTGAAAGCCGTCAGGGTCGCGGTTGAACAGATCCGGGTCGGCCAGTGCCACTTCGAGCCGAGTGATCTCAGCTTCCAGCGCCGCGATCCGGCCCGGCAGCGTTTCCAGTGCGTGTTTATCTTTAAAGGTCATTTTCGCACGGAATGGGCGTGAACTGGCCGACTGTTTACGCCCGCTGCCGCCGCCTTTTTTATTTTCGGCTTTGCTCGCAGCCTCCATGCCTCGTCCGCGCTGCACAACCATATCAGCATAGCCACCGGCGTATTCCTGCCAGTGACCATCGCCTTCGTAGTTCACGGTCGACGTCACGATACGGTCCAAGAAATCCCGATCATGGCTGACCAGGATTACCGTGCCCGCATAATCCGCAATCATTTCCTGCAATAGATCGAGGGTATCGAGGTCCAAGTCGTTGGTCGGCTCGTCCAATACCAACAGGTTCGACGGCCGCGTCATGGCGCGGGCCAGCATCAATCGACCGCGCTCACCGCCCGACAATGCCGAGACAGATGTCCGCGCCTGACTGGGATCGAACAAAAAGTCTTTCATGTAACCGATCACATGGCGCTGCTCGCCACCGACCGTGACGCTGTCGCCGCTGCCGCCGGTCAGCGCATCCTGCAACGTCGTGCCCGGCGCCAATGCTTCGCGGCCCTGGTCCAAGGTCGCAATTTCCAATGTCGTGCCGAGCTTAACACTACCGTGGTCGGGTTTTAGCGCACCGGTCAACATACTGATCAACGTCGTCTTACCGGCCCCGTTCGGACCGACGATACCGACCCGATCACCCCGCAACACACGGATTGAAAAATCATCAACGACGGTGCGATCACCATAGGTCTTAGAAATACCTCGGGCCTCAATCACCCGCTTGCCGGAGCTTTCCGCATCACTGGCGGTGATCGTCACCGCGCCCGCTTGCGCACGCTGTTCTTTGCGATGGCGGCGCAGGTCATGCAAGGCGCGCAGTCGGCCCATGTTGCGTTTCCGGCGCGCCGTCACACCCTTGGAGAGCCATTGCATTTCCGAATGAATTTTCCGGTCGAGCTTATGACGCTCCGTGGTTTCCTGTTCCAAAATCTCATCGCGCCAAGATTCGAATTCACCGAAACCTTTATCGAGCCGCATGGTCCGACCCCGATCCAGCCACACCACGGCATCGGACAAATTTTCCAAGAACCGTCGGTCGTGGGAAATCATGACGATGGCGGACCGCATGCCCTTGAGGGTACGTTCCAGCCATTCGATGACCGGCAAGTCCAGGTGGTTGGTGGGCTCATCGAGCATCAAAATGTCAGGCCGTGGTGCCAGTGCGCGGGCGATCGCGGCACGGCGCCGCTCGCCCCCCGACAATTGCGCTGGGTTCTCTTCGCCGCTGAGGCCAAGCGTGGCCAGCATCCGGTCGGCCAAATGCACGTCATCACCGGGGGCGAGCCCCGCTTCAATAAATTCACGGACCGTCGCAGCCCCACCGAAATCCGGTTCCTGTGGCAGGTAACGGACGGTGGCATCCGGCTGCACAAACACCTCGCCTTCGTCTGGCTCAATCAAGCCGGCAGCGATTTTCAGCAGCGTCGACTTGCCCGATCCATTGCGACCAACTAGGCACAAGCGCTCGCCGGCGTGCACGCTCATCTCTGCGCCTTCCAGCAGCGGTGTGCCGCCGAAGGTCAGATGAATATTTCCAAGGGTGAGAAGTGGTGGCGCCATCCGCGGGTTCTACGGTGCAGATCGGCTTCCGACAAGCCCCGATAATACCTCTATGCCTGCTTGCGCTTCGCCAGGGTCATTTCCCGATACCAAACATAGATGCCGCTGCCGACAATCATCGACGCGCCGACCAGGGTCCAGACGCTTGGTACGTCGGCGAAAACGAGAAAGCCCCATAAAATCGCGCCGACCACTTGTGCATAGGTGAACGGTGCCAGCGCCGAGGCTTCGGCGGCATGGAACGCGCGCACCAACAAAAAATGTCCCAGTGCACCCGCGCCGCCCATCAACACCATCAAGCCCCACTGCGGCGCATCCAAGGGCTGCCAGATGTAGGGCAACAAAAGCGTCAACGCGACGCCACCGACTGCTGTTGTGTAGAACGTCGTCGATGCCGCACTGTCTTGGGTACGGATAGTACGGGTCAGGATCATATAGATCGCGAGCAACACCGCCGTCACCAGCGGCAGCAGCGCAACGAACCCGAGCACCCCCGAGCCAGGACGACCGACCACCATCACGCCTGCAAACGCAATCACAACCGCCGTCCATCGGCGGGGACCGACGCGCTCGCCTAAGAAAATACCGGAAAGCGCCGTTACCAGAACCGGCGCTAAAAACTGAATTGCCGCGGCATCCCCCAACTGCATGCCTTTTGTGAGTGCGGTATAGAAACATGTCGTCGCACCAAACAGGCAACCGGCGCGGATCAATTGCAGCGCGGGTCTACGCGCGCGCAAGAAATCCAACGAACGCCGAGTCGCGGCATAGCTGACGAACGTCAACGCTGTGTGAAAGAAATACCGCCCCCACAACACCAACAATACCGGCACACCGAGCTGCCCGATGTGTTTAGCGATGGCATCCATACCGGCCAGCACGAAGCCGGCAACGATCACAAGTAAGATCGGCGCCGTGGCGAGCACGGCGGCGGGCGGATGCGGAATAGCACGGTCTGTCATACGCGCACTCTATCTGCGCACGCCCCCAAACCGAAAGTCCGAACCGGCCTTTGTTTCGGCAAAAGACCTATGCCTTATATGCGTGATGTCTTTAAAGCACATTTAAAAAATGTATATTCAAGTAACGTCACGAAATTAAGGACAGGCCAATGACCGCCCCAGACGCCGCGTATCCGATCCGCACCATCGGCGAAACCATCAAGCTCGGCTTCAAGGGCCGTTGCCCACGGTGCGGACGCGGTCGATTGTTTAAGAGCCGGCTCGAGGTAGTCGACAAATGCGGCGTCTGCGGCTTGGTGCTGAGCGAACACGACGCCGGCGATGGTGCCGTGGTGCCGGCGCTGCTCGTATTGGGCACCATCCTGGTGGCGCTCGCGGTCTGGTTTGAATTTAAATACGAGCCCGCGATTTGGGTGCACGTGATTTTATGGGGCCCCATCGGGACGCTCATGACATTATGGTTGCTGCCCCGCCTCAAAGGCATCGGCGTCGCGCTGCAACACCACTACCGCTCCACAGAAGAGCCGACAAAGCCGGGTGGGACGTAAGCGTAAACGGGGCGACATCCCAGCACCTCTCCCCCGAGCGTCATCCTGAATCAAGTTCAGGATGACGCGAGAGGGGTAGGAGGTGCGGGGGTGAATCGCACCCTAACAGTCCAACGTGTGGTCCCGCTCCCAGTCGGTGAGGTGGCGGCAGAAGCTGTTCCATTCGTCATGCTTGAGCTTGGCAAATGCCGACACCGTTTCTGTGCCCAGCGCATCCCCCAAAGATTTATCGTTTTCCAACGCGCGCAACGCATCCAACAAGTTGAGCGGCAGCTTCTTAGCACCCTTCACCTTGTGTCCATCAGCGTACATATCGATATCCAGGCGCTTGCCGGGATCGGTTTTGTTGGCGATTCCGTCCAAACCGGCCGCCAGCACGGCAGCCGGCATCAGGTACGGATTGGCGGCACCGTCGGCCAAACGAAACTCGAACCGCCCGGCATCCGGAATACGCACCATGTGCGTGCGGTTGTTGCCGCCGTACGTGATCGAGCTTGGCGACCATGTCGCGCCGGACGTGGTACGCGGTGCGTTGATGCGCTTGTAGCTGTTCACGGTCGGATTGGTGATCGCACATAACGCTTGCGCATGCGCCATCATGCCGCCTAGGAACTGATAGCCGAGCTTCGATATCCCAAGCTCGCCCTTCGGGTCGCTGAACAGGTTTTTCTTGCCGGCTTTGTCCCAGACGCTGACGTGCATATGACAGCCGTTGCCGGTCAGATTCGAAAACGGCTTCGGCATAAACGTGGCGCGCAGCCCGTGCTTTTCGGCAATCGACTTGACCATATACTTAAAGAACGAGTGCCGGTCGGCGGTGAGCAGCACATCGTTGTAATCCCAGTTCATTTCAAACTGGCCGTTGGCGTCTTCGTGGTCGTTTTGATACGGGCCCCAACCGAGCGACTGCATGGCATCGCAAATCTCGCGGATCACTTCATAGCGGCGCATCAGCGCCGAAATGTCGTAGCACGGTTTTTCTTGGGTGTCGTATTCGTCAGAAATTTCGGCGCCATCGGGCGAGGTGAGGAAATACTCGCACTCCACACCGTGCTTCATGTACCAGCCTTTTTTCTGGGCTGCCGCCGCAACGCGCTTCAGGGTATTTCGAGGTGCGTGCGCCACCTCTTTGCCGTCCATCCACAGATCAGCAGCGAGCCAAGCGACTTCCGGCTTCCACGGCAACTGGATCAGGCTGTCGGGGTCAGGCACAGCAAACATGTCGCTGTCGGCCGGTGTCATATCGAGCCATGCTGCAAAGCCCGCGAACCCGGCACCGTCTTTTTGCATACCCGCAATCGCCGACGCCGGGACCAGCTTTGCCCGCATCACCCCAAATAGATCGACGAAAGAGATTTGAAAATATTCGATCCCTTTTTGCTTTGCGATCTGTGCCAGATTTTTAGCCATGTCGTATCCCCTGCTGTACTCAGTTTATCAAATTGCCCGTCATTGCGCGGGTTCAGTAATTCTCTTGGCCCGGAATCCACGAGGTCCCTGCGAGCGGCACCCGCGCCATGGCGGCGGCTTCGACCGTCAGCGCCACCAAGTCTTCCGGCTCAAGGTTGCGCACGTCCGACTTGCCGCACGCGCGCGCGATGGTTTGGCATTCCAACGTCATCACGTTGAGGAAATTCGCGAGCCGGCGCCCAGCTGCGACCGGGTCCAGGCGCGCTGCGAGTTCCGGGTTTTGCGTGGTGATGCCGGCCGGATCATTGCCCTCATGCCAATCATCATAAGCACCCGCCGTGGTACCCAACGCGTTATATTCGGCTTCCCATCTTGGGTCATTGTCGCCGAGCGCAATCAACGCCGCCGTGCCGATGGACACCGCATCCGCACCCAGCGCCAAGCACTTCGCAACGTCGGCACCATTGCGCACGCCACCTGAGACAATCAACTGCACCTTGCGATGCATGCCGAGTTCCATCAGTGCCTGCACGGCGGGGCGGATCGCGGCAAGCGTCGGAATACCGACGTTTTCGATAAACACATCTTGGGTCGCCGCAGTGCCGCCCTGCATACCGTCGAGCACAACCACATCTGCGCCGGACTTCACCGCCAATGCAGTGTCATAATACGGACGCGATGCGCCGACTTTGACGAAGATCGGCTTTTCCCAATCGGTGATCTCGCGAAGTTCTTGAATTTTGATTTCCAGATCGTCCGGCCCCGTCCAATCCGGATGACGGCATGCCGAACGCTGATCGATGCCCTTCGGCAGGGTCCGCATTTCCGCGACGCGGTCGGATATTTTTTGGCCCAACAACATGCCACCGCCGCCGGGCTTAGCGCCTTGGCCAACAACGACTTCGATGGCATCAGCCTTGCGCAGATCGTCCGGATTCATGCCGTAACGACTCGGCAAGTATTGATAGACCAACGTTTTGGAATGCCCGCGTTCTTCGACCGTCATCCCGCCGTCGCCCGTCGTCGTCGACGTGCCCGCCGCATTGGCACCGCGACCGAGCGCTTCTTTAGCTTGACCCGATAAAGAGCCGAAACTCATACCGGCAATGGTGATTGGGATTTTTAACTCAAGCGGTTTCGATGCAAAACGGTCGCCCAACGTGACGGCGGTGTTGCAGGCCTCTCGATATCCTTCCAACGGATAGCGCGAGATCGACGCGCCCAAGAACAGCAGATCATCGAAGTGCGGCACTTTGCGCTTCGCGCCGGCACCGCGGATATCATAGATCCCGGTCGCAGCTGCACGCCGGATTTCCGACATCGTCGCCAGATCAAACGTCGACGACATCTTTGGGAGTGTGCGAGGCGGCGTTGTCATATCATGTCCTTATTCATTACGCTTCGTTCGTTCCCAGCAACCACCCTGGCGTCATCCTGAATCAAGTTCAGGATGACGCCGTGGTCGTGTTTGATAACGTAAGGGCTCAATACGCATCGATATTGTCGATCTTGAAGGTGTAAAGCTGACGCGCCGAGCCGTAGCGTTTGAAACTGGCCGGGTCGGCGTCCATGCCAGCTTGATCCAATAACGTTTTAACCTCGGCGATGTGTTCTTCGCGCATTTCTTTTTCAATGCAGTCCGCACCTAAGCTGGCGACGCTGCCCCTTACATAAAGGCGCGCTTCATAAATGGAATCGCCCAACGCTTCGCCAGCATCGCCCAGCACGACCATGCGTCCGGCCTGCGCCATGAACGCCGACATATGCCCGACCGAACCACCGACGACGATATCGGCACCCTTGAGTGAGATACCGCACCGAGCCGACGCATCGCCTTCGATTACCAACAAACCGCCGTGCGCGGTGGCGGCGGCGGACTGACTGCAATCACCAGTGACCCGCACGCTGCCCGACATCATGTTTTCCGCAACGCCTGTGCCGGCGTTGCCCTCAATTAGAACATCGGCCTTTTGATTCATCCCAGCGCAGTAATATCCGGCGTGGCCTTTGACGGTTACCGAGATCGGCTGCATTAAGCCGCACGCCAGCGCGTGTACACCATTCGGATGGATCACGGTAAATGCGCCGCTGTCCGCAGCTTTCAGGGTACGGTTCACATCGCGCACGGTCATATCCGCGAGGTCGAGGATGGAATTTCGGTCTAAGACGTCATTCATGCGGCGTGGCTCCAGCTATAGATTTTCGCGGGCTCTGGTTCCCAGATTTCAGCGTGATTGACGCCGGGCAAGGTGGCGATGGCGCGAAATTCCGACGACATCGCCACCCAGTCGTCGGTTTCGGCGATGACGGCGGGCTTGCAGGCAATGGGATCGCGCAGCACGGCAAAGCCGTCTTTGGTGCCGATGGCAAAAGTATAGAACCCGTCCAGGTCCTTAAGCGCGCCGTTCAACGCGCCATCCAACCCATCGCCAGAGCGCAACCGCCACGCCAAGTAGCCCGCTGCGACTTCGGAATCGTTTTCGGTTTGAAAACTTTCACCGTGCGCGCGCAACACATCGCGTAGTCGATTGTGGTTCGACAAAGAGCCGTTGTGCACCAAGCACGTATCCGCGCCGGTCGAAAACGGATGCGAGCCCGCCGTCGTAATTGCCGATTCCGTCGCCATCCGCGTGTGCGCGATAGCATGCGTGCCTGTGCGCCCGGCAAGATCAAAGCGTTCAGCCACCAGATCCGGATCGCCGACGCCTTTGAACACTTCTATCGTCGTGCCTTCGGACAGTACCGTAATGCCGTCGACGTGATCGATCAGCCAACGCCGGGCTGTGGCGCCATCGCCGTCGATGCGGAGCACGGCATGGTCGTCGTTGGGCTCAGCTTCGGCCTGGATACCAGTCGCTTTGCTGAGACGTTTCGCGATATCAGCCCAGTCGGCTGATCCTTGTATCGCCAGCAGCACCAACTTGGTCGCGCCTTCAGTCGCGCCATAGACCGCAAAACCGGCACTGTCCGGCCCACGCTCGCGCATTTCATGCAGCATGGCGGCGGTCAGGCGGCCAAGGTCGCCTTCGTATTTCGGGGTTTTCAGATATAAGCCGACAATGCCGCACATAGGCGTTCTCCAGAGCGTGTGTGTTCTAACCGGAGCACACGCTATCTGGAAGAATATTTAATCTCAAGAATAATTTTTTACTAAGACGAAATTTATTTAATCGTCACTGCTGGCGATAATCGACAGGTATTTGCAGGGCACGGTGACCATTTTTAACGGCCCGTGCGGGGCTTCGGCATCGAAATGCAGCGCGTCGCCGGGGTATAAATGATAGTCCTTATCGTCGTGGCGATAGATCAATTCGCCTTCCAACATATAGATAAATTCGACGCCTGGATGCTGAAACACCGGATAGGCGTCGGAATTTTCGGTGAGCGTGATCAGATACGGCTCCATCTTCGCTTTATTGCGGAGCGGCGCACCCAAAAGCTGATAAATGTGCCCAGACCGGGTGCCCCGTCGCTCGATCACCAAGCCGTTGCCGGATTTGACGTAGCTGGCTTCGCGGGTGTCATCGTATTTTTGAAAAAAACTGGCGAGCGGTATGTTCAACGCCGTCGCCAACGCCTGCAACGTCGCCAATGACGGTGACGTTTGGCCGTTTTCGATCTTTGACAACATCCCCACCGAGACCGACGTCGCCTTCGACAAATCCGCCATGGTCATCCCCAGCGAACGCCGAAGCGTCTTTACCTGGGCACCGATCCACATTTCGAGGGTTTTATCCGCAATCGGCTCGCTCATCAGACTTCCTTTAATCCGGGCGGACTCTAGCGGAAAAAAAATTTCATGAAAGGAAAACTATCCACAGATTCATCAACACCCACCCCATATCGGCTCCGAATCTAGCCGCATATCCGGCACCGCCGGTTTGCCATGCGGGGGTTGGGTCTGTTAGGCCCGGAGTCCCATTCATGACGATTGGAGACCTAAATGCCCGATGCTATTGCCTTGCCAAAAGCCCCCATTATCAACGATCTCGCCGACCCGAACTTGGTGCAGACCGAGAGTTTCATCGGCGGCGCCTGGCAGAGCGGACAAGACATCATCGATGTCACCGACCCGGCCACAGGTCAGATCATCGGCTCTGTAGCCCGGATGAGCGGCGACGATGCAATTGCCGCCGTCGATGCCGCTGAAGCCGCATTTCCGGGCTGGGCCGGTACTTTGCCGCAAGAACGCACGCGTATAATGCGCAGGTGGTTTGAACTTTTGTGCGAACATAAAGAAGATCTCGCCCGCATCATGGTGGCGGAACAGGGCAAACCGATTTCCGAAGCCCGGGGTGAAATCGATTATGCGGCGTCGTTCATCGAATTTTATGCCGAGGAAGCCAAGCGCCCGAATCTTGAGAATGCCACATCGCACCTAGCCGACGCGGAAATGGAAATCTGGCGCGAACCGATCGGCGTCGCCGCCTTGATCACGCCATGGAATTTCCCATCCGCGATGATTACGCGAAAAGCCGCGGCCGCCATTGCCGCGGGCTGCACCGTCGTCGTCCACCCATCAAAAGAAACACCGTATTCGGCATTGGCGTTGGCTGAACTGTCGATCCGTGCCGGCCTGCCGGCCGGTGTGTTCAACGTCGTCACCGGCGAGCCCGCTGAGATTGTCGAGCCTTGGACCCGAGATATCCGCGTCCGCGCGCTGTCGTTCACTGGCTCGACCGAAATCGGGCGGCTACTGTACAGCCAATGCGCAGGTACCGTGAAACGTCTGATCATGGAGTTGGGCGGCCACGCCCCATTGTTGGTGTTTGACGATGCCGAGTTGGACGACGCAGTCGACGAGGCGATCAAGGCAAAGTTCGCAACGTCCGGCCAAGATTGTCTGGCCGCCAACCGCATCCTTGTGCAAAGCGGCATCTATGATGACTTCTGCGCGGCATTTGCGGCGAAGACCGCGAAGCTGAGCGTTGGGCGCGGCATGGACGATCCCGACATCGGCCCTTTGATGAACGCAAGCGCCATCAAAAAACAAATCGCCCATGTTGAAGATGCCATCGCCAAAGGCGCGAAATTAGTCAGCGGCGGTAAAGTGCATCCGGAAGGTGACTTATTCTTTGAACCCACCGTACTGATCGATGTCTCTGAAGACGCGCTCATCCTGCATGAAGAAACGTTTGGTCCGGTCGCCGCCATCGCGCGTTTCGAAGACGAAGCCGAAGCGGTCCGCCGCGCCAACGATACCGAATACGGTTTGGTGGCTTATGTGCACACGTTGGATCCACGCCGCATTTATCGGCTCAGCCGGGGGCTCGCGTTCGGCATGGTCGCGGTCAACCGTACCAAAGTCACCGGCCCACCGATTCCGTTCGGCGGTGTCAAACAGTCGGGCTTGGACCGCGAAGGCGGCCGACTCGGAATGGATGCGTATACGGAAGTTAAATACGTCTGCCGCGATTGGCAGTGACGGCCCCCAAATCGGCACGTTTCAATAAGGCAGCACCTCGCCGTCCCAGGCGATCAGTTTGCCGCTGTCTGCGGGCTCAGCCGCGTCGATCACCTGTAGCATGCGGTTTGCCGAATACGCCGGGGTGAACAATTTGCCGTTTGGGACATTGGCCTGAAACGGTGAAGATAATGCGGTGTCCGTTGTCCCGGGGTGCAACGCTAAGGCAATAGCTCGCGGATGCTTTCGGCCAAGCTCAATCGCAAACGTGCGGATCAGCTGATTGAGCGCCGCTTTTGACGCGCGGTACGCGTACCAGCCGCCGAACCCATTATCGGTGATCGAGCCGACCCGCGCTGAGACTGCCGCAAAACAGACTTTTTCGTCGCGAGGCAGCAAGTCGGCAAAGCGGGCTGCGACCAATGCCGGACCCGTCGCATTGACAGCGAACGCGCGTGCCATGTTGTCGGCGCCCAACGCCCGCCAGGACTTTTCCGGCTGCATAGCACCTTGATGCAAAATCCCGCTGGCGACAAAGATCAGGTGCACCGTGCCAAATGACTCTTCAGCAAACCGGGCGGCTGCGTCAATGCTGGCCGGGTCTTCAAGGTCAAGCAGACCCGTTTCAACTTTGCCGGACGCTTGCCCTGGCCGACGCGACAAGGCGAGCACACGACCCACCCTGGGCGCGTCGACGAGCGCTTTGGTCACCGCCGCCCCAATGCCGCCTTGGGCGCCGATCACGACAGCATTCAAAGACATTGGGAAACTTGCCAGCAGGTCTTCGGGCGACGCGGTGTCTTTTGAGATTAATAAGGTCATGCATTGAGTACGTTGCAGAGCCCACCCCGGTTCAACGACACCTTGTTGATCCAAGCCGTTCGCCAAGGCGTAACAGGCATGAGATCAACAACGGACGCCGGAAAGTCATGCGTAAAAAAGCCGATCTCCCGACCAAGCCCTGCTCCATCTGCCAACGCCCGTTCACGTGGCGGCGCAAATGGGCGGACGTCTGGGACGAGGTCAAATACTGTTCCGAGCGATGTCGTAAAAACCGACGTAAAATCGACAAATCCGCCTAGCCCCCTTTGGCAACCAGCCGCTAACCCCTATATATCGATCTGCTATATCAAGTTGGCAGCAACCGACGGAAAGTAACCGATGGAAACGATCTTACACACGCTCGGCACCGTCAGCGCCGCATTGGCCTTCGGCGGGATGGTGTTCTTTTCCGCCGTCGTCGCCCCAATCACGTTCACCAAATTGGACGAAGCCAACGCCGCCAAATTCATTCGTGGTATCTTTCCGTGGTTTTATCTTTTCGTCATCGCCACCGGCGGGGTCGGCGCGTTGGCGCTATTGACGCTGCTGCCGTGGGCGGCGCTCGGGCTCGGCATTGCCGCGTTCGGCGCAGCAATCTCGCGGCAAGGCTTAATGCCCCGCATCAACGGGGCCCGCGATCAAGCCAACGACGGCGACGCAGAAGCCAGCCAACGCTTTGAGCGCCTGCACAAGCTCAGCGTCCACATCAACACGCTGGGCCTGATCGGTACGGCAGCTGCCGTGATCATCCTCGGTCTGAATAGCTAAAATCAGGAGCCTGCTATGCGTCCGCTTCCTTACCGCGCCCACACCGCCACCGGCGACGTCTTTGACATCACCTTTCCGTTGCACGACGACACCGGGTCCGCGATCCGCGTCGAACAGATGCTGGCCGCCGTGCTGGATGCCCTGGACCGCGACATCAATGTATGCGGCGAGACCGCCAACGGCGATGTGCTGCAAGCCCTGGCCATGGCGTTGGCGGTGCGGGCCCGCATGATTCATGCGCCCGGCAACGTCACCGCCCAGTTGGCTGAGACCTTAGTCCGCATGGCTTCCGCCGCCGCGACCGAGGCCGAACGGGCCACGCCCGAAAGCGGCAACGCCTAGAAATATCGTTAGCCCACCTTCACCAACAACCCACCATCAACGGGCAGCAGCACACCGGTGATATAGCTGGCTTCTTCGGACGCCAAAAACAGCGCCGCATTGGCGACATCCCAGGCCGTGCCGACGCGGGTTTGCAGGGGCACCAATTGTTGGCGGGTTTCGCGGACCACGTCGCGCTCGACGCCCTGTTCTTGGGCACGCCGCTCAATCGCCATCGGAGTGTCGATAAGGCCCGGCAAAATCGCGTTGGCACGCACACCGTACTTCGCATTCTCCCAAGCCAAATGCTGCGTGAACGTGTTCACGGCACCTTTTGAGGTTTTGTAGGTCACCGTCTGGCGCGCCGCGATCGACGACGTCGACGACACGTTAATGATCGCGCCGCCGCCCTGCTCACGCATCACCGGCAGGGTGTGCTTACACATCAAAAACATGGATTTGAGGTTGAGCTTCATAAGCTCGTCCCACATGTCCGCGTCCATGTCCGGCGTGTTGCGGTCCCCTTGCGAGCGGCCGACGTTGTTGTGCAGAATATCCAGACGACCGAATCGCTTGCGGCAAGCTTCGACCGCCTGTTGGCAGGCGTCTTCGTCGGTGACATCTACGCCGAACGCCTCGGCCTCGCCGCCCTCGGCGTGGATCAGTTTGACGGTTTCCTGGGCACGGTCTTCATGCAGATCGACGCACAGTACCCGCGCGCCTTCTTGCGCAAATCGTAGCGCCACGGCGCGCCCGTTACCGAGTGTTTCACCAGGTTGCTGTCCGGCGCCGACGACAAGTGCGGTCTTTCCCTTGAGACGCATGATCAACCCGCCTTTGCCATCTCGAGATATAGCGCTCGGAGTTTTTCCGCGACCGGACCCGGCACCCCGTTGCCCAACACATGGCCGTCTATTTTCACCACCGGCATCACAAATGCAGAGGCCGATGTCGAAAATGCTTCACGTGCTTCGTAAGCTTCTTCGGGCGTAAATGGTCGCTCTTCGATTTCGAGATTTTCTTGCGCCGCCAAAGCGATCACGGCCTTGCGGGTGATGCCGTGCAGAATCTCCGTGCCCAAATGGCGGGTCACGATCTTGCCCGCGTGGGTGACGATGAATGCGTTGTTGGAGCTGCCTTCGTTGACGACGCCATCCTCAACAAACCAGGCATCATTGGCACCGGCATCTAAGGCCGCTTGCTTCGCCATCGACGCCGGCAGCAGACCCACCGTTTTAATATCGCGGCGCTTCCAGCGAATGTCCGGCACCGTAATAACAGCGATACCCTTTTCGGCAACCGGGTTGTCGCTCAGAGATTTTTTCTGCGTGAACATCACCAGCGACGGCGTCGCATCTTTTGGAAACGCGAAGTCTCGGTCCGCGGCGCCCCGGGTGACCTGCATATATATGAGACCCTCGTCCAGATCGTTTTTCTCGATCATCTGCATCTGCACCGCCTCAATCTCGGGACCACTGGCCGGCGGCGTCATTTTGAGCTCGTTCATTGAGCGTTCAAGCCGCGCCAAGTGGGCGGGATTGTCGACCAGCTTGCGCCCAATCACCGCCGAGACCTCATACACCGCGTCGGCAAACAAGAACCCACGGTCAAATACGGAGATCTTCGCGTCCTCTTCAGGCAAATACTCTCCGTTGACGTAAACGATCCGGCTCATGACGCACCCCTCGGCTTGCTGATGTGATAGGCCGCTATAAAACGACTCCACCGGCATCGTTTCAATGGAGAAGTTTTATAAACCCAAAATGAAGGCCCGTCCGGGCCGCCACGCCACCTTATTTTGTTGCGTCATCCTGAACTTGATTCAGGATCCATGGGTTGTGCGCGCTCGTTATTGGATCCTGAATCAAGTTCAGGATGACGCGTGGGGGAGTGTCTCGTTTTTAAAAACTTAAACAACGCCCCGCCAACCAAGCGGCTTCCCGGGCTTGACCCGGGATCTTGAGATTAGGTAGCGACGAGGCGCAAAGATCCCGGACACCCCGGCACTGCCGGGGTTCCGGGAAATCGCGGGTGAGGTGGCATATAGGGTTGGCGTGGCGGCGGAAAGTATCCGTTAAAAAATCCCCGCCTCTAAGCCTGCCGCCATCAGTTGGCCGAGGTCGCGGGCTTGGGCGAGGAAATCTTCGTTCCAATCGCCTTTGCATAAAAGCGGATCGCAGATCGGCTTCCACCTGAGGCCCGTTGTGATACTGCCCACAGCGCGCATGGTGCCGGTGCCATCGAGACCGGCGCGAACATACAGCGCATACGGCATACCCTGCTTTTCTTCGAGCACGCCGTAATAGGTGCGGTCAAAAAAATCTTTCAACGCACCAGACATATAGCCGAGGTTTTCAGTCGTCCCCAAGATCACCGCATCAGCGGCGAGCACGTCTGCGGAGCCGGCGTCAAACGGGCTGAGCGCGCGCACATCGACATCATCGATGCCGTCTGCACGGGCACCTTCAACGACGGCATCACGGAGTGCCCGCGTATTTGCCGACGGCACATGCCCGATCACCAGCAGCGTTTTAGGGGCCACGGGTTGCTCAGCTTACTTGAGCAGGGTGAGCGCCAATGCGCCGACCACGAACACCACGCCGACGATCAACCAAACACGCTTTTTCATCGAGTCGTCTGAGACCGGTGTCGGGGCTGCTGCGGCTTCAGGCATGGCTGCTGCTTCAATTGCATCCGCATTACCTGCCTCGCCGGCTTTAAGCGCCGCTTCGAAATTATTAAAAAACTCGCCCGCCAATTTTTTCGCAGAGCCTTCGATCAAACGTCCGCCGATCTGTGCCAGTTTACCGCCGACGTCCGCATCAACATCGTATTTCAAAATGGTGGCATCGCCGTCTTCGCTGAGCGTCACCGTGGCACCACCCTTGGCAAAACCGGCAGCGCCGCCCTTGCCTTCGCCGGAAATGCGATAGCTGACCGGCGGGTTCAAATCGGAGAGTTGCACACTGCCTTTAAACTTGGCCTTCACCGGCCCGATCTTGGCGCGCACTTCGGCTTCAAATTCTGTATCGGACAATTGCGTCAACGTATCGCAGCCGGGGATCGATTGCTTGAGAATGTCAGGATCATTGAGACCGGCCCACACCACGTCGCGGGGCGCTTCGATCCGTTTCTCGTCCGATAACTTCATGGTCGTCTCCGTCGTTATGATGAGCGCACGGCACAAAAGTTGTGCTTTTACAGGTGCCGCAAGAATAGCCTTATAATGCATCTTATAATGTATGTGGGCTTGTATCGCACGCGGTCATGCCCAAGTCTGATGTAGTATATCGAAGGCTCGCTTGCCACCCTGCAGCTTTCCGGCATACTGAAAATTCCGGCATATATGTGCCGAAAATCGGGGGTCCAATCGGGCCGCCGGGCGCCGAAGTCGGCGCCTGTTTTATGAAATAATGCCACGTGATGCGATGGTCATCACGTCGGCGACAAGTTTGGGGGAGTTTTGCGATGCCCGCGATAACGGTCCGTGTGAACGGCGTTGAAGCGACCAAAGAGGTCGATCCTAGGACGCTTTTGAGCACGTTCATTCGTGAACAACTGCATCTGACCGGCACCCACGTCGGCTGCGACACAAGCCAGTGCGGCGCCTGCGTCGTCTCGGTCAACGGTGCCACCGTCAAAAGTTGCGCTGTGTTCGCATGGCAAGCAGATGGCGCTGAGATCAAGACCATCGAAGGTTTGGCCGACGGCGACACCCTGCACCCCATGCAAGAAGCTTTTCGCAACCACCACGGCCTACAGTGCGGCTTTTGCACACCGGGCATGGTAATGACGGCGGTCGACATGGCCGAGAAAAACCCCGACCTCAGCGAAGATGACATCCGCCACGGGCTCGAAGGCAACATCTGCCGCTGCACCGGGTATCAGAACATCGTCGATGCCGTTAAGGCCGGCGCAAAAGCGATGCGGGGTTAATCATGTACACATTTAACATTAAGACCCCCAGCAGCGTCGACGACGCCAAAGCCGCCCTTGAAGCCAACGAAGACGCACAAATGCTGGCCGGCGGTCAAACCCTGATCCCCGTGCTGAAACAGCGCCTGGCGATGCCGGGAGAGCTGGTTTCGTTAGCCGGTGTGGACGCGCTATCGGGCATCACGCCCGAAGGCGACACGATCACCGTCAAATCCATGACGCGCCACGCGCAGGTCGCTGCAAACGCAGACATCAAATCAGCGATCCCGGCGTTGGCGGCACTTGCCGGCGGCATCGGTGACCCGCATGTCCGCAATATGGGGACGATCGGTGGCTCAATTGCCAACAACGATCCAGCTGCGGATTATCCTGCTGCGGTGTTGGGCTTGAACGCAACCGTTGTCACCGATCGCCGGGAAATTGCAGCCGATGACTTTTTCACCGGGATGTTTGAAACCGCACTTGAAGAAGGTGAGATGATCACCGAGGTCCGCTTCCCGGTCCCCGAACGCGCCGGGTATGTGAAGTTTCCGAACCCGGCGACCCGTTATGCCTTAGTGGCTGTGATGGTGGCTAAATACGGGGCCAACGTCCGCGTCGCCGTTACCGGCGCCGGGCCGTGCGTTTTTCGCGTCGCCGAGATCGAAGCCGCGCTCAGCAGCAATTTCAGTCCGGAAAGCATTGAAGGCGGCTTGGTCCCGGCAGCAGATTTGAACAGCGACATTCATGCCAGCCGCGACTATCGCGCGCATCTGATCGGCGTCATCGCACGCCGCGCAGTCGCCGAAGCCCTGAGCTGAGCGGGAGAGAGATCATGGATACGACACCCATCACCAACGGTATCGGCACCCGCGAACTGCGCCGCGAAGATTTTCGTTTTCTGACCGGCGGCGGCCGCTATGTCGACGACATCAATTTGGAAAACCAGTGCTATGCGATGGTGCTACGCTCGCCCGAAGCGCACGCCGACATTAAATCCATCGACGCATCCGAAGCGTTGGCATTGGACGGCGTGCTCAGCGTGATCACCGGCGACGACTGGAAGACGTTTGGCTACGGCACCATTCCGACAAAATCTGGCGTACGTAAATTCATTGATGGCTCGGACCTTAAAGAGCCGCCGCATCACCCGATCGCCATCGATCGGGTGCGCTACGTCGGCCAGCCGGTGGCGTTGATCGTCGCAGAAAGCCGCGAAATCTGCCAAGACGCCATGGAACTCATCGACGTCGAATACGACAGTCTGCCCGCCGTCAGCCATCAAGCGGATGCGATCAAAGACGGTGCACCACAGATTTGGGACATCGCACCTAACAACATCTGCCTGGATTTTGAGCTCGGCGACGAAGAAGCGCAGAAAAAAGCCTTCGCCGACGCCGACCGCGTCGTCACCTTGGAACTCGTCAACAACCGCGTCACCGCCGTACCGCTTGAGCCGCGCGGCGCCGTCGCCGACGTGGACCCGTCGACCGGCAAATTCACGCTATGGAATGCGTCACAAAACGTGCACGCCAACCGCGACACGTTTGCCGAAGTGCTTAACATCGACAAAGAAAACCTGCACCATATCGCACCCGATGTGGGCGGCGGTTTCGGCGCAAAGAACGGCGTCTATCAAGAACCGATTCTGATTTTGCACGCGACCAAACAGCTGCAGCGACCGGTAAAATGGGTCAACGACCGCTCGGAAAGCTTTTTGTCCGATACCCACGGCCGCGACCAAGTCACCACCGTGCAATTGGCCTTGGACAACGACGGCAAATTCCGCGCACTGCGTACCGAGACCGTCGGCAACCTGGGCGCGTTTTGCGGCACCGTCGGCCCGTTCACGCCGACCGGCGGCTCCAGCCGAACGCAAGGCGGCCCGTATCGTTTCGATGCGATGTACTACACTGCCATCGCGGCGTTCACCAACACCTGCCCGCTCGACCCTTACCGGGGCGCAGGCCGTCCTGAAGGCTCATACCAGATGGATCGCATCATTGATGTGGCGGCGCTGGAATTGGGCATGGATCCGTTGGAGCTTCGTCGCAAAAACCTAATTCCACCCGAAGACCTACCGATGAAATCACCGATGGGCTTGGACATCGACTGCGGTGATTTCCCGGAAGTCTATGAACGCACCATCAAGCTTTCCGACCGAGAAGGTTTTGCCGCCCGCAAAGCGACCAGTGAAGCCAAAGGTAAAAAACGTGGTTATGGCATTTCCATGTATCTGGAATGCACCGGCGGCGGCCCCAAAGAAGAAGCCAAAGTGACGTTCCTAGACGACGGTAAAGTTGAGCTTTCGGTCGGATCGTCCTCAACAGGGATGGGCCACGAGACCGCGTTCCCGCAGTTGTTGGCCGGCCACCTGGGTCTGCCGATTTCGGACGTAAAGTTCCGCCAAGCGGACACAGATGCCACGGCAATCGGTGGCGGTCACGGCGGCTCGCGCGGGCTTGAGGTCGGCGGCAGCGCCGTCATTCAAACGTCACGTCAGATCGCCGAGATCGGCAAAAAGATCGCGGCGCACCGCTTCGATGTCGAATTCGACAAGGTGGAGTTCGCCGAAGGCCGCTATCACGTGCCGGGCACCAACCACACCATGACGATCCGTGAAGCCATCGATGCGCAAAACGATCAAGACAACCTGCCGGACGATCTGTCGCCGGGCTGCATGAACATCTCGAGCGTTTTTGAGCGGGGCATCATCTCGATCCCGAACGGGGGGCACGCGGCTGAGGCCGAAGTCGATCCGGACACCGGCGTCATCAAGATTGACGGCTATTGGGTGGTCGACGATTTTGGCACCATCGTTAACCCGATGCTGGCCGACGGCCAGGTCATGGGTGGCGTCGCGCAAGGCATCGGCCAAGCGCTGATGGAAAACATCGTTTATGACGAAGGCGGTCAGCTGATCAGCGGCTCGTTGATGGACTATGCCCTGCCGCGCGCGGACGATATGCCACACATGGTCATCGAATATTATGAAGACGCGCCGACAAAGAAGAACCTTTTGGGCGTCAAAGGCGCTGGCGAGGCGGGTTGTGTCGGTGCCCCGCCGGCAGTGGTCAATGCAGTGTGTGACGCGCTGAAAGAATTCGGCGTCAAACATATTGATATGCCATTGACGCCGGAGCGTGTATGGCGTGCAATCCAGGATGCAAAATCTTAAGAAAAAAGGCTTATCGCCTTCATTATGAACGGTCGTTTTTCGGAATACGTTCTCGCGGATCTGTTGGCATGGCGGGCGCAAGGTAAGCGCACCGCCTTGCTGACGTTGTACAATGTCGAGCCGACCGGGCCGCGCCCGGCGGGCAGTCAGATGGCGAGTTCGGACAGCGGCGATTTTACGGGCTTCTTATCGGGCGGCTGCGTCGAAGGTGCGTTGGTCGAAGAAGCTAAGGCGGCGATCGCGGAAAACAAAAACCGCGCAATCCGCTATGGCGTCAATTCCCCCTACTTCGACATTGAGTTGCCTTGCGGCAGCGCCATCGACGTTTATATCGACGTTGGGTTTTCTGACGCAGACGCGAAGGCGCTTACCGACGCCATGGATAACCGCCGTGCCGTCCGCCTTTTGAGCGATATGCAGACGGGCGCAAACCAGATCGACGCCTTAGCCGGTGACGATGATCGCGCGCAACTTATATTGGATGGCAACAAATTTGATCGACTGTATCGCCCGCCGCTACGCCTTGTGATCGCCGGCAAAGGTCCAGTGGTCGCGGCGTCTGCCGAAATTGCACGGGCTTCGGATATCGAGGTGCACGTTATTTCCACGGAAGACGATACCCGCGCCCAGGCCGAATCTTTCGGCGCCAAGACGTACAAGACGATGCGCCCAGAATTAATCGATACGTGGACTGCCGTTGCCACGTTGTTTCACGAGCATGAGTTGGAAATCCCGGTGCTCGGCGCGGCGATGACGTCGGATGCATTTTACATCGGCGCACTCGGCAGCCGCAGCACCCATGCCGATCGTGTGTCACGATTTATCGAAGACGGTTATAGTGAGGATGCGGTCAAACGCATTAAAGGTCCGCTCGGCATTTCCATCGGATCCCGCAATCCACCCGAGATCGCGATCTCGATGGTCGCCGAAGTGCTGCAAACCTATCGCGCGCGGTTCGCCGTATGACGGCGCCGTCGGATACAGCCGCGATTGTTCTGGGCGCCGGTCGCTCGGAACGCTTTGGGACTCAGAATAAACTTTTGCACGAAATCGACGGCGTTCCCGTCATTCGCCGCACCGTCGAAGCGGTGCTCGGCGCAAATCTTGCCGAGGTGATCGTCGTCACTGGCCATGACGCAGATCATGTGGAGCCTGCCTTGGCCGGGCTCGCCGTTAAATGTGCGCGCAACGCGACGCCTTGGGCGGGGATGGGCACTTCATTAGCGGTCGGCGCAAATGCAGTAAAACCGGGCTACAGCGGCGTGTTCGTGATGCTGGGCGACATGCCAAAATTGCAGTCATCGACCCTGACCCGAATGCTGAAATATTTTGACCCGAAGACGGGGCGCGATATCGCAGTGCCGATTTGCAACGGCAGGCGCGGCCATCCGGTCCTGTTTGGCCCAAGACATTTTCCACAATTATGTGCGCTGTCAGGTGATGATGGCGCACGGCAGATTTTGAAAGATCACCCGGAACGGGTGCAAGCTGTACAGGTCGACGATCCGGGCACACTGTTCGACATCGACACACCTGAAGATGCCGCCGGCGCCGACTAAGTCCGGTTTACATATCCAACACAAGCCGCGCGCCTTTGGCGCGTGACACACAAATACACATCGTGCCGGCCTCGTCGTGCTCTTCCGCGCTCATGGTGGCGTCGCGATGATCAACGTCGCCTTCGACAACATCGATGGTGCACGAACCGCAGACCCCGTCCATGCAGCCAAAATCCGGATCCAGACCGTTATCGATCAGCACGTCCAAGATCGATAAATCATCGGGGACTTGGAATGTCTGGCCGCTTTTTGCCAGCACCACGTCAAAGCCGGACGCCGGCGCATCGGCAAGGGTCGGGTCGGCAGAGAAGCGTTCATAGTGGACACGCTCAGCCGGCCAGTCCTTGGTCACTTCCAAGACCGCCTGCAACAAAGGCTCGGGCCCGCAGAAATACACCTGCGCGCTTGGTGCCATGACCGCCAACACGCCGGCCACGTCAAACATGCCGTCCCGGTCATCCAAGTGACATGTCAGCGCGTCACCGAGGCCAAGGTCTTGCAGGATGTCCGTAAAGCCTGCCGCGGCAGCGTCCCGCGCCAGATAATATAGCTTCATCGGCTTGCCGAGCGCCGCCAACCGGCGCGCCATCGGCACCATCGGCGTGACGCCGATCCCACCGGCGATCAGCACATGGCCGTCCGCCGCTTCATCAAGTTTGAAGTTGTTGCGCACGTCGCCAATCTCAATCGTTGCGCCGACCGTCAGGTTTTCGTGCAGCCAGGTCGAACCGCCACGCCCCTCGACTTCATTCTTCACGCCTATTGCACCCCACGTGCCGTCCTCGGCCCAATCCCACAGCGAATACTGTCGGTTCATTCCGTTCGGTAAAAATATATCAACATGTGCGCCCGGCGCAGCATCCGCAAAATGGCTACCGGCGGCGCTCAGACGAAAACTTTTGATTTCAGCGCCGAGGGATAACACCTCAGTCACGGTTGCGGTCAATTTTGTCATACAGGAGAGAGTCCTTCATGGTCTTTGATCACGTTGATATGCATGGTGCCGCATGCCTCGGAAAGGCGCAAAATAAAATGTGAAAGACGCCATTCTTGCATGTCGCGCCACGAATAGCGCATGTCCGAAACCGGTTATAGCGCTTAAAGATTAAGGCGTAGCGTTCGGTGAATGGGAGAACCGTCATGACACCACCGCACGCTGCATCGCCACCGGACCACGGCCTCTCGCATGGCCTTCCTAATGCGCACTACACCGATCCCGGCGTCATCGCCCTAGAAAACACCGCCGTTCTGGCAGGCGGATGGGCGTCGGTCGGCTTTGCCAAAGATGTCCCCAACAAAGGCGACGTGGCACCCGTGACGTTCTTAAAACAGCCGTTGATGCTCGTGCGCGGCGGCGACGGCAACGTGCGCGTGTTTGAAAACGTCTGTCGTCACCGGGGCATGATCTTGGTCGATCAGCCAACCAATTTTAAGGGCACGATACGCTGCCCATATCATTCGTGGTGTTACGGATTTGACGGCAAACTACGCACGACGCCGCACGTCGGTGGGCCCGGCGTACACACCCATGCCGACGTCGACCCGTCCAAACTCGGTCTGTTTGAAGTGCGGTCTGCCGTTTGGATGGACGTGGTATTCGTCAATCTGGATCGCCAAGCCCCATCGTTTGAGGACTTCATCCGCCCTGTCGCAGAACGTTGGCACGATTTCGCTGGGCGTACGCTTTATCATGGCGGCGAAGAGTCGACGTTTGAGCTTGAGGTCGACTGCAACTGGAAACTCGCCGTCGAAAATTATTGCGAAAGCTATCACCTGCCCTGGGTGCATCCGGCGCTCAACGAATATTCCAAACTGGAAGATCATTACGAAATCATTGATCCGGACGGTAATTTCTCCGGCCAAGGCACGCGGGTGTATGCACCGAACCTGGGCGAGCCCGGACGTCAGTTCACGACCTTTGACGCCCTACCCGCTGCGTGGGACACGGCTGCGGAATATATTTCCCTGTTCCCAAACACCTTGCTTGGGGTGCACAAGGACCACACCTTCGCAATCAGGCTTGAACCCCTTGGGCCGTCTAAAACGCGAGAGCATATCTCGATCTATTATGCCAGCGCGGCGATGTGCGACGGCGAATGGGGCCGCATGCGCCAAGCCAATGCGCAGATGTGGCGTACCGTGTTCGGCGAAGATGTTTTCGCCGTCGAAGGCATGCAGCGGGGCCGAAACGCCGCCAGTTTCGACGGCGGCGCACTGTCGCCGGTGATGGATACGCCGACTCGGGCATTTCATGAGTGGGTCGCAAAGAAGTTCATATCTGCGAGGGGATAACGGCGCCTATTCCGGCCTTCACCCCCCCCTCCGTCATTCCCGCGAAGGCGGAAATCCATCGTCGCCATGGACCCCCGCCTTCGCGGGAGTGACGAGAGGGATAGGTATTACCCCTTCAAAATCATATCCGATGCTTTTTCTGCAATCATCATTACAGGCGCGTTGGTGTTGCCGCTGACCAAGCGTGGCATGATCGACGCATCGACCACGCGAAGACCATCAATGCCCCGCACCTTCAACGACGCATCGACGACGGCGTTCGCGTCGATACCCATCTTGCAGGTACCCACAGGATGATACAGTGTCGCACCGGTGTTACGCGCGTGGGTTAGTAGCGCATCGTCATCCACCACATCGGTGCCAGGTTGCAATTCTTCAGCAATAAATGGCGACATCACATCGGTTTGCATAAGCTGACGCGCGAACTTCATCGCCCGCACATGAGTCTCACCATCATCTTTGACACTCAAAAAATTCGGGGCGATTTCAGGCGCCATGGCGATGTCCGGCGAGGTCGCATGGATGGTTCCTCGGCTTTCAGGGCGCAGCATGCAGGGGCCGATCGTGATGCCTGGAAACGTGTCGAAAGTCCGTTTGTGCGGATCGGCAAACGTCGCGTGCGCGATGTGATACTGCACATCCGGCTCATCCAAGTCGGGCCGGCTTTTATAGAAACCTGCGATGATCCCGGCCGGCATCGTCAGTGCCCCCTTGCGCCTCAGCGCAAACTTTAAGACCTCACCCATTAACGGCAGGCCTCGCGTCAGTTTGTTTAAACTTTCGAGCCCGCTCAGCCGCCAAGACAGTCTCGAAATGTAATGATCTTGCAGGTTCTCACCGACGCCGGGGCTATCATGTATGACCTCGACCCCAAGTGCTTGCAGGCGCGCGCCTTGGCCGATGCCCGACAATTCCAGCAGTTGCGGCGATTGCACGGCGCCGGCACTGAGCAAAACCTCGGCCTTCGCCGCGACCATACGCTCACGCCCATTTTGTGAAAACACGACGCCCACCGCGCGGCCGTTTTCAATCACGATCCGCTTTGCAAACGCGTGGGTTTCAACGTGTAGGTTGGCACGCCCGCGCGCCGGGTCCAGATAAGCGTTCTTGGCGCTGAACCTGCGTCCATTTTTTTGCGTAACCTGAAAATACGAAAAACCTTCTTGGCTTTTGCCGTTGTAGTCGTTGTGCATCGGCTGGCCGAGTTCGCCCGCCGCTTCTATCACTTTATCCAACGTGTCGTAGGTCATCGTCGGCATGGTGACATTCAACGGCCCGTCGATGCCGTGGAAGTCATCTCCACCTTGTTCGCGATTTTCTGAGCGCTTGAAATAGCCGAGCACATCATCATACGACCAGCCCGCCGCCCCCATCTGCGCCCAGGTGTCGTAGTCACGGGCTTGGCCGCGCACGTACAGCATGCCGTTGATGGCGCTGGAACCGCCCAACACCTTACCGCGCGGCACCGGGATCGCACGATTGCCGGTCTCCGGATCAGGCTTGGTCGCGAACAACCAATTGATCGCCGGATTGACCATGGTTTTAACGTAGCCTGCGGGAATATGAATCCACGGATTGCGGTCTTCGCCGCCGGCTTCGAGCAAACAAACCTGCGTGCGACCGTCGGCACTGAGCCGGTTTGCCAACACACAGCCCGCCGAACCGCCGCCGACGATCACGTAATCAAACTTTAAATCCGCGTCCATAGATGCACCCCCCAAAGGCTTTTACGACCGCATCAAATGGCGGTGCCGTTGTTGAGCATAGTCTATCTCGAAAATGCGCAGATAAAAGCATCCATCAAGCGCTGGACAAGCGCCCAGGGCTGGGGAAGGATCGGTTTTTGAAAACGGATACAGCGTAAAGGAGATACCGGTGACGACGCTCGGCCATGGTCGCAAATTCCTCTCGATTCCCGGGCCGACGACGGTGCCCGACGAAGTCCTCAGCGCCATGCATCGCCCGGCGATCGATATCTACGGTGGCGCGCACGGCGGCGAGTTGATGGAAATCACGCTCAGTTGCCTTAAAGATTTAAAGGCGATCTTCAAAACCCAAGGCGACACCTATATTTATATCGCCAATGGCCACGGCGCGTGGGAAGCAGCGCTCGCCAACACGCTGAGTGCCGGCGACACGGTCTTGGTGTGCGAAAGCGGACGCTTCGCCGTCGGCTGGGGCGACATGGGCACCAAAATGGGAATCGACGTCGAACGCCTCCCCGGTGGCTGGCGCCGCGCCGTCGATCCGGCACAACTTGAAGCACGCCTGCGCGAAGACACGACAGCGAAGATCAAAGCGATCTTGATTGTGCAGATCGATACCGCCAGCGGCTGCGTCAACGACATTCCGGCGATCCGTGCCGCCATGGATGCCGCCGGGCATCCGGCCTTATTGATGGTCGACACCATCGCCTCGCTCGCCTGCATGCCGTTCGAGATGGATGCTTGGGGTATCGACGTTGCCATTGGTGGCTCGCAAAAAGGCCTTATGTGCCCGCCGGGCCTGGGCTTTGTTGCCGCCGGACCGAAAGCCAAAACAGCCCGCAAAAATGCTGGCTTGGTCACGTCATATTGGGATTGGGAGAACCGCGACCAGGAAGAGCATTATCGCAAGTATTGTGGCACGCCGCCGGTGCACCTGCTGTTCGCACTGAGAAAGTCCATCGACATGCTGTTCGCAGAAGGTCTCGACAACGTGATCGAACGCCACGCATTGCTGTGCGGTGCAACCCACGCGGCTGTATCCATTTGGGTGCAAGGCGGCGCATTTAATTTCAATATCACCGATCCCGCGCAACGATCACCATCCGTCACCACTTTGTTGATGAACGAGGGCCGAAAGCCGGAACCCATACGCGCGTTCTGCTATGATGAGCTTGGCGTGACGCTGGGGCTCGGTATCGGCGATCTGTCCGGTAAAGCCTTCCGAATCGCCCACATGGGCCACGTCAACGCGCCGATGTTGCTCGGCACGTTGGGTGCGCTCGATATCGCCTTAGACGTGCTCGGCATGACCGATGCGTCATCCAAGGGCGGCAATGCCGCAGCCGCCGGCTATCTCGCTGATCATCTAAAAGCGGAAACTGCATCATGACTTTGCGCTTGGATCAGGCTGACATCATCATCGCAGGCGCACTGAAACATGCCGCCGACGCTGGCTATGATCCCTTGACCGTCGCAGTCTTGGATGCCGGTGGACACTTGGTGGCGTTCAAGCGCCAAGATGCGAGCGGCATCCTGCGACCCGAAATCGCCATCGGCAAAGCCTATGGCGCCCTTGGCTTCGGGCTCGACGGACGTGACTTGAAAGAAAAGAACGCAACGTTCCTGGCCGCCGTCGCAGCGGCATCGGGAGGGCGCATGGTACCGGTACCGGGCGGCGTCTTGGTGCGCACAGCTGATACTGGTGAGATCATCGGCGCCGTCGGCATCAGCGGCGATAATTCCGGCAACGATGAAAAAGCCGCCGTCGCCGGGATCAAGTCGGCGGGTCTGGCGGTATCCGATAGCCTGAACGGCTAAGTCTGCACGCCCGATAACATCCGTCGCACTTGAATGGCCTGACGTCTGCCTTTGACCTGAACAGACTCAGCGGGCTGAAACATTGCGTCCTCCGCATTCGGCACCAACGCCGCATCGATCACGATGTCACCTTGTCCCGCCAGCGCGCAAAGCCGTGCAGAAATATTTACCGCATCCCCGATCACCGTAAAATCGCGCCGGTCATCGGGGCCAATCGCGCCTGAAATAACGTCACCCTTATAGATGCCAATACCGAGCGCGCGCGGAAATGCCTCACTACTGACGCTGCTGACGGTATCTTGGATATCATACGCAGCCGCCAGCGCACGGGCGGGGCCATCGTCCCCATCAAAGCGGGCCAGCACCGCATCACCAATCATTTTATCCACATCACCGCCATGCCGAGTAACAGCATTGACCTGCACCGACATGATTCTATTGAGAAACGCGACAACCACTTCGGGGGTATTTTGCTCGGCATAACCAGTAAAGTCGCGGATATCTGAATAAAACAACGTGGTCTCGACTTTCCGAGACATAATAGCGCCTGCATCGCCCGCGTCCCGTGCCGCACTGATCGCAGTCGCCGACACGAACGACGCAAGGCGATCCTGCAGTCGTTTGAGCGCGCGAGTGCGAGCATCGATATCCAGCTGCGCACGACCGACCAAGGCATTCAACGCGAAGATCAGAATCAACAGCAGCGCCGCCGGCACCGCCATCGTCGGCACGGATGCGCGCAGCAAGATGCTATTTAAGTATGAGACCGGTTCATAAAGCTCGAACACCGTACCTAAGCGATGCGCATCGTCGAAGACAGGTACATAAAGCTCGTATTGCCGCTGACCATCGGGCAAGGCCTTGGAAACTAATTTTGGTGCATCGTCCTTGATCACATCTTTTAGGGCGTCCCCGTTTTCAACCGAGCCGATCTCGTCCACCTTGGTCGCAAATAAGACCCGACGTTCCAGGTCATAGACCTTGAGTTCGGGCAGGTTCATTTCACGGACTTCGTCGTTGAAGGCTTTTTGCAAAGCGGCAGCATCAACGCTCGACGACAACTCCGCCAACGTCTTGCCCTCGATCAAATGCGCCCAAGCGTCGGGTGCGACATCGGCAACGGCGCGAGCAATGGTGGCGGCGCGTCGCTCAGCCTGTTCCAAATAGATTTGTTCGATCACCTGTTTTGCGGTGAGGCCCAGCAAAAACAAAAACAACGCCGTGAACCCCAAAAACGCCGGCACAAAACGGCGCCGAAACAAGCGCGCCAGCGGAAACGGCTGTTCCCCCGGCATGCCGGGAGCATCTTTTGAAACCGACATCTCTTTATTTACACCCCGTTCATTCACAAACCGACACACCGCATTTCTCGCGTCTAAAGCGCCTGAATGCATGCAACGTTACACCCAAAAATTCCCACGTAATTGATCTGTATCAGATCAGACAGATTGATGGTGCCTCAGCTTCGCTAAACCGCGGATCGGGCATTTGCACACCGTCTACGGAAAGGCGAATGGAGGTTGATCGATACGTACCAACGAGGTGACAGCTTTACGCTGCCGCAACCCCGTGCGGCAAATGCTTTGCGATCACATCGACCACCGCCTTTATGAGTTCGGCTTTTGGATATGTTTCCCGGTAGATCAGCCGCACTTTGCGTTCCGCACCCTTGTTCGATGCTTGGGCGATACTGACTCCAGCGCGGGCGCGCCCATCCGCACCCAATGCCGAGGCTGGCAACAACGTAACGCCGACGCCGGCAGCAACCAAACCGATAATCGTCTCCAGGCTGGACGCTCGCGTATCGACCTCGCGCGACGTTCGTTTTCGACCCAGGCCGCAAAGTTTGGCGACTTGGTCGCTCAGACAATGGCCGTCTCGGAGTAAAAGCATCTCGGCACTGTCGATCTTGGTCACGTCGACTGGCTTGCCGGTGTCTAGCGCATGCCCGGTGGGCAGCGCGACCATGAAAGGCTCGCGGTACAGGCTGATTTCGGCAATGCCGTTTTCTTCGGGTACGGTGGCGGTCACGGCGGCATCGATCTCACCCGAGCACAGCCTGCGCTCAAGGCTTTCTGTGACATCTTCCGTCAACGTCAATTCCACCTTCGGGAGCGCCGTTTTCAAAGGGCGCAGAATTTCCGGCCAAAGGTACGGCCCGATGGTTGGAATTGTGCCGAACCGCAAACGTCCGGCTAAGGGATCAGCAGCGGCCGCTGCCGTGGCTTCGATCTCGTCGGCGATGAGCAGCAGGCGTTTCGCATGCTGCACGATCTCGGCCCCCACGGGCGTCACCGAGACGCGACGATTTGTGCGCTCAAACACTTTCACGCCGAGACTATCTTCCAGTTTCTTGATTTGTCCGCTCAGCGCCGGCTGCGAGACATTACAACGCTCGGACGCATGCCCAAAGTGGCCTTCTTCAGCGACGGCAACGATATATTGAAGATCCCGGAGGTTCATGCGCGTATCCTATGCGTCCTCGTTTTATGTATTGCTTATTATATTTATAAAAACAATCCACTTCAACGATACCTAAAGCTCGCTCAAGACGATGAGTCGACGCAGAGCACTTCGACCAGAAACGCCATCGTCGAAGGCTGGCGTGCTCTCAAACTCGACGCCGAGGCCCAACTTAGTTTCGCGGATTTATTTAATTCGGCGGCGCCATAGAATGGCGCGACGGCGCGACGTCTTCCGGGATTAAGTCTTCATTTTTCCAGCTGAAGAAAAAGAACAGCGTCCATTCGCGTTTTTGCGCGAAGCCGAACTTTGGGCCGGTCGCAGAGACGAACCTGCCGCTTTCCGCATCGAAGCTGGCCAACGCAAACTTGGCGATACCGCGCCGCTCGCCGCGTTTATACAAGGCGGCCTCGGGTGACTTTAACGTACCTGCCAACGGAATTGGGATCTCATAGGACGGCAACCCGATCAGCGTTTCAAACGAGTCAATCGAACTCGCCCCAGACCGGGCTTCGATGACCAGCGTGGCGACGTCACGCGAGGCGGCAATCTGGCCATCATTTTGCAAAATCTTTTCGCGGAACAACGATGCGGCATAGGCCGCGAACGTGCCTTGAAGGCCGCCCGCATCCAAAAATACTTTCTTGCCGGCAACGTCGGGGAGTTGAATATCTTCAACGGCGCGATCAATAGCACGCGATATCAATAGTTGTTCCGTTGCCGAATGATCCGGATTCGTAACCCGCTGCGTGGAGCACGCCGAGGTCAACAGCGCCACGCCGAGCAGTGTGCCCATGATAACACATCGCATAGAACAAACTTTCAAGACGCGTGCAAAAAACCGAAAACGCATTGAGCAGATATAAGACAAAGGGCCGGAGGTACAACCCCCGGCCCCAGAATGGCCTTATTTAGTCGGCTTTCAACTCAAGCCGTCGCGCATGCAAGATCGGCTCGGTATAGCCGGAAGGCTGTGCGAGCCCCTTGAACACCAAATCGCATGCCGCTTTGAACGCGATACCGTCATAGCCCGGCGCCATTTTGGTGTAGCTCGGATCACCGGCATTTTGCTCGTCGACGACGGCCGCCATCCGCTTCATGGTTTCCATCACTTGGTCTTCGCTACAAATGCCGTGATGTAGCCAATTGGCAATGTGCTGCGACGAAATCCGCAGCGTTGCGCGGTCTTCCATCAGGCCGACATCATTGATATCCGGCACCTTCGAGCAACCGACCCCTTGATCAACCCAACGCACTACATAGCCCAAGATACCTTGCGCATTGTTGTCGAGCTCAGCCTGGATGTCTTCTGCCGACCAGTTTGGACGCTCGGCCACAGGATAGGACAGAATGTCATCAAGGCTCGCACGGGGGCGAGACTTCAGCTGTTCCTGCACATCGGCGACCAACACATCGTGATAATGGGTCGCGTGCAGGGTGGCCGCGGTTGGCGACGGCACCCATGCCGTGTTGGCACCCGCTTTCGGATGCGCAATTTTAGCTTCGAGCATATCATGCATAAGGTCGGGCATCGCCCACATGCCTTTACCGATTTGTGCCTTGCCTTTAAGGCCGCACATCAGGCCGACATCGACGTTCCAATCTTCGTAAGCGCCGATCCAAGCGGCACCTTTCATGTCGCCCTTACGCAACATCGGGCCTGCTTCCATGGAGGTATGAATCTCATCACCCGTACGATCCAAGAAGCCGGTGTTAATGAACACGACCCGTTCGCGTGCGGCACGAATGCACTCTTTAAGGTTCACCGTCGTGCGGCGCTCTTCATCCATAATGCCCATCTTGATGGTATTGCGGGCAAGGCCGATGGCATCTTCGACGGCAGCGAACAGGTCGCTTGCGAATGCGACTTCGTCCGGGCCGTGCATCTTCGGCTTCACCACATAAATGGAACCGGTACGGCTATTCTGAAATGGGCCCACGCAGTCCAAGTCATACTTGGCGATGGTCGCCGTCGCGAGCGCATCCAAAATGCCCTCAGGAATCTCGTTGCCGTCCGCATCCAGCACCGCGGGCGTGGTCATCAAGTGACCGACGTTCCGCACCAGCAGCACCGAGCGACCGGCAACCGAGGTCTCACCGCCACCCGGCGTGGTATAGGTGCGATCCGGGTTCAGCGCGCGGGTGACGGTCTTGCCGCCTTTTTCAAAAGACGCCTGTAAATCGCCACGCATCAGGCCGAGCCAGTTGCCATAAACAACGGCCTTTTCTTCGCCGTCGACGGCAGCCACGGAATCTTCGCAGTCCATAATCGTGGTCACGGCGGATTCCATCATGATATCCGCCACGCCCGCCGGATCGTCTTTGCCGATCGGATTGCTGCGGTCGATCACGAGCTCAAAATGCAGGCTGTGATTAACGAACAAAATCACGCTGGGGGCAGACGGGTCACCGTTATAGCCGGCGAAATCTTCCGGCACGTCAAGCTGGGTCTCGGACCCGTCCTTCAATGACACCACGACAGAGCCGTCGACGACCTTGTAGGCCGTCGCATCTGTGTGCGAGCCGCTTGCAAGCGGTGCATGCTTATCGAGGAAATCACGTGCCCATGCGATAACCTTAGCGCCGCGCTTGACGTTGAACTCTTTGGTGATCTCGCAGCCGTCCGTGGACGGGATCGCATCGGTGCCGTACAGCGCATCATACAGGCTGCCCCAGCGCGCATTGGCAGCGTTCAGAGCGTAGCGTGCATTGGTCAGCGGCACCACCAACTGCGGGCCGGCAATCGTCGAGATTTCCGGGTCCACATTACTGGTTGCGACCGAAAAATCTTCGCCCTCGGGCACAAGGTAGCCAATTTCAGAGAGAAAAGCTTTGTAAGCAGCAAAATTCGCCGGTTTATCGCGGTTTTCACGATGCCAAGCGTCAATTTTCGCCTGCATCTCGTCACGAACATTCAACAGCGCTTTGTTGCGCGGGCCCAAATCGGCGACCAGCTTGGCGAGTGCCCCCCAGAAGGTGTCGGCATCCATACCGAGTCCGGGCAGCGCATCTGCATCAAAAAAATCAAAAAGTGTTTTTTCGACCTGTAAACCTTCGATATTAACGCGTTCGGTCATAACTATCCTCATTCTTCCAACATGTGAGACGCCCCCGGCCATCTCGTTGCGCAGGGTTATAATGCACACGCGCAAAAATACCAGACCCAGGGGATTTGCAAAGGTATGTATAGGCAGCGTTACAGATGTGCCTCGCGTTCAAAGCCAGGGCCGGCATATCGCGCGATAACAGGTTATTTCTTCGGCGAACCCGTCGGCAGTTCAATCCCCGCCAAGGCTTGAAAAACCTTGATCACAGCGGCATCGTCTTCACGACCCAGACCCATGGCCCGAGCCGCCAAAAACTGCTGGTGTGCGGTCGCCGACATCGGCAACGGAAAGCCTTCCCGCTTACCGGTTTCAAGCACGATCCCCAAATCTTTGACAAAAATATCCACGGCACTTTTCGGGCTGTAGTCATTGTTCAAGACGTTCGGCACGCGGTTTTCAAACATCCACGAATTACCGGCGGATTTGGTAATCACGTCATACACGGTATCCGCATCCAAGCCTGAGCGGATCGCTAGCGCCATCGCTTCCATGGCCGTCGCGATGTGTACGCCCGCCAGCAATTGGTTGACCATTTTCATGGTTGAGCCGGGCCCGGCTTCGGCACCCAATTCAAACACGGTCTCAGACACCGTATCCAAAAACGGGCGCGCGCAGGTGAATGCATCCGCCGTGCCCGACGCCATCACGGATAGCTTGCCTTGCGCCGCTTTTGCGGCCCCGCCTGAAATCGGCGCATCCAAATAATGAATGCCTTTCGCAGCCAGCCTCGTTGCGACGTCAATCGCATAAGCAGGCGGCACCGTCGCGTGACCGAGCACAACGGCACCTTTCGGCAGCCCATCGGCAGCGCCGTTGTCGCCAAACAACACGGACTCGGTTTGCGTTTGATTGACCACGACGATGGCGAAGATGGCGGCATTTTCCGCAGCCTCTGCTGGAGTCGCCGCAACGGCGCCACCTGCTTTTAAAAACACATCCCGGGCCGCCTCAGACACATCGCAGCCAGTGACCGCCAAGCCGCCATTCAGCGCCGATTGCGCAATCCCCATACCCATTGCACCCAGGCCGACAACGGCCACTTTTTCTAACGATGTGTTCATGATGGCCCCTCCGCCGATTGATCCGGCTATTGTCCGCATCCGCACGCCACGAGCAAGACCCGGCGGCATAGATTAGGCCCCGCAAACAACAACGATCACATTTCTAGCACTTTAAGGGCAGTGTAAATCCCGTTATGTATAGTCAACATGTATAGTCAACGGGTCGCAGTTATAGAGTCAGCCCCCGCTTGAGGAACAGACAAATGAGAACAATGATGACCTTCTCGCGCACCATCGCCACCGCTTTTCTGTCTCTGTTCGTTTTGAGCAGCGCGCAGGCCGCCTATGCCGACACCATCCGCATCGGTGAGATCAACAGCTATAGCCGCCTGCCGGCGTTTACCGAACCCTATAAAAAAGGCTGGCAGTTGGCCCTTGAAGAAATCAACGCATCGGGTGGCATTTTCGGTCGCACGCTAGAAGTCATCAGTCGCGACGACGCCGGCAAACCCGGCAACGCGGTGAAAATCGCCGAAGAACTGATCAGCCGCGACAAGGTCGCCTTGCTGGCAGGCACGTTTTTCTCGCACATCGGGCTCGCGGTCTCAGATTTCGCCAAACAAAAGAAAATGCTGTTCATCGCATCCGAGCCGTTGAGTGACGCCCTCGTGTGGTCGAAAGGTAATGATTACACCTTCCGGCTGCGTCCATCGACGTACATGCAGGCCGCGATGCTGGCCCGCGAAGCGGCAAAAACCGATGCCGTCAAATGGGCCACCGTGGCGCCCAATTACGCCTACGGCAAAGACGCCGTGGCGGCGTTTAAGCAAGTCCTGAAAAGTCTGAAGCCGAACGTTGAATTCGTCGCTGAACAATGGCCGGCGTTGTTCAAGATTGATGCAGGCGTCACCGCACGCGCGCTCGAGGCCGCCAAGCCCGATGCGATTTATAACGTCACCTTCGGCTCGGACCTCGCCGCGTTCGTGCGCGAGGGTGCCGTCCGCGGCCTGTTCAAGGACCGCACCGTGGTCAGCCTTTTGACCGGCGAGCCGGAATATCTGGAGCCGCTGAAAAGCGAGGCACCCGAAGGCTGGATCGTCACCGGATATCCTTGGTATGCGATTGATACCGAAGCGCACACTACCTTTAAGGCGGCTTATGAGGCGCGCTGGAACGAGGCCCTGAAAATGGGCTCATTGGTCGGCTATAACACGATGATGACCATTGCCGCCGTGCTGACCAAAACCGAAGGCAGCACCGAGACCGATGTCCTTTTAGCCGCAATGAAGGACCTGAAAGTCGCAACCCCGCAAGGCGAGATCATCTATCGGGCTGCCGATCATCAGGCCACCATGGGGTCATGGGTTGGGCGCACGAAGGTTGTCGACGGTGCCGGCCAAATGGTCGATTGGACCTATGTCGATGGTGGCGACGTACTGCCGTCCCCAGCCGAGGCCAAGGCGATGCGTCCAACCGACTAATCACCGGTTATCCGTTTTGACGGCTGGCTGCACGTCGACGTGTCGCCTAGGATAGGACTGCCATGGGCTTTTTTGTCGCGCAGTTCCTGACCGGGCTTGCCAGCGCATCGTCGCTGTTTCTCGTTGCGGCCGGCTTGTCGATTATTTTTGGCGTCACGCGGGTCGTCAATTTCGCGCATGGCTCGCTGTATATGATCGGCGCGTTCATCGCTTATAGCGTGGCAAGCAGGTTCGGATTTTGGATTGCCGTTCCGGTGGCGGCGCTAGGCGCCGGTACGCTGGGATGGGTGATGGAGCGCACGGTGCTGCGCCACCTGTATAAAGCGCCCGAATTATTTCAACTGGTCGCAACGTTCGGGCTGGTGCTGATCATCCAAGATGCTGCGCTTTGGCTTTGGGGTCCGACGGACCTGTTGGGACCGCGTGCGCCAGGGCTAACCGGCGCCGTACAGATTCTGGGTGAGCCGATCCCTACCTTCGATTTGTTTTTGATCGCCGTCGGCCTGGCTGTGCTGGGCGGGGTCTGGTGGATGTTTGCGCGCACCCGGTTCGGCGTGTTGGTGCGTGCCGCCACCGAAGATCGTGAGATGCTGCAAGCGCTGGGCGTGCGCCCGGACCGCTTGTTCCAGGCGACGTTCTTTATCGGTGCCGCGCTGGCCGGACTCGGCGGCGCCCTCGAAGTGCCGCGCCAGACGGTGACGCTGAGCATGGATTTGACCATCATTGCCGAAGCCTTCGTCGTCGTCGTAATCGGCGGTATGGGCAGCGTGCTGGGCGCGTTCTTGGCCGCCGTACTGATTGCCGAATTGAACGCCTTTGGCATTTTGATCTTTCCGGAAATCACATTGGTGATCGCGTTTGTGGTGATGGCGGTCGTACTGATCGTGCGGCCCTATGGTCTGCTCGGCAAAGCACCACAGGGTGCTCACGCGGCGATCGAAATTCAACCACCCGCCAAACTTGGCAGGTATGGCCACGCTGCCGGCGCACTTTTGCTGGTCGGTCTGCTGATCTTACCATTGCTTGCCGGAGAATTTGCCGTCGTCCTGATGACCGATGTGTTGATCTTTGCGCTGATGGCGGCAGGCCTGCACTTCATGATGAGCCCCGGCGGGCTGATCTCGTTCGGGCATGCGGCGTTTTTCGGATTGGGGGCTTATGGCGCAGCGCTTTTAAGCAGCAAACTTGGCGTCTCCATGTGGCTGGCCCTTGCCGCTGCCCCCCTAATTGCCGCCATGGGGGCGGCGCTGATCGGGCTATTCGCGGTCCGGCTCAGCGGCGTCTACTTGGCGATGCTGACCTTGGCCGGCGCGCAGATTTTATGGTCGCTCGGCGTACAATGGCAGGACGTCACCGGCGGCGACGACGGCATTTTGGGGATTTGGCCCGCCGACAGCGTCGCCGGAACCACCGCCTTTTATTATCTTTGCTTTGGACTGAGCGTCACCGCGATTACGGCGATGATGGCCGCGGCAGGCGGACGGTTTGGGCTGTTGCTGCGCGCCACCCGAGATAACGCACCCCGCGCCCGCGCGCTCGGCATCAATGTCGGTAAGCGGCGTTGGGCCGCCATCGTCATCGCCGGCATGGCGGCCGGCTTGGCCGGCGGCTTGTATGTGTTTTCGAAGGGTAGTGTATTTCCGGGCGCCCTCGCCATTCCGCGTTCGGTCGATGCGTTGGTGATGGTGTTGCTGGGCGGTCTGCACGCGCCCGCCGGCCCGATCATCGGAGCGGGCGTCTTTACGTTGCTGGAAGACAGCCTCAGCCGGCTCGATTACTGGCGCGCCCTATTGGGGACCTTCATCGTCGCCATCGCCATCAGTGCGCCGGGTGGCATCGGCGGCGCATTGTCGAGTTGGGTGACCCGCGCGCAAAGACGGCGATCATGACGATCATGCTCGAAGCCCGCGCGCTGCGTAAATCCTTTGGCGGCCTTGTCGCTGTCGACGACGTATCGTTCACGCTCAGCCGAGCCGAGCGCGTCGCCCTAATCGGTCCCAACGGCGCCGGCAAGTCGACGTGCTTCAACCTGCTCAGCGGAGAAGCCGCTGCCGATACCGGGCGCATTCTATTAGACGGCATCGACATAAGCCGCTTAGCCCCGCACATGCGTCAACGCGCCGGGCTTGGCCGCACCTTTCAAATTGCCGCCGTATTTCGCTCGATGACCGTATCAGAAAACGTGACGACGGCGCTGATCGCCGCGGGCCGCAACCCCGACAATCGCCGTGCCTTGTTAACTGAGGTCGGGCTGGCAGATTTGGGCGCACGTCCCGTGACCGATCTGGCCTACGGTGACATCAAGCGGGTCGAGATGGCGATGGCATTAGCGGCGCGCCCGAAGGTGCTGTTGTTAGACGAGCCCACCGCCGGAATGGCGGGGCCCGAGCGCACACGCATCATGGAAACGGCCGCAGCCCTTGCCGACCGGAACGGCACCGCGCTTTTATTTACCGAGCATGACATGGATGCCGTGTTCGACTTCGCAGACCGAATATTGGTCATGGATCAAGGCCGCTTGATTGCCGACGGCACGCCCGACGAGATTCGCGACGATGCCGAGGTAAGGCGCGTGTACTTGGGAGACCCCGATGCTTGAGGTCAACAACCTGACGGCCGGCTACGGTGCGGCACGGGCGATCTCGGAAGTTGCGTTCCGCGTGCCGACGGCCGGTGCCGTCGCCTTATTGGGCCGAAACGGTGCCGGCAAATCAACGACCATCAAATCGGTGATGGGGCTTTGCGATGTCTATGACGGTCGCATCACATTAGACGGCGTCACTCTTTCCGGACAAAGCCCGGATTCAATTGCGCGCGCCGGCGTCGGCTATGTGCCCGAAGACCGCCGCGTGTTTACGGACTTGAGCGTCATGGAAAACCTAGAGACAGGCCAAAAGGCCGGTGCTGATGGTGCGGTAATTTGGACTGCGTCCAAGGTGTTTGATCTGTTCCCTGAAATCGCGCGACGACGAGATGCAACGGCGGGCACGCTGTCGGGCGGCGAGCGGCAAATGCTGGCCATCGCGCGTGCGCTCATGGGCAACCCTTGCATCCTTTTGCTGGACGAGCCGTCCGAAGGCTTGGCGCCAGTGGTCGTACAACGATTAGGCGAGACCCTGAGTGCACTGGCGTTGGAAGGGCTGACGCTCTTGCTGGCCGAGCAAAACAAAGCGCTGGCGCGGCGTTTGGCCAATAACGTTGTCATCCTAGAGACCGGCCACGTGGTTTTTACAGGCACCTTCGACGATCTTGACCGCATGCCCGAGTTGCTGCAGCGCTATTTAGGCGTGTAGAGCAGCGCGCCGTTCACCTTTCCTCTCATCCCATAAAGTGGTAGATAATATCCCAAAAAGTGGGGAGAGACATGTCTGAGTCTGCTGAACCGGTGGTGGTTAAGGCCTTCGCCGTCATTGAGGTGATTCTGTCCGCAGGTCGCCCATTATCGCTGCCGGAACTCGCCGAAAGCTTGGGCCGTCCAAAACAGACCGTGCATCGCACGGCAAAACAGTTGGAACAAAACGGCTTTTTGTATCGCGAACCGTTGCGCGACCGCTATGCTATCGGTCCCAAATTATTTTCAATCTCACGCGACGTCATGGGTTGGTGCATGCGCTATGCGCCTCGGCATGCGGCCCTCACCCGCCTTGTCGATGAATTGGGCGAGACCTGCAACGTCGGCATTTTGGATGGTGACGAGGTTTTGTACATTGACCGGGTCGAAAGCAATTTTCCGCTGCGCGCCGAGCTTCAACCGGGCAGCCGCGTGCCGATCCATTGCACTGGCCTCGGCAAACTTTTCTTGGCTCACCTGCCAGGCCGCACCCGCAAACGGGTGTTGGAAAGAATCGAATTGACCCGCTTCACAGACAAAACCCTGACCGACATCGACGCCCTTGAGACCGACTGCGCCGAAACACGCAATCGGGGCTATTCGATCAACAACGAGGAATTCCACGACGGCATTCTAAGTGTCGCGGTGCCGATCCATGCCGACGGCAACCGAGTGATCTCGGGCCTCGCCGTGCATGCCCCCGCCGCACGCATGAGCGTCGAGCAAGCGGTCGCCACAGTCCCCATCCTGCAAAAATTCGCCACCGAGATCGCCGAAGACTTCCTCAACGAAAATGGTTGAATCGTCAAAAGGTTACTGTTCGAAACGTCAGATTAATACGAGGCGCAAGCTTCTTTGCCGACTTCGGAACGGCATGTAGCCAGTTTTCTTGGGTCGTCCCCCGCATCACGAAAACGCTGGCGTGCGCGAGATCTACGCCCAACGTCGGCGCCGTGTGATGCGGTTTTGGTTTAAAGCGAAAGCGGCGGGTCGCGCCGAGACTGACCGACGCGATGATCGGCGCTGAGCCCAGTGCCGCCTCGTCATCCGCATGCCAGCCCATGGAATCCCGACCGTCCCGATATAGGTTCAGCAATACGCCGTTGAAATGGGTGCCACTGAGTTTTTCGGCAACTTCTCGGATACGCTGGACACTCTCACTCCAAGATGCAGGCACATTGGTCAGGCCGGAATAAGTATACGTTGCGTCGCCCATCCAACATGTGAGCCTCGGCATCGCTTGCAGTTTGCCGAACAGTGTAATTTGTTCGTGCTTCCAGGGCACCTCGGTCATCAAATTTTGAAAAAGATGATCTGCATCAGGGACGGCATCAGAATAAAGCCGCACATCGCCGCCAGGTAAATTGAGTGGCAGATCGAGCGGCAGCGCCACATCGCCGAGCCGCAAATCCGCGTTCAGTGCAGCCCCGGTTTTTTATAGAAGTCCGCGCGCGCCGCACTCTCGACTTCAAGTTCGATAATGCGTTTGTCACGATACAGCGTCAGCGGCACCGCGGTGCCGGCCTTACCCAAACCCCAGATCATTTTGTACATCGCCGACATGCAGGTCACAGGTTGACCCGCAACTTCGAGCACCAAGTCACCGGCCTCAAGCCCCGCATGGTCGGCGGGGCCGCCGGACCATAAACCGGCAACCACGACTTTCCCCGATGCCTCAGCGGAAAACATCCCAAGCCATGGCCTAGGCGGAGTCAGGCGACCGCCATGCATAGTAAAAGCTTCCTTCATGTCGGCCAGCAGATCAATCGGCACGATCATATTGCCTTCGCGGGCTGCATTCCCTTCATCGTCCGCATCACCTTCTTGCACAAACAACGAACCAATGCCTTTGAGCGTGCCATCATAGCCGATCAGCGCTGAGCCGCCCCAAAACGGATGCGGCGGCGAGGTAAAGATCGCATCATCGATCAAATATTCCCAATAGCCGGCAAACTCGCGCCGCCCGACGACTTCGACAGCAATCGACTGCGCACACCCACCGAAACCGGCGACAATGGCCCGGTCGCCCAAGTTGAGATCTTTGGCGGTACCGATGGGGAGCGGTTTCGCATTCGGTTTGCCCATCAACTGCACCAAGCCCAAACCGGTTTCGGTGTCGGCGCCGACCACATAGCCTTCGGTAGCGCCGCCGTCCGCATCGCAGACCCACACTTGTTCTGCTTCGACGATCAAATAGCCGATTGTCAGCAACAGCCCGCTCTCGTCGATCAACACAGCATGGCCGGTCCGCTCTTCCCCCAAAGACTGAACGGTGAAACCGTCCGCAGGCGCACGGGTGCGGATCAAATGCACGGCACGTAATGCTTCTTTGAGGTCGAAGCTCAGGTCTTCCGGCGTCGGTTGCAGGGCCGGATCAATTTCCGGCATGTTTTCATTCGCCATAGTTTCCCCTCACATCTTTATGTCGGGAGAGGACGGTAAATTTCAATGCCCCACAACCATTATGAAACAATCGGCAGGCAGATCGCAGAAGCGCGCCCGGCACGGCGGAAAAATTGCAGCCTAGGGGGACGTCCGTCGGGAATTCGCGTGAAATGGTCGCTATCCGCTGCCGCAATCGAGACCCGAATGCGATGCCCGGCTTTGAAAAGGTACGACGTCGGCAACAACTCGAACGCGACCTCAGCGGGCGTGCCCGGCACCAAGTGCTGCGCATCCGCCTTATTGAAAGAGTGCACCGGCCCGGTCGTTGGAATTGTCGACGGATTCTCGCCGGGCGCGCGGTGCAGCGCACGGAACACACCCTCGGTCACATACACCGACCGCCCGTCCGGTGTAATATCGGAAATATAGACGAAAAAGCAGGCATCTTTTTCTGAACTGGCAAAATGCAATGTGACGATCGGATGACCGCTCATTTCGGCATCAGCGGTCAGCGGCGCGCCGGTGTAATTCAGCATATGCGCATCACGACCGTGCCAATCGTCGTAGTACGTCTCAACATTGGCAATATACAGCCGATCATAGCGTGTGTGAAAACCGGTGCGGCAATCGTAATCGGCCTGATAGACATCTTCGCCATCGGGTTCTTCTGATGCCGTCTCGGACAACCCACCGCCGTCGGCAAAATAGAGTTGTGTGTTCGGTTGCGCCGGTGGCCACGTATCGGCAGCCTGCCATTTTTCAGCGCCCATAGTGTAATAATGCACACGCTTTTCCGCGTTCAAGCCGCTGTCCATGCCCTTTAGATGCTTATCGAAAAACCGTAACACTTCTGCAGCGACAATCGGCTGCTGCGCATCGGCGTCCTTTGGCCGCCACGGGCTGCAATGCCCCCGCGCCCCATGATCCCACGGCCCCAACATCAAACGGTTCTCGGGGTTTTGCAGCCACAAATGCCGCTGAATGGTGCCCGTCGAATAACCGCCACCGTCCATCCATCCGGACACCGAATAATACGCAACGTGACGATCCGTTTCAGGGTTATCTTGGTGATAATAATACGGCGCGATCTTGGCGCTGGTATAGTCGGGATCGTCGCTCAGTGCGGCGTCGCGATAGCGAAACTGCTGCGTAAAGTCCTGCATATTGAAGTTCGCCGCGTGCTGTTTAATTGCGGCTGCCAGAAGGCTGGCATCGGTATCATCATCCACAGGCGCCGGGCCGGCGAGATCATTGTCCTTAAAATACGCATAGTCCGGGATCAGATCACGACGATCGAAATCCAGCGCGTCGGACAACTGACCATAATTGCGTGTCACGCAGGTCAGCAGCACACCGCCTGGATAAAGATGGTTCGACCAGGTGTCCCACACCGCAAACAGCGGTGCGACGGCTTTAACAGCGGGATGATTGGTGGTCGCCAAAAAGTCAGACGCGGCGCCAGGATACGAAATTCCGGTCGCGCCTATATTGCCGTCACACCAATTCTGCTGTGCCACCCAATCCACAATGTCGTGATGATCCAAGCGCTCAGCCGGTGAACGGAAACCGTCTCGGCAACCAAAGCTTGCCCCCGATCCCCGCACATCAACGCACACCACCGCATAGCCCCAAGGCACGAAATTGTCGCGATAGAACGCCACAGTCGGGCACGCATCCATACCGTCCCGATGCCCTTCACGTAACGCAAAACGCCGGTAATACGGGGTAAAAATGCAAATCGCCGGATAGGTTTTCCCTTCATCCGCCGTGCCGGGCAGATGCACATCTACCGCCAGACGCACGCCGTCTCGCACGGCAACATACGCTGAACTCAGTCGTTCGCCCTGATACGGCGCCGCTTTTGCTGCAACATAATCCTTGGGTGGCGTCTGCCACCCGTCAGTAGCCATGTTCGTTGTCATTTGGTCGTTCCCCTCCAGCACAGACTTGCAGAATAGCCGACAATGCGAGACGCTAGCAAAAGTAAAAGTGGCAAATAAATGGGGAGGAAATGACATGAGCAACGTGCATGCCCTGGAACTACCGTCTATCCGTGACCGGGTTTCCGAAGAAGAATGGCAAATGCGAGTCGATCTCGCGGCGTGTTACCGGTTGGTCGCACACTACGGCTGGGATGATCTTTTGTTCACCCATAACTCGGCGCGCATCCCCAACACCGATCATCATTTTCTGATCAATCCGTTTGGCCTGAAATTCGAAGAGATCACCGCATCGTCGCTGATCAAGATTGATTGCGACGGCAACAAGATCATGGAAAGCCCGTTCGGCTATATCAAAGCCGGTTACACCATCCATTCGGCAATCCACATGAACCGCGAAGACGCGGTGTGCGTGATGCACACGCACACCATGGAAGGCATGGCGGTCTCTGCACAAAAGCAGGGCTTGTTGATGCTCAATCAAAAATCGATGTGTTTTTATAATCGCGTCGCATACCACGCTTTCGAAGGTATCGCCGATAATCTGGACGAGCGCGAGCGTCTGGCCGCCGATCTTGGCGATCTAAATGCCATGATCCTCACCAACCACGGCCTGATGACGGTCGGCGAAAGCGTTGCGCACGCATTCATCCTGCACAAGCGCCTCAACGATTCATGCGAATTGCAGCTTAAAGCACAGTCCGGCGGGGCCGAGCTTGTGTTCCCATCGCCCGGAGTCTGCGAGCACACGGCACAACAGTTTGCCGAATCTTATTCATCCGGTGGTAATGCCGCTGTGCAGTGGGAAGCGCTGAAGCGCATGCTGGACAAAATCGACCCCGGCTACGCCGAGTGACCCCTATGAAACAGGGCATGGTCACGGCGCCGCAGCCGGAAGCCGTCGAAGCCGGTGTCGAGATGCTGCGTGCCGGCGGCAACGCCGTTGATGCTGCGATTGCCACCGCACTGACACAAACCGCCGTCGACCCATTTATGTCAGGGATCGCCGGGTTCGGCTCAATGCATGTGTATATGCCGAAGATCGGCGTGCACCAGTGCTTGGATTTTCATGCCCGTGCGCCGGCCTCGGTGACACCGGACATGTGGGCCGACAAGCTCGTTGCCGAGTGTGAAGATGGGTTCGGCTTTATCCTCAAAGGCCGCGTCAACGAGGTTGGCTACGAAGCGATTGCGACGCCTGAAAGCCTACGCGCCTATGACACGGCACTTAAGACTTGGGGCACGAAAAGCTTGGCCGAAGCCATTCAGCCCGCCATCCAACATTTGGAACAAGGCTGGCAAGTGCGCCCGCATGTGCGCTATTTCTGGGATCAACACGAGCCCGGCGGGCGTGTTGATCATTACGAATATCTGCGCGGCTCTCCGGCGACGGCAAAGATTTATCTGAACGCCGACGGATCGAAAATCAAAATGGGCGCGCTGCTGAAAAACCCGGACTTGGCCGCGACCTATCGACGCATCGCCGACGTCGGCGCCGACGATTTCTACGAAGGTGAGATCGCAGCAAAGATCGTTGCCGATATGGAGGCCAACGGCGGCCATATCTCGGCACAAGACCTGAAGAACGCCGGCCCTGAAAACACCGATCTGTTGTGGACGGAGTATCGCGGCTACCGCGTCGCCTCCAACCCGCCGCCCGGCGGCGGCGTGATGGTTCTGCAAATGCTGAACATCCTCGAAAACTTTGACCTGAAGGCAATGGGCCATAACAGCCCCGACTACATCCGCACCGTCGCTGAAGCGATGAAAATTGCCACCGTCGATAAGGATACGTCCGTCGGCGACCCCCGCTTCGTCGATGTCCCGTTAGATCATTTGCTATCAAAAGACTATGCCAAGACGCTCGCAGATCGGATCAAGTCTGGTGAGAAAACCCATGTGCCGCGCCTGCAAAAGGGTACAGATCAAAAAGAAACCACGCATGTGTGCAGCATTGATAACGACGGCAACTGCGTTTCGCTGACGCATTCGCTAGGCATGCCGTCCGGCGTCGTCACGGAAGGTCTCGGCTTCGTTTACAACGGCTGTATGGGCGTTTTCGATCCCAGGCCCGGCATGACCGGCTCGCTGGCACCGGGCAAAGCGCGCTTTACCTCGATGGCGCCGACGATGGTTTTCAAAAACGATAAGCCGGTGCTGTTGATCGGCGCACCCGGCGGCACTTATATCGCCATGGGCGTGTTGCAGGGCATTTTGAACGCGCTTGATTTCGGCATGGATGCGCAGCAAGCCGTCTCCGCGCCGCGATTCTCGGCAACCAGCGACCTCATCGAAATCGTCAACCGTATTCCCCGGCGCACCCAAGCGGCGCTTGAGGCGGAGGGCTATCAAATCCGCCGCTATGCGGTCAGTTACCACTTCGCCGGTGTGCACGCGATTCGTATCACCGACGATGGCCTGGACGGCGGCGCGGACCCCGGTCGCGACGGCATGGCGCTTGGCCTCTGAACCATCGATGACGATTGAAATCTCTCTGCTATCCGAGGCGGACCTGGGTGACACGCAACGGTTGATGCGCGATCTTGGTTACGAAATCGAGATCGCCGAACTCGCAAAACGTTTCCAAGCCGTCTGCGCTTACGACGACCACGCCGTGTTTACCGGTCGCATAGACGGCGAGGTTTTGGGCATCCTGCACGTTTACCAACGCGCAGCTCTGGAAAAACCGCTTGAAGCGTATGTGCAATCTTTGGTCGTCAGCGAAGCCAAGCAGCGCACCGGTATCGGTCGCGCGTTGATGCAAGCTGCTGAATCTTGGGCACAGGCACGCGGCCTATCCTCGATCTCACTGCACACCAGCCAACACCGCGAAGGTGCGTTCGCGTTCTATACCCGAGAAGGCTTTGAAGAGGTCTCACGCGGGCGGATGCTGCGGAAAAACCTGCTGAGGGGAGCCTAGTCGAGCTTTAGCTTAAAACCTTCATGCGAGGCCACGAACCCGAGGCTTTCATAAAATCGGAGCGCATCTGGTCGCGCTTTGTCCGAAGTCAGTTGCACCAGCACCGCGCCGCGTTCGCGGGCACGCGCGATCATCTGTTCGAACAGCCAGCGCCCGACGCCCTTACCTTGCCAGGCATCGCCGACACGCACACTTTCAATCATCGCGCGCAAGGCGCCTAGGCGGCTAAGGCCTGGAATAAACGTCAGCTGCAGCACGCCGGCAATTTTGCCGTTGCCTGCGTCCAACACCCAAAGTTCATTGTTGGGATCACCCTCGAGCGCCTGAAATGCATCTAGGTAAAGCGGGTCGCCCGGTCGTTCACGGGACTGACCCAAAGGATCGTCGGCGAGCAGGGCGACAATGGCGTCCACATCCGCTTTGGCCGCTTGACGCAAGGTTAGACCTTCAAATAATGGCATGTTGGATGCTCCCTTTTTTAACATTCTCATCGCCTTGACCGGAGCCGCAAGGAGTTTAACCTGATTGGTATTCTAAACGCATCCCGGAGCATATCATGAACAATCCCGCGCCCAATCTTCCCGCCCTCGACGCCGACGAAATCCTGAAAGGAATCATCGAATGGGTCGATATCGAGAGCCCGAGCCACGACGGTGTCGCGGTCAACCGCATGGTCGACCGAGTGAAAAACGAAGCCGAAACGCTGGGCTTAAATATCGAGCGCACGCCGGGCGTCGACGGGTTCGGTGATATTCTTCGCTGTCGCACGCCGTGGGGTCACAAAGGCCAAGATGGCGATACACCTGGAATATTAGTCTTATCGCACTTGGACACCGTGCATCCGATCGGCATCAAAGACACGAAAAACCCGATCCGGCGTGAGGGTGACAAGGTCTATGGGCCCGGCATCTATGATATGAAAGCCGGCGCCTACATCGCGCTGCACGCCATGCGTCATCTGATTCGTGAAGGTCGTGAGACGCCGCTGCCGGTCACCTTCATGTTCATCCCCGAAGAAGAAATCGGCTCACCGACCTCGAAAGCAATGATCGCCGAAGAAGGCAAAAAGCATAAGTATGTCCTGGTCACCGAACCGGCCCGCGAAGGCGGCAAGATCGTCACCGCCCGAAACGGGCGCCTACAATACGAAATCAACGTCAAAGGTGTGCCTGCACATGCGGGTGTGCGCCATATGGACGGTCATTCGGCGATTCATGAAATGGCGAAAATTATTATTAAACTCGAAGCGCTGACCGATTACGATAAAAGCCAGACCTGCTCGGTCGGTATTATTTCCGGCGGCACGTTGACCAATGTCGTGCCCGAAGACTGCCAGATCAGCGTTGATATCCGCATCCCCGACATGGACGCGGCTGCCGAAGTGATGGCATATGTCGAAGGCCTCAAAGCGGATGACGAAGCGTGCACGATCACGGTTACCGGCGGCGTCGATCGCCCGCCTTATGAAAAGTTCGAGGGCATCGAAAAACTGTTCAACCATGCCAAAAGTCTGGCCGCCGAAATCGGCTTTGATCTGCAAGATCTGAAAACAGGCGGCGGGTCGGACGGCAATTTCACCGGCGCGCTCGGCATCCCAACCCTGGACGGACTCGGCGCCGATGGCCACGGCGCGCACTCCAACGACGAGTACATCTATTATTCCAGCTTGGTCGAACGCTGCCGTCTGATGGTGCGCCTAATGGAAACCCTAGATTAGGCAGCAGAACGACGCACCATGCGTCCGGGTCGGGCCGGTGTGCGGCGGCCGTCTTCAAGCACGATATCGCCGCCGACGATGACATGGCGGATGCCGTCGGCAGGTGTCGTCGGTTCTTCAAATGTGGCGCGGTCGAGCACCGTTGTGGCATCGAACATGGTGATATCGGCGATGGCGCCGACCGCCAACACACCGCGATCCTTAAAACCGAATACCTGCGCCGTCAGGCCAGTCATCTTATGCACGGCGGTCTCCAACGAAAACAGATGTTCATCGCGGCTGTAGTAGCCGAGCACGCGCGGAAACGAGCCCCACAATCGTGGGTGCGGTGCGTCGGTGCCGGGAATGCCGTCAGAGCCGATCATCGCACGCGGATGCTGCAGGACGCGGCGCACGTCGTCTTCGTGCATCGCAAAATAGATCGCCTGCGCGGGCATGAGTTCTTCTGCAGCCTCGACCTGCGTCATCCCCCATTCTTCGGCGATGTCGTGCAAATACCATCCCGCCGTTTTCGGGTGTTTGTCGGACGCCACAATCAACACTTTTTCCGCCTCACCGATCCGCCCGGCCATCAAGGCCGTCGCGCTGGCGATGTAGGGGTAGACGTCGAAGTGGATGGTCTGCCCTTCGGCCAATTGTTCGATGCGGCGCAACGATACCTTGGTGCCGCCCCAGTTCGAGCGGCCTGTCACCTTGTGATGCGACAGCACGACGGGCAGCGCACCGGCACGACCGATCTCGGCGGCTTCTTCAATGGACTGCACCAACTTGTCGGCTTCGTTACGCAGGTGCGTCGCATACAAGCCGCCCTTGGCGCCCGCCACTTCGGCCATTGCCGCGACCTCGGACGTCGGCGCTTCGAAACCTGCCGGATACATCAGGCCCGAACTGACGCCGATCGCGCCGGCATCCAGCGCATCGCTTAGCCGCGCCCGCATGCGCGCCAATTCATTTTCGTCGGCGGGCCTGGACACATCACCCTGCATGGCTTCGGCACGGAGCGTATTGTGGCCGCACAGCATCGCGCCGTTCAGCGCCGGCGTTGCGTTCTCGAACGCGCGCACGTAGTCAGAAAATTCAGGGAACCGATACTGATCCTTACGCCCCAGCAACGCCATCGGCACCGGCATTTCCCAATCGTCCGCAGGCACGAACGGCGCCAAGCTGACGCCGCAGTTGCCGCCCACCACCGTGGTCACGCCTTGGCTGATCTTGCAGTGCATATCAGGGTCGTCCAGCAACGCCCGGTCATCGTGGGTGTGGCAATCGATAAAGCCCGGCGTCACCATCAGGCCAGCGGCATCGATCATATGCTCGGCGATGACCTCGTTCACATTACCGAGCGCCGTAATACGTCCGTCCTTGAGGGCAATGTCGCCCATCACCATCGGCGCGCCGGTCCCGTCGATCATATGCGCGTTGATGATTTTGATATCAGCGGTCTGAGTCATGTGGCGGGCTCCGAAGTCGGCGTGGTCAAAAGGGGAATTTGCGAGTAGGCATCCATGATCGTGCCTGCAGCCAACACGGTGAACGCAGCGCCCGCATAGGATTGGGCTTTCATGCGCTCTCCGGCGTCGCTGCCGTGTCCACAGGCAACATGGACGGCGCCCGCGCAGCCGGCGCGCTTTGCCGCCGCGATGTCGCCGGCACGGTCGCCGATGATCCATGAACCAGAAAGGTCTATCGGCATTATTTCAGCCGCGGCCAACAACATACCCGGATTGGGTTTACGGCCCGGATGATCCGGCACGTTATAAGGGGCAACGCCGTCCGCGTGATGCGGGCAGGCGAAGACTGCGTTGACGAACCCACCGGCATCAGCGAGCGCGTCCAACATTGCGTCTTGCACATCGATAAATTCGGCCCAGCCATAGGTGCCGCGCCCAATACCGGCTTGATTGGTGACGACGACCACCGGCACACCACGCGCATTCGCCGCACGTATGGCATCTACCGCACCCGGCATCACGCGCATATCGGATACTTTGTGCAAATAGTGCACTTCTTCGACCAACACACCGTCCCGATCCAAGAACAACGCTGGGCGACGAGTCGGCGCGCCCGGCACCCGAGTCAACAATTGCGCCCAGATACCATCGTCATCGATCTTGGCGCCGAATGGCAGGTGTGCAGGGATGGGATGTGACGTCATCAAAAGAAACTGTTCCGTGTCTCGCGTTATCGATTTGGCCCGAGTATGCTCTATCCCATGCAGCCGATCAAAGCCGACGACACCCACGCCCCATTCGAGATTGCCCCACCACCGCCCATCGCACCGGCACCAAAGTGGCTACGCTGGTTTTTGTGTGGGCTCGGTCTGGTGTTGGTCGGCATCGGGATCATTGGCGTGTTCGTGCCGGTATTGCCGACGACGGTATTTTTAATCGCAGCGCTTTGGGCATTTTCAAAAAGCTCGACTCGATTTCAGGCATGGCTTTGGTATCACTCGAGCTTCGGCGGCCCCGTTCGAGACTGGCATCAACATCGGGTCATCGGGGTGCGTGCCAAAGTATTTGCCGTATTGGTGATGACACTGAGTTTTCTATACGTCGCGATCTGGGTTGCCGAAGACTGGCAACTGCCAGTGGCGCTGGCCACCGTCATGCTGCCTGCCGGCCTATATGTCGCAACCCGCCCGAGCCATCCACCGACAATGTCGAAGAGACCGTAAATGGAAGATATGTCGACGATATTTACCGTTTATGGCGGCCTGTTTACGAGTGCGTTTTTGGCCGCCACGATGCTGCCCGTGGTCTCTGAAGCCGTGCTGGCAGGCTTGTTGATTGAGCGCGCCGACCAAGTGTGGGCGTTGGTGGCGACGGCAACGGCGGGCAACGTGTTAGGGGCAATGTTGAACTGGGTGCTCGGTCGGTACTTTTCCGAGCTCCGTCACAAAAAATGGTTTCCGGTGTCGGAAGCGCATTACGACCGTGCCATCGGCTGGTATCAGCGATTTGGATACTGGTCACTGTTGCTGGCATGGGCGCCGATTATCGGCGACCCGCTGACTGTGGTCGCCGGCGTGCTGCGCTGCCACATCGTGCCGTTCGTGATTTTCGTCACCATCGGTAAGTTGATCCGCTACGTCGCCATCGCCGCAATCACCCTGCATTGGACGGGCGCTTAAACCGCGCGGTCGACCAGGTATAGTCCGACGACGCCGGTGATGATCAGCGCGATGCAGGCAAACCTGAGCGCGCTGGCCGGCTCACCCAGTGCCGCGATTCCTATCACTGCGACCAGTGCTGTACCGAGCCCGGACCACACTGCATAGGCGGCTGACACAGGGATACCCTTGAGGGCGAGACCAAGTAAACCCAAGCTTACCAGATAACCAAGCACGGTGATGATGACAAACACCGGCTTGGTGAACCCCATCGACAATTTCAACGAGATGGTACCGACCACTTCAAAACAGATGGCGGCGATCATAAAGAGCCAATGCATGGGGCGCTCCTTTGATGCGGACGTTGAGCCTTCGAGACGCCTAAACGTTGAACTTAAACAGCATCAGATCACCGTCATGGACGAGGTATTCCTTACCCTCTTGGCGCACCTTGCCAGCGTCTTTGCAGGCCTGCTCACCGCCCAATGAAATAAAATCATCATAGGCGATGGTTTCGGCCCGGATAAAGCCACGCTGGAAATCGGTATGAATGGCACCCGCCGCGTCGGGTGCTTTAGCGCCGCCGTGCACGGTCCAGGCGCGGACCTCTTTAGGACCTTGAGTGAAGAACGTGATCAACGACAACAGTTTGTAGCCGGCGCGAATAACCCGGGCGAGGCCGGTTTCTTCGAGACCCAGTGTTTCCAAGAACTCAGCCTTTTCTTCAGCCGAACTCAACTGGGCGATTTCTTCTTCGATCTTGGCCGAGATCACCACGGCCTCGGCGCCCTCGGCAGCGGCTTTCTCAAACACGCGCGCGGATTGGCTGTTGCCTTCGGCGGCCATGTCTTCTTCGACGTTACAAATATACAGCACCGGTTTACCGGTCAGCAGTTGCAGCATTTTGAATGCGCGTTTCTCGTCGTCTGCGAGTTCCAGCACGCGGGCCGGCTTGCCGTCGCGCAGCAAGGCCAGCGCACGATTGCAGATATCCAATTCCTTCGTCGCGTCTTTGTCGCCGCCACGAATCCGTTTCATCAGCGGAATCTCGCGCTTTTCCAGGCTTTCCATGTCGGCCAGCATCAATTCGGTTTCAACCGTTTCTGCATCGGCGATGGGATCAATCTTGCCTTCGACGTGGGTCACGTTTTCATCTTCGAAGCAGCGCAACACATGACAGATCGCATCCACCTCGCGGATGTTCGCCAAGAACTGGTTGCCGAGGCCTTCGCCCTTGGAGGCACCACGCACAAGACCAGCAATATCAACAAATTCCAAACTGGTGGGGACGACCTTTTGCGGCTTGGTGATGGCGGCAATGGCATCAAGCCTAGGATCGGGAACGGTCACGCGACCGGTGTTCGGCTCAATCGTGCAAAACGGAAAGTTCGCTGCTTCCGCCTGCGCGGTTTGCGTCAGCGCATTAAAAAGCGTCGATTTGCCGACGTTCGGCAGGCCAACGATCCCGCAATTGAATCCCATAATTTATGCCTTTTCGTTATCGTCGTTGTTGGTGGCGGGTTTTGGTGCATTTGGTCTGTTCGGGCTGATACGGTGCGCGACTTTGCTCATGAATGACGAATCATCGCCGTCCAAGACATCGCCCAAGAATTCCGCACAACCGTCAACCATCGGATCCAGCCAATCGCGGTCGACTTTGGCAAAGTCCTTCAGAACATAGTTTTTTACTTCGGCCTTATCGCCCGGATGACCGACACCCATGCGCACCCGCGCATAGTCTGCCCCGAGGCTTGCATGGATCGAGCGTAAACCGTTGTGCCCGGCATGGCCGCCACCCCGTTTTACGCGCAGCTTGCCCGGCGCCAAATCGATTTCATCGTGGAAAACGATGATGTCTTTCGGCGGAATTTTATAAAACGTCGCCGCCGCCAACACCGAGCGTCCGGATTCGTTCATGTATGTCATCGGTTTGAGGATAAGTGCTTTCCTGCCGTCGACCACAGAATCGGCGATCTCGCCCTGGAACTTTGTGCGCCAGGGCGAAAGGCCATGGCGGCGGACGATTTCGTCCACCGCCATGAAGCCGATGTTGTGTCGGTTGCCGGCATAAGTCGGGCCGGGGTTTCCGAGACCGACGACAAGAAACATAAGGAATATCCGTCCTGAGGATTACTCCTCGGACTTTTCCTCGTCATCGCCGCCATCTTCAGCGTCATCACCACCTTCAGCAGCTTCTGCGCCCTCTTCTGCCTCTTCCTCATCGCCTTCTTCGGCTTCGGTGTAGACAGTCGGTGCGGCAATCGTCGCAATGGTAAAGTCACGATCCGTGATCGTGAGTTCAACGTTCTCAGGCAGTGTAATGTTGCTGATGTGCACCGAGTCGCCGATCTCCAGACCAGCCAAGTCGGCGATCAAGCTCTCCGGAATGCTGTCCGGCGAACAACGCAACTCGACCTCGTGACGCACCACGTTGAGTACGCCGCCTTCTTTGAGGCCCGGGCATGTCTCTTCGTTGATGAATTCCACACCCACTTCGACGGCGAGACGCGTTTTCGCGCTGAACCGCATGAAGTCGACATGCACCGGCATATCGTTGACCGGATGGACCTGCAGGTCACGCGCCAGCACCTTGTAGGAGTCGGACCCGACTTGCACTTCGTAAACGTGCGAGAAGAAGCCCGGCTTTTGGATTTCCTTCATCAAGTCGACAGGGTTGACGGAAATCAATACTGGCTCTTGCTTGTTGCCATAGATAACACCCGGAACACGTCCGGCGCGGCGTACAGCACGAGCGGCCCCCTTGCCGGCCCGATCGCGAAGCTCCGCATTTAGTGGATGAGCAGTAGCCATGTCTTTAACTCCTTGTACAACATGGTTGCAGACGGCCTCCAGGGGTGTCCGTCTGCGGGAACCGACCCGAACCGCCGGGTCGGAATTCTGTGTTTAATCGAACAGCGACGAAACTGAACTTTCGTGGCTTATTCGCTGCATCGCCTCGCCAATCAGCGGCGCGACGGTCAATTGTCTAATATTCTGTGCAACACGTACGGCTTCGGTCGCTTGGATACTGTCGGTGATCACAAGATGCTGCATCGGCGACGACGTCACCCGTGCCACGGCACCCCCCGACAACACACCGTGCGTCACATAAGCGGAAACCGATTCTGCGCCCTGCTGCATCAAGGCAACGGCGGCGTTACACAACGTGCCGGCACTATCGACGATATCGTCGACCAAGATGCAGTGGCGTTTTTCAACGTCACCGATGATGTTCATAACTTCCGACACGCCCGCGCGCTCGCGGCGTTTGTCGATGATCGCAAGCTCGGCGCCCAAGCGCTTCGCGAATGCGCGTGCCCGTACAACACCGCCGACGTCCGGCGAAACGATGACCAAATCACCGGTATCGCCGTTCATGGAATCTTCAATGTCTTTGGCCAACACCGTCTCGGCATAGAGGTTGTCGGTCGGGATATCGAAAAAGCCTTGGATTTGACCGGCGTGCAGATCCATCGTCAAAACCCGGTCGGCGCCGGCTTCGGTGATCAGGTTGGCAACCAATTTAGCAGAAATCGGCGTACGCGGACCCGATTTACGGTCTTGACGGGCATAGCCAAAGTACGGGATTACCGCCGTGGTCCGCCGTGCAGATGCGCGACGGAGCGCATCCAGCGTCACCAGCAATTCCATCAGGTTGTCATTCGCCGGATAGGACGTCGACTGCACGATGAACACATCTTCACCGCGCATGTTTTCCTCGATCTCGACGAAAACTTCCATATCCGAAAAACGCCGCACGCTGGCTTTCGTCAGCGGCAGGTTGACGTAGGCCGAAATGGCCTCCGCAAGTGGACGGTTCGAGTTGCAGGCGATGATTTTCATGTAAAATTTCCGGGCCCCAAAAGCGCGCGGAACATATCAACCTGTTCCCCCCCTGTAAACGCTTTGATGGCACGAATATAAAACGGCGGTTTTTCGGGAATTACCGCAAAATGAGCCTGATTAGTAGTTGCTTGGCGGTGGTGGGGCGCGTCCGGGGATGGTGGGCAGGTCAACGTCTGGGAAATCGGGCAATTGTTCGCGTTCTCGCAGGCTGGTGTCGGCATCCCCAAACAGGTCCTGAATGCCACGTACCGCCGCCAACGACACGGCTTCGGCAACGTGGCCCCATTCTCCGTCCAAACTGCCCGCAATGATGATATTTTCCTGCACTGCATTGCCGACCTCATCGCCGGTCACAGTGCCGACGTTCCATAAAATCCGCACATATTGCCGCCCGTTCACGGGATCACCCATATCCACCGTGCCCCGAATGACGAACCCGGCTTGGCGGGGGTCTTCGGAAATCGTCACGTCGCGAGCGCGCAATGCCGATTTCAAGCCGGCCGTCAGCGCTTCGTTGCCGTTGCCCGGCGCACCGACCACGGGCTTGATCAAAAACGACGGCTGCCCCCAGCGGACCTGCGCAAATGCTGCGCCACCCGGCCCGGCAGGCCTGGCATCACCCGGGCGGCGCGCATCTGCATCCATATTCGGCGCAAGACCCGCGAGCAGGCCCTCGTCTTTATCTTCGACAGTTGCAGGCGCGGTACCGCCGGGCGGTGGTGCGACCACAATACCATCCCCGCGGATCGCTGGGCGGGTCAGCGGCCTCGGCGGGCCGGCAGGTTGCATCCCAGACGCATTCGTGTCGCCTTCGGGGGGCAGCGTCAGCAAAGACGGCAACTCATTAGGTGGCGGAATTTTCGCATCCGTCTGCTGTGCCGCGTCGGAGACTGTCGGTGGCATGACATCGCTTGGGGCTTCGGCTTCGGTCATTGTGCTCTCAAGGCCGACCACATTGCCGTTGGTACGCTCGGAGATCCGGGCCAACGGCATGGACGGCTGCTGATTAACGGCCTTTTGGGTTTCCGGCATTACCCCCATCGGCGTAGGCGAAGGCCGGGTATCACTATGGGTCATGGTCAGATCCATCGGCGGGCTGACCTGGGCTTCCACCATATTAACGACGCGGGGTGCCGCATCGGCGACCAACAGGTTGATCGCTTCGGGCGCACCGGTCTGCCACAACCGATTGTCGATCACCACTTGCTGGCTGTAGGTCGCGACGTGGGTGCCATAGGGCGCGCGAATCGCCCATTCGATGGTCAGCCACGTCACCGCACCCCGGGGCTCTGTAGAGATCACGCTGCCGACCACGGACGCGCCGGCCTGATTGGGTTCAAACGATAATATCGCCGGGCGCTGATGATCGCGAAGCTCGGCGGCGATCGCATCCGCCAAGATCAGTGCCGTTTGAGATGGTGCACCTTCCAAAGGTACGACAAACACCACCTGGGCCATTGCTGCTTCGCCGCTTTGTGCACCGCGATTCGCAGCGGGCGGTGCGCCGGCACCGATTGGGGCTGCATTTTGAGCACACGCTGATATCATTAACGCCAAGCTGAGCGCCAGACACAAGCCGATTGCCCGCACACGTGCAGGACTCAACAGGCGTCGCCAAGGCCCGTAAAATGAAAGATCGTTCGCCACCTTTGGAATCTACCAGTCCGCCGAGACGTTTTCAGTAAAAACGACACACGAAAGCCACCAAACACGCAATCGGCACGCAATTAACTGGGCGGCGGTGGCGCGCGCCCCGGGATTTGCCGGAGCTTTCGGCGCGGTGGCGCAGGGGGTTGCGCCGACGACGGCCCGCCGCCCAAATTCGGCGCGCGCAGCTTTGACGGGTCATGTTTTTCGATGATACCGACGATTCCGGCCGTGGCGGCCGCGGCCACGAACGCCGCTGTCTGCCCCCAACGGCCATCCAAGCTACCGGCAGGAACCGCGTTGGCTTGATCTGCCGTACCCAGTCTTTCGTCGTCGACTCCATTCACCGTCCAGATAATGCGGACCGCCTGCATGTCGTCGTCAGGCGCGTCGATGCTGACATTCGCACCGACATTGAACACTGCCTTTTCAAGATCATCGGTTAGACGCAGCCCATGCCCCGACAGCGCCACCGTCATCGCGCGTCTGAGCGCCGTATTGCCATCACCCGGCGCCCCCGTCACTTCACGCACGAAAATCCCGCGCCGCCCCAGCAATCGATCCCGGGTACGAACATCGTCGCTATCCCCAAAAATCATCCGCGCCACACGGGTGCCGGTGGTCAGACCCACGCGTTCCAAAATCGTTGGCGAACCGTAATCCCATTCCAAACGGGTTGCCGGGATATCTTGGACGAACGCATCCACGGTCTCGCCGCCGCGCTCGTCCAGTTGCCAGCCGATGCTGACCAGGGTGCGCGCTGTTGGATCGTTCTCGTTGATATGTACGTGCCCGGTCAGGATGAATCGGCTCTGGTTAAGCGCGGTTGCCGCCGGAATTTCGTGTTCGCGTTCCAGGTTATTCGCCACGGCTTCGGCCAAAAGCTGCCCCATCGGCCGCGTGGTGCCGGTCAGCGGCTCGACCTCGACCCCTTCGCGGAACAAATTATCGGCAAGCGGATTTGGCGCGTCGGTCTCATCGCGACCGAACGGGCGCGGTAGCGGGCCACACGCACTCAGCAGCAGCAAAAGCACAAGACCGGCCGCAAGCGCCCTCACGCGGTGCCGAGCCCAACCACGCATGTCGCCAGTAACCCCAACATGATAAAAATTAAAAAGAACAGCATATGCGGCATTTTCAGACCTATGGTCAGGGAATTCATTCAGGGGATGTGTGGCAGTTCAAGCGGCAACCGCGATAGCCGTTCAGGCGCGCCGTCGGTGGTCAGCACGGTCTCGCCTAAACACATCGCCAACTGCTGATCACTGTCAAAAATAATCATATGGCAAAAATATATCATACCGGACTCAACGATGACCGGGTTGTCGGCGTAAATCATCGGCCAATCCATCCAATTCGGCGCGAACGTGGTACCGAGGCTATAGCCACACGCGTTCAAGCGATGCGCCTGCATACCCGCATCATCGATAACATCCGCATGCGCCTTAAAAGCATCGCCGACGATGTTACCGGGCGTGAGCGCCGCTTCGACGGCCAGCAGCGCATCACGGGCAACATCGAACATCTGTTTTTGCCGCGCCGGCAGGTCGCCAAACACCATGGTCCGGAACATCGCCGCGTGATAGTGCCGATACGTCCCGGCCCATTCCAAATTCAGCTGATCGTTGGCCTCTAGGGTGCGCCGACCGGTCTTAGTACGACACAGCAATGCATCACCGCCCGAGCCGATGATGAACGGGTTGCCGGGCGAATCGCCGCCGCCTTTGTATATGGCGCTGTGCATTGCAGCCAACACGTCACCTTCGGAAACGCCAGGGGCAGCAACGGCAGCGGCCGCATCCCACGCATCGTCGGCAAGCTCTGCCGCGCGGCGCACATAATCGATTTCAGCCGCGCTTTTGACGACGCGCAACCGAGTCACCAAATCAGACGCATCGACCAACGTGCAGAACCCCTCAAGAGCCGCGTCCAGACGTTTTCCGTTGCTAGCGGTCAGACCATAAGATTCATATTCAACGCCGAGCTTTCGCCCATTGCAGTCATGCCCGACCAAGATATCCCGAAGCTCGGACGCTGGACTGGCGTCCGGATGATCGACCCAGACCCGGATGTCTTCGATGACTGAGGTGTTTTGCGCTTGGCGCAAATCGGGCGCACGGGTCAGCAGCGTCATGGTCCCATCAGCGCCCAGATATAGACATTGGAAGAACACATACCCGAACGTGTCATAGCCGGTCAGATAGAACATGGTTTCTTGGCGGAAGATCAGCAGGCCGTCCAAACCGTCCGACTGCATCGCAGCACAGGTGCGACGGCGGCGATCCGCGAGTTCTTGCGTTGAAAAATGAAGGGCCATTAAGCGAATGTGTCCTTGCTCAACATGATGGTTGAAAGTAGCCGCCCGTAGTCGGGCTCACCCTTGTGGGTGGAGCGGCGATAACTGAAAAACCGATCCGCATCGGCATAAGTATCAAGACCCAAAACCTCAACCGAGCCGACACCCGCGCTCCGCAGTCGTTCCGCGACGTAGCCCCCGAGATCGAATTGAAACTTTCCGCCCTGTGCACCGTTTTGAAAAAACCGTACATTGGCGATGCTGGCTTCCATAAATGCAGTACGGAATTCAGCCCCGACTTCATAGGACGACTGGGCAATACATGGCCCCACAGCACAAGCAATGCGCCCGAGTCTGGCACCCTCGTCCGTCATTGTTTCTAACGTCGATTCCAGCACACCGCCGAGTGCCCCTTTCCACCCCGCATGCGCAGCCCCGATCACGCCGGCGTCGGCATCGGCAAACAGCACCGGCGCGCAATCTGCGGTCAGGATACCGAGCGCAATGCCTGGCTGAGACGTTACCATGGCATCGGCCTTCGGGGCCTCAGCCAACGCCCAAGAGGTTTCAACCTGGACACACGTCGGGGAATGAATTTGATGCACGGTCACCAGAGCGTCCGGTTCAACATCCAAGACCGCCATCGCGCGGGCACGGTTGTCGATCACGGCATCACGTGCATCGTTTGACCCCGGGCCACAGTTCAGCGACGCATAGATACCGTCACTGACGCCACCGTCGCGGGAAAAAAACACATGCCGAATGCCGGCTAAGTCTTTAAGGGTATCGGCGCTAATCATCCGTAATTATCGGTGAAAGTGCGCCGCCATGAAAGCCCGGTGTTGCTATATTCGCGTGAAATCCTGCGCTTCGTCCTTTACATATTCGACAACCAGAATATGTTAGTCGGACACTCAGATGGAGGACACCGTGATGGACCGCCTCTCTCCCGAAGATGCGCAACGCCGGATCGAAGACGGTGCAACATTGATCGACATTCGGTCGCAAAAAGAATTCACCGACGCACATATCCCAGGCGCTGTATTGTTGCCCGCTGCGCTGATCGACGCTGACTGCACGCCGCAGATCAAAGACGGTCAGGTGGTGTTTTATTGTTCGAGCGGCGTGCGCACCAAAGCCGCACATCCGGCTATCGAAACCGCCGGATTCACGGACACTGCCTATATTGACGGCGGCTTAAACGCTTGGCGCAGCGCCGGGCTTCCGGTTAAAGCCGCAAACAGGAATGCGCCTAAGCTCGGCATCCAACGCCAGGTGCAGATCACCGTTGGCATCCTTTTGCTGATCTCGACGGCATTAAGCTTTATCATATCGCCGATGTTTGTGATCGCCGACGCATTGATTGGCGCCGGCTTGTTGATGTCTGGGCTCACCGGCACCTGTATGTTGGCGAACGCCCTATTGTGGATGCCGTGGAACCGGTCCAAAAATCAAAACCAAACCCAAAGGGAGAACGCACATGCGTAACGGGAGACATCTTTTCAAACGACTTTACATGGCCGCTGTGGGCGTATGTTTGACGGTCATACTCGGCGCACCTTCGGCACAAGCCGCCGATGTTTTGGACGTAAAAACCATCGGTACAGACTTGGCCCGCGATATTGCGAACGAGACCGTCAAAGCATGCACCGACAAAGGCTATTCGATCACCGCCGTCGTAACCGACCGGTCCGGGCAGATCATGGCCGTGCTCCGCAGTGAATACGCGGCTATTCAAACCATGGAAATCGCCGCAGGCAAAGCACGCGGCGCATTAATGGCAGGCATCCCGACCCGTGAGTTGCGCGCCAGCCGCCCCGACCTTGCCGCCAATCTGATGCACTTAGACAGCATCATGATGATGGATGGCGGTCTGCCGATTTCCGTGGGCGGATCGCGCATCGGCGCTGTCGGTGTCAGTGGCGCACCCGGTGGCGACATTGACGAAGCCTGCGCCCAAGACGCCTTAGATGCGCTGTTCGATCGTATCGAGTTCGCGCAATAATCAGGTATTGATCCAGATCAACGCCGACGGGGTTTTCGCGACCTATTATATTCACAATATTGAATATAATAGGAGGCTACCATGAAACCCAATGTTGGCGGCGTTGATCGTGCGCTTAGGTTTATTGTCGGCGTCGGACTGATTTTAGTTGCGCTGTTCAGCCCGCACCCGCTCGCGGTGTGGGGCTGGGTCGGCCTTATTCCTCTCATTACCTCGGCGATCCGTTGGTGCCCGGCCTATGCGCCGTTCGGCATCAGCAGTTGTTCAAAGGGCCAAACGCAAGAACATTAACCGTCAGCGATCACGCATTGGGATCGCCGTCTCGAACGAGGGCGGGGCGGGCTGGGCCGGGTGCGTAATCGCGAGCGCTTTAAATAGGTGCCCCATAGCATCGACGGCAGTCAGTCGTCGATGCTGCGTTGAAATCTCGCCCGCGCGTTCAGTGCCGATGGCTGCGGCCAAGGTGGCTGCGCGCTCATCAATCCCCAATCGCTGCAAGAGCGCGGCCTGGGTCAACGGGCCCCAAACTGCGGCCCCGGCATCGCGTGCGCAGGCCACAAGCGCCGCGAAATCCACATGCGCGGTCAGGTCAACGTCACCTGGCTCTGCAAGCGGATCAGCGTAGCCGTGCCGACTGACCGCCTGCAGCGTCTCGCCCAAGCCGCCGACGGTATGTCCGTAATCGATAAACAACGCGGCACCACCCTGTGCGCTGAGCCGCCCAGCCAGGTTTTTCGTGACCGCAAGGACGGCAGGAGAGTCTTCATAGATCGCGCCTTCCGCAGCGGTGCGAAAAGGTGCTGGGATGAGATCGGGATCGACGGCATCTGCGGCAACGAACTTGAACGCCCCATCCGCCCACGTCACGGCGCGATGGTGCCACGTCCCCTTTTGATAAACATATTGGCGCACCGGTAACGCATCCAAAAATTCGTTGGCGAGCACGATCATCGGCCCGTCCGGTAGCGCATCGATATCGGCATGCCACATCACGGGCAAGCGCGCGGACTGCAACGTCTCGCGTTGGCGGCTTTGCAGCACCGGGCTGGTTTCAACCATATGCACCTGCACAGCGTCCAAGAACCCCGGCACGCCGGCCGCGGCACGGATCGCATCCGCCATCAACGTGCCGCGCCCGGGGCCGAGTTCGACCAGGTTCACATGGGCAGGCATGTGCATCTGCTGCCACACCACCACCGCCCATAACCCCAACAGTTCACCAAACATCTGACTGATTTCCGGCGCGGTGGTGAAATCACCTCGGCAGCCGAGCGGATCGCGGGTCATATAATAGCCGTACTGGGGATCGCCGAGGCACGTCGCCATCCAGTCTTCGACCGGGATCGGGCCGTCGTTCTCAATGCGGGCACACAAAACATCGCCGAGCGTTTCCGGCGACGACATTTTAAACCAGCGGCTTGCGCCAAGCGCGCCAGATGAAGAACACACCTGCGGCAAACATCGGCAGCGACAGCCATTGGCCCCATGTGGTCCCGAACGCCAAGAAGCCAATATAAGAATCGGGCTCGCGGAAGAATTCCGCCGTCATGCGGGCCAACGCGTATCCAGCGATGAAGATGCCCATCAGCAGGCCGGGTCTGCGGCGCACGGCATCAAAGCGGCTGAAGATAAACAAGATCGCAAATAACAGCGCCCCTTCGAGCAGGGCTTCATATATCTGACTGGGATGACGAGGTTCAGGCCCGCCGGTCGGAAACACAACCGCCCACGGCACGTCCGCCGCGCGGCCCCATAGCTCGCTATTAATAAAGTTGGCGATACGCCCGAAAAACAAACCGATGGGCGCGACGCAACCCAACAGATCGCCGAACCGAAGCGGATCGATATTGCGCCGACGCGTGAACCAAATCGCCGCCACGACAACGCCTAAGAACCCGCCATGGAACGACATCCCGCCTTCCCAGACGGCGATGATCTTGGCCGGGTTCGCCATGAAATAATCGAATTGATAAAACAGCACGATGCCGAGCCTGCCGCCCAACACCACACCCAACGTCGCCCATACCAAAAAGTCGTCGACGTCGGTCACCGTACACACTGGAGGTGTGCGGCGGCAGAGCCGCTTCATATACATCCAACCCAATATTAGACCCGCGAGATAGGCCAGCGAATACCAACGCACGGCAAATACACCGACTTCAAAGATGACCGGATCGATGCTCGGGAATGGGATGGCAAATATCATAATGGCGATCAGCGATACGGGTCAGTGTTGGCGAGGAAATCTTGCACATAGCGCGAGACGCCCACTTCGAGCGGCGTAAACTGCCCGTTGTAGCCGGCATCCCGGAGCCGCGTCATCTTGGCTTCGGTGAAATATTGATATTTTTCACGGATATCTTCGGGCGTCGGCACAAAGTCGATCATCGGCTCTTTATCCATAGCCCGATAAACGGTGGCCGCCAAATCGGCAAAGCTACGCGCTTGACCGGTGCCCAGGTTAAACAGACCCGACACCGCCGGCGTTTCCAAAAGCCAGCAAATCACGTCGGCGCAATCATCAACCGAGACAAAATCGCGCAATTGGCCGCCATCAGCGTAATCCGGATTATGTGATTTGAACAATTTGCAGGCGGTGTCTTTTGCGGCGAGCGGTTGAATCTGCGAGACCACGCTCTGCATCCGGCCCTTATGGTATTCGTTGGGCCCATATACATTGAAGAACCGAAGCCCGGCCCACTGCGGCGGCCGCGCCTGATCTGTCGCAAGCTCGCGCGCCACCCAGCGGTCAAACAACAGCTTCGACCAACCATAGGCATTGAGCGGGCTCAGCGCGCCAAGCGCGGTTGCCGACATATCATCGTCAAACCCATCTGTGCCATCGCCATAGGTGGCCGCGGACGAGGCATAAATAAACGGCGTCCCAGTGGCCGCACAAAACCGCCACAGGTCGCGAGACAAGCGGAAATTGGTGTCGACGATCAAGTCCGCATCGCGCTCGGTCGTCGCCGAAATCGCGCCCATGTGCACAATCGCCGTCACGTCATGCGCGTTCTCGTGTAAAAAGCCGTCGATGTTTTCAGGGGCGACAATGTCATAAAGGGTGCGCTTCGCGATGTTCCGCCACTTATCGTCGACGCCCAGCCAATCGACGATCACCAATGGTCCGGCGCCCTTGGCTTCGAGGGCGTAGGCGACATTTGATCCGATAAAGCCGGCCCCGCCGGTAATCACATACATATCTGCGCCTCAGCCTCGCTGGTTGCTGTACCCGATGTCACGTTGCTTATTCTTACACGTTGTTTGCTCCTTATAAGCCCGCATACCCACACGCGTAAAGCGCCGACACCTTGCAGCACGACTGGGAAATCGCCATATTCGGGTTGTTGTGAAGCGCCGCGACGGCTCAGGAGAGAAGAAATGCAAACGCAAAACAAAATGTTCGACGATTTGGCCCGCGTCGCCAACGGTGCCGTATCCACGGTGATGGGCATGAAAGACGAGATCGACGCCCTGATCCGCCAACGCATCGAACGCTTCCTCACCGACGCCGACATGGTGCCTCGCGACGAATTCGACGCCGTCAAAGCCATGGCCGCCAAAGCGCGCACGGAAAACGAAGCGCTGGCGAAACGCATCGATGCACTCGAAGCGCAACTCAGCAAAAAACCTGCGGCGAAAAAGCCGACCGCAAAGAAGGCGGCACCGAAGAAAGCTGGCTGACTGGGCCCTCGTCAGCGCTCCCAACCTCCCCCACTTTAAGCGTCATCCTGAACTTGATTCAGGATCTGCACGTAGACAGGCATTGCGACGCGCTAGAGAAATGGATCCTGAATCAAGTTCAGGATGACGCCGTGGTGTTTGGAGCCCGAAGTCGTTCCTGAAGCCGGCGTAGAATCAACTTCTCGTGCTTTCATGACTTCTTATCCACAAAACTTTGTTAATCATTGATTAATTCCTCTTGCGCGCGATTCCAACATCGGGCAGGGTAAATGTTGTAGGTGGTCGATGGCGTTTAACGATATCTAGGTGTTACCTCTAGGTATTGTGTCTAGGCTCCAATCGGCCATAACGTCCTACCGGCCGGGCATGAGAGGAGCTCCCATGCGAACGATGGAAATCACAAGCGAAACCCAACTCGCCAATCCGTTGGACATCGTCGAGAAAATCGTCGAGTTCAACGACTGGACATTTGACCGCCGTAACGATGAAGAAATGGCGGTGCAGGTGCCGGGCACTTGGTGCGATTACAGCCTGTATTTCGCCTGGAACGATGACATAGGTGCGATGCACTTCACCTGCGCTTTCGACATGCGTGTCCCCACCGAACGCCGCCAGCCGGTGTTTGAGCTGTTGGCCGAGGTCAACGAACGCTTGTGGATGGGGCATTTCGGCATGTGGACCGACGAAGGTCTACCGATGTATCGCCACGCGTTGCCGATGCGCGGCCAACAAGAGCCGACGATGGAGCAAATGGAAGATCTGGTGGAAACCGCACTGATCGAGTGCGAAAAATTCTATCCGGCCTTCCAATACGTAATTTGGGGCGGCAAAACCGCACCGGACGCGATTGCAGCCGCAATGATCGAAACCGTCGGCGAAGCCTAAACAACGATTGATGGAGTTCATCCGATGAAACTGCTTCTTGTCGGTGGCGGCAAGATGGGGGGCGCCATGCTTGAGGGCTGGCTTAAGGGTAGCCTGTCTCCAGACGATGTCACCGTAATTGAACCGTTTGCCGAGGCCGCCACACAGTTGAGCCGTGATCTTGGCGTCACGTGCGTTGCCGATGCCGGCAAACTGGACGATGACGCCGCACCCGAGACCGTGGTGCTGGCCGTAAAGCCGCAAATGATGGACGAAGCACTCCCCGCGTATGCGCGCTTTGCGGGGCCAGACTGCTTGTTCGTTTCGATCGCCGCAGGCAAAACCATCGCATACTTCGAAAAGCATCTGGGATCAAAGGCGGCGATTGTCCGCGCCATGCCGAACACCCCCGCCGCCGTTGGGCGCGGGATCACCGTCGGCTGTCCGAATCCGCATGTCTCTGAGTCGCAACGCGCCTGGGCGGATGAACTGTTGTCCGCCGTCGGCGAGGTTGCCTGGGTCGACGACGAAGGCCAGATCGATGCAGTGACCGCATTATCAGGCGGTGGGCCGGCGTATGTCTTTTTGCTCGCCGAGGTTATGGCTGAGGCCGGGCGGCAAGCAGGCCTACCGGCGGATTTAGCGATGCGTTTGGCGCGCGTGACGGTGTCCGGCGCCGGCGAATTGATGCATCAATCGAGCGACACGCCGGCAACGCTCCGCAAGAATGTTACCAGCCCAGGCGGCACCACAGCGGAAGCGCTGAAGGTGTTGATGGCCGATGATGCCCTGCAGCCATTGATGACCAAGGCGATTGCCGCGGCGACGCAACGCTCGAAAGAGCTTGCAGGCTAGGCACTTCCTCCCCATTTCGGATATAATGGTGGTTTCTATTTCCGTATCGGGAGACGAGTCATGGCCGCAGCAAAGCCGACCAAGACGACAAAGACCGCAAAACGCCGTAAGCCCACGGATACCCGGAGCGTCAGCGACAAGCTGATCGACGGCGCGCTGGACCTTGCCGCGACGCATCTTTGGCGGGACATGTCCCTGGCGCAGATTGCCGAACACGCGGGCATACCCCTAGGCGACGCGCTGATGACGCTGTCGGGCAAAGCGAAAGTCCTCAAAGCGCTCAACAAGCGTATCGATGCAGAGGTCTTGGGGGGCCTGGAAAAAGATCCCCTCGACGGCAGCATCAAGGACAAGTTGTTCGACGTTCTGATGCGCCGCTTTGACGCCCTTGAAGGCCGCCAAGCAGCGATGGCGTCGATTGTCGCAGACGTCGCCCGTGATCCGATGCTCGTCGCCTGCCTGACGCCTCAGTTTAAAAAATCCATGTCCTTGTCGCTCCAGGCCGCCGGTGTAACGACGGACGGCTGGCGGGGGCTGATTAAGATCGAGACGCTCGGTATTATTTATATGAACGCGTTCCGGGTCTGGCTAAAAGACACGGACGCCGGCTTCGCGGCGACCATGTCGGCACTCGATAAAGACTTGGCGCGAGCAGAAAAATTTGCGGAAAGCATACCGAATCTGAAGCGCCGCACGGAAACCGGCGAAGCCGAAGCGGCTTAAAAGCCCGGATTCCTGCCATTTTAAAATATATTGCGCCTGCGAGAAAAAATATTGTGCAGCGCACAAAAAACCATTGACAATTGGCCTCTACTCAAGCATATTGTGTCCATGTTGCGGTGCAGCAATAAAGAAATTGCCGCCGCACTACGACTTACCGGATGCGCCGCATCCCTGACTGGAAATGGAGATAATTACTATGTACACCGATTTCATGAAAATGGCCGAAAAAAACCCGTTCTTCGCTGACTACTCGAAACTGATGGGCGATTTCGACCCGAAGAAAATGGCTGACGAATTTGCTAAGATGACCAAATCTTTCGACATGCCGAAGTTTGACTTCGACGCAGTCATCGCACTGCAGAAGAAAAACCTCGACGCGCTGAGCGCCGCCAACCAGATCGCCGTTGAAGGCACCCAGGCAATTGCTAAGCGTCAAGCCGAAATGGTTCAGCAAGCTATCGAAGAAGCTTCCAAGCTGATCGACAGCTTCTCCAAGATGGACAACCCGCAAGCTGTTGCCGTTGCCCAAGCTGACCTCCTGAAAGCTTCGTTCGTAAAGTCGGTCGACAACACCCGTGAGCTGGCTGAGCTGGTCACGAAGTCGAACGCCGAAGCTAGCGACGCTCTGAACGGTCGTGTCGTCGAATCCCTTGAGGAAGTCAAAACGACCGTCCTCAAAGCTGCGAAAAAGAAGTAAGTCTTCTCACCCTGAAGTGAGTTAAAGACAAGAAAGAGGGGCGCACTGGGAAACTGGTGCGGCCCTTTTCTTTTGCGCATCGCTCGGGCATCTTCGCCGCCGACTGAGGTTGAACGGGAGCATGACCATGAGCGAAGCCGAAACGCTTTCCTTCGATGATTTTTTAAAAATCGACATTCGCGTCGGCACCATCATCCGCGCCGAGCCTTATCCCGAGGCCCGCACGCCGGCGATTAAACTGTGGATCGACTTCGGCCCCGACATCGGCGAACGCAAAACGTCCGCGCAGATCACCAAGCACTACGACCCGGAAACCCTGCCCGGTCGCCAAGTTGTGGGCGTCGTCAATTTTCCGCCGAAGCAGATCGGTAAGTTCATGTCGGAAGTTTTGGTGCTCGGCATCCCGGATGCAGAGGGCGAGGTGGTGCTGCTGAAACCCGACCTGGACGTGCCGAACGGTGGACGGATGTATTAAGCTGGGCTCAATCGAGGCGCCGGACGATCCGCTCTAGCGCCAGGTCCCTGATCCCGAGCGCACGCAAATGATCCGCGGTGCTTTCGATATAGTCCGTGCAGGGGCCGGCGCACCCGGCACCGGTCTGCACCAAATCGAGCGCCACCGCGTCACTGAGCCGCCCCGCGTACTGCCGATGTGCGGTGTCGGCAACATACGTGAGCGCCGTCACAGGCGCGCGGCCCGTGCCCGGCAATCGACAGCGCACCCAGGCCGGACGATACACGGCCGTGACCATTTCACGCACATGCACCGCTTCATAAACGGCCTTCGCGTCAATTGCCCTGATCCGATAGGCGATGCCTTTAGTGATGCCACCCCGGTCCAAACCAAATACCAGACCCGGATTCATCTCGGTCCCCCGGTAAACCCAGGAATACACGCAAAGTGCGCGATGATAGCCATCAAGCAAGGCTTGGCGGCGTTCTTGATAACGAAAGTTCGGCTGCCACATCAATGAGCCGTAGGCGAACAACCAAAAGCTGCCTGTGGGCGCCGCGAAGCCCGGCACGCTGGCTGCGGGCGTAAAAGAATGACGCTTAGTTTCGCTCATGATCGATACACCGGATCAGCCTCGCGTCACCAAAGCGACGCCCAGCATCGCCGCCGCCATGCCGACTAAGGCCAACACGGTCAAGGTTTCGCCGAATAGAAAATACGTCTCGACCGCGACCACCGGAGGCACCAGATAAAACAAGCTCGCAACCTTCGATGCCGCGCCGCGCCGAATCAAAACATACAGCAGCGTCACGGCGCCAAACGAAAGCGCCACCACCAGCCACGCCATCGCCAGAATAGATTCCTGATTCCAATCAACCACCATGGTCTCTGTGCTGAACGCGAACATCCACATCATCACAGCCGCCGCGCCGAATTGGATGGTCGAACCGACCCGAAGGTCGATCGCGCCGGCAAACCGCTTTTGATACAGCGTCGCCAAGGTGATCCCGATTAAGCCTGTGACGCAGGCCATAACACCGCGAAACCCGCCGGTGTCTCCCGCTTGTTCCCAAACCACCATAGTGATGCCTGCAAAACCGAGCGCGAGGCCAAACCATGCACGCGCACTCAATCGCTCCGACAACAACAGCCCGGCCAGCACGGCGGTGAGCACTGGCTGCACACCGACGATCAACGCCGCAATACCCCCGGACGTGCCGTTATGCACCGCGTAAAAAACACCGCCCAAATAGATCCCATGCATCAAGATGCCGACGACGGCAGCGTGCAGCCATGTTTTGGGATCTCGGGGCAGGCGCACCCGCATCACCAATAACACAACAAAGAACAGCGCGGACGTCAGGGTAAAGCGATAACCCAAAAACGTAAACGGCTCGGCATGGGGCATGCCGAATTTGGCGCCAAGGAACCCGGTCGACCACAGTAGAACAAACAACAACGGCGCAAAGATGGTCATCAGCATATCGGAACGATGGGGACTCACGGCGCACTGCCCTTGGCTCTGGTAAACATCAACGGAAGCTATGCCCTTCCAGCATTCGGAGCAATGGCTTAGGTTGTTACCATGGCACAACACCCACCGAGCACACCTGAGCGTTTTCCGAAAAAATCCCGCACTGTATTTGAGACCCTGTTCACAGGACGACGTCTACCGATCAGTTTGCTGGTCTTACTGGCAATCGGCGCGGGCGCATATAGCGCTTGGTGGTTCTGGCTCGCAGGCGAAGCCCGCGCACGCTTCGAAAGCTGGGTCGAAGCTGAGCAGGCAGAAGGTCGTAACGTATCTTATGAAAATTACACGGTCTCGGGTTTTCCGGGCCCGCTGGTGATCTATGTCGACACGCTGCGCATTGATCACATACCGGGTGGCTGGACGCTGTCGATGCCAGCCGTGGACGTCACGCTTAAACCTTGGAAATTTAATATTCTAACGGGCAGCGTGCGTGGCCCTGCCAATCTGAGCGTGCGTACCGGTCCCGCGACCGGCGTATATCAATTGCGCATGACACAGAATACGTTCCGGGCCGTCATCCGCCGCGCAGCCTCCCTCGACCTCGCATTCCAGGGTGTTGATATCCAAAACCTCGGCACCGGTGAAACACTGCGCGCGGATAATCTTACTACGTCCCTCACACGGGGCAGCGTGCCGATTTACGCGACACTTGAACTAGAGGCAAATGGGATAACCCTGCCTGCAACGCTGAACGCGGCTCTCGGCGACGAGGTAAAAAGCCTGCAGCTTCGCATCGACGCCTCAGGGGCTGATCTGCCGAGCGGGCTGAACGCAAACAGTTTGGAGGCGTGGCGCGTCAACGGCGGTGCTTTCGACGTCACAAATCTGTCGATCATTCACGGGCCGCTCGGCATGAAAGGCGCAGGCACGTTTGCCCTCGACGGCAACCTGCAACCCGTTGGCGCTTTCACCGCAAAGATCACTGGCTACAACGCCGCCATTGATGCGCTGAGCCGCATCAAAGCGATCCCACCGGGCAATGCGGCAATTGCAAAAATTGTGCTGGGCGCAATTGCCAAAGTGCCAAACGGCGGCGGGCCAAAAATGATCGAGGTGCCGTTGACGGCACAAGATCGATATCTTTCGGTCGGGCCGGTTCAACTGCTGCGTCTACCGCGGATCGTCTGGCCGGATCGTTAACGGACCCGGCACAACACTCTGGACACACGGCCCGACAAAATCAGATCGCGGGCTTTGCTGGGATACAAATCAGCCGAGAATGCAGCGGGCGACGGATCATTCCCGGTCTCCGCCGCAGACGCATCAATCAGGGTACGCAGCGTCGCCGGGCGTGCGGTGATCACGCGCCCACGACGGCGGTCTTCGGCCAAAACCACACCGTACACCTGCCCGTCAGGTGCGAATGCCGGGCCGCCCGACAATCCGCCCAGCGAGCCGTCCCGATTCGGGATGCGGCTCCGCTCCGCCCACACGTCGGCGCGCTCGCGCGTTTGGTAACGGCCGCGCTCACGCAAGATGGTCGAGCCGAGCTTGCTGCCATGCACCGCACCAGGCTTGCCGGCCGGGAAGCCGACCATATAAATGTCATCGCCCTCTTCCGTGGTCAGCGAGACCGGCGTCGGCGCACGAGAACTGCGCAGCAACGACAGATCGGCACTCACATGATGGCGAATATCGGTGACCTTGATCGCGCGTTTCGGCGCAACCTGAAGGCCGACATCATCGCAGCCGTCGATCACATGGCGCGCAGTCAACCAAATGCCCGGACCAATCGCGAACGCGGTCCCTGTGCCAGATCGGCGCGCTTTCGGAATATCGACGACCGAATTCTGATTGGTGCCGAGCCAACCCGGCTGACGCGGCTTCTGCATCGGCGCCTCTGACAACCATGCCTGGGTTTCGGCGTCCCACAGCGTATCGTCGGGTGCCGCCTGATAGCGCTCGGGCGCAGGGCGGCGGGGATTATCTTGCCTAGGACTTGGCGTGTCTTCACTACGCAACAGCTGACCGATCACGACGACGATCACCATCACGATAACAGCAAGAATATCGCGGGCGCGCATCAGGACAGCTCAGCCAGAAACAGCGGCGGCGTTGATGGCGGCAGCAGCGAGCTTGATCGAGATCAACAATACGGCCGCCCCCATCTCACCGGCTTCGATGCGCGCCGGCAGTCCCTGCATCAGCAAATCTGCGATACGGTACGCAATGATCTGCAAGACCAACGAAACTGGACCCCAAATCAGTATTTCGTAAACACTGACGCTGGCCGCCATCGCGAATGCCAGCGGCACGGCAAGCCCGAGGATTGCACCGCCCAACGAAACGGCGGCTGCGGTGTTACCGCCCCGGATCAAGGCCAACTCGTCCCACGGCGTCATCCAGATATAGATGAGAACACCCACGATCAAGATCGCTAACGTCACGCTTGAATGCAAAAGCAATATTGGAAACCCGGCGAGAAAACTGTCGAGCACGGCTTGCATAGTCTGCCTCGTCATCTAGGAGGAAATGTATTTTAGGCTTGGTCGGCGTCAATCACGCTCCGACGAATCGCACGAGTCCGGGTGAACTGGTCGAACAACTTATCGCCATCACCGCGCCGGATCGCACGTTTGAGCTCGGTCAGGTCCTCGTCAAAACGGCTGAGGACCTCTAAAACCGCGTCTCGGTTCTCGAGAAAGATATCCCGCCACATGGTCGGGTCAGAGGCGGCGATCCGGGTGAAGTCGCGAAAACCGGAGGCCGAAAACTTAATCACCTCCTGCTTTAAGTCGTCGCCCAAATCGGTCGCCGTACCGACGATGGTATAGGCAATGAGGTGCGGCAGATGCGAGGTGATCGCCAGCACTTGATCGTGATGATGTGGGTCCATCGTCTCGACCGTCGCGCCGGCTTGCCGCCAAAGGGCGGCGACCCGCTCAACCGCATCCGGATCGGTGTCGGCCGCCGGCGTCAGGATCGTCCAACGGTTCTCGAACAATTCCGGAAAACCCGCATCGGGGCCAGAATGCTCGGTCCCGGCAATCGGGTGGCCCGGCACGAAATGCGCATGAGCCGGCAGCGCGGAGCCCAGGCTTTCGAACGTCGGCGCTTTGACCGAACCGACATCGGTGACGATGACGCCCGACATCAAGGCCGGCGCAATATCGGCGGCAATTTTTTTGTAGGTGCTCATCGGCGTGCAAACAATCACCAAATCAGCGTCTTTGACGGCGTCCGCCGCAGACAAGGTGATGCGATCACATATGCCGAGTTCCAGCGCCCGATCAATAGTTTCTTGGCGTCTGGATGCGACCACGATCTCGCCAGCCAAGCCGTCGCGACGCATCACCCGCGCCAACGACGAGCCGATCAGGCCGATTCCGATAAAGGCCACGCGGGCGAACATAGGCTGCGTGCTCATGACGCGTGGTCCGACGAATTCCGTCCTAAGAAGCGCCCTAAAGCATCGACCAGGGCCTGCATTTCGTCGGCAAGGCCGATCGATATCCGCAGACAATCAGGCAGACCGTAGCCGGCCATCCGCCGGACCACGATTCCTTGCGATTTTAAGTACACGTCCGCCGCTTCGGCGCCCCGCGCCGGGTCGCCGCCGAAACATACCAGCAGAAAATTGCCGATACTCGGCGTTACATCGAGACCCAGCTTGCTCAGTTCAGCCGCCGTCCATGCGCGCCATTCGGTGTTGTGATCGCGGCTCATGGTTTCAAACGCGACATCTTGCATCGCCGCAATGCCCGCCTGCATGGCCGGCGCCGAAACATTGAACGGGCCACGCACCCGGTTCAGCACATCGACCACGTTGGCCGGCGCATAGCACCAGCCTAAGCGCACCGCGCCCAACCCATATATTTTTGAAAAGGTCCGTGTCATCACGGTGTTTTCACCCGCATCGACCAGTTCAACTCCCGCCGCGTAGTCTTCGGCGGTAACGTATTCGGCATACGCAGCATCGAGCACCAACAAAATGTCAGGGCGCAGTCCATCGCGGAGCCGCTTTACTTCGCTTGCCGGCAAGTATGTGCCGGTCGGGTTGTTTGGATTTGCCAAAAAGACGATGCGCGTCCGCTCGGTCACCGTAGCCAACAAGGCATCGACATTTGCGGTCTTGTTGGTTTCGGGCGCGGTCACCGGCACGGCGCCGGCAGCCCTCGCCGAAATCGGGTACATCAAAAACCCGTGTTCAGAATACAAAACCTCGGACCCGGGGCCGCTATAGGCCTTGCACAGCAAAGCAATCAGTTCGTCAGAGCCCGCGCCACAGACGATGCGTGCCGGATCCAGACCAAAGCGCGCACCAATCGCCGCACGCAGCTCAACGGCGCCACCGTCTGGATAGCGATGCAGCGTCTCAGCCTCAAGCGCGTGCGCCTTCGACGACATTGGGCTCGGACCAAACGGCCCTTCGTTCGATGACAACTTAATGACGCGTTCGACACCCGGAATTTTCGACTCGCCGCCAACATAGGCCGCGATCTCCATCACGCTCGAGTTCGGTTCGGGTCTTCTTGAAGATGCGCTCATACGCCGTCGCCATCACCGGAAACATCACGCATCCCCAATGGCGTACCATAGCCGCCCAAGTGTATGATCCGCTGCGCGGCATCGCCGATGTTATCGATAAAACGTGGAAACTGTCGACCGCTCGGATCAACGAAGCCAAACGCTTCAACCAAATACAGCCAACCCGGCGGTCGGTTCGGATCATGCCACGCCTGCACGAACGCCGCCGAGACGCCGGCGGAATTCAACGCGTCTTCGATCTTGCGCGTGCTGATTTGGATTTCCGTTTCAATCGCCAAGAATGAGCGGTCCCGCCCAGTCTCTTCCTGCGGCACCGGACAGATCACAGCCGCTTCCAGACCGCTTCCACGAATATTGGCGCCGGGAACAAACGGCAGTCGTGCGATCACCTTCGGCGTGTCCTCGCCCTCAGACACCATGTATCGCCACCAGGGATCAGGGTCGTCACGGCTCGGCCACGGGACAATGCCGACGGCGGCATCTTGGCGACGCACCGCATCGACCACGGCACGGCCGGAGTGATGGCGCGTCATTTTCGTAAAACTGCCGTACTGGTCGCGGGCCAAATCCCAATAACCGGGCTCGTCGGCACGGTCGATGACCGCGGCAGAAAAAGGACCTTCGAAGCTGAGCGTGGCGACAATGATCTCGCGCCATATGCGGCACAATTCGCGCTTTGGGAAATTACCGTGATGGCGCGCGGTCAGGCGATACATCATCTCCGCCTCGCGGGCCGGGCGGATTTTTACCGCCTCGCCCTCTTTGATCTCGCGCACTTTTTCGACGATCTGGGTCCGCTGGATCAGCAGGTCCTGAATCTGGTCGTCAATGCCGTCGATCTCGGCTCGTACCGCTTTCAGTGCTTTTTTCTTGTCCGTCATGGTCCGGCTTTCAGCCCAAAACATTGATCATATAAGGTTCGCTCAAGGTTCACCCAAGGCGGCTAGTGATAATGCCAGCGCCTTGGAAAATCAAAAGAAAGCGTCAAAAAGGTTTACCCGCCAGATGACTGCCCCATGGCCGTTGCAAGCATTTCTCGGAAAAACGCTAATATTCTGTCCAATATTTTGAGTTCACGTTGGCGCTGTTCGGCATCGGCGGCGATCGCCGCTTGTTCAGCCGCTTCGCGTTCTGCCGATATTTGATCATAAGACTTCTTTGGGACTGCCGCCGCATCCGATGTGGTCGTGCAGATCAAATTTTCGCCCTCAAGCTTACAAACTGCGATCTCGCCGGTTTCCGTATTTAACCGCCAAACGCGGTCTTCCGTCGCCTTGGTGATCTGATATTTGCCGCCACCGTCTGAATGTACCGGCAAGGCCGCAACTAAGATCAAAACGAGTGTGAGTAAAAAAGTGCGCATCGGTCAGGTCCTTTTTGTCGATCTTAGCGCTATTTTGTCGGGTGGTGTCCGAAAGTCTATGCTGCATAAAGCGTCGGGTCATCCATGTCGGCATCACGAAAGCCTTTACGGCGCAAATGGCACGCGTCGCAGCTGCCGCAGTGCCGCCCATCCGGGGTCGGATCGTAGCAGCTTAACGTCTCCGCGTAATCGACACCTAACGCGGTCCCAGCTTTGATGATCTGGGCCTTGGTCATATCAATCAGCGGTGTGTGCAGGGTAAACGGGCGCGCGCCCTCAACCCCCGCCTTGGTGGCGAGATTCATGACATCTTCGAACGCGCGCACAAACTCCGGGCGGCAATCGGGGTAGCCCGAATAATCCAGCGCATTCACACCGATGAACACATCATATGACTGCGTTGTCTCGGCCAACGCCAACGCAAACGACAAAAATACCGTATTGCGGGCGGGCACATAGGTGATCGGGATGCCTTCACCGATTTCCGCGTCCGAGCGATGTTTCGGTACATCGATATCCGCTGTCAGCGCGGAACCACCAAACGCGCGCAGATCAATGTCGGCGACCACATGGCGCACAACCTCGGCTTTCGCGGCGAGCTTGGCGGCTGTATCGATCTCGGCGGCATGACGCTGGCCGTAGCGGAACGTCAGCGTCACCGGCGTAAATCCGTCCGCTTTGGCCATCGCGAGCACGGTGGCGGAGTCTAGGCCGCCGCTCAATAACACCACAGCTGGTTTAACGTCTGACATCATATAATCTCCGGGTCGCACGCCTATTATATCGAAACTAAGTTGATCGGCGCGCTGATTAGCACAAAGGTAGAGAAATGACGAGGTCCGAGCCGAACCAAAATGACGCCCAGCAGATTAAGGATGCAATCCGCACCGAGGCGCTTAGGCTCGGCTTTTCTGCCGTAGGCTTCACCGACGCCCGCGCCGACCCCAAAGATAAGGCGGCGCTCGCCCGTTTTTTAAAGGCCGGCTACCACGCCGGCATGGACTGGATGGACCGCGACGACGGTCGGCGTGGCGACCCGCAAGCTTTGATGGCGCACGCAAAGTCAATCATCGTTCTAGGTGTTAACTACGGCCCCGGCGAGGACCCGCTAGCGGTGCTTGCACAATCTGATCGCGGTGCGATCAGCGTTTATGCACGGGGCCGAGATTACCACGACGTCGTCAAAAAGCGGCTCAAACAGTTGGGGCGCTGGGTTGTTGAAACCTATGGCGCCGACATCAAGGTGTTTGTCGACACCGCGCCGGTAATGGAAAAGCCGTTGGCGGCGCGGGCTGGCATCGGCTGGGTCGGCAAGCATACCAACTTGGTCAGCCGAGATTTCGGCTCGTGGCTATTTTTGGGCGAAGTGTTTACGGACTTAGATCTGCCGCCCGATGCACCCGAAGTTGATCACTGTGGATCGTGCGACCGTTGCATGCGCGCATGCCCGACGGACGCATTTCCGAATGCCTATGAAATGGATGCCGGGCGATGCATCTCGTATCTGACGATTGAGCATGCAGACGACATCGCAGACGATCTGATGGATGCCATGGGCACACATATATACGGCTGCGACGATTGTTTGGCGGCGTGCCCGTGGACGAAATTTGCCGAGCCCACGTCGGAGCCGAAATTGATGGCGCGGGTCGAATTGACCCGGCCTCGCCTTACCGACTTGGCGGCATTGGATGACACCGCGTTTCGCGCATTATTTGCCGGCTCGCCGATCAAGCGCACCGGGCGCGACCGATTTGTGCGTAACGTGTTGATCGCCATCGGCAACACCAAAGACGCGTCGCTGCGCCCGCAAGTCGAAGCCCTAACAGCGGACCCGGCCCCGGTAGTGGCCCGCGCCGCCGCCCGTGCTTTGCATAAAATAGACCACTCTTGACCGAACTGAGCGGACAGCACACCCTTTACGCATGAGAAGATATATCGCCGCATTGACGTTTCTACTCGGACTGCCGATTTCGGTCGCCGCGCAAGGCGTGTATCCAAGCATCGGTCCAAAGGAAATTCCAAGGGCGCCGGTCTTAAAGCCTGATCAAAAGCTTGCACCGGGCGATGTGTTTCGGGATTGCCCGGAGTGCCCGGACATGGTCGTCGTGCCGCCTGGGCTGTACGTCATGGGCACTAAGAATGTTAAATCAGAGCAGCCCGTCCGCATCATACGCTTCAAAAAACCGTTCGCCATCTCGCGCTTTGAAATCCTGCATTCGGAATGGCAGTCGTGCGTCGATGCGGCAGTCTGCCGCCATCAGCCGGACGATCACGAATGGGGCAAAAATCGTATGCCGGTGATCAACGTCGACCACATGATGGTGCAAATTTTTGCCGACTGGCTGAAAGGGCGCACCGGCAAAAATTATCGCCTGCCGAGCGAGGCGGAATGGGAATATGCGGCCCGCGCCGGGTCAAAATCCAATTATTGGTTCGGCGAAGACGTCGGCAAAAATCAAGTGAACTGCCGTGAATGCGGCGCGCCGTGGTCCGGTATCGGCAATGCGCCGGTCGGGAGTTTCCCGCCCAACCCGTGGGGTCTTTATGACATGCACGGCAACGCGTTTGAATGGGTCGAAGATTGCTGGCATCCAAATTACGAGGGCGCACCCAAAGATGCATCGCCTTGGGTCGAAGATGGGTGCAAGTACCGCGTCATTCGCGGTGGTTCATGGTACTATTATTCACGCATGTCACGGTCTGCGAACCGGCAAAAGAACCCCGGCCAAGTGAAAAGTTACTGGCTCAGCTTTCGAGTTGTGCGCGAACTGCCTTAAGACGCCACCTGCCGAATGATCAGTCGTCGCTGCCCGACAGGCGATCAAGCTTCTTTTGCATATCCAGCATTTGCTGACGCAGATCGTCGATGTCTTTGCCGCCGCCTTCGGCTTTAGGCGCAGCGTCAGGTGGTGTACTTGGCATGCCCGGCATACCTGGTGCACCGGGCCAACTGGCTTTACCACCTTGGCCGTCTTCACCATAGAACGGCGTAAACATCTTCATGGCGTTCTCAAAAATCGCCATGTTCTTTTTGGAAATTTCTTCCATCGGGCTGAACGGATTCAGGCCACCGAAAGCGCCGTCAAGATAGTCGCGCATCTGCTCTTGGTTGCGCGCGAAAGACGACATCGAATGCTCCAGATAATTAGGCACCACAGCCTGCAGGCTGTCGCCGTAAAAGCTGATCAGATGACGCAGGAAACTGATCGGCAGCAGGTTCTGCCCCTTGGATTCCTCTTCGACGATGATGTGCGTCAAAACGCTGCGTGTGATGTCTTCGCTAGTTTTAGCGTCATAAACGGTGAACTCCTTGCCGTCTTTGACCATCTGCGCGAGGTTATCGAGCGTCACGTAACTCGACGTCTCGGTGTTGTATAGGCGTCGGTTTGCATATTTTTTGATCGTGATCGGTGCCTGGGCCCCATCGGAACCGGCGGCATCCTGCGGCTTTTTCGCCATGACTTGGCTCCCTTAAATTAAAGAACAACGTACTCTTCGCAGTGTTGCGCTGCAATACAAAAGACTTCATGCGGGCGCGGGTGCAGCATAGTTGCAGCATTGTTATACTATCGGCGGTCTTATTGGATTGAATATCAAACAATAACGACGAGGTTTCTTTGCCTCTGCGCAGGTCCGCGCTATAGTCAACAAAACACATACGTCGGGTGGTACGCATCAAATTGGCCAGGGGCCGCACATGAGTGATGACGAGAAAAAAATCGACGCGGAAGAGATGCAAAAATTGGCCCGTGAATACGTCGATTTATGGGAACAACAGATCAAAGCACTTGCCGGTGACGCCGACCTCGCTAAAACCATGGCGCAAACCACGGAATTGATGAATATGGGTGCGGCGAATATGGCCGCGATGATGCAGGCAACAGGCACCAAGGCAACGGAGACATCTGAAACCCATGGACCCGAACACGGCGCCTCGTCCGCTCACGCTGCATCTGGCAATTCAAAACATGACGCTGGCAAGCTCGCTGCTCGCGTTGCCGAGCTTGAAAAACGGCTCAATCGCCTGGAAAGCCTCGTTGAGCCAACAGGCAAAATTGCTCCGCGCAAAACTTAACGGCATCGACGACGACGCATTTAAAGCCGCCGTCGCCGCTGAGGCCGCGCACCGCGTTGCACAATTTGGGGCCGGCATTGCCCAATTTCGCACCGCCGAGCGCTCTGGCGCCCATCCGCCCCTGCCGATCTTTTGGCAAGACGGCAGCACCCGCGTATTGCATGCGGCACCGAAAAGTAGGTCTTCCAAAACCCCGCCGGTGATTTTGATTCCATCGCTGATCAACCGCGCATCTATTTTGGACTTAAGCCCGAACCGGAGCCTGACACGACACCTGCAAAGCCAAAACATTGATACGTATCTCGTGGATTGGGATGCGCCTGGTGAGGCTGAGCAGTCCTTTACGCTTGACGATTACATCGCGCGATTGATCCAAATCCGCAACCAAGTGACCGAACGGGCCGGCGCCCGCCCGGCATTGGTCGGCTATTGCATGGGCGGCCTGCTCGCGCTGGCTTGCGCCGCCGAAGCACCAGACAAGGTCGCAGCGTTTGCGGCATTGGCCACTCCTTGGGACTTCGATGCTGTGCCAGAAGCGCCCCGGCGGTTGCTGGCCGCATCAATGCCGGCATTTGAGCGGGTCATCGAGATCGCCGGCGCGCTGCCGGTCGACGTGCTACAAGCCATGTTTACGGGCTTAGACCCCGGCGCCACCGTGCGGAAGTTCCGCCACTTCGCAGACATAGATCCCAGCAGTGCCGAAGCGTGTGCGTTTGTAGCGCTTGAAGATTGGCTCAACGACGGCGTCCCGCTGGCTGGCGCAGTGGCACGTGCATGCCTGCGCGACTGGTACATCGACAATGCAACCGCCAAGGGCGTTTGGTGCGTCGGCAAGCACCTGATCACGCCATCAACGCTGAATATCCCAAGCTTGGCCGTGATCCCATCCGGCGATGTCATCGTACCGCCGGCGTCTGCACAGGCCTTGGCAGACACCCTGCCAAACTGCAAAACCATCATCGCAAAGGCCGGGCATATCGGCATGGTCGCTGGCTCAGGTGCCAAACGCGCCTTATATACACCGCTCTCAATATGGCTTAGTGACGGCCTTGGCGCGTGACTCCGGTTGAAAAAGCCCGGTAATTGGCATAAGTCATAGTGAAGGGTTTGGGTTTGGTTAACGGGGCGCCAAACCGGCAGACGGCAACGTCCGCGTTGCTGTCCTGATTCGTTAGAAAATATTTCACCCAGAGGAGAGAAACATATGACTGAAGTTGTAATCACAGGTGCCGCACGCACCCCGGTCGGGGCCTTCTTGGGCGGCCTCAGCTCGGTATCCGCATCGTATCTTGGCGAAGTTGCCATCAAAGCGGCGCTTGAGCGCGCAGGTGTCAGCCCAGAAGACGTGTCCGAAGTGATCATGGGCCAAATTTTAGCAGCAGGCGGCGGTCAGAACCCGGCACGCCAAGCCGCTATGGGCGCCGGCATTCCAGCCGAAAAGACCGCATACGGCATCAACCAGCTTTGCGGCTCGGGTCTGCGTACCGTGGCACTCGGCTACCAAGCCATCAAAATGGGTGACAGCGACGTCGTCGTCGCCGGTGGTCTGGAAAGTATGAGCCAGTCCCCACACGTGATGCACCTGCGCAACGGCGTGAAAATGGGCAGTGGCGAGCTGATCGACACCATGATCAAAGACGGCCTTTGGGACGCCTTCAACGGCTATCACATGGGCAACACCGCCGAGAACGTGGCACGCCAATGGCAACTGACCCGTGACGAGCAGGACGCGTTCGCCTTGGGCTCGCAGCAAAAAGCCGAAGCCGCGCAAAAAGCCGGTAAGTTCACCGATGAAATCGTGCCGGTGACCATCAAGGGCCGCAAGGGCGATACCATCATCGACACCGATGAGCACCCGAAGCACGGCACCACCATCGAAAGCCTGTCGAAGCTGCGCGCAGCCTTTGACAAAGAAGGTACGGTCACAGCCGGCAACGCATCGGGGATCAACGACGGTGCCGCTGCACTTGTGTTGATGAGCGCCGAAAACGCCGAGAAGCGCGGCGCACCGGTGTTGGCCCGCATTAAGTCGTGGGCGACCGCGGGTGTTGATCCGGCAATCATGGGCACCGGACCAATCCCGGCCAGCCGTATGGCGCTGGAAAAGGCCGGCTGGTCCGTCAACGATCTCGACCTGATCGAAGCTAACGAAGCGTTTGCCGCACAAGCCTGCGCCGTCAACAAAGACATGGGCTGGGATACCGACAAAGTGAACGTAAACGGCGGCGCCATCGCGCTCGGTCACCCGATCGGTGCATCTGGCGCACGGGTCTTGGTGACACTGTTGCACGAAATGCAAAAACGTGACGCCAAGAAAGGCCTGGCGACCCTTTGCATCGGGGGCGGCATGGGCATCGCCATGTGCATCGAACGCGACTAGGATAAAACTATACGACCTGCAGTCGGGGGCGGTGATTGCCGTCCCCGCTAGCAGAAAAATAAAAAGACGTATAAAATAAAACCATAACGACCGTCAAATGACGGCATCATTGGGAGGTTACATCATGGCAAAAGTGGCATTGGTCACCGGCGGCACGCGCGGCATTGGACGTGCGATTTCCGAAGGTCTTAAAGGCGCAGGGTATACGGTTGTCGCAAACTATGCAGGCAACGACGAGGCTGCGAACGCATTCAAATCTGAAACCGGCATCGAGGTCGCCAAATTTGACGTCGGCGATTTCGACGCGGTGCAATCCGCCGTCAAAGACATCGAAGGTGCGCACGGGCCGATTGACGTACTCGTCAACAACGCCGGCATCACGCGCGATAAGCCGCTGCATAAAATGGACAAAGCCCATTGGGACGCGGTCATCCGCACCGACTTGGACAGCATATTCAACCTGTCGCGCGCTGTCATCGAGGGCATGCGCGAGCGTAAATACGGTCGCATCATTTCGATCAGCTCAATCAACGGCCAAAAAGGCCAGTTCGGCCAAACCAACTATTCGGCCGCAAAAGCCGGCCTGATCGGCTTCACCAAGGCATTGGCTGCAGAAACCGCATCCAAAGGCATCACCGTGAATGCCGTTTCACCCGGCTACATCGGCACTGAAATGGTGATGGCTGTGCCCGAAGACGTTTTGAAAAACGTCATCATTCCGCAAATCCCCGTTGGCCGCTTGGGCGAAGCCGACGAAATCGCGCGCTGCGTGACGTTCTTGGCCTCCGACGATGCCGGTTTTATTACTGGCTCGACGCTCTCGGCAAACGGCGGTCAGTACATGGCCTAATGCGGTCAAAGACAGTCGTCGACATGAAACGGCATACAATATTAGGGGCGGTGCTTTTGGGTGCCGCCCTTTTTGCGTCGATTGAGCCGGCCCTTGCAGGTGGGCGATTTTGGACACTGCCGATGCCCGGCATCCGCGCTATTGAAGCCTTGCCCGACGGCACGCCTGTTGTGGTCGACGGGGTCGGCGGCAGGCATCGCGTTCGATTGCACGCAGGCCAGATCGTGCTGCAGCCCGCAGGGCCCGCCGTCGACCTGAGCGCACCACCGCAAGCTCTACCCGATGCCGTGATGGTGCCGGGCGCGCACGGCCTTTGGGCGTGGCTGGATCAACCGGCAACGCGTTATGAGCACGGCGTGTTGGGCGATGCGATTGAGGCTGGCGGACTCAGTGTTGGGTATCCGGACGGATCACGGAAATCACTGACGCTGCCAAAAGATCGCGTCTTCGAAGATCGCGCGCCGCGTTTCGTCGATATAGACGGCGATGGGCGCGACGAGATTTTAACCGTCACCTCATACTTAGACCGGGGCGCCGCATTGACCTTGGTCGACCCAGGCAGCGCGGGCGGGATGTCGCCTCGCGTCGTTGCCGAGGCAGCGCCCATCGGCACGCCGAACCGTTGGCTCAATCCGATTGGTGCCGGTGACATCGATGACGATGGACGCATCGAAATGCTGGCGGTGATCACACCCCACATCGGCGGCACGCTGACGGCGTATGAATGGCACGGCGACGCCCTCTCGATAGACCATGAACTCAACGGTTTTTCGAACCATGCCATTGGGTCCCGCGAGCTTGGGCTTTCAGGGATGGCCGACCTAGACACACCTGCCGATGGGATCGCTGAGGTCATCGTCCCTGATCAGGCGCGTCGCGCCATGACCGTGGTTCGCTTCACCGACACACCCCGCATCGTCAGCAAAATTAATCTTTCGGGCCGTATCGTTCATCGACTGGTGATCTATGACCTGGACGGCGACCAAACGCCTGAACTGATATTCGGCTTGGACGACGGATCGCTGGTGGTTTGGAAACCTGGACTATAGCCTGGGTCATTAATTGTTTCGCATCCATCGACGGAAAAACATGCCCCAGCACGATCCGGCAAAACGGCTGAAGGCCACATTGATCGGCAGCACTGCGGTGCTGATGTGGGGCACGTTAGCGTTGTTTACGACGCTCACCGGCACCATCCCGCCGTTTCAATTGGCCGCCATGTCTTTTGGCATCGCGTCCGCGTTTGTGGTCCTTAAATGGCTGGTGCGCCGCGAAGACATCGCCAAGCATTTGCGCCAACCCATCGGCGCATGGGTGCTCGGTACTCTTGGGCTGTTCGGCTATCACTTCTTTTATTTCATGGCGCTTCGCAACGCGCCGCCGGTTGAGGCCGGGCTGATCGCCTATATGTGGCCGTTGCTAATCGTCGTCGGCTCGGCGCTGCTGCCGGGTGAGCGGCTGCGCTGGTGGCATGTTGTCGGGGCGCTGGCCGGGCTCGTCGGCGCCGTGCTTTTGATTACCGGCGGCAAAGGGATCACGGGATTTAAATCCGAATTTGCGTTCGGCTATATGATGGCAGGCGTCTGTGCGCTGACATGGTCAACATACTCTATAGTCAACCGCCGCTTCGGCGCCGTGCCGACCGATACCGTCGGTGGGTTTTGCGCCGCCACCGCTGTGCTCGCGACCATCTTTCATCTGGCGTTTGAGGCCACCGTTTGGCCGGCGAGCGGTTTGGAGTGGCTGGGCGTGATTGGCCTCGGTCTTGGCCCTGTGGGGGCTGCGTTCTTTACCTGGGATTACGGCACCAAACACGGCGATATCCAAGTGCTGGGTGCACTCGCGTACGGCGCACCACTGATCTCAACCGTGTTGTTGGTGGTCTTTGGCAAGGGCGAAGCCACGTGGGCGGTCGCCGGTGGGTGCGTGCTGATCATCGGCGGCGCGCTGCTGGCATCAAAACAACTGCTGCAACGGCGCCGCCAATAATCCCCACTCACTAAATTTCGCGCGCTTTGTTAAGCCGGCTTCGGCACCGTTTGTTCGAATGACGGGCGTGCCGAAATTTTATCGAACCAATCCGCCAACGCCGGACGGTCATCACGCCAACCGAAATCCGGGAAGCGCAGATCAATCCAGCCGAGACCACACCCGATCGTAATTTCAGCGATGGTGATCGGTCCGTCGGTGCCGGCCATGCTGTCAGCCGCTTCGTCGGCGGTGTCCATGCATTTGTTCATGGTTTCTTTTTGGCGTGCGCTCCACCAATCCCAGCGCAACTCTTCAGGGCGGCGCATGTTTTCCACTAAGAACAGCACACCCGCATCGGTCATGCCGTCGCCGGCGGCGGCCAGCGTCAATGCTTTGAACCGGGCGTCGGACTCGGTCGGAAAAATCTTCGAGCCCGTGTTCAGGCTATCAAGGTACTCACAGATCACCGGGCTATCATACAGCGCCATGCCGGCATCGGTCATCAAGCACGGCACTTTACTCATCGGGTTGGATTGACGTAGATCGGTCTCTGCAGACCAAGGGTCGGTAGTGACATTTTCGATTTTGCCGGCGAGTCCGCATTCAATGGCAGTGACGGAAACTTTCCGCACGAACGGGGACGTCGGGGAATAGCGTAGTTGCATCGGATACCTCCTCAGGCGTTTATTTAATGTTTCTGCCGAGGAAGATATGGGCGGACAGTCCTTATGTCACGCGCCAGCATGCAGGGTAGATCAAAACCGGGGCTGACCCGGGGCCGGAAACCCTATACGCTCTGGCCCATGTGGTCTGACGTTGTTGATTTACGCGATTTTTATGGACACCGCACCGGGCGCACTGCGCAACGTATGGTGCGGGCCCGCTTGCGTGCGCTATGGCCTGACGTCAGCGGGCAACGCGTATTGGGCCTTGGCTTTGCCACGCCGTACCTAGGCGTCTTTCGGAGCGAAGCAGAACGCGTGTTGGCCGCCATGCCCGCCGGTCAAGGCGTGCTGCGTTGGCCGGTGGGCGAGCGCGGCCTGACGATGCTGTGCGATGAAAACGACCTACCGCTGCCGGACCTTTCCATGGACCGAGTGCTGATCGTGCATGCGCTCGAATGCTCAGAGAGTGTGCGCCCGTTTTTGCGTGAAGTTTGGCGGGTGTTGGCGGATTCCGGGCGTCTGATCATCGTCGCGCCGAACCGGCGCGGGCTCTGGTCCCGGTTTGAGTCGACTCCGTTCGGCCATGGCCTACCGTATTCCCGCGCGCAATTGAACCGGCTGTTGCGCGACAACATGTTTGTGCCGATGGAAACGAAACGCACGCTATTCGTACCGCCGATCAACAATCAGCTGTTGATGAGTTCAGCACCTGCGTGGGAAAATATCGGCTCAAAGCTGTTCCCGGCCGCAGGCGGCGTCGTCATCACCGAAGCAGTCAAACAAATGTACGCAGCCACCATTGCCGCCGAACCGAAACGCAAACAGATGTTGGGGGCGCTCCCGGAACGTAGCCGCGGCCTGACCCCCCATTCACGTCGAGATACACCAATCAACACCGACCAGAACCGATGACCGACGCGCCGACATCTTTCAAAATAGACAACATTAAAGACGTCACCGACGATGTTCGCGTGCTCAGCCTGCGCACCCCGGACAATACGCCATATGCGTGGCGTGCCGGGCAGTATGTTTGTCTCGGCCTCGGCGATTTTGAGTCTAGACATTACTCCATCGCCAATCCGCCCGGTGACGGCGCCCTTGAAGTCCACGTGCGCCGATCCGGCGCCGGGGGTCTTTCCGATCATATCTGCACACAACTCAATATCGGCGATACGCTGCACGTCGAAGGCCCCTTCGGTGCCGCATATTTTCGTACACAGCACGGCGGCCCCCTTCTGGCGATTGCCGGCGGCACCGGCTTGGCACCGATGAAAGCCGTCGTAGAAGCCGCACTGCAGAGCGAGCTAAACCGCGACGTGCATTTATATGTGGGTGTGCAGACCGAACGTGATCTGTATCTCGAACGCTATTTCATTAAGCTCACGCATACGCATTCGAACCTTCGCTTCATCCCCGTGATCGCCGCGCCGACGGAAAATTCGGGTCGGCGCTCGGGTCTGGTCGGCGATGCGGTGGCCGCCGATTTCCCATTGCTGTACGGCCACCAATGCTACCTCGCCGGGCCCCCCGCCATGATCGCCGCCTGCCGGAACATGCTGAAGCTGAAATCCGTCCCCGCCCACGATATTTTCTCAGATATCGCTTAACGACCAACTCCCACCGGCGACTTCCCGGAAACGCCACCGGGGTTATCCGGGACCTTGGAATGACGCCGGGCGCGCTAAAGATCCCGGATCGCTGCGCGTCCGGGAAGTCGCGCGTTGGGGGGATGGGACAAGCCGCAAGGGGATGCAAAAGACGACATCATTGATGCAGACGCCAGTTCGGCGTAAAACCCGCGCCATGACATATGCGGTCAAAGAAATCTTCTACACCCTTCAGGGCGAAGGGCGCCATGCCGGAAGACCGGCGGTGTTTGTGCGTTTTGCCGGCTGCAATTTGTGGAATGGCCGCGAACAAGACCGCGCAAATGCCGTCTGTAATTTCTGCGATACTGATTTTGTCGGCACCGATGGGATGGGCGGCGGCAAGTTTGCCGATGCCGACGCATTGGCCGATGCAACTGCGGCGGCGTGGCCTGAAGACCACGACGGGCCGAAATTCGCTGTACTCACCGGCGGCGAACCGTTGCTGCAAGTCAACACCGTACTGATCGACGCACTTCACGGCGCCGGCTTCGAAATCGCAGTTGAGACCAACGGCACGGTCAAAGCGCCCGATGGCATCGATTGGCTCTGCGTCAGCCCGAAAGCCGATGCGCCGCTAAAACAGTTGACGGGGCACGAGCTGAAGCTCGTCTACCCACAACAAAAAGCGCGGCCGGAGATGTTTGAAGGCCTCGCGTTTTCATGTTTTTCGCTGCAACCGCTGGACGGGCCGAACGCTGAGGCCAACACCCAGGCCTGCATCGCATATTGCAAATCCCATCCGGCTTGGCGGCTCAGCCTGCAAACCCACAAAGTGTTGGGCATCCCTTAACGAGAACGAGAGAACGGACGATATGGAAATTTTTAAAGAATTCACCTTCGAAGCGGCGCACGACCTGCCGAACACGCCCGAAGGTCATAAGTGCCGTCGCCTGCACGGTCACAGCTTCCGCGTCCGCTTGGCCGTTGAAGGCGATGTCGATCCACACACCGGCTGGGTGATCGATTTCGCCGATATCAAAGCCGCCTTTCAGCCGATTTATCAGCGCTTGGATCATTATTATCTCAACGACATCAAAGGCCTGGAAAATCCTACGTCGGAAAACATCGCGAAATGGATTTGGGCCGAGCTCAAGCCCGCTCTGCCCGGCTTGTCCGAAGTAAAATTATGGGAAACCTGCACGGCGGGTTGCACCTATCGGGGTGATTGATTGCTTTAAGGTCCCGGATCACTGCGCGTCCGGGACCTTTGAGCGAGATCTACCCCCGACCGCGATACGGCTGCACGCCCTGATCGGGAATCCAGATACCCTTCGGCGGCTCGCTGGTCTGATAAAACACATCAATCGGAATGCCGCCGCGCGGATACCAATAGCCGCCGATGCGCAGCCAGTGTGGGCTCGTCGCCTGAATGATTTTCTGTGCGATATCGATGGTGCAGCTTTCGTGAAATCCCGGATGGTTACGGAAACTGCCCAGATAAAGCTTTAGCGACTTACTCTCGACGATGCTGGTTTCGGGGATGTAATCGATCACCAAGTGCGCAAAGTCCGGCTGGCCGGTAACCGGACATAACGACGTGAACTCGGGTGCCACAAAGCGCACCAGATAGCGCGTCCCCGGGTGCGGGTTCGGCACACATTCGAGCGTCGCAGCGTCGGGGCTTTCCGGCAGCTCGCTGGCAGCGCCCAGTTGGGTCAAGGTTTCGTGAGTCTGATCTGACATAAAAGTATCCTACGTCATCGGCATTCCGAGAGGAAGTTACGTTAACGCGATATCGCCGTCGGTGTATTCGGCGGCGAACGCTTTTTGGAAATCCGCGAACGTGCCCGCTTCGATGGCAGTGCGCATATCGGTCATGAGTTCTTGGTAGTAATGCAGGTTGTGGCGGGTCAACAGCATCATGCCGAGGATTTCCTTGGCCATCACCAGATGATGCACATAGGCCCTGGAATACGTTTGACAGGTGTAGCACGCGCAATCGGCATCAAGTGGGCGGGCGTCGTCTTTGTGGCGCGTGTTGCGCATGTTCACTGTACCGCGCCGCGTGAACGCTTGATTGGTGCGCCCGGATCGAGTCGGCAGCACGCAATCGAACATGTCGATGCCACGTGCCACGGCGGCCACCAAGTCGTCGGGTTTGCCGACCCCCATCAAATAGCGGGGCTTATCTTGGGGCAATGACGGCGTGGTGAAATCCAAAACCTTGAGCATCATCTCGTGGCCCTCGCCAACCGCAAGGCCACCGACGGCGTAGCCGTCAAAGCCGATGTCGGTCAGCGCCTGCACGCTCTCATGACGCAAGTCTTCATAAACGCTGCCCTGCACGATCCCGAACAAACCATAGCCCGGACGCGCATCGAAGGCATCCCGGCAGCGCTGTGCCCAACGCATAGATAAAGCCATGCTTTCGGCGGCCTCATGCTTTTCGCAGGGAAACTTGGTGCATTCGTCCAACACCATGGTGATATCGGCATCCAACATGCGTTGGATCTCCATGGATCGTTCCGGTGTCAGATCGTGATAGCTACCGTCGATGTGCGAGCGAAAACGCACGCCGTCTTCGGTCAGTTTGCGAAGATCCGTCAGCGACATCACCTGAAACCCACCGCTGTCGGTCAGAATCGGCCCAGGCCAATTCATGAATGTGTGCAGACCGCCCAACGCGTGAATGCGTTCCGCGGTCGGGCGCAGCATCAGGTGATAAGTGTTGCCGAGGATGCATTCAGCCCCGGTCTCGGCGACCCATTCCGGGGTCATCGCTTTGACCGTGGCAGCGGTGCCGACCGGCATGAAGGCCGGCGTCTCGAAGCTGCCGTGCGCCGTCATCACCTGTCCGCGCCGGGCAGCGCCGTCAATGGCCTGAAGGGTAAAGCCGAAGGCTGTCATCAAAGGTCCTCGTTGAGGGCGGCGCGCTCGATAAAGCACGCGTCGCCGTAAGAATAAAACCGGTATCCATGCACAATGGCATGGGCGTAAGCGGCCTGCATTCGATCTAGCCCGGCCAACGCCGAGACCAACATAAACAGGGTCGAGCGCGGCAGATGGAAATTCGTCATCAGCGCGTCGATGCCGCGGATGCGATAGCCCGGCGTAATAAAAATATCGGTGTTGCCGTCATAGGCATGGAATCGGCCTTGATCGTCGACGGCACTTTCCAAGGTCCGCAGCGACGTGGTGCCGCACGCAATGATTCGCCCGCCGGCTGAGCGCGCATCGTTTAACGCCTGCGCGACCTCGGCCGACAAAATCGCGCGCTCGGTATGCATTTGATGATGATCGGTATCTTCGGCGTGCACCGGCTGAAACGTGCCGGCACCGACATGCAGCGTGACGCGGTGATCGACGACGCCTGTGTCTCGGACCTTGGCCAGCAGTGAATCGGTAAAGTGCAGGGCGGCGGTTGGCGCGGCGACAGCGCCGTCTTTTTCAGCAAACATGGTTTGATAGTCCGAACGGTCGCTCTCTAATCCGTCTGAGGGTCGCTTGATATAGGGCGGGAGCGGCATCACACCAAATTTTTCCAACATCTCGATTAACTCGCGACCGGCGACGTTGAACTTCAACCAGCGCTCACCCATGTCGCCGACGTCAATGCAATCGGCGGCAAAACCTGGCCCAAACACGATATAGTCGCGAGGGTTGAGCTTGCGCGCCGGTTTCGCGAATACGCGCCACGTGTAAGCATCGACCGGCTGGTGCAGGGTGATTTCGATTTTAGCACTCTCGGGGCGGCCTCGGTTGGTGGCATCGCCGCGCCGACCGACCAGGCGGGCCGGGATCACCCGTGTGTCGTTAAACACCATCACGTCGCCAGGGTGCAGCAGATCCGGCAAATCGCGCACATGCTTGTCGGCAAACGGGCCGGTGGCTGGGACATGTAGCATCCGCGCGCTGTCACGCGGACGCACGGGCGCCTGCGCGATCAACTCAGTCGGTAGGTTAAAATCGAAAAGTCCAACATCCATGATGCGGGGTTTTATACGCTTGCAGCGCGCCCGACAATCGTGGAACGTTTATGTCTTATTGGTGACGCGGCACATAAGCCCGCCCCTAACAACAGACGAGGTTACCTATGTTGCGTTTAATTCTCGCGCTTTTGATCCCATGGCTGAACTTTTTCACCATCGGCAAACCGATTCAGGGCATCATCTGCCTGATTTTACAATTATCATTGATCGGTTGGATCCCCGCCGCGATCTGGTCGGTGTACGCACTGAGCCAGTACGACACCGACAAGAAGATCGCGGCCTCAAAGGGCGAATAACGCACCTGACCCGGCTTATGAACCGTCTTTGGGCAACGCAATTTCGCTGCCCTCAGCGGCGGCGCGTTCTATTGCATTAAGAATATCGATGCCGTGCACGACGTCTTCGTTCGGCACGAGATAAGGAACGTTTCCGCTCAACGTGTCGGCAAAAGCCTCAAGTTCGGCACGTTCCATATCGAAGCCCGAAAAATCTTCGACGCTGATTTCATCGCCGTCGATCATGCGAACTTCGAGAATCGTCTCGTCGCGGACTTCGGCCCAACCGAGCGTGCCGAACACTTGCACCCGCCATAATCGGCGCGTCGCAAACAGCGTCGTCATCACACCAGTGACGCCACTTTCGAATTTCAAGCTGGCAAATGTAGTGTCGTCAATATCGGTCGGTGCGGCATGACGTTCCGAGACGGCGCGCAAACGTTCGACCCGTCCCAATATACCGATCATCGAATCCATCATATGCACGCCCATCGCCGTCATTCCGCCGGCAGGGCTCTCATCGCGCGATGCGCGCCAGTGCTCTGGCCCGTAGCGGAGCGCGCCGTTGCCGGAAATATTGCCTTCGGCATGAATGATGTCGCCGAGCGCACCTGACTGTACCAAGCCTTTGAGTTTGCGCATCGCCGGCAGAAAGCGGCGGTTGAATCCGATGCACAACGGCAGTCCGGCACCGTCCATGGCGTCGACAGCGCGGCGCGCATCGTCGGCATCCAACGTGAAGGGCTTTTCGCAGAATACAGGTTTACCGGCCGCGGCAGCGAGAATCACTTGTTCTGCATGCTGGCTGTGCGGCGTCGCCAACACAATGCCGTCCAACTCGGGATCATCCAGCAACGCTTGAAAGTCATCGCGCAGATCAATGCCCTTGGCGGCGCAATAATCGACAGCGCGTTCTTTGCGCCCGGTCACGCCGGCTGTGAAGGTGATCTTATCAGAAATGCCCTGCACAGAATCAATCAGGACCTGACCCCATTTACCGCAACCGGCGATGCCGCATTTTATCATGTGTTGTTCCCCAAGCATTATATCGTTGGAATTGACGGGCCCCGGTGCCTCACCCATGGTGAATACATGATGCACGAAGAACGCCGCGCGCTCCGCAGACGGTATCAGATTTTTTTCATACGGCAACGACATGGTTGAAACGCCGCATGTTTCTATGAGCCCGACCGCCGACGCGTCGCGCGCCGCGGTATTGCGAGGCGTCGGCCTGATGGCTATGGCGGCCATGGTGGTTGCGCTGATGCATGTGTTAGTGCGCGATGTGTCAAAAGACGTGCACCCGATCGAAATTGCGTTCTTCCGCAATGTCGTCGGCTTTGTGATGTTGCTGCCGTTTTTGCTACGCCAAGATCGCGCGCTTTGGAAAAGCAAACAGCCCAAACTGCAATTAATCCGCGCCATAATCGGCACCTGCGCGCTGTTGAGCTGGTTCACAGCCTTGAGCATGCTGCCGGTCGCAGACGCAACAGCGATCAGCTTCGTGACCGTGCTGTTCATCACCATCGGCGCCTCACTTTTCTTGGGCGAAAAGGTCGGCGTGCGACGCTGGACGGCGATCTTGATCGGTTTTTGCGGCACCCTGATCATTGTGCGTCCAGGCACCGAAGTGTTCGGGCCAGGGGCACTGGTGGCTTTGGCGTCTACGGTATTTTGGGCATCGGCGTTGATATGCGTAAAAGTGCTGTCGCGCACGGACTCGTCGGTCACCATGGTTTTCTATGCCAATGTATACTTCACGGTTTTCTCGGCGATCCCGGCAATCTTCGTTTGGACGTGGCCAACGTGGGAATTAATCGGCTGGATGCTCATCATCGGCGTGATGGCAACCATCGGCCACTTGTGCATGGCGCAAGCATTAAAGACGACAGATGCCACCATTATCGCCCCGGTTGATTATACCCGCCTGCTTTGGGCAGCAGGGGTCGGCTATTTGGTGTTCGGTGAATTTCCCGATGCGTGGACTTGGGTCGGCGGCACAGTGATCTTCTTGAGCACGGTCTATATCACGTATCGCGAGTCCGCAAAAAAGCGCGTCCCGCACGGCCCGACGACACCAACACCCAACGCGGCTGCCGACAAATAAGCCAATACCTAGTCCAGATCGAGAGGATAAATCGGACGTCGCAATTGCGTGAAAGGCAGTTTGCTGATGTCTTTGCCGGACAACGCGCCCGCGTCGCAGATCAAGATTTCGCGTGCCAGCGGCTGAAACGCAGCGCGGAAATGCTGCATCGATTTCACCGCGACGACGTCGCGCTGGCGGGGGTCAATGCCGGCATGCGTAAAGGCTTCGACTTCAGTCAGTTGCAAGCGGTTTGACGCGACCACGATCTCGACCCCGTGCGCTTTGAAAATCACGGTCGGCCCCAAATGATGCGTGACGCCTTTCCATCTGGGCCCTTGCGCCACATATGTGCCGTCGGTGACCCGCACAACTTCGCCGGTGACTTCAATCGGCGGGCCGAAGGTGGGATCGGTTTTACCGCCGAGCATCACCGTTACTTCCGCCCCCACGCCCGCTTGCACCAAGGTTTGCGCCGCCTCGACATCGCATATCGTACCGAAACAGGCATTGTCTAAGCCCGCCTGCAGCATGCCCTGTAACAGGAATGTTGAGTCCCCATAGGCACCCGAGCCTGGGTTGTCGGAAAAATCGGCGACGACAATCGGTCCTTGGTCTTTTCCGGCAGCTAATAGGTCGTGCACCTGTGCGATTGTGTCTTCGACATTCAAATACGTGTTGGAATCGAAATGCCGGGTATCCCAGACGTAATCCATATAGTCCTCAGCAATCGCCTGGAAGCGGGGATCGTTTCCATTCCCGGTGACCGAGACAGACGGGCCTGCCTCCGCCAAATCAGCAGGCGTGAACCCAGCGTGCAGGCTGACCAGCAACACATCAGGATCTTCGGCTTCAAGCTTGGCGGCGCGCGCCAGTAACTTGGTCATCGGGTTGTCCGTCGTGGTGCGGCCATCATCTAGACCTTCAATCGTAGGACGTCTGGCCGTGACGGCGACCGGCGTCACCTCGCCCCGCATCGTTCGATCCAAAACCCGGGCCGCGCGCCAGGACGTCTCGACTTGGTCAATATGCGGATACGTTCGGTACGCGCATATTATATCCACATGCCGAGTCATCTGATCGGTGACGTTCGCATGCAAATCAAGGGTGATTGCGACCGGCACGTCCGGCCCAATCACATCGCGAAGGGCTGCCAACAGCGCGCCTTCGGCATCGGCATGGTCAACGCAGGCCATGGCACCATGAAGATTCAATAGCACGCCGTCGAACGGGCCTTGGTTGGCGGCGGCGTCTAATATCGCTACGGTCCCAACCTCCCACGCATCCCGCGCGACCGGCCCAGACGGCGTCGCCCACGCGACCACGGTCCGCACCAAATCCCAATCCATGTTTTCGGCGGCTTCTTCAACGCCGGTCGGCTCGATGGTGGCGCCTTTAATCGCGCCCGGAACGTCATCACCGAACGCTAAAAGATAATTAGAAAAATTTTCCAAGCGTGTCGGTAGTTTCGAGAACGCGTTGCTCTCGTGTCCAAACAACCCGGTCAAAACGCGAAATGCCATTGCTATACCCCATTATTCAGTCACGAACAGACTGGAACGCCGCCGCGGTATCGTCCAGTCAAAGGAGTTTTTCCACACAATCAACCATCGCAGGCATGGACATATGATTAGAATCGTAAAACAATCAGTTATGCAGGGGTGCAAGCTGGCGCCCTTACCCATGGCAAAGACGAATGCCGAATACTAAACAGGGAGGCGTGAGCAAAATGTTCCGCAAATTCGTAATGAGTGCCGCCATCGCGGCAGCCGCAACACTGGCAGTGCAACCTGCCGCTATTGCCGGCAAAGCAAATGACGAACTGATATGGTCAACCAACCGCGAAGCGGCGGTGGCAGATCCATACTACAACAACACACGTGAATTGGTGATCATCGGCAACACGGTTTGGGACGGTCTGCTGTTCCGCGACCTTAAGACCGGCGAGTTCGTGCCGCTGTTGGCAAAGTCATATAAGTGGGTCGACAACCTCACCATCGATTTTGAATTGCGTGACGATGTGGTTTTCCATGACGGCTCCAAATTCGGGCCGGAAGATGTGGTCTACACCGTTAAGCACACCTCAAACAAAGATAACGGCGTGCTGACGTTTAAGAACGTCAGCTGGATGAAAGATGCCGAGAAAACCGGCCCGAACAGCGTCCGCATTTACTTGCATGAGCCATTCCCGGCTGCGTTGGCATACTTTGCGCAAGCGGTCTTCATCATGCCCGAAGGTCACTATGATGGCGCACCAGACGGCGCAGACGGCAAAAAAGACTTTGCCGCTGTGAAACCAGTCGGCACCGGCCCTTACAAAATCACCAACGTGGTTGCCGGCGAAAAGATCGAAATGGTCCGAAACGACGATTACTTCAAAGGCGGCCCCAAAGGTACGGCGGAAATCGGCAAACTGACGTTCCGCACGATCAAAGAAATGAACACGCAAATCGCCGAGCTTCTGACCGGTGGCGTGGACTGGATCTGGGACGTGCCGAAGGATCAAGCCGAAAAGCTGGCTGAACGCGGCGGCACCACGGTGACCAACGCCAAGACCATGCGCGTCAGCTACATCGCTTTCGACGTTGATGGTGACAGCGGCGACAAAAAGTTTATGGACAAGAAAGTCCGGATGGCCGTCGCACACGCGATCAACCGGAAATCGATTGTTGAGAACTTAGTCGGCTCCGCATCGGTCGTGATCAACGCCGCCTGCCACCCAGATCAGTTCGGCTGTGCCGAAGATGTTAAAAACTGGGAATACGATCCTGCAAAAGCCAAAGCGCTTTTGAAGGAAGCCGGTTTCCCAGACGGGTTCGAGACCGAAATCTACGCATATCGTCAGCGTGAGTTCACCGAAGCCGTGATTGGCGATCTGGCCAACGTCGGCATCAAAGCCAACCTCAAGTTCATGCAGTATCGTGCGCTGCGCGATCTGGTGTGGAAAGGCGTGACCCCGATGAACCACATGACTTGGGGGTCAAACTCGATCCCTGACGTTTCGGCCATCACCAGCCACTTCTTCTCTGGTGGTCGCGATGATCCAGCGAAAGACCCAAAGGTTATTGAAGCCCTGAAGGTCGCCGATGGCTCCGTCGACCCGGCCGTGCGCAAAGCAAAGTACAAAGAAGCCCTCGATATCATTACTGAGGAACTTTATTGGCTGCCGATGTTCACGTATGCCAAGTACTATGCCTACGGTGAAGACGTCGACTTCACGCCGACCCCGGACGAAATTCCGCGGTTCTATACGGCGAAGTGGAAGTAACAGTCACGGTGTCCGGTCGGTGCCGCAAAGTGCTGCACCGACCGACCCCTTATTTCGGGATATTTAAGGCATGCTGATTTATGCCGTGAAGCGATTGAGCGTCGCCCTGTTGGTGGCCATGACCGTCTCACTTATTACCTTTTCGATGATTTATTTGTCCGGCGACCCGGCGATGGCGCTGGCCGGCGAAAGTGCGTCACAGTCGGATATCGAGAATATCCGCCGGGTGTACGGCTATGACCAGCCGATCATAGTGCAGTATTTTTCCTGGCTCGGAAATGCGCTGACCGGCAACCTTGGACATTCACATTATTTAAAGACAGAAGTATCTGAAGTGATTTTCACGCGCCTGCCCGTCACCATGACGCTCGGTGCATGTGCGCTAACTTTTGCGCTGACACTGTCGATCCCGTTGGGGGTTGTGGCCGCGATGCGCCCGAACACACTAATTGATCGCATCGCGCTGACGATTGCGGTCATCGGCCAAGCGCTGCCGAGCTTTTGGTTCGCGCTGATGATGATCATCCTGTTTGGCGTAACGCTGCGCTGGCTACCCATCACCGGCAGCGATTCCTGGATGAATTTTATCATGCCGTCTGTGGCGCTCGGCTATTACGTGACGCCCGCCGTCATGCGCCTGACGCGCGCCGGCATGCTCGAAGTGCTGTCCAGCGATTACATCCGCACCGCGCGTGCCAAAGGGCTGCGACCAAGCGTGGTGTTGTTTAAGCACGCACTGCGCAACGCCATCATCCCGGTGGTAAGTTTGGCGGCGGTGCAGTTCGGCTTCATGCTCGGCGGCTCCATCGTGATCGAGACGATTTTTGCTATCAACGGTCTCGGCCAATTGGCGTGGGAGTCAATCCTGCGCGCAGACCTTCCGATGATGCAGGCTATTGTTTTGGTGCTGTCGTGTTTTTACATCGTGCTCACGTTACTGGCCGATTTGTTGAACGCGTTCCTTGATCCACGAATTCGGGTGAGTTGATATGGCTGACGGCACCCCCATTGTTTTGAGCGATTCACCCCGGGACGGCGTCGAGCCGTCACCGAGCCAACGTCTGAAAAAGCGCGCCTTCAGCCATATGGGCTTTGTCATCGGTGGCCTCGTCTTGCTGGCAATATTCGCGATGGCGATGCTGGCCCCGCTGATCGCACCGCACGACCCATATGATCAGCAACTGGCCCGAAAGATGATCCCGCCGATCTGGCATGATAGCGCCAAAGCGAGTTGGGAATTTCCACTTGGCACCGATCAATTCGGGCGCGATTACCTGTCACGCCTGATCCATGGCTCACAGATTTCGCTGCTAATCGGCTTTGCAGCGATGCTGATTTCCGGTGTGATCGGCACCGCTCTAGGTGTCGCTGCCGGGTATTTCGGCGGCCGGGTCGACATGGTCGTCAACTTCATCATCACAACCCGCTTGTCACTGCCCGTGGTGCTGGTGGCGCTCGCCGTGGTGTCGTTGGTCGGCAACTCACTTTGGATCGTGATCTGGGTGTTGGGCCTGTTGATCTGGGATCGCTTTGCCGTCGTGATGCGGAGCACCACGCAACAAGTGCGCAACCTTGATTATGTCGCAGCCGCCCAAGCCATCGGATGTTCCACATGGCGCATTATCTTCAGCGAGATTATGCCGAATATCGTCAACAATCTGATCGTCGTCGCCACCGTCGAAATGGCGCACGCGATCATCCTGGAAGCTGCGCTGTCGTTCTTAGGTTTAGGTGTGCAGCCGCCGGCGCCAAGTTGGGGCCTGATGATCTCCGAAGGTAAGAACCACATTCTGTTCGACCCTTGGCTGGTCGGCATCCCGGGCGTAGCGCTGTTCGTGCTGATTCTTTCAATCAATCTTTTAGGCGACGGCATCCGTGATGTCACAGCCCCCGAAAACCGAAACTAGGCCCGACATATGAGTGAACGCATCCTCGAAGTCGGAAATCTGACGGTCGACATTCCGGTCGGCAACGGCATGCTGCATGCCGTGCAAGGTATCAGCTTTCACGTCGACAAAGGTGAAACGTTGTGCATTGTGGGCGAGTCCGGGTGCGGTAAGTCCCTGACTTCGCTTGCGATTATGGACTTGCTGCCTTCAAAAGCGATCCGCAATGCCAACACCCTTGAACTCGACGGCGAAGATATCCTGAACGCCTCTGAACGGCGGATGTCAGATATCCGCGGCAACACCATGGGCATGATCTTCCAAGAACCGATGACCAGCCTGAATCCGGCGTTCACCATCGGCAATCAGATGGAAGAAATCCTCAAGCGTCACCGCAAGGTCTCGACCACCGAAGCCCGGGACCGCGCGATCTATTTGTTGGAAAAAGTCGGCATCACTGCGGCCGCATCAAGACTCAGCCAATACCCGCACCAGTTATCGGGTGGACTCCGGCAACGCGTGATGATCGCCATGACGCTGATGTGCGGCCCTGACCTTATCATCGCCGACGAGCCGACGACGGCGCTGGACGTCACCATCCAAGCGCAGATTTTGTTGTTGTTGGCCGAGTTGCAGCGCGAATTTGAAATGGGCTTGATCTTAATCACCCATGACTTGGGCGTGGTCGCGCGGATCGCAGATCGTGTCGCCGTCATGTATGCCGGCGAAGTGGTCGAAGAAGGCACTGCCGATCAAGTGTTCAACCGACCGACGCATCCGTATACCCAGGGCTTGTTGGAGTGCATTCCCATCCCCGGCAAGACCGAGCGCGGCAAACCGCTGGGCTCGATCCCCGGCATCGTGCCGTCATTGGTTGGTCGGTTCGAGGCCTGCCACTTCGCAGACCGCTGTCCATTCGTGATGGACGACTGCACGGCAGGTAACATCGCTTTGCGCCCCGCCGCCGAAGACGGGCACGCATACCGCTGTTTGTTGGATCCCGAACAATGCGCCGCCAATGCCAAAACCAAGGGGGTCGCATGACCGAAACCGTGATCCGCGCCACCGACGTCACCCGTACATTTATGATTTCAGCGGGGGCGTTTCGTGGCAAAAAGCCGCTCCGCGCCGTCAACGGCATCAACCTTGAGGTTGAGCGCGGTGAGGTACTGGCGTTGGTCGGCGAGTCAGGCTGCGGCAAGACAACGCTGGCAAAAATGCTTTTGGGCCTGCTGCCGCCGACCAGCGGCACGATTGAGCTGACCGGCCAGCCCGTCAACAGCATCCCACGCCTGGAAATGGCCAAGCTCGTACAGCCGATTTTCCAAGACCCCTATTCGTCGCTCAATCCGCGAAAATCTATCGGCTCCATCATCACGCTGCCGCTGCGCGTTCAAAAAGACCAGAACCCGGAGACGTGGCGGAAACGAGCTGAGGAAATCATGGAGTTGGTGGGACTGCCCAGTCGCCTATTCAACAACTACCCGAACCAGCTTTCAGGCGGACAACGGCAGCGCGTTGCCATCGCGCGCGCCCTCATCAACCGCCCCGAAGTGGTGATCTGTGACGAGCCGACGTCGGCGCTTGACGTCTCTGTACAATCGCAGATCCTTAATTTGCTGCAGGACTTGCGCAAAGAATTGAATCTGACCTATGTCGTTATCAGCCACAACTTAGCCGTGGTTGAACACATCGCGACCCGCGTCGCCGTGATGTATTTGGGCCGCATCGTCGAACAAACCGACACCGCGACGTTGTTTGATGCGCCCGAGCATCCGTACACGGAAGCGCTGCTCAAATCCGTGCTCACGCCAGACCCATCGCTCGGCATCCCGGACACGCAATTGGGCGCGGCCTATCCAAACCCCGTCGATCCACCGAGCGGCTGCACATTCCATCCGCGGTGTTCAAAAGTCATGGACCAATGTTCCGTGCTTGCACCGACACCGACGAAGCGGCCACACGGGCATGTCGAATGCCATCTTTATGGCGACGCCGCTAAACCTGAAAGAGCTGCATCTTGAACACCAAATCCGACGCCATCAGCACAATTGATGAATATTTCGACGCCGGCGCTTTTATGACGGATCTGGCGCGCCGCGTCGCCATTAAGACTGAAAGCCCTGAAATTGAGCGTCGACCGGAACTGTACCGCTACCTGACCGACGAGATGACGCCATACCTTCAGAACATGGGCTTTTCTTGCGAGATTCATGAAAACCCCAAACCCGACGGCGGACCGTTTTTGGTCGCGCATCGCATTGAAGACCCAAGCCTAACCACCGTCATGACTTATGGCCACGGCGATGTGGTCCGGGGCTATGACGCACAATGGCGCGAAGGCCTGACGCCTTGGGAAATCGTCGTCGAAGGAGAGCGCTGGTACGGGCGCGGCACAGCCGACAACAAGGCACAGCACACGATCAACTTGGCCGCCATGAAGGCGGTATTAGAAACCCGCGGCAAGTTGGGCTTCAACGTTGTCGCGTTGATTGAGACCGGCGAGGAATGCGGCTCGCCGGGATTGCGTGAATTCTGCGCGGCAAACAAAGATCTGTTTAAGGCTGACGTGCTGATCGCGTCGGACGGTCCACGCCTGCAGCCGGACGTACCTACAGTGTACATGGGTACGCGCGGCGTTTTCAATTTCACCATGAACCTAGAACTCCGCGATGGCGGGCATCATTCCGGTAATTGGGGTGGTCTGCTGTCAAACCCAGGCGTGATTATGGCGCATGCATTAGCGTCCATCACCGACGCCAACGGCAAGATTCTAATCGACGCGTGGCGGCCTGAACCGATGTCCAATTCAGTGCGCCGTGCGATTGCCGACCTTGAGGTCGGCGGCGGCGACGGCGCACCCGAGATCGACCCCACATGGGGCGAGCCTGGGCTGAGCCCGGCTGAAAAAGTATTCGGCTGGAACACATTCGAAATTCGCGCGTTCGAGTGCGGCAACCCACGCAATCCCGTAAACGCGATCCCACCGCGCGCGGTCGCGCACGGTCACATCCGCTTTGTTGTCGGCACCGACCCGAACAAATTCTTGCCGGCCCTACGCGAACACCTGGACGCGCAAGGGTTCGAGGCAATCCAATTGAAAGCCGAGCGGGACATCATGTACGCAACACGGCTCGACCCTGATCATCCATGGGCCAAGTGGGCGATTGATACCATCGGTGACGCCAGCGGCAAAAAGGTCGCCGTACTACCAAACTTGGGCGGCTCGCTGCCGAACGATGCATTTGCCGATATCCTCGGCCTGCCGACGATCTGGGTGCCGCATTCCTATGCCGGCTGCTCACAACACGCGCCGAACGAACACGTGCTGGCGCCGGTGTGCCGTGAAGCCCTTGAGATTATGACAGCCCTTTGGTGGGAGCTGGGTGAATCCGGCACCCCTGCCAAGATCGCCGCAGTATAAGGAAGTATAAACATGTCCGAGCTTTGCGATCTCAGCGCTCTTGAATTACGCAGACGGATTGGTGCCAAAGAAATTTCCCCAGTTGAGCTGCTGCAAAGCTGCATCAAACGCATTGAAGCCGTCGACGGCACCCTCAATGCTATGGTCACAAGGTGTTTTGAGCGCGCCATGGATGAAGCTAAGACCGCAGAATCCGAAGTGCTCTCGGGTGAGCCCTTAGGGTTGTTGCATGGCCTGCCGGTCGGCATCAAAGACTTGGAAGCGACCGAAGGTGTGCGCACCACGTTCGGCTCGAAACTATATGCCGACAACGTACCGGACGCAGATCAGCTATCCGTCGCCAATGTGCGGGACGAAGGCGGAATCATCATCGGTAAGACCAACACACCCGAATTCGGCGCCGGCGCCAACACCCGGAACTTGGTTTTCGGGGCCACCGGCAATCCGTTTGATCCAATCAAAACCTGCGCGGGCTCGTCGGGAGGCTCCGCCGTCGCGTTGGCCGCCGGCATGGTACCGATTGCCAGCGGTTCTGATTATGGCGGCAGCTTGCGCACGCCTGCGGCATTTTCCGGCGTCGTCGGATTCCGCCCCTCGCCGGGCACAGTGCCGTCCGAAAACAAGCCCGCCGGTCTGTTGCCGTTCTCGGTGCTTGGGCCGATGGGTCGGAGCGTCGGCGATGCGGCATTGATGTTGGCGGCGCAAGTCGACGCCGATCCACGCGATCCATATTCCACCGGCATCGATGCCACCTTGATTGATCCGATCCGGGGCGCCGACTTAAGCGCTGTCAAAGCGGTGTTCTCAACGGACCTGGGATGCTCGCCCGTCTCCAAAGCGAACCGATCATTGTTTGCGGAGCGCACACAAAGCTTCCGCCACGTGTTTGCGGACGCCCAAGACCGTGACCCGGATTTCGCCGGCGTGCACGAGTGCTTTGAAGTGCTGCGCGGTGTGGTCTTCGTCGGCGCGCATGGGGAGCGCGTGCGCACCCGTAAGGCCGACCTAAGCCCGAACGTCGTCGACAATGTGGAACGCGGGCTGATGTATTCGCTGGAAGACGTCGCCAAGGCGCATTTGGCACAAACGCGAATCGCGCGCGCATGGCTTAAGCTGTTTGAAGAAGTCGACGTCGTAATCTGCCCGGCTGCCGCCGTCACGCCGTTCCCGCATGCCGAATGGTATGTGTCGGAAATTGATGGCGAGGCGATGCCGACGTACATGCGTTGGCTGGCGCTTTCTTATGCGCCGACCATGGCGAGCGCATGTGGCGCGGTGCTGCCTTGCGGCGTCGATGCGCACGGCATGCCGTTCGGCATTCAAGTGCTGGGCCCGCCGGGTGGCGACCGCCATGTGTTGGAGGTCGCGCACGCGCTTGAAGGTGTGCTCGCCGCCAATCCGGCAACTCAACGCCCAATGCCTGACATCGCGGCACTGAGCGCAAAATAAAATCACGTTGGGGAAATCATGAAACTATTTACCGCGTGCCTCGGCACCGAGACCCATACCCAAGCACCATTGCCGACCGACCTTGCCGCGTTTGAAAACTCGCATCTGGTGCGCGGCGGCAAGCATGGCGACGTGCCGCACATGTTCGGCGCACCCTTGGTGATCTGGCGGGAGCACGCCAAAGCCAAAGGCTGGGATGTGGTCGAAAGTTTGTCTGCGTTCGCGACGCCATCCGGGGTCACGATCCGCAAAGTCTATGAAGATTTACGAGACGAAATCTTGGACGACCTGAAAGCCGCCATGCCCGTCGATGCCGTAATGCTGAGCCTGCATGGCGCCATGGTCGCCGAAGGTTATGACGATTGCGAAGAGGACCTGGTGCTGTCGATCCGGGCGATTGTCGGCAAAGGCGTGCCGATTGCCGCCGAGTTCGATCTGCATTGTCACATCGGGCGCCGCTTCGTCGACGAGCTGACCGCGCTGGTGATCTATAAGGAATACCCGCATACGGACTCTCGCGAGCGTGCCGAAGATCTTTGGCAGATCATGGAAGGCGTCTTTGAAGGGCGCACCAAGCCGGTGATCAGCTCCTTCGATTGCCGCATGATCGGCTGTTATCATACGACCCGCGAGCCGATGCGCTCTTTCGTCGACGGCATGACCGCGCTGGAAGGCAAAGACGGCGTGCTGTCGGTGTCCCTTGGGCACGGCTTCCCATGGGGCGACGTGCCGAACGAAGGGACCCGCGTTGTCGTCGTCACCGATAATGCCAAGGCGCACGGCGATGCGTTGGCGGAAAAACTCGGGCGCCAGCTTTGGGATATCCGTGACGAGATCACCCCCAACTATGTGGATATCGATACTGCGATCACCGAAGCGCTCGCCACCGAGGGCGGCCCGGCGGTGATCGCCGATATGGCTGACAACCCTGGCGGTGGCGGGCCCGGAGACAGCACGTTCATCGTTCAGCGCATGTTAGAACGCGGCATCGGCATGGCGGCTGTCGGCGGCATCTGGGACCCGGTCGCCACCGGCATCTGCGTTGGCGCAGGTATCGGTGCGAAGTTTCCGCTTAGGATCGGCGGCAAAACCGGCCCGGTTTCGGGGACACCCTTAGATCTCAACGTCGAAGTGAAGAACATTATTCAAGATGCCTACGTCGACAGCTTAGGCGGGTCAAAACGGTATTTGGGCGACGCCGCTTGGATTCACGCGGAGGGCATCGATATCGTTATTCATTCGGCCCGCACGCAAAACACCATGCCGCATTTTTTCGAAGCGCTCGGCATCGACCCAATGGCGCAACGGATTTTAATCGTCAAATCGATGCAACATTTTCACGCCGGCTATGCACCGATTGCCGGCAAGATCATCTATTGCGCTGCACCGGGCACGCTGCTTTGGGATATGACACAGGTCGCACACGAAAACATCGCGCGTCCGGTATGGCCCGTTGATGCTGACCCCTGGACGATAAACGAACCGCGTCCTTGGGAATGACGGCTAAAGCGGCAACTTAATCCGCACCCGAAGCCCCCCCATCGGCGAATCTTCGAGGCTGATATCGCCACCGTGGGTCTGCACGGCATCGCGTGCAATCGTCATACCGAGCCCGACCCCACCGGTGCCGGGATTGCGCGATGCTTCCATACGATAGAACGGGCGAAATACTTCAGCCCGTTGATCTTCGGGAATACCCGGACCGTCGTCATCGATGACTATTTCAATTCCATCCCCCCGCACGCCGGCGCGAATCGAAATATGCTCGGCATAGCGCATCGCATTTTCGACCAAGTTGGTGACGCAGCGGCGAAACCCGTTTGGACGCAGCGTAACATCGATCCGCCCTTCGGTGTGTAGATCGATACGGGCCCCTTGGCGACGTGCGTTTTCGGCGACGTCTTGCAGTAAAACGGAAAGATTATACTTTTCGGGCGTCTCGCCTCCCTCGCCCCGCGCGAACGCCAAATAGCCTTCAAGCATGCGCTCCATCTCGGCGATATCTTGTTTGAGGTCTTTGATATCTTCGTTCGCGCCGAGCATTTCCAACTGCAGCTTCATCCGCGTCAACGGCGTGCGCAAGTCGTGTGAGACGCCGGATAACATATCGGTACGTTGTGCAATCTGACGACGGATACGGTCGCGCATGGCCATGAAGGCACTCGCGGCTTGGCGGACCTCGGTAGCCCCTTCGGGTTTAAACGCATCCAAGGTGCGACCCTTGCCGAAATCATCAGCCGCCAATGCCAATCGCCGGATCGGCTTCACCTGATTGCGCATAAAAACCATCGCGACCGCAAACAAAACCAACGACGTACCGACCATCCAAATCACAAACACATAGGTGGTCGAGCTGAACAGCCGCTTTCGCGTCGTCGTAATTTTCAAAACACCATCGGGCAATTGCACGTCAATAGCCACGTCTTCAGGCAGCCCTTCGCTGTCGATTAAGAACGGCTTGTTGACCATGGAGCGGAGCGATTCGGACAGCATTTCGTCCAGCAGGCTGTCGGTCGCAGCGGGCTTGTTCGGCAAAATTCGATCGGGATCAAACGAGGCCTGAAATTCGAAATGACGGGACGCCATATCAAAAATCCATTCCCGATCTTCAGGCGTTGGGAAATCACGCATCAAGCGAACCAGCATCGCCGTATCGCCGGCGACCGAGCGTGCCAGACGCAAGGTCACTTTATCCCAGTGCGATTCAAAAAAGATCAGCGCTGAGACCACCTGCAACAACACCAGCGGCGTCACGATGATCAACAGCGAGCGGCCGAGCAACGACTTCGGCAAGAACCGCTTGATAAGAAGGCTCAGCGGTTGTCCGGCCACAGCACGTATCCTTTCCCCCGGACGGTTTTTAAATAGCGGGGTTCACGCGGATCACGTTCGATTTTGCGGCGAAGCCGCGTCACCTGTACATCAACGGCCCGACTTTCGTTACCTGCTTCCGTCGCCTGCGCCAGTTCATCACGAGTCATCACTTGGCCGGGACGGCCCGCAAGGGTACGCAACAATAGCGTCTCAACCTCGGTCAAGTGAACGCGCCGACCGCGCCGTTTCATTTCGCCCCGCTCCAAAGAAAACACCGCTTCCCCAAAATAGACTTCCCGATTTTCCGGCGATTGCGCACGGGCACGTTTGAGGATGTTGTGAATGCGCAAAACAAGCTCACGCGGCTCAAACGGTTTTGTCAGATAATCATCCCCGCCTTTTTCGAGGCCACGAATCCGGTCTTCGCTTTCCGTCATCGCGGTCAGCATCAAGATCGGGGTCTGGTCCGTTTGCCGCAGGCGTTCCGCAAATTCGAGCCCATTTTCGCCCGGCATCATCAGATCCAGAACAATCAAGTCGAAGGCTAAACCCTGCATCAGGCGCCGCGCTTCTTCGGCGTTGCCGGCGGGCGCGACCAAAAAGCCGTTGTCGCCGAGGTATTTGGCGATCAGGCTGCGCAGCCGGTCATCATCATCAACGACCAGGACATGCGGCATATCTTCGGCGGGGGCGGGCGCATCCATCATACATACATTCTAGACGTTCATCGCGCCGGGGTCATGCCTGAGGTTTGCCCTAAGATTACGCCCGAGATGAAGCGGCTGTTACGACGGCTCATCGCCACGACGAATCACACGGTCGCGGTCTTCTTCGTTGATAATGCCGCGCATCACCGTACGAAATCCAGCCACGGCATCGGCACCGGCATCGCGGAACGCCGCCGCGACACGTTGGCTTTGACGGTCGGTCAGTTGGCGTTCCAACGACGCGCCCTTGTCGGTCAGATACAAGCGACGACGGCGGCGGTCGTTGGCATCGGTTTCTTGGGTGATGAAGGCTTCGTCAACCAATTGGCTGAGGACTCGAGACAGGCTTTGTTTGGTAATTTTCAAGATCGCCAGCAGTTCGCCCACGGATATACCCGGGTTCGCACCGACAAAATAAATAATGCGATGATGTGCACGACCGAAGTCAAAGGCATTCAGCACCGCATCCGCCTCGCCGGTAAAATCGCGGTAAGCAAAGAACAAAAGCTCAATGGCTTCACGCAAATCTTCGTCACGCAGGAACAGCGGATTGACGCGAGGGCGGCCACGGGTCTGTTGATCGGACATAACGCACTTTCCTAGGCACCACGAGTGAAGTCAAGAAAATTGGTCAGTGTTGTTGACATATATTCTTTTCACTGTTAAAACACGCAATATCCAAGTTGTTGAACCCTAAAGAACGAAAGAAAATTACAATGTCTGGTCCTGACTTCGCAAATCATGATGGCAAGATTTGGTACAACGGTGAGATCGTGGATTGGCGCGACGCCAAAGTCCATGTGCTGACCCATGGCCTGCATTATGCGTCGTCGGTGTTTGAAGGCGAACGTATGTACGGCGGCAGTATTTTTAAACTGCGTCAGCACACGGAGCGGCTGTTTTATTCCGCCGGCGAACTCGGGTTCAAAATTCCTTTTACCGTCGAAGAGATCGACGCGGCCTCGATTGCGGCCTGCGAGATCAACGGTATCACCGACGGCTACATCCGTCCCATCGCATGGCGCGGCAGCGAAATGATGGGCGTGTCGGCGCAGCACAACACCATCAACGTGGCCATCGCGGCATGGGAATGGCCATCGTATTTCTCGCCGGAAGCACGGATGAATGGGATCAGCCTGCAGATTGCCAAATGGAAGCGCCCGAGCCCAGAAACTGAGCCTGTGCACGCCAAGGCCGCCGGTTTGTACATGATCTGCACCCTGTCCAAGCACACCGCCGAAGCCGCCGGTTATCAAGACGCCTTGATGATGGATTATCGCGGGCAGATCGCCGAAGCAACCGGCGCCAACATCTTCTTTTTGATGTCGGACGGAAAGCTGCACACGCCAACGCCGGATTGCTTCTTGAACGGCATCACCCGCCAAACCGTGATCGAGCTTGCCAAAAAGCGCGGTGTCGAGGTGGTCGAACGGGCCATCATGCCCGAGGAAATGGCGAACGCGACCGAGTGCTTCTTGACCGGCACCGCAGCCGAAGTGACCCCGGTCGCGAAGATCGGCGATTACAGCTTCACGCCGGGTGACGTGTCGCGGAACCTGATGGAAGATTACGACCGCGCCGTCGGCAAAACCAAAGCGGACGCCGCCGCGTAATCTTTCTTCAGAGGCACTAGAAAACATCAAGCGGTGCGTACCGGTCGGTACGGGCGGAACGGCGCGGTAAAAACATTTATTACGCCGCCGCCGACGATCACGTGCGATGTATCCTCGAAGACATGGCCGAACATGCGCTGGAGCCCACCGTCGCAGGAGAGACACGAACATGAGTGCGCGTTGCGGTCACGATCACAGCGTATCGGGCACCGGCCCTGCGGCACGCCGCGCGCTTTGGGCGGCGCTGGTCATCAATGCGGGCATGGTCGTCGTCGAACTATCTGCCGGCGTGCTCGGCGGCTCCGTCGGTCTGCAAGCGGACGCGGCAGACTTCTTTGGAGACGCGCTGAACTACGGCTTGTCGCTGATGGTCCTCAATCTTGGCCTAATCTGGCGCACGCGCTTAGCGACCTTAAAAGGCAGCGTGATGGGTCTGTTTGGCATTTGGGTCGCTGGAATGATCGTTTATCATGCGCTCAACGGGACCGTACCGTCCGCGCCCGTCATGGGCAGTATCGGTGCCTTGGCATTGATCGCCAACGTCACCTGCGCCGTCATTCTATTCCGCTTTCGCGGCGCCGACGCCAACATGAAGGCGGTCTGGGTCTGCACGCGGAACGATGCGTTCTCAAACGTCGCCGTGATCATTGCGGCGTCCGGGGTATGGGCGTCAAACAGTGGCATCCCGGACTTGGTCGTGGGCGGGATCATCGGCACCCTTGCCATCATTGGATCCATTGAAGTGCTGCGTGCCGCCGGGCAAGAACGCCGAAACGGTGAACCGATCAGCGTCGGCAACAGCGATTGATATATCGCAATGACGCGCGCCTGCGCCGCACCCTAGGGTCTTAAATCTTTTCAGATACAAGGATCGTAAATGCTCACGCCAGACCTTGATGCCTATACCCCCGCGAAAATCACCGAACGTGTAGAAGCCGCCGGCGTCAGCAAAGCAGAACTGGCGATCATGCCGACGTTTGTACTCGCGCTCTTGGCCGGCGCGTTCATCGCATTCGGCGCGATGCTGTTCACACTCATCGTCACCGGCAGCGATTTGGGTTTTGGGCCAACACGGTTGTTGGGTGGAATCGGCTTTTCGCTGGGCCTGATTTTGGTCGTGGTTGCGGGTGCCGAGCTTTTCACCGGCAACAACCTGATCGTCATGGCCTGGGCCGACGGCAAAGTCTCGACGCGCCGATTGATGCGAAACTGGGCGATTGTTTTTGTCGGCAATCTGATCGGCGGCATTGCGATGGCCGTCATGGCCGATTTGTCCGGCGCCTTTTCCATGAACGCAGGCGCCGTTGGCGCCACGGCCATCGCCATCGCCGAGGCGAAAATTGCCCTGCCGCCGCTGGAAGCATTTGTGCGCGGCATCCTTTGCAATGCCCTTGTCTGCCTCGCCATTTGGCTATGCTTTGCAGCCCATTCGGTGACCGATAAAATTCTCGCCATCGTATTTCCGATTGCAGCGTTCGTGGCGCTCGGGTTCGAACACTCCATCGCCAATGCGTATTTGATTCCAGCTGGCTACTTCGCCGGCGCCGACAGCGTTGACCTCGCCGGTTTCATCGCCAATATGATTCCGGTAACAGCCGGAAATATTGTCGGCGGCAGTGTAGGCGTCGCCCTGGTGTATTGGGTGGTATATGGACGACGCAACGAAGGGCAAGACCGCTAACTTTGACCCGCAACGTTTCATCGATGCACAAGAATCAGTCTATGCGACGGTGCTGGAAGAACTTGCCGACGGCAACAAGCGCACGCATTGGATGTGGTTTATTTTTCCGCAGATCGCAGGCCTTGGCAGCAGCGAGACATCAAAAAAATTCGCCATTCCCTCGCTTCAGGCAGCCCAAGACTATCTCGCACACCCGCTGTTGGGCGCGCGCTTGCGGGAATGCACCTCAAAAATTTTCATTCACGCCGATCGCGAACCAACGACGATCTTCGGCGATGTCGACGCACTGAAATTCCGCTCGTCGATGACACTGTTTGACGTCGCAGCCGCCGAAGACGAAACCCTATTCGACGTCGCGCTGGCGATCTTTTTCGGTGGCGGTCGCGATCACGAGACGCTACGCACCCTTGACGCCTAAAAATTATCCTTAAGACGGCGGACCTCAGCGAACACATCGACAATATCCGCGCCGGGCATGCCGAGTGTTGCCTGAATGTCAGCGCTGGACGGGCGCAGGAACGGGTTGGTCGCGCGCTCTTGGCCGAGCGTTGAAGGCACCGTTGGCACGCCTTGCTGCCGCTTGGCGTCGACGTCGCGCATTAGTGCTTGCAGAGCCTCGTTCTGCGGCTCGACGGTCAGCGCAAAGCGGCCGTTGGATTGTGTGTATTCGTGCGCGCAATAGACCCGCGTGCTGTCCGGCAGCGCATCGAACTTAGCCAAAGAATTGACCATCTGCGCGGGCGTGCCCTCGAACAAGCGCCCACAGCCCATAACGAACAAGGTATCACCGCAAAACAGCGCCTCGGACTCTTCGAACCAATACGCGATGTGGCCGCGTGTATGGCCCGGCACATCAAATATCTTGGCCTCGGACTGGCCCAAGTTGAAGGTATCACCGTCGCCGACCTCAACATCGATACCCGGAATCCGATCCCGGTCGGCGCGCGGGCCGACGATGGTACAGCCGGTTTGCGCTTTGATTTCAAGATTGCCGCCGGTGTGATCGCCGTGATGGTGCGTATTTAAAATATGCGTCAGCGTCCAACCCGTTTGATCCAACGCCTCAAACACGGGCCCCGTGACCGCAGGATCCACCACCGCCGTTGCGCCGGTTTCCGGGCAATGCGCCAAGTACACGTAGTTGTCGTTTAAAACCGGGATTTGTTTGATATCCAGGCAGCTCATCTCGCATCTCCTAAAAAAGAAACCCCGCCGTTGCTGGCGGGGTCCCGTAAATCTCTAAGACCCTAAAGGGCGCTTAAATGTTCTGCTCAATCCACTGCATGAGTTGGCTTTTCGGTAGCGCACCCACTTTGGTGTCGGTCACTTCGCCGTCTTTGAACATGATCAACGTCGGAATGCCACGTACGCCATAGGTGCTGGGCGTCTCCGGGTTATCGTCGATGTTGATCTTGGCAATTGTCACGCGGTCACCCATTTCGTTCGAAATTTCTTCGAGCGCGGGCGCGATCTGTTTGCATGGGCCGCACCATTCGGCCCAGAAATCGACGACCACCGGGCCCGACGCGCCGAGCACATCATCTTGAAACGAACTGTCGGTTACTTGTTTGGGCATGACTGAATTCCTTCGAATTTCCTCGGAAAAAATAGCTTGGTGTTCTGCTGATACTACGCGGATAGCCCCACAGCACCAATGCGTTTCGTTGCTTAGAATCTAGGTAGGTCCCGATACCCCGTCAAGGTGCGTGGGCGTCCAACATATTATCCGGCAGTTCCATCCACTTAGGCCCATCCGTCCACAATAATATCGCGCGCACGGGTAGATTCGGGAAGATGCCGCTGAGTGCAGCGCGGTAGGTCGCCATTTGCCGGAGATAGATCTCGCTGACATCTTCGATTCGATTAGGGGACGGCCTGTTGGTCTTGAAATCGATGATCAGCACGGCCTCTGATGTCACCACCAAGCGGTCGATCTGGCCGCTGACGGCGCGCGGGCCTTGCTGGCTATCAATCACGCCGGCGATCGGCACTTCAGCACGGGCGCCTGGACCGAAAGCAGCCGCCAACGCCGGGTCTTCCAAGACCGCCATCACTTCGTCGGTGAGCGCCCCTTGTGCAGCCGCGTCAAATCCATGCACCGGGCGTGCGACAAAGGCTTGGCAGGCATGGCGCCGCGCATCCGGGGTGAGTTCCGGCAATGTTTGCATCAATGCGTGTACCACCAGACCCCGCTTAAAGCGTTGCCCGTCATCGCCGCCCAACGGGGAGCGCACCGGCGGCTCCACACCGTCCGGACGAGACGGGCTCAACGGCGTAGACGGCAACGGCTCCGGCCCCGGGGGTACTCTCGCCCAATCCGGCAAAGCCGCCACAGCTTCATCGGATGCCGCCGTGCCGCCATCACCATCAGGTGCGGCGGCGGTCTGCGGCTCGGCATAGACCAAACGCGTACGGCCATCAGATTCGTCCACGCGCGTCCCAATTTCAGCCATCGCGCCCGATATCATGTCATGCCAGGACACCTCTTTTGACGGCCTCGCGGTGGTGTAGCCGGCCACATACAGCCGATCTTTGGCACGGGTCAGTGCGACATACAAAAGCCGCCGATATTCTTCCAGCGTGGCTTCGCGCCGGGCGTCCTTCAAGGCCGCCAACGCCGTCGTTTCGTTGCCCGCATGCCCCGGCCAGACCGGTACGCCGTCATCTTCAAACCAGCGAATTTTGTCTTCGTTTTGCCCCGCCGGCACCGACCCGGCGTCAGCCAGAAATACGATTTCTGCCTGCAAGCCCTTGGCGCCGTGCACGGTCATCACCCGGACCTCGTCACGGCCTTGCTCCAAGTCGCGCTTCACCTCGGTGGTACCAGTTTCCAGCCAATGCAAAAAACCTTCCATGGACGGCACGTGATCGCGCTCAAAGTCCAGCGCGGCAGAGAGAAACTCATCGATGGTATCAGCGGCATCCGGGCCGAGGTCACGGATCAATGCGACCCGTCCGCCTTCGCCGTTCAACGCTTCCGAGAAAAATTCAAACGGCGGCATAAAATCGACGCGCCCGCGCCAGGTCGCAATCTTGTCCCAGGCCGATTTAAAGGCCGGTGTGGCATCGCGCATTTTAAACAGCGATGTGATTAGGCGGACACCCTTGCCCCGGTCATAGGCCAACTCGAACAAGTCGGTTTCCGAAAGGCCGACCAGCGGCCCTTTCAGTACCGTCGCTGTGTTGAGATCATCTTCAGGCAGCAACGCCAACCGGCCCAGCGCGATCAAATCCTGCACCGCCAGTTGATCGATCAAATTCATCCGGTCACGACCGGATACCGGCACGCCCCGGTCTTTCAGCGCCGCCGTCATCGCCTCGGCAAAGCCTTTGCGCTTTTGCACTAAGATCAAGACATCGCCAGGCCGCACGACACGCCCTTGCGCAGGCAGCACTTCGCAACCGTCGAGCCAGCCTTTCACGGTATCGGCGATACGTGTCGCGACACGGCCCGCCGGACTGTCGACAGGGATATGATCTAGTGGCGCATCCCAGGGCTCATCTTTTGCGTCATTTTCGGTGGGCTCTTCCAACGGCCAAAGCTCGACCGCGCCGGCCTGTCCGGTACGCGCCGACACATGACGAACCTTGACATCGTTGAAGCTGAGCCCGCGCGCCGCGTCCGCGTTCTCAAAAACTTTATCGACAACTTTCAGGACAGCGGGCGCCGAACGGAAACTTTCCGCCATCTCGACCGGACGCCACAAACGGGTGGCACTGTTCACCCGGTCTGCGAAGGTCGCGCGCATTTCACCGAATTTGCGGGGGTCCGCGCCTTGGAAGCTATAGATCGATTGCTTCTCGTCACCCACCGCGAACACGGTACGCGGGCCTTCGGCGGTTTCTTCAAAGCGGCTTTGGCCGGAGAAAAAGTCGCTCGCGACCTCTTCGATCACGCGCCACTGTTCAGGGCTGGTGTCTTGTGCTTCGTCGACCAGAACATGTTCGATGCCGCCGTCCAATTTGTAATGAACCCAGCTGACACCGGACGGCGAGTTCAACAAGCCGGACGCGCGCTCGATTAAGTCGTCGTAATCAAGCCGTCCACGGTGGCGTTTAATGTCCTCGTAGGACGCATTGAGCGCCGCCCCGATACGGATCAAGGCCTGGGTCGAGAACGCCGCGTTGACCGCCTTGATGGTCTCAAGGTGTTCGATCAGTCGTTCACCATAAGTCACCGCAAGTGCGCGCGCACCCGGATCGAACGCATCAGCGTTTTTGGTCACGATCGTGGCTTCCTTTTTCAGCGGGCCCTTTTCGGTGACAAAGATTTTCACAATATCTTCGCGCCACGACAGCATACGTACTTCGACTGGCGCCGCGAGCCATGCCCGCACGGTCGGGACAAGCGTAACATTGCCCGGCGAGCCATGTTCCCAAGCTGCACACAAACGCTCAATCATGCTTGTATCGGTTGTGTCCAAATCGCACGCAGCCCGGATCACATCGTCAACGGTTTGCCCGGGCGTCACGCCAAGGGCCTGATAGACCGCATTGCATAACGCGTCGGCGCCGCCATGCATCGCCAACGCGTGGCGAAACTTTGCACGATTGCCATCAAGCTCGCGGATCAACGATGCAAATCCGTCTTCATCGACCATGCCGGCAATTGCGGCCAGCGCATCGGTCAGCGCCGTCCCCTGGGCCTCGGCCTCGTTCAGCATATGATCGCGGGCATCCAGCTGAGTTTCGCGCTGATCGCGTTCATCCATAACCCGAAAATCCGGCGCGATCCCGGCTTCCAGCGGAAACCGCCCGAGCAGCGATTCACAGAACGAGTGGATGGTACGAATCCGCAGACCTTCGGGGGCTTCCAAGGTCAGTGCGAAAAGCTGTTTGGCGCGGGTCAGCAGCGCTGCGTCAATGTCTCTCTCGCCGAGCGCACGCAGTTCGAGGGTCAGCACATCGTCGCTCATCGCCGACCAACTGCTCAGCAACGCAGACAAGCGGTTCGCCATTTCGGCAGCCGCCGCCTTGGTAAACGTAAGGCACAAAATCCGCTCCGGCGCGACGCCACCGAGCAACAGCCGCGAGATACGGTCGACCAACACACGGGTCTTGCCGGTGCCCGCATTTGCCGACACCCACACCGAGGCTTCGGGCGCAGCGGCTGAAATCTGTGGGCCGGTGCGGTTGCTGACTTTAGGGAGAACGTTGGTCATTCTTCGCTTCCCTCTCCCGCGCGCCAAGCGGCAACCCGTGCCAAATGATCGTAGTCGTGAAATCGACCAACAAACTGAGGGCGTGGATTCGATAGATAGGGTGTATCTTCATCGGCGAACCGAACGATCAGACGGCTAACACCCCTTAAGGTGCGTTCGACTACGTCGGCAACATCCAGTTTTAAAGCATTGGCCTTCCCAGGCTCCCGACCACCCGAAACATAAACATACATTAGCTGTACAACTTCGTCTTTCGGCACGTCTTTGAAAGCCTCTTTGTAGGCCATCACTGCCTCCAACGGTAGTTGAGGCTCAAGGCCGCTATTGACCTGTGGACCCGTGGGCGGGTTTCCGGTTTTATAATCTAAAATTGCAAGGCCTACACCTGGTTGATGATCGATGCGGTCCGGCTTGGCGGTGATCTTAAAGCCGCCCACGACGGAATCGATGTTGTACTCACCCCGCTCCTCGATCAAGGACACCTGCCAGCCTTCGGCAAGCCGTCCGCGCTGCCAATCAACAAACCAATGGGCGATACGCTGAAAGCGTGGCCACCAGAAAGCCTGCACGCCAGGCCTCGCCAACAGCGGTGCAAAAACATCGCGTCCGATATCGACAAGGCGACGTTCGGCATCCTCCGGCAACCGGTCCGGGTACGCACGAACGAATTGCTCTAACGCATCGTGGACCATGTTCCCCCTATCGGAAGCCCCCGGATCAGCATCCAGTGGATCTAGTTTTCGAAGCCCCAAAATATGACGTGCATAGATCGCATAAGGGTCTCGGATCAAGGTTCCGATCTGGGTGACCGATAATTCCTTAGGCCGTGCCGAAATTGGTGGACAAGGCCTCGGCTTGGGCGGCGGCGTATGCTTAGCGCGGTCCAAGGCGGTCGCCCAGCTGAGCCAGGCTTCATCTACCCCAGGCGCCAGCGGGTTCGTGAGGCCGGCGCGCGCAAACAGGTTATCAAGCCTGGCCAACCAACGAGACGGCACCGTCGGCGCACCGCCGACCCGATCGGCCCGGGTGATGATCACCTCTTTCGCCGCTAATGCTTGTTGAAAATCGTGGGCGGTCAAGCCAATCCGCCGTTCAGGCGCTTCTAGGCCCATGTCGGTCATCATCGGACGGCTCATCCACGGATTCGTCTCCGGCGCCGGCGGCCATGTACCTTCGTTAAGGCCACCCAAAATCACGGTGTCGGCATGCTGCAAGCGGGCTTCCAGCAATCCCCAGATGAACAGCCGCGGATGCGCCCCAAAGCGCGGACGAACGACGCGCCCGTCCATCAATCGCTCGAGCATGCCGGGATACGCCGCACCCTCAAGCCCGCCTAAAACCGGCAAAGAGTCCGCAAGTTCAGCCACAAACCGGGCCACCGCTTCACCGGCGTCACCGGCCCAAAGCCGCTGCGCACCCTGCTCTTCGTCACTTGCGGCCAAGGCTTCGGCGCTGGCAACGTGCGCAGAAAGCACATCGGTGTAGATCACATCATCAGCACGCAGCATCTGCATCAGCGGCGACATCACCTTGTCGATCCGATCCATCAGCGGACGCAACCGCGCCAACTTTTTATCCGGATCAACAAGCGCACGCAGCCCTTTGATGCCGGGCGCAGGCCGCGGCCCCCGCAGCACCGCAACTTCGAGCCCGCGCACCAGATCGCGAAAATCAGGGACGGCCATCCCGCCCGCTGCCAACGGATGTTTTAAAAGCGCCAGCAGTGCAACTGGCGCGAGTCGCTCGCGGGCGCAATCGGCGACCAAGCGGAGAAATGCACCAGGTGGCGTCGATGCCATTGGTTGGCCCGCAGAATCGTCAAGCTCGACACCCCAGCGGCCAAGCGCGGCAGTGACCCGCCTAGCCAAGGCGCGGTCCGGCGTCACCAACGCACAGGTTTTTCCAGGCGTCTCAAGCTGGCGCCGCATGATCAAGGCAATCGCCGATGCTTCATCGGCAGGCCCCGGACAATCCAGACGCGTCACCCCAACGAGGCCTGCGCGCAGAGTCGCCACATCCGGCAACGGCGCTCTGGGTGCGCTCGCAGGCGCCAAGGCCGATGACAAAATACGGCCCCGTGCCTGGCTATCGGAATTTGCAGGCGCCGTAATGGTGCCAACCGCATCTCGCGCAACATCAAGCCGCAGCAAAAGTTGCTTCAGGCCAAACTGAGGATGCGTCGGGCCTAAAAGTGCCCAGGCATCTTCCGGCATATCCCGGTCCAGGCCGGGCAAAATAACCGCCCCCTGCGGCAGACCGGCGATCACCAACAACAAATCTGCCGTCGCCGGAATCGACCCGGTGGAGCCTGCGGCAATCACTGGAGTTGTCGGCGGGGTCTCAGACCATAACTGCGCTTGACCGCGCAGCAACGCATTACGCCGTGCCGCCGGGTCGAGTGCCCCTTCGAGGGCCAAAATATCCGGCCATGTGGTGATAATAATGTCGAGAAACCGCAAAACCTTTTGCCAATGTTCTGCGTAATCGTCTGCGACCAGCGTTGCGAGCGCGCCCGGGTCGCAGTCTTCCGTTGCCATCCGGTCAATCAGTTTACCGAGTTCCAACGCCAACGCCGTTGCCTGCGCCGGCTGCATACTATGATCGGGCAATGCCATCACGGCGCGGGTCAGCAGCAATTGTCGCTTCAAGCCCGGGATGGCGGCAGGCAGGTCTGCGGCACTGGCGGCACCCGGCTCTTGCCCGGCTTCAAAAATCGCAAGCTCGTCCTCGTCGATGTCGCCCAAGGGCATCAAGCGCGGCAGCAACGCCGTGCGCCCGCCACCTTGGCGCAAGAACGCATCGGCGAGCGCGCGACATGCGCGGCGAGTCGGCAGCAACACGCGCATCTCGGCCAGCGTCATCGGATCGCCGCCGGCATCTTCGATCAAACGGGCTGCTAACGCATCGACAAACGCCGTGCCACTGTCGATGGAAAAAATCCGCGGCGTCGGCGCATCGAACATCTAGGTGGATCTCTTTTGTTCGCCGGCGAACGGCATGCTCACAAACTTTTCCGCGTCTGCCAAACCTTCGGGCGTGCCGATATGAAACCATTCGCCGTCATGAATGATTCCGTAAAGTCGCTCGTTGGCGAGCGCTTGATCAAACAACACGTTGAGCGAAAATGCACCGTCCGGGGCATCGGCAAAAAGGCGTGGGTGCAGAATTTGCACACCGGCAAACAGCCATGGTGCGGTCTCACCTTCCGGGCGACGATCAAGCCGACCCAGGGGGTCTGCGATAAAATCACCGATCCCAGCATAGCCGTTGCCGTAAACGGTTGAATGCAAAAGCAAGAGCGCGTCCATTAATTCGTCATCCCACGCGTCGGCCAAACGATGCAGCGTGTCTTCGAGCCCGTTCAGCCAAAATGCGTCAGCATTGGCAACATAGAACGGCTGTGTGCCCAATTCGGGCATCGCGTTTTTAACGCCGCCACCGGTCTCGAGCAGATTGGGCTCCTCACTGAATACGATCTCGGCACGGTCTTCAGAGTCCAAGTAGGCGCGGATTTGGTCGCCCCGGTAATGCAGATTGACAATAATCCGCGTCACGCCGGCGGCGACAAAGCGGTCGACGACGTGGCCGATCAACGGCTTGCCGGCCAAGGGCACCATCGGTTTCGGCAATGTATCGGTGAGCGGCCGCATGCGCTTGCCCATGCCGGCTGCGAGAATCATGGCCGTCGTCGGCACGTTGGACGTCATTGCGTTGGCGCTCTCATTACTCGTTTGCACTTGAATTTTTTGAACTGGGGGTCACGCGCAGTTCGCTCGGTACGTGACGCGTGAACCATTTGGCAACCGACGACAATGCCGGATGCGCGAGGCTGTTTTCCAGCAGCGACCAGACATGCGGAATATGTTTTAAGTATTGCGACTTGCCGTCTCGTTTGGACAGGCGCGTGAAAATGCCGATCACCTTGGCATGCCGCCCGGCACCCAAAATCGCCATGTCATGGCGCAACGCAGCTTCGTCCATATCTTCCATCGCCGCCAAATAGCGCTGGATCAAATGTTCTTTGAGATCGGGTGCAACATCGCGTCTGGCATCTTCGAGCAGCGACATCAGGTCATACGCCCTAGCCCCCGAAAGCGCGTCCTGGAAATCCAACAGGCCGCACTGCGCGGTACCGGTCCGATCCTGGAGCCACATCAGATTGTCTACATGATAGTCCCGCAGCACCAACGTTTCCCGCTTGGAGGCCAACGCGGCGAAGGTCTCCTGCCAGACCGCTTCATAGTCGCCCCGCGCGACTTGGCCGAGGTCCTTTTTGCTGACCGCCGGCACATACCAGTCGATGAACAACATGACCTCTGCCATCAGGCAGTCCATATCATAGGGCGGGATATCGGCAGGCAAATTTTCCGGCGCGGCGGTTTCGTGCAGCTGCACCAAGGTATCGATCGCGAGCTCATACAGCATTGCTTCGTCACCGCCGGCGGCGAGTTCGCGCGTGTAGGTCTGATCGCCCAAGTCTTCGAGCAGCAAAAAGCCGCGCTTTTCATCTTCGAATATAATCCGAGGCGCGCTGAAGCCGTGCTGAGTGAGATATTTTGCGACACGCACGAACGGCGTGATGTCTTCGTGTTCCGGTGGCGCGTCCATCAGCACCGCAGCACGGTCGCCTTTACTGACCCGGTGATAACTGCGAAAAGAGGCATCCGCTGCAAGCGGCACGACCGTCGCCCCCGCCCATCCCGCGTTGGCCAGAAACGTCTTTTGCGCATCGGCGCGCGGACTCATGCGTCGCCTCCGATAAATACGCCTTTAAGCCGCTCGGCCCACGCCGGATCGCCGCTGAATGTAATGTCGCGCATAGCCTCATTCTCCCCTTCCGTCAGGGTGACCCGAAGATGTGCTTTGGGCAAGTAAGGACCAAGTCGATCCGGCCATTCAATCAGGCTGACCGCTTCTACAAACGCGTCTTCGATGCCGAGCTCGAATGCTTCGTCCGGGTCTTCAAGACGGTACAGGTCGAAGTGCCATACCTCGATCTCACCCCGTGCATACGTTTGCACCAAGGTGAAGGTCGGGCTCGGCACGTCTTCGGGCGCACCCGGTAGCGCGTTAACGAGCGCACGCGCGAAGGCCGTCTTACCAGCCCCCAACCCGCCGTCCAACGCAACCACGTCGCCAGCCCGCAAAAGCGGGGCCAATTGGCGTGCAATCGCTTCGGTCTCGGCGAGGCCAGAGGCTTTCAGTTGGACAAGGGTTGCGTGTTTGCTCGGCATAGTCCGGTTGTATCGCCGTGCTTAAGCGCGAACAAGGCTTGAACGGCAGGGCGGCTCGACCCATCCTTAGGCTGCACGATATTTGATTTGGATCCGCCGTTGACCGTACCTGCGCCACAACAAACGTTTTCGACGGACGTCGCCGTGATCGGCGCTGGGCCAGTCGGGCTGTTCACGGTGTTTCAATTCGGCATGTTGGGCATGAAGTGCCGCGTCATCGATTCGCTGGAAGCCATCGGTGGCCAGTGCGCGGCGCTGTACCCGGAAAAGCCAATCTACGATATTCCGGGCTATCCGGAAGTTTCCGGAGGCCGCCTGATTAACGCGTTAGAGCATCAGGCAGAGCCATTTGCCCCGCATTTTCATCTCAATCAACAAGTCATCGGGCTTGAAGGTAACGCGGGCGCATTTCAACTTACCACGTCACAGAACAACGTGATCGCAGCGAAGGTCGTGGTGATCGCAGCGGGCGTCGGTGCGTTCGGTCCGAAACGTCCACCGCTGCCAAACATTGAGACGTTTGAAACTGCGGGACCTGGCCTCGGTGTGAACTATATGGTTCGCCGCACTAAGGATTACGCCGGCAAGCGCGTTGTCATCGCAGGCGGCGGTGACAGCGCCGTCGATTGGGCCGTTATCCTGGCGAGCGTCGCAGCAAAAGTCACCGTGGTGCACCGTCGCGCCACCTTCCGCGCGATGCCGGAAAGTGTCCGCCAGCTAAAATCTCTGGTCGAAGACGGCAGTGTCGAACTGATGACGCCGTTTCAATTGGCGGGTGTATCCGGGACCGACGGCATTTTGCAGACCGTCACCATTGCCGACGTGGACGGCAACGAGCGCGCCATCGACGCCGATGTATTGCTGCCGTTCTATGGATTGTCGCAAGACTTAGGCCCCATTCGCGACTGGGGCCTGGGTGATAGCCGGCGGGGCGTCGCGGTCAACCCGGTCACGGCGGAGACAGACCGCACCGGTATCTTCGCCGTAGGCGACGTTGCCGAATACCCTGGAAAGCTGAAATTGATCTTAACCGGCTTTTCCGAAGCCGCATTCGCGGCCCACCATGCCCACAACATCGTGTTTCCAGACACGGCCTTGCACTTTGAATATTCAACGACCAAAGGCGTCCCACGCCCGAACGGCGCTTCGTAAACTCTATCGTTTGGATTATATCAAATTGCCGATATAATTCTATTGATGCGCACAATGTTGCACCATCGTTTTATCCGTTTGTCTGCCTACGCTGTTGTTGGGTTAGTAATTGGCGCGCAGTTCGCGATGTCAGACGCCCGTGCTGACGGCGACCCGGCACGTGGTGCAGTATTATCCAAAACATGTGCTAGCTGCCACGGCGAAGCGGGCAAAGCCCCAATTGACGGCTATCCGCTACTGTCGGGGCAAAAACTCAGGTATCTCGTCAAACAATTAAAAGAAATGCGGCGATCCGCAATGCAACATGCAGGCATGCTCAGCGAAGACAAAAGACACATCACGCAGATCACACGCGCCACACGTTCGAACGACATCATGGATCCTTATGTCATAAACTTAAACGACCAGGAAATATTAGACGTCGCGACGTACTACAGCACTTTGAATTGCCAACAAGAGATCGGTCCTACACCTACGGTGCCGCCGAAAACTGAAGTCCGATGTCGCGCTTGTCATGGCAGAGTCGGTATCAGCGACCGCGACACAATACCCAACATCGCTGGCCAAGACGTGAGGTACCTCATCGAACAGTTAAAGGCATTTCACGCCGCCGCAAATGACACGGGACTTAATGAAAACGCAAAAAGGCGTGCGCCAATCATGGCATCCCAGGCCAAATACTTGACAGAATCTGATATCATCGCGATGGCTGAATATTATGGTCGGCTGCCTTGCAATTAATCATCGTCGTTTTTTGAGGGACGTTTTTGATGCGCAAGATTGATATCGTGCGCGCGCGCGCCGAAACGCCCGGCGTGCAGAACGTGCTACATTTTAACAATGCCGGTGCCGGCCTGATGCCACAGCCGGTTTTGGATGCCCTGACCACACATTTACAGCTCGAAGCGAATATCGGTGGCTATGAAGCAGCAGCTGCAACGTTGGCACAGCAAAAAAACACCTACAACGCGATTGCGCGGCTCTTGAATGCGAAACCAGAAGAAATCGCGCTTGTCGAGAATGCGACGGTGGGATGGCTGATGGCCTTTCATGCGATGATCAAAACATTCAAGCCAGGCGATAAAATCCTCACGATCGAATCCGAATACGCGACAAATTACATCACCTATCTGCAGGTCAAACGCGAGTATGGGCTTGAGATCGTCGTGGCGCCCAGTGACGAGACCGGCAGTGTCGACGTAGCCGCTTTGGAATCATTGATCGACGACCGAGTGAAACTGATTTCGATGACACACATCCCGACCAACGGTGGCTTGGTTAATCCGGCGGCCGCGGTTGGGGTCGTCGCTAAAAAGGCCGGCGTGTTGTACCTGTTGGATGCCTGCCAATCCGCCGGCCAAGTGCCGTTGGATGTCGCCCAGATCGGCTGCGATGCGCTGTCAGTGACGGGGCGCAAGTACTTGCGCGGGCCACGCGGTACCGGATTTTTGTATATCCGCGAAGACTTGGCGAACAGCTTGGAGCCACCGTTCTTGGATTTGCATTCGGCAAAATGGACCGGAGCAGAGACCTATGAGGTGCGCCTGGGCGCCAAGCGGTTTGAGAATTGGGAGTTTTATGTCGCCGGCGTGATCGGGCTCGGCGTTGCCGTCGACTATGCATTGAGCTTTGGTATGGATGCGATCCACGCCCGCCTGACAAGCTTGGCCGAACAATTGCGCACTCAGTTGAGTGCCATTCCGGGGGTCCACGTAACCGATATCGGGCGTGAAAAAGCCGGCATCGTGACGTTTATAAAAGATGGATTTGAGTCGCCAGATATCCGCGCATTGCTCAGCCAGAAAAAGATCAACGTCAGCAGTTCAAATCGCAATTCGACCTTGTTGGATATGGATAAGCGGGGGCTTGCACAGATCGTGCGATCTTCTGTTCATTACTATAACGATGAAGACGAGATCGCGCGGTTCTGTGAAGCGGTCGAGGCGCTTTAACGGGGCCCGCGGACCTGGGCATCGGTGAAGTAGGTTTGGATGCGCGCGAAGTACGCACCCCGGAAATCCGGGTTGCACGCTTCAACGCCGTCCATCTCACCGGCCGTCAGGCCTTGCTGACCTTCGTCGGTGGCGAGGATGCGGGCCAACGCATCGCCGGTCGAGCCGTTTGAAATCCCAAAACGAATAAGCTCCATCCGGATCGGGGTTTCTAACGCCGGGCCATAAGCGATCCGGTTCATGCGCGCAATTTCTCTGGCAACGCCGACCAAGTAGGCGACGTAGAAACGCGCCCCTTCGGCATCGCCCCGTGTCGGTGCGCGATCGGCCAAAGCTTCGTCCAAAATGCGGATGGTTTCGTTCAGTTTGTCGAGCGCGTCATCTAGCGCAAACGCGCCACCCGATGGCCGCTTAATCTTTTGCGCTTGGCGCGGCTTAGCACGCTTGCGCCCTTCGGCCAGCATCGTCCGCACCAGCATAAATACAATGCCGCCAAGGATAACGACGATACTGAGCGTTTGCAGATCCAATGTCAGGTCCTTCGATAAAATCGGCGGCGCTGCTTATTCCGCCGCTTCGTCCGTTACAATAGCATGATCTGTATCGAAGGGTGCAAGCCCGCTTGTGTTTTCGCCGTCAATCGGCAGGCGACAAATCACACTGGTGCCGCGTGCTTTGTTGGACTTGATCTGCACTGCACCACCGTGCAGCGCGACGAAACGTTTGACGATAGTGAGCCCAAGTCCGGCGCCATCGCTGCCGCCGACACCCTTTTTATGCGCCCCGGATAGACGGGAAAACGGCTCGAACGCCCGTGCACGGTCAGCTTGCGGGATGCCCGGCCCACTGTCGGAAACAATGATATCGAGCCACGTATCATCGCGTTTCGCACTTAACGTCACATGGCCCAGCTTCGGTGTGTAGGTAATCGCGTTGGTCAGAAGGTTGAATGCGACCTGCGTCAAACGCCTGGAATCCGCGGTAATCCAACCGATATCCGGTGCCACGTCAAAGTCGACCCGGATATTCTTTTGCCGTGCGCGTTCCTTGACCAAGTTAAACGCGGACACCAGCACCGCATGAGGATCGATGGTGTCTTTGTTCAACTCTTCGCGCCCGGCCTCGATACTCGCCAGATCAAAGATATCTGCCACAACCCCCATCATACGCTGCCCGGTCTCGAGAATACCTTGTGCGTATTCCTGCTGACGACCATTGAGCTCACCAAACATTTCTTGGCGCAAGATATCGGCAAACCCGGTGATGGTATTGAGCGGCGTGCGCACCTCCATCGCGACGTTGGCGATGAACTCGGTCTTCATGCGGTCCGTTTCGGCCAGCATCCGCGCGCGTTCACGCAGCGCTTCTTCGACTTTGTGCGAATCGGTAATGTCGCCATAACTCACGAGTGACGCGCCATCCGGCAGCGGAATGTTGGCGAACGCCAAGACCTGACCGTTGACCAACTCGACCTTGCCGCCCGACGCCGTGCGCGACAGCATCGCACTGGCGATCGCATCCTTGCGAGCCGGCCAAGCTTGGCTGTCAGCGCTCATTTTCATACCCAGCGTCTCGATCACGTCAGGCAGGCGCGCGTCCGTCGGCAATGCATCTTCGGTCAAATCCCAAAGCTTCAGCATTTTCGGGTTGATCAAACGTAGCCGCCCGTCGCCGCCAAACACCGCGATCCCTTCGTGCAGGTTTTCCAGCGTCGTCCGTTGCACCCGGTCCAGCGACTTGAGCGAGCGCTGCAGATCAAGCCTCCCAGAGAGGTCTTCGCACGTGATCACCACGCCGCCGTCATCCAATGGGCCGATACGGCGACGGATCGTACGGTCATCGGGCAAGTGCATTTCATCTTCGACGATGCGGTCCAGACCGCCGAAATACCCAAGCTCGGTGCGGCGGAAGGCTGCGAAATCGGTGACTTCCGGCAAGCGCCGCAGCTCGCGTAAGCGGTTGATCATGTCGCTCATGTTGGGGCGTGAATCCAACCAATCCATGTCCACCCGCCACAAGTCCGCAAACGCCGCATTGGCGGCAATCAACGTGGTGTCTGCGGCGAACACGGCAACGCCCACTTCAAGCGGGCGCAGCATATCTGACGGTGCTGGGCTGGCAGCAGTTGAGCGCACATCGGCGGCATCCACATCCACCGCAAAACCAATCGTGCCGGCGCGGCGGCCTTCAGGACTTTGATTGAGCGGGCTTTCGGTAATCGTTACGGCGCGCGCATGACCAGCATCCGAAATCTCTGCCGCTTTTCGCATAGGCTGACCACCGTCGCGGGCCTTTAAGGCAAGCGCGGCATCAAGCCCCTGCACACGTTCGGCGGCGCTGTTTGAAAACGCGACGTTCATATCCGCATCCCGCAACCAAATCGGAATCGGCAAGGTATCCAGCAGCGCCGTCAAATGGCGATCTTCGAGTCCAGATGTGTTGCGAGGCCCGGTCTGCACCGACGCTGCGACAAAGCTAATATCACGAATCCAAACAATGTCCGCGATGGCCACGTCGCTGGAACTCATGGCCCGTTTACCGATAGCCTGCAGCGTCGCCTCGCCGCGCTTCAACACAACATCGAATGGCGTGCCCTTGGCACGCAACAAACTGACACCATGCTCAAGCTTTTGCAGTTCCTGCTCGCCAAAGCACGCGCGGATATCGTCGTAACGCGCCAATGTGCCTGCTTGGAGACCCAACATCTCGGCCAATCGGCTCGAACAGGTAATGCCGCCGGTACCGTGATCCCACAAAAAGATGCCGTCCGGCGAGGCCCCCAAGATTTCTCGGGTGCGTCTGGCCGAGGCATCGGTGCGGCGTCTCTCGGTCGCGGCATCCCGCGCACGGCTGCGAAACACCAACGCGGTCGGCACAAGCACGACCGCGGTGCCGATGGCACCGACGAGTAACGCCTGGATAGGGCTGAAAGTCTCAATCACGGGGCAAAGTCTACGCCTGATGACAGATCAGGCCAAGCCGCCTATTGCGAGAATGCGCGATTTCTCGGGGCAAATATCAAGAGGTCCGTCCCGCTTCAAGCTCAACGGCGACCCGCAGCAAGTGATCAACGCTCGATTGCCAGCGGGCCAAGTGGGTAAACGCATTGACCACCGGCCCGGTCCAGGTTTCCGCTTCCAACGCACGGCCCGCCGGTAAGAACGGATAATCGGGCAACAGGGCGCGCATGGCATCGGGCTGCTCGGCAACAGCGGCCGCATGCGCACCTCGTGCAATAAGCGGACTGCGCGCACCGGAACTATCGATAATCAGCCAACGTTCGGCGAGATCAATGTATTGCGGTAGATTGTCGAGGGCGGCACGAAAACCGATTTCCAACACCTCGTCGCTCACATCGGCGCCGCCCCGGTGCACGCGTGCACGCACCCGTGCCCGGCACAAATCGATGCGCGGCAATGCCAGATACACCATAAAAACCTGCCAACCCCGGCGCCGCAATTTAAGCGCAGCAGATAACGGTTCACGATTCACAAGCCGAGTTTCGATAACGAATTCCCGATCAGCAAGCTCGGCGACTTCGAGGCGTTTTGAAAACGGGACAGTGCGCGACAGAAACCCGCCCAGCATGTCTTCGGGCAGGTCTGCACCTGGGACGAACGCATGTACGTCGTCCGCATCAATCAGCCGCGAAGTCCCGGCCCACCCTGGGAACAATGACTGCGCGAGCCCGCTTTTCCCCGCCCCTGGCGGGCCGGCGATCAGCCATATGCGTTTTTCGGAAGGGGTTGAGTTCATGCCCGACGTTGTATCGGATTTCATAAGCTCTGGGAATTATCTCATTGCGCCTCACCTTGGCCCTCTCCCAAAAGGAGAGGGCCAGAGCGAAGTTTGGTCTTAGTAGCGGTAGGTTTCCGGCTTGTGCGGGCCTTCGACGGCGACGCCGATATAGTCCGCCTGCTTTTGCGAAAGCGTCGTCAGATGCACGCCTAACTTCTCCAGGTGCAGAGCTGCGACCCGCTCGTCCAGGTGCTTCGGCAGCACATAGACGTCGTTCTTGTACTGGCCGTTGCTGTTGTTGGCCCACAATTCGATCTGCGCCAACACTTGGTTGGTGAACGATGCCGACATCACGAAGCTTGGGTGGCCGGTGGCACAGCCCAAGTTCACCAAGCGGCCTTGTGCCAACAAGATGATGCGGTTGCCGCCGGGGAATTCAATCTCGTCGACCTGCGGCTTGATCTCGTCCCACTTCATGTTCTTCAGGGCTGCGACCTGAATTTCGCTGTCGAAGTGACCGATGTTACAGACAATCGCGCGGTCCTTCATGGCCCGCATGTGATCGACGGTGATGACGTCGACGTTGCCGGTCGCGGTGCAGAAAATGTCAGCACGCTTTACGGCGTCTTCCATGGTCACGACTTCGTAGCCTTCCATCGCGGCCTGCAATGCGCAGATCGGATCGGCTTCGGTGACCATAACGCGGCAGCCGGCTTGACGCAGGCTTTCGGCAGAACCTTTACCCACATCGCCAAACCCGGCGACGCAAGCGACTTTACCGGACATCATGACGTCGGTGGCGCGACGGATCGCATCGACGAGGCTTTCGCGGCAGCCGTACTTGTTGTCGAACTTGGACTTGGTGACCGAATCGTTGACGTTAATAGCCGGGAACATCAGCGTGCCCTTTTTCGCCATCTCGTAAAGACGGTGTACGCCCGTCGTGGTTTCTTCGGTTACACCTTGGATGTCTTTGGAGTGATCAGTGTACCAGGTTGGATCGGTTTTCAGACGCGCCTTAATGGCGGCGAACAGGACTTCGGCTTCTTCCGAATCCGGATTGTTCAGCACCGACAGATCTTTTTCGGCTTCTTTACCGAGGTGCATCAGCAACGTTGCATCGCCGCCGTCATCCAAGATCATGTTCGGGCCCGTGTTGTCGGCCCAGTTGAAGATTTCGTGGGTGTACTGCCAATAATCTTCCAGGCTCTCACCCTTCAGCGCGAACACAGGCGTTTCGGTGGCAGCGATCGCGGCTGCAGCGTGATCCTGCGTCGAGTAGATGTTGCAAGATGCCCAGCGGACTTCAGCACCAAGCGCCTGCAGGCTTTCGATCAGCACGGCGGTCTGAATCGTCATGTGCAGGGAGCCTGCGATCTTCGCACCTTTAAGCACTTGGTCTTTGCCATACTCGTCACGCACAGACATCAGGCCCGGCATTTCGGTCTCGGCAAGATCGATTTCCTTACGGCCCCATTTCGCGAGGCTCATATCCGCAACTTTGTAATCAGTAAATTCACTCATATCGAAAGCTCCATGTGATCAGCGATAAATTGACTTAAAGATATAAAGATTTCTTTATATCGAAATGTTGGGGCGGTTTTTAACAGGCTCTGCCGACAGAGACAAGAGGGAAAGCGTAAACCCTTAAACCCATTCCTCGTCATTCTGAACGTGTTCCAGGATGACGAGGGCGAGCGGTGGGGCTTCTTAAATCGTCAAATTGGCTTAGCGTTCGGAGAGCTAGCCGATGTCGTTGAAATCGTCGATCAGCATGGCGATGCGGCCGCTGTCGCTTTGTTCCATGATCTGCATGGCGCGTTGGCCAGCGGCGAGGACATCCATGGCGCGGATGCGCTTTTTCACGTTAGGAATGCTGCCGGCCGTCATCGACAGATCATGCAGGCCGAGGCCAACCAAAAGCGCGGTGTAGCGCGCATCCCCTGCCATCTCGCCACAGATTGAGACAGGAATTCGAGCGCGGAGCGCGGCCTGGGTGGTGAACTGAATCAACCTGAGTACCGCCGGATGCAGCGTGTTAAATAAATGCGCGACATGCTCGTTGGCGCGGTCGACAGCCAGCGTGTACATGGTCAAATCGTTTGAGCCGATGGCGAAAAAGTCACTGGCCTGCGCCAAAGCATCGGCGGCAAGGGCCGCGCCCGGCACCTCGATCATGACGCCCACCAGTGGCAAGGGGGTAGCCAATTTAACGCCGGCGTTTTTCAATTTGGCGGCTTCTTCGTACAGCATTTTTTTCGCGCGCTTGACCTCGCTCGGAGTCGTCACCATCGGCAGCAAAATGCGAATGTTGCCAGCGCCCGACACCCGGAGGATAGCGCGAAATTGCGTGCGCAAGGTCTCGGGATTGGCCAATGACAAACGAATACCACGCAGCCCCAACGCCGACGCCGCGGCTTCATCCAAGTTTTTCAACAACGCCGGCGACGCCTTCTCACCGCCGATGTCCAACGTGCGTACCGTGACCGGCCTGCCGTCGACACCGCCGATGATGCTTTCGAACACGGCGACTTGTTCGTCCTCACTTGGTATATCTTCGCGGTTCATGAACATGAACTCGCTTCTGAGCAAGCCGACCCCTTGGGCACCCGACTGGCGAACCATCTCCATTTCCATCGGCAATTCGACGTTGGCCATCAGCTGAATATCGATGCCGTCCCGCGACGTCGCAGGTTGATGGCGCAGCCGCTCCAACGCCCGAGTGCGTTTGCGGCTTTCGCTGATCCGCTTTTCATAGGCTTTGATGGTTTCCGGCAGCGGGTCAACAATCACCCGCCCAGCAAAGCCGTCGACGATCACACATGTGCCTGAAGATATGCCGTCGTTCAGACCGGATGCGCCCATAACGGCAGGCAGGCCGAGCGCGCGCGCCATAATCGCGGTGTGCCCCTCGGTGCCGCCCAGCGCGGCGGCGACGGCATTGATCGATTCCGGGTCCACCTGCGCCATATCGGCCGGGCTGAGGTGACCGGCAATCAGCACGGCTCCCTTCGGCGGCGGTGCAATCACATGATCGGAGGCACGACTTAAAATACCGATGAGGCGCGTCGCGACCTCGCGAATATCATCAAGACGCGCCGCAATGTAGGCGTCTTCCATAGCCTGGAAACGCTCGGCCAAGCTGGACAGTTGCCCATCGACTGCCGCTTCGGCGTTGATCCGCTCTTCGGAAATCTTTTCCCGGGCACCCCGAACCAGCCTGGAATCGTCGAGCATGGCAAGATAGGCATCAAACAGAAACACCATCTCTTCGCCCGCTGCCCGCGGCATTTTGCGGGCGCGTTCTTGCAGCATGCGCATTTGCCGTTTGGCAACCTCGACGGCGCGATCGAGACGCTCGACCTCAGCTGCCACTTTTGATTTCGCGATGGCGTAAACCGGCACCTCGATATCGGCGCCACCCCAAATGGCAGCAGGCCCAATAGCAATGCCGGGCGCCGCAGCTAAACCATCGAACACACGTTCTTTGATTTTGGGCGCTGCCTTTGCCGACGGTTTTTTGATCCCCGACTTGGCAGATTTTTTAGGCGGTTTCGCCATGTTTTAGGCCGGTGGCCTCTCCTTATGCGCTTATATAATGTAGGGCTTAATCCTCATCGAATTTGTTGGCGACCAGGGTTTCGATGGCCGCAAGTGCAGCCGCCCCATCGTCGCCGTCGACACGCACCAATATTTCCGTGCCCGGGCTCGCGGCCAGCATCATCAACCCCATGATGGAGCGGCCCGAGACCGCTTGGCCATTTCGCTCAACCTCAATATCGGCCTCGAACTCGGCAGCGAGGGTGACGAACTTCGCGGCGGCGCGCGCATGCAAGCCGCGCTTGTTGCCAATCAATAAACGTTTTTGCAGTTGTTCCGTGCTCATCGTACTCAGTCGCCGCCTTTATCCAAAAGTTGCGACGCGATGTTGATGTACTTACGTCCCGCATCCTGCGCTTCCAATGCGGCGGCGGCCAAGTCCAGGTCGTCGCGGATTGAGGCCAGCTTAATCAACATCGGCAGATTAACGCCTGCGATCACTTCGATCTTGGCACGGTCCATAATCGAGATCGCCAAATTCGACGGCGTGCCGCCGAACATATCGGTGAGCACGATGACGCCGGCGCCGGATTCGACCTCTTCGGCTTTGCTGACGATTTCGGCACGGCGCTGTTCCATATCGTCGTCGGGACCGATGCACACGGGAGCGACCGCATCTTGCGGACCGACCACATGTTCCAGCGCAGATATCAATTCAACCGCGAGGCGGCCATGGGTTACGAGCACTAATCCGATCATTGTCGGTTATTCCTTATCCTCATTTATCGGAATTGTGATGGGAATCTTACGCTTTGTCCAAGTCCCTATGGCGAATGGCCGCATGCCAGCCGTTCTCATCCAGCACTTTTGCGAACTTTTCCGCAATGAAAACCGAACGATGCCGCCCGCCGGTACAGCCAAAAGCAATGGTCAGATAACTTTTCCCCTCGGCGCGAAAGCGCGGCAACAAGGGCAAGGTCATATTCGTCAAATGTGCGAAAAAGCCCTCAAATGCAGGGTCGGCAGCAATGAATGCCTGCACTTCCGGGGATTCACCGGTCTTTGGGCGTAGTAACGGATCATAGTGAGGATTCTTAAAAAACCGCACATCAAACACCATATCCGCGTCGCGCGGCAGACCTCGTTTGAACGAAAACGACATGATGAAAATCGCCAAACCCGGATCGTCTTTGAGTGCATGTCGCTCAGCCAACCGTTCCTTTAGATCACCCATCACGAAATCGGTGGTATCGATAACTTCATCGGCACGAGCGCGAATCGGCTCCATAATCTGACGTTCGTGGCGAAGCCCATCCAGCACCGGACGGTCGGCAGCGAGCGGGTGACGGCGGCGGGTTTCCTCGAAACGGCGCCCGATCACTTCATCGTCGCAGTCGATAAACAGCAAAGACACCTCGATATCCGGCGCTGCCGCCAGTTGGTCGAGTAGGTCGAGAAAATTCGATGCATCAAAATCGCGGGTGCGAATGTCGACCCCAATCGCCAACGGCGTGCCGCCTGCGGGCACCGCGTCCGTGCCGTCGCCGCCCAGCACGAGCCTTGCAACCAAAGACAACGGCATGTTGTCGACCGCTTCAAAGCCCAAATCTTCAAGCTGTTTTAGAGCAGAACTTTTCCCGGCCCCGGAAACACCGGAGACCAGCAACACGCGCGTATGCGGTGCGGGTAAATCGTTCATGATGACACCATGGCGTCAGGATCAAGAGGATCGCTGCACAGTGCAAGACGGATTTTCGCCGGTGTCGACGCAGCGAACGGGTCCAATGCCAAACGTTGAATGTGAACGCCGGCGATTTTGACGGTTTCAGCTTCCGGCAAGCGGGTGACAGCATCCGGCTGAACAAGGTCAACGCAAAGCGCGATCCGCACATCCGCAATATGCTCAAGGCGAACCACGCCCACGCCTCGGACTTCCATCAAGCCGGCGATACTTTCGGGCGCACGTGCAAACGCGACGCCGCCCTTGATGAACACGTCCACCCGATCGTCAGCGACCAATAAGGCGCCTCCGTCGATTAAACGAAGTGCGAGATCAGATTTCCCGGCCCCACTCGGCCCCCGCAGCAACACACCCTGCGCGCCATGCGGCGTATCGGCACCGAGCGCGATGCAGGTGGCGTGGAGTTGCTTTATATTTTCCTGTGTTGTCATACCCATCAGCATGATCGCGCTTGCACGCCCGTTCAAGCTTAAGCCGCCGGCAAACGAAGTCTGAAGCGTGCACCGATAACACGGCCGTCGCTGCCGCGGCGGTTGAGGGCGATAATTTCGCCTTCGTGAGCGTCGATGATTTGCTTCGAAATCGACAAGCCGAGGCCGGAATGGGTGCCGAACTTTTCGCCTTCGGGACGCGACGTATAAAACCGATCAAAGATCGCCGCTTCTTTACCGTCGGGAATGCCGGGCCCGTCGTCGTCGATGGTTGCCGTCAGCCAGCCGTTTTCACGGTCCAAGGAAATGCGGATGCTGCCGCCTTCGGGCGAGAACGTCTCGGCGTTCGACATGAGGTTTCGGAACACCTGCACCAAGCGGTCTTCGATCCCATCGACGATCATGTGTTCGTTGCTGACCAACTCCAACGTTATCGGCACCCGGTCGTCGTCGCCGGCGTTGTGCATGTCGACGACCGCATGCAGCATGGCCGCGATGTCGACCGGTGCGAATTCCGCACGGCTGAGTTCAGCATCCAACCGGGACGCGTTGGAGATATCGCTGATCAAGCGGTCGAGCCTCGCAACGTCATCCAAGATGATGGCCATCAGGCGCTGACGCTGCGTCGGGTCTTCGATGCGACCGGCGGTTTCGACAGCGGAGCGGAGCGAGGTCAGCGGGTTTTTGATTTCATGTGCGACGTCGGCGGCGAAGCTCTCAATCGCATCCATACGTAGCCACAACGCCTCGGTCATTGATTTCAAGCTGTCGGCGAGGTCACCTATTTCGTCGTTGCGCTCAGTTAGACCCGGCATCGCTTCGCGGGCACCCCGGTCATGACGAATTTGCTCAGCTGCCAAGGCCAGACGCCGGATCGGCCTTGCAATCGTGCCTGCCAAATACAGCGACAACAAAATCGTCACACTGAGCGCCACCCCAACGATCTTAAGGATATCCAAGCGCACGTCATATAGCGCTTTTTCGATCAGCGCGCCGTCGGTCGACAGCATCACCGCGCCCAGCACTTGTTTATAGCGCTGTACCGGCACAGCCGCCGTCAAAACCAAGCCTTCACGGCCTAAGCGCCGGGCCGCAACCGCCGTCTCGCCGATCAAGGCCGCTTGAGTTTCCGGGTAATCCGATGCGGTCTGCAGCGGATTTTCGTGATAGCGCGGCAGCGGCCCCTCGCCCCGCACGGCACGGGCCAAGCGATCATAGGTAGCGAGCAAATCATCAAGCGTATCGCTGCTCTCTTCAGGCGGCGGTAGAACTTCGATCTGCACAGCGCTGCCGGTACCGCCCAGCCTGCGAGAATCGACGATCATCGTGCCGTCTGCGCGGAACAGCCGGGCGCGTGTGTTGGTGATCTGCACCAAGCGCCGGGTGATTTGGTGCGCGGTGTCGGAAACCAAATACTGCGCGTCTGGCGCTTCCGAGATCACCGCCCCTTCACCCAACGCGGCCGCGATCATTTCAGCTTGCACCTGCAACGACGCCAATTCGTTGGTAATCAACGAACGCCGATACTCACCCAAATACAAAAGCCCGGCCACGAGGGTGCCGATGGCGACCAAATTGACGGTGAGGATACGCCGGGTCAGCGGCGAGATCAGGCGTTTCGGGGCTACACTTCGGGATGGCGCACGCACATCGCCCTCCGTAGACACGCGCTCAGCGGTGCCCTGGTCTTTCCCCCGATGCCCCCCCTGCTGCATTCACACCCCCCACTAAAAGACTAAGCTTTGTAGCGGTAGCCGACACCGTACAGGGTTTCAATCTCGGAGAACGTCGGATCGACGTGGCGGAACTTGCGACGCAGCCGTTTGATGTGGCTATCGATGGTGCGATCTTCGACGTAAATGTTTTCGCCATATGCCGCATCGATCAGCTGATCACGGTTCTTAACATGGCCAGGGCGGCGCGCCAGGACCTCGACCAGCAAAAACTCGGTCACCGTCAGCGTGACTTCCTGGCCCTTCCACGTGCAAAGGTGCCGCTCGGGATCGAGCACGAGGTCGCCGCGCTTCAATGCGTTCGCCCCCTCGTCCGCCGGTGCGTCCGGCTCGGCGACGTCGCGACGACGCAAAATGGCGCGGATTCGCTCGATCAACAGGCGCTGCGAGAATGGCTTGGTGATGTAATCGTCGGCCCCCATGCGAAAACCGAGAATCTCATCGACCTCATCATCTTTCGACGTCAGGAAAATCACCGGCAGGCGGTCTTTCTTGCGAATCTCGCCGAGCAATTCCATGCCGTCCATCTTCGGCATTTTGATGTCGAGGACGGCGAGGTCGACCGGATGCCGACCGATCCCGCTCAATGCGGCGACGCCGTCTGCATAGGTGTCGACATCATAGCCTTCGGCTTCCAGCGCCATCGACACGGATGTCAGGATGTTCTGGTCGTCGTCGACCAAAGCGATTTTCTGCTGCATGGATTTCTTTCCGCTCATTGCTTCATCAATACCACGCTGTTCCTAAACCCCGATTATGGCTGAATTATACTTCAAATAAGGCAAAATAGGGCGATCACAATGCGGCCCTGCCGAATAAGGAGTCTGGAAAGCGATATATCGAGGCCCTATGTTGGCTGCTGCAACCACTATAGAAGCCTCAACAACGAGGCCCCGCACCTACCCGGAGGGGACCATGATCAGAACAACCATCGCCGGCAGTCTGCCGAAACCCGCTTGGCTGGCGGAACCCGAAAAATTATGGGCGCCTTGGCGCGTTGCTGACGAAAACCTTTTCGAAGGTCAGTCTGATGCTGCCTTGGCCTGGATCAAATGCCAAGAAGACGCCGGCATCACCATCGTCAGCGATGGCGAACAGTTCCGTAAGCATTTCGTGCACGGCTTCTTAGAACGCATCGAAGGTATCGACTGGAACAAAATGACCACCATGGGTATCCGCAACGACCGCTATGATGCGGACGTGCCAACCGTGGTCGGTGACGTGAAACGGATGGGCTCGGTGCACGGTGCCAGCGCTAAATTCTGTGTCGAGCACACATCGAACCCTTACAAATTCACACTACCGGGGCCGATGACCATATGCGATACCATCGCCAACGGCTTTTACGACACCCGCCCCGACATGGCGATGGCGTTTGCCAAACTGCTCAACGATGAAGCCAAAGAATTGGAAGCACTCGGCGTTTCGGTCATTCAGTTTGACGAGCCGGCGTTTAACGCGTTCACCAAAGAAGCCGTCGAATGGGGTATTGATGCCTTGGACGTGGCGTTGGACGGCCTGAAATGTACGACCGCTGTGCATATTTGCTATGGCTATGGCATTCAGCAAAACATTGACTGGAAAGAAACACTGGGCGACGAGTGGCGCCAGTATGAAGAATTCTTCCCAGCCCTGAATAAAAGCATCGTCAACCAAGTGTCGCTGGAATGCGCTGACAGCCATGTCCCACTATCTGTGATGTCGCTGCTGCCCGACAAAGAAATGCTGGTCGGCGCGATCAACGTTGCGACCGAAGAAATCGAGACCCCGGAAAAGGTCGCCACCACCCTGAAGGCCGCGTCTGAGTTCGTCGATCCGGCGCGCATCATCGCATGCACCAACTGTGGTATGGCGCCGCTGCCGCGTCACGTGGCCGAGGGCAAACTGCAAGCCTTGGGTGCGGGTGCCAAGCTGTTTGAAAAGTCGCTCGACTGACAAGCCCGACACGTTAACCTCGCGCTGCCGCCTTTTTGCGGCGGCGCGAGAGCGTGTTCAGCACTTCGACAAATCCTGAAAACGCCATTGCCGCGTAAATATAGCCCTTCGGCACATGAAACCCGAAACCGTCGGCAATCAACGTCGTGCCGATCAACAACAGGAACCCGAGTGCCAACATAACCACCGTTGGATTTTTGTGGATGAACTCGGACAACGGGTCAGCAGCCAACAACATCGCCAACACGGCAACGATCACCGCAATCACCATCACCGGCAGATGATCGGTCATCCCCACTGCGGTGATAATGCTGTCCAGCGAGAACACAAGATCCAGAATCAAAATCTGCACGATCGCTGTGCCGAACGCCATCCCGACCTTCGCCTTGTCCGACGTTCCGTCCCCATCGTCCGGATCGACAGTATTGTGGATTTCCCTTGTTGCCTTCCAAACCAAAAACAATCCGCCTGCGATCAGCACTATATCGCGCCAGGAAAACGCCTCAGCGAAAACCGTGAACACAGGTGCGGTCAGGCCGACAATGAAACTGATCGTGCCCAGCAAAGCCAAGCGTGTCAGCAAAGCGAGACCGATACCGATCTTGCGTGCTTTCGACCGTTGAGCTTCGGGCAACTTATTGGTCAAGATGGAGATGAACACGAGATTGTCGATTCCGAGCACGACCTCCATCACGATCAATGTTGCCAGCGCAACCCACACGGCCGGATCGGCGGCGAGCATCAGAAGTTGGTCCATGGGTCCCTCAATGTTTGATAGATGCGGCAAATCACTCTCGCCATGGTACACATGGCGAGACCGTCGATCACGGTCTGTAAATAAGCCGGAAAATATCGGACGTAGATCATGCCCATGATGACCTATACTTGACGCGGAGGGGCCAGCTTCTCAACATTCGTGTACTCACATCAAAAGTGCGGAGAAACCCTATGACGGAACGACGCAATCAAGATATGGCGAGGCTTTTGGTCCGCCGCCGCGGAGTCGGCATGCTGGCCACTGCAATGGCCGATGGCGGCGCGCCATACGCGTCGATGGTGACATACGCCTGCGACCATCAGGGCCAGCCGGTGTTTTTGTTCTCGACGCTGTCCGATCACACAAAAAACATCAACGCGGACAATCGAGTCTCATTGCTGGTTGAAGATGCGGTTGGGCGGCACAATCCGCAGACCGGCCCCCGCGTGTCGTTGCTCGGTACCGTCAAAAAAGACACATCGGTCGATGTTCGTGCGCGATTCTTGGCCCGCCATCCCGACGCAGCGCTTTATGCCGATTTCGGCGACTTCGCATTTTACCGCATGAAAGTTGAGCGCGCGCACTATGTCGGCGGCTTTGCCCGTGCGGTCTGGTTCGATGCGAAACAGATTTTGAGCCCGCCGACCGCGGCAAAAACCATCAACGAGATAGAGCAGGGAATCGTCGAGCATATGAATAGGGATCATGCGGACGCGATCAACGCCTATGCTCATGCTTTTGCCAAACGACGCCCTGGACCATGGCAAATGACCGGATGCGATACCGACGGCGTCGATTTGCGCGCCGACGGCCGTTATGCCCGCGTCGACTTTCATAAACCTGTAACAGATTCAAATACCTGCCGGAAAACACTGATAGAGATGGCACACAGCGCACGCGCGTAAATTATCCATTATTCATAAAAAATGCTGCATGTGCGTCCTCAACAACACTAAAATACCTAGGAAATCCGCCCGTTTCTCTTGTTTTGGCGTTTTCCATTGTCTATCGTCCAGCCCCTTGGTGAGGAAACACGCGGCGCCACAGGTAGCCGCCGGGATTGGAGCAAACAAACGGTGCAAAACATCGGTCATAAAATCAGCCGCAACGGGCTAGATCAACACGGTCTCAGCAACATCGAAAACGCGTTTTGGAATTTCTCGGCGCCTCGGCTGTACGAAGAAGCCACACGCCGTGGCGAAGCGCAGTTGGGCCAAGGCGGCTCATTGGTCGCGTTGACCGGGAGCCACACCGGTCGCTCACCGAACGACCGTTTCGTCGTCAAAGAAGACGAGACCGAAGCCGATATCTGGTGGGGCGACGTCAACCGACCGATGTCGGAAGAGAACTTCGAAAAGCTGTTGGCGAAGGTCCAAGGCCATTTCAATGGCCGCGATGCCTTCGTGCAAGACTGCTATGCCGGTGCCGATCAGACGCACCGCTTGGCGGTCCGGGTCGTGACCGAGAACGCCTGGCATAACCTGTTTGCCCGTAACATGTTCATTCAACCCGACGACGGCGCGCTTGAAGATTTCCAGCCGCAGTTTACCGTTTTACAAGCGCCCAGCGTCATTGCCGACCCGGCCAGCGACGGCACCACGTCCGAAACCTTCATCGTCTTGAACCTGAAGCGCCGTATGGTGATCATCGGCGGTAGCGCCTATGCCGGCGAAATCAAAAAATCCGTATTTTCGGTGATGAACTACCTGATGCCGGCCAAAAACGTGCTGCCGATGCACTGCTCGGCCAACATTGGGCCGAAAGGCGACACTGCGATTTTCTTCGGTCTTTCCGGCACCGGCAAGACGACGCTGTCCGCCGACAGCTCGCGTACCCTGATCGGTGATGACGAGCACGGCTGGAGCGATCAAGGCGTGTTCAATTTTGAAGGCGGCTGCTATGCCAAATCGATTAACCTGACCGCCGAGACCGAGCCGGAAATCTTTGCAACCGCGTCCACCTTCGGCACCATCGTCGAAAACGTGGCGATGGACGAAAACACCCGTGTCTTTGATTTCTTCGACTCGACGCTGACCGAGAACGGCCGTTTATCTTACGACATCTCGCAAATTCCAAATGCGTCGATGGAAGGCAAAGGCGGCCTGCCGCAGAACATCGTCATGCTGACGTGCGATGCGTTCGGCGTGTTGCCCCCAATCAGCCAGCTGACGCCGGAACAAGCGATGTACCATTTCCTATCCGGCTACACCGCCAAAGTGGCCGGGACCGAGCGTGGACTGAAAGAGCCTGCAGCAACGTTCTCGACATGCTTCGGCGCACCGTTCATGCCGCGCCACCCAACGGTCTATGCCGAGCTTCTGCGCGACAAAATGGCCGCGCAAAATGCCAAGTGCTGGCTGGTCAATACCGGCTGGTCGGGCGGCGGCTACGGCGTCGGTGATCGCATGAAGATCGCCTACACGCGCGCCATGCTGAACGCCGCCCTAGATGGTCGCCTGGAACAGGTCGCATTCGTCGAAGATCCGAACTTCGGTGTGTTGGTTCCGCAAAGTTGCCCGGATGTGCCGAGCGACGTTTTGAACCCAAAAAACACGTGGTCGGATAAGGACGCCTATGACCGCCAAGCCGCCGACCTGCGCCAACGCTTCGAGAAAAACTTTGTACAGTTCGAACAACACGTTGACGCCAATGTTAAAGCAGCCGCAATCCGCGCCGCCGCTTAAATTTACACACTGCTAAGCATAAAAAACCGGCCTCATCAAATTGATGGGGCCGGTTTTTTTACTCATATCGCTTTTAATAGCGCAATTTAGACGGCTCAGCATTGAATCCGCTCCGAGGGTATGGGATCGTTTACATAACGAGTGCTCATAATCCGGGGGATGCCTAAATGGCTAAGATCAACATCCAATTCACGCTGTTTTCAGCCTTTTATTCGCCGCTGATCTCGACCATGTCCGGCGGGTTTTTGAAGGCCGAAGGGCTGGAGCCTGAATGGTCCGTATCGCCGCCGGGCAAATCGGCGATCGAAGCACTGATCGACGGCTCGGCTCACGTCGTCCAGTCCGCACTCAGCCAGGGCTTCAATGCGCTCAAAGAAGGCCGTACGCCGCCCGTTGTGCATTTCGCACAAATCAACGAAATGGACGGCTTTTTTATCACCGGTCGAGAAGCGGACCCGGACTTCACATGGAAGAAACTCGAAGGTGCCGAAGTCGTGATGTTCGAAGGCGGCCAACCGAACGCGATGTTCCGCTATGCGTGCCACAAAGCCGGCATTGATTACGATAAAATCATCCCGGTCACGCCTGGCGGTGCTGCCGACATCGACAAGGCATTCCGCGACGGCCAAGGGGCATACGTGCAACAGCAAGGCCCGTTCCCGCAGCAGTTGGAGGCCGACGGTATCGGCCATGTGGTGGCACAAGTGGGCCCGCAAATCGGCCCCTGCGGCTTTTCCAGTCTGGCTGCGACTCGCGAATGGCTGGAAACCGATATGGCCAAGGCCTTCATGCGCGCTTACACAAAAACCCGCCAATACATGAACGAAACGCCCGCCGCCGAAATCGCCAAAGCAGAAAAACCATATTTCCCAAACATCGATGAAGCGGTGCTGGCAGACTGTATCGGTACCTATCAAAAACTTGGCTGTTGGACGCCGCACACGGAAATTACGCGTCCAGCGTACGAGGTAATTTTGGATGTGTTCCAACACGCCGGCACGATTTCCGAGCGCTATGACTACGACCTGATCTGCACCACGCCACCGGCGCTCGATTAATTGACTAATCAAGTGAGCCGTTTCTTCGATCGTCGCGAATCTCGCGACTTGGCCCGGCTTCGTGACACGGCTATCATCACCCAGCTTGAGGGAGGATAGCATGCTCTGTCACGTACTGGCTGAACAGGGAGAGCGCGTCTGGCTCGTCTTCCGCCGCCCTGCGGCGGAGGAAAACGGCGCGCGCTTTGTTAGCCATTACGTAGTCTGCACCGGCGATGAGGCCGTCCTGATTGATCCCGGCGGGCCCGCCGATTTCGGTCCACTGTTGGCTGCTGTATCCGACAAAATCGATATCCAAAAAATCACCACGATCATTGCGTCACGAGGCGCTTCGCAGATCGCAGGCTCGCTCGGTATGTGGGCTGAAGTGCTTGGGCATGAAACACCAATCTATGCCGCCGATGTACTGCTGCCTGACCTTTTGCACATTGATCCAGACCTCAACATCCAAGGCGTCGGCGAAAACGGCGCCGAAGTCAGCATGATAGATGGCGCTGGCCTGCACATCCTGCCTGCACCTTATTTGCCGACAGCCTCATCCGTCTCAGTTTACGATCCGACAGCACGCGTCCTTTATACGGGTGACATCGGCACCGTTGAGGGTCCTTGGGCCGACGATACGACTCCGTTTTCCGCACGATTTTCTCTGGTCGGTCACGCGATGAATGCGTTCCACCAATCTTGGTTTGCATCCGGCCCTGCCCGCGATGATTGGCTCGCCCGAATCGAAGGCCTTAGCGTCGACATTATCGCACCGCGCGCGGGGCCTTGCTTTCAAGGCAAAGACGTTTTGCACTTTATTCGTTGGCTAGCCACGATGGATGTCGGCGTTCTGGTCGAAAACCGCGAACCATCGTTTCTGGCAACCGAGCACTATGCGCCGGACCGCCTGCAAGCGGACGAAGATGTCTTTGAAACACCCGATGTCGATAAACCCGATAATGTGGACGACATAGGGCCGAGCGCCGCACCGGAACACGAAGATGACGAAGAGTATGTCTTCGAATTTGAGGATGATGACAGCGACGACGCGTACACGCCGCTGTCCGCCGAAGACATCATCGCCGGCTATGCGGAAGATGGTGACGATGATGAAGTCTCCAAACTTGTCGATGCACTGGACGACCATGAAACACCCCTGATCGGTGCCGACGGCGATACGCAGGATGAAGACGACGATGATGAGGACGCGTTCGACATTGTCTATATCGATGAAGACGGCAACGAGATTGATCCAAGCGAAGTTGATGAAGACGACATCTTCGAAGAAGAAGAGATGCTCGAAGGCAATGACGAGCAACGGCTTGAATTCCCGCCCGGACAGATGTTTCGCCTGATCACACGAAGCGACTTTGACGGCTTAGTGTGTGCGGTGCTGTTGGAAGAACTCGACCTGATCAACGACATTTTGTTCGTGCACCCGAATCAAATGCAGGAAGGCGAAATTGAAGTGTCGATGACCGACATTTCCACCAACTTGCCGTATACGCCGGGCATCTTTGCTGCGTTCGATCACCATCTGTCGGAGATCAAACGACTCGGCAAACATTATGACAATCACATCATCGACCCCCGCGCGCCCAGTGCGGCCAGGGTCGTTTACAGCTATTTCGGCGGCGAAAAGCGCTTCCCCGATATCTCGGTCGAGATGATGGACGCGGTCGACAAAGGTGACTCGGCTCAGTTCGTTATTGACGAAGTGATCAATGCCGAGGGGTGGCCGTTGCTCAACTTCATTATGGATTCACGGACCGGCCTTGGACGCTATCGTGGCTTTCGTGTGCCGAACTATGAATTGATGATGTCGCTGATCGATTATTGCCGACGTTATTCGATTGAGGAAATTCTTGAGCATCCCGATGTCAAAGAACGCGTCGAGTTGTACCGCGAACACGAGGCACCTGCGCGCGAACAAATCAAACGCTGCACCCAAGTATACGGTAATCTGGCGGTCGTCGATTATCGCCATGAAGACACGATCTATGTCACCAACCGATTCATGGTTTATGCGATGTTCCCGGACTGCAATATCTCGATGCACGTGCTTTGGGGGCGCGCACAGCAAAACACGGTGTTTGCGGTCGGTAAATCAATCTTCAACCGCACATCCGAAACCAACATCGGCGAATTGATGCTGACATACGGCGGTGGTGGTCACCGTAACGCCGGCACCTGCCAAGCCGACAACGCCCTATCCGACGTGGTGAAGGACGCGCTTATTCAGCGGATCAACGCGGACGGCTAAGCCGCCAAATCTTCGCCGTTGATCGCACGCTCCAGCAGAGCCAAGGATTCATCCATACCGTAAAGCGCCATGAACGAGCCCATACGCGGGCCTTGGCTTTGGCCGAGCAAAATTTCATAGAGCGCCTTGAACCAGTCTTTTTGATCGGCGAAATCTTCACGCTTACCGACTTCGTAAACTTGGGTCTGGATTTCTTCGGCGTCTGCATCTTTGGGAAGTGCCTTGAGCCGACTCGCAAGGTCGATCAACGCATCGCGCTCGGCATCGCTGGCTTTACGATAGGATTTCGCCGGACGAACGAAGTCTTGGTAATAGTTGATGGCGTATTCGACCAAGCGATCCAACATCGGCGCGGTTTCTGGAGCTGCATCCGGGCGGTAGCGCGAGATGAAATGCCACAGCACGGCCTTGTCTTCGGAATGGCAAACGTTGGCAAGGTTCAGCAAAATATTGAACGACAGATGTGCGCGCTCGGTGGGCGGATTACCCATATGAATAAACCAGGCCGGATTATCGATCTGCTTTTTCGGCTCTTGAGTCTCAAACGCTTCGAGCATGCGGGTGTATTCATCGACCTGCCGCGGGATCACGTCGAAATATAACCGCTTTGCGGCCTTCGGCTTTTGATACATGAAGTACGCCAAGCTTTCCGGCGGTGCATAACGCAACCATTCGTCAACCGTCAGGCCGTTGCCCCGAGACTTGGAAATCTTCTCGCCGTTTTCGTCCAAAAAAAGCTCGTACGAGAAACCGACCGGCGGCTTGCCGCCCAGAATGCGACAAATTTTCCCAGACAGATTAACACTCTCGATCAAATCTTTGCCGGACATTTCGTAATCGACATTCAGCGCCGTCCAGCGCATCGCCCAATCGGCTTTCCACTGCAGTTTACAATGACCACCGGTGACAGGCACTTCCGTTTTGCTGCCGTCGTCTTCTTGATAAACGATGGTGCCGGCAGACACATTGCGTTCAATGACCGGGACTTGCAGCACCACACCGGTCTTTGGGCAGACCGGCAGAAAAGGTGAATACGTGCGCCGGCGCTCTTCGCCGAGCGTCGGCAACACCACATTGATCACGTCTTCATAGCGTTCCAACAAGGTCATCAACGTTGCATCGAAGGCGCCGGCTTTATAACGCTCGGTCGAACTCACGAACTCGTATTCAAAGCCGAATGCATCCAAGAAGGCTTTTAAGCGCGCATTGTTGTGCTCACCAAAGCTTGGGTGCGTGCCGAACGGGTCCGGGATCGACGTCAGCGGCTTACCCAGGTGGTCTGCGATTACTTCTTTGTTGGGCAGGTTATCGGGTACCTTGCGAAGCCCATCCATATCGTCGGAGAACGCAAACAGCTTCGTCGGAATGTCTGATAATTGATGGAACGCATGGCGCACCCACGACGTCCGTGCAACCTCGCCAAAGGTGCCGATATGCGGTAGCCCCGACGGCCCGTAGCCGGTTTCGAACAACACATAGCCCTTTTCCGGCGTCTTACCGTTCAGGCGTTTCAGGATTTGCCGCGCCTCGGCAAATGGCCACGCGTTGGACTGTTCTGCGAATTCGCGGACGTCGCTCATCAGAGGTTTCCTTTTGGATGTCTTGCGGGGCGGAAACTACGGCGCAACGGCCATTTAATCAAGGTGGGGAGTGGACGGCGGGTGGGCGCATCCTTCGAGACGGCGCTTCGCGCCTCCTCAGGATGAGGATATCAAAACGAACCTCATCCTGAGGAGCGAGCGTAGCTCGCATCTCGAAGGATGCCTACTGCCCCTGCACGTCCGGATTAATCACGTTGATCGGCGTACCGGCGTCAAACTGAACGATCTGCTCAAAAATGTCCGCGAACTGGATCTCGTATTCATCTTCGGTGACATAACCGATATGCGGCGTCGTCACCACATTCGGCATATTCAACAACGGATGTGCGGTATCGGTGACGGGCTCGGATTCGTAAACGTCGACCGCCGCCATCCCGGGGCGCCCAGCTTTGAGCGCATCGACCAAAGCATCCGCCTCAATCAAGGCGGCGCGGCTGGTGTTGACCAAAAGCGCACTCGGCTTCATCAGCGCCAAGTCGGCCGCAGCAATTATGCCCCTGGTCGCCGGATACAGGCGAACGTGCAAAGAAATAATATCAGCACTCGCAAAAAATGCGTCGCGGCTTTCCGGCACATGCAGGCCAGCCGCGCGCGCGCGCGCCAGTGACCCCTCTCCACCCCAGACCGAAATCTTCATCCCGAACGCTTGGCCGAGCTCGGCGACGGCGCTGCCGATCCGCCCATACCCGTATATGCCCAGGGTTTTGCCGCGCACCGAGCGTCCGACGCCCATCTGCCAGTTGCCGGCCTGTAAACTCGCCATCTGCTGCGGAATTTGGCGCATGGCGGCCAAGATCAGGCCCCATGTCAGCTCAACGGTTGCGAACGACGGTGTGTCTTTGTGTTGGTTGGAGCACAACATCACGCCTAAGCGGGTACAATCGTCGACATCAATATGCGGATACACGCTGCGCTGACTGATCAGTCGAAGGTTCGGCAACCGTGCCAACAGATCGCGGCGAATTGCGGTGCGTTCGCGAAACAACACCAGCGCTTCGGCACCCGCCAGACGTTCAGCCAGGGCATCGGTATCTTGGACATGATCATTCCAGACCGTCACATCATGGTCTGCAATTTTTTGAAAAGACGGCAGGCCGCGCAAAGTGTCGAACCAATCATCAAGAATGTGAATTTTCACGTTTGAACCTCCTTATGTTCGCCAAAAATCCGGATCGAAGGCAACCAGCAAGGCCAACACTTCCAAGCGTCCGGCGAGCATCGCCAACGTCAAAAGCCATTTCGCCGCATCAGGCAAGGTCGCGAAGTTCCCCGCAGGTCCGATGATCGGGCCGAGACCGGGGCCGACGTTGGTGATTGCAGTCACGCTTGCGGAATAGGCTGTTACGATATCCAATCCCATAAATGTTAACGCCAACGTGAACACCGTGATCGTTGCGATAAACACCGCCAGAAAAGCCAACACAGACGTCGGAATATCGCTCGGCAGCAAGCGCCCATTATAGCGAAGCGGCACCACCCGGTTGGGGCTGAACAACCGCTTCACATGCGACCGCGCGACGGCCCATAGAATTTGGTGACGATAAATTTTAATTGCGCCAGACGTTGAGCCCGAGCAGCCACCGATGAACATCAACACCAAAAACACCCCAACGGCGCCCGACCCCCAGGTCGTATAATCATCCGACGCAAATCCCGTCGTTGTCACAATTGAGATCACGTTGAACGATGTCAGGGTCAGCGCATGTCCGAAATCGATATCGCGCTGGGTCATCAGCCAGGCCGCCATAACAACGCTGACGATCACTAAAAACAAGAGAAAGCCTTTGACCTGTTGATCGGTGATCAGGGCGCGCATATCACCGCGGACTGTTTTGATATACAGCAAAAACGGCACTGCGCCTGCGACCATAAAAATATTAGCGACCCAATGTAAGCGCAGGTCGGTAAAATAACCGAAGGACGAATCATGGGTCGAATACCCACCTGTAGACAACGTCGTCATGGCGTGGGTCAGCGCATCGAAAGGCGTCATGCCGAACATCTGATACAGCACGAAGCAGATCACCGTGAGACCTGCATAGATTGCGAACAGCGCCAGCACGGTGCGCACTGCGTTGAAGATTTTCTCTTCGGAAATATCGGAGCTTTCGATCTTAAATATTTGCATGCCACCGACGCGCAGCAACGGCAAAATCAAGATCGCAATGGCCAGCACGCCAAGCCCGCCGACCCATTGCAAGATCGCCCGCCACAACAAGATGCCTGGCGGCAATTGATCCAGGTTGACCAAGACCGTCGAGCCCGTGGTGGTGATCGCCGACATTGATTCGAAAACCGCGTCAGCGAACCCGATGCCGACGTGAAGAAACGGGATCGCTGACAACAAGCAAACCACGACCCACCCCAACATCGTCACCAAAAACGCTTGGCGAATATTGATCTGGGTGGGCGCTTTGGTTTTGGTGGCAAGCACACCGACCAACCCTAAGAAACCCGCGATAGCGCCTGCGGCGGCGAAGGCTTCCCACTCAGGGTTGCCATATAGGCGGTCCGTCACAGCGGGCAAACAAAGGACCAACGCTAACGCACACGCGATCCAACCTAGAATATGTACGACGGGGCGGACGTTGAGCATGAACGGAGCCGGGCTCTGGAGATGGACGACGAATCCGGCATAGTGGAGCGGTTAGCCGCATAGAATGCAAGACGCAGCGCGCGCAGCTCACTTGATCACATTGGATAATCTGCGCGTAATGGCGCACAGATATTTTTTCGGCATTATCCGGCATTATTGGGAGATCATTTATGAGCATTGAGCGTATCGAGTCCGGCGACATCTTGAGCCAAGTCGTCATTCACGGCGGCATCGCCTACGTCTGCGGCCAAACCGCCAGCGACCGCAGTGCAGACATCAAAGGTCAAACCGCAGAAGTGCTGGCTAAAATAGACGACCGATTGACGCGCGCAGGGACCGATAAATCAAAGCTTCTGATGGTCAATATCTATCTGGCCGATATGGCGCAAAAAGCCGAGATGAACGAAGTTTGGCGCGAATGGCTCGGCGATTTAGCACGTCCGTCCAGGGCCTGCGTTGGCACCCCGCTGGCGAGTGCAGATACTTTGATCGAGATCGTCGTGACGGCAGCCGTCTAGACTACCGTGGTAATCCCGGTCGATCCAACATCGTCAATGCCGAATAACGCGTTCAGAGGCATTGCGCTCATGTTAGGCGCGACGCTTTTAGCGGCGGTGATGAACTCGGTCGCACGCCATGTGATGGAGACAGTTGAGCCGGTCGAGCTGGTGTTTTTTCGTAATCTTTTTGCGTTCTTTTTCATCATACCGATGTTGTGGCGGGTTGGCCTTGGGCCGCTAAAAACGCAAAGGTTCGGCATGCACTTGGGCCGGGCCGGGTTGAATGTCGTCAACATGATGGTGTGGTTTACAGCGATCAGTCTGGCGCCACTGGCCGAGGTTACGGCGCTCGGATTCTCAGCGCCTATCTTTGCGACCATTCTCAGCGTGGTGTTTTTTCGGGAAGTGGTCGGCCTGCGGCGGTGGAGTGCGATCATCGTCGGCTTTATCGGCACCATGGTTATATTGCAGCCGGGCTTCGATACGGTGACCGCGGGTCACGGGCTGACCTTAACCGCTGCCATAATGTGGGCGGGCGTTTTGTTGATCATCAAATCGCTGAGCCGCACCGAGTCCAGCATTACCATCGTCGCCTATATGTCGATCCTGATGACCCCGATGTCGCTGATTCCGGCGCTTTTTGTCTGGGTGTGGCCGACATGGACGGAGCTTGCGTGGCTGGCCTTGATCGGGGTTTGCGGAGGGGCCGCACAGTATTTGTTGGCGCAGGCGTTTCACGAGGCCGACATCAGCGTCGTCATGCCGTTCGATTTTGCGAAATTGGTCTGGATCGCGTTGATTGCCTATATCGCGTTTGCCGAGGTGCCGACGTGGACGACGTGGCTTGGCGGGGCGATCATTTTTGCCAGCGGCGTCTATATCGCGCGGCGGGAGGCGATCAAGAACCGCGAACGTCGGGCCAAGATTATTCCGCCGGCGACAACCTGAGCACGCGCCCCGCATCTTGATCGATCAGCAGATATAGATATCCGTCGGGCCCAGCGACGACCGCACGGATCCGCTTGCCTAAACCTTCGAGCAGCCGTTCTTCTGCGACGACCCGCTCGCCATCAAGCACCAACCGTACCAACAGCCGATACTTCAAGGCGCCAACAAACGCATTGCCGCGCCATTTCGGGAATTTGTCGGCATTGTAGAACGCCATCCCACTGGGCGCGATAGACGGGTCCCAATAATAAATCGGCTGCTCCATGCCGTCTTGGTGCGTGCCGCCACTGAATGCCGCGCCGGAATAATGGGTACCATACGAAATCACCGGCCAACCGTAGTTTTTTCCGGCAGCGGGAATATTCACTTCGTCACCGCCCCTAGCCCCATGTTCGTTGATCCAGAGCTTACCGCTATCTGGATGGCGCGCCGCACCTTGCGGATTGCGGTGGCCGACGGACCATGTTTCGGACCGATAGCCCGCGCGGTCGACAAAAGGGTTATCTTTGGGGATCCGGCCGTCTTTGTGGATACGGATGATCTGACCGCGATTGATGGTGAAATCTTGGGTACGCTCACGTTCACCGCGCTCACCGACGGTGATGAATAGATAGTCGCCGTCCGCCGAAAAAACGATCCTGGAGCCGAAATGCCGCCCGCCCTCTGACTTAGGTTGTTGGCGAAACAACACTTGGACATCGCGGAGTGTATTATTGATGCGGTCCAAGACGCCGCGCGCCACCGCCGTGCCGCCACCGCCGGGGCCCGGCTCGGCATAGGAAAAATAAATCAGCTTGGTCGTTGCGTATTCCGGGTCGACCGCGACATCCAACATCCCTCCTTGGCCGACGGCAAAGACCGCTGGCGTCCCAACGAGGGGCGGCTGCACGGTGCCATCGGCTTCAACCAAACGAATGGTGCCCGGATCACGCTCAGTCACCAGCATGGCGCCATCGGGCAGGAATGCGAGGCCCCAAGGATGATCAAATCCCTTGGCGACGGTTGTGACTCGAACGTCGTAATGGTCGCTCGGATAGACGGCATCGTATTGGGCAAAGGCCGGCGTGGCGGCAAGCAAAATAAAAGCGACGAGTAATATCGGTGTTGCACGCATCATGCGAAACTCCAAATTACCAGTTAGACCTATTAATTATATAGATGGCGACGTTCGCAGCCCAAACAAGGAACCAAGATTATTGGGAAAGCGTAATCGTGCCGTCGGACGCAATCGGGAAGGACGGGTTCCAGGCGACCTCCCAAAGATGACCGTCAGGGTCCGCGAAATAGCCTGAATAGCCGCCCCAAAATACGTCTTCGGCCGCCTTGACGAGCGTGCCACCGGCCGCCACTGCCTCGGCAAGCACGGCATCGACCTCAGCCTTGTCGCGGCCATTGTAAGCCAGCGCAATACCGGCAAAGCCAGAAGTGGAGTCGGTGACGCCTGCATCCGCGGCGAGTGCAGCACGCCCGTAAAGCCCAAGGATCATGCCACCGGCCTGGAAGAACGTGACGTCACTGTTGGATTGGCTGCCTGACTGCCAGCCGAGGTTTTCATAGAATGCTCGGCTTTTCGCCATATCTGCGACGCCGAGGGTAATCAGGCTGATGCGGGGCTCCACTACGTCACCCGCACTTGGAATGGCCGCACGACGTGCAGGTATCGCAGCCCTCTTGACGGATCAGCGCGGGCTGGCCGCACTTCGGGCATTGCCGGAGCGCGCGCGCCGGCGTTGTGCCGTCGCCGACCGCCGATGCGATGGGTTGCGTCTGGCGGTTGCCGCCACCGTCGACCTGACCCGGACTAGGAATAAACCCGGTGTCGATCATGTGGTTTTCGATGACGCTACCGATCGCCGCCAACAGCGACGGCACATATTTGCCGCCGACCCAGTAGCCACCGCGCGGATCAAACACCGCTTTCAATTCTTCGACCACGAACGAGACGTCACCGCCGCGCCGGAACACAGCTGAGATCATCCGCGTCAGCGCCACCGTCCAGGCGTAATGCTCGGTATTCTTGGAGTTGATGAAAATCTCGAATGGGCGTCTGCGACCTTGGTCGTCGATAATGTCGTTGAGCGTGATATACAGCGCGTGATCGCTTTCCGGCCAACGCACTTTGTAGGTCTTACCCGGCAATTCGCCCGGTCGATCAAGCGGCTGGAACATTCGCACCACCGAGCCGGAATCACCTTCATCCTTCGGCAACACCACCTTGACCGGCGCTTCGAGCGGCAATTCGGGCTCGCTTTCGGTTTGTTTCTTTTTCTCGTTCGCGCTCAAACTGAGGACCGAACCCGTGACCTCGTTCGGGCGATACGTGGTGCAGCCTTTGCAGCCAAGCTCATACGCCTGCATATAAATATCTTTGAAGACCTCAAACGAGGTGTCTTCGGGCACGTTGATGGTTTTTGAGATCGAGCTGTCGATGAACTGCTGCACGGTCGACTGCATCACCAAGTGATCTTCGGGCGATAACGACTGCGCATCAACAAATGCGTTGGTCAGCGGCGTATCGGCACCTTTAAGGCGCTTATAGAGCCGGAACGCATAGTCGGAGACTTCCTCTTCACGGCGCGACCCGTCCGGCATCAGCACCTGGCGGCGATAGGTGAAGCTGAACACGGGCTCAAGCCCCGATGATATGTTATCGGCAAACAACGAAATCGTGCCTGTCGGCGCGACCGAGGTCAGCAAGGCATTGCGGATACCGTGTTCGGCAATCGCGTCTTTGACGTCCATGTCCAAGCCGCCGATGGTCTCACCGGCCAGGTATTGCTCTTTGTCGAATAACGGGAACGCGCCCTTTTCACGGGCAAGCTCGGTCGAGGCCAAATAAGCGGAGCGCTGCATGGCACGCAACCATGTCTGCGTCAGCGCGACGGCATCGGCTGAACCATAGCGTGCGCCACACATAATCAACGCATCCGCAAGGCCGGTGATGCCGAGGCCGATGCGCCGTTTCGCTTTGGCCTCAAGGGCTTGTTGTTCCAACGGGAAGCCGGACACATCAACGACATTGTCCATCATCCGGACTGCGGTCCGGGTCAAATCGTCGAGCTGCGCCATATCGATCTGCGCATTGGCGTCGAACGGGTTTTGTACAAGCCGCGCCAGATTGATCGACCCCAACAAACACGCACCATACGGCGGCAACGGTTGTTCGCCGCATGGGTTGGTGGCGTGAATGGTTTCGCAATAATACAGATTGTTGCGCTTGTTGATGCGGTCGATGAAGATCACGCCCGGCTCGGCATACGCATACGTTGCGTGCATGATGCCGTTCCACAATTCACGCGCAGAAATGGTGCGATAGACCGTACCATCGAAAATAAGATTCCAAGATGCGTCATCTTTGACCGCCTGCATGAACGGATCGGTGACCAGCACCGACAGATTGAACATGCGCAGCCTGCCCGGCTCACGCTTTGCATCGATAAACGCTTCGATGTCGGGATGGTCGCAGCGCAGAGTCGCCATCATCGCACCCCGGCGTGAGCCGGCTGACATGATGGTGCGGCACATGCTGTCCCAGACATCCATAAACGACAACGGCCCGGACGCGTCGGCACCGACCCCTTTGACCGGTGCCCCTTTGGGCCGCAACGTCGAGAAATCGTAGCCGATTCCGCCGCCCTGCTGCATGGTCAGCGCGGCTTCTTTCAGATGATCGAATATGCCCGCCATATCGTCCGGCACATCGCCCATGACGAAACAGTTGAACAACGTAACTCGGCGGTCCGCGCCAGCACCCGATAGAATCCGACCGGCCGGCAGAAACTTGAAATCATCCATCGCCTCGAAAAAGCGCTCTTCCCACGCCGACGGATCATTTTCAACCGCCGCCAGTGCCTTTGCGACACGCCGCCAGGAATCGCTGACCGCCTTATCGATCGGCTGGCCTTCGGTGTTTTTCAGGCGGTATTTCATGTCCCAAATCTGTTGGGAGATCGGCGCGATTTCGGTCATGACGTATGTACTCGTTTATTCTGGGCGTTTACCGCGGGTACGCTTGTTTAAGCGGGCTAAAAACAGGCAAGCGCGTGTCCGCTCAGACTCATTCGGAGAGTGCGGCCACTAAGCACCTAACCCCTTCATAGTATTGCAAAACTCTGATTTGTTCAAGATAATGTTCTTGAAATGTTTCCATACCTTATCCGCAAACTTATCCCCAAATGCGAACGTGAAAGTCCCCGCTCACCGTTAGATAAGTAAGTTATCCCCGACTTTCACGGGGTGTGCCTTCAATATTGCGCACAAGGTGTTGTGAATGCTTTTAGCCCGCCTCTAAAAGCCGTGTCGACGCGGTCTCAATCCGATCTTCGAGCAACGCGATAAACGCTTTGCGTTCCATACCCGGATAGATTGGATCTTGGACTTCGATAGTGATGGTGCCGGGATAAACCAGGAATTCGCGCCGCCCCCAATGTGCGCCGGAATTAAGGGCGACCGGTACCACCGGCACATTATCAGGCAATGTTTTATAGATCGCGGCGACGCCTGGATGATAGCGGACCTTGGCACCCGGTGCCGTGCGCGTGCCTTCCGGGAAAATGATCACTTGGCGGCCTTTTTTCAGGCGGTCGACACACTTCGTCACCATACCTTTCAGCGCCTTCGCCCCGGCGTCCCGATCAACGGAGATCTGATCGGTTTTATCCGCATACCAGCCCCAAAACGGAATTTTCAATAGCTCTTGCTTGAGCACGTACTGCGGATCGTCGACCAACAAAAACATATAGAATGTCTCCCAGATCGACTGGTGTTTGCAGGCGATCAACGCAGGCCCTGCTGGAATTTTTTCACGTCCGACTACCTTCACCCGCATACCCCCGAATATATACATGCCGATGACCGCAAGCCGGCACCAAACCCGAATGGCCTGACGCAAAACGATTCTCGGGAACGGCAGAAAAACCCAAAACCCAAGCAACAGCACGGATATCCACGAGAAAAAATAGATATGGAAAATCAACGAAAGCAACCACCTCATGCCGGCTCTCCATTTGCAGTATAGGCCGCGATCAACCTAGCGAGCTTGAGACGCAGCCATGCCAGTACGAACTTGTTAAACTCGCTCGCCAGCAACGCCGTAGTGCCGGGCCACGCCCACCAATTCTCACGCTTCACATGGTCTGGAAAAATTGGGTTTGGCTCGATATGGATATCGGGCATAGCGTTTTGAAACTCCAACATACTGCGCGGCATATGATAGGCTGCCGTCACCAGACGCAACGAGTTATATCCCTGCGCATACATCCAAGCCGCCGTCTCGGTGGCGTTTTCGATGGTATCGACCGCATTCCCGATCGAGATTCGGCTTTCAACTTCGCCCGGGCGCTGCTTGTTGATGGCCAGCAGTTGATCCACTTCGATACCGCGGTACACGCCGGACACAAACAAGTGCGCGGCATGACCCTCCAACAACAAATCCAATCCAGCCCGTAGCCGACCGCTGCCGCCTGTAAGTACGACGATCACGTCCGTGCGCTCTTCTGGATCGGCAACGGTCAACGGCACGGTGCCTGCGAAGACGAACAAGCCCACACCCCATATCACGAAAATCATCAACGAGAGTGCGAACAAGCCCTTTAGCCAGCCAAGCCGATTGCCACGGGAACGAGACCGTATCACCGCTCAGAGCATCCGCGCCAGCGAGCGCAACACCGTCGCCCGCGCCGTCGCCATCGCCAAAAACGCGACGGCAAGGGGGATCGCAATAAACATCAGCCATTCCACGGGCCCGAAAGCGAGATTGGGCAGCGCTGCCCCTTCAAGTCCTTCGGCTAAAAAGCCGACTGCGGCCAAAGCCGGCAATCCCAACGCCATCCCGATCAAGCCGCCCTTAAGGCCCAACAGCATCGCACGCCCAGCAAATTGCCCGGCAATGTAGCTGTCTTGCGCGCCGATCAAATGCAGCACTTCAATCGCTTCACGGTGCACGGCAAGGCCGGTACGAGTGGTGAAAATCACCGTGCCAGTGGTCGCCAAACAAATAAACAGCAACACCGCCATCGCAATCAACTCCACGGTGCGAATCAATTCCACCAAGCGCTTCAACCAAACCCGATGATCGTCGACAGTGGCTTCCGGGACCCGCAACTGCAAGGCTGTGATGAACGCCGTCATATCAAACTGCGCGTCTTCATCGAGTCCGACGTCGATCAATTTCGGCAACGGCAAATCCGCGGCAACCGCGCCGTCGCCAAGCCAAGGGGCGAGCAAGCTCATCATGCGTTCTTCGGCGATCACCTCATAGCGTTCAATCGCCGATGTGGCGGCGATCACGTTCAAGACCTCTTGCAGATTGCGTTGATCGGTCTCGGGATTTTCAGTGGCTGCAATCTGCACGGTGAGCGTGCCGCCCACGCCTTGATCCCAACGCGCTGCGGTCGCGCCGAGCACCAAGATGCCGCCAAGCGCCAACACCGCCAAAAATACCATGAAAGCAATCAGCCAGGGCAGGAAGCGACTGTGCGCATCCGTGTCCAACGGAAGGTCGGAACGTTTGATGCCGAGCATGAGACGATCCTACAAAAAGTTTTCGATGCCGGGCGGGTCTACCGCATCAGCATCGTCTTCATCGGCTTTACGCCTACGGGCACGCACCTGCGCCGCAACCGATTCGCGCGATTCGCGCCATTCGCGTCCGGCGGACTTATTTCCACTGCCGGGCTTGGTGGTCAAACGCCCACTGTCCAAGCGCAACACCGGATAGCCGAGCCGATCTACCAACGCCATATTGTGGGTGGCGACGACAATCGTTGTGCCGAGCCGGTTTAACTCTTCAAGCAAGTGCATCAACCGTAACGCCATCCGATCATCGACGTTACCGGTTGGCTCGTCGGCCAGCAAAAGCTTCGGGCGCGCGATCACCGCGCGCGCAATTGAGACCCGCTGCTGCTGCCCACCGGACAACGTCGGGGGGCGCGCCTTCATATGATCTTGCAAGCCGACCCATTCCAAAAGCTCGCTGACATGGCGATTGATGTCGGCTTCCTTGACGCCGGCAACACGCAGCGGCAACGCCACATTATCAAACGTGCTTAAGTGACTTAAAAGCTTAAACTCTTGAAAAACAACGCCAATTTGGCGCCTAAGAGCCGGAAGATCGGCGCGAGGCATGGTCGCAATATCGCGCCCAAACAGCGAAATCAATCCACGTGACGGCGTTAGTGCTAGGTACAATAGCTTCAGCAACGACGATTTACCTGCCCCGCTTTCGCCGACAAGAAAATGAAACTCACCGGGCGACAGCTGGAATGTAATGTCCTGCAGCACCTCGGGGCCGAGCCCATAGCGAAGGCCGACATTTTCAAATCGCGCGATGGTTCCGTCAGACAAGTGAATACCTGCGTTCAATCTCGAGGTGGGGTCATCAGCGCTCGGGACTCCGATGATTGCCCTTTACGTGCCGACAATGCCACGGTCCGCCCGCTTGCGTCCAGCGTCGCCATTAAAATCCTGGCCAGGATACTTCAAAATCCGTGCGCGGCTTGCTTGCGCGCGAAATCACGAACGCCTATAAACGAGGTAGTCCTAATTGGCCGGTTATAGATGTTCATTTCGTGCCCAAATTGCGCAACGCGCTATAATGTGTCTCCCGCACAATTAGGGGCCGAGGGCAAATCGGTCAGATGTTCCAATTGTGGGAACAACTGGCATCAAAATCCGGTTACCAATCCGCCGCCGCCGATGCAGCCCCAGGGCATGGCACCGCAGCAACAGCCCCCGATGCCACAAGGCTATCCTTATCCGCCGCAGGGCTATCCGCCGTACCCACCATATCCGCCGCCGCCCGGCTACCCGCCACCGCCGGGTTACCCGCCGCAAGGCTATCCTGTTCCAGGCGCGCCGACGGCAGAGCAAGCTGCACCGCCGATGCCCGAGCCGGCACCGGAGCCCGCACCGGCACCCGAACCAGAACCCGACAATGTCGAGGAAGATGAAGACTTCCCGGACATGGATAATCTTATGGCCGGCGTCGACGATGATGCCGAAGATAAGGCAGATGAAGCGGGTGACGGCGAGAACGCACTGTCCGATGATGACATCGAAGCCATGTTCGGCGATGATGACGAGCCAGAACCCCTGGGCTCTCTCGTTGATAACGACAATGATGACGATGATGACGATGACCTGATCCCAGACGACCTGGAAGAACCCGAGCCGATCCCGCAAGTCTTCACTGCCGATGATACCGGCGATGACGACTTCGACGACGAAGATGAAGACGAGGATGAAGACGAAAGCCGTGGCTCGATCATTAAAATCATTGCGGCGGTCGTTGTGGCGGTCGTGATCGGTCTCGGCGGCGGCGCCCTGTTCTTGCGCGATACCGTCATCAGCATGATACCCGCGACCGAGGGCATTTATAGCGCGATCGGTTTGGCCGATGATTCGCTTGGCGCCGGCCTGTCGATCAAAGACGTTAAAAGCACGCGCGAGAACATCGCCGGCAACGATGCGTTGGTGGTACGAGGCGTCGTTGCCAATATCTCGGATCGCGAACGCCCGGTACCGGCGCTGGAATTGCTGCTGACGGATCTTGAAGGCAATGTCGTGCAGACCGCGACCACGGTGCCATTGAAAACATCGCTTACGACCGGAGATCAGATCGGCTTTAAATTCCAAGTCGACAAGCCAAACAGCTTTGCGCGGCGGATCAAAGTGACGTTTAAGGAAGCCAAAGAAGGCGCCGCGCATTAACGCGTCTCTGCGTTGATGCGATCAGAAGATATCCAGCAATCGATCAATGTAATCGAGTTCAACCGGCGGGCGGCCCCGGTCGCCTGATCGACGCCGAAGCTCGTCGAGGATTTCACGGGATCGACGTAACTCCATACGATCCGGCAGCGTGACGTCGGCCTCTTCGACCGCCGTGCCTTGGCCATTTTCATTGCGATTTTGACGACCGAACGGATCGAAACCGCCTTGGCCGCCCGGCATCGGCTGATTGCCCCGCGCAATCCCCATCTGCGCGCCAAACTGACGCGCCATGGCCTCGGCCATGCTGTTGGTCGCTTGGCGAAGTTCTTCGAGCGCTTGCGTCTGGTTGCCGGTCGCGTCCCGCAGCTCGCCCTTACCCATATTCTTGCCGGCTTGCTCCATCTGCTGATCGGCGCGGCCCAAGTTCTCAGGGATTTGCCCCAAAGCCTCATCCATCTGCATCATCAACTCGCCTAACCGTTGGCGCAGTGCTTGCTGGTCAGCAGCGGAGGGTTGGCCCTGTTGCCCTTCCTGTTGACCCGGCTCCCCTTGCTGGCCCTGCTGTTGTTGGCCTGGCTGCTGGCCCGATTGCTGGCCTTGCTGTTGCTGGCCCGGCTGCTGGCGTCCCAATTGCGGGCGCTGCATCGCCCCTTGGCGGCGGCTTTCTTGGAACGTCCGATCGAGCAAGTTTTGCTGATCTTCGGTCAACGAACGCAGTTGATCCATAATCTTTTTCGCCTGCGCCATGGCCGGATTGTTCTGCTGCATTTTCATGCCCTGGCGGAGCTGTTCGAGCATTTTCTGCATCTGCGCCAGCATTTGTTCGGCGGCATCACGGTTACCTGTATCGGCAAGCTCTTTAATGCGATCCAGCATGTCCTGGATATCTTGGCTCTGCATCTGCTGTTGATCTGGCATCGGCGGCAGCTGGTCCATACCCATTTCTTCGAGCCGGTCAGCCAACGCCTGCATATAGCGGTCCATCGCTTGCTGCAGTTCCTGCATCACGCGGTCAAGTTCTTCACCAATGCGGCCTTCGCGGAGTGCCTGCATCGCTTCGTCCTGAAGGCGCATCAAGTCCGCTTCAGCGAGCGCAAATTCACCATCCTCGATCCTGAGTGCGGTTTCCCACAACAACTGCTGGACGCTCGGAATGTCGGCTACGTCTTCGCTATAAAACAGCCGCGCATAGGCGATCCGCAGACTGAGAAACGCCACCGTGTCATCGAAAAACCGCATCGGATACAGCGACACTTGGCGCACATCTTCAGTGACCTTTTTGATCACGTCTGGATCCGGATCGTTCAATGCCTTGCGGGCTTCGGCCAGTTGGTGCGCAACCGGGTGATTAAAGATACGTTCCGGCAACACGACCTCTAAGGCGTCCGTCTCAGCAGATTGCCCCGCCGAGTCGGTCGCGATCAAGCGCACCTGAACCGGCAGCCCGGCCCACGGATGCGCCGAAAAGTCGCGCGCCGACGACGCTTGCAGGGCTCGACGATCGCCACTCAACGGTAAGGTGACGCGAATTTCTGCCTCGCCGCCAGGTACCGCACGACCGTTGGCACGGCGAATCGTTAGATCGACATTCTTGATGCCATAGTCATCACCGGCGATGTAGGTGACCTCCAATTGGGTATCGCGACGCTTCGAAGGTACACGTTCAAATTCAATACTGGGCGGCGAATCCGGTGCAATGCGAACCGGCCAGCCGGCGAATTCGGTGGCACCGACCATCAAGCTCAGGCGCTCGGCCCCCACGACATTATCACCAATTTCGGTGGCTATTTTGAATGACTGACTGTCAGCACCCCCGAGTTGCTGCATCGGTGTGCGCACGGCGCCTATGCGGAGCAACGGTTGGCCCGGCATATCTTGCGCATGAACCAGAATTTCCGAGCCGACCGGCAGAATCAGCGTGCGCGCAACCTCTGCGGCCAAACCATCCGCCGCATCCGCAGGCACGCCCGGCTTCGCGCCAAGCCCGTTAAACACACTCGGCGCCAGTCCCGTATATGCAGGTGGCGTGATCCAGACATCCATGCGCGCTTGCATGTTCAACTGGGCACTGCCGACCGGGTTGAGTGCGGCAAAGATACGCTGCATCGGGTCGTTCCAGCCCATCAACACGCCGACGAACAAAATCAACACCGGGATGAACCGCAGCCCGCGCTGATCTAATGCGGCGACACCCGGTGCCGGTGTCGGCAGTTGCAGATTTCCGGCTGCCGCCGCCGCCCGCGCTACGTGCGCTTGCCACAAAGACTGAGATGCCTGTGTCAGCTTTTCTTGAGCCGGATGGTCCAACAGCGCGGTCAGCGGGCGGTGCTTTAAACCGGACGTGGTTTCGACTCGACGCGCGGCTTCTTCACCACTGATCGGACGCAGCACACCGGCAAAGCCCGGCAGCGTAAAACCGAAAAGGACGGCCAACAACGCCAACAAGGCGCCATGCAGAATATCTGGAAGCGACGGCAAAATGCCGGTCAACGCGACGCCGACAAACAACATCAAAACCGCAACCGGCGCCCAAAGTGCGCGCCAAAGCCGCTCCCATCGGATCGCCAGCCTAGCGGCGCCGAGTGCCGTTGTCAGGCGGGGCGGGGTCTCGATATCGGGCGTTGATGTCACCCAGTGGCCTCCTTCGGTGTCGCGTTGTCGAGCCAATCGGGAATGCGCTGTCTTTTTATCATATCGTCAATCGTATAGCGTTCTGCAACCAGTGCGTGGGCAGCACCGTTCACAAGAATTTCCGGCACCAGATCGCGTCCATTATACGTCGACGACATCACCGCCCCATAAGCTCCGGCAGAGCGGAACGCCACCAGATCACCAGCTTGCAGCACCGGCATATCGCGTTGGCGGGCAAACGTATCACCAGATTCGCAAACCGGACCGACAATGTCGACCGGCGCGCGTGCATCGCTCGCAGGCTCATCGACCGCGACCACAGCATGATAGGCATCGTACATCGCAGGCCGGATCAGATCGTTCATCGCCGCGTCCAAAATCAAAAACGTGCGGTCGATGCCCTTTTTGACATACACAACACGGCTCACCAAAACGCCTGCATTGCCGACGATCATACGCCCGGGTTCGAACGCCAATGGACAGCCGATGTCACCCATAATCTCTTTGACCATAGCACCGTATTCGGCCGGGCTCGGCGGGTTTTCGGCTTCGTAGGGGATGCCGAGACCGCCGCCTAGGTCGACGACACGAATATCGAACCCCTGCGCGCGCAAACGCTCGACCAAGTCCCGCACTTTGGTATAGGCAGTCCGGTACGGTACCAAATCGGTCAATTGCGAGCCGATGTGCACCGCAACGCCGACCACATCAATGCCCGCCATATTGCGGGCTTGATTAAAAACGTCTTCGGCCTGCGCCCAGGCGATGCCGAACTTATTCTCGCTCAGACCCGTGGTAATTTTTTTGTGTGTCTTCGCATCGACGTCCGGATTCACACGGATTGCAACCGGCGCCATCACGCCCATGCCGCTGGCAACCTCGGACAACACAGCCAGTTCTTCGAGTGATTCCACATTCAGCTGATGTACGCCGGCTTCAAGCGCACCCCGCATTTCATCTGCGGTTTTGCCGACGCCCGAGAACACGGTCTTAGATGCCGGGATGCCGGCAGCCAAAGTTAGCTTCAACTCGCCCAACGAGACGATGTCTGCGCCGGCACCAAGAGATGCCAACGTCGACAGCACTGCAATATTGGCATTCGCTTTGACCGCATAATGGATGTGCGCATCCAGGCCCGCCAACGCGTCGGCAAACACCGTGTAATGGCGCACCAACGTTGCCGTCGAATAGCAATAAAATGGCGTACCGTAGGCTTCTGCTAACGCCTTGAGCGGCACGTCCTCAGCCGAGAGTTGGCCGTCGATATAGGTAAAATGGTCCAAAGTGTCTCCTTAGGCGAAGGCGCGCCTTCGCCGATCCGGTCGTTATTTCGCCAAAATCTCAGTCGCCGGTGGTGGCGGATTGTAATACTCGGAGTCCGACGACGGGCGCGGTGCCGCGCCTTGCGCACGGGGGCGTAGCGGTGATGTCGTCGCCCTGTCCGGCCTCGGCTGTGTCGCAGCATTCGACGCCGGATACACCAGCGGATACGTCGAACCTTCCGGATGCGACGGCGCGGATTTCACCCCGCATCCGCTGAGCACGAGTGCGCCGACCAGCACGCCTGCCATCATAAGGGCAGCGGACATTGGACGGGATCTAGATGTGTAAGCGTTATTCATAGGCCTATCCTAGCGTCGAACGGGGCTCAGAGCCAACGGGCTTTGGCATCACGAATGCGTGCACGCACACCGTCGGGCGCCGTACCGCCATAACTGACCCGGCTGGCGACCGAGTTGTCGACACCGAGCACGGCAAACACATCGTCGGTGATTCCCGCGTCCACGCCCTGCATCTCAGCAAGGCTCAAGTCTTCCAGGCCACAGCCTTTGTTCTCGGCAAGCTTGACCAAGGCACCGGTGACGTGATGCGCATCGCGGAACGGCATGCCAAGCGCGCGCACCAGCCAATCGGCAAGATCGGTGGCGGTCGAGAAACCTTTACCCGCGTCGGCGCGCATCCGCAACTTATCGAACGTCGCACTTTCGATCATTCCGGTCATCGCGGCCAACGACAGCGCCAAAGTATTCGCCACTTCAAACACCGGCTCTTTATCGTCCTGCATGTCTTTGCCGTAGGTCATCGGCAAGCCCTTCATGACGATCATCAGCGAATTCATCGCGCCGATCACGCGTCCGGCTTTGGCCCGAATCAACTCAGCCGCGTCGGGATTGCGCTTTTGCGGCATGATAGACGAGCCGGTCGAATAGGCATCGGACAACCGCATGTAGCCAAATTGCGATGAACACCAAAGCACGATTTCTTCGGCCAATCTAGATAGGTGCACGGCAAGGATCGACGCCACGCTCATGTATTCCATGGCAAAATCTCGGTCGGACACCGCATCCAACGAATTTGCTGCCGGCCGATCAAAGCCAAGCGCTTCGGCCGTCGCGTGTCGGTCAATTGGGAACGACGTGCCGGCCAGGGCGGCTGCACCGAGCGGGCTTTCGTTCATACGCACCCGCGCATCGGCGGCCCGCGAGCGATCCCGCCCAAGCATTTCCGCATACGCCATCAGGTGATGACCCAACGTCACCGGCTGCGCCGTCTGAAGATGTGTGAACCCCGGCATGACGCTGTCGGCATGCGCTTCGGCTTGGGTGATCAACGCTGCCTGCAAGGCTTGCAGATCCCGATCCAACCCATCCAGCGCATCGCGCACCCAAAGCTTGAGGTCCGTCGCAACCTGATCATTCCTCGACCGTGCCGTGTGCAGCCGGCCTGCGGCATCACCGATCAGATCGCGGAGCCGTGACTCAATATTCATATGAATATCTTCGAGGGCGGCTTTAAATTCGAAACCACCGTCTTCGATCTCGGCGGCAATTTTTTGTAGACCCGCGCAGATTGCGTCCGCATCGGCTTCGGAAATAATATCCTGCTTTGCCAACATTCGCGCATGCGCAGTAGAACCGGCAATGTCTTGCGCATACAAGACCTTATCGAAGCCGATAGACGCGTTGATCGCCTCCATCACTGCAGACGGCCCAGCCTCGAATCGACCGCCCCACATCGCGCTTGTGTCAGCGGCAATGCTTTTATCTTTGTTATTGGTCTTATCGGTCATGGCAATCGTGCCTTCTCGGTCCTAAATTATCAGTACGGTCAATCGAAGTGAGCTTAACATGCATGTGACGTCAACTCTGCAACGGTCTTTTATCGCTTGGATGGGCGCCGCCATCGTCAGCGGCGTGATTTTCCTGATATCGCCCGCGCATGCAAGCGGCGATCAAGCTATGTGCATCCCAGAAGACGAGGCACTCAGCGCCATTAAGCCATTAGACGCGCCCGCAACCCTGCCGGCGCTGACCTTAACCACGCCCGATGGGCGCGAGGTAACGCTCGCAGATTACGTCGGACGCGGCGTGGTGCTGAACTTTTGGGCCACATGGTGCGCGCCATGCGTACGGGAAATGCCTGAATTAGACAGGCTTAATGCGGCCTTGGCACCTGTAGGCATTGATGTGTTGGCCGCGTCGATGGATCGAGGTGGACATTCGGTCATCGCTGCTTTTTATGAAAAAGTCGGCATCACCAACTTGGCCGCCCTGCATGACCCGAAAGGCACGGCTGCACGCGCGCTGGGTATTCGCGGGCTGCCGACAACGTTGATCATAGCACCGGATGGCCGCGAGGTGGCGCGGATTGAAGGCATTCATCACTATGATACGGACGCAACCAAAGCGTACCTCAAACGCTGCATCGGGCCTGAATAAACCTATGACATTTCAACGCACCGCCATGATTTGCTTGTACGCACTGGGAATCGTAGGACTCAGCGCCTGTACCCGCACACCGGCAAAACAAATTTGGCAAAATCCGGACGTGCCGCAGGGACAATGGCAGTCGGATACCGGCGAGTGCCGCCGTCTCGCGCGTCGGGAAATGGAGCGGGAAGCTAAACTACAGCCGATGACGTCCAGCGATAATCTGGGCGGCGGCCTGGGTGCGTATCAGCAAAATATGACCACTTACGATCTGCAACGCCTGCAAGCGCAGGTATTCGAGCGCTGCATGCGTACCAACGGCTACACACCAGCATCAGAAAAAATAAAATAAAAACGGCGGTGCCGAGTATCCCTCGAGCGCCACCGTTCTATCTTTTAAGCTTTCGCTGTCAGCAAGCCGTTACGCGGCAAGCGGCAGTTCCGACTGACTTTCGACTTTGCCTTGCGGCGCGATATTATGGACCGCGGCGCTGGTGGTCGACGCTTTGGTCGGTGCCACATCGATGCCACGTGCTGCACGGCGGGCGATGACCGGGATTTGATCCCGTTCGATGCCAATATCGCGCAACATGTGATCGCTCAGCGAACTCAGGGTGCGTTGCGTGGTATAGGCCCGATACCGGCGACGCACCGCGTCAATGGCACCTTGAATATGGGCCGCAATTGCGACCGAACGCATTCTGTGGGCACGATCAACGATCAACGCCATTTCGATATCAGTAATCTTTTGACCTTCGCCGAACAAGCTCATTTGGCGGGCCGTTGCGGAATCGTAAGACATAACCTGTATCCTTCATTCATCAAATCTTGTATCGGTTTTCAAAGACGTCTTTAAAAATCGATACCTCGAGATTGAGGCTGGTATAACCTATTATGCTGCAGTGCAATAACGCCCATTGCGCACGGCAGCTACCTCGTTTTTGCATATCTATACGCCATATAATTGCATAAGCTATGCAAAATAAGTTCTGCCTTGCGTCTGCACGCATCGGGTCCTAGCTTTCATGCGCTATGACTGATCGCCGTAAACTTGACCGTGACTTAGACGACCTTCTGCGTGCGCAGGGGGCCCGGGTTGATTTGCTCGGTGCCCGGGAAATTCTTCGGGGCATCTTGGCCACGCCCGCTGGCGATGATGAAGCCGCATGGCAGCAATTGATCGCGCCCGATGCCGACGAAGATCTGATGGCGGCGCTGCGCGAATTACGCCAGCGTATTTTCGAAACGTTCAATGACGACGGTCTCAGCAGACGCAGCACGGACCCGACGCGCATTCAAGCTTTGCGCAAAGAACTCAAAAGCCGTGATCTGGACGGCTTTATCATTCCTAAAGCCGATGCGCACCAAGGCGAGTTCGTCGCACCGCACGCAGAACGCCTGCAGTGGCTGACCGGATTTAGCGGCTCCGCCGGTGCCGCCGTCGTCATGGCGGGACGCAAAGCCGCCGTCTTCGTCGATGGCCGCTATACGCTACAAGTCAAAAAACAGGTCGACGGCAAACTGTTCGAAGCACACCACACCGCCAACAAAACACTGACCGAATGGTTGAGCGAGACACTTAATGCCGGCATGCGACTCGGCTTCGATCCTTGGCTACACACCGAAACTGAACGAAAACGCTTGGACGCCGTGTGTCAGCGCTTAGGCGCGCACTTAATCGCGCAGCCGGACAACCCAATTGATGCGGTTTGGCTGGGCCAGCCGCCGGCACCTATCTCTCCGATATTGGCGCATCCGCAAAAATTCGCCGGTCAGAACGCAACTAAAAAACGCAAAAAGATTTCCGAATATCTAAAAACCAAAGGTTTGGATGCGGTCGTCCTGACGGCGCCGGACTCTATCGCGTGGCTTTTGAACATTCGTGGTCGCGATGTGCCGTGCACACCGGTGTCGCTGGGCTTTGTCGTACTGCATGCCACGGGCGGTGTTGAGTTCTTTACCAATCCGCGGAAAATGAGCCCGGGCTTGGAAGAACATCTGGGCCCAGAAGTCGTGGTGCTGGAACAAGAAGCGCTCACCGATGAACTCACGCACCTAGGCGGACGCGGGTTGAAAGTCGGCGTCGATCTGTCGCAAGCAGCCGCAAAGATTCCAATGACCCTGCAATCTGCCGGTGCCGATGTCATCGACACACCGGATGTTACCGCGCTTGCGAAGGCCTGCAAAAACGCGACCGAGCGCGACGGCATGCGCGATGCGCACCTTAGGGACGGCATCGCCTTGGTCATGTTCCTCAGCTGGTTGGAGCGTGAGGCGCCAAAAGGCAAAATCACCGAATGGGATGTCGGCGAGAAAATCGATCAGCTGCGCACGACACTAGATCACCATCGCGGTCCGAGCTTCCCGACGATTGCCGGCTTCGGCGCCAACGGTGCCATCGTTCACTACCGTGCCAACAAGCGCGGCGCGGCGAAGCTGAAAAAGGGGTCGCTTTTGTTGGTCGACAGCGGCGGGCAATACTTGGACGGCACCACCGATGTCACGCGCACAGTTGCCATCGGCAAGCCCAATGCGGAAATGCGCGATCGCTTTACGCGTGTCCTCAAAGGCCATATTGCGCTCGCACGCGCGGTGTTCCCGCAAGGCACCAGCGGCGCTCAGCTGGACGCACTGGCGCGCAAGCCGCTTTGGGATGTTGGCCTGGATTATGACCACGGCACGGGGCACGGCGTCGGCAGTTATTTGAACGTCCACGAAGGACCTCAACGGATTTCAAAACATCCGTCCAACGTTGCACTGCAGCCTGGCATGGTCGTCTCGAACGAGCCTGGGTATTACAAAGCCAAAGGCTTCGGCATCCGCATCGAAAATTTGGTGATGGTCAAAGCCATCAAAAAGCCAAAAGCCTGGGAACGCGAAATGCTCGGGTTTGAGACACTGACCTGCGCGCCGTTCGACCTCGCCTTGGTCGAGCCGAAACTTTTGGACGCACACGAAATAACCTGGATCAACGACTACCATGCGTGGGTATACAAATCGCTCAGCAAAGGTGTCGATAAGCAGGCCGCTGCATGGCTTAAAAAAGCAACGCGGCCTTTAAAAAGATAAACGCTGGCAATTTAACTTACTTTACGACGTAGCGAAGTATTTTCTCTAAAATCACTCACGGGTAGATGCGGAGGCTATACGATATGCGCGCAGACGACCTCGTCGCTCAGTTAAAAGATGATCGTATTAAAGAAATCTTTGATTTCTGGAAACGGTCGCGTGGCGCGCATCGATTTCCGGCGCAAGGCGACCTCAACTTGATTGATGTGCCGAAGTTGCTGCCGAGCTTGTTCATAATTGATGCCGAAGAAAATCGGACTTTTCGCTATCGTTTTATGGGGTCTTCGCTTGATGAGCACATCGGCATCGCACTGACCGGCAAAACATTCTCAGATCATCGTTCGGGGCGTGTACTCGAAGAAATCACCAGTTTTTTCTCGCGCATTATCGACGGCGACGTACTTGGCGTCATGATCTCGCAGTTGCCGTCTGAAACCGTTAACTGGGCGACGTATACACGCGTCGGTCTGCCACTTGCCGATGACAATGTTACGCCAAACAAGGTTTTAGGTATTATGCTGATCAAGCACGGGGGATCTACTTTTGATCGGGCATCCAGCTTTCTTGAGGGCGACATCGAAGAGCGCGAGCGTGCCGAGCAGATTTTCGGGGCACTTTGACGTAAAGTGAAAAAGGTTTGATATGGATGAATTGATCCTGGATCTCCTGCAATGGCTGCGAGATGAACCAAAGCCGTATGAAGATGTCATGGATGCCTGGCGGACGTCGTGCCCACGCCTGACGGTATGGGAAGACGCTATTGATGCGGGCTTTATCGTGCGCCAACCTTCCGGCGCGTCGACGATGATCGCCATCACCGATGCGGGGCGGCAGCACTTGGCAAAAAATCGCCCGACCCCGCCGGCGGTCACATCAGCCGAACACGCCCGCATACAATAACCGAAGCGCCAACGCCGTAATCACCGCCTTCAACCCGATCCGAAAAATGTGTTCGGGCATGAAGTTCAACATGTGCTTGCCGGCATAGGTGCCGATAAAGCCGCAGGCCAGCAATCCGACCAATAACGGAATGTACGGCCCGAACGCGAAACCCAAGAACCCGAATGCAATAACCTTAAAACCATGCTGTATCGTCATCAGGGTGGCGTGGGTGGCGACGACGTTTTGACGCTTGTCCGATGCGGCGGCGGCGAACGGCGCGACCAACGGCCCGGTCGCCCCCACGAACATGGTCACAAACGCCCCGACCAATCCAACCCCGAAAAATGTTTTTTTACCCGGCTCGGACGCCCGAAATTTCGGGCCCCACGTCGCATACAACACAAAGCCGCCAAGCACAATTTGCAGCACCTGGGTCGGCAGCGAAACCACCACTTGCCCGCCGATCAATGCGCCGATAATCGTGCCCAGCAAAAATGCCGGCACCACATGGGTCAGAATTTCTGAGCGCATGATAAGCGCCCGCCCCGCATTCGAGCCCAACTGCACGATGCCATGCAGCGGGATCAGCACCGTCGGCGGCAAGAGGGACGCCATCGTCGCCATCACCAACAAGCCACCACCCAACCCGAGCGAAGCTGCGATGAAACTTCCGATAAATGACACTGCGCACATCAAAAGCGCGCTCCAAAGCTCGAGCCCGGTGTCGGCAATAAAGAAATCTATGAGCGTATCCAAGCTATCCCCCGAAGACCGCATGATGCGGTTGCGGGGACACTTTAAAGTGCCTGCGCACGCATACAATCACGATCAGCTACCGGTAGCGAGATCCATCATATCGGCGGCATAACTTCTGAGAGATAAGGAAAGCGCGGCACGCTGTTCGCCATCCAACGACGACAGCATGTCTTCATGAAGTTCTTCGAGTTTATTCCAACGCGCTTCAGATATTTTTGCGTACTCAGGGTCGACGATGTCGTAACCCCGCGTTGTCCAGGTGTGCACAAACGTCGTCAGGGCGATGGTTTCAGGGTCGGACTGGAGATAATCGGCAAGTGCTTGATGACGACGATCAAGGTGACGCAACCAGAGGTTTCTATCGGTCAGCGCGGGCGCGGTGTGGCGACGGATAATATCAATTTGTTCATCGCGCAACGGACCGACAAAGCGTTCAAAATTTCGCACACGGCGGTCAACTTGTTCGGTCAAACGGTCTTTAAACGAGGCTTGTTCTTCTGCCAACTCTTCGCGGATGTAGACGGCCATCTGTGCCCGCAAATACTCGACACGCTCGGGCGAGGTGTGGTCCTTTAACACATTGGCGATGAACGGTGCGGCACCCAACGCGGTTTCATCCAGCAACGCCTTGAAGCCCTGAAACGCCTGTGCGATTTCGCGGCGCTGCCAAGAGCCAGTATCGTTCACGTCGGCGACACCGTTTAGAAATGCGGCGTAGCGTGGCAGCATGACGGTGCGATGCCAATTCAACAGGCGGGCGATCTCTGCCTCGACCTTCGCCTCACCATCGCTATCCAGATCAAGGTACTGCTCAGCACGGCTTTCCAACGCATCATCAGCAAAGCCATACGCGATCTTTAAACTGGAACATGCCGACACCACGCTCAAGATGCCGACCACGGCGATGAAGCGCGCACCGATCTTCGATACCTGAAGACGTGCCATCCCTAAATCTTTCACTGACCTAAACCCAATTGCATTTGGGTGCTACGGCGCGAAAGTCAATATGCACCGCGCCTTAGGCTGCGCTCAACACACGCTCGCGGGGCACGATACGGATATGACCGCCGGTTTGCGTGTCCGGTAATTCTGCAATTTTTTCGGCGACGCTCAACAACTTAGCCAAATCGATCCCGGTATCGATGCCCATATTTTCGAATGTGAACACAAGGTCTTCGCTGGCCGTATTGCCGGTCGCACCCGGCGCGAAGGGGCAACCGCCGAGACCGGCCGCTGCCGCATCGAACAGACGGATGCCGGCTTCATACGCATATAAAGCATTGGCGACACCGAGTCCGAACGTATCGTGGCCATGATACAACCAGCTGATGCCGTCACCACCGAACCGCGTCATCGCGCCCGCACAAACATCGCGTACGTGATCCGGCAATGCGCGCCCCGTGGTATCGCAAAGACCTAGTTCAACTGGTTCGCCATACGCCAAGACTTTTTCGATGGCGGCGTAAACCGCATCTTCGTCGACGCGGCCTTCAAACGGACAATCGAAAACGGTGGCGATGTTGACCCGAAGTTTAAAGTCCGCATGGTCACGACCGATCCGGATTACCTCGCCCAGTTCCTCGATCGACGCTGCGACGGGGCGCCGCACGTTGGATTTGTTATGGCTTTCAGACGCCGAGAATACATACACAAGATCGCTGATGCCCGCCGCTAAGGCGTTTTCCGCGCCGCGCAGGTTCGGGATCAAGGTCGACAAGCGCACGTCATCGCCAACCTTCGCGGTCGCGTGGACTTCAGCCGTGTCGGCCATTTGCGGCACGTGCTTGGGTGAGACGAACGCCCCGGTCTCGATCCGCTTAAAGCCGGCGTCGGCCAAGCCTTCGACGATCGCAATTTTGGTTTCGGTCGGGATCCACGTCGACACGACCTGAAACCCGTCGCGGGGTGCGACGTCACAAATTTCAACAGCTTCCATAGTTGGGGTGCTCATATTACGCCCTCCTCTTTCAAACGCGCAATCTCATCAGCGCTCAAACCTAAATCTTTCCCAAGCACATCATCCGTATGCGCCCCGACCGCAGGTCCGGCCCAGCGGACCCCGCCGTCGGGCACGTTTGAATCGGCACCTTCAAAGCGCGGGACCACGCCAGGATGCAACACCTCACCCAGACGCGGGTCGTTGACTTTGTGCACCATGCCGCGTTCCAGGTATTGCGGGTCAGCCGCGATGTCGGCGGTATCATAGATCCGACTGGAGGGGATATCGGCTTCGGCGACGGCTTTTTCCAATTCTTCGAGCGTCAGCGTCGACGTCCACGCCGCGATTTCCGCATCCAAGGCCTCAATGTTTTTGACCCGCGCCACATTCCCGACAAACCGCGAGTCTTCGAGCATGTCGAGACGGTTCATGACACCGCATAAACGCGCAAACAACGCATCCGAATTGCCACCGATCAAAAACCATCGCCCATCGCTGGACGGGTATGCGTTGGACGGCGCCGTGGTTTTAATGGTCGAACCTTGGGGCTGACGCACCGCGCCAAAGTAGCCGTATTCCGGCAGGCAGCCTTCGAGCAAACTAAGCACGCTCTCGGTCAAAGCCACATCTACGCGGCGCCCGGGCTTACCGCGGCCTGCCTGTTTTTCAAACATCGCTGCCAACAGACCGATGGCGCCATACAACCCCGCCACGCTGTCACCGAACGATACACCCGTGCGTACAGGCGGCAGGTCAGAGACCTCGGGCGGATAACCGGTCAGGTGGCGGATACCGCCGACCGCTTCACCGATAATCCCGAATGCGGCCCGCTTATGATACGGCCCGGTCTGTCCGTAGCCGGAAATCTGCACCAACACGGCTTCCGGATTGGCCGCCTGAATTTCGTCGGGACCGAGCCCCCACTTCGCCAACTGCCCCGGCTTAAAGTTTTCAACCACCGCATCCGCGTCAGCGATCATGCGCTTCACCAACGCGATACCTTCGGGTTTTTTCAAATCAACGGTGACGGAACGTTTGTTGCGCCCGTGCACAGACCACCAAACCGACACCGTCTCGCCTTCTGGGATCGTGCCCCAGGTGCGCACCGGATCACCCCGCACCGGCGGCTCGATCTTAATCACCTCGGCACCAAGGTCTGCGAGCACCCGCGTACAGAAAGGCGCCGCAATAAAGTGACCAAGTTCTAAAATTCGGAGCCCCGTCAGCGGGCCATCAGATGCAACTGTATTGTGCTCATTCATCATACGTCGAAACCTCAATTAAATTGTCGTCGGGATCTCGAAAATACACCGACATGATTGGTCCAATGGCCCCGGTGCGGGGGCTCGGCAGATACTCGATAACGATGCCCACAGATTTCAGGTGTGCGACCACATCGTTGATAGGCGTTTTGGTGATCAAACAAAAATCACCGCTGCCAGGGGTCGGTTTTGCGGATTTAGGTTCTAACTCATGCCCGGCGCGGTGCAGATTGATCTTCTGTTGGCCAAATTTCAGCGCCGTTCGACCAGCCCCAAAATCGATCCGCTCCATACCCAGCGCAATCGCGTAAAAATCACATGTCGCGTCGATATCGCGCACGGTGAGTACAAAATGGTCGATGCGATCAATCTGCATGAAAGGGCCTCCCAACCCCATAATGTCGCGCGATTTGACGCAGTTTACCCGACTAGACCGTTGCGACAAGCACGGGTGCATAGCATAAATACAGTTCCGAACCTTGCCCGTTAACATTATGGCAAGACGCGACTATCTATGCTAAACCGATTTGAAACTATGGATCGCACCGCCGTGCTCGGATTTTTCAAGAAAAAAGTGGATAAACCGAAGGCCAAATACGATGGCCCGCCCCTCGATCCCGAGTGGGTACGTAACAAGCGTGGCAAATTCCATCGCCTGACGCACTTGGACACTACGGCCGAAGGCCTGACTGGCGCCTCGGGTGTTTATGTGATTTGGCATTCCGGCGTCAAACCGGGATGGGTATACGTCGGTCGCAGCGACAATCTGGCGGCCGCCATTGATGCTGCCGTCGACGACGGCGACATCATGAGCTACGAGATCAACGGCGGCCTGTTCGTTACCTGGTCACCGGTACTCAAAAACATGCAAAACGGCGTCGTACGATTTTTGACCGATACCATGAAGCCAAAAATCGAAAATCCTGACGCCCTCGGAATCAAGGACGGCCCCGTGAACGTCCTTGTCCCACAACGCAAAAGCGGTTGAGCGAACCAGAGCATCACGCCGCTCGCGCGTAGGCCTTCTCGACGATACCAACAATACCGTCCAAAATTTGCGTCAGATCAAAATCTTTTGGCGTGTAGACGGCAGCGACCCCGTTGGCCATCAGCATGGCGGCGTCTTCTGGCGGAATAATACCGCCGACGATCACCGGCACGTCTTCGAGCCCAGCCGCCTTGAGGCCTTTGACCACATCTGCAACCAATGTCACGTGCGAGCCCGACAAAATCGACAAGCCCACCACATGCACACCTTCTTGCAGCGCCGCAGACACGATCTCGGCGGGGGTCAGCCGGATTCCTTCGTAGATCACTTCGACGCCGGCGTCGCGGGCGCGGACAGCGATCTGCTCAGCACCATTGGAGTGGCCGTCCAGGCCGGGCTTGCCGACCAGCATTTTTAGGCGTGTGCCCAGCATCGGCTCTAACGCATTGACCCGGGCGCGCACCGCGTTCAGCGATTCCGGCGCCTGTGCTGAAGAACCGCCAACGCCCGTCGGCGCGCGATATTCACCGTACACGTCGCGCAAAAGCCCTGCCCACTCGCCGGTGGTAACGCCCGCATGCGCGCACTGGATGGAGGGCTCCATGATATTCCGGTCTTCGACCGCCGCCGCACGCAAGTCTGCCAACGCCGTTTTCACCGCCGCATCGTCGCGGGATGCACGCCACGCATTCAGCGCCTCGATCTGCTCGCGTTCCGCCGACGCGTCGACGGTCATGATGGCCCCATCTGTTGCGGTCAGCGGTGAAGGCTCGGCCTCGGTGTATTTATTGACGCCGACGACCACTTGATCGCCACGCTCAATCGCCGATAAACGCTTCGCGTTACTCTCGACGAGGGCACGTTTCATATACGCGCTTTCGACCGCGGCGACGGCGCCGCCCATGGCATCGATGGCGGCAAGTTCGGTGCGAGCATCGGCTTTTAAGGAGTCGACTTTTTCCGCGACCACCGGTGAGCCGTCGAACAAATCGCCATATTCCAAAAGATCGGTTTCATAGGCGACGATCTGTTGCAGGCGCAGTGACCATTGCTGATCCCAAGGGCGCGGCAACCCCAGCGCTTCATTCCACGCAGGCAATTGCACGGCACGGGCGCGGGCGTTTTTCGACAAGGTCACAGCCAGCATCTCCAACAAGATGCGATAAACGTTGTTTTCCGGCTGCTGCTCGGTGAGGCCCAACGAGTTGACCTGCACGCCGTAGCGGAAGCGCCGAAGCTTTGGGTCTTCGATCCCATAATGATCGCGCAAAATCTCGTCCCACAAATCGGTGAAGGCGCGCATCTTGCACATCTCGGTCACGAACCGAACGCCTGCGTTCACGAAAAAGCTGATACGGCCTGCGACCAAAGGAAAGTCTTCGACGGGCACGCGGGGACGGACCGTATCCAATACCTCAACGGCAATAGCGAGCGCGAACGCGAGTTCCTGGTTCGGCGTCGCGCCGGCTTCTTGCAGATGGTACGAGCACACGTTGATCGGATTCCATTTTGGAATTTCCCGGTACGTAAAGCTGACCGTATCTGCGATTAATTTCATGCTGGGCGCCGGCGGAAAAATATAGGTGCCACGCGAAAGGTATTCCTTAATGATGTCGTTCTGCACCGTGCCTGAAAGTTGGTCACGGGCGACGCCTTGGCGTTCTGCCGCCGCCACGTACAACGCCAACAACCAAGCTGCCGGGGCGTTGATGGTCATCGACGTGTTCATTTTTTCAAGCGGGATGCCGTCCAGCAGGGTCTGCATGTCACCTAAATGAGAGATCGGCACACCGACCTTGCCGACTTCGCCCCGGGCCAGCGGATGATCACTGTCATAACCAGTCTGGGTCGGCAGATCGAAGGCGATGGAAAGGCCGGTTTGCCCGCGCCCCAAATTGGCCCGGTACAATTCATTCGATTTCGCCGCCGAAGAATGGCCGGAATAGGTCCGAAACAGCCAAGGCCGGTCCCGTTCCGATGCCTGATCAAGCTTCGCTTGTGCAATATTCGACCCCGCGTAATTTTCTTTCATCACAGTCCCCATGTAGGCGTTTAATTAGTTCATTTTATATTTTTTTGTAACTATATTTCAAAATAGTGCAAATTCACCCATGAATCTAGCAATTTGTGCATTGCGAAGAAAGTGCAAAACGTTTATGAATATTTTTGCATTGCAGCAAAATGCGATGCGAATGGGGAGAGCCGCAGTGTTGGGAGGCGCGCGGTTCCAGACAAAATTAGTAGGGGACGCGCAATGACCGACACCGCTGAAATCATCGAATTCCAATCCGACCAACCGCAAAAAGATTTGTATGAGATGGGCGAGATTCCGCCCCTCGGCCACGTGCCGAAACAAATGTACGCCTGGGCAATCCGCCAAGAGCGCCACGGCGAGCCGGAAAGTGCGATGCAGGTCGAAGTCGTCGATGTCCCGGAATTGGACAGCCACGACGTGCTGATCATGGTGATGGCCGCCGGCGTCAACTACAACGGCGTATGGGCCGCGCTGGGCACCCCGATCTCACCGTTCGATTATCACAAAGCCCCGTACCACATCGCAGGTTCGGACGCGTCCGGCATCGTTTGGGCCGTCGGCTCGAAGGTGAAACGCTTTAAGGTCGGCGATGAAGTCGTCGTGCACTGCAACCAAGATGACGGCGACGACGAAGAATGTAACGGCGGCGACCCGATGTTCTCGACCTCACAGCGCATCTGGGGTTACGAGACGCCGGACGGCTCATTCTCGCAATTCTGCCGCGTCCAGGACCGCCAGTGCATGCTGCGCCCAAAACACCTGACGTGGGAAGAAAGTGCCTGCTACATGCTGACGCTGGCGACCGCATATCGGATGCTGTTCGGTCACCGCCCGCACATCCTTCGCCCGGGCCATAACGTATTGGTGTGGGGTGCGTCCGGCGGGTTGGGCTCTATGGCGGTGCAATTAATCGCTGTCGCCGGTGCCAACGCCATCGGCGTAATTTCCGATGAAGACAAACGCGAGTTCGTGCTCAGCCTCGGCGCTAAAGGTGTGATCAACCGTAAAGATTTCAACTGTTGGGGCCAACTGCCGCCGGTCAATGGCGACGGCTTCAAAGACTACATGAAAGAGACCCGCAAGTTCGGCAAGGCGATTTGGGAGATCACCGGCAAAGGCAACGATGTCGATTTCGTCTTTGAGCATCCGGGCGAAGCCACGTTCCCGGTCAGCTGCAACATCGTCAAGCGCGGCGGCATGGTCGTGTTCTGTGCCGGCACTACCGGCTACAACCTAACCATGGATGCACGCTTTGTATGGATGCGCCAAAAGCGAATCCAAGGCAGCCACTTCGCCAACTTGAAACAAGCCAGCCAGGCCAACCAACTGGTGATCGAACGTCGCATTGATCCGTGCATGTCGGAAGTATTCTCGTGGGAAGATATCCCAGCCGCGCACACCAAGATGCTACGCAATCTGCACAAACCCGGCAACATGGCGGTCTTGGTTCAAGCCAAACGACCGGGCCGACGCACGCTCGAAGATTGCATCGAAGGCTAAAATCCCTAGATTAATCGGTCGTTGAGGGGCGGGGTACATTACCGCCCCTCAATGCCAGCAACGGTGGGGGATAAACCCATGGACGCAAGCGGACACTCAGCACCCCCCTTAATCGAAGGGATGATGCCGCGCACTGATCAAGCATTGGCTGCCGCCGATGCGCTTTATGGCGCCGCACGCAATGGCGTCGCCGCCCTTGTCGTCAAAGACGGCCGCCCGTCAGGCACGCTGATCGAACAACACCAAACCGCCGTGCATGGGTTGGCGTGGGTTGCGACCTATGTCACCGGACTCCGGCAAATGCGCGGCTGGGGCGAGCGCCTTGAGGCCGAAGGCCGTTTCGGCGAGCTTGAACAGTTGATGGTGCAGGCCGCATACGGCGAATATCTGAATCAACTGTCGGGCGGCATCGCAATCAGCCAGCTTGAATTCGTACGGCCCGCCGACGTCGGCATAGACGAAGCGGCACATCACGCATTTTTATCGGACGATGCCGTTCGCGCCTTGATGGCGGCGGGCAATACGCCGGGCGTGCGGGCGCGGATTGCAGAGCTGATCCGCGACGGCCACTTCGGCGCGCCGGGGCTTTCCGACGAAACCTTGGATATGGTCCGCGAGCAGTTTCGCCGCTTTGCCACCGAGCAAGTGGCCCCCGATGCCCACGAATGGCATCTAAAGGACGAACTGATCCCAATCGAAATCGTCGAGCAGATGGCCGAGCTCGGCGTGTTCGGCCTGACGGTACCGGAAGAAAACGGTGGCCTTGGCCTCGGCAAGATGGCGATGTGCGTGGTCACCGAAGAATTATCCCGCGCCTACATTGGCGTCGGCTCGCTCGGCACACGCTCTGAAATCGCCGCTGAGTTAATCCGCCTGGGCGGTACGGACGCGCAGAAGGCACACTACCTGCCGAAGATATCCACCGGCGAAATTTTGCCGACGGCCGTGTTCACCGAACCCGGTACCGGGTCCGACTTGGCGTCGCTCAAAACCCGCGCCGTGCGTGACGGCGATGTGTACCGCATTACCGGCAACAAGACCTGGATCACGCATGCGTCCCGCTCCGACATGATGACGTTACTGGCGCGCACCGATCCCGACGAACCCGGCTACAAAGGCTTATCGATGTTCTTGATCGAGAAGCCGCGCGGCACCGACGCCGACCCGTTCCCGCTGGACGGCATGACCGGTGGCGAGATCGAGGTGCTCGGCTACCGTGGCATGAAAGAATACGAGCTCGGCTTTGATGGCCTCGAAGTGCCGGCCTCGCAATTGCTGGGCGGCGAAGAAGGTCAAGGTTTTAAGCAATTGATGGCGACGTTTGAAAGTGCGCGCATCCAAACCGCAGCGCGTGCCATCGGCGTGGCGCAAAATGCGATGGAGCTCGGACTCGCCTATGCGACCGAGCGGGTACAGTTCAAGAAACCGATCTATGCGTTTCCACGCGTTCACGAGAAGCTGGCCTGGATGGCCGTCGAGACCATGATCGCGCGACAGCTAACATATTTTTCCGGCCGCGAAAAAGATTCCGAACGCCGCTGCGACATCGAAGCCGGGATGGCAAAACTGTTGGCGGCTCGGGTCGCATGGGCCAACGCCGACGGCGCACTGCAGATTCACGGCGGCAACGGCTATGCTTTGGAATATCCGATTTCCAGGGTGCTGTGTGATGCCCGCATCTTGAATATTTTTGAAGGTGCCGCCGAGATTCAAGCGCAAGTGGTTGCCCGCGGCTTGTTGGAAGGGCGCAACTGATATGTTGATGGAAAGACCGTCCAAGATGCCGTCAATCGCGGCCCGCGTTGCCGACGTCATTGTGCGCGGCGTCGAAGACAGCGATTCCGAACAGGTGATCGACTTAATCAACGACGTCTATGGCGAATACCAGGGATGCGTATTATTGGTCGATGAGGAAGAGCCTGAACTGAAAGCGCCCGCCAGTGCATTCTCTGGTCTGGGCGGTCAGTTTTGGGTCGCAGAATGCCAGGAAATCATCTGCGGCACCGTGGCGATCACCCCGACGGATGCGCCGGGCGTTGCACGATTGCATAAACTGTATGTATCAAGTGGTGCGCGCGGGCGCGGCATTGGCGAAGCGCTTTGCAAATTGGCCGAAACCTCAGCACGCGAAGACATGAATGCCAATATGATGATGCTGTATTCGGATTCCAGATTCCTAAAAGCGCATCGATTGTATGATCGGCTCAACTATCAACGCCAGCACGGCGTCATTCAGCGCGCCGATGCCTCGCAATCCGTCGAATACGTGTACACTAAAAAGCTTTAAGCCCGCGCGGCATTGGCCATCGGCCACAATCCACCGAATTGCGCCGTAATCTCCACCGCCGCGTCGCACACGAGGGCGCCGAAGTGCACATCAACCGCCGGCGTTACCCGCACCGCCGGTCCGGAGATGGAAATACCGGCGACAGGCTCCCCATACTCATTAAAAATCGGTGCAGCGACGCATCGCATACCCAGATTCCGCTCCTCATCATCGACCGACCATCCACGCGCGCGGATGGTTGCAAGATCGACGAACAGCGTATTCACATCGCGGTGCGTGTGTTCAGTGTACGGTACAAGACCGTTACGCGACGTAATTTCGCGCACGCTGTGTTCGTCGCTAAACGCCAAGATTGCTTTGCCGATGCCGCTGGAATGATAATCCCCCCGCGTACCCGGGCGAAAGAAAGCACGGATCGGTTGATGGGTTTCCACTTGGCTGACAAACACCACGCCGTCAGCATCAGCGACCGCAAGATTTGCCGTCTCGCCGGTCGCAGCCTGCAAGCGCCGCATCACGCCGCGCCCGTGCTCAGCCAATTTTCGCCGACGGACAAAGGACGCGCCCATGCGGAAGGTGGTTACGCCGACATGCCAAAGCTGGCGCACCTCATCAAACTCAGCCATGCCATGGCTTTGGAACGTCACCAAAATACGGTACGCGGTCGAGGCAGGCAGGCCGGTCGCCTCCGACACTTCGGTCAATGAAAGCCCTTCGCCCTCGGCAACCACTTCCATGATCGAGATCGCGCGTTCCAGCGATTGAACACCGGCTATTTGCTGCGGACCGTCGGTATTTCTGGGCCGACCGCGAGAGCGTTTTTCACCTTTGTCCATGGCGTATCCGATCTGGAAAATATTATTTTATCAATATATTTGAAAAAATTTTTTATCAATAAAAATATGAAGCTATTTTTTGGAAAAAATTTTCTCCTATAAAAACATCATTCTATGAATATTTTTCATATTATAAAATAATATTTTAGAAAAATTGAAAAATAAAATCACCTTCAACATAATGAAGCTAAGAAAAACGCAACCCTATGATGGAGGAAACATCATGCCAAAAATGCGCGCTGTAGATGCCGCTGTGTTGGTGCTGGAAAAAGAAGGCGTGAATTGCGCCTTCGGTGTGCCGGGCGCCGCCATCAATCCATTCTATAATGCCATGAAAAACCGCGGCTCAATCCGCCACGTGCTCGCCCGCCATGTCGAAGGCGCATCGCATATGGCCGAAGGCTACACCCGTGCCGTCGCCGGGAACATCGGCGTGTGCATCGGCACTTCCGGCCCCGCCGGCACCGATATGATCACCGGCTTATATTCGGCGAGCGCCGACAGCATTCCGATCCTAACCATCACCGGCCAAGCGCCACGCGCGAAGCTCGACAAAGAAGACTTTCAGGCCGTCGACATCACGTCGATTGCCGCTCCGGTCAGCAAATGGTCGACAACCGTGATGGAGCCCGGCTTGGTACCCTATGTCTTCCAGAAAGCTTTCCACTTGATGCGGTCGGGTCGCCCGGGACCGGTACACATCGATTTACCGATCGACGTACAGATCGCCGAGATCGAGTTTGATCCCGACACCTATCAGCCGATGGACGTCTTCAAATCCAAAGCCAGCCGCGCGCAGTGCGAGAAGGCCTTGGACATGCTGCTGGATCACGACTTTCCGCTGATCGTTGCGGGTGGCGGCATCATCAATGCCGATGCTTCGGATTTGTTGATAGAGTTGGCCGAGACCCTGAACGTGCCGGTGATCCCGACGCTGATGGGATGGGGCACGATTCCGGACGACCACGGCCTGATGGCCGGTATGGTTGGCCTGCAGACCAGCCACCGATACGGCAATGCGACGTTCGGCCTTTCCGATTTCGTGCTCGGCATCGGCAACCGTTGGGCTAACCGCCATACTGGCTCGGTCGAAAAATACACGAAAGGGCGTAAGTTTGTGCACGTCGACATTGAGCCAACGCAAATTGGCCGCGTGTTCGAGCCTGACTACGGCATCGTATCCGACGCCAAAGTCGCCTTGGCGTTGTTCGTTGAGATCGCAAAAGAACGCAAAGCTGCCGGCAAGCTGAAGGACTACACAGCATGGGTCGAAAGCTGCCAGCACCGCAAGAGCGTGATGCTGCGCAAAACCCACTTCGACGATGTGCCGTTGAAGCCGCAGCGCGTGTACGAAGAGATGAACCAAGAGTTCGACCGCGATACGATCTATGTGACGACCATTGGCCTCAGTCAGATCGCCGGTGCGCAATTCTTGAAAGTGTATAACCCGCGCCATTGGATCAACTGCGGACAGGCTGGCCCGCTTGGTTGGACGTTGCCGGCTGCACTTGGTGTGCGTGCGGCGCGTCCGGACGCCAACATTGTGGCCCTATCAGGTGACTATGATTTCCAATTCATGATCGAAGAACTGGCGGTCGGCGCGCAGCATAAGCTGCCATATCTGCACATCGTCGTGAACAACTCTTACCTGGGTCTGATCCGCCAGGCACAAAAAGGCATGGATATGGACTTCGAAGTGTCGCTCGCGTTCGATAATATCAACGCCGAAGATGACGGCGATGCACCGCGTGGCTATGGTGTCGACCACGTGGCCGTTGCCGAAGGTCTCGGCTGCAAAGCGGTCCGCATCAAAAGCCCGAACGAGTTCAAAGACGGATTCGCCAAAGCGAAGGCCTTGATGGAAGAGCACCAGGTCCCGGTAGTTTTGGAGTTCATTTTGGAACGAGTCACCAATATCGCCATGGGCACAGAAGTCGACAACATCAACGAATTCGAAGATGTTCTATGCCTGGATCCGAATTTGTCGCTGAAGCGTCCGTTCGACATGGGGCGTGAAGCGGAAAACGACACCTCTATGGCGGATGCCAACTAGCTCACGCCGCTCACACAAGACGACTTCCTGCGTCTATCGAGATTACAAGGAGATCACCTATGCCTAAGTTTTGCGCCAACCTGACCATGTTGTTCAACGAAGTCGACTTCATGGATCGCTTCGAAGCCGCCGCTAAGGCGGGCTTTACCGGCGTCGAGTATCTGTTTCCCTACGATTATGACGCCGATGACCTGAAAGTGAAGCTGGACGAATTCAACCTGACGCAGGTTCTGCACAACATGCCCGCCGGCGATTGGGCCGGGGGCGAGCGCGGCATCGCCGTGCTGCCGGATCGTATGGATGAATTCAAAGCCGGCGTCGACAAAGCCATCGACTATGCAACGACGTTGGGCTGCAAACAGGTCAACTGCTTGGCCGGTATTCCGACGCCCGACGTCGGCCCGGCGATTGCACAAGACACGTTCATCTCCAACTTGCGCTATGCCGCCGATAAACTGAAAGCCGCTGGCATCCGCCTTTTGATCGAGCCGATCAACACCCGCGACATCCCAGGCTTTTATCTAACGCATACCCAGCAAGCGATCGACATCATCAATGCCGTCGGCTCGGATAACCTGTTCGTACAGTACGACATTTATCACATGCAGATCATGGAAGGTGACGTGTCGCGCGGCATGCAGGAAAATCTTGAAATGATTAAGCACATGCAGCTCGCCGATAACCCGGGCCGCCATGAGCCCGGCACCGGCGAGTTGAATTATCCGTTCTTGTTCTCACATATTGATTCTATCGGATACGACGGGTGGGTCGGCTGCGAGTACAAGCCCGCCGGCGACACCGTTGCCGGCCTGGGCTGGTTCAAAGCCGCTACGCAATAAATTATAAATCGAACCTGAGGAGACATGCATTATGGAAAAAATCGGATTTATCGGCCTCGGCATCATGGGCGCGCCCATGGCCGGTCACTTGCTCGACGCCGGCTATGAAGTATCGACCGCCGTGCACCGCTCGCAGCCGTCGGACGAGTTGATCGATAAAGGCCTCAAGGTCTTAGACAGCCGCAAAGCCGTCGCCGAAGCCTCAGACATTATCATCACCATCGTGCCCGACACCCCGCAAGTGGAAGAAACCCTGTTCGGCGAAAACGGCGTTGCCGCAGGTCTCAGCAAAGGCAAACTGGTGATCGACATGAGCTCGATTTCACCGATTGAAACCAAAGAATTCGCGAAAAAGATCAATGATCTTGGCTGCACGTACTTAGACGCGCCGGTTTCCGGCGGTGAAGTGGGCGCGAAGGCTGCGTCGTTGACCATCATGGTCGGCGGCAGTCAGGCCGACTTTGACCGCGCCACACCAGTGTTTGAAAAGATGGGCAAGAACGTGACGCTGGTCGGTGGAAACGGCATTGGCCAAACCACCAAAGTCGCCAACCAGATCATCGTTGCGTTGACCATTGAAGCGGTCGGTGAAGCGATGGTTTTTGCCTCCAAAGCCGGGGCCGATCCGGAAAAAGTCCGCGCCGCCTTGATGGGCGGTTTGGCATCGTCACGGATTTTGGAAGTGCACGGCGAGCGTATGTACAAGCGCACCTTTGATCCGGGCTTCCGCATCGAGCTGCACCAAAAAGATCTGAACCTAGCCCTGCAAGGCGCCAAAGCCTTGGGCGTCGCCCTGCCGAACACCGCCACCGCACAAGAGTTGTTCAATACCTGTGCCGCCAACGGTGGTGCCGGGTGGGATCACTCCGCCATGATCCGTGCCTTGGAAATCATGGCCAACCACGAAATCGGCTAACACGCCGCACATTGCTTTCCGGTATCGCCGGCCAATCGGGACGCGTGCCCGCCGCCAAATCATTTGGTGGGCACGCGTCCCTTTCGTTTGCCTAAGCACGATTGACGCAGTCGCATTTTCATGGATTTGTGTAATGGTAATTGTTTCCGGAGTGCACACCCATGCCCGTCGATCTAGAGCTTTATATCGCGTTCGTCATCGCTGCTGCGGCCCTTGTTTTGATGCCAGGACCGATTGTCACGCTGGTCATCGCAAACTCACTTAAGCACGGCATGCGCACCGGCGTGCTGACATCTGTCGGTGCGAATACGGGCACGTTGATTTTGATCACAGCCGGTGGTTTCGGTCTGACCGGTATGCTGGCGGCGGCCGGTGATCTGTTCGAATGGATACGCTGGGCCGGCGTTGCCTACCTGATATATCTGGGTGTTCGCGAATGGCGCACGGCGCTGAAGCCGACGATTGAATCTGACGGCTTCCTGCCCGCCGACAAAAAGCCGAAGGGTGTGTTTTGGCATGGTTTTGTGGTAGCATTGACGAACCCGAAGACGATCTTTTTCTTTGTCGCGTTCTTTCCGCAGTTCATTGACCCAGGCAAACCAGCCGGCCCGCAGGTCGCGTTACTGAGCGCAACCTTTGTGCTGATCGCACTTATGTTGGACGGCGGCTATGCGCTTCTAGCGGGACGCCTGCGCGGCTTTTTGGTCGGCGCAAAAAGTATCCGCATTCGCCACGGTATCACCGGTACGCTGCTGATCTGCACAGGGGTCGGTATGATGTTTGCGAGGCGCGGATCGTAAGGCGTGACATCGTAGTTGCAGGCATCCGCCGGAGGTCCCTGAGAACCTTGACCGGTGGGCAAGCGGCGATTAGGCTAAGGTCATCATGAAGATGAAACGGAACCTATTGCTCGCACTTATTCGCCCGGTGTCCTAACCGGACGCCGGGTCACGCCTGCGCCCTTTTCGTTCCCTTTTTCATCGAGACCACCAAAATGATGGATATTATTTTCAAGCGCACCTTTGCGCCCCGCCGCCTGAGCCTTCGACTTATGTGCGGTCGCGGGACTGTGCAGGCTTCCTCCTGCCGCCGGCGACCGGCTTCGAAGCAAATTGACCTTTCAGATTTTTACGCGACATTAAGCCCTATCGGCGCATAACACAGACAACTGAGCCGATCCGGGCGGAGGAGAGAAAGATGACCACCAAGCATATGAACCCAGGCGCAAAGTACGCGGCGTTTAAACCCATTGATCTGCCCGACCGGCAATGGCCCAGCAAAGTTATTGAAAAAGCGCCGATCTGGTGCTCTGTCGATCTGCGCGACGGCAATCAAGCGCTGATCGAGCCCATGGGGCCCGAGCGTAAACGACGCATGTTCGAAAAGCTGGTCGAATTAGGCTTTAAGGAAATCGAGATCGGCTTCCCCGCCGCCTCGCAAACCGACTTCGACTTCTGCCGCCAGTTGATCGAAGAAAACATGATCCCGGACGACGTCACGATCCAAGTCCTGACACAGGCCCGCGCGGCGCTGATCGAGCGCACCTATGAAGCCATCAAAGGGGCACGTCGGTCTATCGTGCACGTCTATAACTCCACCTCGACAGCGCAACGCCGAGTCGTCTTCAACTTGGACATGGACGGCATTACGCAGATCGCCACCGACGGCGCCAAGCTGGTTCGCGAGCTGGGCGAGAAAGTGACCGACGGCGAGATCGTCTATCAATACTCGCCGGAAAGCTTCACCGGCACCGAGATGGAATTCGCCCGCGATATCAGCGATGCGGTGATGGACGTGTGGGAGCCGACACCGGAAAATCCGGCGATCTTGAACCTGCCGGCCACCGTCGAAATGTCGTCCGCCAATATTTATGCCGACCAAATTGAATGGATGCACCGCAATCTGGCCAGGCGGGATTCCATCGTGCTCAGCCTGCATCCGCACAACGACCGAGGCACCGGCGTTGCCGCGGCGGAGTTGGGCGTGATGGCCGGCGCAGACCGGATCGAAGGCACCCTGTTCGGCAATGGTGAGCGTACCGGCAACGTCGACGTGGTGACGTTGGCCCTGAATATGTACACGCAAGGCATCGATCCGTGTTTGGATTTCACAAACATCAACGAAGTCATGCGGGTTGCGGAATACTGCAACCAATTGCCCGTGCATCCGCGTCATCCCTATGTGGGCGATTTGGTATTCACGGCGTTTTCCGGCTCACACCAGGATGCGATCAAAAAAGGTCTGTCAGCGCTGAAAACGTCGAACAGCGAAGCCTGGGATGTCCCGTACCTGCCGATTGACCCAATGGACGTGGGCCGCAGCTATGAAGCCGTGATCCGGATCAATTCGCAATCCGGCAAAGGCGGCGTCGCTTATGTGATGGAAACCGATTTCGGGTTCGAAATGCCGCGTCGGCTGCAGATCGAATTCTCCGGCGTCGTGCAACACCAAGCCGACGACACGGGCAAAGAACTGACATCGGCCGAAATTTGGCGGATTTTCGAGAATGAATATCTGACACAGCCGAACGGTCGGTTCCGGTTCATTGATCACCGCTCCGTACCCGACACCCATGCGAGCGAGGTGCGCGAACTCACCGCCAATATCACCGACAACGGCAAAGAAGTTGTGCTTAAAGGCAAAGGCGCCGGCCCGATTGATGCGTTCTTAACGTCATTGAACGCGCATATTCTGGAAGACCTTAAAGTGGTCAGCTATCACGAACACGCCGTCGGCATGGGCTCGGGCGCCGATGCCGTCGCGTATGTCGAGATGAGCCGCGGCGATGGCGCGCCGGTGTTCGGCGTCGGTCGCCACAAAAACATCACCAAGGCGTCCTTGAACGCGCTGGTCAGCGCGGTCAATCGGGTGCTGCAGTCGTAAAATAAAAACCATCGTCATCCCGGTCTTGAGCCGGGATGACGATGCAAAGTTAACCGATCAACTTTCCATCATCGCGCCGTATCTGCACGATACAAGACCGCGGCACGGTGCTGTCGCCGTCCGGGAAATGACTACCGCCTTTTTCACCTGGATGCTGAATGCCGACAAACATCGTGCGTTTGTCGGGCGCCCAACATAACCCGGTGATTTCGCATTCCTTGGGCCCAACCATGAAACGGCGAATTTCGCCGGTGTTGGGATCGGCCTGCAACATCTGATTGTTGCCCTGCCCCGCGAAGTCACCTGTGTTGGAATATTTGCCGTCGGTCTGAATCCACAGATTGCCCAAACTGTCGAAGGCGAGGCCGTCCGGTGAATTAAACATATTGTCCGGATTGATGTTTTTTGAACCACCGTAGACATCGTCGTGCACGGTTGGATTACCGGCGAGCACAAAAATATCCCAAGTGAATGCGGTGTTTGTATGGTCACCATCCAAAGGTTGCCAACGCACGATTTGACCATAGTTGTTTTCGGCACGCGGGTTCGGACCGCCGACCGGTGTCGCGTCACCACCCCTGTTCGGTTTTTTACCGCGGTTTTTATTGTTGGTCAGCGCGACGTACGCTTCGGTCCGCATCGGATGCGCCGCGACCCACTCCGGGCGATCCATGGTGGTGGCACCCACCGCCGACGCCGCTTGGCGGGTATGCACGCAGATTTCTGCCTTCGATGCCATGCCCGTGGTCTCCGGCGTCAGCGCTATCCAGCGCCCGGTCATATCGTCGTTAAATTTGGCGACGTAAAGGGCGCCGTCAGAGAGCAATTCAGTGCTGTCACCGCCAGCCTGATAGCGGTCTCGACTGACGAATTTGTACAGGAACTCGCCGCGCTCATCGTCCCCCAAATACACAACCACATGACCACTTTCAGCGATCACGAGGGCCGCGTTTTCATGCTTGAAACGCCCGAGCGCGGTGCGTTTTTTCGGGGTCGAGGTCGGGTTGAGCGGATCAATCTCGACCACATAGCCAAACCGGTTCGGCTCGTTCCGATGCTTAGTGATATCAAAGCGGTCGTCTGCCGTGGCCCAGGCGTAGCCGCGATCTTTTAGGCCGATTCCATATCGCTTGAACGCGTCTGGCACATCAAAAAGATCATCAGAGCCGGAAAAATAGCCGTTGAAGTTTTCCTCACACGTCAAATACGTGCCCCATGGCGTTTGCCCGTAGCCACAATTGTTGAACGTACCCAAAACACGTGTGCCACTTGGGTCCGCTGCGGTCTTCAGCAGATCATGAGCTGCGGCAGGTCCGGTCAGTTGCATCAGGGTATCGGCGGTGATCCGCCGGTTCAGGTCTGAATCCACCTGTACCGCCCAGCCGTCGCCGTCCGGTACAATTTCCATAATCGAAACGCCATGCGCGGCTTTCGATTTTGCCACGTCATCAGCATTGACCGGTTTATTGTCGTCGCGATTGCCGTGCAGAATGTCCCGATTGACGTATTCATTGTTCACCGCGAGCACATGGCGCCCGTCTTTAGAGAAAATGCCCATGCCGTCATTGTTGTCGCCGACGGCGCGACGCTGGCTTTCCGCCGTGCCTCGGCTTTGTTGATCGAACGCCGCACCATCCGACCACAGTGGATCACCCCATCGAATCAACACACCCCATTGATAGCCGTTAGGAACGGTCACCGTATCCAGGGTATTCACGCGCACGGCCTCAAATGCAAACCGGGATGATGCCATGGCTGCAAGCGGCACCATCGCCGACCCGCTGAGCGCCAAAGCAGTCACCCCCGCGCCAAGCCCCGCCCGCAGCAAGCCGCGCCTGGACATGGCGGTTGCCAGCACCTGATCAAAATCGGTGACAGCCGGTGGCGGGCGACGCCATTCGTCAAAGTCGTCGAACGAAAGGTCTTGCAGGTCAGACATAGCGCTTATTTCCTATCGATATTGTTGCTTATTCAAGGCTTTTCAGCTTGCACCGCATTGACTGCAAAAACATGACCATAGATTGACAATTTTCTGACGCCGGTGCGAATAAACGGTCGCGAAACCGATGTTCGACGCCTATATAAGCAGAATGGAGAGTTTTTTACCGTTTCTGCTTGGCATCGCGATGTTCGCCACATTGGCGATTCTGGTCGTCGGCCTGATCGGCTTTGCGCGCAATGACGCGTTCTATAAAAAGAATTCCAACAACTTGATGCGCGCACGTGTCATCGGCCAAGGCATTGCGTTGATCCTATTCGCGCTGATCATGTTGTTGGCTGGTCGCTGAGCATCTCACACCGAAGCCATACTGATGGGGAACTGAGTTGGTTACGCTTTCAAAAATCTACACGCGCGGCGGCGATGCCGGCGAAACCTCACTGGGCAGCGGGGATCGGGTCAAAAAGCATAACGTCCGGGTCGCCGCCTATGGCACCACCGACGAAGTAAACGCGGTGATCGGAATCGCGCGCCTACACACGACGGGCGACGTTGATGCGATGCTGGCGCGTATTCAAAACGACTTGTTCGACTTGGGCGCCGACCTTTGCACACCCGACGGCGGCAATAGGTCTGACGGCGCACTTCGCATCGTCGATGCACAGGTGAACCGCTTAGAAACCGAGATCGACGCGATGAACGATGATCTCGAAACCTTGAAATCGTTTATTTTGCCGGGCGGCTCTGCGGCGGCGAGTTATCTTCATCTGGCCCGTACAGTGTCGCGTCGTGCCGAGCGTTTGATGACCGAGTTGGCAGAGATTGAAGACATCAACCCAGCCGCACTGAAATACATCAATCGCCTGTCAGACCACCTTTTTCAACTGTCACGCAAAGTGAATGATAACGGCGCCACCGACGTGTTGTGGGTCCCAGGCCAACATCGCTGAGCGGTTGCACAATAATCAGCACAGACTAATCTTGCGTGCACACCCCGGAAACCCCGCGGGAAAGCGCTGAAAACCGTCGCTTCAGTATACATTTATGTCGCAAACGCACCTTGACCCCCCATAGGTCACGGCCTAATGTTGCGACTGCGAAATGACGGCTCGGGGGAGATGTCGCCGCTTTCGCCGTTATATTTTGGGGAGCTGGGAGTCCGCCATTGGCGGCGCTAGGAGAATTCATGAAGGCACTCGTCGCTGTTAAGCGCGTGGTTGACTACAACGTCAAAATCCGCGTGAAGCCCGACCAATCGGGCGTCGAACTTCAAAACGTCAAAATGTCCATGAACCCGTTCGACGAGATCGCCGTCGAAGAAGGTGTGCGCCTGAAAGAGGCTGGCAAGATTGACGAGTTGATCGCCGTATCCATCGGGCCGGCCCAGTCACAAGAAACCATTCGCACCGCACTTGCCATGGGAGCTGATCGCGGCATCCTCATCGAAACCGATGACGAAGTTCAGCCGCTCGCCGTCGCTAAACTGTTGAAAGCTGTGTGCGACAAAGAAAGCCCTGATCTGGTGATTGTCGGCAAGCAAGCGATTGATGACGACTCCAACCAAACCGGCCAAATGCTATCGGCCCTTTTGGATTGGCCACAGGCGACGTTTGCCTCAAAGCTCGAAATCGGCGATGGCGACGCCACCGTCACCCGCGAAATTGACGGCGGGCTTGAGACCATCAAAGTCAAAATGCCGATGGTCATGACCACCGATCTGCGCCTAAACGAGCCACGCTACGCATCGCTGCCAAACATCATGAAGGCCAAGAAAAAGCAGATCGATAGCATGAGCCCAGCAGATCTGGGCGTCGACATCACGCCGCGCCTCAAGACCGTTAAAGTCGAAGAGCCACCAAAGCGTCAGGGCGGTGTCAAAGTCGCCGACGTGGCCGAGCTGGTCGACAAATTGAAAAACGAAGCGAAGGTGATCTGACATGGCAAACGTTCTTTTATTCGCAGATCATGACAACGCAGCACTTCGGCCGGTTACCCTAAACGCAATCACTGCGGCTGCAGAGTTAGGCGACGTCACCGCTATTGTGGCCGGCAAAGACTGCGCCGCCGTTGCCGAGGAATTGTCAAAGGTCGTGGGCGTCAGCAAAGTGCTGCACGCGGACGCCGATCACTATGCATATTCGTTGGCAGAAGGCATTGCAGATATGATCCTGAGCGTCGCCGACGGTTATGACTATATCGTCGCGCCTGCGTCGACGTCGGGCAAAAACATCATGCCGCGCGTCGCCGCGAAGTTGGACGTACAACAGATTTCTGAAATTTCCGGCATCGTCAGTGCAGACACCTTTGTGCGCCCGATCTATGCCGGCAACGCCATGGCGACCGTGCAATCGACGGATGCGGTCAAAGTCATCACCGTTCGCGCCACCGCATTTGATGCGGCACCTATTGAAGGCGGCTCGGCGTCGGTTGAGCAGATTGACGCTGCAACCAAGAGCGAGCTTTCCGAATTCGTCTCGCAAAACCTGACGAAATCAGAACGTCCCGAACTGACCAGCGCCGGCATCGTGATTTCCGGTGGCCGCGGCATGCAGTCGGGCGACAATTTTTCGATGCTGGAAGAGATCGCCGATAAACTGGGCGCCGCCGTCGGCGCATCCCGTGCAGCGGTCGATGCCGGTTTCGTTCCAAACGATTACCAAGTCGGACAAACCGGCAAGGTCGTGGCACCTGATCTTTATGTCGCCGTCGGTATCTCGGGGGCGATCCAGCACCTCGCCGGCATGAAGGACAGCAAAGTTATCGTCGCGATCAACAAAGATGAGGAAGCACCCATTTTTCAGGTCGCCGACTACGGCCTGGTCGCGGACCTCTTTGACGCAGTCCCGGCCCTGTCAGCCGAGTTGGACAAATAAACCCGAGAAAATGAGAACGGAACTAAAATGGACAAGCATGTCGACGCCGCATTTGACGGCGAGGAGAACTCTACTATGTCGGTAAACATCAAGACGATTGGCGTTATCGGCTCCGGACAGATGGGAAGCGGTATCGCGCATGTATGTGCCCAAGCCGGCTTCGATGTGCGGATGCTGGACATCAGCGAAGACGCGCTCAGCGCCGGCATGGATAAAATCCATAAAGGCATGGCACGTCAGGTGAAGCGCGGCGAATTTGCCGCCGAAGATGTCGATGCAGCAATCGCGCACATCTCCACGAGCACCGAGTATGCATCTCTCGCAGACTGCGACTTCGTGATCGAAGCCGCCAGCGAAGACGAGAACGTGAAGAAGAAAATCCTTCACACGCTCTGTCCGATCCTCAAAGAAGATGCATTGATCGCATCGAACACGTCGTCGATCTCGATCACGCGTTTGGGTGCGCAGACCGACCGTCCCGGCAAATTCTTAGGGATGCACTTCATGAACCCAGTGCCGCGTATGGAATTGGTCGAACTGATCCGAGGCATCGCCACGGATGAGTTGACCTATGACACCATCCGCGAACTGACCGGACGGCTGAAGAAGCGCGCCGTAAACGCCGAAGATTTCCCGGCCTTCATCGTCAACCGTATCTTGCTGCCGATGATCAACGAAGCGGTCTATACACTTTACGAAGGCGTCGGTTCTGTTGATGCCATCGACACTGCCATGAAGCTGGGCACCAATCACCCAATGGGCCCATTAGAACTTGCCGACTTCATCGGTCTTGATACCTGCTTGGCGGTGATGCACGTGCTGCACGATGGCTTGGCCGACACCAAATATCGGCCGTGTCCGCTGTTGGTGAAGTACGTTGAAGCTGGTTGGCTCGGTCGCAAGACCGGTCGCGGTTTCTATGATTATTCTACCGACGTACCGGTGCCGACGCGCTAAGCATCAAAGTCGTAACGACGTTAAAAACGGGGCCCCAGGGGCTCCGTTTTTGCGTCTGGATGATCATTTTGGATCATCAAATGGTGATGCGTCGAAAATATCAGTGAAGTTCAGCGCGGATTTTTTGACGAAATACGTCGATCGGTACGGTGCCACCTTCGATATCCACGCACCAGAACGTCCAGCCGTTGCATGCCGGCAGGTTTTGCACATGCGCGCCGACTTGGTGGATCGAGCCTTTAAAGTCCGCAGAAATCAACGTGCCGTCGGCGCGCACCCGCGCCTTATGGCGACGCTTCTGATCGGTCAACACGGTCCCCGGCTGCAACATACCCCGTTCCACCAGCCAGCCGAACGGGACCCGAGGCTCGTCACGCTTGGACGGTGAGTTGAGCATGTCATCCGGTGCTAAGCGCACAACCTCAGCAATTCGCTTTTCTGCATATCCCACGTAGTCGGTCTCCCGTTCTAGTCCGATCCAATTTCGCCCCAAGCGCTTGGCCACGGCGCCAGTGGTACCGGTGCCAAAAAACGGGTCCAAGATCACGTCGTCGACTTCGGTCGACGCCATGATGACCCGGTGCAGTAACGGCTCGGGCTTTTGCGTTGGGTGGGCTTTCTTGCCGTTTTCGTCTTTAAGTCGCTCACCACCGGAACAAATGGGCAGGTACCAGTCGGAGCGCATTTGCAGATCGTCGTTCAGCGCTTTCATCGACTCGTAGTTAAAGCGGTACTTGCTGGTCTCGTCGCGCGCACACCAGATCATGGTTTCATGGGCGTTGGTAAAACGCCGACCGCGGAAGTTCGGCATCGGGTTGGCTTTGCGCCAAACCACATCGTTGAGAATCCAATAACCGAGATCCTGCAGAGTCGCGCCGACCCGAAAAATGTTATGATAGCTACCGATCACCCAAAGCGTACCGTTCGGCTTCAAGACGCGACGCGCCGCCGCCAACCAGTCTTTGCTGAAATCATCATAGATTTTGAAGGAATCAAACTGATCCCAATCATTGTCGACCGCATCTACTTTCTTTTGACTTTCCGGGCGCATCAAGTCGCCGGTCAGCTGCAGATTGTACGGCGGGTCGGCAAAAACCATGTCTACACTGGCTTCAGGCATCGCATTCATAAGCGCAACACACTCGCCGACGTGGATTTGATTGACCCAGGATTTGGTTTTCTTTTTGCCCATGCCGCGCATCCTGAGTCAGCGAGGATTCGCCGTCAAGAATTAAATGGATTCAATGGGTTAGCAGATCGTTAACCAGCAACATGTGGCGCTTAAGGTTGACCTTTGGACAATATCTTGCGCACCGGCGCGAAACTTTTTCGGTGTGCCGGCGTCGCACCCAACCGGGTTAACGCGTCCATATGCTGCTTTGTGCCATAGCCCGCGTTTTGCGCCCAGCCATACCCCGGATAGTGTTGATCCAAGTCTTTCATGATGCGGTCCCGGGTCACTTTGGCGATCACCGAGGCGGCGGCAATCGACATCGATTTGCTGTCTCCTTTGACCACGCACGCACCCGCACACGTCAACACCGGCAATCGGTTTCCGTCGATCAGCGCATAGTCCGGCGCGTGTTCAAGCGCGCGCACCGCATCGCCCATCGCCTTCATGGTCGCACCCAAAATGTTCAACAGATCTATATCTTCAATGGTGGCGATGCCGACGCCTGTATCTGCGGTGTCAGAGATCACCTCATATAAAGTATCGCGCGCGGTCGCCGTCATTTTCTTGGAATCGTCCAACGCCGCCCAGACCGGAGACGACAACACCCGGGCATCTAAGACAACAGCGGCTGCGACAACGGGTCCTGCGAGCGGGCCACGCCCAGCCTCGTCAATGCCGGCAATGCGAGTCCAGCCGGCGCCAAGGGCCGCTTTTTCGAGGCTAAGATCAGGCATCCTCGGACGGTTCTGAGGGCGTCGGTTTCTTTGCGGCCTTTCGCACGGGCTTTTTCTTAGGGGCCTTCGTGTCGGCATCCACTTTTTTAGCCGTGGGCTTTTTACTTGGCTTAACCGGCTTAGGGACGCTTGGCGCCTCGGCCTCAGCGTTCACCGTTGCCGGCTCAATCAGTTCGGCTTCAATGGCCGCGTCGACCACCGCATCCGTCTCTTTAGAGGCATTAGCCGGATCTGCGTCGGCTTCGGCTTTTCCAATGCGGCGGCGCTTGCGTTGACGGTAACGGCGGATCTTCAGCGCCGCCGCCCGCATGGTGTGTTGCGTGCGACCGCTTGCGCGCTCCATAGCTTGGCTGATGGCATCCGTCTCGGGACCATACACCAGACGCATAAGATCCGTGGCTTCGGTAACACCGTAATTTGCCAGCAGACTTAAGCGACGCGCTGTGATCACCCAAAGCGGGCTCAGCGCCAAACTCAGCACGGTCACCGAAACGATGAGGCGGCGGCCCTCTTCATCCAACACACCAGACCCGATACCGACCACCGCCAGCAAGAACGAAAATTCCCCGATCTGCGCCATGCTGATGCCAGCCAAGAAAGCCGTGGCCCAGGGCTGACCGGTAATGCGCAGGAAGCCGACGTTGATCAAGGTCTTAAACACCGTGACCATCAAGAATAACGTCAACACCATGCCGATGTTGTCGATCATGAAACCTAGATCGATCAACAAGCCGATGGATAGGAAGAATACCATCATCAACACGCTTTGAATCGGCAGCACCGCATCCAACATGCCGTGGCGCGCTTGTGAATTGCCGATGATCAAACCTGCGATAAATGCGCCATATGCCGCCGACAGCCCGATCAGACCGGCAATCGCCGAACAACCTAAACAGAACGCAAGACCGGCGAGCGGAGCCAGTTCCTTATTACCGGCCAAACTTTCCGCAAAAGGCAGATGTATCTTTTTCCCCCGGCTCGCATAAAAAATCAGGCCTGCTAAAAATAGCACTGAGCCAATCATCACCGGAATCTGTGCCAGATTGAATCCATCGTCACCGAGCGCGCCGATGGTCAACATCATGGGAACCACCGCGATGTCTTGTGCGATCAACACGCCGACGGTGATCTGCCCGACTTTTGTCCGAAGTTCACCAATGTCGTCGAGAATTTTGATGGCAACGGCCGTCGACGACATCGCAACGACGAAGCCCAACAGAACCGCAAGTTCCCAAGAAATATCAGTGAACTGCGAAAACGCCAGCGTCACCCCGGTTGACGCAGCAATCTGGAACAGCGTCGTCGATACGGCGACTTTCCAAATCCGCATGAAGGCGCGCAGCGACAATTCCATGCCGATGATGAACAACAACATCAACACGCCCATTTCGGCCAGAACTTCTAGGCCGTCGCGACCACTGACCAGGGCGAAGCCACTAGGACCAAGGGCAACGCCGGCTACAATATAGCCAACAATCGCCGGTTGGCGCAGTCTTTCCAGGCCGAACCCGAAAAGCAACGCTGCCAAAGCGACCAAAGCAATGCCGGTAAGATCAACGTGATTTGCAGCTTCCATAAAGCGACGATAACATACCCCCCACAGTCTGCATCATGTGTTTGCGGAAATTTCACGGGACATTAGAGGCTGCTATTTGTAAGAAGGCGCATGACTGAGAACCCTGCCACTCTACCCACCACCTCTCGACACATTCTGGCACTCGGTGCAGGCGTGCTCATGAACATGGTGTTCGGCTCGCTGTATGCGTGGAGCGTTTTTATTCCAGGTCTTGAGCAGGAGTTCACGGTATTACGTGCCGACGTTAGCATTGTTTTTTCACTGGCCGTGATCAGCTTCACTGCCGGTAATTTTTTGGTGCCCTTCGTTTTTGGACGACTGCCGACCGCCCTGCTGCCGCTGCTGTCCGCAGGCCTTGCCGGCGCTGGCCTGGCCTTAGCGGGCATGGGCAGCGGATATCAGACCATTGTCTTCGGTTTTGGGGTGTTATTCGGGCTGGGCTGCGGCATCGCCTACAACACCAGCCTGCAAACTGCGCAGTTTGCGCTGCCAAACAAACCAGGCCTCGCCAATGGCATCATCATTTCGTCGTTTGCAGTAGGCTCAATCCTGGCAGCGAACCTATTGAGCGACAGCATTGCCGTAACCGGCGTGCGGGCGACATTTTGGATGTTGGCGCTCAGTGTGATCGCCGTCGGTTCGGTCTCGGTCGTCTTACTGGCACTCAGCAGCGTCAAATTGCCGCGCCAAGACCGCGCGCGCGGGCCATCTGAAAACCGCCGGATACTCGGCATTTCTTGGATTGGATTTTTTCTAGGCGCGTTCGCGGGCACAATGGCAATCGGCCATGCTGCGGCCATCGTTTTACACTTCGGCGGACCGGAAGCGCTGGCCGTGACCGGCGTTGCCGTGCTTGGGATCGGCAATGCGGCAGGTCGGCTATTCTCGGGCTGGCTGAGCGATCTCATCTCGGTCCGCTCCGTCGCCGGACTCGCGCATTTGACCAGCGCCATTGGCTTGGTCGTCGTCCTCGGCAATCCTACCGGCGAAGGGGCTGTCGTCACCTTAGTCATGGCGGGCATCGCGTATGGGATGACGGCCAGTGTCTATCCGTCGGCGGTATCGATCTTTATAGGGCGCGCGTCTTATGGTCGCAATTTCGGAATTTTGCTGACCGCCTGGGGGGCCGCCGGCTTGGCCGGGCCGTTTATCGGCGGCTACAGCTTCGATATAACGAGCGATTATCGCGTGGCGCTGGAGTTCGCCGCCGTTGCGTCCGTCTTGGGGCTGTTCAATGCGATGCGGCTGCCGCGCCAGAATCCGACGGCTTAGGCATCTGATCCGACATCGTGACCGAAGGCGCGGGTTCGCCGATCCGAGCCGGCTGCACCGGGCGCGGTGTCGCCACATAGGCGACATCGGCATGACTCTTACCACCAATTTCCACATTCGATTCGACGAAGCTCTGATCTTGTAGGGTCCAGCGGCAGCGCTTACCGTCAAAGCAGGCGACCGGACCGCCGCGTTCAATCTTCTGCACCCAAGTGCGCGCGCCCAAAATCACATCAGCGTACACGACCGGGCGATAGGTCACTTGCGCCGTGATGCAGTCCGCCTCGCCAGAGAAAACAGCTTTGCTCTCCATCTCGATCTGCTTTTCAGCGCCAAGCCCTCGGTCCACGGCATGAGTGCGGATGTCACGAATTTTGATCGCGTGCCAGCGCTTGGCACAGACAGTGGTATGACGCTCATCGGCCTCACCCCAGGCGATCGGCACGTTGTCCAACGATGTCGCCTGCGCAAAAGCGGCAGATGGCAGCAACAAACCGATCATGATGAAGGCGCGAATCATCTGCGGATGATACATGAAAAAACATCCACGTCGCGTGAATGCCGCAAAGTTGCGCAATCAGTCAAATAAGCTGGCCTGATCGAGGGTGCCCAGCGGGCGAACGAACAAATCGGTGCGCTGGCGAAAGCCGCTTGCAGCATTGTTCTGAAACCCGTTGCGCTTCAAAGCCGCTTTGAAGCGGGCTTTGACGAGGTCGGCATAGACGCCTGTGCCCTGCATGCGTTGACTGAAATCGCTGTCATAGACCTTACCGCCGCGGGTTTCGCGGACCAGGTTCATCACTTTGCGGGCACGTGCAGGCGCATGCGCCTGCAGCCATTCTTCAAACAAACCATGGATTTCGAGGGGCAGGCGCAGCATCACATAGCTGGCCGCGACTGCGCCGGCATCTCGCGCACAGGCCAAAATTTCTTCAATTTCGTGATCGTTCAAACCGGGAATGATCGGTGCGACCATCACCGCACAAGGTATACCTGCGTCGCTGAGCGCTTTAATCGCGTCCAAGCGTTTGCTCGGGCGCGGGCAACGTGGCTCTAAGGTGCGGGCCAGCTTGCCGTCCAACGTCGTGATCGAGATCGCCACCCCGGCCAGGCCCTTAGCCGCCATCGGCGCCAAAATATCCATATCGCGGCACACCAAATCGGACTTAGTCGTGATGCCGACAGGGTGATTGAACCGCTGCAAAACTTCCAGCACATCACGGGTGATGCGTCGGGTGCGCTCTATCGGTTGGTACGGGTCCGTATTCGCGCCCAGTTGTACCGTCGCCGGCACATAGCTGGATTTGCGCAACGTCGTATCCAGCAAGGCTGCTGCATTCGGCTTGGCAAAAAGCTTGGTTTCAAAATCAAGCCCCGGAGAGAGGCCGTGATAGGCATGGGTCGGGCGTGCGAAACAATACACACACCCGTGCTCACACCCCCGGTACGGGTTGATCGAGCGATCAAACGGAATATCCGGCGACGTGTTCCGCGCCATGATCGATTTCGGATGCTCGTCAGTGACGGTGGTGCGGGGGCGTTCGTCAGACAGCGCGTCTGCCGTGCCCCAGCCGTCATCAATGCGACTATGCGTCACGGTTTCGAACCGGCCACTGCGATTAGAGACTGCACCCCGCCCTTTTCGAGCCTGATTTGGAATGACATCGACCATCCCAAAGCGTCGCACATTTATTAGAACAAATAAAGAACATCATTTGTGGCGTCAAAGTTTACGCTTACACATGTCCATGAAGTGAGCGTGCACTTTTTCGGCCGCCGCCTCGTCATAAATGTCGCGGGAGGGGAAGCAGAAACCATGCTGTGTGCCCGGATGCACGTCGATCACATAGTCGACATCGTGCGCATCTAACTCGGCCTTCAGCGTCGGGATCACGTAAGCCGGCACGGTCGAATCAGTTTCCGCAAAGCCGTAATACATCTCGCCTTTGATATTCTTGACCAAGAAATGCGACGAGTCTTCTTTCGCCGTGACGATACCGACCCCGTACAGCGACGCGTTCGCGGCGAACACGTCCGGGAATGTACCGGCGGCTGCGGTGACGAAGCGACCGCTCATGCAATACCCGATGGTCGCCATCGGGCCTTTTTTGACGACCGCTTGTCCGTCCATATAGTCGAGCATCGCTTTGGTATCGATCATCACTTCGTCATTCGACAGGTTGCTCAACGCCGCATACCAAATAATCCGCGTCTTTTCGCTGCGGAACGGGAACCGGATCGTACCGAAACGGTAAAACAAATCGGGCAAAATCACGAAATAGCCGTCGGACGCCATGCGCCTGGCCATGTCATACAGTTCTTCACGAATTGCTGGCGCATCCATATAAAAAACAATTGCCGGATACGGGCCATCGCCGTCCGGGCAACAGGTAAACGTCGGCATGATGCCGTCTTCGGTTTCGATATCGATCTGTTGTTCTTGCATGGTGTGCTCCCTAATTTCTCTCAGAGTATGCAGTGCGCCATGAGATGCAAGAGCGTTACGACGCGCCGCGCGTGAGGCCAGTTTCCCGCGCGCGCTTCAATATCCATTCCCGAAAGGCACGAACTTTAAACTGGCCTGCGGTGCGTTCCGGAGCCACCACCCAATATGAGATCTCGGACTGGATGGTTTGCGTAAATGGCGCCACCAGTTGCCCGTCGACGAGTTCGTCCGCCACCGCATAGGTCGATGCTAGCGCAATCCCCGTACCCCGCACTGCAGCCGCGATCGCCATACTTTCGACCGTGAACACCGGCCCCCGCGTCGGGTCCACATCATCCACCCCCGCAGACGCCAACCACATGTTCCAATCCGGGAACGGCGCTTGGATATTACCCCAATCGATATGCAGCAACGTGTGGTGCTTTAAGTCGGATGGCCGCTTCAACGGATGCGGTTTCTCTAAAAACTTCGGATGGCAGACCGGCACCACTTGCTCATCAAACAGCTGATCGACGCGCATGCCCGGATAGACCCCGACCCCCAAACGCACCGCGACATCAACGCCGTCACGCTGGAAATCGACGGTATCCAAACGCGCATCCAGGCGCACGTTGATGTCGGGATACTGCGCGGTGAAATCGTCCAAGTGCTGCAACAGCCATTTGGCTGCAAAAGTCGGGGCCGAGCTCACCGTTAGCACCCCACTGCCCCCAGTTTCTTTTAACGCATCCATCGCCTGGGCAAGCTTATCAAACCCTTCAGCGACCATGGGTAACACCGCCTGCGCTTCGTCTGTTAAGATCACTGCACGCGGCAGGCGCCGGAAAAGACTTACGCCAAGATAATCTTCTAATCCTTTGATTTGATGGCTAATTGCAGCAGGTGTCACAAACAGCTCTTCGGCAGCCCTGGAGAAGTTCAGGTGCCTAGCCGCAGCCTCAAAAGCACGCAATCCGTTTAGGGGTGGAAGCTTTCTCATAGCTTCTTATAGTTTAGTTTTTCTAACATATCTATGAAATTTCGTCGTTTGTGGATTGAGGCCCAGCCGCGTATTCATAGGCTCAACAGAACGCGGCATTTTCAACTTTTTCTAAGGAGACACACCATGGCCCGCTTCGCAGCACAGACCACCCAAAATAAAACCCCGAACGCCGTGAACGCGTTCAATCTGCCGGCACAACAAGGCCTGAGCCTCGCCGACCTGATTTCGACCGGCGCATACCGCATGGTCGTCAGCATTGAACGCTTGGTGGCACGCCACTAAACCGCGATACGAATATCAAATAAACTGCCGGCATACGCCATCCCGCCGGCAGCGATCAAGACGGGCCGTTGTGCCCGTCTTTTTTTTGCGAGAGAGTCACGGTCTTAAGATAAAAGGACCTGACCGCGTTGCTGAGCATTATCATCCCCACCCTGAACTGCCGCGACGAACTGGTGCGCACACTGGATGCGTTCGCGCTCCGCCCACCGGCGTGGGAGATCGTGATCTCGGACGGCGGCTCTACCGACGGCACGCTTGAGGCCGCCGAGCTTGCCGGCGCGCGCACCTTAGTTGGCCCCGCCGGGCGCGGGCGGCAATTGGCGGCAGGCGCGGATGCGGCAGGCGGTGTGTGGTTCTTGTTTTGGCATGCCGACACGCAGCCACAACCCGGCTGGGTACCGATTGTGGAACACTTTATGCGCACCCCGGAGAACCGGTTCCGCGCCGGCTATTGCCGTTTGGTATTAAATGACACAGCGCCGCAGGCCCGGCGTGTTGAGCGCTTGGCCAACTGGCGGGCCAAAACATTGGGCCTACCCTATGGGGACCAAGGTTTGTTGATCTCGGATGAATATTACGAACACGTCGGCGGCTTTATGCCGTTACCACTTATGGAAGACGTCGACATCGTGCGCCGGATCGGACATCGGCGATTGAACGTATTAGATACGGCCGCCGTCACCTCTGCCGTGCGCTATCGGCGGGACGGTTGGTGGGGGCGGCCGATCAAAAACATCACCTGCTTATCAATGTATTTATTGGGGATGCCGATCAGCATGATCCGCAAGCTCTACGGATGAGTGAGGCCCGTCATCTGGTGGTGTTTGCGAAATCGCCGCGCATGGGTCGGGTCAAAACTCGGCTCGCCCGCGATATCGGCGGCGTGCAGGCGTGGGGGTTTTACCGCCAAGCGTTGACATCACTTCTACGACGACTCGACGATCCGCGTTGGCAGTTGGTGCTCGGCATCGCCCCCGATACGGCCGTCAACGATCCCACGTGGCCCACGCATTTGCCCCGGTTCGCGCAAGGCACGGGCGACCTTGGGCAACGCATGCAGCGCGCGTTTGATATCAGGGCACCGGGCCCGGTTGTCATCATCGGCGCCGATATTCCTGGCATTCGTCCATGTCATATCGCTGCTGCGTTTCGGGCGCTGGGCAATCATGACGCGGTGTTCGGGCCGGCGGATGACGGCGGCTATTGGCTGGTCGGACAACGCAGGCAACCGCGCATAAGACAGATGTTTGCAGACGTGCGCTGGTCAGACCCGCACGCTTTATCTGATACTAAACGCAACCTCCAGGGCGCGCGCATTGCCGAATTGGACGTGCTTTCGGATATCGACGACGGGGCTGATTTTGACCGCTGGCGATGCAGCCGTAACACTTAGTCGGGATGGCTTAGTCGTAGGTAAGAGCCCGCGCCTTGCCCCGAAAAACGACGTACGACAGCACCGTATACGCGACGATAGCGGGCATCACGACCAGCGCGCCCAACAGAATGATAAACAAACTTTCCGGTGCGCTCGCGGCTTCATAGATGCTGATTTTATCCGGCACCACGTATGGGTAGAACGAATATGCGAGCCCGGCAAAGGCCAAGCAAAACAAGCTGGCTGCAGCAACAAACGGTAGCCACGCATAATGGTCTGCCGGGTGCGGCATGCGACGGAGCACAACCCCGATCATCACCACAAGCACACCGGACAAAATCGGCAGCGGCGCCAGATAAAAAACTTCCGGGACCGTGAACCACTTGGCGAAAATGCGCGGGCTGACAAGCGGGCTCGCCAACGAGATCGCGACAAAGCCGATGACCACCCCCAGCAAGCCGAATGTCGCAAAGCGCACTGCGCGGCGTTGCAAATCGTGCTCGGTCTTATAAATCATCCACGTCGCGCCGATGAAACCGTAACCTGCCGTCAGACACAAGGCGGTCAGACACGCGAACGCCACATGCGGCCACGTGTAATCCAAGCCGACGATATACATGCCCAGCATGAAACCTTGCGACAACGAGGTCAGCAACGAACCGACGAAGAACGACCGGTTCCATTGTTCTTTTTGACCCGCAGGTGCCTTGGCACGCAGCTCGAATGCAACGCCCCGCAAAATCAATCCGGCCAGCATGATAGCGACCGGCAGATAAAGCGCTGTCAGGATATAGCCGTGCGCACTTGGGAAGGCGACCAGTAACAAGCCAATCGCCAGCACCAACCACGTTTCGTTCGCATCCCAAAACGGGCCGATGGCCGAGATCATTTGGTCCTTATCGTCGTCGCCGACGAACGGAAACAGCACGCCGATCCCCAGATCAAAGCCGTCCAAGACGACATATATCAAGATCGATAGGCCCATCAGAGCCGCAAAAGTGAAGGGCAGCCACACCGTCGGATCACCAAAAAAATTCATACTTGTAACCTATTCCGCCGGTTGCGCACCGATGGTGCGTTGAATGAGCGCGCGAGCGACATTGTCTGAGCCCATATCGCCGCCCGCCGCTTTTTTTGCCAGATATGTCAGCGCAAACATATAAGACAGCGTCAGCAGTCCATAGATCGTGAGGTACATAACAAGCGTCGAGAATACCAACACCGGGGCCACCGGCCCGACCGCATCCGCGGTCTTGAGCACGCCTGCGACCAACCAAGGCTGACGCCCGATTTCGGTGGTGAACCAACCGGCCAGCGTGGCGAACCAGCCGGAAAACGTCATCACCACAAGCGCGCGCGGCACCCACGGCGTTAACCGATCAAAGCCCTGGCGCCACAGCGCAAACGCCGACACCCACGACACCGCCAACATCAACAAGCCGATGCCGACCATCACACGGAACGCCCAAAACACCTTGAACACCGGCGGGTGCATGACCGTGCCGTCTTCGCTGACAAAATCGTTGAGGCCCGGCACCACGCCGGCGGGATCGTGCTTAAGGATGATGCTGGCGAGGGACGGAATCTTAAGCTCAAAATGGTTTTTACGCTGGCTCTCGTCCGGGATGGCAAACAAAAGCAACGGCACATTGCCTTGAGTTTCCCAGTTACCTTCCATGGCCGCAATTTTTTGCGGCTGATGCTCGAGCGTATTCAGCCCATGCAGGTCGCCGGCAAAAATCTGCAGCGGGATCAAAAGTGCCGCAATGATCACGCCGGTCTTCATGGTCGCCCGCACATCGGCACCGCGGTCACCAAGCAACCAACGCAAGCCCGACAAACCGGCGACCAGGAACGAAGCCGTCAGGCCGCTTGCCAACAGCATGTGCACGAGCCGGTAAGGCATCGACGGGTTAAAAACGATGGCGAACCAATCGGTCGCATGCACAACACCATCGCGAAGTTCGAATCCGACCGGCGTGTGCATCCATGAATTCAGCACCAAAATCCAAAACGCACTCATCGTCGTGCCGAACGCCACCAGGAACGTCGCTAAAGTGTGCAGCCACGGCGGCACGCGACTGGCACCGAACAGCATGATGCCGAGAAATACGGCTTCGAGAAAAAATGCGGTCATCACTTCGTAGGCCAAAAGCGGCCCCGCGATGTTGCCGACCTTTTCCATGAAGCCCGGCCAGTTGGTGCCGAACTGAAAGCTCATGGTGATACCCGACACCACCCCCATGGCAAACGATAGCGCGAAGACTTTGACGTAGAACAGATACGCGTCCATCCATTTTTCGTCGCCGGTCGCCTGATAGCGCAGCTTGAAAAACAGCAAAATCCAGCCGAGCGCAATGGTGATGGTCGGGAAGATAATATGGAATGAGATATTGGCCGCAAACTGCAGCCGCGACAGAATCAGCGTATCAAGTTCCATCAGCCGGCCTTTTTCCGAATGTACATAAAGCACTGACCATCGAGGGAAGATGGTCTGACGCCTCATAACGGTTACATGGGTAAAATAGGCCGCCCTTACAAGTTAAATCATCTCCACAAATAAGACCGGCAAGCTCAGTTAAAGGCGTAGGCGTCCATCGCGAGGACTCCATATGTATAGCTTTTGTGCAGGTGACGCCCGGGCTCGGTGCCGCTGCCGGCACCCAAGGCGACGAACAACGGCAACAAGTGCTCGTCGGTCGGATGGTTACGGACGGCATGCGGCGCCTTGGTGCGGTAATCCAGCAGATCCTGCACCCGGCCTTCGGCAATCGCCCAACTGGCCCATTCGTCAAACGCGCGCACCCAGTCGGGCGGCATCGCATCCAAGGCCTGACCGCGAAATTCGCTCAAATTATGGGTCAGATTGCCGGACGCCAAAATCAACACCCCCTGGCGCCGCAGCGGCTGCAACGCCTCACCCAGACGAAAATGATAGGCCGCGTCGCGGTGCGGCTGTATCGACAACTGCGTGACCGGAATGTCTGCATCCGGATAGCCGAGCAACAACGGCACCCAAGCCCCATGATCAAGGCCACGGTCTTCGCGCACCACCGGCCCCATGCCTGCATCCTGCAACAGTGCGGCCGTCCTGGCCGCCACGTCCGGCGCACCGAGTGCGGGATAACGCAGGTCGTACAGCGGCTTGGGGAAGCCGTAAAAATCGTGAATGGTCTCAGGGGTCTCAGCGGTGCTGACGTGCGGCCTATCGGTTTCCCAATGCGCCGATACCACTAGGATTGCGCGGGGTGCAGGCACGCTTTCCGCCATTTTCTGCAAAAATCGATGCGCCTCGGAATTGTCGAGCGCGATGGTCGGCGCGCCATGCGACACGAAAAGGCTGGGGATTTTTGATATCGACTGAGCCATCGGGATCTCCAATACTTTTACCCATCGAACATAGACGAAAAAGGCGGCGAACGGTCAGGGATGAAGCCGTCCGCCGCCCTGTTTACGGTAAGGAGAAACCGCTTAGGACGTTTGCGCGTCGCCGTCCGGCAGCAGCGGCAGGGCAACGTCTTTGCTGACGGCGAATGCACCGCTGCCCAACAGGCCCTGCACGATGGCGGCCACGACCAGGAACACCGGATATTCCCAGCCGCCGCCCGCGGACGTAAACACCCAACCGTTCGGCACGTGCACCAAGGTGGCACCGATTAAAATCGGCACCAGCGCAAACGACACCAAACGCGTCTGGAATCCTACGATCAGCGCCAAACCACCCAAAGTTTCCGCGGCGAAAACCACGTAGGCCAAGAAGCCCGGATAGCCGATGCTCTCAAAAAACTGCGCCGTGCCGCCCAACGTGAAAGTGAAGTACTTCAAGATCAGGCCGTGCGCGACAAACATCACCCCAAGCGAAACTCGGAGCAGAAAAGCACCATAAGGTGCGGTTTGCGTGTTCATTGTTCTGTCCTCTTCAATATCTAAAATTTGATGCCCGAGAACCGCGCGCTCCCGGTGTTGAGGCAGAGATTAGATATTTCTCGTTTGCAATGGAATTCTCAAATATTGCACTATGTATTTGCATTTTTGCAAACAAGACGGAGCCTTACTGTGAGCCTTGCGTGGGATGACCTTCGTGTGGTGTTGGCGGTGGCGCGGGCCGGGTCTTTGGCCGGCGCGGCGCGGGCGTTGGGGGTCAATCATTCGACCGTGTTTCGGCGCCTGAACGCTTTCGAAGACGCGCTTGGGGTGCGGTTGTTCGCGCGTTTGGCGAACGGCTATGCACTAACCATCGCGGGCGAAGAAATGCGCGCTTCGGCAGAGCGGGTCGAACAAGAAATCGATCGATTGGACCGGCGCATCACCGGCCAAGACCTGCGGCTGCAGGGCACGCTTGCGATCACCACCACCGACACCTTGGCCAGTTGTGTGCTGGCACCGCACCTTGCCGCATTCAAGCGGGCGCATCCGGCAATTGAGCTCAATCTGTTGTTGGAAAACCAATACGTCAATCTGTCGAAGCGCCAAGCCGATATCGCAGTCCGACCGACATTATCACCGCCTGACACCCTCGTCGGTCGGCGCATCGCCGCGATTGCGTTTGCGCCGTATGCGTCCACACACCTGCTGATCGACAGACCAAAACCACATCTCGACGACTTGGATTGGATTGCCGTGGACGAGAGCTTGGCGCACTTGGCCGCCGACAAATGGTTTCGCACCACTTTGCCCGACGCCAACGTGGTGATGCGCTGCAACAGCCTGACCGGCTTGATGGCGGCGGCGACCAGCGGCATGGGGGTGGCGATGCTGCCGTGTTTCATGGGCGACCCTTCGCCCGCGCTGGTGCGCCTTGCTGACCCTGTCGATGCTGCAGCCAGCGCGCTCTGGCTATTGACGCACGAAGACTTGCGCCACACCGCCCGGGTCCGTGCGTTCATGGATTTCACGGCCGATGCCCTGAAAGACGATGTGGCACTTTTGGAGGGAAACGCCGTAATCTAAAACTCTTCGTCATCCTGAACTTGATTCAGGATCTCTGCCAGCCTTTGCGCCGCCGTTAGGAGGCCCTGAATCAAGTTCAGGGTGACGACTTATTGGGGGGCCCCGATATGGCCGTTGGCCATACCGGGTGGTTGCGGGTGCGTAATTACCGCGGTGCAGTGGATTTAAACCGTGACGTTGAGCTCAGCTAAGGTCGCCCTCAAACCGTCGATATCGGTGAACAGATGCGTATGAAGACCGGCGGCAGCGGCTTGTTCGATATAGCCCGCATGATCGTCGACGAACAGCGTCTGCGCGGGCGACCAATCCAGCTTTTTCAGCAGCGTCGTAAATGACACCGAAAAATCTTTACTGAAGCCCCAGACGCCGGAAAAGAACATGCGGTCGTCGAAGATGTCCGGCAATTCAGGGGCGACCTCGGCGACGGCATCGGCCAAGAATTGGCCATTGTTGGTCAACAGCGCAATCTGATAATTGGCTTTCAACGCGCGGGCCAGATCAAGCATCGCGGGCTCGGGCGCCATTGCCCATTTGCGCGCCGCCAACCATTGGCCGACCCGCACCGGTACGCCGAGCCGGTCTGCAATGCCATTGATATAGCCATCAACATCCACCAGCCCTTGGTCGTGCTGATCGTCAAAACCGCTGTTGAATATTTTTGTGCGGATGTCTTCTTTAGACACCTCAAGCGCGCTTTCCAGCAAGCCGAGTCGGGCTTCGAAATCATAGGCATAAAGAACGCCGTCCATGTCGAACAGGACGGCGCGGATGTCAGGCGTGCTCATATTACTTTTCTTTGAGACGCGGCATCAGCTCAACGAAGTTGCACGGCATGTGCCGATAGTCGAGTTGGTGAACCAAAATCTCATCCCACGCATCTTTGCAGGCACCGGTCGAGCCCGGCAGCACAAAGATATATGTGCCGTCGGCAACCGCTGCAGTGGCGCGGGACTGCACCGTCGACGTCGCGATCTTTTGGAAACTAATCCAGCGGAACAATTCGCCGAAGCCCGGGATTTCCTTGTCGGTCACCTGCGCCAAGGCTTCCGGCGTCACGTCACGGCCCGTCACCCCGGTGCCGCCGGTGGAAATCACCACATCGACGTTCGGGTCTTTGACCCAGACCCGAAACTGATCGGCGATGACGTCGGCGTCGTCTTTACATATCTTGCGGTCTTGCAGCACGTGGCCGGCCTTGGTTAGGCGCTCGGCCAAGGTGTCGCCGGAGCGATCATCTTCCAACGTGCGCGTGTCAGACACCGTCAGCACCGCGATGTTGATCGGCTTGAAGTCTCTATCAGTTGAGAGGGGCATTGCTGGCAACCTCCGAAGATCCGTGACCCATCGCGGTATACAGTGGCCACTCGCCGCGCGCAACGGCATCCAGCGACGGCGTTTGCTGGCCGAAGCGATGACGGTAAATCCAAAAGTTGGTCAGCACGCGTTCGACAAAGGTGCGGGTTTCGAACGACGGGATACTCTCAATAAAGAAAATCGGGTCGTCGAGATATTTGGTGCGGCGCTTCCATTTACGCAGGTTGCCCGGGCCACCGTTCCACGCCACCGCAAGCTTGAACAGATTTTGTGACACGTCGGTTTCTTCGAGCAGCATTTCGATATAGCGCTGGCCCAATTCAAGATTGGTCTCCGGCGTAAACAGCTTCGCGCGATTACGCAGCGAAATACCGTTCGACCGCGCCACAAACCGCGCCGTGCCCGGCATCAACTGCATCAACCCCCGTGCGCCGGCCCAGCTTTTGGCGTTCGGGTTGAAGCGGCTTTCCTGGCGGATGAGCGCATATACAAGCGCTCTGTCGACGGTAAAGCCTTCGTTCGGCATGTAATCGGGAATCGGATACGCCGCGCCGTCATAGCCGCCGCCGTTTGGGAACATCAAAGTGTCGAGCCACACCGAGAGCGAGGCCATATTGCCGCGAGCCGCCAGCGCATGAACGCCTTCCAACAAAGATCGACCGGCGCCGCGCGCCAATTTTCGGAGTTCACTTTCAGCGCGGATATCGTCGCCGATCTGCATCAACGCTATGGCGCGCAGACCACGCGGACTGGTTTGCAAGCGCGCCAACGTGGACTCACCAAGTGCAGGCGGCGCCCAATGGAACGGCAGTTCACGTCCCAAAACCCGCGTTGCCAACAAACCATAAAAAGTGCGCGGGTGTTTTGCGGCCTGTTCCATAAGCCCGACCACGTTGGCCGGCTGCGCAGCGACCATGTGCGCGCGCGCCGCCCAAAATGACGCCGCTGAAGCCAGCCATTCAGAATTACCAGGATGCGCCGCCGCCGCTTCAAAATGTGCCGCAGAGTCAGCGTACCGCTCGGCCCGCCAAAGTACGAGACCCGCCGTCCAGTGACCTTCCGGCAGATATTGGCCGGACCGCTTTAATGCAGGCAACGCCCAGTCCAACGCCCAATCATCGCGCCCATCGATAAAGTAGCCTTTGGCGAGCCCGACGCGGGCTTCATCGTATTGTGCGGCGGACAGATACTTTTTCGTCTCCGCCTGCAAAATCAAACGTTTGGCGACCAACGTGTGGCCACGCAAAAGCGTCCGCTTAATGCGATACCGGATCGCGCGCGCCTTACGTTTGCCAGATGCACTCAACGCTTTGCCCGGCACATGAATGCTCTTGAACGACGGTCGGTATTGCAATTCACCCGATGATTTTAATCGGGACGGCGGCGTTGGTCGGCGCCAATTCGCAGGCCGGCGACGGACAGCAAGACTGTAGACCCGCGCCGCGTCCGGATGATCGGCATATGCTGCCAACCAGTCTTTCAGTTCTTTATATTTAGAGCGATATGCGGTCGGATGCATATAGCGCTGATGGCGTACATGCCCCATCAGGATACCGTCCTCAATCTCGGCGATCAGCTTATCGGCCTTGGCCCATGCACCGTCATCCTGCAACAGGAAGATTTCTTGGTAGCGGCGGACATCCTCGTCTGAGAGCACCTTGGGCACGCGGGCGGCATCTTGCGTAAGCGCGCGCATTGGCACGGCTGCGTCGGCATGCGCCCATGACAAAGGCGCAAGCCCCGCCGACATCGTCAGCAGAGCCCCGACCAGAATCTTTGAAGCGGCACCGACGAGCAAACGCCGAAGCCGCACATCCATACGCGGTATCGTCAAAAAACGAGCCCCCCTTGATCCAAGCAACGTCTATACCCGTTTCCGTGAATCGCCGCAAGAATCATAGGGTTTTTATAAAATGCGTAACAATGAGTCAGAATTTCTCAACGAACGGTCTGAGCTCCATTTCCCACGTCCAAGCAGAGCGCTGTTGATTGTGCAGATGGAAGTACGACTCGGCGATATGGTCCGGATGCAGGCGGTTCGGGTTGGCGAGATCATCGCTCTCGCCGATGCCGCCGTCGATGATAAAGTGGCCGACATGGATGCCTTTGGGCGCCAGTTCGCGGGCCATGCTTTGCGCCAGCCCGCGCAGTCCGAACTTACCCATCGCGAACACCGACGAATTGACGTAGCCCTTCACGCTGGCAGATGCGCCTGTAAATAGGATCGAGCCCGTGCCCCGCGGCAGCATGACTTTTGCCGCCGCTTGGCCGACCAAGAAACCGCCATAGGCCGTGATCGTGATCGCCTGCAACACAGCGTCGGGATCAAGCTCTTCGATGGGGCCGCGCATGCGAGCGGATGGATTATAGACCACCAATTCAGGGGCGCCGCCGAATCCCTCGGCCCAGTCGAACAACGCCGTCACCTGGGTCGGATTGCTCACATCGCAGATTTGCGCGGCACCGCCGACTTCGTCCAGCAGCGGCTTGAGCTTGTCGATGTTGCGCGCCGCCAGCAGCGGCATCAGGCCCTCGGCCCGGGCTTTCCGCGCCAATGAAGCGCTTAGCCCCGCGCCGACGCCAACGATCAATGCGGTCGGTTTCTCGGTCATTTGAAAACTCCCTCAAAATACAAACGTCGTCAGCCGTCGATTGTCTTGCCCCATGGTGACCGATAACCGCACAATCGCAAAATCACGAAGACGCGACGCCATCCCGGAGAATTTGAGTGCCCACCGACATTCCGCCTTATGCGCTGGCCCTGACCGCTGCGTTCATGTTCGCATTTGGGGGGCAGCTGCAACATATCGGCTTGCAGACGTTATCATCCAGGCCGGGCACGATGCTGTCCATCGGCACCAATTGCTTGGTGTATTGGCTGGTTGCCCCATGGGTATTGGTACCGGAATACTTTTTAGAAATCACGGTGTTGATCTTTGCCATGGTCGGTCTGGTGCGCCCGGCGTTGTCGGCCAACCTTTCGGTGGCCGCGATCCGACACGTGGGGCCGACGCTGACCACGGCGCTCAGTGCGACCTCGCCGCTATTCGGCGCCGGGCTTGGGATATTGCTGTTGGGCGAGATGCTGACGTGGCAAATCGCGCTCGGCACGTTCGGCATTATGTTGGCGATCTTTGCGCTGACACGTCGCAACAAAAAAATACCCAGCACCTGGCCGTTGTGGGCGCTCGGCCTACCAATTGCAGCGGCGATGATTCGTTCGGGCGCGCACGCCATGACGAAGATCGGTATGGAGACGATTCCCGATCCCTATTTCGCCGGCCTCGTGGGCTCAACCGTTTCGTTCGCGGTAACCGGCGGCTTATGGCTGGCAACCCGCAAGACTTCGCCGATTGATCCGGCGACGCCTGGTCCCTATTGGTTTTTGATCGCCGGGTTCTTTTTCGGCATCGCCGTGCTGGCACTGAACATGGCGCTACTGCAAGGCGACATCATCACGGTGATCCCGATTGTCGCCGCCTCGCCGATCTTTTCACTTTTGCTGAGCATCTTCATTTTTCGCCGTGAGACGCTGAGCCCACAGCTGTTTGTGGCGATTGCGCTGGTGGTGCCGTCGGTGGTGCTGATCGCGCTGAGCCAATGATAGACTGCTAGTTCCGCTTCGTGATCAGCCCATCCAACGACAGCGGCCCGGCCCCCTTGATCAGCAGATAGACCAACGGAAACAGCCACAACAACCGCTGATCCGAGATCGCTGAATTGTGCACACTATCGAACCAGGCGCCAATCGTCGCCGCATCCGCGCCGTGGAACTGAATGTCGACGAAACTCATCACGACGATAAAGCCGATCATCGCCAAGCTGGACAGCCGTGTGAACAGGCCTACGACCAAGAAGATCGGAATGATAAATTCCGCATAGGTCCCGGCGAGCACCAAAATTTTCCAAGGGAACAATGCGATCTGGCTCGGATCATAGCCGGCAGCTTCGGCAATCGGCGGCAGAATTTGCGCATAAGCACCGACACCTGGAATAAACATCCCAGGCACACCGGCGCCGACTTTGGTCGCCGCTGAGTTGAGGAAGAACATCAGCAGCACGGCGGCAAAAACAAATCTGGCGGCAAAGCCCAGAAACCATCCGCCGAATAGGGCCTCAATACTGTTGAACACGCGATCATGTAAGCTGATCAGGCTTCGAACGATACTCATGACGGCGTATCTCCTGTGGCGTTATCGTCATAATCCAAGCCAGCGACAGCGCCGGCGGCAAAAAGGTCAAAAAGTACTGTAGACGGGTCGAGGGCACCGACATCGACAGCCTCCAGCGCGTTTCCCAACGGCACGCCGGCAAACATCGATGCGGCCAATTTGAAGGCAGCACTTTGGAGTTGAATCACAGCGACGTCCAAATCCGGGCGCACAATCATGGCATGCTCGGGGCCATCGGGCAGACCCTGCAGATTTACCGGCCCAGGCCCTTGATGCGCTTGCCAAATCGAAACGGCGGGATGGCCCGCATAGAACATCTGAAGCGACGGATGCGGGCGAAGTTGCAGGGTGTCCAAGGCCGCTTCGGGCACGTCTGCGAGCGCATGGATCGTCAGCGGCGCACGATCTGCGGCGTGATAGGCAGCAAGCCAAACCTGCTCTAGGCGTGCAACATCGGCGAGATAAGGTACGCTTTCAGCGGGCTCAAAACTTCGAATAAAAGCATCAAAGTCCGTACCGTACCGGAGCAACACAGGCGAGATCGGCGGATGCGCGCGGATAAACGCCTGCGCCATCGCCGCAAAAAAGTCGTCGCCGACCAACGTGCGGACGACCGGGAATGCGTCTTCAAGCGCACGCCGCAACCCGACCATCACATTATTTCGATAGACTTCGAACCGCGACGAACCAGCATTGATGCCGTCCGGGCACGGTTGCTGCGGGCGCAGCAAGGTAGCGGCAAAACTTTGTTGAACGTCAGGCCACATGGCGCGCCTGCGAAACTTTTGTGCCGGCGCGGATCGTATCAATGCGGTGCGCCTCTGCCAGCAAGGCTGACCAGACCGGGACATCGTTATCCCACTCCAGCAATAACGGCTGCACGCCAATCTTGGGTAAAATCGACCGATACAACGCCAACACTTGATCCGCAACGGCACGGTCATGGGCATCGATCAAAAACGGCACACCGTCGCCGTCTGCGGCCTCGGCGTGGCCGGCCACATGAATTTCACCGACACGGTGTAACGGCAATCGGTCAATGTAGTCTTTCGCATCCAATCCATGATTAACAGCGGTGACGTAGACATTATTGACGTCCAACAGCAAACCACAGCCGCTCCGCGCAACAACTTCGGCAATGAAGTCGGCTTCGTGCCACGTGCTGGCGTCAAAGTGCACATAGGAGGATGGATTTTCTAATAGAATCGTCCGCCCCAACGTCGACTGCACTTGATCGATATGCGCTGTCACGTTGGTAAGGGTTTCGGTGGTGTAAGGCAGTGCCAGAAGATCATTGTAATAGCGATCTTGATGGCTGGACCATGCCAAATGCTCGGACACCAGCGCAGGTTGATAGCATTGCACGACCGTATGAAGGCGCTTCAGGTGATCAACGTCGAGCGCATCTGCGCCGCCGATGGAAAGGCCAACCCCATGCACCGACAGAGCATAATCTTCACGCAGTCGACGCAACCGGGCATGAGGGGGGCCGCCGTCGCCCATATAATTCTCTGCATGCACTTCGAAAAACCCGACGTCGGGTCGACTTTCCAAAATGTCAGTGAAATGCTCGGCCTTAAAGCCGACACCGACACCTTGCACATGCGATGAATGTTGAGCGATCACGGTCATCCCCCCAGCCCGATGCATAGGCCTGCTTAACTCGGCAGGTCGCGCTTCAACGGCTCAAGCGAGCCTTTGCGATCACCCGGCAACTCAGCAGTTTCGCAGGACCCTTTAGGGACCAGTTTCCAGGCGTTGCCCTGATAATCGAGTTTCGCAGTCCCGGCGCATGTGGTGCCGGGACCGGCGGCGCAATCATTCTGACCGGCCTTGGCTACGCCAAAGCATTTGACGTTTTCAGCGGCGAAAGATGGCGTCGAGAGCGTTGCCGCACCAGCGGTGGCGAGTGCGCCGGCGACGATGGCGGCGGTGGTAAAGCTACGTTTCATCATGGGTCTCCCATAAACAGTGAATAGACAAAAATCCCTACGACCGCGTCGGTCGCACACACGTATATGCCAGCCGACGCGGAGCGCGGGAAATCACGTCCGGTCACGTCGTTGTGAAAGTAAAGAGAGCCGCTATCGGAGCTTAGATCGCTTCGCCCCGGCACCAGCCGATAGGGGTAAGGATATCGCCGTCCCATTCTTCAAGATCGACGCCGCATTCGTTGAACATATCACGGGACCTGGGATGGGAATCACGGGCGTCATCGGCCCATTTTTTATGGATCACGACCTTGGAAATACCGGCCTGCACAATCGCCCGCGCACAGGCTTCACACGGTGTGCGTTGGGTGAACATCACACAATCCCTGAGCGATACGCCAATGCGGACCGCGTTAAAGATCGCATTACGCTCGGCATGCTCAAACCAGTAATCCTTTTCCGGCTTGGCTTGGCGCTCTTCCAGATCATCATCCAAGCCGCGCGGAAAACCATTGTAGCCAGTCGAGCGAATTTCGTTATCCGGTCCAATCACCACGGAACCGATTTTGGTCCGTGTGTCCTTGGAGCCCAAAGCGACAACGTACGCCGTGGTCATATGGATCGCCTTGCGGTCGGCAGCTTTCATACGTTTGTCTCCGCGAGTTTGCGTCTGATCATTCGGAGGTCTTGCCAAGCGTCCCGCTTTGCGAGCGGCGTTTTGACCAGATAGTCCGGGCTGTACAAGGCGGTCGCGGCAATCGGATGCGATAAAGTCGGTGTCTGAAATTCAAACCATTTGCCGCGCAGGCGCCCGATCCCCTGCGTTGCACCTAAAAGCGAATGCGCTGCAGGTGCGCCAATACAAATCAGAATGGCGGGGTCGACGAGTTCAATCAAACGCTCAATAAACGGTCGGCAGACGGTCACTTCTTGCGGCGTCGGCGTGCGATTGCCGGGCGGTCGCCAAAACACCGTGTTCGCGAACAGAACGTCGGTGCGACCAAGCCCGATACTTTGCAGCATCGTTTCCAAGAATTGCCCGCCGGCGCCCACGAAGGGGCGACCTTGGCGATCTTCGTCGCCCCGAGGCGCATTGCCGACGATCATCACCCGGGCATCCGTCGCGCCGTCGGCAAACACCAGATTTGTTGCATTGCTTTTAAGCTGGCAGCCATCGAACGAATCCAAGGCTGTGCGCAGCGCATCGACACTTTCAGCCGCCGCAGCCAACGCCACCGCGGTTTGCACTTGGCGATTGTTGTCGACGTCTTTTGGATCAACTTTGGCACCCCGTGTGATCCCAGGTGCAGCAGCCTGAGCGCGCGTTGCCGCAGAAGCGTCAGGCGTTGCCTGCACTTGCGCAGGCACATACGCTGGGACTTCAAACCGGTTGATCGGCTCATCACCGATGGTTTCATCGCAGCCGGCATCAATATGCCACTGCAAAACCGCATGTATGTCGTGTGCCGTCATCATCGGCGGATCATAGCATTTGCAGCCCCTTGTGCCAGGACCGTTGATACAAACGGCGTATTCAATCGAAGCGGCTTCGGATTTGTCCCGTGAAACAGTGACAATCCCATGATATAAAACGCACAATCATTCAACATCGCCCCCATAACCGACGAGGCCACTATGAACGACGACGCTGAACAGATGGACGCCATCGAACGCGAAAGCATGGAATTCGATGTGGTAATCGTTGGCGCCGGTCCGTCCGGCCTTTCCGCCGCGATCCGCTTGATGCAGTTGTCTCAAGAAAACGAGCACGAACTGACTGTCTGCGTCGTCGAAAAGGGCTCTGAAGTCGGTGCGCACATTCTATCGGGCGCTGTCGTTGACCCGACTGCACTCAACGAACTGATTCCTGATTGGAAAGAAAAAGGCGCGCCCATGGGCGTGCCGGTGACCGACAACCAACATTGGGTTTTGTCGGAGTCCGGCAAGTCTTCAATGCCACACTTCGTCCTGCCGCCACTGATGGGCAACAAGGGCTGCAACACGCTGTCACTCGGCAACTTAGTGCGCTGGCTGGCCGAGCAGGCGGAAGCGATGGGGGTCGAGGTTTACCCGGGTTTCGCGGCTGCTGAAGTGTTATTCAACGACGACGGTGCCGTCAAAGGCATCGCAACCGGCGACATGGGGCGGGGCAAAGACGGCAAACCAGGCACGGGCTTCGAGCCCGGCATGGAACTACATGCCAAATATACGTTCTTTGCCGAGGGCTGCCGGGGACATCTGTCGAAAACACTTTTGGAAAAATTCAACCTTACCGACGGACGTGAACCGCAAACCTACGGCATCGGTATCAAAGAACTTTGGGACGTGCCGGCCGAACAGCATAAAGAAGGCACCGTCATCCACACCCAAGGGTGGCCGCTGACCGACTGTGCGGGGGGGGGCTTTATCTATCATCAGGAAAACAATCAGATCGCGATCGGCTTCGTGGTCACGCTGGATTACGAAAACCCGTACCTGTCGCCCTACGAAGAAATGCAGCGCTTTAAAACGCACCCGTCAATCAAGCCGATGCTCGAAGGCGGGCGCCGGGTGGCCTATGGGGCACGGGCCATTAACGAAGGCGGTCTGCAGTCGGTGCCGAAGCTGGCGTTTCCGGGTGGGTGTCTGACCGGGTGTGCCGCAGGTTTCGTCAACGTGCCCCGCATCAAAGGCTCGCATAACGCCATGAAGACCGGCATGCTGGCGGCCGAAAGTGCTTTCAAAGCGATCAAAGACGGGCGCGGCCATGACGAACTTGGCGATTACGAGCCCGCGTTCCGTGATTCCTGGGTCTATAAAGATCTGCACAAAGTCCGAAACGCCCGCCCGGCATTAACAAAATTCGGCATCAAGCTCGGCACCATTTATGCCGGGTTCGATATGTGGATGAACCAATTGGGCCTGGGCTTCTTGCTACCCTGGACGTTCGGTCATCACACCGACCACGATCAGATCAAACCGGCGAAAGACATGCCGAAGATCGACTATCCGAAACCGGACGGTGAGATCACTTTTGACAAGCTGACCAGCGTCTCGTTTTCGAATACCAATCACGAAGAAGACCAGCCGGTGCATCTGACGCTAAAAGACGCCTCGGTGCCGGTAGCGACGAACTATGCGGTCTATGATGGGCCCGAGGCGCGTTTTTGTCCGGCGGGCGTCTACGAATACGTTGCCGACGAAGACAAAGGCGGTGACGCGATGCGGCTGCAAATCAACGCGCAGAACTGCGTGCATTGCAAAACCTGTGACATCAAAGACCCGACGCAGAACATCAATTGGGTGGTCCCCGAAGGTGGCGGCGGCCCCAACTATCCGAATATGTAAGGTTCCTATCTAAGGTCCTCTTGAACTCGTGCGCGTGATTTGCGAGGCTTAGGCAAGGTCACGCGTCAAACTACGCGATCCAAGGACATCAAAACGCATACGGCGTATATATTGTCCGAACGAAAAAATAAGGATTCCCATGAAACTGAACACTGTTCAGGTCGAGGCCATTGAGGCTCAGACCGGTGCCATTCCCATTCCCCATGACAATCCGGCAAACGAAGCGTTGGTCAATGTATTTGGCGAGCATACGTTTTATGCTGACCAAAACGGTCTGCATGTGCTCGAAGCCGTCGCCGTCGAGGAAACCATCACCGGCAACCATGCCGAGGTGGTCCAGATCGCCGAATGGGCAAATGATGACAAAAGTGAGTTGCAGCCGATTGAGCCGCGCCGCACGGGAGCCGTTTTCGGCCTTGATGCCGACGCTGCCGCAGCACCGAACGACGACGCCTAAAAGTGCTTAAAATCCGGCAGGGCCGACGGGTCCTGCCGGTGTGCTTTTGAAATTTTATTCAGCGGGCATCTCACGTACATCTGCATCGCGCAATTCGTCTGCGAGGGCCGCGCCTGTTTCGCTGCGCGGCTTGGAAAAGCCGGCGATCCGTGAATACAAAACCGGCGCTAAAAACAGCGTTACCATCCCAGCAAGCCCAAGCCCGCCGAAGATCACCCAACCAATCGCGGTCCGGGCTTCCGCACCGGCACCCGACCCCAAAATCAGCGGCAGGCCGGCGAACACGGTCGATACCATGGTCATCATGATCGGGCGCAACCGCACCAGCGATGCGCGTCTGGCAGCCTCCAGGGGTGAGAACCCTTGTTCACGCAACTGGTCGGCAAACTCGACCATCAGAATGGCGTTCTTGGCCATGATGCCAATCAGCATCAATACGCCGATTTGCGAATAAATGTTGATCGACGTCCCGGAAAACTTGAGCGCAAAGACCGCCGCGCAAATGCCGAACGGCACCGTCATCATTACGACCAGCGCACTGGTCACACTTTCAAATTGCGCCACCAGCACCAAGAATACGACGACGATTGCGATCATGTAAGTGATCGCCAAATCATGTGAAGTCTCGTTCAGCGCCTTGGCCTCGCCTAAGAAAATGAGGCTGACTTCCGGGTCCAGTTTTTCACGGGCCAGTGCCCGCACCGCATCAATGCCGTCGCGGAGCGAATATCCAGCGGCGATGTCCGCATCGACTTCGATGGCGCGACGTTGCGCATGGCGGTCCAATTCAGCGGCGACCGAGCTTTCCGTGAACGTCACCAACTGGGTCAATGGCACCAAACGTCCATCAATCGCGCTGACATACAAGTTTGCGATGTCGCCGGGCTGTTTCACGGCGCCCTCAGTGGCCTGTAACATGATCGGCACAGATTGATCGTCGACAGTCAATTCCGCGACCTCGAACTCGTCAACCAGCACCTGAATGGTGACAGCAAGGTCATCAATATTAACGCCCAGATCCGTCGCGCGCTGACGGTCAATGTCGATGGACAGTTCCGGCTGCGTGGCGCGGAATTCGACCCGCATATTATTGATCCAGGGATAGGCCTCTTCGATCTGCCGCACGAAGGTATTGGTGGCGGCAAAGATGGTGCTGTAATTGGCGCCGAGCAGCGCGATTTCAAGGCCACCGTCGGCGCTGCGTAGATTGAGGCTGTTGGCGCGCCGCACCCGCGCTTGGGCACCCGGCAAGCCACTAAGTTTTTTGTTCACCGCAGACGCGATCTCACCTTCGCTGAGTACGCGCGCCGACCAATCGATCAGCGGTGCATCGACTTGTCCGCGGTTCAGATCATAGCGTCCGGTGATCGTATAAAGCCGCTGGACAACACCTTGATCAACATAGGGCTGGAGGATTTTTTCCACCGCTTCGACTTGGCGGTCCGTGTACGCAAGCCCGACCCCGTCCGGCCCGGTCAGACGCACGGTGACTTTGCCACGATCTTCTTCGGGCACCAGTTCTTCGTCGAGCGTACCGTAGGTCATGTACGCAGCGGCGATCACACCGAAACAAAACAGCGCGACCACCAACGGGCGGCGCAGCATAAAATCAAGCGGCACCGTGTAGACGCCCACCAATATGTTACCGAGGCGCACAAGATGGCGGAACACGCCTTTGGCTTCGCCGACTTCTCGGTTCGGCAGTTTCGAGACCAGCATCGGCACCAAGCTCAACGCAACAAACGATGAAATCGCGACGGTGACCGCCAGCACAAAACCGAATTCCTGAAACAGCTTCCCTGCTTCAGACGGCAAGAACGAGATTGGCACGAACACCGACACCAGCGTCGCCGTCGTCGCCAGCACCGCAAAGAATACTTGGCGGGTGCCGAGCACGGCAGCCGCACGGGTCTTAAGGCCTTTGGCGCGCAGACGTTGGATATTTTCCAATACCACGATCGCATCGTCGACCACGACGCCGGTTGCCAACACCATCGCCAACAAGGTCACAAGGTTGATCGAGAAGCCAAGCAGCCACACCGCCGCCATTGAGCCGATCAATGCCACAGGAATCGCCACGGTCGGAATGATCGAGGCGCGCAATTGTCCGGTGAACAGCACGATCACCAAAACAACGATGACAATAGTGAAGGCAAGTGTGGTCAAAAGCTCGGTGATCGAACTCTTGATAAACAGCGAGTCATCGGAAATCTTTTCAATCGAAATATGCGGCAATCGTTCCGCCAAGCGCAGCACCGCCCTGTCGACCCCTTCGGCAATGGCGATGGTGTTCGAACTCGCTTGGCGGACGACGCCTAGGCTAATCACTTGCCGGCCGTTCAAGCGCACCCAACTCTCGGCTTCGGCAGGTGCATAAAACACGGTCGCGACGTCGCCGATCCGAACCGGCTCGCGAATAAAAAGCTCTTCGATCTGCGCCGGGTCAGTGACGGACGCGTTGGCACGCACCAACACTTCCTGTTCGTCGGATTTGAAGCTACCCGCCGGCACGTCGTAGCGCGCGTTCTGCATCACCTTAACAACGTCAGCCACCGACAGCCCATAGCTGGCGAGGCGCAGCGGGTTTAGCTTAACCCGAAGCACGCGCTCTTGATCGCCGAACAAGTTAACGTCAGCGACCCCTTCGACTGCCGTCAATTCCGGGATCACCTGATCTTCGACGATACGTGTCAGATCATCGATCTGTATTCGGTCACTCCACACTGCGAGCGAGACAATCGGGCTGGCGTCAGCGTCAGCTTTGATCACGGTGATGTTTTCAACCCGGTCCGGCAGTTGCCGCTCGATCCGGCTGACGGCTTCGCGCACATCGGTTGCGGCGTCCGACAAATTGATCGATGGGCTGAACACGACGCGAATGCGGAAATTATTTTCCTCGCTGGACGCACGCACTTCTTTAACGCCATTGACCCGGGCGACGGCGGCTTCGACAACGCTGGTGACCTCGGCGTCCAAGGTCTCCGGTGATGCGCCCGGGTAGTCGCCCCGCACGGTGACGATGGGCCGGTCGACGTCCGGCAACTCCCGCACCTCAACACCCAAAATCGCGCCGATACCGGCGATCATGATCAACAGATTCAAAACGATGGCGAGATACGGTCTGCGCACGCTGATTGCGGGCAAATCGTTCATGGCGTCGGATTGGTCGGACCTTGGCGTCGTGTCAGACATAGCGGCTGGCCTTTAAATCCTCTAAACTTATGGGTTCTGCGACCCGGATATCTCGACGGTACGACCTGGGCGCAGGCGCTGCACGCCTTCAACGACCACAATGTCGCCGGGTACAATGTCGCCCTCGATCAAAACCTTGCTGTTCAGGCGCCGGCGAGACGTAACATCAACGCGTTCCGCCGCCCCATCACGAATGCGCCACACAAAGCTTTTGCCGTCCTGCCACTGCAAGGCAAGTTCCGGCACGCTCGCCAGCGTCGGGCCCGGTAGCGGCAATTTGACGAAAAACGACATGCCGGGGCGCAACAGATCTTCGCCATTCGGAAAGGCGGCACGCACCAAAACTGTCCGCGATACGGGGTCGACACGGCTGTCGATTTTATCGATCTGCCCGCTGACGGGTTGGTCCGGAAACGTAGGCGTACTGGCGGTCAGCGGCATCCCGACCGACAGTCTGGATAAATAACGCTCGGCAATTTCAAATTCAACCAACAACGTCGTGCGGTCATCCAAGGTGATGATTTCGGTCGCCGTCGTCACCCGGTCGCCGATTTCAACCTTGGGGATGCCAATAATGCCAGCAAACGGTGCGCGGGTAGTCCGATCTGCAAACGCTTCTTTGGTCTGGCTAACTTCAAGCTTCGCGCGCTGCAAAATAATTTCCGCGTCATCAACATTTGCCGATGAGCGCACGTTACTTTCCTTGAGCTTTTTCGCCCGTGCCAACGCGCTTTCCGCTTCTTTCACCCGGGTTTCCGCGACCCGCACGTTCAATGCTAAGGTGCGACTGTCGAGGCGCATCAGCACCACATCCTTTTCGACCGATGCCCCGGTCTGCACGGGAAATTCCACGATCTCGCCAGCGGCCTGCGGAAACAGCGTCACCGAGCGGATGGCACGCGCCGTGCCGATGGCCTCAATCACAACCGCATCTTGATCTTCGCCTACAGCCGCCACGAGGACCGGCACGCCTTTGATGGGCTTCTTGGCCTTATCGAACGTGGCTTTGGGCGCGACATTCGCGGTGGCAAACAGCGCGCCCCAATAGTCGTGCGTCCCCCAAAGGACGAGGGCGGCAAGTACGAGAACGGCGAACAGGCGTAGCTTTCGTCCTGACTTTGATGATTCGCTCACGATGCTATCTCCGGGGCATTGCCGGGCAGAAACCAACCACGCGCTGAAAACCTTGATTAGGCGTTCGAACTTCGCGTCGGCTGCCGACCCACCGGCAACCTTATTATTCTTACTCAAAATTGTGTGCCTTAAAAGCGTTATCAAGAGGTGACCCAGCGGCACAACAATACAAGTGGGCCGCCGCCTTAGATGAAAAATGAAACAAAAAAATGGCGTCGGGCACGACCGACGCCAAAATAATTCAGGAAACTGAGCGACAATTTTAGACGATTACTTTTTGATCGCAATTTTTCGCTTCGACGATTGAAAATCGCCAGCGCGCGGCATCGTAATCGTGAGGATGCCTTTTTCGACCTTCGCCTCGATTTTGTCAGCAATCGCGTCAGGTGGCAGGAAAATCCGCTGCGAGAAACAATCAGCGCATGCGCTGTGAATGGAAACGCCATTTTTCTCCTGGTCGCTGGCTTCGGACGTCTCGCCGCTTATCACCAACAGATTGCCGTCGATTTCTAACGTGACGTTTTCCGCATCCATACCCGGCACGGCACCACTTACATGGTACGCATCGTCTTCTTGCGTCAGATCAAACACCGGAGGCACAGCGGGCATTGATTGCGGTGAAAATGCGCTGATCGGCGCGAACCGTGCCATATCCGCCCAATGCCGCCTGAGATCAGCAAAATAGCGATCGGCTTGCGCGCGCCAAACGTCCACGCTGACCGGAGTCGATGGGCGGGCCGTTTCAGATGCGCTCAATGCAGGTGCTGAATCTAAGAATGACTTCATCATTGCTTGCCAATTGCCGAAGAAGTCATCGACGTAGCGCTCAAAATCCATAGGCACCACGCCACGTTTTGCAGCGTCAGATTTCTGGGTAACTTTGGCTACCGTAGCATCTTTTTTTGCACGGTTTCCCGGACTGCTTGCGGCCGACGAACGGCTCGCACTGGCCTGTTGTGTCATCTTTCTTCTCCCTTTTTGAGGTGAAGTGCAATTCTAGCCGAACCAACTGGCGACAACATTGATCTAAGTCAGTTGATTCGGAACGTTAGGCTCATTACTGCAGAAATTTTGACAGAATTTTGACAGCGCGGTGCGTGACCAGCGTGACGGCGCAAAAAAGGTGGCTCCATGACGCACAACGGACAGGCAGTTGGACAGACGATGTCGACGGCGCCTACGCATGGCGACGCCTTGCAGTCTCGTTGGCGCTGAGATGCTGTCGGTCATGTTGGGGCTTGGGATCGTTAGCCGGATTGCATCCGGAATGATTGCCGACAAGATCGGTGGGCTCGGCACGATAATGTTGGGGGCTGCCCTGCAATGCGTAGCCTTAGCTTTTTTACATCCCGTTCGACGGCTTGATGACATTATATGTCGTTATATCATTATATGTCGTTATATATTGTCTCTGGATATATTGTCTCTGGCCTGTTCGGGCTCGCACAGGGCGGGATCGTGCCCAGTTACGGAGATCGTACGGGCAGTACTTCCCGGCCAGCGAAGCCGACACCCGGGTGTCTCTGGTGCTCATGACCACCGTTATCAGTTTGGCCATCGGCGGCTGGATGTCAGGCGAGATTTTTGGCCTGACTGGTCGTATCAAATCGCGTTTTTGAACGGCATCGCATGGAATCTTTTGAATGTGGCGATCACGTTTTGGCTTTTGATCGGCACGCGGCGACCACCTAGCCGACCACAAGATAGCCTGCCGCAATACAGAAATACTCGTAAAACCGGTGCCCGTGCACTGGTCATGGGCATCTAGGGTGACTACTATTCAACAGATGATATTTCAGCGGAGAAATTGTATGCTGGCTACGGTTCGTCGACCACGTTCACGCATTGCGCTGATGACGTCCTTTGCGGCGCTCACCGTTGCCACCCTGACGACGGTGCCAGTAGCCGCATCCAACGCAGACGAAGTGCGCTCGCTGTCGGCAAATTTCCTGGCCGGTCACGTTGCACAAAAACGGCGCGATCTACCCGCCGCAATTAAATACCTAGGGCGCGCGCTCGAACAAGACGCCGGTGAGCCCAATTTGCTGCGTCGTACGTTTTTGTTTTCCCTGATGGACGGGCGCATTGATGACGGCTTAACGCTGGCGACCCGCTATCTCGAAATTGAGAAAAAAGCCCCAATCGCAACTCTGGCGCTTGCCGTTGCCGACGCCAAAAAAGGCGATTGGGCAGCGCTGAAGAAACGCATGTCGGGATTGGACAGTACAGGCTTGAACAGCTTTACCGCGCCGGCGCTGAACGCGTGGGCCACATTTGCCGCCGACGGCAAAGAAAAAGGTATTGAGGCCTTAAAGCCGTTACGTGATCTCGGTGGCACGCGGGTGTTGTACGACCTACACGTCGGCCTGATGCATGAATTGTCCGGCGACTTGGCCGCGGCTGAAACCTATTACATCAGCGTTACTAAAGACGATGGGGGCGCCACGCTTAGGGGCGCTCGTATCTTGGGCACCCTATATGAGCGCCAAGGCAAGATCGACGAAGCACGTGCCGCCTTTAACTTATATTTGCAAGCGCAACCGAATTCACAGTTCGTCGACGTCGACGTGGCACGCCTGGACACTGGCGGTAAGGATGCGCCGATTTTGGTCGGCAGTGCGAAAGACGGGGTCGCCGAAGCTTTATTCGGCATCGCGTCATCGCTGAACCGCCAAGGTGGCTACGAAACAGCCCTCGTGCTCGGCCAATTGGCGCTATATTTGCGTCCAGATTTCCCGGTCATGCGCTATACGGTCGGCGGAATATTGGAAGCTCTGGATCGCTTTAACGATGCCATTGATATCTACCGTGCAGTCGGCGACAACAACCCGTTTTCCAAATCGGCGAAGCTGCGCATTGCCGCGAATCTGGACCGGGAAAACCGCACCGACGAGTCGATTGAGCTCTTGCGGGATTTGACCGACGCCTGGAAAGACGATTTCAATGCACCCCTCGCACTTGGCGATGCCTATCGCCGCGCCGAACGCTGGGCCGAGGCGATTTCCACTTATGACGAAGCCGTTAAACGCATTGGCACCTTAGAGCCTCGGCATTGGCAAATCCTCTATACCCGCGGCATCGTTTTGGAGCGCGCCAAAGAATGGAAGCGCGCCGAAGAAGATTTCCTGAAAGCCCTCGAATTCGAAAAAGATCAACCCCTGGTGCTCAATTACTTAGGCTATTCCTGGGTCGAGCAAGGTGTACATTTGGAGCGCGCCCTCAAGATGATTGAGACCGCCGTCGCCAAACGCCCGCACGACGGCTATATCACCGATAGCCTGGGCTGGATCTATTACAAGCTCGGTCGTTATGCCGACGCGGTGCCGGAATTGGAGCGCGCCGTTGAACTGCGCCCCGAAGATCCGGTCATCAATGATCACTTAGGCGACGCTTATTGGCGCGTCGGTCGGCATCTGGAAGCGACGTTCCAGTGGAATCATGCACTGGTTCTAGGGCCAGACCCTGAGATCAAGACCGTAATTGAACAAAAACTCAAAAACGGCCTTGTCGAAGAAGCCGGCGCGGTAATCAAGACGACCCCGGATGGCGGCTGACCCTTCCTCGATATCCGAGCGCGCGCGGGCGAAAATTAACCTGACCCTCCACGTCACGGGCCGGCGCGACGACGGCTACCATTTGCTCGAAAGCGTCGTCGTGTTCGCCGATGTCGGCGACGAGATTGCTGTGACGCCATCGCTCGATGGTACGTTGACCCTCGATTATGACGGGCCTTTTGCAGACCTATTGCCGACACCTGCGGACAATTTGATTTTGCGCGCCGCTGCCGCGCTCAAACAGACATTCAGCATCGGCACCGGCGCACACATCCGGTTAACGAAAATTCTGCCGGTCGCATCCGGCATCGGCGGCGGTTCGGCCGATGCGGCCGCCACGCTCAGGGCGCTGGCACAGCTCTGGAACATCGACATCAACGCGCCCGCGTGTCGCCGCATTGCGCAGTCACTGGGCGCCGATGTGCCGGTGTGCCTAGCCGCACACCCCGCCATGATGACCGGGACCGGCGAGACCTTGGCATCTATCCCAACCCTCCCGGATACCGCCATGGTGCTGGTGAACCCGGGCGTTGAAGTCTCGACGCCTGCCGTGTTCAAGGCCCGCTCCGCGCCGTTTTCAACGACCGCCGGCTGGCCGCAGGAAACCGCCGATATCGAAGCCTTGGTCGACGCTATCCGGGCCCGGCACAACGATTTACAAGCCCCGGCTATCGGCCTTGCCCCCGAAATCGGCGTAGTATTGGAAGTTTTGGGCCGCGCCCCCGGTGCCCGGTTGGCGCGGATGTCCGGCAGCGGCGCCACCTGCTTTGCCCTGTGCGCCAGCTTGGCCGACGCCGAAGCCTGCGCAAGCGCCGTTCGCCAAGCATATCCGACCTGGTGGGTTACGGCTGCAGGGCTGCAAACGACTTAATTTCAGCGATCTACAAAAATCGTCACGTCGGGCTTGATGCCCTGGTCCGCTTAGACTATTTTCCCGGTCGTGTTCGAGGGTGTGCAAACAAATGCGCCCGACATCACAACGGTTGGGGCGTGGCGAAGTGGTCTAACGCACCGGTTTTTGGTATCGGCATTCCTAGGTTCGAATCCTAGCGCCCCAGCCATTTTATTTTTGAGCATCTCGCTAGATGACCAATTAATCTGTGTGAGACTTGTGAGATTCAGTTAATTTTGTCAATTACCACTTAATTTTGTCAAAATAGTGTTTAAATTTGTCAAAATATCACATCTGTTATGTTTAATAACAATGCGTTAGCGGGCTTAAGGCTTTTGCAGCAATCGACTAGTGTTATGAGATGGCAATACCTGACTTAGCTCATAAGAGAGACTAGGATTAAGAATTCTTGGTCGATCCAAAGGGGTACTTCAAGCCAACTTTCAAGATTCTAACGCACTTATCAATTCCTGAGTGTCAAAGCTTAAGAGGAACTGAGCGTAGGCATTTGTGAACAGATCGGAAATATATTCCGTCAACTCAACAGGTTCATCTTCCGCATCGTTGGCCTCGCGATGGAGTAAATATTTTCGATTCTTGGTGATTGCGAATAAAAATAATGTGTGAAAATAGACAGCTGAGAAATAGCGTTTCTCTGCGACCGAAATGGCCTCCTCAGTCTTCAAATGACTGCGGTAGTTCAGCAAAGCCGTACTATCCATATTAATGTATACAGCACTCAACCCATCTTCATCCGCCAGCGGGTGAACCACCGTCTCATGGGACATATCGATGCCATTTTCGTCTAGCTTCTCCCATGTCATCACCTTTTCCGAGCCATCCTCCCGCAGTTCTTTGTAGACCATCACGGGTTCAGGCAGACCGAGACGGTCATCCGGTGTGTCCCCAGGGTTTTTGGAAGGCTTCTTGTTTTCAGGATCCGTAATTTTCACCATAAACACTTGTTCCAAAGCGCCAGACGGCTGCGATAATTCTGCACGCATGGTGACGACATCTCCGACCGCCAAGTCATCAGTTGCATGGACATGCACGCGAATAGTGCCGGATGCTGGGCTCGATTTGACGACATTGAGGATCGATTTGATATCTGTCAGTTGCGCCCCCTCATCACCGCCATCGCTCTCAGATGGCTCGGGCCCCAAGAGCGCAATCCGTAATTCGCCAGGTTCCGATACGCGGTCGAAATAATGGTCTTCGACATCCGTCGAAAATCGTATGGTTTTGGAACTCCCAGCCGGAAGCATAACCAAAGGTAGTCCGGATTCGTCTTTTGCCTTCACTTCGATTTGGAACGTCGACGGGAATCGCTGCGGGTTAAACTCCGGTTTATCCGGTTTTGGTGTCTCAGTTTTTTTCTTTGTCTTTGCTGTTTGACGTTTTCCGTCGCGCTGATCTGCCAATCGAAAGGTCTGATTCAACAGTTTTGCCAAATCTTGCTTAAGGGGGAGGTGTCGAGTCATGTTGCGAAGAAGATCTTCCGCATCACTCCCTTCGATGTTCAACGATGCCTTTCGTGACGCATTGATTTCTTTTAGCCGCCCGCCAATGAGCAATGCGGTTAAACGCTTGCGTAGCGCGCGCGACTCTTCACCTCCCTTTAGACGGTCGCGTGAAGCCATGAACAATTCGTTTCGCACACTGGTCTTGATCTCGGTACAATCGACATGGATCAGCAGGTGATCCTTCAGCAAAGGAAACTTCAAAGAACGTGTAACAAATTCAGATGTCAAATGGCCGTGAACCTGGCCATTCATCGAGAAGAGGACCACCATACCGTTTTTAAAGAACTCGCGTTGGACGGTGCTTCGGGTCTCTTTTGACGACCTTCCTTCGGCTCTTGCATTGAAGACATAGGAGGTAACCTTCAGGATTCCGATTTCAGCATCGTTAACTTCGTCAGAGAAATAAGCCTGTACATATTTACTGTCGTCTTCCTCCAGGCGTCGCTGCAGGCCAAAGAAGTCTCGTTCAAGATTCCGATCATCGGGATATCTTGCCTCAGTATCGACGGTCAAGATTGGCAGTGCTGGGCTAAAAAGATATTCATTCAGACTCTGATTAAGATCGCGAGATATAACTGACCGTGACCCAGATGGCAGGTCATAGGAGTAGAGCTTGATGATGCTGCCTGTTCGAAATTTTCGGTTTGCCAGTCCCAGGTCTAGCTCGTAAATCTCAAAAGAAGGAATCTTCCCGTCGATCACGAGATATTCGTACCAGGTGTTTTTGCGGGTTAATTCTTCAGACGCCGTTAGCGGATGGCGGCGAACAAGCGTGAACCCAAATTCGGAACTTCCATCGAAACGCTTGGAGGCGACAAGCTGATATCGATGCTTACCGCAGAACACGACCGCGCCGGCACCGCCCATATTGTATTTGCCTTGCACAAAATGGATTTCATTCTTATTTCCCCGAAGGAGTGATAGAAACGTATCCTCAAAATTCTCTGGCGCCTGCCCAACCCCTTCATCGAAAATGACCAGCGATGTTTCCATGCGTGGTCCGTCTGCAATAATTTGCAACATCTCGGACTGTTGCTTGCGGTGAGCGGTGAGGTCCCAATTTTTATGATCTGGGAAAAAGCTAGATACGCCCTCTTGGATAGACCCCGGTGCATTGTTGGATTTGGGATCTATTCCTTCTTCCAAACAACGTCGTTCTAAAATTGCGTCAATGCCATTTGTGATCTTCTCAACTAGAGCGGGGATCGGTGAAGCCTGCTGGTTCTCGACAACGCCGTAGTTGTTGTCAGTCCCACCATAGGGTTTCCAGTTTTTAGGCGAATTAAAAAGACCAGTCTCTTTAAGGGTGCTGTGAACGTCACCCTCGACGGGGCACTGAAAAAATTTCCAAAATAATTCTTCTACGTTCAAGGTTTAATTCGCCTCATCTAAGACGATTTGAAGAATAAGGCCAGCCGACTTCACTTTGTTTCCCAGTTCCTTTTCGGGCTCGGAACTATTTATTACAGTGCCAACTTTGTCAGTATTCGGCTTTTTCTCATCCGTATCCGGCTGCTCTTCGCCGAGCTTAAGCAAACCGACGACGCGCGGTATATTCAGTGGAAGGTCGATCCCTTGAAATCCGGATCTAAAAATCTGTCGGATTCGAGTCTGTTCCTTAAGGGTTTCCAACATCGATTTACTCCGCGCAGCAACATTCGTCAGATTCAAACCCAGTAAGACTTCTGTTAGTTCGTCTTCACAGTTAGAATCAATGATCACTGTAGCAAACTTCCCTCTTCTTGGGATGAGCACGTTTCCAGTGATCGTTACACCAGCAGGCATGGCGACCGGCTCCGTACTGCCATTTTGAAGCGGGATATGGAGATCAGCTCGAAACTTCAAAGACCTAGGGAGCGGGGCAAGTTCACCAACCCGTCCGACATTACTGAGTAACTGCTGGCGCAGGTTGAGCGCAGACCCTTCCCGAAGCCTTGCAACGATCGACACGTCACCGCTATCTGCATGAAGCAAGCGTTTCGCCTGAGCCAGCTTAATAGTGCGCAGATCACCAAAATCCCAATCGACCTGAAAGCGCTGGCCTTCGTCCATCGTGATCACAGGAGTTGTCTTCGCTGTCACGGCAAGGCCGGGCTTGGCCATGTCAATTTTTTTCAACGATCCTGAAACGAGCAAGGCCGTTATCAGTCCATCTTTCCGGATCAGATCACATTCCGGCGAAGCGACGAAAAATACTAAATCCGTTCGGCCCGAAAAGAACCCACGAGGCTTTGCCAGATTTCCAGGCTTTGGCCCTAAGATGTCGCCAAAAGCAATTGGCCACTCAGCACCAGTGGCGTGAGCACGGCGTTTTGGGTTGACGAAGAGGGTCTGTTCCAGAACTGCATAAGTGTCGCGATCGTTTGAGATCATCAACGGTGCTGGATCATCCGCGATCTCATCGAGCCGAATAGCAGCGCTTAGCACAGCGCTGTGGGACTCGATTTCAAATTGCAGCACACGGTCAAAGATATCGAGCATGTAGCTGGACGTATTTAGCCCCTCAAAGCGGAGCAACATGCTCCGAATATGCTGCAAGTCATCAATGTCAATTTTACGCAAGGTGCCTGCGGCTGCTTGGACGGCATTGATGGCTTTGGCTTCCCAAGTATCCACGAAGGTAGCTAGCGCCTGACTGTCCGACCGATGCGATGCCAGGGTGAGGATCCGCCCTTCCATCCGTCCTGGCTTTGATAAATCGCTCTTTCTTATGTGCCGGAAGGCTGAAGCGTGGAGCTGAGCGTCCTGGCGAAAATCTCTCGCCAGATCATGTATCCCCGGAACCTGCGACATGAGGATTATTGAAGGAAGCGGACGATTTCCGCGGTGTGTGATTGCCTCTTTGAGCCGCTCGACGGTCAACTGGCGATCCCTCACGCCTTGCTGAATGCCGAGGAAGAGGTCGATGATGATTAGATCCGCGTTGACAGCGGCCTCTACAAAATCGCGACCGCATGTCTGAAATGGGATGCCGAGTGTATTGAGGGCAGCTTCCGTTGCCTCCAGGAAGGGGCGGTTGTCCTGTATTTTCTGTTCGTAGACGTCAAAAAGCTCACCTAGCAAATCCCGAATAGCTTCCCGATTTTGCCAAAGGGCGTCGACAAACTCTTGGTTGGACTTTAGCTCTTCCCAGGCCTCAGGATTATAGCCGGGAAACAAAGCCTCAATGCGCGCTGCTTCGGCGCCCTGCGTGTCGTCAAACAGGCTATTCCAGCCGTCCTCATCGAGGAGCTCCGCCACCTGGGGAATTTCGTCATACCCATCGTCGACGATGATTGCGGAACAGATCCCTGCTTCAAGTACTAGCTGTCTATCGCTCAAACCTCTTCTCCCACCACCCGATAGTCGAAGGTAGAAAAACGCCCTTCGTCGTTGAGTGCGTCCGGGGCCAGGATCAGATCGCCACCATTATGCTCCGCTGCCTCCCGGGCGATGTAGAGGCCTAGGCCTCGACGCCGGCTCTTGTCTTTTAATGAGAAGAAGAGATCAAATACGCGATCCTTGTACTGCTTTGAAATTCCGGGGCCATTGTCGGCAAACCGAATTCGCGGCGGATTGTTTTCAACTAAAATCGTCAACTCTGGCTTAAATGACATTTTCCGCTGTTTTTCGATATCCATCCAATAGAGCGAATTGGAGATCAGATTTTCCAGCACCTGAACGACCATGCCTTTGACCGCAGATACCTGGATCGACCGGGCAGGAAGCAGAACGTTTAGTTTAACCTGATGCCGTTCAAACTGGACCTCATGAGCTTCCAAGATATCGTTCAATAGCTCATCCAGATTAAAACGCTCTCTGCGCTGCCTTCCGGTCACGCTCAGAGGATCGAGGATTCGCAGCCGCTTGCTGATACTCGTCATTGAAGCTCTCAGACTTTCAAGTCGGCGGCGAATTTCTTCGGGTATGGTCTTGCGTTTCAGGCTATTCAGAACGTCGAGTGCATCTTCGGCCGACCGGGTGAGTTCGTGCGCGACAACTTCCACCATCAAACCGATACCCGCCATGGCGAGCATTTGGTCAGCATCCTTTTCCATATCGGCAATGCGCTCGCGGGCTTGGGCCGTATACCGTGCGAATTCCTCGCGCATCAGCTCGAGCTCTTGGACAACCTCTCGATGTTCCGAAGGAACGACCTTTCGAATTGACTGGATTGCCGTCTTCATCCGCTTCTCGAGGTCGGCCGTCTTGGTTTCGTCGGCGATAAAGGGTTCTTTAGCGTCTTTCTGTTCTCGGGTGACACGGTTCATTTCATCTCGAAGACGTTCTACGGCGAACTGAACTGTCTCCTTCAGGATCGCCTCTTCAGGCGTTTGCCGAAGGCCTTCTCGATTTGTTTGATCAATGAGCTGAGGGTTTTGCAGCCGACCGATCTCGACTTCACCGACAAGCTGTATTCGATTGAGTGCGTAGCCTTTGGATGCAAGGGCCGTCTTGTCGAGTTCAAGCCAGTCGTCATCCTCAGAACCGTACGGATAGACTCGGAAACCATCGCGGTATAATCGAACACCCATCCATTGATCGAGAAGGTTCCGAAGCGCATCATACTCCCCGGTCGATCTACCCTTGCGCAATATCGATCGATTGAACCAGTAGAGTTCGAAATCGAAAGGGCCGACGCGATATAATGCGGAATAGTCAATATCGCGTTTGTTCATCCTCCGGCGTTTCGCTTTGGGGCCAACTAACGCACCGCGCAGAATATCCGCGGTGGCGGTCTCAATGCTCACCTCTTTAGGGTGCCCAAATCCAATATTGATTAGCTCAATCCTAAGCTCTAGTTCCGGGCTGCCGTTGACCACGCGATATTTGCCGCGAACCAATGCATTCGCGTGCGATAGGAAACTTTTCTCTAGCCGGCGGATCTTGACCCGTTTTCCGTTCCAGAATACGGCGATGCGTTGACCGGAAACCTTGCCGAGGGGATTAACAAGCAGTGAGAAGTCATCAATCGCCAGACGATCGACACGATTCTCACTCCAATCTGCGTTAAGTTTAGTAATCTTGACATCCGTGCCGCTGAAATCAGGCTCATCCTTCTTGCTTCCCCTTTTGGGTTTGACTTCGATGTCTTCAATCATTTTTGAAGCATCGTCGAAGGCGGACCAATCGATATCGATGAGATTGTAGCTCTTGTCGGTTGCTTTTGCCGTCCGGACGGAGAGACCATCGCCGAGTCTCATGGCCGACAATCGCCCGATGCCTTTCTCGCCAAGAAATGGCGTATGCGACGCGCCACTGGCAACGGCAGAGTCTATTTCACTTTTTCTTGACGAGGTCCCAATAACAAGAAACACGGTATTGAGCTCGGTTAAAGACATGCCAGATCCGGTGTCTGAGATAGTTATCGAGTTCAAGTTGTTGATTTTTTCAAGTGCAATCAGTAAATCTTCGTAACTGTCCGACTCGTCAATGAGTTCGCTAGCATCATCCCAAAAGTCACCTGCTTCAGTGTTGAGTTTGTCAGACAACACCTCCTTAAATTCTTCGATTTCAATAATTTCACCAGAGTCGTCATCATCCTGACACTCAATTGCTCGGAGGATTTGGGCCTTCGTTTCTTGATAGTCCCGCCGGCCTAAAGCGATATCGAATTTAATCGTCACGCCGTCTTCGGATCCCGCATCTATTCCATTCTTAATCAGCTCGTAAAACGCAATAGCATCGGAACTGATAAGCTCCGATCCTAATTCTAGGACGGTTCGTGCGGTTACCTTAAACATTCGAGAACCATAGATAGAATTCGAAAATATTGATACAATTACTTATGACACGTGAGGCACGCTTTAGCCGCACCACCGTATACATCGTCAAGATCAAGAGAGGCGTCTGGCCTCAATGGATTCACCTGCATTCGTGTTCGCACCCTTTCTAAGCGGCGCTGATGATCCGCCTTAATCTGTTCCTGACGCTCGGGCTGCTCAAGGTCTATGAGAGACTCTCCTTGGCTCCAAGTGAAGGGTGAACCGTGCTCAATCGCAGTTTTTTCATAGCGCTTAGCTTCCTCAAACGCGTCGGGATGTCGCTCGAGCAGTCGAACCCATTCGATCTTCTGCTGGAAAAAACAGAAAGTGCAGCCGCTACGCGTGCGCCATTCGTAGTAGTCAGGCAATCCCAAGCCTGCACCTTCAAGAATTTCGATGACGCCGGCCTTGTCAATACATGCCTCTTTGAAGGGCAGGCTAACCAGGAGCTTGTCCTTGTTGGACTGATAGCCTTCGCGATACTCTTCGTCGCCTCTGATCGCCACATAGGAGATTACCGTTTCACCCGCTTCAAGAAATTCACGCACCCACTTTTCGAAGGGACGGAGCTTCAATTGTCGTGTGCACCATCGTGATTGCGCCGAGGGTAAATAGCTTTTGTAAGTCTTCAGCCAGAAATCAAAATCCCGATCTGGATTGAGGCGCCGTATCGGTTTGCCGAGATAACCTTCCAAACGAGTTAGATAATCATAGACCTCCGGCAGCTCCTTGCCAGTGTCTGTGAAGAAATATTCCACCTCAATTTCCGGATGCCGCTGGCGCATGAATATCGCGAGTGCGGCACTATCTCGTCCACCCGAAAGACCCAGAACATGACGAATTGAACTCAAACACCTTCTCCCACGCGCTGCTCGTCGCTTACATTGAGATATTTGGACGTAACCTCGATCAAAGCTGCCAGGATAATTTCCGGGCTCTGGTGGTCAGCCTTGCTCAACGCGCGGTCTAGGCTAGCGGCGAGGCGCTCGACATCATGCCGGTCGACATCCGAAACTTCGAACTCCCGAAAAAGAGAATGTGGCATACCTTCCTTGGCCAACATCACGGCGAGCGCATGCCTACGGTTCTTGCGTCCCTTTACTCGGGCTATTGTTTCCGTTTTGAGAAAAGACGTCGCAAGCCCTACAAGTCCCACCGCCGCATGCTCTCGGTCACCATCATTCCAGTCGCGCGGTAACTTGTTGACCGCCACTCCAGCAATTCCTTCCATATCCTCGCGCGTGCCATGAAACTGCGTCAGCCTCCCGACAAAAGCCTCCAGACGCAAATCGCCGCCAATATGCCGAATGTTATCTGCTCTATCGCGCAAGTCTTTCAAAGCTAAGTCGCTCTGGCCGCGCACATCAAGTTCTCTCAAAATCAAATCCTTTAGCTCATCGAGAACTTTTGGGTAAGCCGCTCGCATTTCCGCCAGCGCATCTCTGAGAAGAACAGCTGTTGCATTCGGGTCATAACTGCCATCAGTAAGCGGCTCAGTCAGGCGCGGCAAATCTTCAAACAAAAGCTTGTTCGGATCACTTGCTCGCTTGAGGATCTCCCTCACCCGCAGCGTTTGAGGAGAGAGTGATTGAGTTCTTGCAGTCCAAGGGACAAGCGCATCGAACTCGCCGATTATGCTACGCGCAACGATGAGGGGCTCCGCAGACTTGCTATGCTTCAACAAGCCGCCAAGCACTTCAAGCGTGTCACCTATGAAACCCTCCATCTCTACACGGCGCAGGCCAATATCCTTGGCAGACCGCGCTAGGAACTCAACGCAAAGCTCATTGAAACTGCTCTGAAAGATACCTTCGCCGTAAACCGCAACGCTATCACGACGGGAAAGAATGTACGCCACCACGTACACGAGGCCGAGGCCAGCTTTCAGCCCAATCGGGCTTTTGCCCCAAGCGTGGATCACTTCTTCCGCGGTGACGATGCCACCTTCAGAGGTCGCAAGTAAGCGGTCTGCCTCTCGCCATAGGGGGCGCAACACGTCGCCTTTGGCCGGTACGCGATACATTCCTCCGGCGTGAATCCCTGTCTCTTGTAGAAGTGAAATATAGAGCCCTCGTTCGGCAGGGTAATTTTTACCTTCAAACCCCAGATCTGGATCGGAAGCTCGTATCACCATTCGTTTCATGAGTTTGGTGCGAGCACTGACTGCGTTCGAGGATGGTTCTGAACAGTTCAGCAACTCATTACGAATGAGTGGAGTGTCGCAGAATATCTCGTCAGCCAGCGTTGATAGTCGGTCGTTCAGTAAACGTTTGGTCAGTCGTCGTGGTTCCTGGCCGACCTCGTACCAAAGACATTCACTAATCAAACCATGCAGCATATCCTCAAGATTCTGACGAACCTCAGCAATCCGAGCATCGATTTCTCGCCGAGCAACGGGATCCCCTCTTAGTTCCGGAAACCTTGCCTCGAGATCGTTCAGTCCCGCGAGTTCCCTTGTCAGGACCAGAAGTCTGTCGGCATGAGCATGATGGCCGATGATCAAGGGGAAAGTCTTGTGGGCACCCACAGCCCGTTTATAGGAGCTTTCGGCCTCTTCCGGACCTTCACCTTTCAGGGGCAAAGCGAAGATTATTCGACCGATTACGTCTTGAGCATACTTAGGTGGACTAAAAACCTCCAACTCGGAGACCGGCTCGATTGACACTTCGAACCAACGCATTGCGCCAGTTTCTTCATAGTGGCGCTTGGCCAGCATTGGTTGAAGATCGGCCAACGCACGAACTAAATTGAGATCGGTTTCTATCGTTTCGGAAAGAACCTCTGCTAGTCGCATCTCAACATCAAAATCTGACCCAGCATAAAGCACATAAATGTCCGCATGCTTTCGGAAGACGATTTCTGATTGTTGCTCGAGTCGCACCAACGCAGTTTCAATCTGAGCACGGTCGATCTCATTTAGAGCCAATGCGATTGTATCGGCATGAGCAGCAAGACCAGACCGATCCTTAAGCAGCTCGAAGACAGCTATCGTCTTTAAAACTTGTTGCTCAACATCACTCGCACCACGCGCCACGCATCGCTCAAGAACGTCGTGTGCCAATGTCCACCGGCGCCCATCCGGCGAAGATAAAATGGCCGCTTCAAAGTTGGCCTGCAGGTAGTTCCAAAGCAGATGAGGTGGATAAAAGCCATTGATCGCTTCTTTCGTAAGCGCATCCTGAAGACCGAAAGGCTCGGACGAACTAAGAAACGAAAAAACGCTCCGCTGGTTCTGCCCAAAACGGCGTCGAGACATTGGTCCGACCAAGCAAGCGGTCAGGGGATGAAGCGGCGCTGCTCGTGCGAGTTTGGTGGCCATCCGCTTAGCTTCTGATTTCTTACGAGCCGGACGTAACTGCGTGACACAGTCTTCGGCCAGAGACATCGCCTTGCGACCCGAGCGTTGGTGACCAAGCGCCTCGCCAATTAGTTCAATGGTCTCTTCGAGCGAAACGGTGATTGAGATGTCGACAAACCTGCCCTGGATCTTAGCCCAAGATTCCCGGGCCTTGAGACCAAGCCGTTCTGCGTATTCCTCAAAGGCTTGGTGCAGAATGCCGAGAAAGATCAACTTTCCTTGGCTGCGGGCCGCAAGTTCTGCAATATCCTGGAGAAGACTGAGGTCGCCATCACCATCCGCAGCAGCCTCCAATCCTCGACCGAGCTCATCCATAATGATAAGTAAGCCGCGCTCTTTTGTCCTTCCTTCAAGCTCTTTGAGAATTGTGGATGAATTTAATCCGCGGGGAATATCCAAAAGATCAGAAAGTTGCACCGCAATCGAGCGGCGTTCTGTGACCAGCGCCAAGACGTCCCAACGTGTCGGAAAATAGGGCAGTGCGGATTTCAAAGCCTCGATGACCTTATCGCCAAACAAGGTTGCCGCATTGTCACGAACAGGCTTGGGAGCCCCAAAAAGACACGCAATCGCAAGTGCTAGACTTGACTTGCCGCCGCCGTATGGACCAGTCCAAGTAAAAGCGCCTTGTTCGGTATCCGCCACATGAGCGGCCATGAACATCACAGCTGCTTGGAACGACGCCGGGCAATGGAATCCGTCAATCGCCGCCGCCGTAGCATAATCGGTGTCAATCCGAACTGAACGCCTAAATCTTGGTCTGATTGCAACAGGATTTATCATACGGCCACCTGCATGCGATCTCTCAACAATGCATTGTAAAGAGCGTAGCGCTCCTGCTTTTTAGAACGATTCTTGTTGCGGATGATCTGCCGTAATCCAGCGGTTTCGGACCAGGTCAAGGTTTTGTCGGAAAAGCCTTCAAGCCGCTCAAGCCTATCAACTATATCCTCTTCATCTAAAAGAAATACCCGTCCCGGAGAACCCGGCATATATGCGGCGTTCTCAAATGACATCGTAGCCTGGCCAGCGGCGAAGTTGTCCCAGAACTCATTGAGGCAATAGAGAAAAATTGCGTCAGGTAGGGTTGGCTTGCGCCCTCGCGACAAGCGCGAGCGCTGTTTATCCACCGGCCGTATCAGTCCGAGCTCGGCAAGCATCGACTCTCCCGCCTCGCTTGAGCCGCGACCTCCGATATAGGTTCTGAGCAGGCATTGAATATCCCGGTCTACGGTCGTTGAGGCAACCCTGCTCCATGTACACTCCTGAGCTATCTTTAACAGAGAGGCAACTGCGTCCTGCCTGACAAAGCTGCCACCCCTAAACTCATTAAAAAGCCAAAAAGCAGACGTTAATCGGGGACGCCCTGCAATATACCAATGGAGTAGCCAAAGGGACGCGTCTTCCTCGAGATATGGGTCCGTTCCTTGATCGCCAAAAAGCATATCACCGAGCCATGTGATCTCGAGACCTTCATTCGTTTCTTCAAGGATTCCAGCACCTGTCGCCCAATATCTGATCGCACCGACCATGTTGCGACCAACGCCGAAACGCGCAATCGACTCGGGATCACGAAAGACATGGACCGCATCCTTCGGCGATGCTGCCTTCTTGACCGCGACAAAAGCTTTCTGCAACCACCCGTAACGCAGTGGGAAGGTCTCATGCCCCGAAAAGCATGGCCGATATTCTTCATTCTTCAACCCGTATGGGCTCATTTGACCTCCTGGGGATAGCATCCAGCATGAAAAAGTTATACAAGGTGCTGGATATATCGTCCAGCACTGAGGGTATTATGCAAGTTGGAGAAACCATCTATCTCGACTATCAGGCATCCACGCCGATGGACGAACGTGTTATGCAGATTATGCAAGTGGCGTCAGCTACGTGTTTTGCTAACCCGCACGCGGCCGATCATACGCTTGGATGGCGTGCCGCCGCAGCGATCAAAATGGCTGCGGATCAAGTCGGAAAACTCTTTGGTCTTCAAGGGGATGACGTAATCTTCACGTCGGGCGCGAGCGAAGCTAATACGGTTGCGATACGCACCGCAGAGGCGATAGCAGCCCATTCACAGTGTACGGATCTCCTGATCGGCGCAGCAGATCATGGATCGATTCTCAATGAAGCCGCACAAAGCCATTTGACGGCTCGACACATCCCTCTTGATGAACGTGGCGCCCCGGATCCGGTTTGCCTTAGCGCGATGATCAGCGACAATACCGCACTAGTATCCATTGTCGGTGTCAACAATGAGAATGGGGCCATCGCAGATCTCAAGACCATTTCCGATATATGCCAGACAAACGGCGTGCTGTTCCATGCAGATCTCTCGCAAGCGCCCCTCGCAATAGATATCGACCTGCTCGATCTCAACATCGCTTTTGCCACCGTCTCTTCCCATAAGATCTATGGACCAAAAGGGGTTGGGGCGCTGCTGACAGGACCGGGTATGTCCGAATCTATTACGCCAGTGATTTATGGAGCAGGACAACAAGGCGGGCGTCGGGGCGGCACTATGCCAACGGAACTAATTGTAGGCTTTGGTGAAGCTTGCCGACTTGTTTCCGAGTATGGCAATTTCGAGCGGGAGCGTATCGCTGCGATCCGAGACCGCTTCATCAAATCTCTAAAGGAAAAAAATTTGGCCAGCTTGGTCGGCTCACTCGAGCAACGTCATCCTGGAAATGCGCTCATGCGGTTTCCAGGGCAAGACGCCGCGGATCTTTTGGCTCGGCTACAACCCTTTATTGCTGCCTCGACGCAATCTGCATGTTCATCCGGCACTATCGAACCTTCCCGTGTAATTCAAGCCATGGGCCACGAGCGAAGTTTCGCGTCGGAGTGCATTCGTTTTAGCTTCGGTCGATTTTCTGATTGTAAACAAGTCGATCAGGCGGTTGCGATAATACTGAACCTTCTCTTAGACGAGTGACAAATTTGATCTTCTCCCAAACGAATTTTCTCGCCACCAAAGCCAGCTGACCGTAAATCATATATCATCAAAAATGACTTGTTCGTGCTATTTTCTCGAGGACTCGCGTTTTGTCTGGCTATTCAGAATTAAGATCAGATCAAAGACACCTTATAGAAACTCTTCTAGATATTAAGCTGCAACGGCACAGTCATTTTGTTGAATACCGCCTGAATCTTTCATTCACATAAATATGCATCAAAACAATAGACGATACTACCACATACGGTATAATTGGTTATGCCAGTTCGCCGGATACCAAATAGCCATACCAGTGTAACGGGCAGACGTGCGGTTCGAAACGGGCACCGATCCGTAGCTTCCGAGTCTAAACTGGAGTCAGATTTTGTTGCACTTATGCGCTTCGAATATCCGAACGCTCAGATTGAAGAACAACCTGTTCGGATAGAATACACTGACGAGGACAGCAAGGCCCGAAAGTATACGCCGGACTTTCTAGTTACTCGCCCAGGGCAGCAAGCCCTTCTGGTGGAAGTTAAACCGTCGAACAGAGTTGCAGACATTCTAAAATCTAAAATTCAGGCAGCATCTGATTTCGCTTCACAGAAGGGCTGGAAATTTGAGATTTGGACTGAGAAGGAAATTCGAGGCCCCAGGCTTGAAAATGCACATTTTCTTCAAATGTTTCGGAACGCAGATACAGACGCTGAAACAAAGCAATTCGTCATTGAAACACTTTCTTCACTTCAACCCGTCAAGCTACAGTCACTCCTCGAAACTCTTTGGCCTTACAAAGAGGATCGAGCTTTAGGGCTGCCCGTTGTTTGGAATTTGGTAGCGAATAAAGAAATTACTTTCGATTTGAATACAAAGATTTGTCCTCAAACAATGCTCCGCCTCGCAAGGTGATTTAGAGATATGTCTTTAACAATTTCATACAATATTGGTGAGACGTTCTACCTACGAGGTATGGAATGCGAAATTATCAGTCAAACCGATATTGATAAGGTTTTAGTCCGTGTTCGAAGTGACGGCGACATTGTCTCAGCACATATCCGCGAACTGAAAAAACGAAAACAAAAAGGCGAAAAAACCACCCGTCCAATAGAGAGCTTTACGGATGCTCAATGGAAAATAGCAAAGTTCAGGTATGAGGTTATCAGGCCGGTACTAGAGACCCCCACAAAGAAACATAAAATAATTGCAGAGCAAGCAGCAAAATTCGATGTCGCCACTCGTACAATAATTCGTTGGATCGACAGACACCAGAGTACTGGCACGTTGAGTAGTTTAGTCCCGAATAACTCAAATAAGCGCGGCGGAAAGTTATCGAAATCAGTCGAAAAAATTATTACGGAAGCCATCAAATCAAAATATCTGACAAAACAACGTGGCACCCAAAAAGCTGTGATCAAGGAAGTGGCGAGACTGTGTAAAAAAGCCAATCAGAAGAAGCCAGCAGATAACACGATCCGAGAACGCATCAAGGCGCTTGATCTCAGAGAAGTCAGTAAAAAACGAGATGGGAAAAAAGCCTCTCGTGAGAAATATGACCTCGTAAAGGGTCAATTTCCTGATGCTGATTTTCCTTTGGCGACCGTTCAGATTGATCACACGCAACTTGATCTTGAGCTTGTAGACGATGAGGACCGCTTACCCATCAGTCGACCATGGCTAACGTTAGCCATTGATAGCTTCAGCCGAATGATAACTGGGATGTATTTGTCTCTAGATCATCCAAGTGCGTTTTCTGTCGGAATGTGCATTCGGAATAGCGTTTTAGAAAAAGACGTAATGATTAGCAAATTGGGTATTGAGGGGGAGTGGCCTGTCTGGGGGAAGATGCGAAAACTTCATTTTGACAATGGTAAAGACTTTAAAAGCGCAACCATCATCAAGGCATGCGAAGAACATAAGATCGACATTGATTACCGCCCAGTAAATACACCCAATTACGGCGCACATATTGAACGGATGATGGGCACAATCAATACAAGTGTGCATAGCCTTCCAGGTACGACATTTTCGAACATACTCAAAAAAGGAATTAACAATCCCCGTGAGGGCGCAGCGATTACGCTCGATGAGGCCCGGCGAATTTTATTGCTGTTTATCGTTGGTGATTACCATCAACGGTTACATTCAAGTCTTGGTCAGTCACCTCTTTCAAAGTGGCGTGAGGGGATCAATGGGACTGACAAGAGAGCTGGCCGCGGCATTATCTCAACAATAGAGGATCCCGAACGTTTTGCATTGGACTTTCTTCCATTGGCTGAGAGATCGATTCAGCGAACTGGCATAACTTGGGATCGAATCAATTATTCATCTGAGATCTTGCAGCGGTGGGTCGGTGTGAAGAAAGGCGGCCAAAATGTTAAATTTACGGTGCGTCGAGACCCTCATGATATTTCGCGAATTTATTTCCTCGATCCGGAACTAGAGGAATATTTTGAAATCCCGTATCGCGATACCGGATATCCGTCGATCTCCGTTTGGGAACTTAGAGCCATCATCAAAAGGCTGCGAGACAAGGGGCAATCTGAGATCGACGAAGAACTCATTTTTCGAACCTACGATAGCATCGAGCACGAAGTCTCAACTGCAAAGAAAAAAACCACCGCGGTTAGGCGCGCGCAGCAACGAAAAAAGGATAACGCTGTTCGACTTGAAACTGAACCGAAACAGCGCCCTCGATTAATCGTCAACAATACTGACGAAGCTGAGAATTTGGACGCAGACGATGAGCAATCTCCAAATGTAGTCTTAGTCCCTAGATGGCGGGAAATAGATTAATGCAGGAAGCCAGTAATGCAAAAAATCCCATCCGAGAAAATCAAAGTGACTTGTTCGGCCAGGATTTTACAGATGAGAAGAATGAGCTCAGAGCTCGAATATGGAAGCCTTGTTGGATCAATTATCCTGCCGCAACGAAACTCATGGGTGAACTTAAAAGAATCTATGATCATCCAAGAACAGATCGTCCTCCAAGTTGCGTTATCTCGGGTGACGCGAATTCTGGGAAAACTTCTTTCGTTAGAGAATTTGTCCGTGCGATAGATGAAGTAGAAATAAAGGGCGACACCTCCAACCAACAATCGGTCGTGTATATCCAATCACCCCCCACCGCTGATGGCAGCGGAATTTACTCTGCAATCCTTCGAGAGACCCACGCAATCTTTGCACCCAGTTGGACCATTGCCAGGAAACAAGATTTGGTCCTTCGCACCCTAGAAAGTCTAAAAACGCGCGTGCTCATAGTTGATGAGATGCAAAGTATGCTTGTTGGCAAAGCGAACCAGCGAACCGTCTATTTGAATGTGCTTAAGCATTTGAGCAATGAGTTGCAGTTATCCATTGTCGCAGTAGGCACACCCTATGTTGTGAACGCACTACAAACAGACCAACAATGGGGGTCACGATTTACTCCAGCAAAACTACCAAAATGGTCTAAAAACACAGATTTCGGGGAGTTTCTTGGGCAAATTGCTCTTCGAGCAGGAGTAAAAAACCCTGAGACACTTGTCGGAAAAAAAGCTTTTTCAATTATTCATACGAAATGCAACGGGCTCACAGGTGAAGCATGGCAGTTTATGTGTAAGCTGATTGAGAGAGCTTTGTTAGATAACGATGGCATCATCAAACAAGAGTTGATCGAGAATCTTGATTGGGTGCCCCCTCAAGAAAGAAGAAAAGCATCAACCATGGATTCTTAAGAGCTGCTTTCACGCTGTTCAAGCGCGGTTCTTAAAGTATCTTCTACCCAACTCCCTATATTGTCTCCGGATAGCTTTGCGGCTTTCTTCGCCGCCTCTCGAATCTCCGGCGAGACCCCGTCAAGTTTCCAATAACGGCTAGAACCGTACCGCGCACACACGCGACCTGGCTCAATGCCTTCAACTTCGCAACTAAACTTTTTACCAAGTAGTTTTTCCAATTCAATCCGCGTAGGGGTAATTTCTTTTTTCTTGAGCAAGCTAATTGCTGCTCGAACCTCATCTGCATTCGCTACTTCTAACAGACTTGAAAGATGCTCATGTGCGACCTTTTCTAGCGGAAACGGATAGATCTTGTTGCCCTTGAGAATATCCCTGCTCGTGATACCGGCAGACGAACAGACGTCAACGAATCGCTTAGGCCATTCCAATGTAAGCCACCATGCGCGGGCAATTTCGGCACCACGATATTGCGGATTTAGATGTTCAACCTCCTTAACACGCGGCGGGTCTTTGCCGCTAATTGGCAATGCCTCGGAATGCATATCGATAGCTTCACGTAACGTCTTTGCATAACGCCCCGATATCAATAAACGCATCAAAATATAAAGAAGCCTGAAGTATACGACGCTATGAAGTTTTCCGTACCCCCTCAAAGGTGCCCAATTGTCGGCAACAATCCTGAGCAAACTCGCTTGAGCACGTGCTATGTGTAAGTTCTTGGGATAAGCAGATTCCTGGCTCCCATAGTGATGAGCGCAGTTCCAACACACCTCGTGTGCTTGATCGATTTGTGTGGAGGATAGCACCTGAACTGGCTCGCCACAGCATTCGCATCTATCAAGAAGATTACTTCCATGCACCGGGCAAGTAGTGACAAAACCTAGCCGCCAATAATCTCGATAGAACGGTGTTTGGTCTGTTTTTATGCACTCAACGCAGAGCTGCTGACCGAAAGACCTTTTCCGTGCGTCTCGCCCTGCCGGAGCCAACCACCATATTTTTTCCCTTGGGCCAACGGAGCCTGTAACACAGCTTTCCCATTTTCTGAGCATCGATTGGTTTAGGGTGTCTACATTCATCTGCGCTTTGCTGGACAGACCAACAATCAACGCATCACAGGAATGACGATCAAGGTCGTATGAGGCCAATTGCGAGCCAGGCATTAAAAACGAATAAAGCTCTTTCGCATTAAGGCCGTGGGCATTAGCGAGTCGACGAAACCAACTCGAAAAAACTTCCCCTGCACAAAAATCCGGAACGACTTTGATTTCTGAATACACTGAAAACATATACCCCCCGCAAGAAATTACGGTATGCTTTAAGGGTTAAATTTTTCCTACAGCACAAATATTGGTGCCGCGCCGGGACCAGAAGCTCGCTGCTATTGTGGCAAATCGCATTAATAGAGTTGAGCGTTTGAACACTGAGCAATATACAGTCGCGTTCTCAAATGAGAACGTGCCCAATGGCAACTCCGATGCGAGTCGTTATTGAATGTTAATGATGACGCTATGATCAATTGTAGAAAAACCGACTGGAGAGAAATCTTCAGCTCTCGCAGCTAGGTTCGTATGCCCAATATTGGCAGATGTGCGAATTGCATGTTTTTGCTAACTTCAATCGAATTGCAGTGACCAAAAGTTGGTAACGATGGAAAAATTACAAAGCATAATCGGTTCTGCGACCGATGAGGCTACCCTTCGCCAAGTCGGCATTAAACTCAGTGAGGCCGATTATCATGTTCTAATGCATCAAATCGATCAGATGATGGAGATGAATGCGGAAGAAGGGCCAAGTATCGATCACGACCCATTGCAGTTTGAGGCGTTACGCCGCGCTGCCATTGTGGCCGAACAGTACGAGGAGCAGACGTTTAGTTTCGACCCTGTATGATTTCCCAAGTGAAGAGAAATGAATGAGGCGCAGAACCCAGAAACTCCATTTATCTTGAAGAAGACCCCTGAGGAGCAAGGAAGATGGCATTAGAGACATTAAGCGAAGATATGCGCCCCGTACGGCAGAGAGCCCCTACGCCGCCCGGCCACATCCTTAAGTCCATGTTCCTGGTGCCGCGCGGTGTGTCGCAAGCGTTGTTGGCGCGAACTGTCGGCCGCAGCGAGAAGTTCATCAGTCAGCTTGTCAACAATGTGGGTAGCGCCCGTGTCGACCGGGACCTTGCGGCCAAACTCTCGCGTGTGTTCGAAACAAGCCCAGATGTGTGGCTGAATCTGCAGGCGGCCGTCGATGGATGGCGTGCGCGTCAGGAAGCCCGCACATGGTCCCCACCACGTGTATTCCGACCTTAGAAATCTATGGTGACCTAACAGAACAAAAATATAAAGAGCGTTACCGGAAAACATATTTGGTGCCGTTTATTTCATAGATAAGCATTTTTGAAAACTCTGGTTGAGCTAATTATTTAAAGCACAATTTATCTCGATCCAAAGATGATTCATAAATATTTTTTCAGCTCTTGGTCGTTTTGTGGCGTTTCCCATTAACTGAGAATTGTAAGCTATAAAATGAGAATGGTCGGCCTCTAAGGTGAAATAACGCTTCTATATTTATGCTTGGAATAGAGATCTATCATCAGGCTCATAATCTGAACGTAGCAGGTCGAAGTTCATCGTAGTTCTGTGTGGTCAGAGCGAAAACCTGGGTAGGGGTTTTGGGGCAGGGCAATCCCGTACAAGCCTTTGGTAACGCGCTGCTTTTCGCGCGACTGCGTTCCCTCTTGCTTCCATGGATTCGGGGCGAGTGTCGGAATGGCGCAGGGACGGTGGGTTTCGCCGCCGACCTTCAGGTTGTTTCCCTGAAGGTTGACGAATTTTTTTCTCCTTATCAAGCCGATCGGGCGTGACCATAGACGGGGACTTCGCCGATGGTCTGGCTCAATCAGCTTAATTCGGCGAGTCCTACTTCACCGCCGCTAGCCTCAATGGCACTGGTCACTATGCGACGGACTTCTGCGAGGAACTGTTTGGATGGCGGTGGCATCACGGCGTCCGGGATCGGGGCGGCTTCGTCGTAGATGCCTCGGATGGTTCTGGCTCGCTGGAATGTTGAACCCGCACCCCGGAGGTCGTAAGCGCTCCGCCAATCAGCAAGGTGCTGCTCCACGACGCGCTTAAGCGCCAACTCATGCATCGCAGACGAAACTGCTCTGCGGATCCGAGCGATCGCGGCTTGGCGCTCCTGTTCGTTTTCAGGTTCTCTCGTCCAGCTGTTGGGTTCATCAAGGAAGCGGGAAACTGACTCAGTCATTCTTGCTACAAGGTCAGCAACCGGCCGAAGCGTGTCGTATTCATCGTCTAGCTCTCCTGCAATGCGTCTGTTAAGCGCCTTCACCCGAGTCCAGTGTTCTTTCCTGACTCCTTCATACGCTGCTAAACCGAGCCGGCCAAGCCAGGGTCCCTGAAAATTCGACACAGCCTCTCGAGTGGCGAAGGAGATGCCAGTGGGGTCATAGATGGGGCATGCCTCTGGCGGCGGCGGAGGAAGAATGGCCTTCTCACAAAACTTCAGTAGACAACCATATTCATCGTGCATGTAGCCCGCCGCCCGGCCAGGCAGTCGTGATAGATTTTGATCGACGCCACCAAGCATGAAGCACCTATCGTCAATGCCATGCTCTATGCTTTTGACTACAGGAGCGCCAAGAACGTCCCGGAGATTGGATAAAGCGTTCAGGACCGACGCCATAACATGTCCGCGCTTATCGGCAGATGTTCGAAGGTTCGGTCCCTTAATTTGATCAAAATGGGTGAATGCCACGGCTAGTTTCTCGCTGTGGCCGCTGGCTGCGACGGAGCGGAGAACGGAAAGGGGGGCTGCCTGCATCGGCTGCTGAGCGTTATCTACCAAGAGGATCACGTCCACACGATCAAACCGCTTCGTAATGTGTGTTGTTACGCTTGATGAGGAATCTGGCGTGTGCCCGAGGCCTTGGCCATCAATCAACGCGAGGCGGGGTTGAGTCTCAGCGAACGCGGGGAAGAGCGCCCCCTTCACGCGGATTCCGTTTACCAGAGGGGTAAGCAACCGGCCGAAATGGGGCCAGTAGTTGCTGGAGAACCAGCGGATATGACCTATGAATTGTTCTCGGTCGCTCGTGTCGAATTGCCACCGTCTGGGCCAACCAGAACGGTGCCGTTCAAGGATGCCCTCTTCGATGAGGTCGAAGCGCTCGCGAACTCGGTCCAGAACGTCTTGAACCAGTTCATGGAAACTTTCGTCCTCGGCCAGATAGGCTTCGAAGTTCTCTTCGATCAGCTGCTCAGCAGCTTCGCGATCAGCGCCTATGGGCTTGCCACGCTCGATGCCCAGGTCATTGGCTAGGCGCTTAACAATCTTCTCTGTCAGCGTGTCAATTTGACCTAAAAAGCTCTCAAGAACTTCGCGATTCTTGGATCGATCGGAGGCGGTGATGCCGCTATCTTCTTGCTCGTGATCAATCTTCTCGGGTTCATCCTCGAAGGAAAATTCGTCACCGTCCTCACTTGCATCGTCTCCCGGATTGTTCGTCTTATGCCAGCTGCCAAGAATGTAGCTGAGTCTAAATTTTTGATCACGGTGATTCAAAAATCTATCTGCGACCTTATTGATTGGTGACTGGTCGAATTTTGCGAGACATGCATCGACGACGCACTCCTCAATACTGGCTTGGGCTTGAAACTCAGTGAAGAAAGTAACGGCGGCATGATAGTCACCGTCAGCCTGAACAACTTCTATGTCTGCAATGGTCGTTTTGGCGGGAGCTGTCGATGGAAATCTATCTTTGTCCGGATCGGAACCGATCAGCTGCCGGAGTAGAGAGGTTTTCCCGGCTCCTGTGGTTCCCACGAAAAGGACTCTTGAATAGCCATCTTCCGCATTTGGCAATGCGATGAGTTCTTCTCTGAGGGCCTCGGGGTCCTCCCTTCCAGCTTGGATATCGTCGTAAAACGCGTCCACGATAGCAGCTGAGAATTTTCGCTCGGCATCAAAGCGCTTGTTAGCATTCCACCACGCTCGATCAGCGAGGAGGGCATTCATTTCTGCGACGAGCCGATCAGCTTCAGATTCATCAGTTGTTCCAAGGCCCCGGCGCATCTTGATACCTGGCTTTCCGCGAGCATCGTTGCGGAGTGGATGGCGAAAGCTAACGGACCACCCAGGACGGTTGGATCTGGATTTTGAGGCTGAATAAGTCTGATCAGACATCATGTTGTTCCTTGTTGTTCCGGTAGGGGGGTATTTTCTATCAGGTGTCCGGCGCCGTGTCAATTGAGATCGGAACAACATGGAACAACATCGGGTGCGTCCGCAAATTATCATGGTTTTATGTTCCCATAGCGGGAAGCGGATACGATTACTTCTCTAGGGGCTGTTACTGTCAGAATACACAGGCCGGTAACGCTCATCGCGTGTCTTCCAATCCAAGAAGAACTCGAGCGGATATTGGTTGCCCAGGAATTCGCGCGCTAATCTCAAGCACCCCCCCCTAAAAAACTTCTTTCATGTGAGAGTCACACGTTTACCTGTTGTTACTGGACGGGCGAGATTTAGAAAAATCCGACCAGCCATAAGTGAAAAACAACATCAAAGGAGTCGCATACTATGGCAAAAAATTCTTCGAGTGGAACTGGAAAGACTTCGATGACTGCAAGCGCAGCCTCTCGCATTCAGTCGTCAACAGCGAAAGCCGGTGGCGGTAAGGTGTCATCTGGCAGCTTTGCAGCCCGGGCACAAAGTGCTGCAGCCACAAATAACGGCAACGCGAAGAAGTAAGATGGCTAGGCGGGCAAGCAAGTCTTGTCCGCCCAACATCATCGACCGGGAGAAGGCGATGACTTATTACTGCAAAGACAAAATGATTGACGCTCTAGTAAAAGACTTGCGGGCATTAGGATGAGGGTACCGTAGGGGCAGAAAGCACGGCGTTCTTATTGCCCCGACTGGTCGAAGGTTCTCGGTTCCTTCGACGCCGAGTGACTACCGAGCCTACAAAAACTTTCGGCGTGATGTCAGGGCGGCTCAATCAGAGAAATGTATCTTCCCAGGCACGATAGATTGGTCGGCGCAACGGGGTAAGGGTGAGTATGATGAAAAAAAATAGAGAACAAGCAAACTCCGTACGACAACGGATATTGGAAGCTCTTCGGCGTGTGGAATTGCTCCCTGACGACAAAGAATTGCTCAATCAGTGGGTCGGGCTGGTTCGGAGCGTTTTTGAGAGCGGTTCGACCAAAAGTAAAACTCCATACCAACATCCTGTACCAATGAAGGTCTTGGAAAATGTTGCTTTGCTAAAGATAGGTTTCGGCTTCGATAACCGGGATGTTGTACTTGCGATTTCTGGAGACAGCCGAGATATCGAAAGAATGATAAAAACGCGGGAGAATGAAATCATACTCCTGGCGAACGCATATGCTCAGGCGACTTCGCGCTTCTCGTCCATCAAGGAAGCGCTGACGTCCGGAAAAACATTCGAAGAGATTGATATTCGTGGCGATGTGTCTCTGGGACAAATCGCGCGTGTAGACAGCGACCCAAAACGAATCATTCCGCTGCATATGGCAAAGGCGCTGGAAAAAGTTCGATGGAGCGACAGGTTCCAGGATGGTGACCCGGATGCGATTTGCCATGCTGCGGAGCAATACATGGCTGCGGGAGCCATTGAGGTCGCTGAGCCACTTATTGAACAAGTGCTGGAGGCTGATCCAAATCATCCGGGCGGCTGGTTTCAAAAAGCTCGACTGTTACTCAAGAAGTCCGATCTGGCGACGCGGCAGGCGTCGCATTACCGCTTTTTGAGTGAGGAAGCGGATGTGCTTAGTGCTGCGGAACAGCACTATGAGGACTTGGCTTCGGATGAGGCTGGCAACTCGCTTAACCTTCGGCAAGAGGCGTTCGATGCTTGCGTGAAGGCCTATAGCCTGCTTCCAGACGGAGCGGCATATGAGCAGTCGGCGATCCGATGGTCGTCAGATTATGGCACTCTCCGAAATCTCCGCCACAGCGTAAGGAAGTTTATTGTCCAGGAGGCAGGTGAACGCTGCAATCCATATCGGATGGACGGCAGCATTCATCAAAGAATCAACGCTCGGTTAGGGCGGACAAAGAAAATGGTCTGGGATGAAACCCGTCAGACACATGATTGGGTTCCCGATAACGATGAAATGGAGCGGTTGGCAGCGCAGCCTTTGTTTTCGGAAAACACCGACAAGATGATCGTTGCTGCCTACATGGAACTGATGGCGGATAGTTGGACATCTTTCGACAGAAAGTCAGTTCAGCTTTCGGCTTTGAATTTTATTCGAGTTTTGATGTCTGAAACTGAATACAGGCAGGAGGTCGCAGATTTTGCCGAAAGCCTGAAATCCGGTTATGCGCCCGAGTCCGGAGAATATTTCGGGCCGTTTTCTGGACCATACCCATACGGGATTGTCGGTTGGCGGTTCGTGCTACATGAGCATCTTGATTCCATCATGAGCAGGTCTGAGCAAAGAGTCTTGATTGGTTCCGTTTATGACAGATGGGTGTCGGAAGTGAATCGGAGGCGCGACGAGGCTTTTCTCTCCAATTATGACGAAGAAATCCGGCAAAAGTTCGTTGCGGAAGACCCCCTCGGTGCATACCAGATAGCCTGTATGGGCGAGAAGGATGGGATTTACCGTCGGGATGACGGTTACGGTGCTCTTGTCCTGACGAGAACAGCGCAACATGCCGCGTTTAGCCTTGGTGCAGATTCGTCGCAATCTGTAATCCGTCACCTTGAGGATGAAAGTTTGAGATCAGTGGCAGAGCAGTATTACGACGATGAAATGCAAAGCTGGTATTCTGATGACCCGTTCCCATTCCCAGACTATTTGTGTGAAGCCGATTAAAGCCAGTTGAGGCGGGCATAATCTACGCGGAAAAATTTGGGCTTCAGTGAATGATGTCGATGTCGGTTCCCGGGTCTTTGTATTTCCGCTGATAGCGCTCTTCTGGAGTTTTCCAGGCCAAGAAAAATTTGAGAGGATATTGGTTACCCAGGAATTCGCGGGCTAATCTCAAGCGCTCCGCCGCTGCTTTCCTGTCGGTATCTGGAAGCTCCGCAATCCGCCTCTCGACGCCAGCCAGGAAGCGCTCAACATTTATGACGCTACCCCATTGCTGGATGACCTGGTTAAGGTGGTCTCCGCTTTCCTTAACTGACAGCTGGACCTGGCGACGGTCCTCTTCCCGCTTCCGACGCTCCTGTGCGGCCAACCATTCTTGGTTCGCAGTCTCGGCACGGCGGGCTGCTTCTTCGAGTTGATCTACGAGATCGCTGGCTTGGCTTTCTATCGCTCTGACGATGGTGCCGATTTTGCCGCTGAGCGGCGTGTTACTTGTTTCCTGCCACGTCGTTGCCCATGAGACCCGGGAGTAAGGTGAATAGACAACCAGCCTCAGCCGGCCAGATGGCATGTCACGCGTCGTCGTCCATGAGCGGTCCCCATAATAGGATTGCCGCTTCGGCGGCACGTAGTCAGCATCGCGAACGTACTTGCCCCTCACATATCGAAGCAGGACCTTCTCCGACATTTCGACAATCGTAATGCCGAATGCAACTTCGCCTATGTAGACGATTGTTGGACGGCAGGGAGCCCAGAGCCGACTGTAAAAATCTCGCTTTTGCTCAACTGATTGCTCGTGCTCGTCGATGTGATGTCGCCTGAAATTGATGTGGCTGGGCGCAAGCATCACCCGATGTCCTGCGGTCTCGAGGGCGTTGAAAAGGTCATTTGCAAATGCGAGCGACTTGGAAAGACATTCCTGAGAGGAGATGATGTCCACCATGACCCGCTTGGAAGGCTTGATGTGTCAACGCCGGAGTAAAAATCCACCACTGGCCGGAGTAAAAATCCACCACCGTG